>CAVZIJ010000001.1:0-72237 GCA_963775335.1 uncultured Gammaproteobacteria bacterium
CGACGGACGCACCCCCCGGAGACGATCCGCAACTTCTTCGAGTTCCAGCAGGAGAAGAACAACGTTCTGATCCTGTCGGGCAACGACAGCCACCTCGCGAACGAGGTGGAGGCGCGACTGCGGGAGCTGTACGCCGTCGAGAAGATCCATGCCAACCTCAAGCCCGGCGACACCCTGTACGAAGAGGCCCGCGACAAGCTCGAAGAGCTGGCCGAGCGCTTCACCAAAGCGGTCTCTGGCGCCTACAACCGGCTGTTCTTCCCCGGGGGCGCCGGGAGTGATCACGGTGAGCTGGTCATGGCCACCATCGACAACGGCTTGAGCTTTGGTGAAGGCGAGCATGCCGCAGAGGCCCAGATCGAGAAGCTCCTGGCCAGTGGACGCTGCGACAACAAGCTCGCCCTGGATATGGCCGACGAGCTGCCGGCCTACTGGGCCATGGCCGAGACCTACCTGTGGTCCGCCAAGGACCGCCGTATCCCCTGGAGAGATCTGGTGATGCGCGCCAAGACCGATCCACCTGGCCCTGGATGCCCGGGGCAAGGGGGTTAGAGATGCTGCGCGACGAGGCCCTCAAACAGGGCCGCTGGCGCCAGACCCCCGAAGGTCACATCGAGAAGGGGCCGTTTCCGGCCGAAAGGACCTCGGTGAATGTCACACCGCTCGGGACCAACCGCGACAGCGGCGAGACCAGCCTGTCGCTCACCCCGCGCAACGCCGGCGATAGCCCGCGCGTCTATGTCGGCAAGAGCGCCGCGGTGTCCGCTCAGGACGACCAGGTCCACGACCTCGAGGACTACCGCACCGACGCCGCGACCCTGTACTTCATCGCGGTCGATAGCGCCGGCAAGTACCAGGTCGGCGAGCCGACCCGCTGGACCGCGGACCTCACCGTCCGCCACGAGGTCCACAAGGTCGCCGACACCCGCAAGGTCGAGCTGCGCTGCACCCCGGCGGCGGAGCTGCGCTACACCCTGGACGGCACCAACCCCAAGGAGGGCACGCTCTACGCCCAACCCTTCGCGGTGCCGGCCAAGGGCTGCACCATCCTCATCGCGGCCAAGGCCGGCGAGGTGGAGAAGAGCGCCAAGATCCAGATCCCGTCCGATGGCGACGACCGCGTCATCATCGACGACCGCAAGCCGGCGCGGCTCGCTGCGTCCAAGCGGGTCTCTACGACACCACAGACAAGGTGTTCAACTTCATTCAGCGCTTCAAGGATCGCTGCGACACCCTGCTGCGTGGGGTTCAGATCATCCTGGGCGAAGGCGAGAGCGCGGTTCAGATCCGCTTCAACGACCGCGAGCTCACAGCCGCCGCTATCGAGACCGCGATCCGTGGCATTCGGGCGGCGCTGGGGGACGAGCAGGCCGCGGTGCAGATCCTGATCAGGGGCGGCGTCTCCTTTGGGGACGGATTTGCGCTCAAGGAGTTTGCCGAGGTGGCCGGCTTCGGGCTGACATCGGGCGACGTGATCCAGGAGGAATGAAGAGTCTCTCACGGAGGCACGGAGACACGGAGATTGCGAAGCAACGATGAATGAGAACGAGATCGGAGCCAACATCGTTGACTGTGCTGTAAAACTGCACATGCGCCTGGGACCAGGGCTCTTGGAAAGCGTCTACGAGGCCGTATTGGCCTATGAGCTCGAAAAGCTGGGTTTGAGTGTTGAGCGGCAGGTGCCTATTTCAATCGTCTACGATGACATTCGATTTGAAGAGGGTTTCCGAGCCGATTTGATCGTCAACGGCAAGGTTATCCTGGAGCTCAAGTCGGTCGAGCGCGTCACGAATGCGCACAAGAAGCAGCTGCTCACCTACCTGCGCCTGACGGGCATGAAGGTCGGATATCTTCTGAACTTCGGTGAAGCCCTGATGAAGGACGGCATCACGCGCATCATCCACGGACGAATCCAATGACGAGGAATTCTCTCACGGAGACACGGAGACACGGAGACACGGAGAAGAGCATCGGTTATTCAAGAACTGTTTTTCTTGCTTGTTGCTCAACCGGAAGGAAACAGATGCCCCGAGCCAATTCGCTCTCACTCTTTTTTCATCCTCCGTGCCTCCGTGAGAGAACATTCAAGTGAGCCGGCCTGAGCGCGTCGGGTACGCCCACCGCACCCTGGGCTTCGGTGTTCCGGCGACCTCCGATCCCCACCATTTCGTGGTCCAGATCGCGCGTGGCAACGCGGCGCCGGTGTTGATCTGTGAACACCTGGGGATGGGCTCCGAGACCGCCCGGGAGCAGGTCATCGACCGCGTCCTGCTGGAGCGGCACCGCTGGACGGCCATTCGTGCCGAGGTGCAACGCGCCTTCAATGCGCGGCTCAACGAGCACAACCTGGCCATCGGCACCTGGAAGGTCGGGGACACCCCGGTGGACCGCCTGCTTGGCAAGGAACTGTGCGTCCTGGCCTGGGCTATCGAGCGGCTGGAGCCCGAGAAGATCCGCATCGCCGTGCGAAACTGGCTCGCGCTGCGGCCGGAGGAGCGCTGGTGGCTGTTCGGCATGACCGCCATGGCGACCGGCAGTGTTCGTGACGCGGACAATGGCTGGCGGGTCGCCCTGCGCTATGCCCTGGGGGATGTGGCCCAGAACGAGCTGCTGAAGCCCCGGCGCCTGTCGGGCGACGAGGGGCAGGGGGGACGGGCAACACTTCCGCTGTTCGAGGACTGACCCAGGAGAGGGCAAGCCTCAGACAGTGGCCGGGATTGACTCGTGCCCGGGGGCGCAACCAATATGGTTGCAACCAAGCCGATCAGCGGGGTCGATCCCATGCCATCGCTCACCCTGAAGGATATTCCGATCCCGTTGATGGAGCGGTTGCGTGCACGCGCGGCCACCGATCGGCGAAGCCTGAACCGCGAGGCGATCCTGCTGCTGGAGCAGGCCCTTGCTTCCGACGCCGGCACAGTCCCCGCGAGCCTCGTCGCGCCCGAGCGGGATGCGCAGCTTGTCGCCTGGGAGCGATTGGGTGGCCGCTGGCCCGGCGGCGATGCGGCGCTGGATACCATGGTCTCGGACATCTACGATGCACGTACCGAAGGCCGCGAGGTCGATCTGTGAAGGTGGTGGACACGGACGTCTGCGTCGAGATCCTGCGTGGTAATCCGCGGGTGCTGCAGTGGCGCCGGCACACCAGCTCACGGGTCGTCACCACTTGGATCACGGCCTGCGAGCTGGAATACGGCGCCGCCAAGTCTGCGGAGCCCGACCAGGCCCGCTCGCTGGTCGCGGACCTCTTGAGCACGCTCGACATTGTTGGGCTGGATCGACCGGCAGCTCGGCAGTTCGGCCAACACAAGGCCGCCCTGCGCCGCGCCGGCGAGACCCTTGCCGATGCCGACCTGATGATCGCGACCATCGCCCTCGCCCGCGGTGCCGAGCTGGCAACCGGCAACCTCCGACACTTCCGCCGATTTCCGGGCCTGCCCCTGGAAGACTGGATTCGCCAGCCGCCACCGGAGCGGCAGGGCCCAGACCACGACTCATATCAACGATGAAGAATGCCTCTCACGGAGACACGGAGACACGGAGCAAGAAAGGAAAGAGACGGGCGGTGTTCGAGTTTCTTCTTTGCGTCTCCGTGTCTCCGTGAGCGCTCATTATTCTGGAATTGCAGGTCAATGACGACTCAAGTACGGACCAATCCGGCGGACGAGGAACGCAGGCTTCAGCCCTTTGCGCTGAAGCGCGTAGGTCGGGTTAGGCGCGCGTGTGAGAGGCCGGAGTACTTGGATGGCTGCGACGCGCACCGTAACCCGACGCGTGCCGCGACTGTCGGGTTATGCTGCGCTAACCCGACCTACGATCTCATATCAACGATGAAGAATGCCTCTCACGGAGACACGGAGACACGGAGACACGGAGCAAGAAAGGAAAGAGACGGGCGGTGTTCGAATTTCTTCTTTGCGTCTCCGTGTCTCCGTGAGCGCTCATTATTCTGGAATTGCAGGTCAATGACGACTCAAGTACGGACCAATTCGGCGGACGAGGAACGCAGGCTTCAGCCCTTTGCGCTGAAGCGCGTAGGTCGGGTTAGGCGCGCGTGTCAGAGGCCGGAGTACTTGGATGGCTGCGACGCGCACCGTAACCCGACGCGTGCCGCGACTGTCGGGTTATGCTGCGCTAACCCGACCTACGATCTCATATCAACGATGAAGAATGCCTCTCACGGAGACACGGAGACACGGAGCAAGACAGGAAAGAGACGGGCGGTGTTCGAATTTCTTCTTTGCGTCTCCGTGTCTCCGTGAGAGCTCATTATTCTGGAATTGCAGGTCAATGACGAGTCAAGTACGGACCAATCCGGCGGACGAGGAACGCAGGCTTCAGCCCTTTGCGCTGAAGGACGCCCCAGCGCTGATCGAGGCGGTGTTTCCGGCGCAGAAGGTCTCATTCGAGGCCCAGCGCGAGCGCAAGGCCGGCGCGGGTCAGACGCTGACGGCGCTTGGCTCCTACTGGAAGGGGCGCAAACCGCTGATCCTGGTGCGGGCCATTCTGCTTGGCAGCCTGCTGCCGCAGACCGACGACGCCGAGAAGGACCTGGAGATCTTCGAGAAACTGATGGCCTTCGACGAGGGCGGACTGGCGCGGCGTGAGCCGAAGATCAGCCCGGCGGAGATTGCCCGCCGTATAGAGCTGGCGAACCCTGTAGTTGGTTCGCGGCCACGTTCAAGGGCGGTGCCGAGGATGCCGAGGAAATCGAAGGCGCGCAGTTTCCGCTGGATGTCGAAGATTACCCCGGACTGACTATCCGTTGGCGGCGGGGCATCGACGAGGCCGACAAGCTGAAACTCCTGGCCAAGGCCCTCGCGACCTACCCCACCTACGAGGAGCGCGCCGGGCTCTGCAAGCGACCAGAGGATCTGGATCAGACTGCCCTCTACGCCCCGATCTGGCCTGCCGTGAACGCCCATCTGGGGCACCTGGGCATCAAGGCCCACTCCCACCAGGAGCTGGTCGAGCAACTGGGCATCCTGCGCTACGGCCACAGGCCGCGGGTCGGAGACACCTTCTGCGGCGGCGGCTCCATCCCCTTCGAGGCTGCCCGGCTGGGCTGCAACGTCTATGCCTCGGACCTCAACCCCATCGCCTGCATGCTGACCTGGGGGGCGCTGAACATCATCGGCGCCTCGCCGGAGAAGCGCGCCGAGATCGAGCGGGCACAACGGGAGGTCGCCGAAGCAGTGGACCGGGAGATCACGGCGCTCGGTATCGAGCACGACAGCCAGGGGAACCGGGCCAAGGCCTATCTCTATTGTCTGGAGACCCGCTGCCCGGAGACCGGCTGGATGGTGCCGATGGCGCCGAGTTGGGTTATCTCAAAGACGCGCAGCGTCGTTGCAAAGCTCGTCCCCGATCACGGGAACAAGCGCTTCGACATCCAGATACTGACCGGCGTGTCCGCCGCCGACATGAAAGCGGCCGAGCAGGGGACGGTCCGAGACGGAAATCTGGTCTACGAGCTGGAACGTAAGACCTACCGCACGCCCATCAAGACACTGCGCGGGGACTATCGGGATGCCGACGGGAACATTGCGAACCGACTGCGCCGCTGGGGGAAGAACGACTTCAAGCCGCGTGCAGACGACATCTTTCAGGAACGGCTCTATTGCATTCAATGGATCACCCGGCAGTCCCTCGACAGGCCCCGGCCAGAAACATTTTTTTCGGCCGTGGCTGCTGCGGACCTCGAACGAGAGGGCCGGGTAGATGCAATCGTCTCCGAAAACCTTACCAGTTGGCAGGCCGAGGGGTATGTTCCGGATATGGCCATCGAAGTTGGCGGGCCTCCGCGTTACCAAGGTCGCGATCTTGTTATCGCCAGAGGTTGGAACACCTGGCACCACTTATTCACTCCGAGGCAGTTGCTGACGCACTCTCTCTTTCGTCAGGTTTCAAAAGCTCCGTCAACGTTTCTTCTGACGCCGAGAGGATTAGATTATGCTTCGCGGTTATGCCGTTGGGACGCGGGTCACGCGGGTTCAAGTCCGCAGGCCATGGGAACCTTCACCAATCAAGCGCTGAACACTATCTATAACTTTGGCGCCAAGAGTGCATCACATCTTTGTTCTCTCGCCCGTGCGCCCGCACCACACTATGCCATCGAATCCGAAACGGTGACTGTCACGAGACCGGCGAATTTGCTTCAGGCAGTATCGGATATCTGGGTAACCGATCCTCCCTACGCCGACGCAGTGATGTACCACGAAATCACCGAATACTTCATCGCCTGGCTCCGTAAGAACCCACCGCCGCCCTTCGACCAATGGACCTGGGATTCCCGCCGCGACCTCGCCATCAAGGGCTCCGGCGACGACTTCCGCCGCGGCATGGTGGACGCCTACAAGGCCATGACCGTCCACATGCCGGACAACGGCATGCAATGCGTGATGTTCACGCACCAGGACACCGGCGTCTGGTCCGACATGGTGGGGATCTTCTGGGCCTCGGGGCTCCAGGTGGTCGGGGCCTGGTATATCGCCACCGAGACCACCTCGGAGCTGAAGAAAGGCGGCTACGTACAGGGGACCGTGATCCTCATGCTGCGCAAGCGCCTGGCAGGTGAGCGCCCCGGCTTCAAGCAGCGCATCCTACCCGAGGTGAAGCGGGAGGTGGACGCCCAGATCCGGCAGATGCTGCACTTGAACACCGAGACCGAGGCCCGGATGGGAACGCCGGTGTTCAACGACTCCGACCTGCAGATGGCCGGGTACGCGGCGGCACTCAAAGTCCTGACCGGCTACACCAGCATCGGCGGCGAGGACGTGACGGCCTTTGCCCTGCGCCCGCGGCGCAAGGGGGAGTCCACGGTGGTCGACGAGATCGTCGAGCAGGCCGCAGAGACCGCCAACAGCCTGCTGGTCCCGGAGGGGCTGGACCGCGAGACCTGGGCGGCCATCGGCGGCATCCAGCGCTTTTATCTGCGCATGCTGGACATGGAGACGACCGGGGCGTCGAAGCTCGACAACTACCAGAACTTCGCCAAGGCCTTCCGGGTGCAGGACTACGCGGCGGTGATGGCCAGCATCAAGCCCAACGCGGCGCGCCTGAAGTCCGTCACCGAGCTAAAGCCGCGCGATCTCACCGACCGCACCGAGATCGGCCCGACGCCCATCGGGGCGCTGATCGTCGCCATCCAGGAGCTCTTGGCCGAGAAGGAGCCGGAGGTGGTGATGGCCAACCTGCGCGACGCCGTTGTTGACTACCTGCACCGGCGACCGCTGCTGATCGACATGGCCGGGTTTCTCGCCGCCAAGTCCCGCGCCCCCGAGATACGCCGCGCCGCCGAGGCCATCGCCAGCCGCATCCGCCACCAGCGGTTACAATGAGTAAATGCTGTCACGGAGACACGAAGGTACGGAGATGAGGATCGTATATTATGAAGAGGATGACATCCTGTTCATCGAGATCTCGAAGGGCACCATTCTGCGCGATGAGTCTGTGGGCTGGAACATTAACCTTGGCTATACGGCCGATGGGGTTGGCGAGATTACCATCCTGGATGCGCAGAAGAGCGGAATTTACCCTCTGCAGATCGAGCGGGTGGTTACAGATGCCGCCTAACGGCGCATCCCGCTGTTCGGGGCTTGCTCCCACGCTGGTGCGTGGGAGCAAGAAGCAACAGTGAAAACAGGTATCCATCATGGCTACATCTATACAAATCGTACAGACCTTGATGAAGAAGATTCAGGCGCTTCCGCGTGAGCGTATTGCCGAAGTTGAGGATTTTGTTGACTTCCTGAAGACGCGAGCGAAGCGCCGAAAGGTAATGGCCGTGGACAAGTCTCCTCTGGATTTTCCTGTGGATGACCTCGGTCCCTGGCCAGAGAGTTTGAGCTTGCGTCGAGAGCATATGTACGGCGATGACGGACGCTGAGCCGCTGTTTGTCGATACCAATGTCCTGATCTACGCCAATGTGGCGATGGCGCCGTTCCACGGAGCAGCGCTCAAGTCGCTTCAGGATGCCTATCAGACCGGGCGGCGTCTTTGGATCAGTCGGCAGGTCTTGCGTGAGTTCACCGCCGCGCGCACCCGCCCACAGACATTCGCCCAGCCGTCTACGCCGGATGTCGTGATCGAGCGGGTGCGGTATCTGGAGGAACGGTTTCAAGTGGCGGACGATACCGCCGCCGTGACCGAGCAGCTCATCAAGTTGATGGCGGGTTTCGAGATCGGCGGGAAGCAAGTCCACGACGCGAATATCGTCGCCACCATGCTGGCTTACGGTATTCCCTGTCTATTGACGCACAACACCAAGGACTTCGAGCGGTTTGCGGATGTGATCGAGATTTCAGGGATCCTGGTATGACCAACCGCTGGGGTGACTTCAAGCAGGCCCCCAAGCTTCTGGTTGAGTGCCCATTCGGATGATCCGCCGCCTGTCCTCCCGGACCCATCGGCTGGACCGGAGCTTCCTGTCCGAACAGCTCCAAGGCGCACGCAGCTACCGACGCATCGCTGGCTACTTCACCAGCTCGCTGTTTGAGATCGCCCACGAGTGGCTGGAGCCGATCCCGGACGTGCGCATTGTCTGCAACGTGGACCTCTCCCCGGAGGACCTGAAGGTCGCGCAACTGCGCGAGGCGCGGATGCTCGGGCGTTGGAACGAGCGCTCCATCGAGGCCGAGTCCCTTCTGAATAGGGAACGCTACCAGCGTCTCGACGCCTTCCTGGCCCAGCGCGGCCAGGTGATCCGGGTCGCGCCGGACAGCGTCTGTGGCTTTGTCCACGGCAAGGCCGGGGTCATCGAGTGGGCCGACGGGCGCAAGGTCGGCTTCATTGGCTCCATGAACGAGACCCGCCATGGATGGCAGAGCCACTACGAGATCCTTTGGGAGGACGACTCGCCAGAGGGCGTAGCCTGGATCGAGGCGGAGTTCGAGTACCTGTGGAACGCGGCCCGGCCCCTGCCGGACGCGGTCTGTCGCGAGGTTCGGCGCCGCAGCCGGCGCTTCGAGGTCCTTCTGCCGGATATCGAGGCCGAGGACACGCTCGCTCCCGCCGCCCTGATCGAGTCACCCCTGTACCGCGAAGGGATGGCGCTGCAACCCTGGCAACAGGGGTTTGTGACTGAGTGCCTGCGCCACTACAACGATCATGGCCAGGTCCGGCTGCTGCTGGCCGATGAGGTCGGCCTGGGTAAGACGCTGTCGCTCGGAACGGCGGCCCTGACTTTGTGCTTGTTGTCCGAGAAGACCGGGAGACGCCGCAAACCCGTCGTGATCTTCGCCCCGGCCACCCTGTGTGAGCAGTGGCAGACCGAGATGATCGACAAGCTCGGGATTCCCTGCGCCCGCTGGCACTCCAGCCACAAGGTGTGGCTCGACACCGAGGGGCGTGCGATCTCCGCGAGCGGGGAGGAGCACGTCGCCCGCTGTCCGCTGCGGATCGGGATTGTGTCCACCGGGCTGATGGTTCGACCGTCGACGGAGAAGGAATACCTGACCGGTCTGACCTTCGACCTGGTCATCCTGGACGAGGCCCATAAGGCACGCTCTCGCCAGGGGTACGGGCAGAAGGCGGGTGAGCCGAACGAGCTGCTGGCCTTCATGCACAAAATCGCCAGCCGGGCAGACCACGTGCTGCTCGGCACCGCGACGCCCATCCAGACCCGAGCCGCGGATCTGTGGGATCTGGTGGGGGTGCTGCACCGGGGCAGCAGTGGCTTCGTGCTTGGAAACGATCTCTCCCCTTGGCACAACCCGGGGCGCGTGCTGCCCATCATGAGCGGCGAGGAGCGCGTGGACGGCATCGACTACGGTTGGCAGCTGCTCCGCTCGCCCTTGCCGACCATGGAGTCCACCAACGAGCCGAATGCGCGGCGCCTGTTCCGCAACCTGCGCGAGGAGCTCGGTCTGCGTCGCACCGAGCATCTGTCGGGCGCTCTGGCTTTGCTCCCTGGGGATCTCCGCGACGATCTGGAAACGGAGCTGGAGCGGGTGATCGACGGCGCCTCCTTCTTCCAGCGCGAGAACCCCTTCGTCCGCCACGTGGTCTTGCGCAAGCGGGCGACGCTGGAGAGCCGCGGGCTGCTCGATAAGATCGCCGTCAACGTCCATCCGGAGGAGGGTCTGGTCAAGGACCCGCACCGATTCAACGCCCTGTTCCAGGGGATTGCCCTGCGAGCCACGCCCGAGTTTGACAGGGCCTACGAGGAAGCCCGCGCTTTCGGAAAGGTGCTCGCCAGGCGCGGCAAGGGCGGGGGCTTCATGAAGAACCTGATGGAGCAACGGGTCTGCTCCAGCGTGGTGGCCGGCATCAACACCGCGGGCACCCTGCTCGAAGGGCGCCAGGTCCGGGAAGAAACCGAAGACGAGGAGATCGAGCTGGACCTCCAGAGCGACGCGGAGCGCGGCGCCCTGGAAAGCCTGATCGCCGCCCTCAACAGCATGAGCGACGATCCGAAGCTCCAGGCGATCCGGTACTACCTGAACGAAGAGGGGTGGCTGGATCTCGGCTGCATCATCTTCAGCCAATACCACGACACGGCCCGGTGGGTGGCCGACTCCTTGGCGGCGGAGCTGCCGGGCGAGATCATCGGACTCTATGCCGGCGCGGATCGCAGCCGCCTGTACCAAGGCGGGCAGGCGGTCGGCATCGCCCGCGAAGCCCTGAAGCGGATGGTCGCGGACCACGACATTCGCATCATGGTCGCGACCGATGCCGCCTGCGAAGGACTGAACCTCCAGGCCCTGGGGACCCTGATCAACGTCGATCTGCCCTGGAACCCTACCCGGCTGGAGCAGCGCATCGGGCGCATCAAGCGCTTCGGTCAGGCCCGTTCAAGCGTGGACATGTTGAACCTGGTCCACCAGGGCACGGTGGACGAGAAGGTCTACGAGCGCCTCTCCGAGCGCATGAAAAACCGCTATGACCTGTTCGGCGGTCTACCGGACACCATCAAGGACGAATGGATCGACGACATCGAGACCCTGGGCGAGAAGATGGACCAGTACATCGAAGCGCGCCGCCAAGCCACCGGTTTCGACCTGCGCTACAACGACACCATCAAGCCCAGCGGCGACGCCTGGCGAGACTGCGCGGCCGTCCTGGCCCGCCGGGATCTTGAAGACTTGATGCGGCAGGGCTGGGGTGGGTGATCGGCGCCAGCCATCGAGCGCGACTGGTGGTCTTGCATCGGGCTGGCCTTTATCAGAGTCGCGTACCTACCCAGGACATTGATGCGCGGCCGGCTCGGATGACGGTCAGCCGGGTTTGGCACTTCAAGCGGTATGCCCAGGAGCAGAGCCCCGAGGATCGGGAGCGGTCCACCTTTACCGAGGGCGAGGCGCGGGCTAAGAGATCTGGGCTGTGGGCCCAGCCGCACCCAGCGCCGCCGTGGGATTGGAGGCGGCGCTAGCATATGCCGCAAGGTTGTCTCAGTTCGGCCATCAGGCGTGGGGACGCAACAGCGCGGCCTGAAGCGGAGACAGGCAGCCACCCTCGCCAGGATACCGGTTTCGGCTGCGTTCTCTAACAAGAGGGAGGGGCGGGGCGGCGGCAAGAGCGCCCGGGAAGCAAACGCCACCTTGATCGACGGCTTGGCATGGGCGACACCGGCAGTGGTATAAAGCGAGTGTTCGGTCCAGTCCGCTCCGGAGCGTCGCCATGAGTCACCCGCAATGTCCCGTGAGAGTCATATTCCGGGTCTGCTCCGCCGCTTTGGTGACCGGCCCGCTCGTAGCCGCGTCGGGGCCTGCCGCAGCCTCCGGCGGACCGATCGGCATCGATCACTTGGTCACCTACGACAACAGCGGTATCTGGAACCGAAGCTACCAGAACGGCCTCGAATACGGGCTGATCGCGGTGGAAGTAGCGGGCGCCCTGTGGGAAGGCGCGGACACGCGTCTGGGAAAGACCTTCTGGCAATCGGTCGACGCCAGCGTCATCGGTGGGCTGAGCTCGACCGCTCTGAAGTATGTATTCACCCGCCCGCGCCCTTCCCAAGACCCCGACCCCGACGAGTTTTTCGCGGGGCAAGGGCACTATAGCTTCCCCAGCGGGGAGGTGACCTTGGCGGCCTCGGTGGTCACGCCCTTCGTGCTCGAGTACGGTCCGGAGCAGCCCTGGGTCTATGGTCTCGAGGCTATACCTATTTACGACGCCATTGCGCGCGTCAAGGTCCACGGACACTGGCAGAGCGACGTGCTCGCGGGCTGGGCGCTGGGAACTGCAACGGGATGGTATGCCCATTCGCGACAGACCCCCTTCATGGTGGAAGCCCTCCCCGACGGTGTCAGCGTCGGTTTCAAGAAGCGCTTCTGAAGTCGCCCGGCGCTTCGGGCCGGGACCTTCGGCGCGGGGACAACTCCCGACCGTATAGCACCTTGGCCCGATGGGGCGACCCAAGAGCAAGCGATCCGGCCTCTCCGGCCGTCTGGGCGGCCTGGGCTACGGTTAGCTCGCCGGTCTGGCGGAGATGATCCACTCCTTCGCTCCCTCGCCGGACAAGCGCTAGGCACTTCCTTTCCGTGCCCACGGGCTGAAAGGAGGTCGGCGCGCCGGTAAGGCCCGGATGAGACGGTCGGCCTTAACGCGGATTGCGGGGCATCGCCGTTATCCCCTCAAGAGATGTTGGGAACAGGGCACTGCCGCGGCCCGGATGACCGATCAGGGGAAGCAGCGGTCTGGACTGAACGGTTGCTGCCCAACGTCACTTTTTGCGCGTTGGCTGTGCCTGAATCCAGGTATTTTCTGGGGATAGCTTTTCGCCATATGTACGCTGCCGAACTGAAATGCATGGCTAATGCGATTAATTTCAACTAGAACGGATATTGGTTGATTGCTGAATCAGCTATGGTAGCATCCCTCCGTTGATGATCGCAGGACACCTGGGAGCCAGGCCTGCTGTATACATCTCCTTACAGATCAACTTGAGGTAGCAGATTATGAGTAAGCTGACCAAAACATTGTGTGCCACTGCCATTGCCGGGACCATGACGATTCCTTTCGCGGCAGCGCAGGCCTGGAGTCCATGGGGCGGTGGTGGTCCCTGGAGTAACGGCTGGGGTAATGACAGCTCGGGTGAGGGCTGGGGTGAAGGCTCCGGTAATATGGACTTCAGCATGAGCGGTAGCGGCCATGGCAGTGGTTATGGGCGTGGTTATGGGCGTGGTTATGGCTATGGCTATGGTGGCTATCCGGGTTATGGTTATGGTGGCTATCCGGGTTATGGTGGCTATCCGGGTTATGGTGGCTATGGTGGTGGCTATCCAGGTGCGTATGGTGCGCCGTATGGGTACGCTCCCCCGGTGGCCGCACCCGCACCCGCACCCGCACAACCAGCCGCACCGGCCGCTAGCCAGTAACGGAGCCAGAAATACAGACAACCCTGCACAGGGAGGTGTGGGGATTGTCATTTTTCAACGGATCAATTTGTGTTTATCATTAAATTATCAAGGCATATCGGTGAAGATCTGTCAGCGTAGTCGTCCAAGGTGTGTAACGGGGATGGCTATCCTGGTGCGATGTTCGCGTATAGCCACATGGAGCTAAATGTCCGGCTTCAGTACAAACACGACATGAAGGCCAGAACACTGGATGACCGCTTAGGGTCGACAGCAGTCCTTCAGGAGCGACTTATATTAGAGAAGCCTGTTGGTCTCTTGTCGGCCAAGAGGAGCAGCATCTGGCTTGCACCTACCTCCTCAGTCCATGAGCCGAGAATTCGCCCGAGCCTACGCCGTATCAAGGGAGGTCTCCTCCCCGTTTGTGTCCCATCTCTGCAGCTTCATCTCTTCTCTTCGTACAGTAGCCTTTGGGGCTTCCCGGGCTCCTCGGTGTGTCTCTTTCTGCATGCCATGGCCTGTGGACTCCTCCTGACCTCCACACCCTTGCCCTCTTATTCCTCTTCACCGCGCCTTGTCAGCACGAAAAATCGCTCGCAATCGCCCTCGGTCAGACAAATGTCAACAGCCCCTAGTGGAAGTAGATGTTGTCCAGATAGACCTGCTCGTTCTCACCAGGGCCGTTGTCTCCCTGCTCGAAAAACACTCTCACTGTCTTCCCCGCGAATGCCGAGATGTCGAGCACGCGATGGCTGAAGGTGATCGGCGGTGGATCGGTCTCGACGAACGCGGCTCCCGTGATCGTCGTCCAGTCGAGCACCGTCGTAGACATGCCGCCGTTATCGATGTCGACGAAGCGAATCCTGAGGTCACCGTCCGCGACATGGTCGGGCGACGCCCGGTCGTGGCCGGCGACGTCGAACTCGAGGCTCGTCGCATCAACGGGTAACGACACCACTTTGCTGATCGACGAGTTCGGCTGACCATCGGGCATGTCCTCACTCTTGATGCAATCAGGTCTGTCGTCCGCGCCGTCCAGCGCTACGTAACCCGACGAATCCCAGCTGGCGTGGTTAAAGCACGGCAGTACGTCAGGTGGGGTCGCGGTCCACCCGTCGAGCCCGGTCGCAAATGTCGACAAGAGGGGCAGGGACACCGCACTGGTGCTGGCGGTGGTGCTCGCCAGGGGCGTCGTGCCAACATCGGCCCGCGCCACGACACCCACCGTGGCCAAGGCGCAGCCCGTATTCGGCGTCACCGTCGTACTAATGGCGCCATTGGCGTTCGTGCGTCCGCTGGTGGGATTGACGGTCGCGCAAGTTGGCGAGAAGTCCACGACCAGGTTCTCCCCGGGTACGTACTGTCCGGGGGTGGACGACGGCACCTCCACGGTCACGTCCAGGCTGGCGGCGCCGCTGATCTGCGCCGGGAGCTGTACATTGAGACGGGCCCCGACGCAGTGGTCGGGGCCCAGCAAGCTGGTGCGGAGCTGGTCGTTCTGGCCGCCGTTGTCGCTGGCGTAGAGCGGGGAATACGCGTAATAGCAGAGGATCTGGATGTCGGACAATGCCGCCTCGTTGAAATTGATCGTGTAGCCCTCGATCGACTCTGTCACCGTGCCGATGGCAGGAGGGCCACCCGCGACGGGATCCAGGTCGAAGGGCGCGGTGATGATGCCGCCCGTGTAGCCGTCGCCATTCAAGTCGAAGCGGCCGAAGTCGCGCGCCGCCGGAATGGATGGCGCGTTCGGATTGGCGAGGTCATACGCAGCGGCGAACTTCTGCAGGTCCAGGCCAGTAAAGCCGCCGTCACCGTCGACGTCCAGAAGGCCAAAACGCACCTCGCCGCCGGGATGCGATGCGCAACAGCCCGCGAGGTTGTCCAGGCGGAGCACGGCTGCATAAGCATCCACCACGGGCACCGTGGGGCTGTTGCTGGTCAGCGTGCTCACCTGTCTGATCAACGAGGCCGTGACCGAGGCCGGCTGGGCCTCCAGGGCGGGAGAAAGATTCCACAGGTACGCTGCAAGGCCGGCGACTTCGGGGGTCGCGAAGCTGGTTCCACTCACGGTGCCATTGTCCAGCACCACATCCTGGCCCACGGCCCGCACGTCGGCGCCCAGGAAGTCGAAATCCGACTGGCGCATCTGGTCCGGCGCATCGACCTTCGTGCCGCTGTCGACGACCAGAAGGTTCGCAGGACTGGCCGAACTGCCGGGCGCGAGGCTGGAAGAGGACTGGATCAGCGTGTTGGCCAAGACGCTCGAGAACGTCAGGTCGGGCAGCGTGGGCATCGTCGCGGAGCTCCACAGCGACGAGTCGGTCAGCAGCGCCTGCAGATTGGCGATATGGGTCGCCAAGCCGGCCGGGGAGCTCAACATCGCGCTGCGAAAGCCCAGGTAGTTGCGGGGCATGAAGCCATCGGGCAGCGCATCGACATTGCCGGCCGACTGGGTCATGAGCAGTTTGTCCGCCAGTGGCGCCGAATTGAGGAGCCTCGCCCACTCGCCGGCAACCGCGGCCCGGTAGGCGATCACGCCCTGTAGGACCGCAAGATCGGTCTCCCCGAGGCTCTGGGCATCGCAGCTCTGGTCGGCATTGGCGCCGCAAAACCCATCGTCCTGGAAGACGACCGAGGAGGTCAGGATAACCCTCGGTGCGGGCTCGGCGCCGACGGCAGCCAGCGTATGGCGAATCCCGTCAACGGTCTCGCGCCCGCCAAGTTCAAACTGGTGGACGATGACGCAGTCGGCAAACGGATCGGCGCCGGTCGGCGGAGCGAAGTCGAACTTGCCGGCCAGAGTGGAGACCACATCGTAACCATGGCCATAAGGGTCCGGACTCGTGCCGTCGGGGTCGGGAATGAAACTCGATGCATCGAATTGGGAGAAGAAGTTCGGCCGGGCGTTCGGGTCGCCGAACACGTCCATGACGTAGAACGTCCACGGAGCGCGGCAGGCAATCCGCCGGCGTGGCGTTGCGCGCGTTCCAGGCCTGCGGAAAGCGATTGCCGAACAGCTGATCGAGGTCCGACAGCGGGACCGGCACACCCGCAGATAGCTCCGGCAGCACAGAGGGACTCGGCGTCTCCCCGGCCCATGCGAAGGCCACGCCGGGCTGTGCCCCCAGCGTCTGCGCGAGAGCCTTGAGGGCCGCCACGTCCGGCTGCCGCGGAACCTGCAGCACCACCAGCGTCGACCCGGGCTCCGACGAGGTGATGGCGAGCGCACCCACCGCAAGTCCTGCCGCATTGACCTGGGCGACCGTCGCAGTCGGGTAAAACAGGACGACGAGGCGCGTGAGCAGGTAATGGTCGCTGATATCGGCGGCGCCAACTGGCTGGTCACCGACATGCGCGAACGCCGTCGCGGCGAGCGCGTTGCCGTTACCGGCAAGAAGCGCAACGTCACAGTGCGTCGGTCCGGTCTGCCCTCCACCCCCAACGCCGCAGGCAGCGAGCACGCTCGACAATACCAGCACAGCAGCGTTCGCCAAACGGGTCGCATTCATGACGGCGTCTCCTCAAGTCCCCGCTCGTAGCTGCCCGCCTCATTTTTATCTTGGCGGGTTAAAAGGCTCGGAATTTGCTTTCGGCCGCCGAAAACGAAGCCGAGGCGAGTGCTCCCGAAACGGTGGCTCACGCCGGTCTTTCGTGACCTTTGCGGCGCGGGACCATTCCCTCATCCCCCTTGATGACACCGTCGACGGCTTCGCTTGGCCCCGCCCGACGGCTCTGTGCGCGGTTCCCAACCGTTTCACTCAAGTTTAGAGCATGATGCGATAGCCGTTACGGGCTTCTGGGTCAGGGGGTCTAGCCGTTGAGCAGCCAGTCGTCGTCTGCCGGTGGGGCTCGGCTGGGTGAGCGGGGCTCCCAGGGGCCAAGCTGGCGGAGAATCCGTTCGCTCATTAAAGGCTGCTCGATCGACGGCCCGAACCGCATCGGGCTGGGGAATGGAAGGAGATGCGGCGAACAGGCCCATGGACTGTCCCGTCGGTTCTCGGGGCTGTTGACATTTGTCTGAGCGAGCGGGATTGCGAGCGATTTTTCGGGCTGACAAGGCGCGGTGAGGAGCAATAGTGGATCTATTGCGACGAGCCGCAACACGGTCAGCGCGGAAAAGGGCCGTAATCGGACCGGGAACGGCAATTGTCAACAGCCCCTAGTTCTTACGAGATGAATCGCGTCGTTCCGGTGAAGCGCCGGACCGATGTCTCCTTCGGGTCGTAACCGTCCTTAAGCGGCGGCTTATATTGGGGGCGCCTGCTGGTCTTTCCCCGGCCATATAGGGCCTCCTCAAGTTCTTTCCCGGCCCAAGCCGTGTGAAAACTCGTCCAAGAGGGCGCGTTGCGAAAATCCGACCTCGCCAAAAGGCCGCAGAGGCACGATCGGCACCCATGGAGGGGTGTTTTGTTGGTACCCCAATTTCGGTGATGAATTTGAGTTTTCACACGGCCTGGCCCGGGAGTAGCCCCTGTGGCGAAGGGCCGCGAGGGTGACGGAGACCTCTGCCGCCGGAAGAACAGTGCGGGCTAGCGTCCCTGCCTTCCCGGCGAGAAAGCGGCCAAAGACCATCAAGGATCGGCGGGCCCGGGGCAGGGCGCTCCATACCCCTCTGCTATCCGGGCAGGTTCCGGGCCACTGTCATGGGGACCAGAAGCCCAGCGTATCGGAACAACTAGGGCGCGGCCGCGTAGCGGTGCAGCATCGCGTGATCGACCGCGTACGAGTCGATGCTCCCTCCGTCGCCCCAGACGGAGCACGCGATCATCGAAGTGCCTTTATCTGGCTTTGGCGAAAAGCTCAGCCCCAACGTGTTGCCAGTCTTGGATGTTTGCACGCAACCCGGACCCCAGCACATGCAGACCCTGTCGGGACCGCTCGATTTCGTCAGTACCGGGGAGCCGTATTTCTCTTCAAGGGCGGCCAATACGAGATTAGCCTCCCGAACGTGCCCGCCTGCGTCGATGTTCGGATAACCATGCCCGCCCGTGCGATACTCGATCATGTAGATCTTTCCATCCGGCCCCGCTTTTGCCGTGACAAAAGCCTTATGGGGCTTGGAGGTCACAATGGCTTTGACGCCGGGCCCTGCCCAATTCGTGTCACCCCACCCTGCTTTCCGCGAGCGCTTGGCTTCATAGGTCCGGATCTTTTCTGACCTCGCCTTGAGGACGGCCACCGCATCGTCGAGAGGCATGCCCAACCGCAGGTAGTCGAGCTGCTCCGCTCCAGGCGGAAGGGTGGGTGCAGCAGCGAAGAGCTGTTCTGCTTGCAGAAAGCCCGCGACCGCGACCAAGGCGCATACAACCAGGCGCTTTAAAGCGTTCATTGTTATCTCCGCGTGTCAAAGTTTCACTCCGCACCGGCTCAAACTATACCGGACGCGGTGGTCAGCCCGGAAAACGAATTCAATCCAGCGATCAAACTTTGCTTTCAGTCACCTAGGGCCGAGAAGACGCCGGCGCGGTGCTGAGACCCGGCCGAGACAGTTTGACGTAGCGCTGATTGCACGACATCGCCCCAACTCCCTCCCCTTGCCGGGTCCGCCGCGCTCCGCGGGCCCTCTACCCTTGGCGGCGACGAATCCCTGGCGTCTAACCGATTCTGGACCGACTGCAGCTCCGGTCAATCCGCCCGGCCCTCCCGCAAAACGCTCGCCGGTCCACCGGATGACCGCTCCGGGTCGAGAAGCGTCCTTCAGTGAAGGCTTATGTTCGGCAAACGGTCGTATAGTTGATGCCAAGGTCTCCTACCGCCCCGGTAGGAGAGCCGGCTCGGGCCACCCCCAGAAAGTGCGGATGTCGCCCCACTCCGGTTCATGCGGTTTGCCGTCCTTTCGAGATATATCAGCGCTCCTTGTGGAGAGCTCGTGCTTCCGTACGGCGAGATCTTAGCGTCGCTTTCATGGCGAGGTCCGGTGCTTGCCGGTCTGCTCACCCTGACGGCTGCCCTATTCAGACAGCCGGTGCCACTTTGTTCGCGGGTCCCAGCAATTTCGCGCTGGGGCGCGCGGTGCATCGCGCGCTAATCAGGCTTGGCGGATTCGGCCTGCGACAACGATGCGTCCCCGCTTGGTAGCAACGCCACATCCACCTCGGGCCCCGACGAGGCAGAACACCGTCACGGCCGAGCCGGATGCGGCAAGGAAGGTCCAGCCCGCACCGGGATCGATCCAGAAGAATGGCAAAGCCAGCGTCATGCAGACACCGACCAGGAACAGTAGGGGTCCGCTATCGCGCCGCAATGCCTGTTCAAGGCACGTCATATTCATATTCAGCTCAGTTTCTTGTCTTCGTCATGGGTGCTGCAGTGCCGGCTCCCGAAGCGAAGCGCAGGGCATTCCGAGCGGCGGCTCTGGCCCCCCGGCAGGGCAATCCGACAGCTATCGCCGGTATGCAACGCGGGGCGGCTCAGTGAAGAGAAGGCCGCGAGCAAGATGCCCCCGCTGCCTGCGACGTCTCACGCGGTAGCACTCAGTCGATCCAGCTTCCAGCAAGATACTCCTGGCCCGATTCGTTGAGCACATAGTGCCGAGACATGCCCTGGTGATTGGCGGTCTCGCACGCGTCCAATGCGGCGCTCAGGTACTGAAAGTGGTTTACTTCCATATGTCGACTTGATGAAAAGACCCCCGAAACCAAGTGCTCGGGAATGAGCTTCCGCGACCTCATCAGGCGATACATCGACCTCTCCTGCCTTTCAGCGATAGCCGATTCCTACGCTGCCTGCGAAGTACAGGGGTCTCGATCACGTGAATGGTGCAGGAGTGTCGCCGTGCTCGGGATACATTTTGGGACATCCAAGTCCCCAAAATGGCGGCGGTCGGCGGGTCTTAGCCGCCACGGTCGTCGTCATCTGCGGCTTCGAACGGCAAGCGCAGACTCGGGTGGTCGAGCGGCAGGGCGAGGTATGCCTCGCGAGTCGTCTCGGTGTCGAAATAGATGGTCAGGTTGCCGTCCACCAGGGACGGATGGCTTGCGAACGTCTTGGATATCGTTGCCGGTCATGGGGTCCGTGGTGCTGACGCGATGCTCCGGCTCGTGCAATCGGCGGCTCTGCGTCCGATCGCGGGGCAACGGGTCGGACGCGACCCAGTTCAAGTATTCGAACTTGATGGGGGGTGTCGGTCCGAAAGGTAACGATGTCGACATGCTGTTCTCCTGTCACTCATCGCCGGTCGCCCGTACGCTGCGCGGTGTGCACTACTCTGCGGGGACGCTCCATCCTGCTTGTGCTGACGCCGGTTACGGCAAGGGATGTGGCGAATTGTTGACGTTGACGATAGGCCTTTCTTCCGGAGATAGCTCATCACGTTAATTGATGGGGCGCCGATGGGCCCGCAGCCTGCGGCGTGAGGCAAAATGGCCCCCCGTTCCCCTATCAAGATCCTGCCACTTTCGATCCTGACTGAGCCAATGTCTCCTCGGGGTCCATTACCGTCCTTAAGCGGCGGCTAATATTCCCCCCGGCTCCCGAGCCCCCGCCGGCCGACGGTCGACCGCCGCTTGGGGGGCACACACGGGTGCTTCCTCAACCACTGCGAGGAGCCTGCCATGTACGCCGAACCCTCAGAGTCGGCCGCCAGCGGCTGGGTACCCGGGAACAAAGGGAGGCTGGTCGGGCCAAAGCCGCCCTTCAAGCTCAAACACATCTGGGCAGTCTGCATCCGGCTCCAGATCGCCAACCGAGCCCGGCAGCTTGCCCTGCTCAACCTGGCCGCCGGACCCAAGTCCTTCACCCGCAAGGTGCCCCCCGGCAACCCAATCCGCTCAATCGCGCCCTCCAGCATCCCCGGCAACGGTTCACCCACATCGAGGAGCGCGAGCTTGATGCTCGACGAACCGCTGTTGATGGTCAGGATGCGCTTGGGTTGCCGCTTTCCTTCCGCCGAGGTGATCAGGTCTCAACCCTAAGCGGGGCGGACTCCGGACCGGGCGCGCTTTTACTTGCCAGCGCAAGCGCCAGAGTCGTCGTTGTAGGGTTCAAGCTATCGACCATCGAGCTCGGAATCAAGACCGTGGCCCCTCGTTCCTTCGTGGTCTCGTAAATAATGTTCATGGCCCTGAGTTGGAGCGCTTCGGGATGCCCGGCATAGATATCGGCGGCTTCGACGAATTTCGCTGCGATCGCGGCTTCGGCCGAGCCGAGAATCACGCGCGCCTGCTTCTCGCGTTCAGCCTGGGCCTGGCGAGACATGGCATCCTGCAGGGCCTCAGGGATGGCCACATCGCGAATCTCAACCGAGCTCACCGATATGCCCCATGGCTCGGTTTTTGCGCCGATCTCGAGCTTCAGTTGCTCGTCGGCATCCTTACGATCGGATAACAATGCGGCCAACATCGACGAGCCGATCATCTCGCGGAGAGATGTTTGGGCGACCCGATCAACGGCCTCCCTGTAATTGGTGATGGCCAACGCCGCTTTTTCGGCATCATGCACGTGCCAGAAGATGATCGCATCCACGTTCACAGGGACTGTGTCGCGGGTCAGTGCCTGCTCGGCATTGAAAGCCGTGGTCTGGATACGTCCATCAATAACGGCGACTACGTTGTCGATGATGGGGATAATGACAAACATTCCAGGCCCTTTGACACTTTGCAGCTTCCCCATCCTCAGGATGACGAATTTCTGCCAGGCGTTGGCCATCTTCAGCGACAACGCGATAATAACGGCGGCTCCGAAGAACGCTAGTGCCAGGTAGTGGTTCACCCACTTGCCGATGGCCAGGCCCGCGAGGATAAAGACGAAGACTAGGAATGAACTGAAGTTTTGTACTTTCTCAGTGTCGCAATTATCGACCGTCGGGAATGCGCGTGAAACAGTCGCGGTGACGTAGCGCGTCGGGATTTCTTCATCTTCAGAACGTTAGTATATTATTGACTACAGGATGGTCGCCATATTAGTGCATGCTTATAGATGATCAGCCGCCCGCAGAACGCGCTGACAGCCGCATAATTGCGAGAAAAAACAGTCGCTTAAACGTGAATAGGGGCTCGATTCGAGGTATAATCAAGGTTGCACAAGCCAATGATTTACCAACAAAAAGAGCCCCTACTCGATGCCTATCTTACGCACTCTCGCCAACGATTTCCAAGCCCTGTTTCCGGCCAACGACAAGGGTCAGGAGCGCTTTCGCTGGCTCATCCTGACATTGCAAGCGATCGTCGTGCCGATCACCGCCTCGCGCACCTCCAACTTGTTGCGGGCCATCGAGACACTGTTCGGTGTGAGTATCGCCGAGTGGCGCTACTACACCTTCATGGCTTCAGTGAAGCTGCCCTGGGAGCGGCTGTGGAATCTGCTCTGGCGGCGTATCCCCAGCCCGTTGAGCGATGGGCGTCTGCTGCTGGCGCTTGATGATTCCATCAACCCGAAGACCGGCAAACACATCTTCGGCTGCCAGCGTACCTTCGATCATGCGGCCAAGACCAACCAGACGCGCTATCCGTGGGCGCAGACCATCCTCACCGTGGGGCTGCTCAAGAAAATCCACGGGCGCTGGGCCTGCTTGCCGCTGGCCTTCGCTTTTTATCTGCGCCGCAAGAGCTTGGAGGGCGCCGATCTGAAACTGCGCCGCCAGTCGCTGGTCTTTCGCAGCAAGTTCGAGCAGGCCGTGCGGCTGATCGCACAGCTTGGCAGTGTCTTCAAGAACGCGCCGATGCTGATCGCCACTGACAGCTGGTTCGGCAACAACGGACTGTTCAAGCCGTTGCGAGAGCAGCTCGGTACGCGCGCCCATCTGCTCTCGCGGTTGCGGGTCAACTCCGCTCTCTACGCACTCCCCGAACCAGCGAAGAAGGGTAGCGGCGGAAGACCCAGGAAATATGGCAATCGTCTCGGTAACGCGACACAGTTGGCCGATGCGATGCGCAAGCATGCCAGCACCTATACGCTGCATGTGTACGGGGACCTGCGCGAGGTCGTGGCCGCCCAGCGTATCGTGATGCTCAAGACCTTGCGCTGCCGTGTGCGTGTCGTCTGGGTCTACCGCAAGAGCCAATGGGTTGCGCTGCTGACCACGGACCTTGATCTCAGCGTCGAGCAGATCATCGAATACTACTCGGCGCGGTGGAAAATCGAAGCGGGGTTCCGCGAGATCAAACAAGAGATCGGCAGCACCGAGACTCAGACGCGCAAACCCGAGTCGGTTACCAATCACCTGCATTTCTGCATGGCAGCCACCACCATCACCTGGATCTACGCCGAGCACTTGCCTCAAGCCCCGGCGCGGCGCTACGCTTCGCAAAAGACCACCGAGTTTGCCTTCGGGGACGCACGAAGGTCCCTCGCCAAACACCTGGCCAACGAGGGTTTTGGTATCAATTGCCAGAATTCGCGCAAACCGGATCGAAATCCTTTGATCTCAACTATCATGCGCCTCGTCGCGTGAGGAAAAACAAGAAACTTCAGGGAATGAAGTAATGGCATTCATGTCAGCATCTCTCTATGTTTGGTTGCAACACTCAACAAATACCGACCGAGGCAAGTCTTTTCTGCGAGGCAGGGTACGCGCGAGTATGAATCATGCGGAGGACGTTCAAGCCTGATACCCGCTTGTGCATGCCCCCGACTTGCAGTATCTCCGCTGTGATGATCTGGAAGCCGTCAGGTCTTTGGAGGGTCATCCGGTTTCCAGTCGTCGCGACGCGGGCATTGGCCCTATGTGATGCATTGCTTACCCTTTGGGTGCGGCAACTCTCTAACAACGTCCTGCGACCGAGATTCAATGGGTTAGGGCGGAGGGCGGGGGTCGGAGAGCAGGCGCGCAGTCGCTGCGCAGTCCAGGTTGATGCTGTCTCGTCAAACACGACGGGGGTCGAAGGGCCCGGATAGTTGCGCGTCGCTTGTTGGCGGAAGTGAAACACCATATGGGCGGGTAGGTCACCACTGACCTTCAGGGAACCCCCTGTGGCGGCGATCAGGAGTATGCCGATGATGCCTATGCGCGCAATGTCGGACGCGGGTCGGTTCTGCATTGCCGTGCCCCGGAATACGCCCCTTGAAGACGGCTGCATAGGCAAACATAGCACGTCCGTCGGGCTGCGATTCCGGAGCCTATGGCCGGAATGCGTCTTGGCCCCCGCCACGCACCCTTCATCCTCATCCGTCGGCGGTTGGGCGAGCGTCAGATCCATGCCCGCTGGGGCCGGCTACGCAAGCTGCTGGGTCAACAGGTGCGGGTGCTTGCCGTATTCAAGCGCCCCGACGGACACAGCCTGCATGTGCGCAAGTCCACCTGTCCCGAGGGCGAGCAGTTCAAGATCTGCCTGGTGCTGGGCCTCGACCACCAGCCCGGAGGCGTCCAGAAGATGATCCACTGACCCCCCGGCCGCAAAGATTTGCGGACTTGTAGTGCCACTCGCGGATCTGTCGCAACACAATTGATGGATTAACCGGGAAGTTTCAACGGGGAAGTTTCGAAGAGGCTATCAACCTAGAAGCGGCAGTTGAACGGCCGCCAGGGTGCGTGCCTTGGTGGCCGTAGCGGCCATCACCCGCTGGGTGAGCATCAGGCTCGTCCTCAATCATGGCCCAATCGAACACTTGATCGTTACTTGAAGAGGTCAACTGCCGTTTCTAGGATCAAATGTGGGTGAACGCTCCAAGCCGTCTTCAGTGGGGCAGGAGCGCCGCAAGGACCGGAAAGGTGCCCTTCTGACGCTAAGGCGGTGAATCGGATGACCGCTCTGGGTCGAGCTCGGTCCGTTAGCGGCGGCTTATATATGGACAGGCTGAAGGTCGGTTCCCGGCCATGAGCCGTCGTTAGTCGACCCCGGTCGAGCAATGACTTCAGCGGTGGTGCTGATATTCGATAGAGGTCAGGCCGCGCCGCCGGTGACCAGGATCTTGCCGTCACGCTCGCCGGCGCTAGCGGCAGCCACCGCCTCCCGGATTCTTTCGACCGGGTAGGTCGCGTGGATGCGGGCATGCAGCGTCCCGCTGGCCACCAGCTGTGTCAGCTCGCCGTACAACGCCCGCTGCGCGTCACGGCTCGCGTCGCGGAGCCACTTCACCAGCCAGAAGCCCCTTAGCGTGATGTCGCGAAAGACCAAGGAGCTCGGCGCCAGGCGACAGGGCTCGCCGCTCATCATGCCGTAGTTGACCAGCGTGCCCCCTTCGGCCAGGCATTGCGCCAGCCGGTCGGTAGCGGCGCCGCCCACCGCGTCTATGGCCAGCCGGATCGCTGCACCGCCGGTTGCCTCGCTCACGCGGCGAGCGATATCTTCACCGTCGACAAGCACGACTTCGCCGCCCTGTGCCTTTGTCGCCGCTACCGCCGATGCTCGCCGCACCAGATTGACGGTGCGAAGACCCCGCCGCTTGGCCAACTGCATCAGGTAGCCGCCAACGCCCGAGTTAGCGACGTTCTGGATCACCCAGTCGCCGGCGACCAGGGGTACGAGCTCGCTGAGCATCAGTGACGCGGTGGGCGGATTGACCGTTAGCATCGCCAGTTGCAGCGGGTCAGCGCCCTCTGGCAGCGGTACCAGCAAGCGCGCTTCGGTCAGCAGGTGCGTGACCCAGGTACCACTGCCGCGCGGCAACAGCACCAACTGCCCGACCGACAGGTCGTTGACGCCCTCTCCCAGCGCAGCAATGCGGCCCACGCCCTCGCTCCCGCCAACCGCCGGAAGCGGCGGCAGCACGGCGTATTCGCCGGTCAGCGTCAGAAGGTTCGAAGGATTGATCGGCGAGGCCAGCATGGCCACCAGGACCTGGCCGGCAGCCGGTGGCGACAATTCGAGCGGCACCGCGCGTATCACGTCCTGTGGCACCGCGCCGCGGTGGTCGTACTGGGCCTTGAGCATCGTCATCGGGCGTCCTCCCTTGAGGCGTGGGGGGCAAATCAAGTAGGAAGATCAGGCGCTGGAGCATAGGCGGCCTGAAGGCGACATGCGAGTCCCAAGGGGACCTTGGCACGGTCAGGCGCTGCCCGACGCGAGCACGAAGCGCCCCTCTGAATCGGATGCGGCGGCGCAAGCGGCAGCACCTCTCACCCAATCAGCCGACCCGGCAGCTTCGCCAGGAAGCGCCCGGCGCCCGCCAGCTGGCGCCGAAGGAGTGGCCAGTCCTCCGCGCGCTTTCGCTCGTCCAGACAACGCAGGAGTCGGACCTGGTCCGCCGCGCCCTGGCGGTCGAGCAGAGTGACCCACAGGCTGTCTTTCACGTTATAGACCCGCCCCTCGGCCAGGCAGACGGGGATGGTATCGGTTACCGGCACCGCCAGGTCTTCGGCAGCCGCCCCCACCGCGGCGCGGATATTCGCGGCCTTGGGGCCCACGGCATTGGCGAGGTCATAGGGCGGTTGCCATTCCCGGGGCGGGCGCAGCAGATCGATATGGGTCACGGCTACCAGCAAGGGAGGGCGATGGCGGTCCGGCCGGGCGTCCCAGAGGGCGCGGATGCGGTCCAGCGCCTCCCGCTCCACCTGGCGATCCGGACGGTGGGCGGCGGTGACCCAGAGCACCAGGTCGGCAACGGTCGCCAGTCGGTCCAGATCCTTGGGACGGAGCCCGTCCGTGTCGATCCCCGGGGTGTCGAAGACCAGGGCGGCGGTGAGGCCCTCCCTCTCCAGTCGATAAGGGGCGACGGTCGCGGCGGGGTCCGGCAGGACGTCGGAGGGCGCGGTCAGTCGCCCGAAGAGTCCGTTGATCAGGCTCGACTTGCCGGCGTTGGCCCGGCCAAGGACCAGGATGCGCAGGGGCTCGTCGGCGCGGGCGGCTGAGTCGGCCTCTGCTTGGTCAAGGTCGCGACCGGAGCCTGGGGTGACCGCGGCGGCGGGCTCCCCCTCGGTCAGGATCAGGCGTCCACTGTAGGTCTCGATGGCGTAGTAGCCCACCTTGCGGACGAGCTCCTGGAGTAGCCAGCGGTGCAGATCAGACCAGGCGGAATCGAAGGCCCGGCCGCGCAGCCGCTCCCAGCCCTCGCTCAACACGGCGTTGACCGGATTGATGACCAGCCGGCCGGCGCGATAGAGGTCGAGCAGTCGCTCGGCCGTCGCCTTCCAGCGGTAGGCGCGCACGAGGTCCCCCAGGGTCAGTCGGTGGCTAAAGGGGATCTGACCGGTGATCTCGGTGCGCAGGTCCCGGCAGGCCCGCTCAGCGATCAGCAGTCCGTGGGGCAGGGTCAACTCCAGCAGGGGTCGCTCCCGTTCCGGGTGATAGATACGCGCGACCCGTTCCAGGGCATCGCGCGTGAGGGCAACGAGCCGTGGGCCGTCGGACAGGGGCCACTCCTCTGGCTTGATCCCCTCGGCCATGCCCTCGATGGCGTCCCAGGCAGCCTGCGACTTGGGCGGCCAATGGGGGTCGGGGGCAGTCTGGGCATCGGCGAGCAGCCGCCGGTCCCGTCGGCGAAGCCAGAGCTGGAGACCGTAGCCCGCGGCGCTGAACGCCAGCGTGGCCGCCAGCCAAAAGGGCATGGCCCCGTTCTGCCACAGCCACCAAAGGCCCAGAGGAAAGAGGGCCGCGAGGGGCAGGGCCCACAGTAGCAGGGCGAACAGGCGCAGGCGGTCGCTTCGGCTGAGCATGACGAATCAATCCAGGTTACTGAGTACGAGAGAAAACCTACGCCCTCGTGGGCTACGGCGAATCGGCGTCGGTATTGATCAAGTTGGTGCCAGAGGCCAGTGCCTCCGCGTAGACACGCCGCAGCTCCGCCGCGTCGATTCGCTCCCCGACCCGGCGGGTGCCAAAGTAGTAGCCGGCGGCCTTGCCCAGGGCATAGGTGGTCGCCCCGCTGGCCGTGGCCCCCCACACAGCCCCGAGTGTTTGACCCAGGTAAGGGACAAGCTTGACCAGCGCACGGCCGACCAGGCGTGCTGCATAGCCAACGCCGACCCCAAGGCCCAGGAGGCCGAGAAACTCGGAGACCTCGCGGCGGGTCCAGCCCTGGCCATAGAGCCCGGCCAAGCTGTGCAGGAGCTTGGCCTGGATCGCCGGCACGGCCACCAGGTCTGCGACCGGCAGGGCGCCGACCCCGGTCGCCGCCAGGGCATAGCCGACGATGTGGGGGTGAGCGGTGCGGGCAAAGGTGTCGCGCATCCCAGGGTCGCCGCGCAACCGGGCCTGAAGGTCCAAGGTCGAGACCTCCCCGACGGTCGCCCAGAGGGCGTCGAGCCCATAGTTGGCCGGGTCCAGTCCGTCCGCCGGCAGGGTCAGGTCGATCGGCACCCATAACGGCACCGCGGCCCCGGGCAGCCGGCCCAGGACATCGCGCTGGGCAAGCAGGGCGCGGGTCAAATCATTGGGGACGGCCGCGGGCCAAGGCTGCCGGTCGAAGGGGTAGGGCAGGATGTGCCCCGAGCCTGGCGGATAGCCCTCGTGGAGCCCGGTTTGGGCGATCAGCACGGACCATCGGGGGTGGCGCCCGCGCACCGCGCGCAGGACCTCGAAGACTGCTCCCTGCCCCAGGTCCGTCGCCTTCATGACGCCCAGCACCAGATGCGCCTGGACCTCGCAGAAGCGAATGTCCTCGGCAGGGTCATAGGCCACCTCCCCCAGTCCTCGGGTGTCCAGAAAGCGCACCACCGGGGCCTCCGCCGGGAAGTCGTAGAGGCGGGCGGTGCGGGTGCAGGGCCGGAATCCGTTGCCGATCTCGGCGCTCGGGCTACCGGTCAGGGCGCGGATGATGGAGGTCTTGCCGGACTGCGCCTTGCCGAGCAGCCACACCACCGGCAGGGGCTGGCGCTCCCGGGCGCTGAGCAGGGCGGACTCCAGGGCCTGGTCATCAACCGTCGGATTCAGCAACAACCGGCGCAGGCGCCGCCAATCCTCGCGCCAGGGTCTTGAATCGGAGGTCTCTGGCACGCGTGCATCCTCTGTTAGCGGGCTAGGCGGCAGTCGCACACGCATGCTGAATTCAACGTGGTTACACGGTATCTCCGGGGGGATCGCTGGGGCCTGAGTGCCCGAACGGAACGGGCTCATAGAAGACCTGCACGATGATCGACAGGTCCCAACATGGTCGGTCCGGCCTGTCTGAGAGTGTAGTTCGGCAGGAACCAGAAGTGTCCAGGCTGGCGCGACCGCGTCTCATCGACAGAGCGCAAAAGTGTGCGGCCGTGACTTTCAGCAACACCGGACCGATGATGCCGAAGGCCGAGACGCCGCCGATTACGCCGACGAATAGGGCGAGCGTCGATATTCGCGCCTGGCGGCAAATCAGCAAGGGTCGGATCAGGTTCCCGGAGGCCCCCACGCCCGCGCCCCGGAGTAACAGAAAGATCGCTGAGCCCAACCGCGAAATGGAGGCGAAGACGACGATAGCCGACACCCAAACGACGGCGCCGCCGCCAACACTGGCAGTAGCGCCAGAAGCACGGCCAGAACAGCGGGCCGTCCGGCAGGACAGGTACCAGCAGGGCAACGATCCCTGCCGGCAGGCCGATGCGTTTTTTCAGCCTGCGCACCAGCGAGCGATGCACCGGCGTTAGGAGAAAGGCGACGCAGATTCCCCAGGCCGCAGCGCACCCCGAAAAGGCGCAAGCACACGATAGCCCGGCGTTGCCGGGCGATCGTTCCTTCAGAATCGGGCCCTCTCAGGCGTTAGAGTGCGTCTTTGATATCTTCCTTGATGTCCCCTACGCCCGCCTGGGCCTTGCCGATGTTCTTTTGGACATTTCCTTTGAGCTCCATCTCCCTGTTCCCGACGACCTTGCCGGTGACTTCCTTGACTTTACCCTTCGCTTCTTCCATGCGTCCCTTCACCTGATCTTTGTTCATTGCGAGTCTCCGACGGTGAGGTTAGCCGTGGCCACGATGGCCATGACTCGAGCGCGGAATGACGGCTTCCGTCGCTCAACATAAACGCTACACGCAAGACCAGGGCCTTTCGGTGCGGCACCGCACACTGGACATAGGCTAGAGAAAGCCGCAAAACAAAGAGTGCCCGCTGTGGGCCAGGGGTACTCCATGGCACGGGTGGCGTTTGTCGCTCTCAGATTCGGTCTTCTAGGACCGTTGCGGTTTCCGTGGACCGGATCCTCCAGCCGTGTGGCGAAGGGGTTGTGGGCTCGGACTAAGCGAAGCCTGACGATGGTCCTACGCGTCGAGGGCTGCTGGTGGCAATCATGTCCGTCACCGAACGGACCGGATGTTCGGATTTCCATAACGGTGGGCTGCCAAAGCGAAGATCCGTGACATGTCCAGTCCGTACCGTTGTGCGATAGATGAATGCAGCGATCCCTTGGCAAAAATCGAGGTCTCGGCACAACTTGCCGATGTGTCGCTCCCAAACTCACCAAGAATAGGAATGTTTATGAACAGGAAGCAGGAATTCGTACGCGGCGCCGTTGCGGCGGCAATGTTGGTCGGCCTAGGGGCTTGTGCCGGAATGTTCAGGCAGGACAAGAATACCGGCGTTGGCGCCTGCGGGTTGATCGTCATACCTACCTCTTTGCTCACTAATCTATCAGGGGCAGGTGCTGCAGGTCATATTGGCACGGGGGGAGGCCGCACCAGAACGGACGCCATCAACACCCTGCCCAAGATGCGCATCGAGCCAGCACCGGGGCACGCTATGCGAGGGCGCGCGCGGTGTTGGGTGTTGGGACGGCACGCGCTCAGCGCAAGCCGAAGTATCCCAAGACGAACAAGACAATCACTACGGCGCCGACGAGCCAGATGAGGTTGTTCATGATTCTACTCCGTTGCCTACTCCGAGAGGTACGATGCGGGTCCCGCTGGCGCACTGCAAACTGGGGCCAGCAAGTCAACAGTAGGCCCGCGCCGCTTGAGCGTCTGTTCGCTGGCGAACCGTGCAGCGCAATTTCCTTTGTCGCCGTCTGCCCAGTCGGATGACCAGGGTGGGCGAGCGAAGATACCTGGTGTAGTGCTTCAGTCTGTTTGGAACGTAAGCGGACATTGGCCCGGATGGTCTTCTGGAGAATATCGCGGGCGCTTTTTGTCCAGATGAACGGTTTCGGGTTGGCGTTATGCTCAGCGATGTATTGCTCGAGTGGAGCGACCAATTCGGGGGCGCTGGTGAACACATCGCGGCGCAGGCGTTCGGTTGTGATATCGCGAAAGACGCGCTCGACCATGTTGAGCCAGGGAGCCAAAGTGAGCGCGAAGTGCATGTGAAACCGCGGGCGTTTGCTCAGCCACCGCTGCACAGCGGGGTGTTTGTGCGTGGCATAGTTATCGGCGATCAGCTGCAGCGTTTTGTCTTTGGCGGTTTCGCGCTCGATTGGTTTCAGGAACTTCAGCCACTCGGTATGAGTGTGGCGCTGCTGGCACTGCCCGCTCACTTGGCCGTCCAGGATGTTGAGCGCGGCAAACAAAGTGGTGGTGCCGTTGCGTTTGTAGTGGTGCGTCACCGTGGCGGCACGCCCGTTCTTCAGCGGAAGACCGCGCCGCATGCGGTCGAGCGCGTGAACCTGACTTTTCTCGTCGCGGCACAGAACGAGGGCATGTTCCCGGGGGCGCCAGATACAGACCCAGGATGTCTTCGAGCTTTTCCACGAACTGCGGGTCACGCGAGACTTTGAAACGGCGCACCAGATGGGGCTCCAGACCATGGGCACGCCAAACCCGCAACAGGGTGCTATCGCTCGCCCGCATTGCTTTGGCCAGGCTGCGGGTGCTGCAGTGCGTCGCCGCTGCGGGCAGCGTCTGTGTCGTGCGCCGCACGATTTCCGCGGCATCGACCTTGGGCGCGCGCCCCCTACGGGGCAGATGTGTCTCGAGGGTCGCCAATTCCCCTTGTGCGTAGCGCTCTCGGCAGCGCCCGACCTGGACTCGCCCGATCTCGAGCTCCGCCGCGATGGCTTGGTTTTCCAGGCCTGCCGCCGCCAGCAACACAATCGGCGCGCGCCGCGCCAGCCGCACACCGCTCGTGCTTGAGGACCCCACCTGAGGTCCCGAGCGGCTGGCGTCGAACAACGTCGGGGCGCTTGCAATCGTCTCCACTGCTCAATTCGATCACCGCAGTGGGCCACCTCTGCCGTGGGTCATTTACCGCAAGGACGGCGAGCCGATGGCCTTTGCGGGTCTCTGGGAGCACTGGAAAGACCGGGAGCGCGGCGAGGTGATTGACTCCTGCGCGATTATCGTCACTGACGCCAGCGACCTGGTGAGGCCGATTCATGACCGGATGCCGGTGATCCTGGAGCCGGAGGATTTTGAGCGGTGGCTGGACCCTGGCAAGCAGGACCCGCTGGATCCGCTGCCTCTGCTTCGCGCCGCGCCGAGCGAGGGCCCGAAGGCTTACCCGGTGTCGAAGGCGGTCACCGGCCCCGGAATGGCGGAAAGGGGCTGATCGAGCGGCCGGCCGTCTCGGGTGAAGGTACTCCGTCCAGGTGAGCTACCGCCACACTAATTGGGGATACGTGAGACTCTTTATAGCGGTTGCTTGCCGGGCGCCATAACAGCGAAACTGCCGTGAAGTCTGCGTGCTGCTGCCTGGATGGGTAGCTGCAAGTGCAGCCTCGGCCTTGTCAGATCTACAAAAAACACGAAAGATCAATACGTTATGCAATTGTTCTGGATTCAGATCCAGAACAATGAGTAGACCCTGGGAGACAACATGAGCCGGACCGATCCGCCGCTGGGCACGCTGTTCATTGTGTCGGCGCCTTCTGGCGCGGGCAAGACGAGCCTGGTACGCGCCTTGGTGAGCACCGATCCGGGTATCTCGGTCTCACTGTCCCATACCACGCGGGCCCCCCGCCCCGGGGAGCAGGACGGTGTGCACTACCGTTTCGTGGATCGCACCAGCTTCGAGGAGATGGTTGCGGCCGGTGAGCTGCTGGAGCACGCGCGGGTTTTCGACAACTACTACGGCACCGCCCGCGCCGGTGTCGACGGGGCTTTGGCGGCCGGTCGGGACTTGGTGCTGGAGATCGACTGGCAGGGGGCGCAGCAGGTGCGCGCGGTGATGCCGCACGCGGTCTCCATATTCATTCTGCCCCCGTCGAGCGCGGCGCTGGAGGAGCGGCTGCGTGGGAGGGCCCAGGACAGCGCGGAGGTGATCGCGCGGCGCCTGCGCGAGGCCCGAGGCGAGATGGCTCACTATGCGGAGTTCGACTATCTGGTGCTGAACGACGAGTTCGATGCAGCCCTCTATGAGCTACGATCCATTGTGACCAGCCGGCGTTTGCGCCGCGAGGCTCAGGTGCGGCACCTGGCGGGGCGTCTCGCGGAGCTGTTGTCCGAATAGGGCCGCCGAGGCGGCCTGCGGGTTGCTGCGTGTGGCGCGAGGTATCGCTATCCGCTATAGTGAAAGTTTCCAACGGCGGGCCGGGATGCGGTTCGTCCTTCCCCTTCCCCGGAGCGGCCGCCACCGGCTTCCGGGCCCTCCGGAGCTTTCAGGATATGGCACGTATTACCGTCGAAGATTGTCTCACCCAGGTGGACAACCGGTTTGACTTGGTACTGCTCGCAACCAAGCGGGCCCGTCAGTTGGCCAACGGCGTCGATCCGCTGCTGCCTTGGGAAAAGGACAAGCCCACCGTGATGGCGCTACGCGAGATCGCCTCCGGGCTGGTGTCCGAGGGCATAGTGGCCGAGCAGGAGGCGCGTGTGGTCGAGATGATGGAGAAGGAGGCCGCCGCGGTGCCCGAGCTGGATGAGGCGCTGAGCCTGCGTGATTTTGCGGGTCCCGAGGATGCCGTCTAGGTGCGAGTCTTGGGCGGCGCACGCCCGCGCCCTGGCCTGTCGGGGCGGCGGCTCTGTGACCCGGACCGGCGGGCGATCCCCTCTGGCGGCGGGCCTCGACGGGCGGCCGCTTTGGTACCTGCATGTGGAACCCTGTTGCTGAAGGCTCCGGCGGTACCGCGCGCGACGGGAAGCCCCGCTTCCTGATCAGCGATCTCTGTACTTTTCTCGAGAATTACCTGCCTTCGGATCAGGTCCGCGAGGTCTATCGGGCCTATCTGTTCGGCGCCGAGGCCCACGAGGGGCAGAAGCGCCTCACGGGCGAGCCTTACATCTATCACCCGCTCGCCGTCGCCCGCATCCTGGCCGAGATGCGGATGGACTACAAATGCCTGATGGCGGCGGTGCTCCACGACGTGATCGAGGACACGCCGACCGCAAAGGGCCAGCTCGCTGAGCTGTTTGGTGAGGATGTCGCTGAGTTGGTCGACGGGGTCAGCAAGCTGACCCAGATCGACTTCCGGTCCCACGCCGAGGCCCAGGCCGCCAACTTCCAGAAGATGATGCTGGCAATGGCGCGCGATGTGCGAGTCATCATGATCAAGCTCGCCGACCGGTTGCACAACATGCGGACCCTTGGGGTCATGCGTCCGGACAAGGCACGGCGGATCGCTAAGGAGACCCTGGAGATCTACGCCCCGGTCGCCCAGCGCCTGGGTATCAACAGCGTGCGTCTCGAGCTCGAGGAGCTGGGCTTCGCTGCTCACTGGCCCTGGCGCTACGCGGCCCTGCGCGACGCCGTTTCGCGGGTGCGCGGCAACCGTAAAGAGGTGATTTCCAACATCGAGATCGCGATCCGCGAGCGCTTGCGCCAGGAGGGGCTCGGCGGTGACGTGCAGGGGCGCGAGAAGCACCTTTTCAGCATCTATCGCAAGATGCGCTCCAAGCCCGTGTCGTTCAACGAAATGGTTGACGTGTACGGTTTCCGCATCGTAGTGGACAAGGTGGACACCTGCTACCGCGTGCTGGGTGCGATGCACAGCCTTTACAAGCCCGTCCCGGGGCGTTTCAAGGACTACATCGCTATCCCCAAGGCCAACGGATACCAGTCGTTGCACACGGTGCTGTTCGGTCCGCATGCATTGCCGATCGAGATCCAGATCCGCACTCTGGAGATGCACCAAGTGGCCGAGGCGGGGATCGCAGCCCATTGGCTATACAAGGCTGCGGGAGAGCAGGCCAGCCCGGCCCATGCCCGTGCATCCGATTGGGTGGCCAACCTGCTGGAGATCCAGAAGGGGGCCGGCGACTCCATGGAGTTCCTGGAGCACGTCAAGATCGACCTCTATCCGGACGAGGTCTACGTGTTCACGCCCCGCGGCAAGATCATGGTCCTCCCCAAAGGTGCGACGGTGATCGATTTTGCCTATGCGGTGCATACCGAGCTGGGTAATGGTTGCGTGGCGGCCCGGGTCGACCGGCGCCTGGCGCCCCTGCGCAGCCGCCTGTTCAACGGTCAGACGGTAGAGATCATCACCGCTCCGGGGGCGGCACCGCACCCGTCCTGGCTGAGCTTTGTGGTGACGGGCAAGGCGAGGGCGAACATCCGCGCCTACCTCAAGAATCTCGAGCGCCACGATGCCGTGGAGCTCGGGCGCCGGCTTCTCGACAAGGCGCTTTCCGAGATCGATGGTCGGCTCGACACGCTGGAGCCCGGGCGAGTGGAGCAGTTGCTCCAGCAGCTCAACCTCCAATCGTTGGACGATCTCTTGGTCGACGTAGGACTCGGTAACCGCCCTGCGGTTCTGCTGGCGCGCCGGCTCGCCGGTATGGAATCCGCGGAAGAGCGCAAGCCCGGCGAGCGGACGCCGGCGCCGCTTGCGGTCAAAGGCACCGAAGGCATGGTGGTTAGGTTCGGCAAATGCTGCCGCCCGATCCCCGGGGACGCCATCGTCGGCACCTTCCACCGCGGGCGCGGTCTGGTGATCCATCGGCAAGGCTGCCCGAATCTGGGCAATTATCCGAAGCAAGGGGAGAACTGGCTCGACGTGCACTGGGAGGAGGACCCGCACGCCGAGTTCGCCACCGAGATCCGGGTGTCCGTGGGCAATCAGCGTGGCGTATTGGCCACGGTGGCCGCCGCCATCGCCGAGACCGGCTCGAACATCGAGAACGTTAGCATCGAGGAGCGCGACGGTCTCTCTTCCACGCTCGATTTCGTCGTCGTGGTGAGGAACCGCAAACATCTGGCGCACATCATTCGCAGCCTGCGTGCGTTGCCGCGGGTGATGAAGATCTCGCGCGCGATGGGGTGAAAGCGGGTAGACGGTAGACAGGGAGAATGAAAAAACTGTAGGCGCGGCTTTCGGCCGCGACCGATCAACCCCTGTGCTCGCTTGGAGCACCAGGCCGGAGACCCGTAATTTGGCGCGCAGTACCTACCTGACGCGTGCGGCCAGGCGGTTGGGAGGCGGTAGACAGGGAAGATGAAGACCTTGTGGAACGGCTGTTTGCCGCGATCGATTGACCTTTATCGAGGAGCCAGAAATTGAGCCGCGAGATCATTCGTACCGACCAGGCGCCGGAGGCGATCGGAACCTATTCCCAGGCCGTAAGATGCGGCAGCACGGTTTATCTCTCCGGCCAGATTCCGCTCTCGCCTCAGACCATGGAGCTGGTTGAGGGCGACATGGCTGCGCAGATCCGCCGGGTGTTCGATAACCTGAAGGCGGTGGCCCGGGCGGCGGGGGGCGGTCTGGCTGACGTCGTCAAGCTGAACGTGTTCCTCACGGATCTGGCGGATTTCCCTGTCGTTAATCGCGTAATGGCCGAGTATTTCGACCAGCCCTACCCGGCGCGGGCCGCCATCGGTGTGGCCTCGCTGCCCAAAGGGGCGCGGGTCGAGATGGACGCGGTGCTGGAGCTGAGCGGCTGAAGCCCGCTTACCGCCGGCTCGCTCACAAGTGATACGCGCCGAGGCGGACGCCCAACATCTCCAATGCGGCGCCCCCGAACGCCCCACCTATCGCCCCCCCTGCGAGGCCCGCGGGGATCTGGTCGAGAATGTGCTGCAGATCCGCAAGCGCAGCGGACTCACCCGTTGCCCCCGCGGTGCTTCCGATCAGCCAGATCCCGGTGCCGACGGCCGCCGCCACCAGCGCGGTCACCAGGGGTCCGCCCAGCCTTTGGGAAAGGCGGTTGGTGCAGCGCCGGACGATGAGCCCGGAAATGCCCACGTAGAGCAGGCCTACCCCGGCTACGGCGATGGCAGCGGAAACGCCGGGGTAGGCAGCGAGGCCCGAGGCGCGCTCGGCGAGCACGACGAGAGGGCTCGCCGCTGCACCCGCCAACAGCCCGCTCATGGCTTGGCCGAGGGGTCTGGAGCGCAGGACGGTGGCCCTGGGCAGCGCGAGGCCGGCGATGGCCCCCGCCAGGGAGGCAAAGGTCAGCAGCGGGACGGCGTTCCACGAGTCGCCCGATAAGGTCAGATAGCCGATGCCGCTCAAAGCGCCGATCAGCGTGCCCAGCATGGCGACGGGCATGGCCCCGAAGAACGACGCCGTCAAGGCTCCCGCTATGGCGGCCGCCAGAATGGCGCTCAGCCAGGCGCCGAGGGAGAGCCAGGTGAAGGTTGCATGCAGCCCCATGAGGACGGCGCCGAAAACCCCGCCCGCCAACGCCCAGATCAAGGCGCCGAATGCGATGGCCAGAACGCGTTGCAAAGGCGGCTCCTCGATGCCGAAACTGCAGCCAGTATAGGCGAAGAGGCGGGATACCCGGCTTGACGCCCGTGCCTCCGGCGCTCACCTGGCCCCTTGATCACCCGAGCACGGTCACGGTAACGGTTCGGCGATGACCCTGAATCCGATGCTCCCAGAGGAAGATGCCCTGCCAGGTCCCGAGCGCGAGGCGGCCTTCGCTCACCGGGACGCTAAGGTCGACATTGGTAAGCACGGCGCGCACGTGGGCCGGCATGTCGTCTGGCCCTTCCGAGGTGTGGTCGTAGATAGGGTCCCCGTCGGGCGCCAAGCGTTTCATGAACTGCTCCAGATCGCGGCGTACGATGGGGTCGGCGTTCTCACTGAGCACCAGCGAGGCGCTGGTGTGGCGGACGAAGATCTGGCAGAGCCCGGTACTGACCCCCGAGCGCTGGACGATGGCTTGGACCTCGCGGGTGATGTCGTAGGTCCCCCGCCCGTGGTGGGTCTCGACGTGAAAGCTCTCCTGGGCAACCATGGTGGGGTCTCCGATTCGGGGGCTGTGGCGTGCCGGTCGCGCTATTGTCTCTTCCGTGTATTCTAAAGCCGCATTGGACAAGCGCCGCACTCCGAATTCCCTCGATCAGGCTCCGGTAAGCGAGCTCAAGGGCGTGGGCCCCAAGAGCGCCCAGCGACTGGAGCGTCTGGGCATTCGCACTGTCCAGGATCTGCTCTTCCATTTGCCCCTGCACTACCAGGATCGCACCCGTGTGGCGCCTATGGGAGGGCTGCGCCCCGGCGATCAGGCCGTCGTCGAAGGCCTGATCGAGCATGCCGAGGTGCGGCTCGGGCGCCGACGGGCGCTGCTGGTACGCATCTCGGATGGCACGGGCTTCCTGATCCTGCGTTTCTTTCATTTCAGCGGCGCTCAGCAAGGGGCATTGGCCCGTGGGGCCCGGCTGCGCTGCTTCGGCGAGGTCCGCTTGGGGCCCGCGAGCCTGGAGATGGTGCATCCGGAGTACCGGCGCGTCGTCGCCGGCGAGCCCGAGGCGGCCGCGGAGAGCCTCACGCCGATCTATCCGACGACGGAGGGTCTGCACCAGCTGACCTGGCAGGATCTGACCGAGCGGGCGTTGACGAGACTCGAAGAGGGCGATGGGCTCCCGGACTGGCTTCCTCCCGATCTCCTGCACCGGCTGCAACTGCCGGCGCTCCTCGAGGCGATCCGGTTCATTCACCGTCCTCCGCCGGGCTCGCCGCTGGATCAGCTGGCTGCGGGGCGCCACCCCGCGCAACGGCGCCTGGCGTTCGAGGAGCTGCTCGCCCACCAGCTGTCGCTGCGGCGCTTGCGTAAGGAGCACCGCCGGGTCCCCGCTCCGCCTCTAAAGGGAAACGGCGCTTTGTGTGACGGGCTCTTGCAGAGCCTACCGTTCTCGCTGACGGCCGCCCAGCGGCGGGTGGTCGCAGAGATCGCGCAGGATCTGGCAGCACCCTTTCCCATGATGCGGCTGGCGCAGGGGGATGTGGGGTCGGGCAAGACAGTGGTCGCCGCCCTGGCCGCCTTGCAGGCGGTCGAGGCGGGCTACCAGGTGGCGCTCATGGCGCCGACCGAGCTGCTCTCCGAGCAACACTTTCGCAGCCTGTCGGCCTGGCTCGATCCATTGGGGGTTCCGGTGGTCACCCTGACCGGCCGCACCAAGGGGGCAGAGCGCGCCCGGCTCCTCGAGGCGGTGGCTCAAGGCGGGGCGAAGGTGATCGTGGGCACCCATGCCCTATTCCAGGGTGACGTGGTGTTCGACCGGCTGGGTTTGGGAATAGTCGATGAGCAGCATCGTTTCGGGGTCCACCAGCGCCTCGCGCTTCACGAGAAGGGGCGCCGGGGTCGAATGGCGCCCCATCAGCTGATCATGACCGCGACGCCGATCCCGCGCACCCTGGCCATGACGGCCTACGCTGATCTCGATGTCTCGGTGATCGACGAGCTCCCGCCCGGGCGGACGCCAGTGAGCACGGTCGTGATACCCGATACCCGCCGCGACGAAGTGGTGGGAAGGGTTGAGACAGGGTGCCGCGAAGGCCGCCAGGCCTACTGGGTGTGTACCCTGATCGAGGAGTCCGAGGCGCTGCAGGCCCAGGCGGCGGCGGATACGGCAGCCCTGTTGGCCGAGGCGCTGCCCGGGCTGAGCGTGGGGATGGTGCACGGGCGGATGAAGCCCCGGGAGCGGGAGGCGGTGATGGCAGGCTTCAAGGCCGGGGACTTGCAACTGCTGGTTGCCACGACCGTGATCGAGGTCGGGGTGGATGTGCCTAACGCCAGCCTGATGATCATCGAGAATCCCGAGCGGCTCGGGCTCGCCCAGCTTCACCAGCTGCGCGGGCGGGTGGGCCGGGGGGCGGTCGAGAGCCATTGCGTGCTCATGTACCACGCACCCCTGTCCAATGCCGCCCGGGAGCGCCTGGCCGTGATGCGCGCCACCAGCGACGGTTTCGCCATCGCCCAGAAGGACCTGGAGCTGCGTGGGCCCGGCGAGGTGCTCGGCACCCGGCAGACCGGGGAGATGCAGCTGCGCATCGCGGATCTGATCCGCGATCAAGGACTGCTCGGGGATGCGCGACAGGCCGCCGAGCTGCTGCTGGATCGTTTCCCCGAACGGGTGGACCCACTGATCCGGCGTTGGGTGGGTGGGCGCCTGGCCTACGGCAAGGTGTAGAGCCACTTTGCCCCTGTGCCATAATGGCGCCCCTGGTCGGTATACCCCGGAGCCCGCGCTTGACTGAACTGGCGGCTGTCCTGCCGGGCGCAGAGGCGCGCTGGAAACCCTTGTCCCGGCTTCGCGGGCGACAGGTTCCGCAGAATGTGCTGCACTGGCTCGCTGACGACGGGTCCCTCACCCGGCGGCTGCAGGCCGCCTGCGGGCCGGCGTTCCGTGTGCGTGTGCTGCATCAGGGCTGGGGCCGGCCACAGCCCAGCGAGGCGCGGCTGCTGCATATGCGCCGCGGCGAGACGGCCATGCTGCGAGAGGTCGAGCTCTGCTGCGGGGCGGGCGTCTGGGTGTTCGCGCGCACGGTCATTCCCGCGCGCAGCCTGCGAGGTCCGTTGCGGCGTCTGGCGACCCTGGGCGCGCGGCCACTCGGTGCCGTGCTGTTCTCGGACCCCGCGCTGCGCCGGGGTCCAACACAGATGACGCATCTGTTGCCCGGCCACGCCCTGTTCCAGGCGGCGGCGGTTTCGCTTGCCGTCCGGCCGGCCGACCTCTGGGGCCGGCGCAGCTTGTTCTTTCTGGCCGGAAAGCCGCTCCTGGTGAATGAGATCTTTCTGCCGGCCCTGGTCGCTGCCCACGGGGAGGGAGCTGATGCCTGACGACGGTCTCAAGGTGGCGTTCGGACCGGCGCCGACGGGCTGGCGGATCCGGTTGCTGCGTTATGCCTTCCTGGTCCGCCTGAACAGGCCGATCGGCATCTTGCTCCTGTTGTGGCCGGCCCTCTGGGCGCTCTGGATCGCGGGTAACGGACAACCGCCCTGGGGTGTCGTGCTGATATTTATCCTCGGTGTGGTTGTGATGCGCTCCGCGGGTTGCGCCATTAACGACTACGCGGACCGTGATTTCGACGGGCTTGTCTCGCGCACGCGCCAGCGTCCCTTGGCGGCCGGGGTCATCAGCCCGCGCGAGGCGCTCTGGGTGTTCGTCCTGCTCAGCCTCGTCGCCTTCGGGCTGGTGCTTCTGCTCAACCGGCAGACGGTGTTGATGTCGCTCCTCGCCGTCGCCCTGGCGGTGATCTACCCGTTCATGAAGCGCTACACGTACCTGCCTCAGCTGGTGCTCGGATTGGCCTTCGGTTGGGCCGTGCCCATGGCATTCACTGCCGTCACCGGCGGTTTGCCGCCCATCGCCTGGGTCCTGTTCATCGGCTCCGTGGCCTGGACGCTGGCCTACGACACCGAGTACGCGATGGTGGATCGGGAAGACGACATCAAGATCGGTGTCAAATCCACGGCGATCCTGTTCGGCCGTCTGGATCGGCTGTTCGTCGGGATCTTCCACTTGGCGATGCTCGCTGCCCTGGTGCTGGTGGGCATCTATGCGCAACGCGGCGTGTTGTATTACGCCGGACTGGTCGCGGCGGCCGGCTTTGCGGCCCGGCAACACTACTTGATACGGGACCGCGATCCGAGCGGCTGCTTCATGGCCTTCTCGAACAACAATTGCCTGGGAATGTCCGTCTTCGTGGGGTTGGTCGCGGACTATCTGTTCTGAGCACCGGATGCCGGTAATCCCTCGGCCAGCGCCGCGGTTACTGCGGCTATGGTGGGCGGTTCAGGGCCCAGTCGTTCGATGATCGGTCGGATCAACGGATGCGTCTTGTCGAGGTACGCCGTGATGGGTCGACCGGAAGCGGCGGAGAAATAGGCGTAGACGATGCCGGGCTGGCGGGAGATCTCGGTGGCATACTCGTTCAGCGTGGTGAAGTCGTAGGCTAGAACAGGCTCGGGGCTGATGCTGGCGACCAACTGATCGAATACCCTGGCCGTGGCCCGGGCACGCTCGGCGTTGCTCTGTGACTGCAGGTGCCACACGTAGGCAGCCGAGCCGCCGAGCGTAGCGAGCAGGATCATGCTGACCAACAGCGCGAGCTTGACGCCGAGCTTTGAGATGCGGCCGTGCACGGGGGGCTCAGTCGCTCTCGCCCAGCACCCGCGCGACGATGCGCCGGTGGGGGTCGTAGTCTCGGTCGCTCACCGGAATGAGCCCCGTGAGTCCGGTCAAATGTAGTGAAGGCGCGGGCTGCCGCGCTGTCAGGGGCGGCGGGCGCAGGTCCAGACATCGACGCGCTCTGCTCCGTGGCGCTTGAGGAGCCGTGCAAGCTCGCCCGCCGTGCTGCCGGTGGTCATGACGTCGTCGACCAGGGCCAGGTGGGGTGCGATGGGGGTGCGTTGCACCGCGAAGGCGCCGTACACGTTGCTACGTCTGGCCCGCTGATCGAGCCGGGACTGCGGCGCCGTGGCCTTGACCCGGCGACAGGTGTCCGTCGAGACCGGTATGCCGAGTCGGTGCCCCAATACCCGCGCCAGCTCCATGGCTTGGTTGAAGCCGCGCTCGCGCAGCCGCTCCGGGTGGAGCGGTACGGGGACGAGCACCATCGGCTTGACCTCCAAGTGTTGTCTCAGGTACTGACCGAAGATCTCGGCGAGCAGCCGCCCGGCGCCCAGGTCGGCCCGGTACTTGAAGCGCCCGATCAGCTCGCGGACCGGGGTTTGGTAGATCAAGGGCGAAAGGCAGCGGTCGAAGGGCGGTGAGTCGCGTTGGCAGTCGCCGCAAACACGCGAATCCAATCCACTCGGCAACGGCAGTGCGCAACGCTCGCAGCAGGAGTCGTTGCGCGGCAGATCCGCGAGGCAGCCGGGACAGAGATCTAATCCGGACTCTCCCTCGGCGCCGCACAGCGCGCAGACCGGGGGATAGAGCCAGCGAAGCCAGGTGTGCAGCAGTCTGTAAACCATAAGGGTCCCTCCAGGTTGACAGCGGACGTGGCTCAATTAGTATGAGCAGACCTTCCGAGCCTGACGCGCCCGAGAGTATAAGCCGGCGCGGGTCCTCGCGCCCTTGCCGTCGATTACGGAGCTTGCCCTTGTCCGCCACCCCTGCGCGAATGTCGGTTCTCAGGCACGATTGGAGCCTGGAAGAGATCTCGGGCTTGCTGGACCTGCCGTTCAGCGACCTGCTGTTTCGCGCGCAGGAGTGCCACCGCCTGCATTTCGACCCCAGCAGCGTGCAGGTGAGCTCGCTGCTGAGCATCAAGACCGGCGCCTGCGCCGAGGACTGCGGCTATTGCTCCCAGAGCGCCCGGCACAGCACCCATGTGGAGCGCGAGCGGCTTCTGCCCCTGGCCGAGGTGATCGAGGCGGCGGAGGCAGCGCGCGCGAAGGGTGCCACCCGCTTCTGCATGGGCGCGGCCTGGCGCAACCCAACCGACAAGAATCTGGAGCGGGTCGTGGAGATGGTCCAGGCGGTGCGCGCCCTGGGCATGGAGACCTGCGTGACCCTGGGTATGCTGACCGGTGCCCAGGCGCACCGGCTCAGGCAGGCTGGCCTCGACTACTACAACCATAACCTGGACACCTCCCCCGAGTTCTATGGGCAGGTCATCACCACGCGCACCTTCCAGGATCGTCTAGACACCCTGGCCCATGTACGCGAGGCGGGCATCAACGTCTGCTCCGGCGGCATATTGGGTATGGGCGAGTCGCGCCGGGATCGTGCCGGCATGCTCCAGGAGCTGGCCAACCTGCCCGCGCATCCCGAATCGGTGCCGATCAACCTGCTGGTGCAGGTGGAGGGCACACCGCTTTACGGTACTCCGCGTCTGGATAGCCTGGAGCTGGTGCGGACCATCGCTGTGGCGCGCATCCTGATGCCGTGCTCCTATGTTCGGCTTTCCGCGGGCCGCACCGAGATGAGCGACGAGCTGCAGGCGTTGTGCTTTCTCGCGGGCGCTAACTCGGTGTTTTACGGCGATCGCTTGCTCACCACGGACAACCCGGAGACCGACAAGGATCGCGCCCTGTTCGACCGCCTGGGCATCCGCATGGAACAACGGATGGATCTCGAGCTGGAGGCGGCCAAGGGGGCCTGTCGCCGCTAGCAACGACCGTTCGACCTGAAATCGGCCCGCGGGCCAGCCCTCTGCCGATGCGTCGTTCCGCACCCCTGTGAAGGACCTCGCCCAAGACCTCGAAGGTCGACGGCGCGCCCATCTCTATCGCAGCCGGCGCACCGTCGATAGCCCCCAGGGACCGGAGGTCGTGGTCGACGGACGGCGGCTGGTGAGCTTCTGCAGCAACGACTATCTGGGGCTGGCCGGGCACCCCGCCGTGGCCGAAGCTTTGGCTCTGGGAGCCCTACGCTGGGGCGTTGGCAGCGGGGCTGCCCATCTCGTGAGCGGGCACAGCGGCGCCCATCACGCACTGGAAGAGGAGCTGGCCGATTTCACCGGCCGGCCGCGGGCGCTGCTGTTCTCCACGGGCTACATGGCGAACCTGGGTGTGATTGCGGCGCTCTGCGGACGGGGAGATCAGGTCTTCGAAGACCGGCTCAATCATGCCTCGCTCATCGATGGGGCAATCCTGTCCCGGGCACGCCTGCGACGCTATCCCCACCGGGATGCGGCGGCGCTCGCCTCGCAGCTCGAAGACGCCTGGGAGGGCGAGCGACTGATCGCCACCGACGGGGTGTTCAGCATGGACGGGGACATCGCTCCGCTGCCAGCGCTGGCGCGGACCGCGCGCGAGGAGGGGGCCTGGCTACTGGTGGACGATGCACACGGTCTCGGTGTGGTCGGCGCGACCGGACGGGGCAGCCTGGAGCATTTCGGCCTGGGGGCCGACGACGTCCCGATTCTGGTGGGCACTTTGGGCAAGGCTTTCGGTACCTTTGGCGCCTTCGTCGCCGGCTCGGCCGGTCTCTGCGAGACGCTGATCCAGGCAGCTCGCTCGTACATCTACACCACGGCGCCGCCCCCGGCGCTCGCCGAGGCGACCCGCGTGAGCCTGCGCCTGGCCCGCGACGAGGCGTGGCGGCGTGAGCGCCTGCGCGAGCTGGTGGCGAGGTTCCGCGAGGCGGCCGAGGGGCTGGGGCTGGCGCTCATGGCGTCGGAGACGCCGATCCAGCCGCTGCTCGCCGGCACGCCCGAGCGGGCACTCGCCTGGCAGGAGGCTCTGCTGGCGCGCGGCCTGCTGGTGACCGCCATCCGCCCGCCGACCGTTCCGGAGGGTGCCGCCCGCCTGCGGCTGACCTTCTCCGCCGCTCACACGGATGCCCACTTCGAGCGCCTGGTCGAAGGACTGCAGGGGATCGCGTCTTGAGCCTTCACCGTACGCAGGCCGGCTGTGGTCCGGACCTGGTGTTCCTGCACGGGTGGGGGATGAACAGCGCGGTCTGGGAGCAAGTGAGCACAAACTTACAGAGCCGTTTTCGGTGCACCCTCATCGACCTGCCCGGCCACGGCGGCAGTCCCTGGGACGGCGAGGAAGCGCTCGCTGAATGGGCCGGCGCCTGTCGCGAGGCGGCCCCCGCCCGCGCCGTCTGGGTCGCCTGGTCCCTGGGCGGGCTCGTCGCACTGCGGGTCGCCGCCGATGACCCGGCAGGTGTCAGAGGCCTGTTCGCAGTGAGCGCGACACCGCGTTTCGTTCAGGGCCAGGGCTGGCCCCATGCCGTGGCGCCGGCCACCCTGGCCCAGTTTGCGGGGACCCTGGCCAAGGACCACCGGGGTACGCTGGAACGTTTTCTCGCGTTGCAAGTGCATGGCAGCGACGAAGGGCGTGCGACGCTACGCGGGCTGAAGACGCTCCTGCGGGAGCGACCCGAGCCCCATCCACGGGCCCTCGAGGTCGGGCTCGAGCTGCTGCGTAGCGCCGACCTGCGGGGCGAGGCCGCCGCCCTTGCCTGCCCGAGTCACTGGCTGCTGGGCGACCGCGATACCCTGGCGCCGGCGGCGATCGTCGCGGACCTGCATGCCTTGGCTCCCGCGGCGCAGGTGGAGGTGATTCACGGCTCCGGGCACGCCCCTTTCCTTTCCCATCGCGAGGCGTTTGTCTCGGCGCTCGAACGGTTCGCGGAGACTCTGGCGACATGACCGGCTTGACGCAGTCGATCGACAAGCGCCAGGCCCGTCGGGCCTTCGAGGGTGCCGCGGCGGCCTATGACGAGGCGGCGGTCCTGCAGCGGGAGATCGCCGCCCGGATGCTCGAGCGGCTCGACTACATCAAACTGGACCCGCGTCTGATCCTGGACCTCGGGGCCGGCACCGGTCATGCCGCCGAGCGGCTGGCCCGGCGCTACCCCCGGGCGCGGGTCATCGCCCTGGACTTCGCTCTTCCCATGCTGCAGCGGGCGCGGAAGCGCGGCCCCTGGCTGCGCCGCCCGCGCTGTGTCTGCGCCGATGTCGAGCAGCTTCCGATCGCCGACGGCGCGGTCGATCTGGTGTTCTCCAATGCTGCGCTGCAGTGGTGCACGAACCTCGACCACAGCTTCGGCGAGATCCTGCGCGTGATGCGCCCGGGGGGCCTGCTGATGTTCAGCTCCTTCGGCCCCGATACCCTTAAAGAGCTGCGCGAGGCCTGGGCTCGGGTCGATGCGCGCCCCCACGTGAGCGAGTTTGTCGACATGCATGACCTCGGCGATGCCTTGGTGCATGCGCGCTGGGCCGATCCGGTGATGGACGTGGACCGCTTCGTCCTGACCTATGAGCGCGTTCTCGACCTGATGCACGACCTCAAGGTGCTCGGTGCCCACAACGTCGCCGCCGACCGGGCCCGGGGTCTCACCGGCAAGGCGAGCCTGGAGGCGGTGATCCGCGCTTACGAAGCATTGCGTAGCGACGGGCGCCTGCCCGCCACCTGGGAGGTGGTCTACGGTCATGCCTGGGCCCCGGAGCAGCGCACCGAGGCGGGGGTGACCACCGTGCCCCTGTCCAGCCTTCGGCGCTGAGCTCTTCAGCTGCCGTCATTGCGGCCATGGACCGGCCCGAATCCCGCACCGGGCACGGCGGTTAACGGTCCTCTGATAACCGGTCCTCCGCTTCTTGGGTGTCGGGGCAGGCCGGTTCCTTCCAGGGGACGCCGTGAATACGTCCCTGTAGGCTTGACGGCGGCATCCATGCCGCCGACACCCCTGGAAGGGACCGGCCCGCCCCCTCCCGCGCTCGGCGGGCTGCATCCCGCTCCGGCTTCCAAGCCGGGAAGAACGCCGATTCTCGACAGGCCGAATGGCTGCCTTTGGGCTTGGTCGGAACGCCGCATCGGCCAAGCGCAGATGTCGGGCCGGCCCGGGCTGTGCATAATGGCAGTCGCCCCGCGAGGGGCAGGGTCCGGCCCGGCAAAGGGTGCGCGGCGGCGCGTTCAACAACACCCGGCACAACGCCCGGTGCGCGTACCGCAACAACAACCACCCGCACGACAGGAACCACAACATCGGTCTTCGTCCCGCCAGCACAGCCCGGGGTCTGAGCGTCCGGCCACCCTACCGAGGGCGGCGGGCGGTGTGCCAGGGGCTGTTCAGGGCCGGTCCCGGCCGCGGGGCCGAAGAGCCAACGCCGCGCCCCGCCGTGGTAGCTTCGGCGAAACGCCGGGGCGCGGCACCTTGCGCGGGAAAGCGAGTAGCGGATGTTTGATCAGATATTGCTGGGGTTTGGGGGCAACGCGCCGTTCCAGGCCTTCCTGCTGAGGGCGTCAGAAATCCAGGGCAGGATCGACGCGCCGATTGCGGGGACGCGGGATCGCGACGACGCCTGGAAATATCTGTACTTGAAGAAGCTGGGTGACGCCGCGGTCTGGCTCGATGTTATTCAAGGCGACAAAGGGCCGCCTGAGGTGGCTCACCGCCGGGACCTGCCGGATTTCGCGCTTCCCGCCAGAGCCGGATTTCTGCCCCCGCGCTTGGCGGAGATGCGACCCAATGCTGGCATCGAGCGCTTTTAGTCCAGCGCGCCGCCGGGAGAGCCCCAGCCCATCAATCAAGCGCTCGTCCGAACGCTGGATGAATTGGGGAACCTCCAATTTGCGCCTGCCGCCCTTATCCATGGAGCGCCCGGGGCGGGAAAGAGCACGCTGTTGCGGCAGCTCGCGGGTTACTGCGCTTACGGCTGGCTGTGCCATCACGGCAAAACGGTGGTGCAGCCTCCGCCCTTGCCCCCTGAGCCTGTCGCCCTGCTTGAACAGATGGAGGGCCGGATCCCCTTTCCTGTGCTTGTCGAGTTTGCGAGCGTCGGCGACGGGGGTATCGCCAAGGCGATCCATGCCGATGTGGACCGGCGCTTTCAAGCGGACTTCGAGCCTCCGCAAGTGAAACTGCCCGCGGTCAAGGCGCTGTTCCAGAAGGATCTGTTGCTGTGCGTCGACGCCGAGGATCAGGAGTTGGACTTCGGGCGGCGGCGGGAGAAGCTACTGTGGGTCAAGTGCTGGTCGGAGCAGCTGCGGCGACTGAGTCTGGGGATCGACAACCCGCCGAAGCAGCTGCTCGCTATCGTCGCCCGCACCGTTAGCGAGCTGCCCGACGCCGAGGGCCGCATCGATCTGGCCCGCGTGCGCGCCTCGGTGATGGCCTGGCTGGGACACGCGCGCCACGCCAACGCCTGGTGGCTCAGCGAGGCCATGCTGGCCGAGAGCTTGTTCACCCGGCGCGCGGGGGCACCGGCACTGGACGGCGGCGGACGATGATCGCGGGCTTCTTCGTCACCGGCACCGACACCGGCTGCGGCAAGACCGAGGTCAGCTTGGCACTGATGGCGGTCTTGCAGGGGCAGGGATTGTCTGTGCTCGGCATGAAGCCGGTCGCCTCGGGCTGCGAGCGTGCGGTGGAAGGGCTGCGCAACGGGGATGCGCTGCGGCTCGCGGCGCAGGGCAGCGTCGCGGTGCCCTATGCCGACATCAATCCCTATGCCTTCGAGGCGGCGATCGCGCCGCACATCGCGGCGGCGCGCGAGGGGATAGTGATCGCCCCCGCGGTGATTCGCAGCGCCTGCCGGCGTCTGGCCGAGCGGGCGGACCGGGTGGTGGTCGAGGGGGTCGGGGGCTGGCGGGTGCCCCTGGGGCCGGACGATGACGTAGGCTCCGTCGCCCGGGCCCTGGGGCTGCCGGTGGTGCTGGTGGTGGGGCTGCGCCTGGGCTGCCTGAACCACGCCCTGCTGACGGCCGAGGCCATTGCCAGGGACGGCTGCCGCCTGGCGGGATGGGTCGCCAACCGGATCGATCCCCGAATGGCGGTCGTCGAGGACAACATCCGGGCCCTTCGCGAGCGCATCCCGGCGCCCTGCCTGGGGGTGCTGCCCTGGGCCCCGGGGGCTGGCGTCCAGGAGCTGGCGGGTCACCTCGATGCCGCGCCCGTGATGACCTAGCGCTGCACCCGATGCTCTATCTCGCTTACTCGAGCGCCTGCGCCATGTGCCCTGCATCGAAGACCCCGATCGGCAGCGTCGGGGGGTCCAGGGGCAGCTGATCGGGCGGCTTCGGGCTGCCGACGGCGCGCGGGAGTAGGCCGTCCGTCTGCGAGGGGCGGCGGAGATCGGAAGGTCCTCGCAGGCAGTGGGATTCTCCGGCGCGTGCCAAACGGGCACAATCCGGTGCTGAGGAGTCCGTTCGGGGCACCGGTGTGTCCTGCTTTCGACCGAACAATCACACAAGGGAACACTGCCATGAGCTTTTTCGGCACCTTCGTACTCGTCTTCCTGGGGCTTGCCGTCGCCATCATCTTTCTGGGGGTCAAGTCTGTGCCCCAGGGGTCGGAATGGACCGTCGAGCGTTTCGGGCGTTATGCGCGCACCCTAAGCCCCGGACTGAACCTGGTCGTCCCGGTGATGGATCGGATCGGGCGCAAGCTGAGCATGATGGAGCAGGTGCTCGATGTGCCTTCCCAGGAGGTCATCACCCGGGACAACGCCATGGTCACGGTGGACGGCGTGGTCTTCTTCCAGGTCGTGGACGCCGCCCGCGCGGCCTACGAGGTGGCCCGGCTGGAGCACGCGATACTCAACCTCACGGTGACCAACGTGCGTACCGTGATGGGCTCCATGGACCTGGACGAGCTGCTGTCCAAGCGCGACGAGATCAATGCGCGACTGCTCGGGGTGGTGGACGAGGCGACCAGCCCCTGGGGGGTCAAGGTGACGCGCATCGAGATCAAGGACATCTCGCCGCCCCAGGATCTGGTCGAGTCCATGGGGCGCCAGATGAAAGCGGAGCGAGACAAGCGTGCCGCGATCCTCGAGGCCGAAGGCCGGCGCCAGGCCGCGATTCTCCAGGCCGAGGGTCAGAAACAGGCCGTGATCCTGGAGGCCGAGGGCCAGAAAGAGGCCGCGTTCCGCGAGGCCGAGGCCCGCGAGCGTCTCGCCGCGGCCGAGGCCAAGGCCACCGAGGTGGTGTCCACGGCGATCGCGGCCGGCAATGTCCAGGCCATCAACTACTTCGTGGCCCAGAAGTACGTGGAGGCGCTCAAGGCGATCGCCTCGGCGGAGAATCAGAAGCTCATCTTCATGCCCCTGGATGCCTCCGGCGTGATCGGCGCCCTGGGCGGGGTCGCGGAGCTGGCCAGAGAGGCCCTGGGCAAGCCCTCATGAGCGAGACGATCATCTTCTGGCACTGGTGGATCTTCGGCGGGGTCCTGATCCTCGTCGAGATGCTGCTCCCCGGGTTCTTCTTCCTCTGGATGGGAGTCTCCGCTCTGGCCGTGGGCCTCGTGCTCTGGATCTTCCCCCCGCTCGGCTGGGAGTGGCAGTTCCTGACCTTTGCCGCGCTCTCGGTCGCGAGCATCGTGCTCTGGCGGCTGTGGCTGCGCAACAATCCGCCGCAGACCGACCAGCCGGCCCTGAACCGCCGGGGCATGCGGTATGTCGGGCGGGTGTTCACCCTGGAGGCGCCGATCGTCAATGGCGTGGGCAAGCTCAGGGTCGATGACACCATGTGGAAGGTCGAGGGTGCGGACGCCGCCGTCGGTACCCGGGTCAAGGTTACCGGCGTGGACGGAACCCTGTTGAAAGTCGAGCGCCAGCCGTAGGACGCGACCGGCGGGGCAGGGATCGGGCTGGCTGGCGTGTGCCGCGCCGCTGCCCGGCCCCGTCGGGGGCCGGCCAGAGGCGAGCTCAGGCGAGCGGCGGGAGCGCTCGCGGCCCGAGTCAGTGCTTCTTGCTGATCTCCGAAAACGCCGCGCTGAAGCCACTCAGCGACAGCTCGTGCGTGATCTGATGTCGCGCGCCGTCCAGGAAGGAGATCTTCACCTTCTGTCCCTGCTTGAATCCGTTGATGGCATCGTCCGGCAGCTCCGCTACGGCCAGGCAGCCATTGCCGCACATCAGGAACGGGATGCGCATGGATTCCTTGGCGTCGTCGATCTTCAGCAGCAGGCCAGGGGGCAGGAGCACGCCTAGCGGCACACCCACGTGGACGATCGGCTTGGCCTGACCGGGGACCCGCAAGATCTTCATCCCCACCAAGGCCTTGCCCGTTTTCTTATCGATCGTCACTTGAGACATCTGGCAGACCTCGCCGCCCCCCTTCTCGTTGATGGGGGCACAAGCGACGCTCCATTCATTGAACTTCTGCTGCGTCGCGGCCCCCGGTGCGGGGCCCGAGAACAAGGCGGCCAGCATCGCCAGGGTGGCTGCGCGCCGACCGGAGCCGGCACGGAGACGGAAGAGGGTAAGGTCGAAGGACGTCGAGCGCATGAAAGGCTCCTTGCAGGACGGTAGTTGCGCCGAGCATGTAGCGACGCAGTGGTGCAGAGGGTGGACCACAAAGCGCCTTAGCCTGCACCTTTCGGGCCGCTGGCGCAAGGACTGGACTGGACTGGACTGGACTGGACTGGACTGGACTGGACTGGACTGGACTCGGCCCGCGCTGGTCGGAGCTTGCAGGCGGTGCTGCCGAGGGGCTGTTGGCGTTTGTCTGAGCGAGGGCGATTGCGAGCGATTTTTCGGGCTGACAAGGCGCGGTGAGGAGGAATAGTGGATCGATGGCGACGAGCCGCAACACAGTCAGCGCGGAAAAGGGCCGTAATCGGACCGCGAACGGCAATTGTCAACAGCCCCTAGCGTCTGACGCGGTCTGTTAGAATCTCGACCGAGCCTGGGCCCGTGCCGGCCTGGCTTGGGTCCTACAGCAACCCAGGAGTATGTCTTGCGCCTGCAACCAGTCATCCTCTCCGGAGGATCGGGCACCCGGCTCTGGCCGTTGTCCCGGGAGACCTACCCCAAGCAGTTCCTCCCGCTGGTCGGGGAGGCCACGATGCTGCAACAGACAGCGGCGCGACTCGACGGTCTCGGCACCGAACATCCCCACCACGGGATCGCGGTTGACGACCCGATCCTGGTATGCAACGAGACCCATCGCTTTCTGGTCGCCGAGCAGCTGCTGGAGGTAGGGCGTCGGGCCGATGCGATCATCCTGGAGCCGGTGGGGCGCAACACCGCCCCCGCGTTGACCCTGGCCGCCCTGGCGGCGATACGCAGCGGCGAGGACCCGGTGCTCATCGCCATGCCGGCCGACCACGTGATCGCCGATCCCGCGGGATTTCGCCACCAGGTGGCCGAGGGTTGGGTGCGGGCGTCCGCGGGGGCAGTCATCACCTTCGGGATCGTGCCCTCGGGCCCCGAGACGGGCTTCGGCTACCTGCTCAAGGGCGAGCCCCTGGGCGCGCGCGGCTCCGCCTTCGTGCTGCAGCGGTTCGTCGAAAAGCCTGATGCGGAGACCGCCGCTGTCTACGTGGCGAGTGGCTCCTATTTGTGGAACAGCGGGATCTTCATGCTCAGAGCCAGGCGCTGGATAGAGCTGGTCGAGCGCTACCGCCCGGAGATCGCCCTGGCCTGTCAGAAGGCGCTGGCCGCGGCCAGCGCCGACCTGGACTTCTGCCGGATCGATGCCGAGACCTTTCGCGATTGCCCATCGGACTCCATCGACTATGCGGTGATGGAGCCGTTGTCCGCCGAGGGCGGCGGCGATGTCGTGGTCTTGCCGTTGGATGTCGGTTGGTCCGATGTCGGGGCCTGGTCGACCCTTTGGGAGGTGAGCGAGCGCGATTCACTGGGCAACGTGATCCATGGCGATGTGTTCGTCCACGATGCGCGGGGGAACCTGATCCACGCGCAGGACCGGATGGTCGCCGCGGTGGCGGTGGACAATCTGATCGTCATCGAAACGCCGGACGCGGTGTTGGTCGCCGACAAGCGGCGGTGCCAGGACGTCAAGGCTGTGACCGGTTATCTGAAGGGCGCCCGTCGCTCGGAGGGTGAGACCCACCGGCGGGTCCATCGCCCCTGGGGGACCTATGAGCCCGTGGACGCGGGAGAGCGCTATCAGGTCAAACGCTTGACGGTCAAGCCGGGCGCGGCCCTATCTCTCCAGCTCCACCATCATCGGGCAGAGCACTGGATCGTGGTGCGTGGGACAGCGCGGGTCACCTGTGACGACAAGGTGTTCCTCGTGTCCGAGAACCAGTCGACCTATATCCCCATCGGGGCGCGGCACCGCCTCGAGAATCCGGGCAGCATCCCGCTCGACCTGATCGAGGTGCAGTCCGGCAGCTATCTCGGCGAAGACGACATCGTGCGCTTCCAGGACCTCTACAATCGGGAGTCCCGAGGTTGACTCCGGCGCGGGCCTCGGCGGCGGCTCGCCGCCCGGGCCGAAATTCGCTATCCTTCCGCCCTTTGCCCGGGGCTCCGAGACATGGGATTCAAGTGTGGCATCGTGGGGCTTCCCAACGTCGGCAAGTCCACCCTATTCAACGCCCTCACCAAGGCCCGTATCGCGGCCGAGAACTATCCCTTCTGCACCATAGACCCCAACGTGGGGGTGGTACCTTTGCCCGATCCGCGCCTGGACGTGATCGCCGGGATCGTGCAGCCCCAGCGCGTGGTACCGACCACCATGCAGTTCGTCGACATCGCGGGACTGGTGGCCGGGGCATCCAAGGGCGAAGGGCTCGGGAACAAGTTCCTGGCCAACATCCGGGAGACCGACGCGATCGCGCAGGTGGTGCGCTGCTTCGAGGACACCGACGTTGTCCACGTGGCCGGCAAGGTGGACCCGGTGGCCGACATCGAGGTGATCAACACCGAGCTGGCCCTGGCCGACCTGGAGACGGTCGAGAAGGGCATAGACCGCGCCGCCAAACAGTCTAAGTCCGGCGACAAGAAGATACTGGCCCGCAAGGCGCTGCTGGAGCGGGTGCGCGAGCAGCTCGACCAAGGCCGGCCGGTTCGGGCCATGGGGCTGACGGCCGATGAGCGGTTGGAGATCCGCGACCTGTTCCTGCTGACTGCCAAGCCCACCATGTTCGTCGCCAACGTCGCCGACCACGGCTTCGAGGCCAACCCGCATCTCGACGCGGTGCGCGCCTATGCCGAGGCCGAGGGCTCCGTGGTGGTCCCGGTGTGCGCCGCCATCGAGGCCGAGATTGCCGATCTGGACGAGGCCGACAAACAGGAGTTCCTGGCCGACATGGGCCTCGAAGAGCCGGGCCTGAACCGGCTGGTGCGGGCCGGTTATCGCCTCCTCGGGCTGGAGACCTATTTCACTGCGGGAGAGAAGGAGGTGCGGGCCTGGACCATCCCGGTGAACGCCACCGCCCCCCAGGCGGCAGGGGTCATCCACTCGGATTTCGAGCGTGGCTTCATCCGCGCCGAGGTCATCTCTTACCAGGATTTTGTCCAATATCGGGGGGAGCACGGGGCCCGCGAGGCGGGGCGGCTGCGTTCCGAAGGGAAGGAATATATCGTTCAAGACGGTGACGTGATCCATTTCCGGTTCAACGTCTAGGCCGCGTTGCTGGCGGGGCCTCGCCGAGCCCGGCGCAGTGGATGTGCCCCGATCGGGTGCCGCAGCGGGAGGGCCTGGTAATGTATGCGGGCCAACGCGTCGCGGCGCCTTGACAAGCCAGGTCCCGCGGTTTAGTTTTGCGCCCCTTTCGTGGCTACGTAGCTCAGCCGGTTAGAGCACAGCACTCATAATGCTGGGGTCGGTGGTTCGAGTCCACCCGTAGCTACCACTTCCCCGATCCCAGGGCGCCCTCGAGGCGCCTTTCTTGTTTCGGCCTCCGCCCAGCGTCTCGAGGACCCCCGCTGCGCGGCGAGGGCGGGGGGTGTCCGGCGGGACTGGACCGCATCTTGCTAGGTGAACCCTGCCGCGGTACCACCGGCGATGGCGGAGCGTTTCGGGGCCTCCCATAGTCCCACTCTGTTACAATGCAAAAGTTCATAGCCTTCAACGATCGACAGCCATGAATCTGCGCGACCTCCGATATTTCATCGCGGTGGCGGATACGTGCCACTTCGGCAAGGCGGCGGAGCGCTGCTTCGTGAGCCAGCCGACCCTCTCGGGGCAGATCAAGAAGCTAGAGGAGGAGCTCGGCGTATCCCTGTTCGAGCGGACCAACAAGTCGGTATCGCTCACGCCGATCGGGCTGCAGCTGTTGGGCCATGCCCGCCGGGCGATCGAAGAGGCCGATGCCCTGGCGGAGCTCGCGCAGGTCTATAAGGACCCGCTCGCCGGACCTTTGCGGCTGGGCGCGATCCCGACCATCAGCCCATACCTCATGCCCCTGATTCTGGCGCCGTTGCGTGCCAGCCATCCCCGGCTGCGCCTGATTCTTTCCGAAGAGATCACCGATCTGCTGCTGCGGCGTCTCGCCGACCACGAGGTCGACGCCGCATTGATCGCCACGCCGGTCGACGACCCCGCTTTGGTGTCGCGACCTTTGTTCGACGAGCCGTTCTGGCTGGCTCATCCCCGTAACCACCGCCTGTACAACAAGGAAGAGATTACGGAGGACGATCTGGCCCATTTGGACCTACTGCTGTTGGCCGACGGCCATTGCCTCGCCCGACAGGTCATGGAGGTCTGCCGGATGGCCGAGCGGCGAGAGGCCGGGGCCATGGCCGACCTGCGGGCTTCAAGTCTGGAGACCCTGTTGCAGCTCGTCGGGGCCGGCTTCGGCTCGACCTTGGTGCCTGCGCTGGCCGTGCGCGGAGCCTGGATGACCGATACAGGGGTGATCGCGCGAAAGTTGTCGGTCCCGCAGGCCTCTCGGCGTGTCTCGTTGGTGTGGCGGCGCACCTTTCCCCGTATTGCGGCTCTGGACGTCGTCTGCTCGACCATTCTGGCGAAGCTCCCCAACACGGTGCGCAAGGTGCCCATTGCCGACGAGGACCCCGCGGGGTGCAGGTTGGCGGGCTGAGTTGGGCTCATCCTCGCGCTCGGCGGGGTCCTCCTCCCGCCGGTGGTTGGGGCGTCGGATGCCCGTTGGGCCGGCAGGGCCGGCTGGATTCGGTCCGAAAGTCGCCGGGCCCAGGAAACTTTGTCCTCGCGTTCCGGTCTCATCATTGTCCCGTGCGGTGTTGAAGCCGCCGCACTGGGCTCCGGAGATGAGCAGTTTGTTCATTTCGGACTCCTCTTGTACATAGCTGTCTGACTTGCGCCGATGCCTTGAGGCATCGGCTTTTTTTTGCGCCGAATTAGGGCGACACAGGACTCATGCGCACCATTGAGGTGCGTCTTCCTTGCGCTCTCTTGGTGCGAGCCCCGGTACACAGGGCTTTTTCTCGCCCTATTCTGTGGCACGAATCCTGCATCTTCGCGAGGCTCGATATTTCTATCTTCCGAACCTCGGGTGCCCGCGCCATGCCAGAATCGATCCGCAAGCCTCTGCTCCTCTCCCTTGTCGCCCTGCCGGGCCTGGCGGTCGCTGGCGAGAACGCTGCAAGCGGAGGAGACACGGCGTGGATGCTCACCTCGACCGCCTTGGTGCTGTTCATGACCCTGCCGGGCCTGGCGCTGTTCTACGGCGGCCTGGTGCGCAGCAAGAACGTCCTCTCGGTGCTGATGCAGTGCTTCGGCATCGCGGGGCTGGTCTCGATCCTCTGGCTGGTGCTCGGGTACAGCCTTGCCTTTCATGCGGGCAACGGGTTCGTCGGGGATTTCGGTCGCGTGCTGCTGGCCGGGGTAGGTCGCGAGACATTGACCGGAAGCATCCCGGAGCCCCTTTTCATGTTGTTTCAGATGACTTTCGCGATCATCACGCCGGCCCTGATCGCAGGCGCGTTCGCAGAGCGGATGCGGTTCTCCTCGATGCTGGTGTTCAGTGCGCTCTGGCTGCTGCTGGTCTATGTGCCCGTCACCCACTGGGTCTGGGGTGGAGGTTGGCTGCAGTCGAGGGGGCTCTATGATTTCGCCGGGGGGACAGTGGTGCACATCACGGCCGGCGTGGCTGCCTTGGTGGCCGCCTTGGTCATGGGGCCTCGCCGCGGCTTCCCCGACACCGCGATGATGCCTCACAACATGACAATGACCGTGACCGGAGCGGGCATGCTATGGGTGGGGTGGTTCGGCTTCAACGGCGGCAGTGCTCTGGCCGCCAACGGCAACGCGGCGATGGCCATGCTGGCCACGCATATCGCCGCCTCGGCGGGGGCCATGACCTGGCTCGTGATCGAATGGCTGCGTTTCGGCAAGCCCTCGGTTCTGGGTGCCGTCACCGGCATGGTCGCGGGCCTGGGCACCATCACCCCTGCTTCGGGATTTGTCGGCCCTGGCGGCGCGTTGGTCATCGGCGTGGCGGCCGGCGGAGTGTGCTTCACTGCGACCCAGTACATCAAGCGCGTGCTCAAGATCGACGACTCGCTCGATGTGTTCCCGGTGCACGGGGTGGGCGGGACGTTGGGCACCCTGTTGACCGGTGTCTTCTCCGCCACTTCCCTGGGGGTGTTCAGCGGGTTCGGGTTTGCTCCGGGCATCAACAGCATGGGGGGCCAGGTCTGGGTCCAGCTGATCGGGGTCCTCAGCACCGTAACCTACACCGCCGTTTTGACGTGGATCATTCTCAAGGTCGTCGACCGGCTCACCGGCGGTCTGCGGGTCAAGCCCGAACAGGAGATCGAGGGCTTGGACATCGCCCTGCACGAGGAGCGGGGTTACGACATCCACTGACCCTGTGGGCGCCGGCGCTTACGAAGGCCCCTTTGGGGACCTTTTCTTGGGCGCCCGTTTGTTGATCGGCGCGAACGCCCGGCAGGGAAGCCGGGCTGGACCATGGCCACAGGGACGTGTAGCCCCCCCGTTGCGAATCCGTGAATGCAGTCCGGGGTGGCGGTGGCCAAACAAAAGCCGGCATGAAGCCGGCAGTTGAATTGGTCGGGGCGACTGGAGTCCGCAGGACCTCCTGTCCTGCGCCCTTCGGGCCGCGCTACGCGCGTTCCGGATCGCTCCGGGCGAACCGGCTTCGCTGGCTCTCATCCAGTCACGGGGCCGTTTCTGCCATGAGCGAAAAAAAGAACGGCCGCAATGCGGCCGCCGTTCGTCTATTTGGTCGGGGTGACTGGATTCGAACCAGCGACTCCCGCCTCCCGAAGACGGTGCTCTACCAGGCTGAGCTACACCCCGAATCAGTAACTGCGGCTTACCGAGAAATCCGCCAGTCCGGCCAGTGCGTCCCGGAACCCCGAAGGGGGTAGGCTCTCCAATGCCTGCTTGGCGCTCTCGGCCTCCTGCCGCGCGAGCCGCGCAGTGTAAGCGATGGCGTCGGTCGATTCAATTATTTTCAAGACCGCCTCGATCTGGTCTGCTCCGCCGTGCTCTATGGCCCGCCGGAGCAGTTGCGCGTGCTCGGCCGTGCCGACGCGCATGGCCTGGATCAGGGGTAGGGTAGGCTTGCCCTCGGCGAGGTCATCTCCCACGTTCTTGCCGAGCTCCTCATTCGAGGAGCTGTAGTCCAGGGCGTCGTCGACGAGCTGGAATGCCATGCCGAGGTGCCGGCCGTAGGCCGCCGTGGCGGTCTCCGCTCCGGCGTCCGCCCCGGAAAGGACGGCACCGAGCTGGGCGCCGGCCTCGAACAGGGTGGCGGTCTTTCGCAGGATGACGTCGAAGTACTGTGCCTCGGTGGTGTCCGGGTTCTTGCAGTTGAGCAGCTGCAGCACCTCGCCTTCGGCGATCCGATTGGTGGCGTGGGACAGGATCTCCATGACCCGCATGAGATTGACGTCCACCATCATCTCGAACGCGCGCGAGTACAGGAAATCGCCCACCAGCACGCTGGCCGCATTTCCCCAGACCGCGTTCGCGGTCTCGCGGCTGCGCCGTAGCTCCGAGCCGTCGACCACATCGTCGTGCAGCAAGGTGGCGGTATGGATGAACTCCACCACCGCGGCCAGGTCGATATGCCGGTTCCCTCGGTAGCCGAGCGCGCGCGCGGCGAGAAGCACAATCAGCGGGCGCAGGCGTTTGCCCCCGCTGCTGACGATGTAGGAGCCGACCTGGTTGATCAGGACGACGTCCGAACGGAGGCGGTCGACGATCAGGGCGTCCACCGCCCGCATGTCGTCGGCGGTGAGCTCGCGGATAGCCGGTAAGTCCATGTTGTGATTCAATGATTGCCGGCCAGGCCCCTGTTTGGCAGCGGGCATCCTAGGCGGGGTCCCGGCGACTGTCAAGGAGCCGTATCGCGGTCCGGCCCGCACTAAACGGGAACGGTGATTGACCCTCCGAGCTCCCCAGGATAAACTTCCGCCTCATTTTTTGCGGGCCCGCGACCGCGGGCGGGCGCGCCGGAAACATCCAGGTTTCGGAGATTTCGACATGTATGCCGTGATTCAGACCGGTGGCAAGCAGTACCGGGTGGCCGAGGGCGATACCCTCAAGGTCGAGAAGCTGGCGGCCGACGAGGGCGCGACCGTCGAGCTGGACAAGGTGTTGATGGTCGGTGAAGGCTCGGAGGTCCGGATCGGTGCTCCGTACGTGGACGGCTGCAGCGTGTCCGCCACGGTAAGGGCCCATGGGCGCGGGGATAAGATCAAGATGATCAAGTTCCGCCGCCGCAAGCACCACCTTAAGCGCCAGGGCCACCGCCAGTGGTACACTGAGCTGAAGATCACGGGTATCAACGCAGGCTGAATTTAAAGAGATCAGGACCGACCCATGGCACACAAAAAGGCAGGCGGTAGCTCCCGCAACGGTCGCGACTCAGAGTCCAAGCGACTCGGCGTCAAGGTATTTGGCGGTCAGAGCATCCAGGCGGGTGGGATCATCGTGCGGCAGCGCGGTACCCCCTTCCACGGTGGCCTCAACGTCGGCTGCGGCAAGGATCACACCCTGTTCGCGAAGGTCGACGGCGTCGTCCGGTTCGAGGTAAAGGGTCCGAAGCAGCGGAAATACGTCAACGTGATACCGGCCTGAGCACTGCGCCACATCCCGCCGCAAAGGCCTCGTCTCGCGACGGGGCTTTTTGCTTTGTGGGGCCGAATCTGGCGGGTCTTGGTGCCGGCGGGTAGAGCGCAAGCCCGATCAGCAGCTATGAAGTTCGTCGACGAAGCGAGTATTCGTGTGGAGGCCGGGGACGGCGGCAACGGTTGCGTGAGCTTTCGTCGCGAGAAATACATCCCGAAGGGTGGACCCGACGGGGGTGACGGCGGCGACGGCGGCAGCGTCTACCTGGTGGCCGACGAGGGCTTGAACACCTTGGTGGACTTCCGCAGTCAGCGGATCTTCCGCGCCGAGCGCGGCCACAACGGTATGGGGCGCGAGCGCACCGGCCGCAGTGGCGCCGACTTGGAGGTGAGGGTTCCCGTCGGGACCCGCGTGAGTGATGCCGACACCGAGGAACCGATGGGCGACCTGGTGGCCCACGGCGAGCGGCTGGCGGTCGCCCTGGGCGGGCGGCGGGGGCTTGGCAACGTGAACTTCAAGAGCAGCACCAACCGCGCGCCCCGCAAGGCGACACCGGGGACCCCGGGTGAGCGTCGCCACCTGCACCTGGAGCTCGTCGTGTTGGCGGACGTGGGATTGCTCGGTATGCCTAACGCGGGGAAATCGAGCCTCATCGCCCGGGTCTCCCACGCGCGGCCCAAGGTCGCCGACTACCCATTTACGACGCTGTATCCGAATCTCGGCGTGGTGCGGATCGAGGACGATCGCAGCTTCGTGATCGCCGATATTCCCGGCCTGATCGAAGGCGCGGCCGAAGGGGCGGGTCTCGGGACCCATTTCCTGAAACACCTCGCTCGGACCCGTCTGCTGTTGCACTTGGTCGACATCGCGCCTATGGATGAAAGCGTCGATCCGTTCCAGCAGGTGCAGAAGGTTGCCGAAGAGCTGCGCAAATTTGGCGGCGGGCTGGCCGAGAAGGAGCGCTGGCTGGTCCTGAACAAGATCGATCTGCTGGACCTGGCCGAGTACCAGGCCCGCCGGGACCGCTTGGTCGTGGCCCTGGGCTGGAGCGGGCCGGTGTATGGTGTCTCGGCCGTTACCGGCGCGGGTACCCGAGCCCTGGTCCTCGATCTGATGACCCGCCTGGACAACCTGGCGAAGGCCCCCGCGGTTGCCGAAACGGCGGAAGACGACAAGCACTGGGATCCCTTGGGGGGTTGAGGTGGCGGCCATGGTGACGGCCAGAGAGAAGTTGGGGCGGCCGGGGCGCTGGGTCGTCAAGATCGGCAGCGCCTTGCTCACGGCGGACGGCCGTGGCCTGGACCGGGAGCGCCTGGGGGGCTGGGTCGATCAGGTGGTCGCTCTGCGCGCCGTGGGCCATGAGCTGGTGCTGGTCTCCTCGGGCGCCGTGGCGGAGGGTATGAGCCGTATGGGCTGGAAGCGCCGGCCGGCCACCCTGTACGAGCTGCAAGCGGCCGCCGCCATCGGCCAGATGGGTCTGGTGCAGGCCTACGAGAGCTGCTTCCAGAAGCGGGGGCTGCACACGGCCCAGGTGCTGCTCACCCACGATGACCTGACCGATCGGCGCCGCTACCTCAACTCCCGCAGCACGCTGAAGACGCTGCTTCGCCTCGGGGTGGTGCCGGTGGTCAACGAGAACGACACGGTGGCCACCGAAGAGTTGCGGTTCGGGGACAACGACACGCTGGCCGCCCTGGTGGCGAACTTGCTCGAGGCGGATCTGTTGGTCCTGCTTACCGACCAGCCGGGTCTGTTCGACAGCGATCCCCGGCTCAACCCCGCGGCCGCGCTGATTGCAGAGGCCCGGGTGGACGACTCGCGGCTGGACGGATTTGCCGGCGAATCCGCGAGCGGTCTCGGCCGTGGCGGGATGGTGACCAAGATCCGGGCGGCCCGGCTGGCGGCGAGGTCCGGCACCGGGACCGTGATCGCTCCCGGGGTTGGCGAGGGCATCCTGCTTCGCATCGCCGAGGCTGAGCCGGTGGGGACGCTTCTCACGCCAGTGCAGGAGCCCGAGGCGGCGCGCAAGCGCTGGCTCGCCGGCCATCTGCAGGTCAGAGGAAAGCTGAGCCTCGATGACGGGGCGGTGCGGGTGCTGCGCGCCGAGGGGCGCAGTCTGCTGCCGGTGGGGGTGAGGGCCATCAGCGGACAGTTCCGCCGGGGCGAGGTGGTGTCCTGCGTGGATGCCCTCGGCAAGGAGGTGGCCCGGGGGCTGATAAACTACGACGCGGAAGAGGCGCGCCGCATCATGGGCCAGCCGAGCAGCCGGATCCCGGAGATCCTGGGCTATACCGACGAGCCGGAGCTTATCCACCGCGACAATCTGGTGCTCGTCTGATGCCGCAAAAAAGAACCGGCCTGAAGGCCGGTTCTTTGTGTCCGGGCTGCGCCGGGGCTACATGGCGCGGATGTGGGCGTTGAGTCGGCTCTTGTGCCGGGCGGCCTTGTTCTTGTGGATCATGCCCTCGTTCGCCATCCGGTCGATCACCGGAACCGTCTGCTTGTAAGCCGCCTGCGCTTGCTCCTTGTCGCCCACCTGAATGGCTTTCACTACCTTCTTGAGGTAGGTGCGCATCATGCCGCGACGCGATGCATTCTGGGCGCGTCGCTTCTCGGACTGCCGAGCACGTTTGCGGGCTTGCGCTGTGTTGGCCAAGATACGTCTCCTGATCTGGGTCGCAATTGAGGGCTCTGCGGAGAGCGCGTAATTCTGAAGAAGTCTCCAGCCCTTGTCAACAACTTGCCGGCCGGCGGCGCAGGGGGCAGGGTCGCGGATATAATCCGCCGGGCGCTTGTGTCAGGGCTCCCGGTCGCGGGCCGGCGGCTCCGGCGATTCAGAGCCAAGAAAATGCCGCGAGGACAGTTGCCTGGCGTCTTCCCTCATCAAGTCCGTCGCATTGGTAGGGGGCAATACCCTGCTGAGCCGCATCCTGGGGTTCGTGCGTGACCTGGTGGTGGCGCGGGTCTTCGGTGCAGATGCGGCCACGGATGCCTTCTTCGTCGCCTTCAAGGTCCCCAACCTGCTGCGCCGTCTGTTCGGGGAGGGTGCCTTCGCCGCAGCGTTCGTGCCGGTCCTCGCGGAATTCCGGCTCCGTCGACCATTCGAAGAGCTGAAGCTGCTCGTAGACCGGGTCGCCGGCACTCTGGGGCTGGTGCTGTTCCTGGTCACGGTGCTGGGCACCGCCGCAGCGCCGGCCCTGATCGGGCTGTTTGGCGCGGGCTTTGCGATCCGGGGCGACCACGCGACCTTCTGGCTCGCCTCGGCGATGCTCAGCCTGACCTTTTCCTATCTGCTGTTCATCTCGTTGACTGCCTTGTCCGGCGGGATACTGAATGTGCATGACCGTTTTGCCGTGCCGGCGTTCACGCCGGTCCTGCTCAACGTCTCTCTCATCGCCTGTGCACTCTGGCTCGCCCCCCATCTGGCCGAGCCCATCACCGCGCTGGCCTGGGGGGTGCTTATCGCAGGCTTCCTGCAGCTGGGATTCCAATTGCCGTTCCTCGGGAGCCTCGGTCTGATCCCTCGGCCCCGTATCGCGCCCCGGGACCCCGGCGTGCGGCGCATACTCGGGCTCATGGGGCCCGCCCTGTTCGGTGTGTCCGTCACCCAGATCAACTTGATGATCAACACCTTATTTGCATCGTTCCTGACCGGCGGCTCCATTTCCTGGCTGTACTATTCCGACCGGCTGATGGAGTTTCCCTTGGGAATCCTGGCGGTCGCCCTGGGCACGGTCATACTGCCCCACCTCTCCCACCGGCATGCCGAGTCCGACCCGGGGGCTTTCTCCGCCGCTTTGGACTGGGGTCTGCGCTGGCTTGTCCTCCTGGGCCTGCCCGCGGCCCTGGCCTTGCTGGTGCTGGCCGGTCCGCTGATGGCGACCCTGTTCCAATCGGGCGAGTTCGACGCCCTGGACGTGACCATGGCCCAGCGCAGCCTCTGGGCCTACTCCCTGGGGCTCGTCGGGCTCATGGGGGTGAAGGTGCTGGCCCCGGGCTTCTATGCCCGCCAGGACACCCGCACGCCGGTGCGCTTCGGCGTGATCGCGGTCATCGTCAACCTGGGGCTGAGTCTGGTGTTGGTCGGGCCCCTGGCCCATGCGGGCCTGGCCCTGGCCACCAGCCTGTCCGCCTGCCTCAACGCCGTGCTGTTGCTGCGCGGTCTTGTCCGTGCAGGGGCGTATCGCCCCGAAATCCGGGTGGCGGGCGCTACTCCTGCGCACCGCTCTGGCGTTGGTCTTCATGGCGGCGGTGCTGCTCTGGATGTCCGGTGACCTCGCGTCCTGGCTCGGCTGGACGAGGTCGCAGCGCATCTGGCGCCTCGGCGGGACGATCGCACTCGGTGGGCTGAGCTACTTCGCAGCCCTGTCCGTCGCGGGTGTGCGCCTATCGGCTTTTTGGCCGTCCGGCGGGGAATCGGTCGAATCAGCCGGGCGTTTGCCCTGAAGGACTCCGAGGAACGGCTCGCCGAAATGCGCCGTCGGCTCGGGTAGCCCGCCACCGGCCAAGTTGAAGTTGATGGAATCGCTGGGGAAATGCTGGTAAGCTTGGGGGCTTTCGAATCAATGCAACGCCGAGGATCCAACATGCTTGCCAAGACGCTCTCCACCGACGATCTGAGCGTGACCACTGCCGCCCAGGCCAAGTTCGCCGAGCTCATCGGCCAGATTGAGGAAGGCGCTCAGGGCGTGCGGGTATACGCCACCCCGGGCGGCTGCAGCGGGGTCAGCTTCGGGATGAGCTTTACCGACCGCATCGATGCGGGCCAGGATGGTGTTCTGCAGTGCACCGGATTCAATCTGGTCGTAGACGACGGGGCGATGCAGTTTCTGCGCGGTGTCGAGATCGATTTCATCGACCGGGGGGATGGCAACGCCAGCTTCGTATTCAACAACCTGCCGTCGTCTGGCGGCGGTGGTGGCTGCGGCAGCGGCGGCTGTGGCTCCGGTGGGGGCTGCGGCTGAGCCGAAGCGCCGTCGTTCCGCCCGCGGAGCCCGCGCCCTCAATTGAGGGCGCGGGCTTTTTATTGGTATCCCCCGCCTACCAGCCTCTTGCCCTCCCCACGACCGCCAGCAGGACGATGGCGATCAGAAAGATCACCGGCACCTCGTTGAACCAGTGGTACCAGATATGGCTCCGGGTGTTGCGGTCGGCCTTGAAATCCGCCACCAACTTGCCGCAGTACAGGTGGTAGCCGAGGAGCACGGCGATCAGGCCGAGCTTGATGTGTAGCCAGTGCATCGAGCCGCAGGCCGCCCAGGCATAGTCGACGAGCATCCAGATACCGAACAGCAGGGTCAGCGCGGCCCCGGCATGGTGATCCCGTAATAGAGCTTGCGCTCCATGACCTCGAAGCGCTCGATGCTCACCGCATCCTCGCTCATAGCGTGGTAGACGAACAGGCGCGGGAGACAGAACAGGCCCGAGAACCCGGTGACCATGGCGATCAGGTGCCAGGCCTTAAGTCACATCAGATAGACTCCTAGAACATTTCTTCAATTTGCTGCTCCAGATCGGTGTTGTCGATCGGCCCCAGTCTGCGCAAACGGATATGGCCGCCCGGACCGAGCAGCAGGGTGGTCGGCGTGGCGCTGACGCCGCCGAATGCCCGTGCGATCTCCCCCGTCAGATCCAGCGCTATCGGGTAGGTGAGCCCCTCGCGCCGAGCGATTTCCAACACGTTATCGGGGCGGTCGTCTGGCATTGCCACCGCGATCATTTCGAGGCCTTTCGGCGCCAGGCGCCGGTAGAGCTGCGACAGCCAAGGCATCTCGTCGATGCAGGGGCGGCAGCCCACCGACCAGAAATTGATCAGCACCGGGTGTCCCTGCAGATGTTTCAAGGCGATCTGTTTCCCGACGGTGGTGGTGACGGTCAAGTCCGGCGCGGCTGACCCCCAGCCCCGCGCAAGTACCCAGGCACCCGCGCAGATGCTGGCCACCAGTCCCAGTGTGGCCACCAAATAGGTCGGCCTCACGGGCGGCGCTCCTTGTCGGCGTCCTGGTAGAGTGCCTTGAGGATGTCCCGGCGGCTCGACCCGCTCGGCGCCTCCTCAGTCGCCGAGCGGCGGCGACGTCCGAAGAAGTCGCCGATGGCGCGCGCCAGGCGTTTGAGGGCGCGCCAGATCTTGGGCAGCAGCCAAGCGACCAGTACCAGAAAGACCGCCAGGAGCCCGAGGAACAGCCAGGGGTGATGCAGCGCTGTCCAGAGGCCCCCGATCACCGCCAGGTCCTCGGCCACCGAGGCTGTCCAGTTGCTGAAGGGCTCCGGCGAGGTGTTGATGAGCACGCGGGTCCCAGCCTTGGCGAGGTGACTGGTCGCGGCGAGCCCGCCGCCCACCAGGAACGCCGCAAATTGAGCGGCGGGACCGATGTCGAGCCCCTGCGCCATCCCCGCCGCCAGCACCGCGCCCGCGGGGATGCGGATGAACGTGTGGATCGCATCCCAGCCGGTGTCGACGCCGGGAGTCTTGTCGGCGAAGAACTCCACGCAGTACATGAGGCCTGCAGCGACCATCACCAACGGGTCGGACAGGATCTCGAGGGACGGGGGCAGGGTAAGACCGCCCGTATTGGCGAGATACCCCAGGACGAAGACAGCGGCGTAGAGATTGATGCCTGACGCCCAGGCTGTACCGAGCATCAGGGACAGGGTCTGTACGGTTTCCATGCGGGACCTCCCGGTGGAGCGGTGTGCGCCGCGTGGCCCCGCGGGTCACGGCACATGGAGCGTGACCCGCGGGACAGCCCGAATTGTCGCATTCTGCACCCGGCGAGGAAACCGTCCGCGCCGGTGTCGCGAAGGAGGTGGCCGCGCCGCCGCCGGGGGAGGCGAGGGTTTCGCTTTCCCGCCTCCGGTCCTATGATTACACGCTCGTTTCGTACCGCCCGTGGTCGTTTGCCGCCGGGCTTGTCTTCTGAACCGGACCGATCTGACATGGCAAGAGTGGGAATCGTGGGCGGCACCGGCTATACGGGTGTCGAGCTGCTTCGCATCCTGGCGGGCCATCCCGGGGTCGATCTGGCGACGATCACTTCTCGCTCCGAAGCGGGGCTTGCCGTGTCGGAGATGTTCCCGAACCTGCGGGGACACGTCGATCTGCGTTTCAGCGAGCCGGATCCGAGTGAGCTGGGCGAGTGTGACTTGGTGTTCTTCGCCACCCCCAACGGCACTGCGATGAAGATGGTTCCGGGGCTCCTCGCCGCCGGTACCCGGGTGGTCGACCTCGCGGCGGACTTCCGTCTCAAGGACCCTGAAGAGTGGGCGCAATGGTACGGGATGCCCCATGCCTGCCCGGATATCCTGGCCGAGGCAGTCTACGGACTCCCGGAGGTCGATCGCGAGGCCATCCGGGGGGCGCGAATAGTCGCGAATCCGGGTTGTTATCCGACCGCTACCCTGTTGGGGCTTGCCCCTTTGCTGGAGGCGGGTGCCGTCGATCCCGGGACATTGATCGCCGACTGCAAATCGGGCGTCAGCGGCGCGGGGCGCAAGGCCAGCGTGGGCACGCTGATGGGCGAGTGCGGCGAGAGCTTCAAGGCGTACGCGGTGCCCGGCCATCGGCATCTTCCCGAGATCCGGCAGGGGCTCGCGCGCATGGCGGGTCGGTTGCCGGAGCTGACCTTCGTACCGCACCTGGTGCCGATGATCCGCGGGATCCACGCGACCCTCTACGCAAGGTTGAACGGGGACGACCCTGGCGATCTCCAGCAACTCTTCGAGCAGCGCTACGTGCACGAGCCTTTCGTGGACGTCATGCCCACGGGCGCACACCCGGAGACCCGTACGGTGCGCGGCGCGAATCATTGCCGGATCGCGGTACACCGTCCCCAGGGCGGGAAAACCGTCGTCGTGCTTTCGGTAATTGACAACTTGGTCAAAGGCGCGGCGGGCCAGGCAGTTCAGAATATGAACCTGATGCTGGGTCTGGAAGAGACGGCCGGTCTATCGTCCGTGGCGCTTCTGCCCTGATCGAGCGGCGCTCGCAGTGCTGCCTCGCAGGAAATACGGGCGCCCGCGCATCGTCCAGCCCGAGAACCGGGGGACGAAGTGGCTTTTGGGGCTGCTGCTGATGCTGGTCGGTGTCTTCAGTCTGGTTTGGCACGCCTTCGATTATGGGCGCCAGCGGGCCGGGTACGACAGCGGCGAGGTGCGTGCCGAAATCGCGCGGCTTCGCTTTGACCTCACGCGGATGACCGCCGAGCGGGATCGCCTGCGGGATCAAGTGGCTGTGCTCCAGCGTTCCGGTCAGATCGACCGTGAATCTGCTCGCGATGCCCAGCAGCAGCTCAAGGTGTACCAGGGCGACAAGCTGAAGCTCGAGCAGGAGCTTGCCCTGATGCGAGGGGTGCTCAGCGGCGGTGATGCGAACGGCATCCGCGTGCAAGACCTCAAGCTGCAGCGCGGGGCCGAGCCGCGCGTTTACCGCTATCAGTTCATGCTGACCCACCTGACCAAGGACGCCGAGACCGCCACGGGAAACGTGTACGTGTCGGTCAGGGGATCCCAGGACGGCGCGGCGCGGGACCTCGGGCTGGCGGATCTGACGCCGGACGGCGTTGACAGCCTGAACATGCGGTTCAAGTATTTTCAGAATCTGTCGGGACAGATCCGGCTCCCCGAGGGGTTCGCGCCACGGCGCTTCGTCGTCAGCATCAAGCCCACCAGCAAGAGTCACGCATCCGTGACTCAGGTCTTCGACTGGGTTGTCGGTGATTGAATAGAGTCTGTCTCATGATCCCCCGGCGAGCTGCGGTGCTCTCTGAAGAGCATGCGGGCAAGGCGCGACGGGCAGCATCGTACTCGCTGCAGGAGGGACAAGCAGAGCGGCGCCGCAGTCGCGCATTTCGGGCGCGATCCCATTGGGACCGGGGGATGTTGAGCTCTGGCTTTGTTGCGGCTCGCTACGGTAGGGTCAGCTACAGCGCGCTCGTCGCGCCGCGCCCTGGGCCAAGATCGCCGCGGCCCCGGCCGCGACGGATTAAGGCGTAGGTTCTGGGCATCCCTGGGCATGAACGAGGGGGGATTATGGCACGCTTCAAGAAATTTCGAGCACCGAAGATCTCGACTGTCATTGGCCAACACACGGAGATTCAGGGGGACTTGAGCTTCTCCGGCGGCCTGCACGTGGACGGCACGATCCGCGGCAACGTGACGGCAGAGCTGGACAGCACCTCTGCTCTAACCCTGAGCGAGGCCGGGCAGATCGTCGGCGACGTGATGGTTCCGAACGTCATCATCAACGGCAAGGTGAAGGGCGATGTCTACGCAAGTGAGCGTGTGGAGCTCGCGCCCAACGCCAGAGTGATCGGCACGGTCTATTACCGCCTGCTGGAGATGGCCATGGGCGCCGAGGTCAACGGGCAGCTGGTCCACCGGGAGGAAGAGGCGCTGCGCATGCTTGGCTACGATTCGCTTCCTGAGCCCCTCGCAGGGGAGACCGAGGCGTCGGTCGAAGGGGAGGTGGTTGCGGGCGGTGACTCCCCCGCGGGGGTGGAGGCCGAGGCCCCGCGCCAGGAAGGCGATGAGCCGGGTGAAGAGGATATGCGCAGAAGCCGGCGGGGACGCTGATGAAAAGTTGACTGTTTTCGTAGGTAAAGGCATAATTAAACGATTAGCCCAGAGCCGTCTCCTGGCCGGGGCGATAAGACACCACGCGAAGGTCCGACGCTATGAGCACCGCTGAACTTGTGAATGATACCGAGGCCCCCTTGATCTTCACCCCGGCGGCCGCGAAGAAGGTGGCCGAGCTCATCGAAGACGAGGGCAATCCCGATCTGATGCTGCGCATCTATATCCAGGGGGGAGGCTGCTCCGGATTCCAGTACGGTTTCACGTTCGACGAGAACGTGAACGACGGCGACACCGAGGTGGTCACCGACGGCGTCAAGCTTCTGGTCGATCCGATGAGTCTTCAGTACCTCATGGGGGCTGAAATCGACTACAGCGAGGGTCTGCAGGGCGCCCAATTCGTGATTCGCAACCCCAATGCGACCACGACCTGCGGGTGTGGATCATCGTTCTCGGCCTGAGCCCGAGTGCGCCTTGCCGGTTGGCCGGGCGCGGGGTCTACCGGCCCTACCCCCGGGTCTAGCTCTCTCGGACAATGCTTCGACGCGCCGCCGGTCTGCGTGCCGCGAAGGCGCCTGATCGGCGACGCGGATCCTTCGCGCGGGTCCTGGGCCGTTCGCGCCCCGGATTGCCGCCAGGCCCCGCGTCGGGGGACTCTCTTCGGGGCGAGCCAGGCGAGGTCCATCCTCGGCACCCATGCTGGGTCGAGTCCTTGAAAAGGCTCGGTGGCCGGATCATCAAGCCGTGGCGTTGAGTGACTCCCGGCTTGCATCCGAGACCGGCTCCGAGACGGATAGGAGCCTGTCCGGTAAGGGCGCCTTCACTGCGCCTCCGCCATCATGGAGCGGTTCAGCAGCTCCAGCTGTGCCACCAGCGGCACCGTCGTCTTGTCGAACTCCTTCCGATAGCGGGCCGCGATGGGCGGCGCCTGGGGCAGCTTTACGGTCAAGGGGTCGTAATGCACGCCGGCGACCCTGAATTCGTAGTGCAGATGCGGGCCCGTTGCGAGCCCGGTCTGCCCGACGTAGGCGATGATCTGTCCCTGTTTGACGTGCGAGCCGACCTTGAGCCCGTGGCGGAAGCCGGTCAGATGTGCGTAAAGGGTGGAATACTTGCCGGAGTGCTGGAGCACCACGGTGTTGCCGTAGCCGCCCTTGCGCCCGAGAAAGACGACCTTGCCGTCGCCTGCCGCGTGCACGGGCGTGCCGACCGCCGCGGCATAGTCCACGCCCTGGTGGGGCCTGCGGACGCCGAGAATAGGGTGATAGCGCTCGGCCTGGAACCGTGAGGAGATCCGCCGGAAGTCCACCGGCGCCCGCAAGAACACCTTGTGCATCGGCCTGCCGTCAGGGCTGTAGTAGGCAACGTCCCCGTTCTTGTTCTTGTAGCGGACGGCCTGGAGCACGCGCCCTTGATTGATGAGCTCAGCGGCCAGGATCGGGCCGTCGGAGAGCTTTTTGCCGTCCAGATAGTCCTCGCGATAGATGAGGCTGAACTGGTCCCCGCTACGCACCTCCCGGGCGAAGTCGATGTCCCATCCGAAGATGTCGGCAAGCTGCAGAATGAGCTTCTCGGAAACGCCCGCCCTGAGCGCGGCGGCGTACAGCGAGTCCTCGATCACCGCGCTCTTGCGCTCGATGCGCGTCTCGACCTGACGCCGGAGCGCAAGGGTCTTGAGCCGGCCGCCTTCGTGGATGATCCGCAGGCTGCTCAATGGCCCGCGCTCGAGAACCAGCTCGGCGAAATCGCCCTCCCCCGTGAGGCGAATCCGCAGCGACTCGCCAGGGCGAATGTCGGCGAGAGTCCGCGCGTCGGCGCTGCTGTGCAGAATCCGGTGAAGGGTCCGAGCGGGCAGGCCGACCTTCTTGAACATCCGGGCGAGAGAGTCTCCCGCGCGGATCTCGTGCTCGACCCAGCGCTCGGCGACTGGCTCGGAGCCGTCCTCGAACGTCGGCGTCAGGTGTCGGTCGCGCCGCGGCGGCCGTATGGGACGTGCTGTTCAGCGCCCCCGCCGGAGTACCGGGCGACGGAGTCGATCCGATCGGTCGGGGTGCGGGCTGCGCGCCCGCCTCCGGCGGATGCGGAAACGCCGACGGGATGGACATGACGCGGTGGGCGTCGGTCCGCGCCTTCTGAGCGGGCTCGGAGGGTCTGTCAGGAGCGAGGGCGGCGAACAATCCGCCGGCGGCCAGTACGAGCGGCAGGGCGAGTAAGAGAAGGAGGGAGTAGGGTCGGTGGTGCTGAGGATAGACGTCGGAACTAAACCTGAGGTCGTCTCTCATGCCGGATCAGCCGCTTAGTCAAGGTTCCTCTGTGTTACGCGACCATAACCCGCCGCGCACCATGGTCGGGCAAGGTACCCATTTGGGCGGCA
>CAVZIJ010000002.1:0-1401110 GCA_963775335.1 uncultured Gammaproteobacteria bacterium
CAGGCCGTATCCGCCGCTGGCCCGGTCGCGCGCCTCACCGACCCGGGCGAAGGGCTGCGGCAGACGTTCGAAGACACGTAAGCACCCCCTCACCGTGATCGCGCACCGTTACCAGCGCCTCGCCCGGAAGCGACTCCAGACGAACCTCCACCGTGCTGCCCTCGGCGGTGTGGCGCACCGCGTTGCGCACCACGTTCTCCAGCGCCGCGCGCAGCAGCACCAGGTCGCCGATGAGCGTCGCGGGCGCATCGACCGTCAGGGTCACGCCGCGGGCACGGGCGCGGGCCTCGAAGTCGGCGTCCTGGACAATGCCGGCGAGCAGTTCCCCGAGGACCACCGGAGTCCGATTCAGGTCCATCTGGCCGGACTCCAGGCGGGCCAGAGGAGCACGTCGGCGAGCAGCATCTCCAGGCGGTCGGCCTCACGCTCGATGCGGTCCAGGCTAACGCTCGGATCGGCCTTGCGCCCGGGCCAGCTCCAGGGCCACCTTGAGCCGCGCCAGCGGCGAGCGCAGCTGGTGAGATACATCGCTCAGCAGGCGCCGCTGGGCCTCCAGCAGGGCCCGCACCCGGGTCGCCATCAGGTCGAAGTCCCGGCCCAGGGCCGCCACCTCGTCGTCTCCCTGAAGATCCACCCGTACGTTCAGATTACCGCTGGCCAGGCCCTGGGCGGCGGCGCGCAGCCGGCGCAGGCGACGGGTCAGCAGCGTGGCCAGCCCGAAGCTGACCAGCCCGGTGATCATCGCCGCGAGGGCCAGGCGCACCCAGGGCGCGATCAGCTCGGCGCGCCCGACGTGGTTGACCGCCACCAGATACAGCGGCGGCCGGCTCTCCGGCACCGTAGCGACCATGACGAAACGGTCGGGCCACAGGCGCGTCGTGCCCGGGGTCAGCTCCAGCCGCTCGCGCAAGCGCTCCGGCAACCGCCCGCCGGCATAGGGCCTGCCGGTCCCATCCACCAGCCAGACGCGCGGACGCCCGCCCCGCTGCAGGCCACCCAGCCAACGCCCCACGGCCGGCCTGGCACCCTCGTCGAGCAGGGTCGCCACGATCTCGGCATTGGCGCTGAGCCGCTGCTCGGCCTGGCGCAGGTCGTCACCGCGCAGGTAGCCCTCCAAGGCAAACATCGTGCCACCGAGCAGCAGGGCGGCAAGCCGAAGCTGAGGAGATCTGGAGAACAGCGAATACATTCACCGCACCAGATACTGGTAGCCACTGCCGCGCACCGCGCGGATGCGCGGCGCGCGATCGGCCAGCGGCCCGAGCTTGCGGCGGATCTGGCTGATGTGGGTGTCCACGCGGCGGTCGAACGGGAGCAGCGCACGACCCAGTCCCTCGCGCGCGAGCACATCCTCGGAGTCGCAGCTGCCGGCATTGCGCACCAGCAGCTCCAGAAGGTCCAGCTCAGCGCCGGTCAGCTCCACCGCACGGCCGGCCACGCTCACCGTGCGCGCGGCCCAGGTCCAGGATCAGGTCGCCCACCCGCCGGGGCCCCGGCTCCTCGCCGCGCCCCGGCGCAGCCGCGCCCGCAGGCGCGCCACCAGTACCCGCGGGTTGGCCGGCTTGGCCACGTAATCGTCGGCACCCAGCTCCAGCCCCACCACCATGTCCACGTCTTCGCCCCGGGCGGTGAGCATCAGCACCGGAGTGGCGATCTCCGGGCGCAGCGCGCGGAGCACGTCGAAGCCGTTCATGCCCGGCATCATCAGATCCAGCACCAGCGCGTCCCGTCCACCCTCGCGCGCCCGCGCCGTGCCGCTACGCCATCGTGGGCCGCCGCTACCTCGAAGCCCTCGGTAGCCAAATACTCGCCGAGCATCTCGCACAGCTCTTGGTCGTCGTCGATCAATAGAACCCTGGGCATAGATTCCTCCGGGAGAGAGTCTCGCCGCTTCGGCCGGCCACCGGAAGGCCGCTCCGGCCCGCTTTGCCTTTCTTTACATTCCTTTGCAGGGGCGCCACCCACCTTCACCGGCGCGGCCGTTAAGTTATGTGCCCCCCCGGCGGACCGGGACCCCAAGATTCGAGAGAGATGAAATGCAGATCAAGAAGACCTGGCTGATCCCCGCCGCGGCGGCTGCCCTGATCGTCACCGGCGGCACGGCGCTGGCCTGCAACGGCGGCTTCGGCGGCGGCCAACACGGGAGTCCCACGGCATGCACGAAGGTGCCTTCGGCGGCCATCGCGCCGGCCTGCGCGCGGCCTACCGGGTGAGCGGCCTCACCGATCAGCAGCGCTCCAATCTGGACAAGGTATTCGACGCGGCCCAGGACAGCGCCTACGAGAAGATGAAAAGCTGGCGCACCGACCGCCGCGCCCTGCGCGAGGCCCTGCGCAACGGTGCCGACCCGGCCACCATCAAACCGCTGGCGGACAAAGCCGGCCAGCACGTCGCCGAGATGATCGTGATGCGCGCCGAGACCCGGGCCAAGGTCAACGGCGTGCTGACGCCCGAGCAGCAGACCGAGCTGAAGCAGATGTCCCGGCGCGGCCGCCACCCGGGTTTCGACGGCCGGACTTCCTTCAATCCTTCCCAGACCCAGCCGCGCGCCCAGGGACTGTGACCGCCGCGCCGAAGGGGCCGCCAGGCGGCCCCTTCGGCCGACCCTGGTACGGCAAACCGCAATGACGACCGATTACGACAAAGTACCTCGACAGCAAATCCGGCAGGTATGTCTTCCCGACGACCACCTTGGAATCCCTACAGGACTTCGAGCCCTACGATCTGAGCTCAGTCTGAGTGCGGAGCGTAGCGTTGCGGGAGTGCGGTCCGGGATGGGACCGTCGGGACACGCCGTGAATCCCTGCTGGCGCTACGCAGTCCCGCTACGCTGGCAGGTCCCGGACTCAGCATCCGTGCTGAGCCCGTTCGGCCGGAAAAAGCGCCACTGGCGCTTTTCCTACTCGGCCTCACCCCTGGAGGCTCGGGAGCCGCCTTGCTGGCGCCAAGCCATCCTGCTTGGCTTGCAAGTCCGGGGTTTGCCATCCCTGGCAAACCCGTTCGGCGGGAGGAATGTCCACCGGACATTCTTCTTTTCCGCCTCACCCAGGCGGCTCACGGTCCCGCCAGACCCACCCCGGATCGCTAGACAGAGCGGAGTCAGTTGCTGGAGCAATCGCCCAGCCGCCAGGGGCGGCTCCAGGTTTCATGGCGCCCTCGGGGCGCTCACCCAATAAGCCCCCGGCTTTGCCGGGGGTCATTTAACTCACCTCATACCCCGCAGCGCTCAGTTCACGTCGATTGACAAAACGGGTCTTCGCGGATTAGTGTGGGTTACATTGGGGGTTTCTTGGCCGCCACGGCTCTGTGCCGGGCAAACCGCTGGCCCAAAACGCGATTCAGCCCTATTGCTCTGGCCGGATCGCTCTCTGGCCGGCAGTCAGTCCACACTATGTCGCAGACGAAGCCGCCGGCTGGGAGAAATGACGGGTTTTCAATTATGTTTAGAATATGATAATATTGCAATCTCTCGAGTAAAGGCTCGCCCCGCGATCGCCCGTGGGCGGCAGGGTCTTCAACTCGATCACAAGAGGAACGGCGATCATGTCCATCAACACCCTAGCCGCCGGGGTCTTTGCGATCCTGGTATTCACCCCCCTCAGCGGCGTCGCGAGCGGCCACCGCACCCACCACCGCACCCAAAGCCTGCAAGGCACTGCGTCCTACTACGGCGGCAGGTTCCACGGCCGCAAGACCGCCAGCGGGGAGCGCTTCAACCAGAATGCCATGACCGCTGCCCACAAGACCCTGCCCTTAGGCACCAAGGTGCGGGTCACTAATCTGAGAAACGGCGAGACCGTCGACGTCAAGATCAATGACCGCGGCCCCTACATCAAAGGCCGGATCATCGATCTCTCAAAGGGCGCGGCGCGCCGGCTGGGCATGCTCCATTCCGGCACAGCCAAGGTGAGGCTCGAGGTCGTCTCGGAGAGCGGCGGCGCCTGAGAGGCGGGGGCCAAGATGGCGACAGAGCCCTCCAGGGTCTGCGGGACTCTCAGATGTCCCGTTTTCCCTGGCCCCGTCACGGGTCCGAGTGTGCATTGGGGTCTTGTCTTTTGCCCGCCCCGCCCGCGCGATCAGCCGGCTCAAACGCGACACCGACAAGCCCAGCTCGCGTGCGATCGCACTCATGCTGAGCGCGCTTCCCGTGTGGGCTCTGTATAGTGCCTCTTCCCGATTCTCGCAGCTTGCCACCAGGATTGCCTTGAAGCGCTTCTGGAACAAGTGACCCACCTTGTGGTGGCGGCGGTTGTGGGCCAGGGTGTAGACCCCGTTGATGTGACGCATCAACAAGGACAGATTCGCCTGCCGAGTGTGCAGCACGAAGTGGTAGTGGTTGCCCATCAGACAGCAGACAGTAGGCCAGGGCCTTGGCATCAGAGCGCGCGAGTGCCTACGCCATTACCTCCAACGGACCCTGCCTGTCCTCGTCATCGACAAAGATGTCTTCGCGCCGATCACCACGGCACGTGACGTGATAGACGGCGCCGGGGAATTCGATGCGCAGTGGCCTGGCCATAGCGAATGGCTACGCCCGAACAGGGCAAAAGACAAGGCCTTTTGGTTTTACACGCTCGACGGTTCAGAGCACAACATGCCGCCCGCCCTGCTCCGCGAGCCAGCTCTTACGCTGCTCGAACTCTGGCAGCGCCCGCCCAACCTGCAGCCAGAACTCGGGCGTGTGATTCGGCTCGACGAGGTGAGCCAGCTCGTGGACGATGACGTAGTCCACGATGCTGCCGGGCAGCAGGATCGTGGCCCAGTGGAAATTGACGTTCCCGGCATGGCCGCAGGAGCCCCAACGGAAGCCCAGGTCGCGGACCTCGACACCCTTTGGCTCGACGCCCATACGGGCGGCCCAGCCCTTCACCCGCCGTTGCAGCCAGTCACTGGCGTGCTCGGTGTACCAGCGCATGAACTGCGCCCGGCCATTGGCGGCCAGGGGCCGCAGCAGCTTGAACCGGCCCGCCTCCAGCTTGAGCGGCGCGTCCTGCTCTTCCACGAGCAGCAGCCGATAGCTCCGGCCCAGGTAGGGGAAGCCCTCGCCGGTGACGAACTCCTTGGCATCCAGCGTCTGATGGCGGGCCTCCTTCTCGGCGATCTTGGTGTAGAGCCAGAACCGCTTCTCGCGCACAAACTCGGCAAGCAGCGTCCGGTCTGTCTCCGGCGGGGCCGCAATGATCAGCTCGCCGCCACGGTCCAGGGTGATCTGCAACGTCTTGCGCCGCGGGCTACGCCGGACTTCGAAGGTCAGGTCGTCGACGGCCAGCAGCTCGATCGGCGTTGCCATCATCCCACCAGCCGGTGATGGTTGGCCTTCGCCAGCTCCATCAGCTTGTCCGCCACCGAGTCCAGCAGCCCGAAGGGCACCACCTCGGCGTCGTCCAGGGTCTGGAAGATCCAGCCCCGCAGCCCCTCCCGAGCGTGGGCCCGCTGCCAGAAGCCGACCAGCGCGATCTCCTGGCGTATGTGGTCGACCAGCTCGACGACCACATCGCGGAGCCGGGCGTTGGCCTCGGCCTCACCTGCCGCATCTCTGACCGACTGCGCGAGCAACAAGTCGAGAAAGACCTGGGTCTCGGGATCGAGGCCGGTGCTCTCGTCGCGCCGGCGGCCCTGCGCGGCCTCCTGGACCAGTTTCTTGAGTGCCTCGGCCAGCTCGTCCCAGCGCCCCTCGAATTCCTTGAGAATGCCCTTCAGGCGTTCGGAGAGCTTCTCGTAGCGCGCCGGGTCCTCGTCGAGGTGCTTGCGGATGTGGTAGCGCAGGGCGTGCTCCATTTCGCTGGCCTTCGCACGCGAGGAGTGCTCCCGCTCGACCTGCTCCTCAAACCGGGCCGAGGTGATCTCTATGGGCGGAATCCTGGGGTCGATCCCCAGGGAGATGATGTGGTCGTCGATCAGCTTGCGGACCTTCTCGCCCACCTCCTTGCCGATCAGCCGTTCGCTGCTGCGGTAGCGATTGCGGGCCTTGGCCTGGATGTGCGCCAGGGTCTTGGCGTCGTTGACGAAGGGCAGCCCCTCGGGGCGCGGCAGCACCAGATCCAGCGTGGTCAGGAACGCTTTGAGCTTGACGTGGAGCTCGGCCCGCAGCCGCTCGTCCTTCAGGAGCTGCACACAGGCCTCGATGTCGGCGATGTCCTCGATGCCGCGCGAGAGAAAGATGCCCAGCGTCCGGCGGTGCCGGTCCCGCAGCTTGGGGATCTCGTCCTTCAGGCTCTCCAGCGCCCCCGCCACGTCCTCGGCGCTGTAGGCTGCCAGGGCGTCCTTCAGGTGCCCGGCTACCCCGTAGTAGTCCACGACGATGCCGCAGCCCTTCTCGACCCCGCCGCGGGCATAGGTTCGGTTCACCCGAGCGATGGCCTGGAGCAGCTCTGCCTCCTTGATGTGCCGGTCGAGGTACATCACCTGCTCCACCGGGGCGTCGAAACCCGTGAGCAGCATCGACTTGACGATCAGGAAGGCCAGCGGGTCGGCCTTGTCGTGATCCGCTGTGTTGGGCCCGTCGGCGAACAGCGGCTTCTTGAAGCGGGCGATACGGGCGTCGATCTTGGAGCGGGTCGACCATTCGCGCTGCGGGTCCACGGAGTCGTTGTGCTCGCTGGAGATCACCGGGGCGAAGCTCCAGGGCCTGGATGGTCGGCAGGAAGCGGTGGGCCCGTATGAGGAACGCCTTCTCCGGCGCAAGCAGGTTGACCGCGTCATCGTCCAGATCGAGCAGGTTCGGGTGCAGGCCCTTCAGCTCCGCGACCAGATCATCCTGGGCCTCTCGGAAGGCGTCGTAGTAGCGGATGGTCGCCCGCCGACTGACCGCCACCACCTGCGCCTTGAGCCCGTTGGGCAGGACGTTCTCGACATAGTGGCGCAGCATGCTGCGGGCCTTGGCCGCGATGAGCCGCTCGGCCTCCATGACCTGGCCCTTGGTCGCGTACTTCTGCTTGATCGCCTCCAGCTCCTCGGGGGTGCGACCGACCAGCATGTCCTCGAAGACCTCGTCCAGCGCCCGGCCGTCCTCCACCGCGGCCCCGGTGGTGCGGCCCTCGTAGAGGATGGGGACCGTCGCCCCGTCGGCCTCGGACTCGCGCAGCGTGTAACGGTCGATGAACTCACCGAAGATCCGCGCGGTCTGGCCCTTGGCCCGCATGATGATGGGCGTGCCGGTGAAGCCGATCTTCACGCAGTTGGGCAGGGCCCGCATCAGGTTGGCGTGGGCGGTGTTGGTATGGCTGCGGTGGGCCTCGTCCACCAGCACCAGGATGTCCTCGTCGGCGTTCAGCTCCGGCAATGGCAGGGTCCTGGTCGGCGCCCGTTCCGCCCTATCCTCGTCGTCCTCGTCAGCCTCGTTCTCGTCGTCTGGCGCGCCCGCATCGAGCAGCTCGCCGCGGTACTTCTGGATCATGGCGAAGACCAGATCCTTGCCCTTGCGCCGCAGCGTCGCCTGCAGGACCTCGTAGGACGACACCGTTCTGGGGCCCTGCTGTTCCGGTTTGACGATGGTCAGCACCTCGTCGGTCAGGGCGGCGGTGTCGGCGAGCTGCTTCTGCAGGTCCCGCCGGTCGGTGACGACAACGATCTTGAAGCGGCGCAGCCTCGGGTCCGAGCGCATCTTGCGGATCAGGAAGACCATGGTGAGGCTCTTCCCGCTCCCCTGGGTGTGCCAGATGATGCCGCCGCGGCGGTCCTGCTCGCCGTCCTCGGATCGGGTCTTGCCGGTGAGCATCCGCTGGATGGCCAACTGCACGGCACGGAACTGCTGGTAGCGGCAGACCAGCTTCACCCTGCGCCCGCCCGACTCCATGAACAGGGTGAAGTGGCGCAAGATGTCGAGCAGGTGCGCGGGCCGCAGCATTCCCGCCACCAGCTTCTCTTGGCTGGTGAGGGAGCGCCGCGCCGGCCTTGCCCAGCTCGTCCGCCACCTCGGCCATGGGCGTGGGGCTGGTGTCCTTCCACTCCAGGAAGCGGACCGCCAGCGACGAGAAGGTGCCCGCCCGCGCCTGCTCGCCGCAGGTGGCGACGACGAACTGGGAGTAGTGGAAGAGCTGCTCGTTGCCCTCGTTCACGTCCACCACGCCCAGGTCCCTGCGGCGGTTCGCGTACCGCTGGAGCTGGTTGACCGCGTCCTCCAGCGGCGTAGCCGCATAGGGGCTCTTGCACTCCACCACCACCAGCGGGATGCCGTTGACGAAGAGCACGATGTCGGGCCGGATGTGCTTGTCGGCCTGCCCCGCCGGGCAGGCGACCTGGAACTGATTGATGGCCCGGAAGCGGTTGTTGTCGGGGTTGTCCCAGTCGATGAAGTGGACGGTGCGCCCCCGGCCCTGGTCCCAGCCCTCGACGCCATCGACCACCGTGCCCTTGAGCAGCAGCTCGGTGGCCTTCTGGTTGGCCTCGAGCAGCTTGGCGGTGCCGAGCCGCTGCAGGGCGTTCACGGCCTGCATGACGCGGCCCTCGTCGAGCCAGGGCTTGCCGGCAGTATCCCGGTTGATGCGGCGCAGCGCCTGCCTGAGATCGTCGGAGAGCAAAACCTCCCGGAAGCTCTCCCGGCCAGTGACGCTCGGATCATCGACGCTGCCAAGGGTGTGCTGCCAGCCCATGCGCACGAGCTGGTCGATGAAGGGCTGCTCAACCTCGCAATATTCTCCGCCTTCCATTAGTCAGCAATTTTCGGGGGCACCCGGCCGGCACGGGATCCCTCAGACGCCACCTGGTCGAAAACTCCCGTCAGGTGGCGCGCAGCGAACGTCATCCCGATAATCGCCCGACACTCTTCGGATGCCTGACTCCTCACGCCGCCACCCTCCGCACCGCCTCCCCAAGCCTCCGCACAAACCCCGACTCCCGATGACAGGTCATCACCAGCCTGTCCATCGCCCGAGTCATGGCGACATAGGCGAGCCGTATCTCGTCCGCCTCGCTCTCGGGATGGCAACAGGGTCAGACACGGATGGCAACAGGGTGGCAACAGGGTCATGGCAACAGGGTCAGACACGATTTCCGGAAGGGCCGGTCATCGCACCACCTTCTTCCCCTGCCCCCCGAGCACCGCTGTCTTTCCCCAAACGCTCATGCGTACATCAACCGGCCTTTGGGCTCCGGGATCGGGCGGCCAAGCTCGCGCGCGGTCTCGATCCAATCTTCAATGACCCGCTGGGCGTTTGACACCGCCTGGTCATAGGTCTCGCCATCGGCCATGCACCCGGGTAGCTCCGGCACCTCAACGACGAACAACCCGTCTTCCTCGCTCCAGTAGATGATCAACTCGTACTTAATCGACATCGGACTCTCCCAACCGGTACCTGACCAGGATACCCCTGACCTGTCTGACCTGATACGCCTTGGCCTGGCTCCCCTTCGGCTGCAGATTGACGATCTCTTCGACACCATGCCGCGTGAAGACGTGGTGGTCGCCCTTGATTCTTTGATCAAATCCGAGGCGAATCAGCAGCTGACAGAGCATCGAGAATTCGATGTTGCTATCCGCGCTACCCGGCAGAACCTTCTCCCTCAGCTTTGAGTATTTCCCCTTCGGCCTTCATCCTTGAAATGGAAAGGTCCGCCACCGTTGGACAAGGGTACGCTTGATGGAATCCCCGGTTATCAGGATAGGCGGATTCGCCCCACCCTGGGCCCCACCGAGCTCACACGCGGTTCCTGACTCTCCGAATATGTTCAAGCCGCCACCCTCCCCACCGCCTCCCCCAACCTCCGCACAAACCCTGACTCCCGGTGGCACATCACCGCCAGATGGTGATTCTTTGACGATCCCCTCACCCCTGCCCTCTCCCTGGGGGCTGTCTATTGGACACACTGGACACAGTTATTGATTGGCGGTATTGTCCTGCCCCATGCGACTTTTCGGGCAGACCTTCACCGCCTCGCTCATCGAGCGCGTGCGCACGGCAGCGGCGGAGCCTGGCGTGACGCGTAGCGGACTGTCGCGGCGGGTCTGCGCTTGGCTCAATTGGCGAGGTGCCAACGGCAAGCCACAGGAGGTCAGCAGCCGCAAAGCGTTGGTGGAATTGCAGCGGCGTGGTCTGCTCACATTGCCCGAAGCGCAGCGGACTGCGCCGCAGGGGCGCGCTGGGGTCGCGCCCGAGCCGTTCGAGGCGCCGGTGTTCGCCGGTGCGCTCGAGGAGCTTGGGGCACTGGAGCTGGTCGCGGTGGAGGGACGGCGCCTCTCGGCGTTGTACCGCGCGATGATGGCAGGCTACCATCCGTTGGGCGGCGGGCCGCTGTGCGGGGCGCAGCGGCGCTACCTGATCCGCTCGCCGGTGGCCGGCTGGCTGGGTGCGTTGGCATTCAGCGCTGCGGCCTGGCAGTTGAAGGCGCGCGATGAGTGGATCGGCTGGTGCGCCCACGCGCGCCGGGCCAATCTCACGCGGGTGGTAGCCAACAGTCGCTTTCTGATCCTGCCCACCATCGAGGTGCCCAACCTGGGCTCGCATGTGCTGGCGCTGGCCGCGGCACGGGTGCGCAGCGATTGGCCGCCGCGCTACGGGTATGCGCCGCTGCTGCTGGAGACCTTCGTCGATGAGCAGCACTTTGCTGGGACGGTGTACAAGGCGGCCAATTGGCGGCGCCTGGGCGAGAGTGCCGGACGCGGTCGCCAGGACCGGGCGAACAGCGCTGGGACCGGGGTCAAGGCCGTGTATGTCTTGCCCTTGCAGCGCGACTGGCGCGCACCCCTGTGCCAGCGTCCGGCGCCGGTGCTGCGCCTGGCGCCGCCGGGCGAGCACTCTGCCTCCTGGGCCGAGCAGGAATTCGGCCAGGTGGACTTTCCCGATGCGCGGCTGCGCCCGCGCTTGCTGCAGTTGGCGCAGGCGTTTGGCGAGCACCCCACCGCCCCCATCAGTGCGGCGCTGAACGGCGCGGCCAGTGCGACCAAAGCCGCCTATCGGTTCTTGCACAACGCGCAAGTGAATCTGCAAACGCTGCTGCATCCCCATTACGAGGCAACCGCCGGGCGTATCGGCGAGCACCCGCTGGTGCTGGTCGCCCAAGACACCACCAGCCTCAACTACGAGGCCCATGCGGCCACGCGCGAGCTGGGGCCGATCAACACCCGTGCCGACGCCGCGCAGGGACTGAAGCTGCACGAGAGCCTGGCGTTGACCCCCGAGGGGGTAGCGCTGGGGCTGATCGACGTCCAGGTCTGGGCGCGCGACCCGCAGCAGATCGGCCAGGCCAAACAGCGCAAGAAACGCCCCATCGAGGAGAAGGAAAGCCAACGCTGGCTCACCAGCCTGCAGCGCACCGCAGAGCTCCAGCGCCTGTGCCCGCACACCCGTTTGGTCAATATCGCCGACCGCGAGGCCGATATCTACGAGCTGTTTGCGGCGGCGCTCCAGCGCCCCGCGGGTCCGGATCTGCTGGTGCGCGCCAGCCGCACCACCCAGCGCCAGGTCGAGGAGACGCACGAGCACAAGCTCTTGTGGGAGCTCCTGCCCGCTCAGCCGGTGCTCGGCGGCTGCACGCTGTGCATCCCCGCCCGCGGCGGGCGCAAGGCGCGCCGCGCCACGCTGCAGGTCCGCTGTGCGCCGATCCAGCTGTGCCCCCCAAACCGGCTCAGTGCCGCCCCGCTGCTGGGGCTGTGGGGCATCCATGCCATCGAGCTCGAGGCGCCTGCCGACAGCGATCCCGTCGAATGGCTGCTGCTCACCACGGTGCCGACCGCGACCTTGGAGGAGGCGATCGAGCGCCTGGGCTGGTACGCGGCGCGCTGGAATATCGAGGTGTTTCATCGCACCCTCAAAAGCGGCTGCCGCATCGAGGACCGTCGCCTCGGCGATAGCGCCAGCCTGCAGGCCTGTCTGGCCATCGATCTGGTGGTCGCCTGGCGCGTCATGCACCTCACCAAGCTCGGCCGCGAGACCCCCGAGATCCCCTGCTCGGTGTTCTTCGAGGAGGCCGAGTGGAAGGCGCTGGTCTGCCATCAGCAGCGCTCGCCCACACCGCCCGAAACGCCGCCGACCCTGGGCGAGGCGATGCGCATGGTGGCCAAGCTCGGTGGTTTTCTCGGGCGCAAAGGCGACGGCCATCCCGGCGCCACCGTACTCTGGCGCGGTCTCAATCGCCTTGCTGACATCACCGAGACCTTCACCATCTTCCACCCCTCGATTCCGGGCGGCCCGTAGCGGCTGTCTCCGGTATGGGTAATAGACAGCCCTGGGGGAGAGGGGGTCCTTCGCGCCCGTGCTTTGGTGCCTTCTCCCCTTGGAGAAGGAGTCCTGGCAAGCCGTTGCGCTTGGCGTCCGCCCCCGGGCGCTTGGCCGCTCCCCTCAACCCTGCCTTCGGGGGGAGGGGATCGTTCGACCCGGTCCTGCGGCCCTGCGGCGCCCATCCCCCGCAGCGACCACAGCGTGCCACTGCGACTCAGCGCACAGCATTGGACTCTACAGGATATTGGCGCCGAGCCCCTGCAACTTGGAAGCGCGGGAAACGGCAGGGCGGCGCCCACCGGCGGGCGGCCCACCGCGGTACCGTTCAGCAGCCCAAAATCCGAGGCACGCGGATAGAATAGGCGCCGCTTTGCCGGCGCGCCCGCCCGTAGGTGGCGCACACCCCTTGACAAAGGTGTCAAACTCCCGCCCCTCGCGGGCCCGCGCCGCACCGTTCACGCCATCGTGTGCCGCCGCTACCTCGAAGCCCTCCGTGGCCAGGTATTCGGCGTGCATATCGCACAGCTCCTCGTCGTCGTCGATCAGCAGAACCCGCGGCATAGGTCGCCCTCCTGTCGCGATTCTCGCCGCTTCCGCCGGCCGCCGGAAGGCCGCGCGGGCCCGGTTTGCCTTTCTTGACATTCCCTTTCACGGTCGCCACCCACCTTGACCGGCGCCGCGGCTAAGTTATCTCCACCCCCGGCGAGACGGGGACCCGCAAACTCCAGGAGAGACGACATGCAGACGAAGAAAGCTTGGCTGATTCCTGCGGCGGCGGCCGCCCTCATCATCACGGGGGGCACCGCGCTGGCCTGCAACGCCGGGTTTGGCGGCTACGGCGGCCACCACGAGAGCCACCACGGCATGCACGCCGGCCGCTTCCACGGCGAGGGCGGCGGCGGCCCGCGTACGGTCTACCGGGTGAGCAAACTCACCGAGCAGCAGCGCGCCGAGCTGGACAAGGTGCTCGACGCGGCCCAGGACACCGCCTACGAGAAGATGAAGGCCTGGCGCACCGACCGCCGTGCCCTGCGCGACGCCCTGCGCAACGGCGCCGACCCGGCGACCATCGAGCCCCTGGCCGACAAGGCCGGCCAGCACCTGGCCGAAATGATCGTGATGCGCGCCGAGACCCGGGCCAAAGTGAACGCCGTGCTGACCCCGGAGCAGCGCGACGAGCTGCAGAAGATGTCACAGCGCCACCGCGACGGCCGCACGGCCGTCCACCCGTCCCAGACCAAGCCACCCGTCGAGCGGCCGTAACCGCCAGAACAAAAGGGGACGGAGGGATCAACTTTGGGTCCCCCCGTCCCTTTTTGCCGCCTGGTATACGATCTCTGCGTCAACGTGAGGCCGGTCTGATCCTTAAGACCTTCCTCCGGCACTTCCGGGCTCGCTATCGTGCCGCCGCAAAAGCCAACTAAGGAAAGCTCGGTTCCGCTCCTTCTGGGCTTGTCGAAGCCTCCCGAAGGTTGTGGGCGATGGGAGACCCCGGCCTCGTGCTTAAGACCTTCCTCCGGCACTTCCGGGCTCGCTATCGTGCCGCCGCAAAAGCCAACTAAGGCAAGCTCGGTTCCGCTCCTTCTGGGCTTGTCGAAGCCTCCCGAAGGTTGTGGGCGATGGGAGACCTGACCCCGGCCTTGGGCCATGGGAGACCTGACCCCGGCCTTGGGCCTGACCCCGGCCTTGTGGTGACCCCGGCCTTGGGCCTGACCCCGGCCTTGGGCCTCGGTTGTGACCCCGGCCTCGGTTGGGCCTTCGTCCGGTGGAGCGAAGGGGTGGCGGTCTGAGAGGACGCGAAGGGGAAACACGGCCCAACACCGAGAGGACTATGCCCGTGACCACACGACTGGAACGTTTCACACACAAGGGGCGCAGCGAGCCGCAGACGCGGTTCAACGCCCTGATGGGGCTTGCTGTATGACCCGCAGGGGCTGCGCGAGAGCTTCGAGCGTCAGGACCGAAGGAAGGCGCCCGGTGTCGATCTATCCCATCCCTTGGTGGAAGACTCGGACTGGGAGCCGGATGGTGTAACACTCCAAGTCCGGTTCTGCGAGGAGCCGGGGACGAGCCCATGCATGGCCGAGACATTGTGGCACCGCCGGGAAACCAGGCGGCAACAGAGAACACCAACTTTGGCCTAACCGCGGGTGAGGAACCGGCTTACTCTCCGACCACGATTTTCGGCTTCCATGATCTGGAAACTGAGCCATGACTTCCTCGCGGAACTCTGGCCCCTTCCGCATCTCTGACCTTCCCAGTCAGCTCGCTGTTCCGCAATCGTGGTCCCCTGTTTTGTTGACCGCATCAGGAATAAAAAAGCGGGGCGGGCCTAGGCCCGCCCCGCCCAACCCTCATCGCCTAGGGCGAGGCGTACGAGAAGATGCCCATGATCTTGGCAACGACGGCCGCCCAGAGGTCTCTGACCGCATCATGAGTCGTCTCAATGTAATACCCGAACGTCTTGAAGTGCTCAATCTGGCCTTCAAGGCGAGGCTCATCATCCGCGATGAGCGCCTGAGCCCGGTGGCATGAGCCGCAGGCCCTTACCCCGGGACCGGTGACGGCGTCAGAAATGTCACCGATGTTCCTTCCCGGGACCGGATCAGTACCGGAAAGCACCCCCGGCATCGACTTGCTCTGATTCGGCACATTGTACATGCCCTGGTTATGGCAGGACTCGCAGTTCTGAATGCCAAACCTCGGGAAGTTCTGCACGATCTGATGCTCATACGCCGCAGCTTGAGTCGCGTCTCCGAAATCGATGTCCCCGATATCGAATACCTGGAACGAGTGGATGGCATGGACATAGGAATCGATCGACCGCGACTGCAGCTCCAGGTGTGAGCCGCCGTTGGAGACCTCGTGGCAGATCCGGCAGACCCGGATGTTGCCGCCCCTGGTTCCACTGTGGAACGTGGTGGCAAGCTGGTCGTGGCAGGTATTGCACCCGGTCTTGATGTTCAGGTTTGACCCGTCCCATCTCTTCTTCGTACCTGGCGTCACGGCAACCTTGACGATGTCGGGGAAGTAGCTCACGAAACCGTTCTGGGCGAAGTCGAAGGTCTTGGACGGCGCGTTGAGGCCGAGGACATCGGTACCCGCGGCCAGCTCAGGCAGGACAGCGATCTCCGCCCGCCTGATCACGACCAGACCATTGGCGTCAGCGTCAAGCATGCTGGCCCAGTTCGACAGGTTCACCTGCACGTGCCAGTGTCCGGCTGCTGCCGCAAGATCCGTGAAGCGCGGGTTGCCGTCGCCCGGTGTATGTTCCAGATTCCTGGTGGACCCGTCATCCCGGCCGTGCGCGGCCACGATGAAGTCCTTGGTATCGTAGCCATACAGACCGATCAGGATGTCCGGCGTGATGTTGCTCGCATGCAGGCTGCCCAGATCACCGGTCGCGCTGAATTGGACGTCAAGCATATGGGTCGCGGGCGTATAACTTGCGCTGTCGATGCTGACAAGGAAGGTACTGGAATACCGGGTGCCATCGCTGGCATAGATCTTCGGATCATAGCCGCCATGGTGCAGGGTCGCGAAGCTAGGACCGATATTGAATCCACCCAAACCGTGGCAGCCCTGGCAATTCGTCGTCTTCAGAATCGCGGGATCCACCACATACGTATCATGGATCGGTGTCTTGGCTCCCATCTGGGCAATGAGCCCGTCGACAGAGTGGCAGCTGATGCAGGTCTCCGCTGTGAACTGATCGTCCGCCAGCACCTTGTCAAGCTTGCCGGCGTGGCAGGTGACGCAGTTGAACATGGACTGCGGGTAGGCGAACTCCATGGCGTGCGACATGTGCACGTCATTCATGAGTCTCGCCTTGTAGGCGTACTTGGTCGTTTCTGCTGCTGTAGGGCTGCCGCCAGCGTCCAGCTCGGCCGCCCGCGCAGGATTATCCTTTTCGATCTGCCAGTTCAGATCATGGCCGTCACGCGTGTCGAAGTGGCAGCCCTTGCAGGTGTAGAACTCCGTCGGGTTGCCCCCATTATCGGTGACCTTGCCATAGATGTAGGCGTGCTTGAGGAACGGCTGGGTGTGGCAGTTCTCGCAGCCTGAGACATTCGCCGGGCTGCTGTAATCCACGCCACCTTCTTCGGGCAGTTTCAGGACGCCCGCGAACGGGTATTTGCCCAGATTCATGTGGCCGTCTCTTCTGAGTATCTCATCCACGCCATAGATCTGGACGATGCCGGGCCCTTGCATCTTGTTCCCGACCGAGGTGCTCAAACCTGCCTTCGTGAACGTGCAGATGCCCGTTCCAGAGTCGTAGCTCGGGTTGCCGGCGCCGCCCGCCAGCGATTGATCGCTGGGAAACCACTGTGGCAGTATCGGGAGCATGCCAGGAGGAGGCACATTAGGGTCAAGCGCAGGTGCGTTAGGGTCGTACTCCGCCCAGTAACTGCCGATCGTGTAATCGCTGGTCGCGGCGTCGGTCGATTTGCTGCAATCGAACGGGAGCCCGAACTTGGTCAGCTTGAACGCCAGGGTGGCCGTGCAGGTTCCATTGCAAGCGACATCGAACTGCATGTCGTCGACTTTCATGACCCCGTCCTGGAAGAACTGGTCGTAGTAGGCCTCGTGCGCGGCCCCGTTGCGTAAGTCGGCGTCGGCCGTCTCACCGGTATGACAGATCTGACATTGCTCGGGGTTGGCCTGGTCCAGGAGAGACTGACCCGGACCGGTTGGACCGGTTGGACCGGTTGGACCGGTTGAGCCCGTTGGACCCGTTGGACCCGTTGGACCGGGTGGAGCGGACGGCGTACACCCGCCAAGACCCGCCGCCAGCAGGGCCACCAACCCCACCCGAAGCATGGATCGGAATCTTGAGATCAACATGTTACCCCCCCCTATATAGTATTGAACCGGCCCGGCTGGGCTGTGACGAACATGGGATCCGAGCGGTACGCACCGACCAACGGCCCCTTCCTACCAGAAATCAACACAACCGACTTATCCCGAATGATGCACATGCATCGACTTCATTCCGGGACGGACCCAATGCTCCGGGTCTGTTCCGGAAAAAAGACGTTGCGACGCGTGTTAAAGCTCGTTTTTCTCGTTTTCAGACCAAATAACGCCCCCGGGCGTACGCCACTGCTCCCAATCCGGCGTATACGTCCAGCTTCGCCATCATGCGCCGAGTATGAATGCGCACGGTGATGACGGTAACATCCGGCTACCCCAACGTGGGACCGACCCCGGTCCCGTTAACCAGCAGTCGCAGAGCTTCCCGGTCGTAGCTAATCGACGGGCGTGCTGTGTTGTGGCTCGACCTCTGGCAGAACGCTTCGAGATGCGACGCGAGAGACAGGCCGGCTTTCTTCCGCCGCTCGCAACCGAGCAAAGCTTGCGTCCTGCTCTGGGGGCCGCGGGGCATTACGCGCACGCCCTTCCAATGGCCCCAATGCGACGAACAAGGGATCGGCATGCTGCCGACGTTTGTCTGAACGGTTTGCCCATCGAGACGGGTAATGTGCATGGGATACCGCGAGGGCGGCGGCGCGCCCTTCGCGAGGGCGGCCGGCGGACAGTCGCATTTGCAAATCGGCCGTCCCATGAGCTCACGGCCCCTGACGAGCTTGTCGCAACGGCTACCGATGGTTTTCCCGGGCGGAATCTTGGGTATGCTCTCGCAAGGGCGATTGCAAAAAACAACGATGCTCTGGCCAACGTCGATGCCGAACACTGCGCCGGCCGAACGCGAAATCAAATCCCGGAGTGTTTGGGACAGGATTTCGCTTCCAGCCGCCGAAGGCGGAGCCGAGGCGAGCGGCCCAGAATCGGCCCGACGCGCCCGCCTGCCACAACGTGTGCCCCGAGAAACCACACCTCCCCCCTTGATGAACCGCCGACCGTTCCCTCTCGGCGCGGCGCGACGGCTGCGCTTATAATGACGACAGTAGTCATTCTTAGCTAGAGCGGGGTTCACGTCAAGGGTTGGGATCGAAAGGCCGTGGCGAGCAGGGCCTTGTGGGTCAGTGACCCTGCAGGGTCAGGTCTTGCAATCAAGCAATTGGAGAATTGACGCGAGTCAAGAGTCAGCGGGGTCAGTGCTTGGCTCGCAGTGTCCGAAGCGAAGCAATGGGCTCAGACACTTACAACCCCATCAGCCTCATACTACGGGGCGGCGTGGCTGTAGCGGCTGGATTCGCCATTGCGGATGATGTAGCCCCAGCGATCCCATCGAGTGCGGCCATGCCCTTCTCGGCAATGAGCCTTTCCAAGCGAGCGGCGAGGGCCTTGTTGTAGCAGAGCACGAGGATCGGCCGCGCGAGCGCTTTCGCCAGATGCAGGCAGCGCGCCCTCGGGGGAGAGGGGTGTCTTGGGCCGCTGTCGTGGCGCTTTCTCCCGAAGAAAGAAGACCAGTCAAACCCGTCAAGCGAGTCAGCGGGCACTCTCGGCGTCCTGCAGGATCTTAGTCCCGAGATCCGCGACTTGGGAAGAGGCCACATCGCCGCGACCGAGCCCTTGCGCCGTGCGTCACCCCAAGCTGCGGCCGCTCAGAGTAGAATAGGTGCGTTTTTCCGAATCCCGCGCCAAGCACCAGCCGTCATCGCACCATCGGGGCCGCATGGACGACGCGGGACTCCCGCTCCGAATCGCTCAGGAATCGATTTGATGTTCACAGACGCACGAGAGCTGCCCGACCATACCGGGGTCCAGGCGGACCTGGCCATCATCGGGGGCGGAGCGGCCGGCATTACGGTGGCCCGGGCCCTGGCGGGTACCGGCCTGCGCATCTGCCTCGCGGAGTCCGGAGGGATGCAGTACGACCCGGACGTCCAGGCCCTCTACGACGGCCAGAGCGTGGGGATCGACTACTCGCTGACCTTCAACCGGCTGCGCTACTTCGGCGGCAGCACCAACCACTGGGGCGGGTACTGCAGCCCGCTGGACCCCATCGATTTCGAGAAACGCGACTGGGTGCCCCACAGCGGCTGGCCCTTCGGGCGCGAGGAGATCGAGCCCTACTATAGCCCCGCTTGCGAGGTGGTGGAGATCGGCCCGCCCCGGTTCGAGGACCTGGACTATTGGCGCAGGGAGACCGGCGCCCCGTTGCTGGCGCAGAGCACCGGGCGCTTTCGCACCCGCGTGGTGCAATTCAGCCCGCCGACCCGTTTCGGGCAGCGCTACGGGGCAGAGCTTGCGGCATCCAAGAACGTCCAGGTCCTGCTCAATGCCACCGTGGTGAACATCGCTGCCGCGCCCAATGGTGACCACATCACCCACTTGGGCGTACGCACCCTCACGGGCCTCACCCACCGCATCCGGGCCAGGCGGTTCGTGCTGGCGACCGGCGCCCTGGAGAACCCGCGCCTGCTGCTGCTCTCGGACGACGTGGTGCGCCCCGGTCTCGGCAACCAACACGATCTGGTCGGGCGCTACTTCATGGAGCACCCTCACCTGTCCGGATTCGGCGAGATGGTCGTCGCGCAGCCTAAGCGGCTGCCGTCGATTTACTACAACCGCGTGAAGGTCGAGGGCCACTCCGCCCAGGCGGGTCTGGTCCCCACAAAAGAGACCTTGCGCAACGGCAGGCTGCTGAATGCCACGTTCATGATGGGATTCGCCGGAGAGTACCGCGACCGCAATCGGCCCGGGCTCGGACCGGGACCGACCGCCGCCCACAAGGCAATGCTGCGGGCCGCACGCCGCTTCCTCGCCGACGGCACTGGGCCGCTGGACCCGTCGGACCCGAGCTACGCGGGCATCTGGCTCGGGATCGGCTGTGCCTGCGAGCAGGCACCGAACCCCGACAGCCGCCTGTCCCTCTCCAACGAGCTCGATGCCCTGGGGCAGCGCAAGTCCCGCCTGGACTGGCGCTTGAGCTCCCAGGATCGGCACAGCGTGGTGCACCATATCCGCATGCTGGGCCTGGAGCTGGCGAGCCCGGGGATCGGTCGTATGTTGATCAACGTCGACGACGACGGCATATGGCCCGAACAGGTGAGCGGAGGCAGCCACCACATGGGCACTACCCGCATGCACGATGACCCGAAGCAGGGCGTGGTGGACCGAAACTGCCGGGTCCACGGCATCGATAACCTCTACGTCGCCGGCAGCTCGGTGTTTCCCACCTCCGGGGCGTCCAATCCGACGCTCAACCTCGTCGCGCTGGCCCTGCGGCTGGCCGATCACCTGAAGGCCCAGCGAACATGAGCCCCACGACCGAGCCCGAAACCAACGCCGGAGGCGTCAGCCGCCGCGAATTCCTGCTAGGCACGATCGCCTCGGCGATCGCCCTGGGGGGCTGCGGGGCCATGAAACCCTGGATGGTAGACGCACCGGCGCCGGACTGGCTCGCCGCGGCCTGCGGCGACTACGCCGCCGCCGCACGCTTCGGCAAGGCCTATCTCACCGAGCATCCGAAGGAGGCGCAACGCGAGTTGCTCGAGGCCGCCATCACAAAGGCCGCGGGCCCGGCCCATTCGGGGACGGAGACCCCGTTCCAGCGGCTCGATCGCAGGGTACGGGCCGAGTACGTCCGGGATGACACCGTGCTGGTCGAGCGCTGGATCCTCAGCCGCACCGAAGCACGGGTCTACGCGCTGGCGGCCCTGCACTCGGCGTGAGACGGAGTCCGCTAGACCGCCGGGCTCCTGCTTCGACGGCCTTGGATCCACGTATTTTTGCGGCCCGTTTACTCGGGCACCAGCCAGCGCTGGCGTACCTCTCCGAGGTCCGGGGCGAGGCGGGCAAGGACCACCGGCAGCCGCTCGCTCAGCTCCCCGGGCAAGGTCCAGGGCGGATTGACCACCAGCATTCCGCTGCCGTACATGCCCCGCTGCGGGCCCCGCGGACGCACCAGCAGCTCGGTCTGAAGGATCTTGCGCACCCCACTGCGCTCGATCGCGGCCAGCATCGGGCGCTCGCGCGCCTGGGGGAGCAGCGGATACCAGAGGGCGAACACTCCCGTCGGCCACTTGCGGCAGGCTCCCAGCAGGGCGGCAACTACGTCCGAGTAATCCTCCTTGACCTCGTAAGGTGGATCGATCAGCACCAGCCCGCGGCGCTCGGGGGGCGGTACCAGGGCACCGAGGGCCTCGAGCCCGTTTCGGCCGTGGACCCCGAGGCGCCGATCCCCCGCGGCGAAGGCGCGGAGGGCCTCCAGATCCGTCGGATGTAGCTCCACGAGGGCTGCCCTGTCCTGCGTCCGCAGGCCGGCCCGGATCAACGCCGGGGAGCCGGGATAGCGACGGAGCTCCGCACTGGGGCTCCCCTCGCGCAGCGCCTGTCGGTACAGTACCGGCAGCGGCCCGCTGTCGGACGGCGGCCAGAGGCGCGCAATGCCCTCCTCATGCTCGCGCACCTTGAGGGCCTGGGGCGAGCCGAGGTCGTAGCTGGCGGCGCCGGCGTGGGTGTCGAGCACGAAAAAGGGCGTCTCTTTCCGGCCCAGCCATGCCAGGAGCAGGGCGAGCACCAGGTGTTTGTGCACGTCCGCGAAGTTGCCAGCATGGAAGCCGTGGCGGTAGCTCAGCATGTTCGGCGGTCTCTTTGTCGAAGAGAGTCTTGGCTCTCAGGGTTCTTGTCACCGCCAACCACCGCATCAGCCAATCCGGTCCGGGCGTCAGGTAGCCACTGCGCACCAACCTGACCTACAGAAACCCACGTCCGAAAACCCACGCACAGGGTGGACGGGGTTGCGAAGCTACCCGACATCTTTGCTTCGGGCCACGCGAGCCCAGGCTCCGCCGCCGGCTCGGGCTACTCGGACTGCCGCGTCAGGTAGGCGCTGCGCGCCAATCTGACGATCGCTCTGCGTCAACGCCGTTCGCGAGCTGGAGCTCGCTTCTACGCTCCTTGTCTATCGTCCGGCTCCTGTCCACACCGCTTCCCGCTCCGACCATCCGGGGCGGCTCAAATCACCTTGGAGAAGCTCCGCGAGGGCCGCTCGGCACTGAGATAGGCGTCGAAAGTCATGCAGATGTTGCGGATCAGCAGACGACCCTTGGTCTCAACGTCGATGCGCTGGTCGCCCACCCGTACCAAGCCGTCGGCCTCCATGCCGCGCAAACGACTCAGCTCGTTCGCGAAATAGTCCGCGAAACGGATTCCCCAGGCCGCCTCCACGGCGGAGAAGCTCAGGGTGAAGTGGCAGATCAGCCTGGTGATGACGTCACGTCGGATCTCGTCATCGCGGGTGAGGGTCAGGCCACGGAACACAGCCAGCTCACCGGCGTCGATACGGGCGTAGTACTCCTCCAGCGTGCGCATGTTCTGGGCGTAGGTCGGGCCGACCATGCCGATCGAGGTCACCCCGATGCCGACGAGGTCGCAGTCGGCATGGGTGGAGTAGCCCTGGAAGTTGCGATACAGGGTGCCGTCGCGCTGGGCCACCGCGAGCTCATCGTCGGGACGCGCGAAGTGATCCATGCCGATATAGACGTACCCGGCGGTCGCGAGCCGCTCCCCGGTCATCTGCAGGATGTCGAGCTTCTCTTGGGGTACGGGCAGATCCGCGGCATTGATGCGCCGCTGGGGCTTGAAGCGCTCCGGCAGATGCGCGTAGTTAAACACCGAGAGTCGGTCGGGCGCGAAGTCGATGATGCGCTCCAGGGTGTGCTCGAAAGAGCTGCGGGTCTGAAACGGCAGCCCGTAGATAAGGTCGATGCTGACCGAGCGGAATCCCTGCTCGCGTGCGGCGTCCAGGACCTCGAGGGTCTCCGCCTCGGTCTGGATGCGGTTCACCGCCCGTTGCACACGTGGGTCGAAGTCCTGTACGCCGAGGCTCATGCGGTTGAACCCGAGCGCGCGCAGCAGGGCGACCGTCTCCGCGCTCGCCTCCCGGGGGTCGATCTCGATGGAGTACTCGCCGCTGTCGTCGTCCGCCAGGCTGAAATGCCGCCCGGTCTCCTCCATCAGCCCGCGCATCTGGGTGTGGCTGATGAACGTAGGGGTACCCCCGCCCCAGTGGAGCTGCTCGACCCTCCGGCTGCGATCGAAGAGCTGGCCCTGCAGGGCCAGCTCCCGATACACCCGATCCAGGTAGGGGGGTGCCTTGGTGCGGTCCTTGGTCGCAATCTTGTTGCAGGCGCAGTAGAAGCAGACCGTGTCGCAGAACGGAATATGGAAATAGAGCGACAGCGGGTTGCCGCGCTCATTGGTGGCCTCCGCTGCGGCCCGATACTGCGCCGGACCGAATCCGTCATGGAACTGGACCGCAGTCGGATAGGACGTATAGCGCGGTCCCGACTGGTCGTACTTCTCGATGAGCGACTGATCGAATACGAGGGCTTGTTCCATGGGGTCTACGCTCACGCATCCGGCAGTTGTATCCCGCAGCCCCCGCGCCGGAGTCGGGGTCTGCGGACATTGGTTGCGACACGGGGCACGCGACCCGGGCTCGGACTAGACCCGGTCATCCCGGTCCCGGTCAGTCCTCGGCCTCGTCCACTTCCAGACCCTTGCGGTGGGTCTCGTTGATCTGGCGAAGCAGCGTGTAGAAAGGGATCTCGTCGGCATTGGTGGCGGCAACGTCCATGAAAGCCAGATCCTCCCGCCCGAAGGCGTAGGTGCCCGTCTTCATCGACTGGTACACCGCGTTGATCCCGTCCTGCAACGGACCGAGAAACGCAGGAAACCGCTGCAGGTCCTCCATCTCGAACTCCAGGCATTCTCGTAGGTCCTGGACCTCGAACACCGCCTGCTTGATCCAGTCGATGTACTCTTCCGCACTCTTCGCTCGCCGCAAGGCCATGGGTCACTCCGAAAGGTCCGACGCGAACAGGGCTCGATGCTCTTCGAGCTGGGCGGCGCTCAGCAGGAACACCCCCTCGCCGCCGCGCTCAAGATCGAGCCACACGAACGGGACCTCGGGATAGCGCGCGGCGAGCGCTTCGGCGCTGAGCCCGACCTCGACCAGGATGATACCACCCGGCGTCAGGTGTTTCGGCGCAGCCCGCAGGATTTGCGCCACGACATCGAGCCCTTCCTCGCCGGCCTCCAGCCCCAGCGCGGGTTCGTGCCGGTATTCCTCGGGGAGCCGCTCCATCTCCTCGCGGGCCACATAGGGGGGATTGGAGACGATCAGGTCGTAAACGTCGTCGGCTCCCAGGGCCAGGAACAAGTCCGAGCGGATCAGACGCACACGCTCGTGCAGCCCGTGGCGCTCCACGTTGATACGCGCCACCTCTAGGGCGGGCTCCGAGATGTCGACCGCGTCCACTCGCGCATTCGGAAAAAAATGAGCGCAGGCCACCGCGATGCAGCCGCTGCCCGTGCACAGATCGAGGATATGGGTCACCCGCTCAGCCTCCACCCAGGGCGCGAGCTGCCCTTCGAGCAGCTCGGCGATGGGAGAGCGCGGCACCAGCACCCGATCGTCCACGTAGAAGCTCAGGCCGGCGAAGCGTGCCTCGTGGGTGAGATAAGGGACGGGCACCCTGCCTTCGATGCGGCGGCGCAGCAGCGAGCGTATGGCATCGCGCTCCTCCACCGTAAGCCGGCAGTCCAGGTACGCCGGCGACAGCTCGTAGTCCAGGCGCACCGCGTGCAGGACCAGGGTGAGGGCCTCGTCCAGGGCATTATCGGTACCGTGACCGAAGAACGCGCCTGCCTCGTTGAGGCGGCTGGCGCCCCAGCGCACGTAGTCGCGCAGTGTCCGCAGGTCATCGTCGTCGGCACCCATGATCGCGCCATCATAGCCAACCGAGGCAGGCCACAGAAGCTACCTTCATGGAGATCGCCACGCGGCTCGGGTAGTATCGGACCCGTTCCCGGAGCACCGCCGGGACCGTTCCGAGCCCAGCGAGACCGTGACCAGCCGATTCAGTTTTCCCCGCACACTGAAGTTCCAGATCACCGGGGCGCTCCTGTTGATTCTCGTGCTGTTCGGGCTCGCCCTGCATTTCACCTCCAAGGCCCTGAAGGAGCAGGGACACAGCAACGTCCTGCTCAGTCTCGCCGGCAAGCTGCAGCTCACCTCCGAGCAGCTGGCCATCCAGGGCATGAATTACAAGGAGAACGCACCGCGTGACCCCGCGACCTACCGGCGGGACCTGCGGCTCTACTACCAGGACCTGATGGCCCACGTCATGACCTTCGACCGCATCTCCGCGTCGTTCATGCACGGCACTTTCGGACCCGAGCTCACGGGATTCGACCGGATGGTGCGGCCAACCCTGTCGCAGGACACCCTGAGGGCCGTGGATCGGCTCCAGGCGGTCTGGAAGGCCTACCGCGCGGGCTTGGGCAGCGCCCTGGGACCGGATGAGGCGGAGCCGCGTCTGGAGAAAGGGGCCGATTTCGTGATCGCCGAGCACGCCGGCCTCAACCGGGCGACCGATGGACTGATGCGCGCCTACCAGGCCCAGGTCGCGGAACAGCTACAGCTGATCAACTGGATCAATGCCGGCGCCTGGCTCGGCGCCGTGCTGATTACGTTGGGCATACTGCTGTGGTTCTTCCTGCGGGTGCTCAGGCCGCTGGACCGGGCGGTCCTGGGATTCCGCCAAGTGGCGCAGGGAGATTTCGGGCACCAGGTGGAGAGCAGCGGAGACCATGAGATCGCGTGGCTGACCGATTCATTCAACCGGCTCTCCCGCCGGCTGTATGCGTTCTTTCGCCTGATCGACCGCATACAGCAGGGCAGTGACCTGGACGACACCCTGCGCTTCGTCGCCGAGGAGTTTCCGGCGCTCCTGCCGCTGGACTGGGTCGGGGTGCTGTTCGTCACCGGAAACGGGGCGTCGATCAAGCTGGAGCGGGCCTATGTCGACGGCCATCCACAGGTCATCCCAAATGCCCATTTCTCGCTGGAGGGTACCCTGCTCAAACGGGCCATAGCCAGCGGCGAGCCGCTGCACATCCCCAACGTCTCGCAGACCGCAGGGGCGGACGCGCGCTACCGCTTTCTGAGCCTGCTCAGCGCATCCGGCGCCAAGGATGCGATCTTCCTGCCCGTGACCGAACAGAGCCCGCTGCCCGGCGTGCTGGTGTTCGCGTCACGCCGTCCGCACACCTATTCCCGCGACCACCTGGAGCTGCTGGCGAACATCGCCGGCCTGGTGACCCACAGCTTCGGGCGTACGCTGCGTCTCGTCGAGCACGCGCGGCTCGCGGCCATCGGACAGTTCGCATCAGGAATCGCCCATGAGGTGCGCAGCCCGCTGACGACGATCACCCTGGCATTGGATTATTTCTGCCAGGCGGACCTGCCCGGCTCCGCCGGAAAAAGGGCATTGCTCGCCAGGCAGGAGGCAAATCGCGTGGCGAGGCTGGTGGAGGAGATGTTGGTCTACGCCAAGCCCCTGCGTCTGGACCTGCGCGAGCTCAACCTGACGGCCCTGGTCGCGGACTTCATCCAGACCCATGGCGGGCTCGCGACGCCTCGTTCCCAAACCTTGGAGCTGAGCGACGGGGCTCACCACGGACGCATCCTCGGCGACCGCGACCGCCTCCTTCAGGTGCTGATCAACCTCACTCAGAACGCCTGCGAGGCAGCCCCGGAGGACAGCCGGATCGCTTTGAGGCTGTCGCAACAGTCCGATCTGGGCACGTTGACCCTGAGCGTCGAAAACCCCGGCCCACCCATACCGGCGGAGGCCCTGTCCCGTCTCACCGAGCCCTTCTTCACGACCAAGGCCGACGGCACCGGGCTGGGGCTGGCCATCGTCAAACGCCTGGTGGACGCACACGGAGGCGAGCTCAATATCAGCTCTGACCCCCAGCTCACCCGGTTCCAAGTCACCCTGCCCCTCGCCGGTTGAAGGGCCCCGCCGGAGCCGTTGGGAGACCGCTCAGGCGGCGCTTCGGGTCTGCTGCAGCATCAGCTGACGCTCTTTCTGGCGTCGGGCCGTCTCCTGGACCGCGCCCCGGCTCACCAGATCTCCGAGCGAGATGCCGCACAGAAAATCGTAGATCTCTGCGCTCAGCTCGTCCCAGAGCGTGTGGGTCAGGCAGCGCTGACCGGCGTGGCAGTTCTCACGGCCCTTGCAGCGGGTGAATTCCACCCATTCGTCCACTGCGCAGATGATGTTGGCGATCGAGATCTCCCCCGCCGGCCGGGCCAGGTGATACCCACCGCCGGGCCCGCGGATTCCCTTGACCAGCTCCTTGTTGCGCAGACACGCAAAGAGCTGCTCCAGGTAGGACAGCGAGATGCCTTGATTGGCCGAGATATCTGCCAGGGTCACAGGTCCCTGACTCTCGTGCAGGGCCAGGTCGAGCATCGCCGTGACCGCGTAACGTCCCTTGGTGGAAAGTCTCATGGCGCTATCTCCGTCCGAGTGAATCGGTATTACCGAGTAAAATACTCAGAGATAGGCTAGCTTTAACTAAGTGAATTAGTCAAGAAAAATCTGCGGCCTCGTGTACACGCGTAGGGGCCGAGGGAAGGGGTGTTTTCGGAGGTCGTCTCAGGCCGCGGCGCGATCAGACAAGCTCCACGGGCTCGCCCCCGACCTCGGCACCCATCTGCGCTACGTGCCGAAAGCGGTGGCCCTGGGCGATGCAGTACAAGAGCCATTTGGACAGAAACAGGTTGGCGTTCCATTTCTGATCGAGACTCCAAAGCCCGGGCAGGGTCCGAAGCGGCAGGGATTGCTGCGCCAGATCGAGCACCTCGGCCTGCCCTGCGTCGTGATAAACCCGCAGCACCGCGTCGGGATCGGGCCTGAGAGCCCCTGCGCTGCCAGGATCAAAGTAGTAGGTAAGGTGGATGAGGGTCGTATACGGAGCCTGCTCCAAGACCTCCAGATGCAGGTCGACGTGCCCCTCCACCTGCGAGTGATGTCTTCCTGCCATCAGTCTCATCTGGGGCGCGAGCCTGAGCAGATGCCGGTAGTTCTCCTCGCAAAGATCCATCAGCGCCCCGACCGTGGGTCGGGCGAGCAGAAGGCTCTGAACACTCCATGGATAGCGGAGCATTCTCATGGGTGACTCGCGGGGCCGTCCAAAAGTAAGGTTGCATGATACGAAGGCGATGCATTCTACCACCGACCGCCCCGGGACAGCGGGCTCGAGGAAAAAGCAAAGCCCCGACCACAAGGCCGGGGCTTGCCCGAACAGCCTTGCCCTTCGCGTCAGGACTTGCTCTTGCGGCGGCGGGGCCGACCACGCCGCCGCTTCCCCGTCGCCTCCTTCTTCAGGAAGTCTTTTTCCCACCCCTCCAGAAACGTCTGTACAGCAGTCTCTCGCGCCATTTCGATCTGCTGCTCTTGCTCACGAGCACGCTCCGCCGCCTTGACTTCCGTGTCCAGCCGACCGAGCTCCCGCTTCGTCGCCGCCAGCTCGGTACGCATCTGCTTGTTGCGTGCGACATGCGCCGCAATCGCCTTGCGCGCCTTGCCCGCGACCGCCCTGCGCCGTTCCTTCTCAGAACGGGCCAGCTTCTGGGCCTTCTCCAACTTGCGCCGCAGCAGGTCGACGGACACCGGGCGACCTCGGCGACGCTCGACTGGGGCGCCGGAGCTGACATCCGGACTCGCGGTCTGCTTCGCTGACGCCTTGCGGACCACAGTCTTCTTCGCCTTGGGCTTGGCGACGGACTTTGCCTTGGGCTCCGCCACGGTCTTTACGCGCGCCCTGGCCGATACCTTTTTCTTGGCCGCTTTCTTCTTGCCTGCCTTCTTTGCCGTTTTCTTTCCCACCGCCGGGGCGCGCTCGACAGCCACCTTCTCAGCGCCCTTAGGCCGGCCCGCGACTTTCTTCGCTGTCCGCTTTGCCGCCTTTTTCTTGGCCGGCGCACCGGTTTCAACGCTCATCGGGTTATCCCCAGGAAATCGTTTCATCCGCCATGATCGATGCCTCGCAGAGCAGAGTTTTATTCGAACGCGATGGTTATTATAGACATAATTCCGCATCTTACAAAAATTATTTAAAGAAAAGCTGACAAATGATCACTTAGATTTCGGCCGCGCGAGCACAACAACATCGGCCAATCAGGAGAATCGGTTGTCGCTACCCACCGCGATCCCGAGACGAAAATGTGGGGAAGCCAGACCCTATCCAAGAATCCTAAGAATCTTCCGCGAGCCGCGTTGCTGTCTGAAATATGTGCCTGCAAGGCGCAGCGCCCGGCGCAGTACTCGACCTATGGACAAGCACGGCAACGCCGCAGGAGCGCATTTCGGGGGAGACCTCCTGGGGACCGGGTGATTTTGAGCTCCGGCGTTGTTGGGGCTCGCTCCGGTAGCGTCGGCCACAGCGCGCTCCCGTGTCACACCCTGGGCAAGAATCGCCGCGGTCGCGGCTGTGCGGGATTACGGGATCGGTACCCGTTGAGGCACGAGAGCGTCGCAATCCGGTCACGCAAACCCGGAGGAGAGCGCCCTCGCGGACAACGAAAAAGGCCGGCAGAGCCGGCCTCAGGTATTGCGATAAGCGTATCCGAGGAGAGGGGTCTATTTCTCGTCTGCGATCTGCTTGCGCACCTCGTCCATGTCGATGGCCGAGGCCTTCCGGATCAGCTCGCGGAACATACCCTCGGGCAAAGCCCCCGCTTGACTGAAGATGATGATCTGGTCCCGGAAGATCATCAGGGTCGGGATGGAGCGAATCTGGAAATGCGCGGCGATGGCGCGCTCATCCTCGGTATTGACCTTCGCGAACACGATATCCGGGAAGTCGGCCGAGACTTTCTCGTAGATCGGGGCAAAGGAACGGCAGGGTCCGCACCAAGGCGCCCAGAAATCAATGATCACGAATGCATTGTCGAGAATGGTCTTCTCGAAATCTTCCTGGTTCAGCGCTACAACGGCCACCGGGCTCCCCCTGGCTGAGACATGGATTATGTTCCATGGTAACAAATCTCGAGCCGGGACGCCCACCCGGCCCCGAAACGGCGAGAGCCGGGTTGCAAGCCCGGCCCTCGGAGACACGCATCGGCCGGCTTTGGGAGTCAGCCCAGTGCTGCGAAGATCTGCTCTCGGATGTCGTCCACCGTGCCGACGCCCGCGATCTTGACATAACGCGGCGCGCCCTGCTCCCCGCTCCGGGAATAGCGGCTATAGAAATCGATCAGCGGCTCGGTCTGGTCGTGATAGACCTTCAGGCGCGCCCGCACGGTCTCTTCCTTGTCGTCGTCGCGCTGGATCAGCGGCTCCCCGGTGCGGTCGTCGAGCCCCTGCTGCTTGGGCGGATTGAACATGACATGGTAGGTGCGGCCGGAAGCCAGATGCACCCGGCGCCCGGACATCCGCCGGATGATCTCCTCGTCAGGCACGTCGATCTCAACGACCGCATCGACCTGCACGCCCGCCTTCTGGAGGGCCTCGGCCTGGGGAATCGTGCGCGGAAAGCCGTCGAACAGGAACCCGTTCTTGCAATCCTCCGCGGTGATCCGCTCCTTGACCATGCCCATGATGATCTGATCGGAGACCAGGCCGCCCTCGTCCATGATCTTCTTGGCGGCCTTGCCGAGCTCCGTGCCCTGCTTGACGTGAGCGCGCAGCATGTCGCCCGTCGAGATCTGCGGAATCTGGTATTTTTCCTTGATGAAATTCGCCTGGGTGCCTTTCCCGGCGCCTGGGCCACCAAGCAGTATGACGCGCATGATTTGGTGCTCCTTCGCTGTCGAAAAACCGTTCAAGGATGCCATGGCCCGGCACTGCCGGGCCAATCGGCCAATGAAATGCAGGGATTCGCAGGGCTTATGGCAAGCCCTCCAGGCGGCATTCAGCCGCCCGCCATGTTGAGCAACAGGCTGTTCAGGCGCCGGACGAATCCTGCCGGATCTTCCAACTGTCCACCCTCGGCGAGCAGCGCTTGGTCGAACACCAGCCTGGCCAGCTCGTCGAACCGCTGCTCGTCGTTCTCTCCCTCGAGACGCCTGATCAGGGGATGATCGACATTGATCTCCAGGGTCGGCGTCGGCAGGGGGGCATCCTGGCCGAGCTGCTTCAGCACACGAGCGAGGTTCTGGCTCATCTCGTATTGGTCGACCACCAGGCAGGCCGGCGAGTCGACCAAGCGGCTCGATACCCTCACGTCCTTGACCGTGGCCTCTCCCAGCACCGTCTTGATCCGGTCGGTCAGCCCCTTATGGCTCTGCGTAGCCTGCTCCTGCCGCTCCTTGTCCTCTTCGTCAGCGAGCTTGCCCAGGTCCAGCGCCCCCTTCGCCACCGACTGCAGCTGCTTGCCCTTGTACTCGCTGAGATGCGACACCAGCCACTCGTCGACCCGGTCCGTGAGCAGCAGGACCTCGATGCCCTTCTTCCGGAACACCTCGAGATGAGGGCTGTTACGCGCCGCGGCCGGCGTATCGGCGCTGATGTAATAGATCTTCTCCTGGCCTTCCTGGACGCGGGACAGGTAGTCGTCGAGCGACACGGCCTCCTCGGTGCCCTGGCCCGCGGTGCTGGCAAAGCGCAGCAGGCCGGCGATGCGCTCGCGGTGGGCGAAATCCTCCGCCGGCCCTTCCTTCATGACCCGCCCGAAATCCTTCCAGAATTCGCCGTACTGCTCCTTATCGCTCTCCGCCAGACCCTCCAGAAGCCCCAGAACCCGCTTGGTATTGGCGGTGCGGATGTTGTCGATCTTGCGGTTGTGCTGAAGAATCTCGCGCGAGACGTTCAGCGGCAAATCATCGGAATCCACCACCCCCTTGACGAAACGCAGGTAATGGGGCATCAGCTTGTCCGCCTCGTCCATGACGAATACCCGGCGGACATAGAGCTTGACGCCATGCTTCTGGTCATGGTCCCAGAGATCGAAGGGCGCGTGCTTGGGGATATACAGTAGCGAAGTGTACTCGTTGCTGCCCTCGACCCGGTTGTGCACATGGGCGAGCGGATCGTCGAAGTCGTGGGCGATGTGCTTGTAGAACTCCTTGTACTCCTCCTCGCTGATCTCGCTCTTGTTGCGCATCCACAGGGCGGTGCCGCGGTTGACCTGCTCGTACTCCCCGGCCGCCTCGTCGCCCTGCGCCTTGGGCTTGCGCATCTCGATGGGGATAGCGATATGGTCGGAGAACTTGCCGATGATGCTGCGCAGCCGGAACGGCTCCAGGAACTCGCCCTCGTCCTCGCGCAGATGCAGGATCACCTCCGTGCCCCGGCCGGGCTTGTCCAGCGTCTCCACCGTATAGGTCCCCTCGCCGGAGGACTCCCAGCGCACCCCGTGCTCGGGGCCCAAACCAGCCCGGCGGGTCAGCAGCGTCACCCGGTCGGCGACGATGAACGCCGAGTAGAAGCCGACCCCGAATTGCCCGATCAGCTTGTTGTCCTTGGCTTGGTCGCCGCTGAGCGACTCCAGGAATCGGCGGGTTCCGGAGCTGGCGATCGACCCGACGGTGTCCATGACCTCCTGGCGGCTCATCCCGATCCCGTTGTCCGAGACGCTGACGGTGCGGTTTTCGGGGTCGACCTCGACCCGCACGCGTAGGGTCGGATCGCTCTCGTAGAGTCCTTCGTCGGTCAGGGACTCGAAGCGCAGCTTCTCAGCGGCGTCCGAGGCGTTGGAGATCAGCTCCCGCAGGAAGATCTCCTTGTTGCTGTACAGCGACCGGATCACCAGGTTGAGCACCTGGCTGACCTCGGCCTGGAACTGGAGGGTTTCCTTGTGTGCGTCGACAGTCATGATCGGCTCGTTCTCCCAGGGGTCTGCTTCAATCGGGGTGCGGCGGGGGCCGGTCTATGCCGGATTGCCGCGACAATATCCAGCCCTGGAATCTGGGAATCGTGCCCGGAGATTTCAAGCACCGAGGCTCATCTGGTGACCCAGGGGCTTCGCCTCGAGGGGCTGGTGTGTTGAAATACCGGGGTTTTCCCTGACAGCTCCGCGGGTGCCCCTATGTCGACCATCGAGACCACTCCGTTTCAGGATCAGCGCCCCGGTACCTCCGGACTTCGCAAGCACGTGAAGGTCTTCCAGCAGCCCGGTTATCTGGAGAACTTCGTCCAATCCATCTTCGACGCCCGGCCGGACCTCGTCGGGGGCACCCTGGTGCTGGGGGGCGACGGGCGCTTCTACAACCGCGAGGCGGTCCAGATCATCCTGCGCATGGCCGCCGCCAACGGCGTGGCCCGGGTACTGGTCGGCCGCGACGGCCTGCTCTCCACCCCGGCGGCCTCCTGTGTGATCCGCAAATACCGCACCCAGGGCGGCATCGTCCTGTCGGCCAGCCACAATCCCGGCGGGCCGGACGCCGACTTCGGCATCAAGTTCAATATGCCCAACGGCGGGCCCGCCCCAGAGCAGGTCACCGACGAGATCTTCCGCCGCAGCCGAGAGATGCGCGCCTATCAGATTGCGAACGCCGGGGAGCTGGACATCACACGGACCGGCCCGGTGCGCTATGAAGGCATGACCGTCGAGGTCATCGACCCGGTGGACGATTACGCCGCCCTGATGCAGGAGCTGTTCGATTTCGACCGCATCCATCAGCTGTTCAATTCGGGCCTGTTCGACATGCACTTCGACGCCATGCATGCGATCACCGGGCCCTATGCCACGCGTATCCTCGAGCAGATGCTGGGTGCGCCGCCCGGCACCGTGCTCAACGGCATCCCTCTGCCGGACTTTGGGGGCGGACACCCGGACCCGAACCTGGCCCATGCCGAGGAGCTGGTGGCCCGCACTCGGGGACCGGGCGGCGTCTGCTTCGCGGCGGCCTCCGACGGCGACGGGGATCGCAACATGATTCTCGGGCGGGACTTCTTCGTGACCCCGAGCGACAGCCTGGCGGTGCTGGCGGCCAACGCCCATCTGGTCCCGGGCTACAAGGGCGGCATCGCCGGGGTAGCCCGCTCCATGCCCACCAGCCAGGCCGTGGACCGGGTCGCGCAGGTCATGGGGGTGGACTGCTTCGAGACCCCGACGGGCTGGAAATTCTTCGGCAATCTCCTCGATGCGGGGCGCATCACCCTGTGCGGCGAGGAAAGCTTCGGGACCGGCTCCGGACACGTCCGGGAAAAGGACGGGCTCTGGGCGGTGCTGTTCTGGCTCAATCTGCTCGCGGTCAAGCAGCAGTCCACCGCGCAGATCGTGCGCGAGCACTGGCGCCGTTTCGGGCGCAACTACTACACCCGCCACGACTACGAGGAAGTCGACAAGAGCGCCGCCGAAAGCCTGATCGACGACCTGCGCGAACGTCTGCCCACCCTGCCGGGCCAGGAGCTTGGCGGGCGTCGGGTCGAGTATGCCGACGATTTCGCTTACACGGACCCGGTGGACGGCAGCCGCTCCGAGCACCAGGGCCTGCGGGTCGGCTTCAGCGACGGCTCGCGCATCGTGTATCGGCTCTCCGGGACCGGCACGGCGGGGGCGACCCTACGCGTCTACGTCGAGTCCTTCGAGCCGAACCCCGCGACCCAGAATCGCGATACCCAGGAGGCCCTGGCCGAACTGGTTGCCACGGCGGAGAAGCTGGCACGGATCCGCGACCGAACCGGACGGGCGGCGCCCAGCGTCATTACCTGATCAGGCGGGGCTGCAGGCCATAGTGGTGGATCAGGGTCGTGGCGATCTCCTCCACCGAAATGTGGGTGGTGTCCACGAAGGCGATGCCTTCTCGGCGGAACAACTGCTCGGCCTGCGCCACCTCGAAGCGGCACTGCTCGAGGGAGGCATAGCGGCTGCCCTGGCGCCGCTCCTCGCGAATCTCGTGCAGACGCTGGGGAGCGATGGTGAGGCCGAAAAGCCGCCCTTTGTATGGCCGCAGCGACTCCGGGAGGGCAGCCACCTCGAAATCGTCCGCCGTTAGGGGAAAGTTTGCCGCCAGGATCCCGAACTCCATGCCGAGATACAGACAAGTCGGGGTCTTTCCGGAGCGCGACACCCCGATCAGGATGATGTCGGCCTGCCCGAGCCGCGACGAACGCACCCCATCGTCGAGATTCAGCGCGTAATTCACCGCATCCATGCGCACCTGATAATCCGAGGCGTCCCCGATGCCATGGGCCCTCCCGATGGTGTGCGAGGATTGCATGCCCAGGGCCGACTCCAGCGGACCGATGAAGGTGTCGAAGAAGTCGAAGACCACGGCCTGCGCAGAGGCGAGCACCGCCCTGCATTCGTTGTCGATCAAGGTGGAGAAGACGACCGGTGGAGCCCCGTCGACCTCGGCGGCGGCGTCGATGCGCCGCGCCACGGCCATGGCCTTGTCCGGCGTGTCGATGTAGGACAGGCTGACCCGGGCGAACTGGATGCCGTCGAACTGGGTGAGCAGGCTGGTGCCCAGAGCCTTGACGGTGATGCCCGTGCGGTCGGAGACGAAGAAGACGGTCCTTTTCATGGGTCGGACGGCCTTCGAGACAACCCGCACGCTAAGCCGCTGCTTGACATGAGTTAAAAGGTATCTAATGGTTGGAAAAAGCCAACCCCCGGCGAAGGAATGCCTTTGATAACGGGCGCCGTCTCTGCCCCATGTTGAAACGTCTCTTCCTGGTCGCACTGCTGGGCTTCGGGGCCTACGAAGTCCTGTACCGCTCCCCGCTCGATCCGGGGCCCGGCGTACTGGCGCCCGAAGAACCGCGGCAAATCCCGATCGACGGCGGCAAGCCTTTCGAGTACCGGGGCTACAAGATCACGCCGCTCGCCAACTTCTCTCTGGAGGCGCGCGTGCTGGGCGCCGAGCGCTATCGGCTCGACCGCGAGTCCGACCTGGCCCCGGTGGATCTTGCCCTGGGCTGGGGCCCGATGTCCGACAGCAGTATCCTGTCGCAGCTCGACATCTCCCAGTCCGACCGGTTCTTCTTCTGGTCTGCCGCGCGGCTGCCCCTGCCGCGCAGGCAGATCGAAGAGCACGCCGCCAACATGCACATGGTACCCGCAGACGGCCGCGTGGAGAGCGAGCTGAAGTCTCTGCGTCCCGGACAGGTGATCGCGCTGAAAGGCTATCTCATTCGTGCCGTGGGCACCGACGGATGGAAATGGGTCAGCTCCCTGACTCGTAGCGACACCGGGCGCGGTGCCTGCGAGCTGGTCTGGGTGCGGAATCTGACGGTCGTGGAGCCGTCGATGCAGACCCCTTCGACAATCACGCAATTCGAGCACCGAGGAACCCGAGGATGACTGCTTACGTGCTGCCGCTTAGCCAACTGCGCATGACCGACGTCGCCCAGGTCGGCGGAAAGAACGCCTCGCTGGGGGAGATGATCCAGAACCTCACCGACAGCGGTGTCAGGGTTCCCGGGGGCTTTGCCACCACCGCAGACGCCTACCGAGAGTTCCTGCGCCACAATGACCTCGATCACCGGATCAACGCCGAGCTCGACGCGTTGGACATCTCCGACGTGGGCGCTTTGGCCCGGGCCGGACGCAAGGTCCGCGAATGGGTCATGTCCGCGCAGCTCCAACCCGCCCTGGAGGCGGCCATTGAGGATGCCTACCGCGAGGTCGAGCAGGAGCACGGAGGGCACGTGTCCTGGGCGGTGCGCTCCTCGGCGACCGCCGAGGACCTGCCCGACGCCTCTTTCGCCGGGCAGCAGGAGACCTTTCTCAACGTGCACGGCCTAGCCGACGTCAAGCAGGCCATCCGCGCGGTGTTCGCCTCCCTCTACAACGACCGGGCCATCGCCTATCGCGTGCACCAGGGCTTCGAGCACAGCCAGGTGGCCCTGTCCGCGGGCGTGCAGCGCATGGTACGCAGCGACATCGGCGCCAGCGGGGTGATCTTCACCCTGGACACCGAGACCGGCTTTCGCGACGTGGTTTTCATCACCGCCAGCTACGGCCTCGGCGAGATGGTGGTCCAGGGCGAGGTCAACCCGGACGAGCTCTACGTGCACAAACCGACCCTGGCGGGCGGACGCCCCGCCATCCTGCGCCGCAGCGTCGGGGACAAGGCGATCCGCATGGTCTACGCCGAGCGGGGCGGAGAGGCCGGACCGGTGCGTAAAGAGCCAGTGCCGCTGGTCCAGCGCCAGGTCTTCTGCATCACCGACGCGGAAGCTGAGGAGCTGGCCCGCTACGCAGTGGTCATCGAGCAGCACTACGGCCGCCCCATGGACATCGAGTGGGCCCGCGACGGCGAGGACGGCTTGCTCTACATCCTGCAGGCCCGCCCGGAGACCGTGCAGAGCCGCAGCGGGCGGGTCATCGAGCGCTATGAGCTGCGCGAACAGGGCGAGCGCCTGACCGCCGGCCGCAGCATCGGCAGCAAGATCGGCAGCGGGGTGGCCCGCGTCATCATGAGCGTCAAGGAGATGGATCGGGTCCAGCCCGGGGACGTCCTGATCACCGACATGACCGACCCGGACTGGGAGCCGATCATGAAGCGCGCCGCGGCCATCGTCACCAACCGCGGTGGGCGCACCTGCCACGCTGCGATCATCGCCCGGGAGCTCGGCGTCCCGGCCGTGGTGGGCTGCAACGACGCAACCCGCGCCGTGGCCGACGGTGCCGCGGTGACCGTCTCCTGCGCCGAGGGTGACACCGGCTACGTCTACAAGGGGCTCCTGGAGTTCGTGAAGAACACCGTCGAGCTCGCGAACATGCCCAAGATCCCCGTGAAGGTGATGATGAACGTGGGCAATCCCGAGCGCGCCTTCGGCTTCGCCAACATCCCCAACGCCGGCGTCGGCCTGGCCCGGCTCGAATTCATCATCAACAACATGATCGGCATTCATCCCAAGGCGCTGCTGGAGCTCGACCGGCTGGAGCCGGAGCTGCAAGACGAGATTCGCGGCCGAATCGCCGCATACGGCGATCCGGTTCGCTTCTTCGAGACCCGGCTCGCCGAAGGCGTGAGCACCCTGGCCGCCGCCTTCTGGCCCAACCCGGTGATCGTCCGGCTGTCGGACTTCAAGTCCAACGAGTATGCCAACCTCCTGGGCGGGCGGCGCTACGAGCCCGAGGAGGAGAACCCGATGATCGGCTTCCGCGGGGCGTCGCGCTACGTGGCCGACAGCTTCAAGGAATGCTTCCAGATGGAGTGTCGGGCGATGCGCTACGTGCGCGAGCGAATGGGTCTCACCAACGTGGAGATCATGGTGCCGTTCGTGCGCACCGTGGAAGAGGCGGGCGAGGTCAGCGAGGCCCTGGCCGCGAACGGCCTGGTGCGGGGGGAGAACGGGCTACGGCTCATCATGATGTGCGAGATCCCGTCCAACGCCCTGCTCGCGGAGCAGTTCCTGCAGTATTTCGACGGGTTTTCCATCGGCTCCAACGACCTGACCCAGCTCACGCTCGGCCTGGACCGCGACTCCAGCCTGGTCGCCAACCGCTTCGACGAGCGCAACGGCGCCGTCTACGCACTGATCGAGATGGCGATCAAGGCCTGCCGCGAGAACGGCAAGTACATCGGCATCTGCGGCCAGGGCCCGTCGGACCACCCCGACATGGCCAAGTGGCTGATGGATCGGGGCATCTCCAGCGTCTCGCTGAATCCGGACACCGTGCTTGACACCTGGCTGTTCATGGCCGGCGAGGCCCGATCGAAGGGCTGATCCACCTGGTGGGAGACGCCCCCAAGTACGCCCGACACCCGCCCAGCGCACCCCGGATTCCGCTGCGCCGCATCCGGGCTAGGGGGAGCCGACAGCGAGATGACGCGGCGCACCATTGATCCGTGGACGGCGGCGACCACCCGTTGCCGGGGGCGCCGCCGGGTCAACACCTCACTTCTTCGCGGGGGCCGCGGCCTCTTCGAGCTTCTTGATCCGCTCCTTCAACTCCTGGATCTCGGACGCGCTGGCCGTAGCCGCCGGGGCCGGAGTCACAGCGGCTGCCTTCGCCGGGGCTGCCGGCTGTGTCGCGGCGGCCGTGGGAGCTGGGGCCGCGGGTGCCGGGGCGGCTGCGGCCGGATAGGCCGGCGCACCGGCATAGCCCGGAGGCACCCCATAGCCCGGAGGGACCCCGTAGCCCGGTGCGGCTCCGTACCCGGGTGCCCTGCCGTAGGGCTGGCCCGGACCTCTACCCGCCCCCGGGGGGGGCATGGCGCCATAGGCCGGCGCTCGCCCGTAGGCCGGAGCACCGGCATAGGGTTGAGGCCCAGCCATACCCGGCGCCGGCGCTCCGTAAGCGGGGCCGGCGCCATAACCTGGCACGCCCCCATAACCCGGCGCGCCCGCATAGCCCGGCGCGCCCGCATAGCCCGGTGCGCCCGCATAGCCCGGTGCGCCCGCATAGCCCGGCGCGCCTGCATAGCCCGGTGCGCCTGCGTACGGTTGAGCGGCACCCGCGGCCGGGGCCGCAGCGGCAGCCGGCGCTGCCGGGGCGGGCGCTGCGGGAGCCGCTGCGGAGAACGCGGGGGCTCCTGCATACCCGGGAGCTCCGCCATAGCTGGGCCCCACACGGTAGACCCCTACCGACGGCGCGGCTGCCGAGCCGGAGGCCGGCTCCTGCTCGGAGCCGGAGATCTCACTGGAGCGCGCCTCATAGTCCGGAACGTTCGTCGTGTCCTGCCCCGGCGTCGAAACGTCATAACCCGGCGCAATGATGTAGGTCGTTCGGCCCTGAGACGAGCCTCCGTAGGGGGCCCCACCCCAGCCAGGATAGCCCAAGCCGGGATAGCCCCAGCCGGGCCCGCGACCGTAGTAGCCATCATAACGGTCATAGTCCTTGTTGCCGCCCATCCATTTCGACGGGTTCATCATGTCGCCGAAATTCACGGCCTGTACCGGTGCGACGAGCAGGGCGCCGAGGGCCACGGCAAGCGCTTGGCGTGCGTTGATGTTATCGATCACTGTTGCTGATCCTCCGAGGGTTTGGTGGGACTGGAACCGGCTCACCGCGACTCAGGTCGCCTCTCGCGTGCGATTGCGGGCGCCAGCTCGTTGAAGCTTACCCCAAGCGCCGAGGAAGCGGTGAAATCCCCAACCCGCCTCTCTCGCCGGCATCCCCCAGCGGAGGGCTTCGCGCTGCCCGGGGCGTTCCCCCCCGCGTACAGCGGCCGCGCCTCGACCTAGGTCGCTTCGGCTGCGAACGGAAAGCGACTAGCTCCCGCCGCCCGCGCGGTTGTCGTAGCGGATGTGCTCGGGGGCCACGGCGCCGCCGGAGATGATGAAATTCATCGCCTCGTCGATCGTCCAGTCGGTGGAGGTGAGACGCTCCACCGGAACGATCTCCACGTATCCACTCGTTGGGTTGGGCGTAGTAGGGACGTAGACCGCAGCGAGGGCGCGGCCGGTGCGGGCGTCTTGGAAGGTCCGGGTGACCAGACCCACGGCTTTCATATCCCGCTGCGGGAACTCGATCAGCACCACGCGCCGCACCCCGCTCGGCTCGCGCTGAAGGGCGGAAACCAGCTTCTTGGCCCCACCGTACACCGTGGTGATCAGGGGCACCCTGCCCAGCAACGATTCGACGGCATCCAGGATGCGCCTGCCCAACACCCGGTTCACCGCCCAGCCGAGCAGATAAAGACCGGCCAGGGTGAGCAGCACGGCCAGGGCATTGTGCAGGCGGGGGTCCAAGAGCAGATCCGCGAGCACGGGATGCCGCCCTCGTACCTTGTTCGAGATCCCTGTGACCCAGGGGCGGCCGAACTGCGACAGTTGCCCCAGCACGAAATCGAAGACCACCCAGGTGACCCAGAGCGGCACGATGGTCAGGATCCCGCTGGCGAGATAGCGTCGGAAATACAAGCCACCACCTCTCTGCTCACTCAACGCACGCGACCGGCTTTCGGATAGAGACGACAGGATACCAGCGCTCTGTCCACAGCGTATGACAGGGGCGGAGGGAGCGCGGGACAGCGCCCGACTCCGTGAATCGCACCGCTCGATCGCCCCCCGGCGGTGGCAAGACACCCCATTGGGCGCTATAGTCGCCGCGGCCGAATGGCGCCCAGGGCAGCGGTGCGCCGGCGAATCCATCCGCGCCGGGCGACGTCACACGGGTCGGCCGGCTCGCGGGCCCTGCGCCAACCGCTTCAAACGATCCCACGACACCTCCGCAAGCAGCTCCATGGCCTCCCAGGACCTCCATTGGCAAAGCCACCGGGACAGGATCGACCCGCAGTGGGAGCGATGCATAGAGGACAGCGGGGTCCACCTCAGCCTTTCCCCGTTCTGGACCGAAGCCATCGCCGTTGCCCAGGGCAACCTCGGCGCCATCCATATCCTGGCCGGCGACCAAGGCGTCCTGCCCTACTTCATCCAGCCCGGGCGCATGTACGGCCTGCCGGTCATTCGCCTGGAGCTGGCCGGCAATCTGCACAGCTACCACCAGGAGATCCCCGCCGTCGGTGACCCTTACCGGTTAATTCTGGAGCTGTTGGCGACGCACTCCTGGCATGTCCTTCATGCGGGAGGAATCAATGTACAAGGTCCCACTGATCGGGCACTGGAACGGATCGCCGCGGAGATCGGCGCGATGCTGGTGCGCTATCCGGGAGAGCGCTCGCCGGTGTTGCCGATCAGCACGGACTGGGAGACCTATCTGGCCGGCCGATCGCGCAACTTTCGCTACAACCTGGGCAGGAAACGCCGCCGGCTGGAGCAGCAAGGGCTGACGGAACGCTGGATCACGGACGAGGCGGACGCCGATGAGCTGCTCGCCCAGATCTGGGCCATCGAGGAGGCCAGCTGGAAGGTGGAAGCGGACATGGCCATGCTGGCCGACTCCCACGAGCGCACCCTGTACAAGCGCCTCGTGCCGGAGCTGGCCCGCCGAGGCCTGCTACAGGCCAACGTGCTGTACCTGGGGGAACAGCCGGCGGCCTACAGCCTGTGCTATCGCTGGCGCGGATCGATGGGCCAGATCAAGACCTCTTTCGATCATGGCCTGCAGAAGCTGGGGCCCGGCGGGGTGGTCACCGAGAGCGCGATTCGGCGGGCGTTCGATACCGGCGCTTCGGAATTCGACTTTCTGGGTCCCTGGATGCACCACAAGTCGCTGTGGACGGACCAAATCCGCCCCCACGACAACATCTTCCTGTTCGCACCGAACCTGCGCGGTCGGCTCCTGGGCTGGGCCAAACGCCTGAAAGCGAGCCTCGCCCCCGTCCAGGACGATCCCGCTAAGGGACAGGGCTGAGCGCCGCAACCGCGAGTCGAACCTGCTCGCTCGCGCAGTTGCGGCCGCCCCGATCGGGGCGGCCAGGTCGTTCGGGCTCAGAGATGCGCTGCCAGGCGGGTGCTCAGAAACGCGGCCTCGTACGCCTCATAGAGGCCCACCGCCATCGCCTTGGCCTCGAACTCCAGCCGGGCATCGCTACGCGGATCGTCGCTGCCCGAATCATCGAGGACCGCCGCCACCCTGGGCTCATCTTCCGACATGTCAAAGATGCACCAAACGCGCTCCCCCACGTTCTCGACCTGAAAAAGGGCCTGCTCGTCATACGTCATGGCTCATCTACCTCCGTCCAGGTGCTACGCGTCTGGCCCTTCCATGGCTCGCTTGTTATTGCATCGTGGAAGCCCTCCGGGAGAGGGACGTCCCGCGGCAATCGGCCGCGGCTCACGTAGCCCCATACCCCGCGCCCTGCTTCGGTGGGCACTCCCGCCGAAGTATGCAAATATTGCTCCACCAAGCCTATCGCCATTGTGACACAGTCACCCGGGACGGCAACCCCCACGCTATCGGCCATGGGCCGTTTTCGGTCGCGCACCGCCCAACGCACGCCTGTTCCGCAAGCGCCTGTTTCCGTGGAGAATAGGCAGGCCCGCTCCGGGCGCTCCAACGCACGTGTATGCGACTTGTCTCGTTCGACCTTCTGCGCTCCACCGACATCCCGACCGTCACCTATCTCAAACCCGAGCTGCTGTTTCGCCACCGCTCGCTGGTCTCGGCCGCCGATTGGGTGCTGTTCCCTCCCTACTGGCTCGCCAACACCCTCGTCTACGCGCTGGGGAGACGCATCTTCCCAAGCCTGAGCACCTATCACCTGGGCCACGACAAGGCCCATATGACCCGGGCCTTCCAGGCGTTCTGCCCGGAAAGCGTGCCCGAGACGCTGATCCTGCGCCCCGATGCCGGGGGCGTCGAGCGGGCGCTCGACAGCTTCTGCCTGCCAGTGGTGGTCAAGGACCTGCGCAACAGCATGGGCCGCGGCGTGCACTTGGTGGAGACTGCGGCCGAGCTCAGACAGCTCGCCGAACGCCAGGACGCGCTTTACGTCCAGGAGCGCCTCCCCATCGATCGCGACCTGCGCATCGTCTGGATAGGTGACCGAGTGGTCACAGCCTACTGGCGGATCGCACCCGAAGGGGCCTTTCACAACAATGTCTCCAAGGGCGCCCGGGTCCTGTTCGAAGAGATCCCGCCCCAAGCCATCGCGCTGGTCGAGCGCGTGGCCAAGGGGCTGGGCATAGATCACGCCGGTTTCGATGTGGCGGTCGTCGATGGTCACTGCTACCTGCTGGAGTTCAACCGCCTGTTCGGCAACGACGCCCTGACCACCCGGGGCATCAGCATAGGGCCCTACATCTTCGACTATCTCCAACGTTCAACCCGGCCGCCCCAGGAGCCCGACAGCCCAGTGTCCCAGGCGGTCTAGTCCACTTCGGAATTCCGTGAAGATTATCGCCGGCAAGGGGCCTCCGCGGATTCCGGCCTTCGGCCTCCATCCGGGCACCAGGCTTCGTGGATCTGCCCCCTGCGGAATCCTCACCAGTGCTATGATCAGACGCCAAACGTAATATCACGCTCGCCGGCTCTTCCCCGAGGCCGCTCGCCGGATTCGCCCGATGAGACCCGATTCTCTGCCGCTACTGATCCTCGCATGCGCCGTGCTCTTCGGCCCCGGCCCCGCGCCGGGCGCGGTACTTGCTGACCGATTCTTCATCAGCGGCAACGGCGAGGTCCGCATGGAGAACCTGCACACCGGCGACAAGGCCGACATCCGCTACCGTGACCCCCAAGGCAACTATCCGGCGGCGGCCCAGGCTCGCATCGACCGCCTGTTCGGCATCCCTGTGGGGGCACCGGATCATATTTCCCTGCGATTAGTCTCTCTGCTGGATTACATCGAAGACCGCTATCACGAGCCGCTGGTCATCAACTCCGGATACCGGAGTCCGGAGTATAACGGGAAGCTGCATGCCGAAGGCCGGCTGGCCGCCAAAGCAAGCCTCCACATGGAAGGCATGGCGTCGGACCTGTTGCTTGGCCGCGCCCTGGCCCCTCGGGCATTCGCAGATATCCGTGCCCTCAACTGCTGCGGCGTCGGCTACTACCACGGCGAGTCGATCCACATAGACGCCGGCCCGGCGCGGTTCTGGGACGAAACCACCTCAAAGGTGAGAACGGACATCTCCGCCCATAACAAGCGGGTGATGGCCAGCACCGACCGCGACATCTATCTGCCCGGGGAACGGATCGCGCTGCGCATCGCGCGCATCACCGATTACCCGATCGGGATCTCGGCAACGGTCGGGATCGAGCGCGACGGACAGCAGCTCGATGCTGCTCCGCTCGTCGACGCCAAGAGCGCATGCCTGACGATTACCAAGCCCGCCCAGCGGGATCTGAGCCTGACCATCCCCGCCGGGCTTCCCCAGCGGACCCGACTGCAGTTGCGCGTGGACCTGTGCGACAAGCCCTTCCCGGAGATGCCCGACCGGATCCTTTCCAATGAATTCCTGATCTGGGGTACGCCGCCGGGCCAGACACCCAACACCTAGACTTCGCTCAACGTGAATGCAGCGGTCACCGCGGTAGCCCCAAATCCGCGCGAGCCCGCCGCCGCTTGCGAAACAGCGGAACCGGGTGAAAAAGAACCGATACCATGGGGCGGACGAGTTTGAAATTCGGTATTGCACCCATTGTTACCCTCCGCAAGTCGCCGACCCTGCTGAAGGTACTCATATCCACCTCCGGCGCTGGCGCCAGGTCTCACTCCGGATCGACTGAGGCCGAAGCGCCAGATGTTCCGGAGTGAGCCCCGACTGCCCCTTGTCGCTCCCGGGCTCCCGCGAGAACGGAAATAGCTTTGGGGCTTTGCCCCTGGCCTGCCGGCCTCTCGTCGCACGCGCGGTCCGCCCTCTTCAGACCGACTTCGAGCCGCCGGGACGCGGGGTGACCAGGGCCTTGTTGCCAGCGGTATCCAGGCAGACGAACGTGACGTGGGTGGAGAAGACCATCTGCTCATCACCGGTGTCGATGTCGTCGCAGTAGACCTCGGCCCGGTACTGCACCGAGGTGGTGCCGGTGCGGCACTTCTGCACGTCGAACCGCAGGATCGAGCCCAGGCGCACGCTACGCCGGAACTCCACCTCGTCCATGGCCACGGTGACGAATTTGCAGCCAGGATGGTCCACGCTGGCGGCGATCCAGGTAACCTCGTCTGCCCATTTCAGCAGATTGCCGCCGAACAGGTAGCCATAATGGTTCATATGCTCGGGCAAGACGAGCTTGTAGTTTTCCATCGAATCGTGGTTCTCGTGGGCTCCGGAGACAGGTTGCGGATTACTCCAGTCGATCGCGAATAATACGGCCTACCGTTGCGAGATGAATCCCGAAGTGCTCCCCGATCTCTCTGTAGCTGAACGCCCCTGTTGCATAAGCAGCGACGATCGCTTCATTTCGGTCGCGATGCCTTCTGGCAATCGCCGTAAGTGACGGGGCTGGGGCTCGACGTTGTGCCTTCGGGATGGCTACTGCATCCCCCTTGATCTCCATTCTCTTCTGCATGCGCTCAACGAACGCCTCATCACCGAGGTAGATCTGCTGGCGTAGGCCACCCCAAACACTGCCCATCCCGGCCCCATCCGCCACGAAATCTCGGTAGCGCTGACGCGCTCTGCTCTTACGGGAGCCAAACCTGGCCAACAAACCATCCGTGGCTAGCCACTTCGGCACCGGAGCTTCCCCTACCATCGCCCGGTAGCTGCTCCAAGGCCAATCACGGGCCCGCCTGACGATCCCGGCGCGTACCGGGTTCAAGACCACGTAGCGAGTCAGCTCCAGCAGGTAGCTGTCCTTGTCGACCAAGATCCCTTTGAACCGCCCCTGAAACAGGTGACCCATCCTCTCGTGCCGGCGGTTGCACGCCTGGGTGAACACTCCGTTGAGCTGACGCATCCCTTTGGACAGGTTTCCGTCGGGGGTCTCCACCACCAGGTGGTAGTGGTTGGTCATCAGGCAGTAGGCGTGGCACAGCCAATTGAACCGCTCTACCACTTCCGCGAGTACGGCGAGAAAGCGTTCCCGATCCTCCTCGTCCTCGTAGATCGCCTCGCGCCGATCACCCCGGGAGGTGACGTGATAGAGCGCCCCAGGAAACTCAATGCGTAAAGGCCTGGCCATAGCCCCATGCTAAGCCAAATTGCCGCATGTTACAATACGAGACCTGACCCTTGTCGTGCTAAGCCAAATTGCCGCATGTTACAATACGAGACCTGACCCTTGTCGTGCAGCAGGCAACCTTGCCGGAACAGGGGCGGAGCTCGAGCGACGTGAAATACGCGCCCTGCGCCGCGATATTCCCGCTGAGTGGGCCAGCCGTAGCGGTGTATCCGTGAGGACGCCCTGCTCGACTGACGAGGTATCGCCCTGACCTGCAATCGCTTCCCCCGACCCCCCACCGGCCTAATCCCGGTGAAAACGAAGGAGCTCGTCGATTTCCTCCATGGTGAATTTATTGAGCTGCACGATCTTTGCGTTACGTCGGTATGCAGGCGGCAATATGGATCGCGCCTGTTCTTTGCTGTCGACTTCCGCAATGATCCATGCTTTGTGATCCCCGTCCTTGCATCCCCAGTCTGCATGGGTGAGGAAATGGGAGCCGCTCGCGAGGAATATCTTCACCGCATGGCTGCACGCCACCACGTCTTCCTCGTGTGGAGCTTCGATCAGAAATCTCGGCATGGCCCGAACCCCCTTTATGTTTTATCAACGTCGACTTGCTAGGGGCTGTTGACAATTGCCGTTCGCGGTCCGATTACGGCCCTTTTCCGCGCTGACTGGGTTGCGGCTCGTCGCAATAGATCCACTATTCCTCCTCACCGCGCCTTGTCAGCACGAAGAATCGCTCGCAATCGCCCTCGCTCAGACAAACGTCAACAGCCCCTAGCGACTTCCTTGGCAATGACAACAATTCTTAGATCAATGATAGCCCAGGTAACTGATCCTCAAGGGGCTATCCCGAACCGTCGCTCCGACCGGGCGCGCCGCTATTGGATCTGGCGGAGTTACAAGAGCTCGCTTGCAGCCGCTGCAGGCCAATAAGGGGCCGGCGTTGACATGGTCCGGACACGGCCAAGCCGGCATGGCCGGGATCTTGCCGACGCACCCTGATCGGCTCCCGGGTCGGCGTCCGTGCGCGGGCGGCGCCCCTCATTGGCCGTTCCGGCGACAACACCCCGGCGTGATCTCGGGGCGAGTCGATCTTCCGGTCGCCCCCAGGACCGGCCCGCATTCCCGACCTTTGTAGCACCTGGGACTATTCCCTTAGCCGAGATCGGCAGATGCTCGGATGCGAGGCTTGTCCCTATCGACTATGGGACTCTGGGCTCCGCCTTAACCCCGGTAGCGCAACGCATCGACCACCAGGGCGAAGGCCCGCGATGATTGGCGGCGGCTGGCGTAACACAGGTGGTAGCCGGTAAACGGCTCGCACCACTCCTCGAGCACCCTTACCAGCCTTCCCTTGGCGACGTCCTCCAGCACCGTGTCCTCGGGTAGATAGGCCAGGCCGAATCCCGCCAGCGCGGCCTGGAGCATCGGCGGGCTGGTGCTGAACACCCACTGCCCTTCTACGCGCGCGTTCACCGCGTGGCCGTCGCGCTCGAATTCCCAGGGCAGAAGCTCGCCGTAGGTCGGCAGCCGCATGTTGATGCAGTCGTGCGCCGCGAGGTCCTGGGGCGTCATCGGCGGCGATCGCCGCGCGAAGTATCCCTGCGTCCCCACGACGGCCATGCGCATGTCCGGTCCGATGCGCACGGCGATCATGTCCTGCGCCACCTGCTCGCCCAGCCGCACACCGGCATCGTAGCGCTGCGCGACGATGTCGATCAGGCCGCAGTCGACGCTGATCTCGACCTTGAGGTCCGGGTAGTCGGGCAGCAGCTTGGGCCAGAGGATGGTCTCAGCGGCGTGCCCGGCGGTGGTGATGCGCATGGTGCCGGCCGGTCTGTCCCGAAGGTCGCGCACGGCCGCGAGCTCCGCCCGGATCTCCTCGATGCGCGGACCCGCGTTTATGAATCCTGTTCATAAGCGCATGCAGATTACTCCATCTTATCATCGGCTGCCGCGGCGCAAAGACTTGTGTCAACAGGAGCCAAGGTCGAGCACCAGGATTTCAGACATGCAGATGACCCCCACCCACCGCGCAATCCGACGCCACCGAGCGGAGGCGCCCCAGGCCGGCGCACCCGCGGCCCATCCCGTGCGGGGCCTGATCCTGCTCGTGTCCGCCCTGCTGCTCTTCGCCTGCACGGACACGACAACCAAGTTCCTCACCGCGGCCTATCCTCACGCACCGGCCTCTGTGCTGGCCCCCCCTGACCTGCCTGCAGCTGCTCTGGGCGGGGTTGCCCGGCTGGCTGGTTCTCGGACAGGCGCCGGACCACCTGGTCGCCGCTGCGCCACTGGGAGGTCGGCCCGGGCAGCAGGCTGGCGGTCATCGGCTTGGGCGGGCTCGGCCACATGGCGCTCAAGTTTGGCAAGGCCCTGGGCGCCAACGTCACCCTGTTCACCCGCTCGCCGGGCAAGGAGCAGGACGCCCGTCGCCTCGGCGCCCACCGCATCCTGCTCTCCACCGATCCGACGCAGCCGGCCGCCGTGAAGGGGCAGTTCGACCTGATTGTCGACACCGTGCCCAACGTCCATGACTTCAATCCGTACCTGCCGACCCTGTCGATGAACGGCACGCTGGTGCTGGTCGGCTATCTGGGGTCCCTGGAGCCGATGTTGAACAGCACACCGCTGGTCATGGGACGCAAGTCCGTAGCGGGCTCACTCATCGGCGGCATCCCCGAGACCCAGGAGATGCTCGATTTCTGCGGCGAGCAGGGCATCACCTCGGATATCGAGGTGATCCGGATCCAGGACATCAATGCCGCCTACGAGCCGGTGAAAAGCATTGGCACGGCGCCACGGCAGCCACGGCGATGACGCACATCGCCATCGTGGAGCAACTCGACGGGCCCTCGGCCGAGTGGATCGAGCAGGTCAGCGATGCCCAATACCATGCCGCGAGGCCCAACCGTTAACCGCTATTCAGGAGATGTGATTATGCAGACGCGCAAACTCGGTACCAACGGGCTGGAAGTCTCGGCCATCGGGCTCGGCTGCATGGGCATGAGCACCGCCTACGGGCCGCCCGCGAACAAGAAGGCAATGATCGCCCTGATCGGTAAGGCCGTCGAGCTCGGCGTCACCTTGTTCGATACCGCCGAGCTCTACGGCCCCTACACCAACGAGGAGCTGCTGGAAGAGGCCCTTGGCCCGTACCGCAGCCAGATCGCCATCGCCACCAAGTTCGGCATCCGGCTCGATGCCAACGGCCAGCAGGCTCAGGACAGCCGCCCCGAGCGCATCCGCCAGAGCATCGAGCGGTCGCTCAAACGGCTCCGGGTGGAGGTGATTGACCTCTACTACCAGCACCGGGTCGACCCCGAGGTACCCATCGAGGACGTGGCGGGGACGGTCAAGGAGCTGATTCGCGAGGGCAAGGTAAAACACTTCGGCCTTTCCGAGCCCGGGGTCAACACCATCGGCCGCGCGCACGCCGTCCAACCCGTCACAGCCATCCAGAGCGAATACTCCCTGTGGTGGCGGCACCCGGAAGAGGAGCTGCTGCCGACCCTCGAAGAGCTCGGCATCGGGCTCGTGCCGTTCAGTCCCCTCGGCAAGGGCTACCTCACAGGCAAGATCGACGAGAACACGAAGTTCGACAGCTCCGACTTTCGCAACATCGTGCCCCGCTTCACTGCCGAAGCCCGAAAGGCCAACCAAGCCCTGGTCGCGCTGCTCGCCCGGGTCGCCGAGCGCAAGAGCGCGACGCCGGCCCAAACCGCCCTCGCCTGGCTGCTGGCCCAGAAGCCGTGGATCGTTCCCATCCCCGGCACGACGAAGCCGGCTCGGCTCGAAGAGAACGTCGGCGCGGTGACCGTCGATCTGACAGCAGACGATCTCCATGAGATCGACACCGCCGCCGCACAAATCAGGGTGCAAGGGGATCGCTACCCGGATGCGTTGGAGAAACGGACCGGTCTCTGAGGGCCTGGCGCTGCCGTGCGACAGCAACGACGGCGTCGAATCCTCCGCGAAGGACGCCATGAGCCCCTGGCCGCTGTGATTCGACGCCGTCCCGAGAGCCTTCTGTCCGATCTCACGCATTCGCAAGTCCTTTTCGCTCGTCCCTTTCCCAGATGACCGGCGCGGCTAATCGCCCGGCGGTCACGGCCTTCGGCGCACGAAGCGCTATAGCCTTATCCCGGATTGCCAGAGGCGACAATACGACAACCCCAGCGCCCCTGGCGCAAGCGGCCCAGCAGTCCCGAAAGCAGGTCGGCAGATGGCAGCAGCCCTGTTCGGGATAAGCGCTCTTGCGTGTCGATCATCGCCTCGCCTTGGCAAGCGGTATACTCTGGAATCCCATCTCAACCAAGACCGAAGGAGGCGCTGTATGGAACCCGAAAAACGCGATCTGGTGGTCATGATCACCCATGGGCTAGACCACGAGCTGTCATCCGCTGGGCTGGTCATCGCCCTGGGCGGCATGACCGCGGGCCTCAATGTGTCGATCTTCCTCGTCAGCTCCGGCGTTGACATCGTCCGGCGCGGCGCGGCGGATCTCACCCAGGTCAAGCCCGTAGACCCTATGCCGGACATGCTGCGAGACTTCCTATCCCGGGGCGGAAAGATTTGGGCTTGCGCGGTGTGTGCGAAGAACCGCGGCTACACCCAGGAGCACTTGCTGGACGGCGTGGTCATCTCCGGGGCCAGTGTCATGCACGAGCTGATCAAGGGTGGTGCGGCCACCCTGAGCTTCTGATCCGATGAACCTGGAGGAGAGCGCCCCGATCTTCCACGAGCAAAGATCGTGCAATACACAACAGACACAGAGTTTCACCGTGTCAGAAGTCGCCACGGCAATGGTGTACCGAATCCAGGCGCAAGGTTTCTGTAACCTGGATATGGTCGGGTCGGCAATTGGGACATCTTTCGCCTCCCCGATGATTCTGTGGGCCCTAGCGCCCTTCGCCGCTCTCGGTGCGATACTGTGCCCGGTCATCCGTTTGAAGTTCTGTACAACGGCGGCCTGCGTGATCTACTGAGCACACCGGCACTGCCCCGTTGGCGGGCGCGTCGACGCTTCGCCTGTGCCCTGACGACGATCATCGTTGTCGCGGCGGCATGGAGCTTCCAGGCCGGCACGCCCCTCATCGGCTACCTTGTCGGCGGGTCGCTCGTGGCCCCGGCTTTCGTAAACCTCAGGACGGGGTTTTGTATACCTTCGTTCATGGCTCGTCTGTTCATCGGAAAGGCGGTCCGTGGTTAATTTGACAACCTAAGGGCTCGCGAAACAATAACTCCCGAACTTGGACCGGCGATCCATCTCGCCTGGCTGTGTTGCGGAAAGGGTTACATACCGCGAGTATGCGCCCCTTTCCGCGCCTTGCCAGACGGGCGCCTCGACGCCCCAAAACCGGAAGTTATTAATTCGCGAGCCCTAAGGCCCGCTTCAAAGGGACGCATTCCCTGCGCCATGCTTTGCCCGGAAATCATCGGGGGTCGCGGTAGGGACGAAGGTTAGCCTCCGCTCGTCACAGATACATATGTGCGGAACTGCCACTTGCGGCTCTTGCCTCGGGTTGCGACAACTGACCCCAGCTATCCTGTTACACCGCGAGACGCGGCCGCCATGTTTTGATTCATGCCGTTCCCCGGAGGACCGGTGCGAGCAACGCCCCGGCACTCTCGACCTGTGCAGCACCCGATGCTGTACCCGCATCCTAGATTGCCAGAAGCCACAACATGGGACCCCATCGTCTCTCGCCTGCAGGTAGTGTTCGACATCGACAGGGTGTTCCCATGAGCTGACGCCAAGATTGTGATTGGAGCGGTGAGCCCGCGAACAGATTGAACCGATTGGCCAGCGCCCTGACCGTTTGAAACGTCTGCGGGAGAAGACGGCTCGACTGACGCGCCGCTGTGCTGAGCCGGCGTAGTATCGGCGCCGCTACGGCAACTGCCATTTCAGTCGATTCCGCGGTCCCAGTACGGATTGTCCCCGAAGCGCTCCACCAGGAAATCGATAAGGCTGCGGACCTTGGGCGTCAGGAACTGCCGGCTGGGGTAAACGGCGTAGATCGTGGAGCCTTCGGTCTCCCATTCCTCGAGGACCCGCACAAGCCTTTTCTCCCGCAACAGCTCATAGACCAGGAACGTCGGCTGGACGATGATGCCCAGGCCGTCCACGGCGGCGCAGCACAGGATGTCGCCATTGTTCCCATGGAGGTTGCCGGTCACGCTGACCCGCTGCTCTCGAGCGCCGCGCGTAAAGCGCCACTCATGCCTGTCGCCGGCGTAGGCGTAGGTGAGGCAGTTGTGCGTCGCAAGATCGGACGGCGAGCTCGGCGTGCCCTGCTCTCTCAGGTATGCCGGGGACGCGCAGGCGACCAGGCGGGCCCGCGTGATCGGCCGGGCCACGAGGCCTGGATCGATCCGCGGCGCGATACGCACCGCGACGTCGAAGCCCTCTTCGACGAGATCGACGAATCGGTCGTTGAGCGCCAGATCCGCCCTCACCTTCGGGTGACGCTGCAGATAGGCACCGATCGCAGGACCCAGGTGACGCGTCCCGAAAGACACGGACGCGTTGATGCGCAATGTGCCGCGCGGCTCGGCGGTCTCCTGCGTGGCCGCCTGCTCGGCCTCCTCGACCAGCGCCAGCACCTGCCGCGAGCGCTGATAGTAGTCATCGCCGGCCTCCGTCAGGGACAGTCGCCGCGTCGTGCGGTTGAGCAGTCGCACGCCCAGATGCGCTTCGATCTGGGCCAGGTAGCGCGAGGTCATGCCGCGCGACAGGTCGAGCTTCTCAGCCGCCTTGGCGAAGCTGCCGCTGTCCACGACCGTCGTGAGCACCCGCATACCGGTGAGAATGTCCGGCCCCATCTTCATTTCCTTTTAGTAAATAATTAGTTTACATGCTGAGCGTTTATTTACCTTTTTACAACTGCTGTAATACCCTCCATCCCCGACCGGAACGGCTCCGGCCCGGGCCAGAGAGACGACAAACGGAGACCCAACATGAACATCACCCTGATCGGCTCGGGCCACATGGGCTCGGGTCTGGCAAAGCGGATCTCCAGGACGGCGCACGCCTTGGTCATCACCGGCAGGAACGGTGTCGAGGCGAAGGCGCTGGCGGACAGCGTCGGCGCCGCGCTCAAAGCGACGCCGGCCGCCAGCGAGGGCGCCGATCTCGTGATCATCGCGACCCCCTATGCCGATGCGGTCTCGGCACTGGGCTCCGCGGGCAATCTCAAAGGCAAGGTGATCGTCGATATCACCAACCCACTCAGCGCCGACTACATGAGTCTCAGCATCGGCTACACCACCTCGGCCGCGGAGCAGATTCAGAGGGCATTTCCGGAGGCGAAGGTCGTCAAGGCCTTCAACACGGTGTTCGCCCAGGTGCTGAGCGAAGAGGCCGAGCCAGGGGGCACCCGCGTGCAGGTGTTCTACGCCGGCGATGACGCTGGGGCCAAGGAGGCCGTCAAAGTGCTCATCCGAAGCATGGGCCTGGTGCCGGTCGACGCCGGCGCTCTGATTAACGCGCGCTACCTCGAGCCACTCGCGGGCCTGAACATCTATTTCGGGTACGGCGCCGGATGGGGCACGGCGATCGCGCCGCCGTGGATCGGAATAGCTTGACCTGATGGCCAACTCTCAACGAGGTCACTGACATGAGCACGAATACCACAACGCGTTCACAACAGCACACCCGCATCGGCTCCGGCGCCCGGCAGACTGCCACGGCCGGTGTGTACGACTGGGCCGCCGTCATCGGCCGCATCGGGCTCGCCGCCATTTTTCTCTGGTCGGGCTATAACAAGCTCGCACATATGGACCTCAGCATTGGCTATATGAAGGCCTACGGAATACCGGCGCCCGAGCTGATGATCTGGCCCGCGCTGCTGATTGAGCTCATCGGCGGCGCAATGCTGGTCATCGGGTGGAAGGCACGCTGGGCGGCGGTCGCACTCGCCCTGTTCACGGTGGCCGCTACGCTCCTCTTTCATGCGTATTGGGGGGTGCCGGCCGACCAGGTACTCACTCAGCAGATTCAGTTCATGAAGAACCTGGCGATGCTGGGGGGTCTGCTTGGGGTATTCGCGCACGGCGCCGGTCGGATCGCGTTGGAGCGCTGACCCCTATCCAGCTCTCGGGGAGATCACCCTGACGCGCTTGCCCTCGCTGTTCGTGTCCCACGGGGCTCCGATTTTCGCGCTCGACCCGGGTCGTGCCGGAAGGCCGGAGCCGATCCACGACTTCGGCGGCTTTCCCGCGTAGCTCTACACCCTCGACTATCCGGCGCCCGGGGAGCCGGACCTGGCGATCAAGGCGGCCGAACTGCACCGGCCGGCCGGCATACCGGCGGGTCTGGACCCCGAGCGCGAAGTCGAGCGCAGCACCTGGGTGCCGTTGGTCCACATCTTCCAGGAGGCGGACGTGTCGGTCGTACCGCTCGCCATGCCGGTCGACCTCGACCCGGCCCGGGCCCGGAAGCTGGGCCGCGCGCTCGCGCCCCACACCGGGCACGGCGTCCTCTTCCTGGGCCCCGGCAGCTTGCCCCACAATCCGTTTGATCTGCGCCCGCCTGGCCGAACCGGGCAGATCAGGTATGCGCGGGATTTCGTCGACTGGACCCGCGATGTCGTGATGCGCACTGCTCGAATACGAGAGCCTGGCATTCCACGCGCGGCGAGCACGTCCGACACCCGATCACGACCTGCCTCTGCCGTTCGCCGCCGACGCCCCCGAGGAGCTCGCCGCACCGAAAATCCTCGATGGTGGCATGACCTACGGCGTCTTGTCCATGGGTTCCTACGTATTCAGTGGCGCGAGAGCTGTTGTTGTTTCAGCGCTTCCAAATCGCCCAGTACCTGCTCGGCGTGCACATCCGCATCCACTGAGCGGTAGATCTTCCGTAGCCGTCCCTGCGGATCGATCAGAAAACTCTGACGGCGAGCAAACCGCAGCGGCCCCAGCGTAAACAAGGTGTCATAGGCCTGTGCCGCAACCCCTTTCACATCCGACAGCAAAGGGAAAGGTAGGTGGAATTTCTCCTGGAACGCACGATGGGAATCCCGATCGTCCAGGCTGACACCCAGCACCTGTACGCCCTGCGCCTGCAGAGCCGGATAATCGTCCCGGAACCGGCAGGCTTCCTTGGTACAGACCGGCGTGTCGTCTTTGGGATAGAAGTACAATAACACCCATTGTCCAAGGTAGTCCTGCAGGCGATGTGCTTGACCACTGCTGTCGACCAGATCGAACCCCGGTGCAGGCTCTCCTACTTGAAGCCGTTCCGGACGCGGCCAGAATGCATAGGTGACAATGCCGACGGCGATGACCACACCGATAAAGAGGGTCCACTTAATCATGATGCTGATTGCCTGTTCGTAATGAATGACCGCCGCCATACCGCAACATCACTGCCCGTCGGCAGCCCATTGTGCAGCACAATGTCATTGCCATACCCCAGTAGCTCCGCATCCCTGACCCGCACCCTTAAGCCGTCGACAGAGAGGCCAGTTCCAGATTTGATTAATACGTGGCCGATGCCGGTACGTAAGAGCCCACCCAGATTTACGGTTCCGCCAACGTCCCAGAATTGTGCCTTCACATCGTACTTTTATGCCAATCTCAAGGCCAAGCGGGTCAAAATAGACTTTCCAACAAGCTCTGGCCGAAAAAGGACGCCGTGTGGGAGAAGCTTCACGCCAAATTTGGCACGCCGACACAACGACGCCATGTAGAACGAGCTCTTTCTCCAAAGCGCTCCGACGCGACCGATGAGTGAGCGCCGGACACAGATTCACACTGCTCATGAGTTGGCGAAGACCCGGCGCTCCGAGTTGCCCCGGGTAGCGCACGCAACGGCCTACTATCGCCCGGCGACGCTCGATCGCAAAGAGCTTGAGCTGATCTGATGCGCCACATCGACCAGACTCATCTGCGTCTGCCGTTTCTCGGCACCCGGCGCATCGAGCCTCCCGCCCTCGCCCTCGGGCTAATGGCGTTCACAAAAAACTTCCTGTCACCTGGTCTATTTCTATCTGCTTATCCGGTGGAAAACGTTCGGAACAGGCACCGGGTCGTCATTGATATTCGTCAGTGTTCTATTCCTGCGATCGAGCACAAACTCATTCGTCTGGGTCCCGGCCTGGTTGGATGTGCCATTCAGGTTTGAACAGAACAGGGTCAAGTCCACCGTCAGCACACCGCCTTTAATTGATCCCTGACCTCGCGCGAATCCGAGCTGATTTTGGCAGGACAGGGTGAACGCCGTATCGTTGAGTCGGACGTCGCATGAATTATCGCGCGCGCATGTAATCGAAAGGAGCTGGGTGCTGCCATCAAAACTGTCGATCGCTTGCCATAGACCGACGAAGGTCTCTTGCCCAAAGGCAGAAGACCTGACGCCTCCATTGTCCGCCATGACCGCAGAGGCGAGAACAAGTCCAAGGATGCCCACAAAGGCCTGAAACGGGTAATATCGCATCGTGAGATCCTCCCTTTTCGTCGAATACTAAGAACGCCGCAGACGAACGCCACACCTCTGGCATGAGTCCAGTCGAGCCCACCCTTTCTACCGGACCAGCCCTCTGGCCGATCCAGGACGAGGTGCTTGCTCAGAGTCGCCCCGGGGCTCGACAGACAGTCATTCTGTAGATGGAGCGTAGCCGAATCCAGGCCCCCCGGGTAATCCTTCACGACTCCAGGCACGGCGCATTCATCGCCCAAATGGTCGACCCGGGCCCCATCGCGGCGCGGACGGATCAACGCCCCGTCCCAGGACCTGGACGCCTCGGCCCAACGAACAAACCGCCGACACCAGCCTCTCTTCGCGGACAGGCTCTGCGAAGGAGACGCTCGAGCTCCAACCTCGCGGTGTGCAGCGCGTCCCGGCCCCTGAGTACCGTTATCGCCCTGCCATGTCCGCCGTTGGCGGTATCGCGGAGCCAGCAGCCCGGGATCATGGCCGAACTTCCGGCAACAGTCGCCGACATTTTATAATGGAACGCACGCAATACATACAACGGCTCGCCACGCAATGCGAGGTCCAGGCCGTGGTCGGGCTGCTCGGCCCCTGCCAATGCGGCGAGATGACGTTGGCCCGCATGTACGCGGAGACACTGCCCCGCCAGGCCGTGACACGCTTAGACGTGAAAAGACGGGAGGGCCAGGTCGCCCAAGGCCCAACTTCCATACCTTATACTACTGACGCGGTTCGACTACCCTCACGACCTCTTGCGGCCAGCACTGAGTTAGTCAGCGAGATTTCGTCGACGATGAGACGCCTGACGCCGCCTCGCCCAGCGCCCAGGGGCTCCGCCCGCAAAGCAATGCCCACCCTTTCCCCGGCCGCACAAATGCTATAATTGAGGAGTTCCTCCATGCTCTTCGTTTTCTTGGGCGAATCCCGCGAGCGCATTGTGGACTTGCGGCCCCCGGTTTACTAGGGTAAAAACCTGGAAGTTACCCGGCGACGACGACCCTTCCTCTAGGGCGGCTCGATCCCCCGCTGATCGAACCGCGAGGGCCCATCCATCGAGACGAATTGTCGAGGAGCCAAATCGCAAATGATGGTAACGCCTTACGACGAGACGCGACTGTTCGCAACCCTTCAGACCGACCACAGCCGCATCGCTGGTTTTCTGGCCTCCCATTGGGGAAATGCTGCATTCGCGGCGCCGAAGCCGTGGGATTCCGTGGTCCTTGCCGCTCAGGAACATGACCGGGGGTGGTGGTTGTGGGAATGTCGCCCGACCTTGAGCGACGATGGCGGACCACTCGACTACCAGAACGATACGCTCCATCACCTAGGGCAGCTGCGAACGACGATATATCGCAACGCGGTTTCCGACATTGCGGCAATCGATCCTTACTCAGCGCTGCTCATACTTAATCATCTGACGGGCTTACTTACCGCCGGCAATGGGGCCTACTCGTTCCGCAAGGACCTGAGCGAGAACCCCATCGCAAAGACCTATCTGCGACATCAGTCCGAGGAGAAGCAAGCGTTGATCGCCAAGGTGCGCCGCTCACCTGAATTTCGCGACTATAGCTCCGATACCCAGATCGAAGACAACGCAAAGCTCATCGAGGTCCTGGACGCGTTAGCACAGTTCCTTTGCAACCGCTATCCACTGAGCTCCACCAACCGCGGGAAAGATCCAAATCGCCTATTCGCGGAGTTTCCGGTGCCGACCCGGCCAGGGGAGAATGAGGTTCGCCTTGTTTTGACCGTGCTCGACGAACACCGGCTCGCCATCCATCCTTATCCCTTCGATGTCTCGCCCTTGGACGTCAATTATGTGGCTCGCTGGCTCCGACGACAGAGTTATTCGTCGCGGGAGTCTTTTCTGAGGGATTTTTACAGAGCAGAAACGGTCACCGTGCGGTACCAGGTGCAGGCGAACTGAAGATTGCGGTTCCGGCGATTCTCTCGCTGATGGAACGGAGGGGGCTCTACGAGCAGCGACCTACGACAATCTCTCGGGCCTGTCCTTCGCGCCGGCTGGGACATCTCCTTTTACCGAGAACTGTGGACCGCGCTCGGCTCGCAGATGTGGCTTGCTATCAAAAGCGAGGGAGCGCTCGCAATTCGCGTTCAGGCACCGCGGCTAAAGCGGGTTCTCGATGTCGTACGATACGTCAAGCCGGGTTTCGTGATCGGCAACTCACACGTGATGGTGCAGATGGCCGAAGAAGGCATCGATGGTGGGATATGGCCGGATACGTCGACGTTGCTCAAGGCAGCTATTTTTGCCGTCTAGGGCGCTGTCGCCACTATGCTCGATGAGTCCAGCATTGAGAGAACGCCTCTGGCGCCGATGACAGCGCTTGGTGGAAATCTGTATGCTAAATTGGAATTCGTCCACCCGCCGCGCTTGGCTAAATATCGCGCTCTCGCGCCACATCTCTACACCTTGGCGCGCACTAGCGAGCTTGATGGCATCGAGGAGGTTGGATGCGGCTTTACGCTTACGAGAGGCCGGCTCCCGAGAGGGGCTGGCGTGCGCTTCTGCTAGCACCTTTGACTGTCACTTGCCGGACGGACTTTGATCCCGCCGCGACGATACGGCCCGGGGACTAAGCATGACCCAAAGCAAAATCGCCATCGTCGGGGGGAGCGTCGCGGGTCTGTCGCTCGCCTGGGCCCTGGGTCGTCGGGGGATGGATTCCACGATTTTCGAGCGCTCAAGCGGACTGCTCGGCCACCAAGGGGCCGGCGTCATGCTCGGCGCTTCGCTGGTGCGGAGCCTGAAACTGACGGATACTCGACCGGTTACCCGCCGCTATTACCTCGGCACCGACGGCCAGGTGCTCTGGGAGCAACCCGTCGACAAATACGCCGCCGGCTGGGGCAACGTCTACGGCGTCCTTCGCCGCAATACGGCCGATGCCCTAATTCACGAAAGCTGTCCAGTAGCGGACATCGACATCAATCCGCCGCGGCTCAACTCGTTGCGCCGCGGGGAAGATCGCTTCGACCTGATCGTCGGCGCCGACGGTATAGGATCGGTGGTGCGCGCTCGCCTGGATCCGGGCTTTGCGCCGCGCTACCTTGGCTACGTCGCGCTGCGGGGCTTGGTGCCGCGGGCGCAGCTGCCCAAGGGCATGCCCGCCAGCGTTGAGGACCTGTTCGATAACGCGATGGCTAAGCTTGTCATGGACGGCGAGCATGCCACGCTGTACGGCTTGCCCCACCGGTCGGAACCGCTGAACTGGATGTGGTATATGAACGTTCCTGAATTTGACTTGGCGCGTCTGCTGACAGACCGGAACGGTCAAAGGCACGCTTGGTCTCTGCCCCCAGGAGCACTGCACGCGGAAACGGAGAAGGAGCTACGCGCAATTGCTGCCACGAGGCTACCGGTCTGGATGAATTCTCTCGTCGTCGCCACCGAGACACTGTTCGTGCAGCCAATCTTTTCGGGGATCGTGAAACGCATGGTGGGGGTCGGAGTGGTGCTAATCGGCGACGCGGCGCATCTGGCTGTGCCCCATACCGGCGGCGGTGTCACTCTGGCAGTGGAGGATTCTGTCGCTTTGGCGGAGGTCATCGCGAGTAGCAGCGATGACAGAGAAGCTCGTCTTGAAGCTTGGGCCGAAGGCCGCCGAGCGGCTGCCACCACCCGGCTCGCATTCGCCATTCGCTTGGGCAGATCGTTGCAGACCGGAGGGAAATCGTGGCAGTCGTGGTCACAAGGGGCTTTCGGGGAGTGGTGGGAACGGCTTCTTGCCGGTGCGCCTGCAGACAAGTCACAATAGGCTTTGGAAGGGAGATTAACCCTTCTAGATAACGGGACCGCGAAGCATGTTGCCCCACTTCAGCAGACTGATGGAGGATGTGCCCGCGGCAACATTCATGCTCGTGCGGTCGGGTACGAGCCGTCTCGTCGTGCTCGATGGACGGCAAATTCGCCCGGGTGCCCACGGGCATAAGGAAGTCCTCTCCATCATGGTGGGCAGTGACGGCCACGGCGGTTTGGGGGGGCCAACTCTGCAGGACAACAAGGTCGTCCTGGTCTGGCCGAAAGCGGAGCTGGCAACGTTTTGTTTTCGGTTCTTGCAAGTGGTCCCGTCGACCGGTGCCGTATTGCCCATGGAGTGCTCAAATTCGTCATCGGCTTCCGCCATGCTTGCGCAGCTCGGCGGGCACCATCGAGGCGCGGAATCACGATGGCGGGCTGTTAATCTTTCCACCGGACAGAAGGTCGAGCTGCGGCCGAACAGCGACCACGAAATCGCCCGCACCTGGGCCGTGCGCTTCCTGGCAACCGCACGAACACGCAAAGCGTTGCTCGGCCTCACCGGAGACCGCCGCGTGAAGGTCTGTGGAGAGGCGATAACCTTCCGTCCTGTGTTGCTCGGCAACTTGTTTCTGTTTACGAGAATCGATCCCGCTCGTGTCGACGTCGAGACGGTCGGCGCCATCGCCCGAGCGGGCATGCGAGTGGCCCGCAAAGCGGGCTTCAACCCGACGAAGGGCTACGAGCCTAAAGTGATACCCTACACGATCCTCTCCAAGGGAGCCGAGCCGCAGGTCCGCACCGCAAGCTACTATCATGGTGAACGGCATCGCTCTTTTCCCGGGTCCGCCGCTATGGCCATAAGCGCCTTCCTTACAGCCAACGAGACTTGGACAAAACAGATTCCGACCCGTTGGCGGGTTCTCCATCCAAGCGGCGTAATCGAGGTCCACCTCGGTGTCGACGCCTCATGGCGCGCACTCAGATTGCTGTGGACCGAATTTGTAACGCCAGTCTCGTTACTTAGCTGGGGGGCCGTTGCGATGCCCTGGCGAAGGAGAAACTGAGTATGTGCGGCATTGCAGGCGTTATCTATGACACGCCTCGGGATGAGACGGAAATTATGCGTACGATTCGCGCGATGTGCGAGGCTGAGCGCCACCGCGGGCCGGACGGGCTGGAGCTCTGGACCAACGGGCGCGTCGGTCTGGGCATGGTGCGTCTCGCCGTGGTCGGCTCGACAGATCGAGGTAGGCAGCCAATCAAAGATGAACAAGGTCGCCGGCTTGTATTTAACGGCGAGTTGTACGATCCCGCGCGGGTAATGTCGTCGCTCGGGGGGCATTTCGATCGCAACGATTGCGACGGGGTGGCCCTGTTACGGTTGCTCCGGGAGCGCGGCGTGGAAGGCCTTCGCGATGTGGGCGCCATGTTCAGTTTGGCACTTTACGACCCACGTGCCGACGAGGTTCTTTTGGCCCGGGACGCCTGGGGTGAAAAACCTCTGTATATGCGCCGCATTGGCTCTGGGTTGGTCTTCGCCTCGACCATTGCCGCGCTGCACGCCGTTTCGGGACCCTTGCGCATCCGGACAGGGGGCATGCACGAGTGTCTGATGTTCAAGAGTGTCGGCGGAAACCAGTCCGCGTTCGAAGGTCTTTCTCAGTTGCCTGCCGGTAGCTGGATGCGCGTCGCTCGAAACGGCGCGATTGCTAGTGGTCGCTGGTTTGACGTAGTCGATCCCGGAGTGCCGTCCGAGCGAAGCGAGGAGATTCGCGAAAGCCTGGCCTATGCGATCGCCTCGCGCTGTAGCGACCGTTACCGAAACGCGGTGTTTTTGTCGGGTGGGTTGGACTCGAGCATCGTGGCGACCGTTACCGGCCGCTATGTTACGCCCTCGCCCCACGCCTTCACCGTGGGGTACGACGTGGCTGGATGGCAGGACGAGCATAGCTTCGCGGTAAGGCTGGCCGACGAGCTTGGCTTGGACCACGAATTCGTCCTCGTGCGCTCGGATCAGGTTCCGGACCTTCTGCGGGACACCGCGATTGCTTTGGAAGACCCGGTCCACGACCCGGTTGTCGTGCCCACCTTGGCGCTTTCGCGGGCAGCGGCGAAGGAGACCAAGGTAGTGTTGACTGGCGATGGCTCGGACGAGTTTTGGGGGGGATATGCGCGTTTCGACGATGCCACCGACGATATCGACGCCTATCTTGAGCGAACAATGGTGTTTCATCCTCGAGACCTAGGCCTGGACGGCATCCCTGAAGGCTACCTCAAGGATGTGGAGATACCGGCCGAAGGCTCGATGCCGGCGCTTGACCGCATCTTGCGGCTGGAATCGAGTAACCGATTGCGCAACTACCACTTGGCGCGTCTGGACAAGCTCAGTATGGCTGCCGGCCTCGAAGCGAGGTCGCCATTCTTGGATGTGGCCGTCACCTCGTTGGCCTTGTCGCTGCCCGCGGCAAGTAAGCGGGCCAGTGGTCGAGCAAAAGCCGCCTTGATAGACGCCTTCACCGCGGAATTGCCGCCCTGGCTGCTGGCCCGCAAGAAACAGCCTTTTACGGTGCCGATCGAAAGTTGGCTGACCAGCAGTCTACACGATTTTTGCCAGGATACCGTAGGCGGCCGCAATGCCTTCGTGCGGGACTTCGTGGATCCGGCGAAGTTGCTCAAGGGTTTTTTCGCCGACGGCGGGAACGGGCAAACGGCTATGCAAATCTGGTCGTTGCTTCATCTTGAAATCTGGTACCAGACCTTCGGCAGAAGAATGGAGGCGGCGGCATGACTGGACCGAGCCGGCGCTCGCGGAGCCTCGCCGAACGGTTACACGCGGCCGGGGTTGTGGATACGCACTTTCACATCGGACCGGAGCTCTTACCCCGGCGATACAACGTCATCGAGCTCGCCGAGCGTGCAAAAGGGTGGAACGCGACGCTTGTTATGAAGAACCATACCTACCCGACCACGCCATTGGCCTCTCTGGCGCGCCGCCACGAGTGCGCTAATCTGTTGGGCGGCACCGTGCTCAACCGGTACGTCGGCGGTGTCAACCCTGATGCGGTGATTTCGGCCGCGAGCGGCAATCGATCCAACGTTCGCGAGGAACAGGAAGAGCCGCCATTTGTTGTTTGGATGCCGACTGTCCATGCCCAATCCCACCTCGACACACTCGGCCATGGGTTCGACATTCGTTGGGGCGGCTGTCCCTGCTGCGAGGGGAAGCACCAGAGCATGCCGCCCGCCGTGCCCGAGATCCCCGTCACCGTCTTTGATCGAGAGCTCAATCCGGCATCCTCTCTTGTACCTGTTCTCGAGGCCATCGCCAAGGCAGGCGCGTGTCTCGCCACCGGCCATTTGAGCGCTAGAGAAATCGTGCGCCTCACGCCTATGGCGTTGGAAGCGGGCGTACCCGCCGTTTTGCTAACGCATCCCCATTACCCCTCCGTGGAGCTCAGCGATGAGCAGCTCGTTGAGCTTACGCGGGACCAGCGGGTCTTCATTGAGCACTGTTTTGCTATCCACACTATCGAGAAGGTGCCTCTGAAACGCTTCGTCGATTCGATCGAAGCAACGGGAACGGAACAGGTGATCCTGTCAACCGACTTCGGACAGGTACACAGCGACCCCTTTCCAGAATGCACCCTTCGTTTTGCTCGTTCAATAGAGTCGCTGTGGCCAAAAGGCTGGGACGAAGGTCGGCTGGTTTCTCTCTTCAGCGACAATCCACGACGAGCCTTGGGGTTATCGAGCTAGCCTACGTGGTCGGAGATTATTGCGCAAAAGATGGGTGCGGTTATGCTAACGGACCAGGCTGATTGAGAATGCCCAGCCGACCATAGTAACCGCCCCGCGAATCGAGTCGAATACCCAAGAGGAAAAGCGTAACTGGGGTCAGTGCAACTGGGCAGGGCCGCGCACTATAGTGGGCGAGAGCCCCACCCGAGCACCCGCTAGACGCAGGTCCGGTATCGAGCCTCGCTGCGGAACTGGTACCCATTTTCCGATGATGCGCTCGGTCAGCCGGCGCCCCAGTCCGACAGCCTCATCGGCGGAACGTATAGGCCGAGCGGCTTGCGCGCCCAGCAATCCCCGGTGGCGGCCCGCTCCGCCGGCGTGGTGAATCGGTAGCGGTAGAGCGAGACCCGCATCCAGGTGGGGGGTCCGTCTGGGAATGGCCTCTGGCCCAGCAGCGTCAGCACTGGCGCGGAGCCCTGCAGCAGCTTGTGCAGGAAGTCGCCGAGCCAGGGATTGCGATAGGGCGGCTCCGCGGCGGTGAACCACATGGTCCAGTCCAGGCGGGGCTGGTGCGGGATGCTCCAACGCGGACAGTGGCGAACATCACCGGGCTTGTAGCGAAACTCGTAGGGCTTCCAGTGCTCGCCGTCCATGGAGCCCTCGATGATGATCTCGCGCCGCACTGTGTTGATCACCCCGAAGAACCCGTAGAAGTTCGTGACGCCGAAACGCGACGCCGTTTCGACGACCTCGGCCAGCGGCGCTGGCAGCGGGCGCCGCTCGATGCGGCCCCAGGTGAAGGCGAGGTTGATCGACACTATGAGCGCCGCCAACACGCCGGCGGCCCAGGTCGCGAGGCGGCCAGGGTTAGGCAGCCGGTAGGGCACGCGTGCGACCAGACGCGCCGGCAAGAGTGCGACCAGAGCCCGGTCATCGAGCAGGAATAGGCAGAGAAAGATCGTCAGCAGGTTCAGGAAGTAGTAGTTGCCCGTCAGAGAGATGGCGATCTGCAAGACCAGGAAGCCCGCAGCGGCCACGAAGCGCGGGCGCCGCGGCATGAAGATCAGCCAGGGCAGCCCCAGCTCGATCCCGAACATCGTCAGCACGGAGAGCTGCTGGAACCACTCCGGCAGATGGTGCGCGTACCACGCCAGCGGCGTCGGCAGAGGCTGGGTCTCGTAATGGAAATCGAGCGCACGCAGATGCGCCCAGCTTGCATCATGGGTGAGCAGCTTGACCAGACCCGAGAGCAGCATGAAGCGGAACAGCAGCCAGCGAAACAGCCAGACGACAATCCGCGAGCCCGCAGTGAGAAAGATCCCAAGCAGCCCGACCTCCAGAATCAGGGCGTCGGGCTGGATATCGCCGAACACCGGCATCGCTACCCAGAGCGAAAGGTGGAGGACGAACGCGACGGTCAGCATCGTCCGCGTCAGCCGGTTCAACACTACCAATACCGAAGCCATTGCACCGACGACGCATACCCCAATCAGTGCGCTGTCCGAATGGTCGATCCAGAACAGCGTCGGTGCGGCCAAGTAGCGGTCTGTTCCGTACTGCGCCGCAAAGGCCTCGAGGGAATGCTTGATCGGCAGGATGCCGTCGGAGCCCACCAGCCCGAGGATCTGGGTGCCGATCGACACGAACGCAATCAGGAACGTCAGCCCCAGCAGGCGCAGAAACAGCCAGCTGACGAGGTGCCAGGTCGAGGGAAAGCGCTCGGCTCCCCACAGCAGCCGTGACCAGTGGTAGGCCGCGACCCGGTGGCGAGCGACCAGCCGGTAGACCGCCTCCGCCAAGGCCGCGAATCCGGCCACCCGGCGATACAGCCAAAGGCTGGCACCCCCGTCCGGAGCCAGGGCCAGTACCCGGAACGCGGCCGCGGCCCCGCTGTAACGTGCGCCCCCAGCCTCGAACAGCTGGATCGCGGCGGCGAACTCGCCCTCGCTCACCTCAGGATGGTCGGCGGCGATCGTTTGGTACGGTGCATAGCGGACCCGAGCGCCGGTGAGTCGCTGCCAATAGCGGACCCAGTAGGCGCAAAACCCACAGTCGCCGTCGTAGGCGAGCAGTGGCGGGGTCTGGTCTGTAGCACGCATGGCGGGGTGAGACCGGTTGATCCTACCGGATGACTCTAGCCGGAATTCGCCGCCCTGTGACCACCTCGGAGCCGAAACCCGGCCGATCGTAGCCCGGCTAGGCGATCCCCAGGCCCCACCGCCGATGGGCGATCGACCGGCTCGCCTGGATCCGTACACCGCTTCCCACACCCACCGATCGCTGGACGAGCTAAGCGCTTTTCGGGTCTCGTGTTGCCGGCGCGCGACAACTACCTCCGCGCTCGCCCAAGCTCTCTGGCGCCAACATGATCTTGAGCTAGATTTACGGTACTTGCCCCTTGGCGGCATTGCCCCATGTCAGAATTGACAGCGCGGCTAATAGCGATCTTCAAGGACGCTCTCGATCGGCAAGCGAAATCGAAGGAGACCTATTGGCTCACTCGCTTCGTGCTCTTGCGACTTCTCGGCTTCGTCTATCTCTTCGCGTACCTCTCTCTCGCCCTTCAGGTGCGCGCGCTCATAGGCCATGAAGGGATTCTTCCTGCAGATCTCTTCCTGAGCAAAGCGCACGCCGCCGGCTACGGGTTCTGGCAATTGCCGTCTGTGTTCTGGCTCGGCATCAATGATACGGCTCTAATAATCGGCGCCTGGACCGGGGTCCTCCTTTCCGTTGTAGTTCTCCTCGGCTACGCGAACGCGATCATTCTTCTGGCCCTTTGGCTCCTCTACACGTCGTATGTCCATATCGGACAGCTCTTCTACGGCTATGGCTGGGAGATTCAGATGATCGAGACGGGGCTCCTTGCCGCATTCCTCGTCCCCTTGCTGGATGGCAGACCCTTCCCGAAGCGCCCAACACCGGTACCGGTCATCTGGCTTTTTCGCTGGCTGTTGTTTCGCGTAGAGCTGGGCACGTCTCTTATCAAGCTTCGCGCAGACGAGTGCTGGAAAACGCTCTCGTGCCTATACTATCATTTCGAAACCAACCCGATCCCCAACCCCCTCTCACCTTGGTTCCACTATCTGCCGAAGCCCATATTGCAGTTCGGCGGTGCATTTACCCTGTTCGCCCAGTTTATTCCGCCATGGTTCTTTTTCGGCCCGCGCACGCTCCGGATCATCGCCGGCCTATTCACGCTCTCGATACAGGCCCTTATCACCGCAAGCGGAAACTACTCGTTCTTCAACTGGCTGACCATCCTTCCCATCTTCTCCCTGTTCGATGACGCGTGTCTCGAGCGATTTCTTCCGAAGCGGCTGGCAGAGCGGGCAAAACACGCCGAGACCGCCAGCGAGCGGCACAAGTGGCACGAGGGTCTCGCATGGGTGTTCTTCGGCGTCACCCTGTTGTTGAGCATCCCGGCCGTGCGCAACCTCGCATCGCCGGATCAGGCGATGAATGCCTCTTACAACAGCTGGGACATCGTCAACAGCTATGGCGCATTCGGAGCCGTCAACCAGGAGCGCAACGAGCTCGTCATCGAGGGCTTCGACGGGCACCAATGGAAGGAGTACAGCTTCATCGCCAAACCGGGGCGCGTGGACAGGCCTCTCCGCCAGATCGCCCCTTATCAGCCTCGCATCGACTGGCAGATCTGGTTTGCCGCCATGTCCTATCCCGCGAACCAGCCTTGGTTGCTCCATTTCGTCTGGATGCTGTTGAAGAATGACCCCCTCGCCACAGGCTTGCTCGCAGACAACCCCTTTCCCGACGCGCCTCCCCAGAAAATCCGGATCCTGTACTACAGGTACAAGCTCAACAAGCCCTGGTCGGGGAAGCCAGTGTGGAGCCGGTGGCTCATGGGAACATGGCTCCCAGCCGTCAGCCTGAAGGACAAGGCATTCTCCGATTTCATGCATGAGAACGGCTGGGACTAGGACACCGGCAATCCCGGCCCCTGGAGATGCCGATGGGCGGGAGCAGCAGCGATCGACCTATCGCACAGGCCGACGTTTCAGCGAGACGCCGACGAGCGATCAGTGGGCGAGCGGGGCGCGGGCGGCGGGGCCAGCCGCCCCTCCTTCAGGAATGCGCGCACCCGGGTCTCGGCATTCTCACGGATGTTCTCGTAAAACAGGTTGTAATCCATCAGGTGGAAGCTATGGCCCAGGGCGACATACCCATGCCGGTCCGGCTCGTGTACCCAGAGCCTGCCGTCGACACACTGGGCATCGGCGACTCCGGGGTCGAGGCGGTCGAAGGTGTACGGAGTGCCCCCCAGATTCAACGCTTTCGGAGCGTAGGCATCGTCGCGGTGCCAGGTCAAAGGGTTGGTGCAACAGCTGCTCCCTCCCCTGCCTTTATCCCTCGCGGCGGTACCCCAGATGTAGCTGCGCCAATTGACGAAGCAGCCGGTTTGATCGGCCTGCTCGCATACCGGGATGTGCTTGAACTCCGCGCAGGCCACCCGGCAGCCGACAAGATACGCCGCCACCAACCGGCGCCGCAGCTCCGGATCGGGGTCAACGACCTCGGCGAGCAGCCTCCTGGCATGGACCGAGCCCTGGCTGTGGGATGCGATGATGAACGGCCGGCCCTGGTTGAAGTGCTGCAGATAGTAACCGAAGGCGTCGCGTACATCTGAATAGGCGAGCGCCATTGCCGCCCGCCCTTTTGCCGATTGCCGCACAAAAGTCTTCAAGGCGGCCTGCCGATATCGCGGTGCGAACACCCGGCAACAGCCGTTAAATGCGCTTGCCTGCAGACGGATCGGTCCTTTTGCGGTGAGGTTGTTCAGCCGCTTGTCGTCCGTGGCGGCATTCCAACCGAACAGAGACAGGTAGGTCGTCGGATGGACGAAAAAGACATCCGCGACGGCCTCGGACTGGCGGTCCTTCAGGGTGGGGCTGGGAGTCTGGTCTGCCGCGTCTTGTGTCCATGGCAGGGCGGCCCATTGGCCGGGGTCCGAATAGTCCAGAGGCGCCGTGGATGTGGTGCTCGTGCCCGGCATGCAACCGGCCAGCCCGGCGACGATCCCCAGCAACAGGGCGATCCGGACGCCGAGCCGGGATAGGCGTTTCAGTAGCTCTCCGGGCAGAGCTCGCAACATGTTGTTCGTCCTCGGGCGGCCCGACGATGTGACGATGCGCTGTCAAAGTCGCGTGAAACTATCTCCCGCGGAGCGCCTCGACCACCCATGCCACGCTCCCTCGCAATCCCCATGGCTCTCCGGTACGTCGCCACTCCGGATCCGAAGCGAAGGCATGCCCAGCCCTCCCGCTCCGCGTCTGGCCATCCGACACAATCATCCACCCGCGCCGGTCCGTCCCGCACGGCGACTGACTGCAGCTCACGCCCGTAATAGCCGAGAGCTGCGGCTCCAGCGGGTGCGCATAGACCGAATCAGACCGCCCGGAAACCGCCCGCACCCATAGCGGCTTGGCGTTGGCGTTGCACGGTAGCGAGATAGATACCGGCGAAGTAACATGCAAGCCATCGCCGTAAAGTAGCGCCGCTTTAGCCTGCATTTGTCCGGCGATCCAGGCACCCTGCGAGCCACCGATCAAGACCACCGGCAGACCGCCCGCCGCGGCGTCCACCATCGACTGGATCGTCTTTACCTTCCCCGAGATCGCTTTGCAGCCTAAGCCCCGCAACGTCGGATACTTGAAGCTGCCGGTGCGAAATCCCTTGGCTCTCAGGCTCGACAGTATGTCCTGGCAGAAGCTCAGCCCCAGATAGCCATCGCCCGTACCCGGGATGCAGGCTGCAAATCCGACCGGCCGCCCTTCGGGCTCCCCCACATCCATCGTATATCCTCGGCATCCGGACAATCCCAGCGCCAAAGCCAGTGTCCCGGCGATCAGACCCGCTGCACGACGCAGCGGGGTCAAATGAGGGTTAAATGGGGAGAGACCACGTTTTCTCTTCACTGATCCTTTCATCCTCGAAGCGGCAGTCAAACGGCCGCCAGGGTGCGTGCCGCGTGGTGTGTGAAAAAAGGTGGCAGATTTATCTTCCTTTAGCCCGGCCACAAGGACATACCCGCACCTACCAGTACGACGCCGACGCCAACACAACCGCCGGCGGCCGGCACGGCGACGGTCAGAGCGTTCCCGCCTGGTGCGCGAGCAACGCCGTCTTGGCCGAGAGCTCCACCGAGCAGGTCCACTTATAGGCCAGATTCAGGCTCTCCGCCCTGGCGTAGACCCCATGCCCCCGCACCACGACGACCGGGTCCTCGACCAACGCCTTGGCGACCCGCCGCGGGGCCTCGGCCACGTACTGGCGGTAAGGGATCGATATCACGGGTATCCGCCCGAAGTAGTATTGCCCTTCGAAATCCGGGGGCACGAAGTCCGTTCCGCCCAGGGTCAGCGCAACCGTGTAGGGGCCGTGGCTGTGCAGCAGGGCGGCGGCGGTGGGGACGAGCTGATAGAGGCGTTGATGCAAGGGTGCATCGAGCGAGGCGTCCGGCGGACAGTCTCCCGCGAGAGGACAATACAGCAGGCCATCCGGCTCCAGCAGATCGGCACAGGCCCCGGTAGGCGTGATCCAGAAACCCTGCGCCTCCCGCATCGAGACGTTGCCGCTATGGGAATCATTCAGCCCGTACTGGCGCAGCCAGCGATAGTGACGCACCAGATCCTGCTTGGGCTCCATATCGCCCCGACTGGAGGGCATGTCATTACTTGAAGATGGAATCCACCGAGAAGCCTTCCTTCTCGAGGATGTCGCGCAGGCGCCTCAGTGCGTCCATCTGGATCTGGCGGACCCGTTCACGGGTGACGCCCAGCTCGTTCGCCACCTGCTCGAGGGTGGAGTTCTCGTAGCCGTGCAGCCCGAAGCGCCGCTCGACCACCTCGCGCTGCTTTTCGTTGAGCTTGCTGAGCCAGTGATCCATGTTCGCATTGATGCCCTGACTCTGGAGGCTATCAGTGGGGTCCGGGGTCTCCTCGTCGGGAATGGAGTCGAGCAGCGGCTTGTCGGCATCCTTGCCATAGGGGGTATCGACGGAGGTCACCCGCTCGTTGAGGCCGAGCATGCGCTTGACTTCGTCGATCGGCTTGTCCAGTAGACCGGCGACCTCCTCCGAAGAAGGCTCATGGTCGAGCTGCTGGGCGAGCTTGCGCGCCGCGCGCAGATAGACGTTGATCTCCTTGACTACATGGATCGGAAGGCGGATGGTGCGCGTCTGGTTCATGATCGCGCGCTCGATGGTCTGGCGGATCCACCAAGTGGCGTATGTGGAGAAGCGAAAGCCCCGCTCAGGGTCGAATTTCTCCACCGCGCGGATCAGACCGAGGTTGCCCTCTTCGATCAGGTCGAGCAGCGCCAGCCCTCGGTTCATGTACCTTCGGGCGATCTTGACGACCAGGCGCAGGTTGCTCTCGATCATGCGCTGACGCGCGGCCACGTCCCCGCGCTGGGCGCGCCGAGCAAAATACACCTCTTCCTCGGCAGTGAGCAGCTTGGAGACGCCGATCTCGCTCAGATAGAGACGAGTCGCATCCATCTGACCGTCGGGAATCTCTCCGGCGGCATAGACGGGATTGTCGTCCTCCTTCTCGTCCTCGACGGCCTCGTGCTGGACGCTCAGGACCTCGTCGGCGATCAACTCTTCGTCGGCGAGCTCCTCAATCATCTCCTCATGCACGACCGGCTCTTCGACGGCTTTCTTGTTCACCATCACCCATCCTCTTCAAGTACCTGGGCAGAGCGGCTCCGCCGGCGGGCAGGCATGAATCGGGAGCGGATCATCGAGGGGGCAGAACGGTCTCCGGATCAATGGGCTTGCCGTGCTGCCTGATCTCGAAATGCAACATGGGGGCCCCCCCACCATTGCGTCCCATCTCCGCGATGCGCTCGCCTTTGGTGACCTGCTCCCCTTCCTTGACCAGGATTTTGCTGTTATATCCGTAAGCGCTTAAAAAATCATTATTATGTTTGATGATGATAAGCTGTCCATATCCGATCAGTCCACTTCCGCTATAGACCACCCGTCCCCTCTCGGCGGCATATACGGGCTGGCCCAATACGCCGGCGATCCTCACACCTTTGCGCGTTGCGTCACCCTCGGCGAAACCCTGGGTTATGCGACCCTGGGTGGGCCACTGCCAACTCAGCGATCCGGTCTCCTCGGAGACACTGTCGGCGGCCTCTGCCGCGGGCGGGTTTTCAACGTCGCCAGATCGCGCCTCGGCGGAGGCGGCCTGCGACTCGGGAGAAACGGACTCGGACCCGGCCGATACGGGCGGGGGCTGCGACCTGGGGGGCTGAGGCATTGCCGAGGCGGTGCGCGGCGCCGCCGAGGCCGGCTGCGAAGGAGCCGCCGGGGCGCGCCTGAGGGACGGCCCCGAGCGCGTCGGCACAGGCGCCGAGCGCCCGGGGGGCAGCACCGATATCCGGGAATAGGGGCTGGTCAGGCGCAGCCACTGCCCCGGATAGATTGTGTAGGGCGGTGGCAGCCGATTCCAATCCGACACCTGCCGATAGTCCAGCCCAGCTCGCCATGCGATGCTCCAGAGGGTATCGCCCGACCTCACCCGATAGGTGCTGGAGGTAATGGGCCCAAGCCCGCCCGTGTCCTCCCGGCCTGCAACGGGCGCGTCGCTCAGGCTGCTGCAGCCCCCGAGCAACGTCAGCAGGAGCACCGCACCGATCAGCATCAGTCGCTGACAACCGTCGGCGCTATTCCCCGGCCCCGCCGAAACGCGGGGGATCAATCCAGGCAGTCGATCCATCGCACCATCCTACACTCCCTGCCCGATTGGGGAAGGCCGGCCCCTACTCCTGTACCAGGACGAAGACCACGAGGGCAACCAGCACAGTTAGCCAGCCCAGGGCGTCGATATACCTGCGCAGCAGCCCCTCCATGCGCTCGCCGCCCCAGGCCATCAGCGCTGCGACCAGATAGAACCGTGCCCCGCGGCCGATCAGGGAGGCGGCCACGAACGGCACGAAGGCCATGGAGATGACCCCAGCGGCAATCGTGAAGACCTTGTATGGGATGGGGGAAAACCCCGCAATGAAGATGGCCCAGAAGCCCCATCGATCGAACCAGGCCCGGGCGTCCAGATACTTCGGGTAGTAGCCCACTTCGCGGATCAAGGGCTCGATCAGATCGAAGGCAAACAGCCCGATGAGGTAGCCAAAGGCGCCGCCGAGCACCGACGCCAGCGTCGTCAACGAAGCGAGACGCCAAGCCCGGCGCGGCTCCGCCATAGCCATGGGCGCGAGCATGACGTCCGGCGGGACCGGGAAGAACGACGACTCGGCAAAGCTCAGGACGGCCAGGTAGCGCACCGCATGGCGGTGACGCGACCAGCCCATGACCCGCCCATAGAGCCGTGAGAAGAGCCGGATCAACCCAGCCCCCCCAGCAGCGGAACAAAGCTGACCGGCTCGAGGATCTCGCTTACATAGCTGTCGCCGTCCCGCATTAAGCGCACCAACGCCTGCTCGTCGCGCGTCCCGACCGGCAGGATCATGCGACCACCCGGCCTGAGCTGCTCCACCAGCGCGCGTGGTATGCCCTCAGGCGCTGCGGCGACCAGGATGCCATCGAACGGCGCATACCGGGGCAGACCGATTCTCCCGTCGCCGTGGCTGATCCGGATGTTGCGCAGCGCCAGGGCCTGGAACCGCCGTCGCGCCAGCGGAATGAGCGCCTCGATGCGCTCGACGCTGTACACCCGATCGACGAGCCGCGCCAGGACCGCTGTCTGGTATCCGGAGCCCGTCCCGACCTCCAGCACGGTACCCAGTGGTCCGCCGTCGATGAGTGCCTCGGTCATGCGCGCAACGATGTAGGGCTGGGAAATAGTCTGCCCGTGGCCGATGGGCAGCGCGGTGTTCTCGTAAGCCCGGCTTGCCAGTGCCTCCTCGACGAAGATGTGACGGGGCACGCCGCGCATGGCCTCCAGCACATCGAGCCGCTTGACGCCTTCCGCGCGCAGCCGGTCGACCATGCGCTCGCGGGTTCGCTGCAACGTCATCCCGATGCCGGAGAGCTCGCGAGGGCGCATCATCGCTGCATCGCCTCCAGCCACCCGGTCAGGTCCGGCAGCGCGCTGTGGCGGGTCAAGTCGACGTGCAGGGGGGTCACGGACACGTAGCCCTCACGCACCGCGTGAAAATCGGTGCCCGGTCCCGCGTCCTGCTCAGGTCCCGCGGGACCGATCCAAAAGATGGTGCGACCACGCGGATCGCAGCTCTTGACTGCCGGCTCGGCCTTGTGGCGGTGCCCGAGCCGGGTCGCACGAACTCCCTTGAGACGCTCGTAGGGCTCGTCCGGGACGTTGACGTTCAGGATGACCTCGGGCGGCAACGGACGGCGCTTGAGCATATCCACCAGCTCCCGGGCAACCCGGGCCGCGCTGTCAAAATGCGTCGGCGTGTGTGAGTTGATGGACACTGCCAGGGCGGGGAGTCCGAGGAAGCGTCCCTCCATCGCGGCTGCCACCGTCCCTGAGTAGATCACGTCATCGCCAAGATTCGGGCCGGCGTTGATCCCGCTCACCACCATGGCGGGCTCCTCATCGAGCAGGCCGGTGATCGCGATGTGGACGCAATCGGTCGGTGTACCGGTTACCCAGATGAACCCGTTGCCGGCACGCTCTGCGCGGATCGGCAGATCGAGCGTCAGCGAGTTGCTCGCGCCGCTACGATCCCGTTCGGGCGCCACCACCGTGACCTCTGCGACGGCGGAGAGCGCAGCGGCCAGGGCCGCCAGGCCCGGCGCCTGATACCCGTCGTCGTTGCTCAAGAGAATCTTCATGAAAGCCGGCGCCGCGCCAGCGTCCGGTAATCGCCGCCGCTGTCGCGTCGGCAGCGCTGCCCGGACCGCAGGCCACTCGGGATTTTTGACCCAGAGACTATACTGGAAATCGTCCGCATCGCCCATCCTGACCCCTTGATGTCGGGTCGGGAGGTGTCCTTGTCGGATCCTGGAGTCAACCACCGAGCGCCGTTGCGCGATGCCCGACACCAAGCCTCAGCCCCCGCCCACCGACGACATCGAGGTCTTTCTGGAGGCCGTGGGTGACGTCGAGCCGTTGCAGCAGGACCGGACCGAGCCTTTCCGGCGCTCCCGCAAACCCGTTCCGATCGAGCAGGAAGCACAGAGCCTCTTCGAGGGAGAATTCGCGGACCGGGAGATTCAGACCGGCGACGAGCTGTGGTTTCTGCGCCCGGGCCTGCAGCGGCGCGTGTTTCAGGAGCTCAGACGGGGCCGGATCACGCCCGAGGCGACGTTGGACCTGCATGGTCTGCGTGTCGAGGAGGCCCGCCAAGCGCTGCAGCGCTTCCTGGCCCACGCACTGAGCCGCGGGTTCCGCTGCCTGCGGGTCATCCACGGGAAGGGCAAGCGCACGGGGGACTCCCAGCCCGTGCTCAAACAGAAAGTGGATCAATGGCTGCCCCAGTGCCCTGCGGTCCTCGCGGTCTGCTCGGCACCGAGCTGGGACGGCGGGACGGGCGCCGCCTATGTCCTGCTCGCCCGGCCCCCCACCCGAGGGGAGTCTTTCTGACCCCGCAAGCCGGTGCGGCGGTCTACCCGCCCGGGGTCTGCACGGCAAGCAGCTCGCGCAACACGACCGTCGCGTAGGCCCCCGCCGACAGGGCGAAGCTCAGCTCCAGGCACCCCCGGCGGGACAGGTCCCAGTCCAGAGGCTCGACCGGCACCCGCAGGGCCCGGCGGTCGCCCTCGACCTGCAAGTGCTCCAGCCCGTCGATCCAGGATCGATGGGCCTCTGCCACCGCTTGCTCGATCGCGCCCGCCGGCCCCAGGGGCCGGATGCGCTCGATGCCCCAGAGCGGCCCTGTCGGATGGATCTCCAGGGCCTTGGCGCGCCGCTCGATCTCGGCATCGATGGATTCGGCCAGGAAGACCCCATGGGAGCCGTCGGGCTGGAGCAGATCGCCGGGGATTGGCCGAGCCCAGGTACCCCCGTGCACCCGCCGGGCCAGCACCTCGTTGAACAGCCATGAGCGCGCCGCCGACAGGGCCAGGGAACGGCGGTGTCGGCCGGGGTCCGGGCCGCCGGCAAACAGCTGGTCCGCGCAGGTGAGATTGCTGTTGTCGTGCCCGAAGCGTTGCTCACCGAAATAATTCGGCACCCCTGCCTCGGCCACCACCTGCAAACGCGTCTCCAGGGCGGAAGGATCGGCCTGTAGATCGCGCACGCAGAGCCGAAAACGGTTGCCGCGCAAGGCGCCGCGGCGCAGCTTGCGACGATGCCGGACGGTCCGAAGGATGTGGATACCGTCGTTCTCGAACGCCCCCCAGTCGGGCTCGGGGCCAGGACCGAGTCGTACCGAGAACCACTGGCGGGTAAGCGCGTGGCGGTCCTTCAGTCCGGCATAACCCAGATCCCGCGGCGGCACTCGGGCAAAACGGGCAAGCTGGCGGGCCAGCCATTCGGTATTTGTGTCGCGCTTCTCGATATACAGGTAGACGTGCTCGCCCTCGCCCGCCAGGGCGAACCCGAGAATCTCGTCGACCTGAAAATCCTCGGGTACGTTGCGCAGGCTCCCGCTGCCGACCACGCCGCCGAGCGCCCGGGGCAGAGATGCTACCGAGTACCCTGCGATCCGCTCGGCACCCGTGCTCACCCTTCCAGCAGCGCCACCGCGTAGGCGGCGATGCCCTCCCGGCGGCCGGCGAACCCCATGCCCTCGGTCGTGGTCGCTTTGACGTTGACCGCCCCTATATCCACGCATAGGTCCGCCGCAAGATGCTCGCGCATCTGCTGAATATAAGGGGCAAGCCTCGGGGTTTGGGCGACGATGGTGAGGTCCACGTTGCCCACGCTCAGCCCCGCCTGTCCGAGCAGCTCGACCACGCGACGCAGCAATAGGCGGCTGTCGATCCCGGCAAATTCGGCGCCGGTGTCCGGAAAATGGCGACCGATGTCGCCCATGGCCGCGGCGCCCAGCAGGGCGTCGCACAGCGCGTGGATCGCCACGTCGCCGTCGGAGTGCGCCGCCAGCCCCTGCGGATAATCGATGCGCACACCGCCGAGGACCAACAGGCGGCCGTCGGCGAGCCGATGAGCGTCGTAGCCGTGCCCGATGCGCATCAGGCCCCGCTCTCGTGCTGGTGCTGCAGGTAGAACGCGGCCAGTGCCAGATCCTCGGCACGGGTGATCTTGACGTTGTCCCCTGCCCCTTCGACCATCTGGGGCTGCCCTCCGGCCATCTCCACCGCCGAGGACTCGTCCGTGACCGGGTCGGAGGCCGCGATCGCCGATTCGAGGGCCGCACGCAGTGGACCCAGACGGAACATCTGCGGCGTGAAGGCGTGCCAGAGGCCCTCGCGAGAGACCGTGCCGAGCACCTGCCCGAGGCCATCTGCACGCTTCATGGTGTCGCGCACGGGCATGCCCAGCAGGCCGCCGACCGGGTGGTCCCAAAGCCGATCGATCAGCTGGGTGATATCGGCGGCCCTGACGCAGGGCCGGGCCGCGTCATGGACCAGGACCCAGTCATCCGGCGGGGCCTCGCTTGCCAAGGCTCCGAGTGCATTGAGGACGGAGTGGTAGCGCTCCGGGCCGCCGCTCACCGGCACCACCGCCGGGTGACCGAAGAAGGCATTGTCCGGCCACCAGGGGTCATCCGCGGAGAGCGCCAGGTAGATGCGACGCACGGCGGGATGCGCCTGCAGTCGTCCCAGCGTGTGCTCGAGCACGGTGCGTCCGAGCAGCTTCAGGTGCTGCTTGGGGATGCCCCCCCCCATGCGCCTACCGACTCCGGCGGCGGGCACCACCACCCAACAGCGCCGCCCGGCCGTGCTCACGGCGGGGCCTTTTGGGGCGATTCGGGAATCTGGTAGAAAATCTCCCCTTCCCGGATCATGCCGAGCTCGCTTCGGGCCCTGCCCTCTATCGCATCCAGCCCACGGCGCAGATCATCGACTTCGGCCTGAAGGGCCTGATTGCGCCGCTTCATCCGATCGATGTCGTCGCGCTGCGCCCGGATCTCCCGCCTGAGCGCGCTGACCTCCGCGAAGCTGCCGTCACCCACCCAGAGCCGGTACTGCAGCACCGCGAGCATCACCAACAGGATGCCGATCAGCACCCGCATCGGGGGCCCTCAGGCGTGGCCTCAGCCGCCCAGATGCCGGAACGCACCGCGCCCCGCAAAGCGCGCCGCCTGGCCGAGCTGATCCTCGATGCGCATCAGCTGGTTGTACTTGGCCACCCGATCGGAGCGCGAGAGCGAGCCGGTCTTGATCTGCCCGCAATTGGTCGCGACGACGAAGTCGGCGATGGTCGTATCCTCGGTCTCGCCGGATCGATGGGAGACCACGGCCGTGTACCCCGCATCGTGGGCCATGCGGATCGCTTCCAGGGTCTCGGTGACCGTCCCGATCTGGTTCAGCTTGATCAGGATGGAGTTGGCCACCCCGCGTTCTATTCCCTGCTTGAGGATTCGGGTGTTGGTCACGAAGATGTCATCGCCGACCAGCTGCAGCCGGTCGCCGAGGCGCTCGGTAAGCAGCTTCCAGCCTTCCCAATCGCCCTCGGCCATGCCGTCCTCGATGCTGATGATCGGATACCGGTCGACCCAGTCGGCCAGATAGTCGACGAATTCCGCGGAGCTGAACTTGCGCCCTTCGGACGCCAAGTCATAGAGGCCGTCGCGGTAGAATTCGGAGGCCGCGGCGTCGATACCCAGGTAGATGTCCTTCCCGGCCTTGAATCCCGCCTTCTCAATCGCCTCCAGGATCACCTCGATTGCCGCCTCGTTGGAGAGCAGGTCGGGCGCGAATCCGCCTTCGTCGCCCACCGAGGTGGCAAGTCCCCGGGCCCCCAGCACCTTCTTCAGCGAGTGGAACACCTCGGCACCGTAGCGCACCGCCTCGCGGACTGACGGAGCGCCCGCCGGCAGGATCATGAACTCCTGCAGGTCCACGCTGTTGGCCGCGTGCGCCCCACCGTTGATGATGTTCATCATCGGAACGGGCATCCGGTACTCGCCATTGCCCAGATATTCGTACAACGGCATGGCCCGTTCTTGGGCCGCGGCATGGGCCGTGGCGAGCGACGCGGCCAGGATAGCGTTCGCGCCGAGGCGACTCTTGTTCTCGGTGCCGTCGAGCTCGATCAGGCGGGCATCGACCGCCGCCTGATCGGCGGCATCCATAGCCAACATCGCGTCGCGGATCTCGCCGTTGACGTGGCTAACCGCCTTGAGCACGCCCTTCCCGCCGTACCGGCGAGCGTCCCCGTCACGCAGCTCCAGCGCCTCGCGCGATCCGGTCGACGCCCCGGACGGCACGGCCGCACGCCCGATGGCCCCATTGGCCGTAATGGCGTCGGCCTCGATGGTGGGATTACCGCGGGAGTCGAGGATCTCCCGGGCGCGAATATCGACGATCTCAGACATTTCCGTTTCCCCTGGACTTGTGCAAATGAAGCAACACCCGGATGGCGCGGTCCAGGCCCGGTCTCGCCCACACCCGGCCTGCCTATCAGAGCCCGGCCTCCAGAAAACCTCCGGCTTTCACCACGCGATCGATCTCGGTCAAGGTCGCAAGCAGCTCTCCAATGCGCCCCAGCGGCCAGGAGTTCGGCCCATCGCTCAGCGCTCGGGACGGGTCCTGGTGGGTCTCCATGAACACTCCGGAGATCCCGGCCGCGACGGCCGCCCGAGCGAGCACCGGGACGAATTCCCGCTGACCGCCGGAGCAGCTGCCCTGCCCGCCCGGAAGCTGCACCGAATGGGTGGCGTCGAACACCACGGGACATCCCGTCTGGCGCATCACCGCCAATGAGCGCATGTCGGAGACCAGGTTGTTGTATCCGAACGAGACCCCCCGCTCGCAGACCATCAGCTGCTCGTTACCCACCGCGCGCGCCTTCTCGACCACGTTTTGCATATCCCAAGGCGCCAGGAACTGGCCCTTCTTGAGATTGACCGGCCGCCCCTGACTCGCGACGGCACGGATGAAATTGGTCTGCCTACAGAGAAAGGCAGGCGTCTGCAGCACATCGACCACCGAGGCGACTTCCGCCAGGGGCGTGTCCTCGTGCACATCTGTCAGGACGGGCACGCCGATCTGGCGGCGGACCTCGCCCAGAATGCGCAGGCCCTCATCGAGGCCGGGCCCGCGGAAGCTCTGCCCTGAAGAGCGATTGGCTTTATCGAAGGACGATTTATAGATGAACGGCATGCCGAGAGCGCCGGTGATCTCCTTGAGACGGCCCGCCGTGTCCAGCGCGGACTGCTCGCTCTCGACCACGCAGGTACCGGCAATCAGAAACAGCGGCTTGTCCGGGCCAACCTCGAATCCGCAAAGCGTCATGCGCTGACCGCTTCGCGCGCGTTGGCTCGGCGATACTCCAGCGCGGCGCGCACGAACCCCGCGAACAGCGGATGCCCGTCACGAGGCGTGGAAGTGAATTCCGGGTGGAATTGGCAGGCCACGAACCACGGATGTCCCGGGTGCTCCACGATCTCCACCAGCTGGCTGTCGATGGACCAGCCGGAGATCCGCAGCCCCGCGTCCCGCAGCGCGTCCAGATATTGATTGTTGAATTCGTAGCGGTGCCGATGACGCTCGACGATCACCGGCTTTCCATAGAGCGCGCGTGCCAAGCTGCCCGGTTCCAGGCGGCATTGCTGCCCCCCAAGCCGCATGGTCCCCCCGAGATCGGAGGTGTCGCTACGGGTCTCGACACGACCGTCGGGGCTCAGCCACTCGGTAATGAGGGCGATGACCGGGTAAGGCGTGTCCGGATCGAACTCGGTGCTCTGGGCGCCGGTAAGCCCCGCCGCGTTGCGTGCGAACTCGATCACCGCTACCTGCATGCCGAGGCAGATGCCGAGATAGGGGACGGCCCGCTCCCGCGCGAACCGGGCAGCGGCGATCTTGCCCTCGACGCCCCGCCCGCCGAATCCGCCCGGCACCAGGACCGCGTCCACGCCTTCCAGAGAGCGGGTCCCTTCCAACTCGATCTGCTCAGCGTCGACGTAGACGATGTTGACGCGGTTACGCGTGTGCACCCCGGCGTGGACCAACGCCTCGGACAACGACTTGTAGGCCTCGGTCAGGTCAGTGTACTTGCCGACCATGGCGATGCTCACCTCGCCTGTGGGGTGCTCCAGCCCGTCGAGAACCCATTTCCAACCCGACAGGTCTGCCGGCGGCACCTCCAGGCCGAGCTGCTGAACCACGATGTCATCGAGCCCCTGGGCGTGGAGCATCAGCGGGATGCGGTAGATGTGATCGGCGTCCGTGGCGGAGATAACGGCCTTCTCCGGCACATTGGTGAACAGCGCGATCTTGCGCCGCTCGCTGGCCGGAACGGGCTGCTCGGCCCGGCATAACAGCACATCCGGCTGGATTCCGATGGAGCGCAGCTCCTTGACCGAGTGCTGGGTGGGCTTGGTCTTGATCTCGCCGGACACCCGGATGTACGGGACCAGCGTCAGATGCATGAAGAGCACATGGTCGCGCCCCAGCTCGACCCCCATCTGGCGGATCGCCTCGAGAAAGGGCAGGGATTCGATGTCCCCGACCGTGCCTCCGATCTCGATCATCGCCACATCGGCGTCGTTCGCCCCCAAGCGAATGCAGCGTTTGATCTCATCGGTGATGTGAGGGATGACCTGAACGGTCCCCCCGAGGTAGTCGCCCCGCCGCTCCTTGCGGATGACGTTCTCGTAGATCTGCCCGGTCGTGAAGTTGTTGTTCCGCCCCATTCTGGTACGGATGAACCGTTCGTAATGGCCCAGATCCAGGTCCGTCTCGGCACCATCGTCGGTGACGAAGACCTCCCCGTGCTGAAATGGGCTCATGGTCCCGGGATCGACATTTATATAAGGATCGAGCTTGACCATGGTCACCTTCAGGCCGCGCGCTTCCAAGAGCGCGCCGAGCGAGGCCGAAGCAATGCCCTTGCCCAAAGAGGACACGACACCGCCGGTGATGAAGACGAACTTGGTCATTAAGGGGCTAGGGAAATTGGTCCAGGACGGGCGTAAAAGGTACCAGAACGCCTGCGGCCAAACAACGCGCCGGCGCCCCCCGTTAGGGGCACACCCGGGGGTTTGAATCTTCCCAGATCTGGTCCATAATCGAAAGGCATTTCGGAACCCGTTCCGTGGCCGGCGGCCGCTCGGGGGCTTTCCGCAGGACCCCCAAGCGCTGGTCGTCGAATCTCGTCAATTCGAAAAAATTTACGAGGAGTTGATACATGCGCAAGTTTTCCAAGGTCATCGGTGCAGCCACCATCGTTGGTGCTGCCGCGTTCTCCGTGCAATCCGCCAACGCTTGGTGGGGCGGCGGCCCCTGGAGCAATGGCTGGGGTGACGACTGGATGGGCGACGGCTGGGGCTCTGGCGACTTCGACATGTCGTTCAGCGGCCACGGCGGTGGCTACGGTCGCGGCTACGGCCGTGGCTACGGCTACGGCTATGGCTACCCCTACGGCTACGGCTGGGGCGGCCCCTACGGCTGGGGCGGCTATCCCGGCTGGGGCGGCTATCCCGGCTGGGGCGGCTACCCCTACTACGGTGCACCGGTCGTCGCTCCGGCGGCTCCGGCGGCTCCGGCGGCTCCGGCTGCCAGTACCGAAAGCAAGTAAGCTCGCTCCAGGGCAATGACAGACCAGCCCGTGCCAGCCGGCACGGGCTGGTTTTTTTTCGCTCCCGTGTCCGGACCTTTCCTTGATCCAGGTCAACGATCGGCCCAGAATAAGATTCGTCCGAGCGTCGAGAGGCCATTCGTGGTGGATCAGAGTAAGGTCATCTCCCTTGAGAGCATCAAGGTCGCCTGCCGGAACTGCAGCATCTCCACGCTCTGCCTGCCCATTGGATTGGCCAGCGAAGATGTCGATCGCCTGGACCGTATCGTAAAGCGCAACCGCCCGCTTCACCGTGGCGATCACTTGTTCCGCGCCGGCGACCGCTTCGCGAGCCTGTTCGTGGTCAAGACGGGCACCATCAAGACCTACGCAGCCCGCGAGGATGGCGACGAGCAGGTGCTCGGATTCCATCTGCCGGGAGAGATCATCGGCCTCGATGCGATCCAGACCGAAGAACATCGGTGCTCGGCGAGAGTATTGGAGACATCCGCCGTGTGCGAGCTGCCGTTCGGCCAGCTCGAGGACCTCAGCGCCTCTGCGCCCAGCTTGCAGCACCAGATGTACCGAATCCTGAGCCGGGAGATCGGCCAGGAGACGGAGATGCTCGTCCTGTTGGGGAAAAAGAGCGCCGAAGAGCGCCTCGCGACCTTCCTGCTAAGCCTTTCGAGCCGTTTCGAGAAGAGGGGGTTTTCTCCGAAGGACTTCTACCTCAGTATGTCCCGTCACGAGATCGGCAGCTATCTGGGCCTGGCGGTCGAAACCGTCAGCCGACTGTTCACTCGGTTTCAGGAAGAGCAGCTGCTCGGGGTCGACCGCAAGCATATCCAGCTGATGGACCTGGATCGGTTGCGAGTCCTCGCCCAGGGGGTCCAGCCGGGCGGCTCCTCCCGTAGCTATTCCTGAAACCCGCTCCGAACGTTGCGGGAATCGCCCCTTTTCTCGGGGCACGCGAGGTTCTAATTGACGCAGATCAATGTTTGCGCGCAGCTAAGTTAGCATATTAGGGCGACCTGATTTAATCGGCGCTCAGCAGCCACCGAGCACAACGGGGTGGGTGGCTTTGAGGGTGGAAAGCCGTGCCGAACATCAGGTAAAGTTACCCGGCCGGCAACTCCGGGATGGCCGGCTAAATCCAGCAGTTCCAACAATAACGATCCAGCAGCCCCCGAGGTTCCCGGGCGGCGGGAGAATGATCCTATATATCCGCGCACAGCGGACCTCGGTTCCCCGGGTTATTCAGCAAGTGGAGACACGCTATGGAGTCACAGACCACGTATAATTATAAGGTTGTGCGCCAGTTCGCCATCATGACGGTGATCTGGGGCATAGTCGGCATGCTGGTCGGCGTCATCATCGCCAGCCAGCTTGCGTTTCCGGAGATCCTGCCCAAGCTCTCGTTCCTGTCCTATGGGCGGCTTCGCCCGTTGCACACCAACGCGGTAATCTTCGCCTTCGGAGGCTCGGCGCTGTTCGCGACCTCCTACTACGTGGTCCAGCGTACCTGCCAGGCCCGACTCTGGGGCGGCCCTCTGGCGTCTTTCACGTTCTGGGGCTGGAACCTGATCATCGTTCTGGCCGCTATTACCCTCCCGTTGGGCTATACGAGCGGCAAGGAGTACGCCGAGCTGGAGTGGCCCATCGACATCCTGATCGCCATAGTCTGGGTGGCCTACGCCGCGGTGTTCTTCGGCACCATCGCCGTCCGCAAGGTCAAGCATATCTATGTGGCGAACTGGTTCTACGGCGCCTTCATCCTGACCATCGCCCTGCTGCATATCGTCAACAGCGCCGAGATCCCGGTCAGCTTCATCCCCATGAAGTCCTACAGCTTCTACCCGGGGGCGATCGACGCCATGGTCCAGTGGTGGTACGGCCACAACGCGGTGGGCTTCTTCCTGACCGCCGGATTCCTCGGCATGATGTACTACTTCGTGCCCAAGCAGGCGGGTCGGCCGGTCTACTCCTACCGCCTCTCGGTCGTCCATTTCTGGGCCCTGATCTCTACTTACATGTGGGCCGGCCCGCACCACCTGCACTACACCGCGCTGCCGAACTGGGCCTCCACCGCCGGTATGGTGTTCTCCCTGATCCTGCTCGCACCCTCCTGGGGCGGCATGATCAACGGCATCATGACCCTGTCCGGCGCCTGGCATAAGCTGCGCACCGATCCGATCCTGAAGTTCCTCATCGTGTCTCTGTCGTTCTACGGCATGTCGACCTTCGAGGGGCCGATGATGTCGATCAAGACGGTCAATGCCCTGTCCCACTACACCGACTGGACCATCGGCCACGTGCATTCCGGGGCCCTGGGCTGGGTCGCCATGGTCACCATCGGCTCCATGTACTACCTGATCCCGCGCATGTTCGGTAAGACCGAGATGTACAGCAAGGCCTTGGTGGAGCTGCATTTCTGGATCTCGACCATCGGCGTGGTGCTGTATATCGCCGCCATGTGGATCGCGGGTGTCATGCAGGGACTGATGTGGCGTGCGGTCAATGCGGATGGGACCCTCACCTACTCGTTCATCGAGTCGGTCAAGCGCACCTATCCGTTCTACGACGTGCGGTTGCTCGGGGGCATCCTCTTCCTGGGCGGCATGCTGGTGATGCTATACAACGTGCTGAAGACGATCTCCGGCAGCCGGGCTGCCGAAGAGGCCATTCCGGCCCCGGCGGCGCACTGAAAGGGGGAAACACGCCATGTCTCATGAAGTCGTAGAAAAGAACGTAGGCTTGATGGCGCTGTTCATCGTGCTCGTGGTGAGCGTCGGCGGCCTGGTCGAGATCGTCCCGTTGTTCTTTCTGACCGAGACCACGACCCCGACCGAGGGAGTGCACAAGTATGACGCGCTGCGCCTCGAGGGCCGGGACATCTATATCCGAGAAGGATGCTACCTCTGCCACTCCCAGATGATCCGACCCTTCCGGGCCGAGACCGAGCGCTACGGTCACTATTCGGTCGCGGGCGAGTCGGTGTACGACCATCCCTTCCAGTGGGGCTCTAAGCGTACTGGCCCTGACCTAGCCCGGGTGGGCGAGAAATACAGCAATGCCTGGCATTTCGCCCACCTGAACGACCCGCGCGATGTAGTGCCCGAATCCAATATGCCGGCCTTCCCGTGGCTGTTCCAGAACAAGCTCACCGGGGACGATACGGCCGCCAAGATGAGGGCGCTGAACATCGCCGTGGGCGCTACCTGTCCGAAGTGCGAGCTGTATACGCAACAGGATATGGACGGCGCCAAGGCGGCAGTCCAGGGCAAGACCGAGGCAGAGGCCCTGGTGGCCTACCTGCAGGGTCTGGGTACGGACCTCAAGTGACCGATCGATGGACATCAACGACTTCAGATCCTGGCACACCATATTGCTGATGGTTCTGTTCATCGGCATCGTGGTCTGGGCTTACGGGAAGAAGCGTAAGAAATCCTTCGACGAAGCGGCCAATTTGCCTTTTGCGGACGAAAGTCTGGATGAGGCAACCATGAAGAAGGAAAAAGATCATGAGTGACATGAGTGCATTCTGGCAGGGGTGGGTGATCGTGCTGAGTGTGGGCAACATCCTCGCCTGCTTCTGGCTGATCTGGTGGACCATGCGCCGGCGGGCGGGCGAAGCCGCCAGCGGAGACGTCACGGGCCATACCTGGGACGGCACCCTGCAGGAGTACAACAATCCGCTGCCCCGCTGGTGGTTGTGGATGTTCTACGGGACGCTGATCTTCGGCATCGTCTACTACGTGCTGTACCCCGGTCTTTGGACCGGCGTGCTCGGGTGGACCAAGGAGGGGCAGTACGAGCAGGAGATGAAGGCGGCCGAGGCAAAATACGGACCGATCTACGCCCAGTATCGGGACGTGCCCATTCCGCAGCTGGCCAAGAACAGCGAGGCCGTGGGGATGGGCCAGCGCCTCTTCCTGACCTATTGCGTCGCCTGCCACGGGTCGGACGCTCGCGGGTCCGCGGGCTTCCCGAACCTATCGGACAAGGACTGGCTCTGGGGCGGTACGCCGGAGCAGATCACTGCGTCGATCACCGACGGGCGGGGGAGTCAGGGTATGCTGACCCGGATGCCCGCCTGGGGGCCGATACTCCACGAGGATGGCGTGGACAAGGTCGCCAACTACGTGCTCAGCCTGAGCGGGCGTCCAGCGGACGCCGCCAAGGCCGCTGAGGGTAAGGCCATCTTCATGACCAACTGCAGTGCCTGCCATGGCGCAGACGGCAAAGGCAACCAGCTGCTCGGAGCCCCCAACCTGACCGACTCTGTATGGCTCTATGGGGGCAGCTTAGGGGTCATCGAGAAGACGATCTCGGACGGTCGTGGCGGCGTGATGCCCGCACACAAGGACCGGCTGAGCTCCGACAAGGTCCACCTGTTGGCGGCTTACGTGTACAGTCTGTCGAACTGATCCAGCCCTGCTGAAAAGCCCATGCGCCCGGTGTTAGACTAACCGGGCGCTTTTTTTCACAGGAATCCCGCATGCCAACGCAGAAAGCCACCCGCGATCCCGATGTTCAGCTGCCGACGGTGCAACGCATCGTATCGGTGCTCTGGCCCTCGTTCCTCACTGCCGGTGCGGCGACCGTCCTGTTCTTCACCGCTTTCGACCCTAAGGGCCTCGCGCTATACAATTGGGGTGTAGACATCAGCCGGCTCGGCGGGTACTCCATCGGCTTCTTTCTGTTCTGGATCCTGACCTCGGTCTCCAGCGCTCTGACCTGCTACTTCCGCCGGCCCTGCGGCGGCCAGGCCAAGCCCCAGGACCCGGGAACCTGACTCTGGGCGCAATGCCCGACAGGCTCATTGAGCTTTATCAATGCGCCTGCGCGGCCGCCCACGCATAGTGCGCAGCTCCTAGCATCCACTGCCAAGCGATCCACGCCATGTCCGCCGAGAACGCCAACAGGCTGCCCGAGAAAGCGGTACAAGACGAAGTCGAGGCCGCTCTCTACCGCAAGCGCGAGAAGATCTATCCCCGGGAGGTGCACGGAATCTTCGCGCTCCTGCGCAACCTCGCGATGGTGGCGCTTCTCGGCATCTTCTACGGCCTGCCCTGGGTCAACTGGAACGGTCGTCAGGCAGTGGTGTTCGACCTCCCCGCGCGTAAGTTCTACATCTTCGGGCTCACGTTCTGGCCGCAGGACTTCATCTATCTGTCGCTGCTGCTCATCATCGCGGCCCTCTCGCTGTTTTTCTTCACTGCGTTGGCGGGGCGCCTCTGGTGTGGATACGCCTGCCCCCAGACCGTTTGGACCGAGATTTTCATGTGGATCGAGCGCAAGATCGAAGGCGACCGTAAAGACCAGATCAAGCTCGACAAAGCGACGATATCCGGCCGCAAGCTTGCGTTGAAGGGCGCCAAGCACGCGGCTTGGATCTTGTTTGCTCTTTGGACCGGATTCAGTTTCGTCGGCTGGTTTACCCCCATCAAGACCCTTTCCGCGGGGCTCCTTTCGCTCGATCTGAGTCCCTGGGAGACCTTCTGGATCCTCTTCTACGGATTCGCCACCTGGGGTAACGCTGGATTCATGCGCGAGCAGGTCTGCATCTATATGTGTCCCTATGCACGCTTCCAGAGCGCCATGTTCGACCGGGACACCCTGCTGATCGCCTATGACGAGAAGCGCGGCGAGCCCCGCGGATCCCGCAAGAAAGGCACCGATTACCGCGCACAGAACCTCGGCGACTGCATCAACTGTCAGATCTGTGTCCAGGTCTGCCCGACCGGAATCGATATCCGGGACGGCCTGCAATACCAATGCATCGGATGCGCTGCCTGCATCGACGCCTGCGACGACGTGATGGACAAGATGGGCTACCCGAAAGGGCTGATCCGCTATACGACGGAAAACGCCCTCGAAGGCGGCAAGACCCACCTGCTCCGCCCGCGAGTGGTCATCTATGCCGGACTATTGGCCATCCTGTTCGGCGCCCTCATCACTGCCCTGGCCGTCCGAGTGCCCCTGCAGATGGACATCATCCGGGATCGTAACGCCTTGTACCTGGAAACGCCGGAAGGCTACACGGAGAACGTCTACACGTTGAAGATCATCAACATGACAGAGCGCTCGCAGACCTACAAACTGTCGGTGTCGGGGATCAAGGGAGCGGAGCTGATCAACCGTGAAGGCAAGATTACCGTCGAGGGAGGCGCCGTGATGGCTCTGCCAGTGCGCGTGCGCGTCGATCCTGTCAACCTGAAGACTGCGAGCTCCAAGATCAACTTTCTGATCGAATCCCTAACCACCCCTGGGCTGCGCCTGGAGCAAACAGGACGGTTCCTCGGCCCTGCCCCGAGATAAAGACCCCATGAGCTACCGCCCGCCGAGAGAAACGTCGAGCCCTGGTATCGCCAATTCTGGCCCTGGGCACTCATATCCCTGCCGGCGATGGCCGTCGTCGGCGGCATCATCACCTACATCCTGGCAGCTACCACTGCCGATCCCCTGGTCGTGGACGACTACTACAAGGAAGGCTTGGCGATCAACCAGGACCTGGACCGCGAGCATAAGGCCCGGGACCTGGGGATCAAAGGTGATGTGCAGTTCGATCCCAGCGCCAATGAGTTCCGCGTGGTGCTCACGGGCAAGGAGGTCGAGCGCCTACCCTATATCGACCTCGCACTGGTTCATCCCACCCGTGCCGGCGAGGACGAGACCATTCGTCTCCCGTCGGTGGGCGCAGGGATCTTTGCGCTGCACCACGGCGCCCCGGCGAACGTCCGTTGGCACGTCCAGCTCACGCCACCGGATGGGAGCTGGAAGCTTCAAGGGCGTTTGCCACTACCGGCGCAGCACCGGATCCAGCTCGGCTGAGGACCTAACCCGCATTTCTCACCGACCTCCTGCTGCGGCGCCCGATCTGTCGCGCGCCTCGCGTCCACGCGCACCTCGGGCGCCTCGTGACGGACGCGAGCGAGAAATGCGGGCTAACGCCCGGAGCGGCGCGCCCAGGTCAGAGTTTGAGCCAAAGACAACGCCCGCCGCTCGCCTCGTCGATGGCGCGCAGGCGGGCTCGGTGCGCCTGAGCTTCGTCCTCATTCGCCAGGACGATGCGCAGAGCTGGTCGACTGGCGCCCAGCCTGCGTATGCCGCTTTCTGTCTGCCGCTGGAACGGCCCTTCCGCCGTCCCGTCCAGGCTCAGATCAGCCTGCCCACCCGTCATAGCCAGATAAACGTCGGCGAGGATCTCCGCATCGAGCAGGGCACCATGGAGGTCGCGGTGGGAATTGTCCACACCGTAGCGTTTGCATAGGGCGTCCAGGCTGTTGCGCTGCCCTGGATGAAGCTTGCGCGCCATCGCAAGCGTGTCGACGATGCTGCAATGCTGATCGAGCTGGCCCGCGGCCTTGCCCAGACTGCCCAGCTCGTGGTTGAGAAAGCCGACGTCGAACGGCGCATTATGAATGATCAACTCCGCACCGTGCAGATATTCGAGCAAATCGGCGACCACATCCCCGAAACGGGGCTTGTCGGCCAGAAACTCGCTGGTCAAGCCGTGTACCTGAACAGCGCCGTCGTCGATCTTGCGATCCGGATTCAGATACTGATGGAAGTTATTGCCGGTCAGGCGGCGATCCACAAGCTCGACGCACCCGATCTCAATGATGCGGTGGCCCTCTTCGGGCTCGAGCCCCGTCGTCTCGGTGTCAAGAACGATCTGGCGCATGGACGGTAGACGGTAGACGGTAGACGGTAGACGCGAAGTATAGAGCCAGCGGTCAGCGCCTCGGAAGCTCTTCGACCCCGCGGTTCGCCAGCCGATCGGCCAGCTCGTTCTCCGGGTGCCCACTGTGTCCGCGCACCCAGGCCCACTCGATGTCATGTTTGCCCGCCAGAGCGTCGAGCTCTTTCCAGAGATCCACGTTCTTCACCGGGGTGCCGCCCGCAGTCCGCCAGCCTCTTCGCTTCCAGTGCGCGATCCACTGCGTGATTCCGTTCTTCACATACTGCGAGTCGGTCGTCACCCGCACGCGACAGCGTCGCTTCAAAACCCCAAGCGCCCGGATCACGGCCGTGAGCTCCATGCGGTTGTTGGTCGTCAGGGGCTCTCCGCCGTACAAGTGTTTCTCCGAGTCCCTGTAACGCAGCACCACGCCCCATCCACCGGGCCCCGGATTACCGCGGCAAGCGCCGTCGGTGAAGATCTCCACCACCTCAGTCAACGGCCCCGGCCCTGGTCGTCGGCTCGACCGCACGCCCGCTGAGCAGCCTCCGACCCGACCGCCAGGACGGCTCAATCGGCGTGAGCCGCACCACGCGCTTTACCGCGCGAATCACATAAACCCCCGCAAGCGGCTGGAAAAACCGGGCTCCGAGTCCTTCCACGAAGGTCAGCTTGCGCATCAATCCCTCCCGGCGAAACGGCGGACGGAACATCAGGCGATGAGTCAGCTCAATGTCGAAGCCGAACAGGCGCAGCCAGTCGTGCATCCGGCGCACCGCGATGAAACGGGCATTCCAGGGAACACCTTTGCTCCTCCCGGGCCAGAACCGCCGCAACCCCCAAAGACTGAGCGGATTGAAACCGATCACGATCACCCGACCTTCCGGGATCAGGATCCGCTCGACTTCCCGCAGCACCCCGTGGGGGTTCCCGGAAAAATCCAGCGTGTGCACGAGCAGCGCCGCGTCCACGCTGTCGGTGCAGATCGGAAGCTGCGTAAAGAGGGCTGCCACCGGGACCACATCACCCGCGATCGGCCCGTCGGACGCGACGACCACGCGCTGGCGTATTCGCGTTGCCAGCACGGCTTCCGGCACGTCGCCGATGAATCCCAGTTGTACCAGATAGTATCCGAACAGGTCCGGCAGCTGCTGCTCGAGCAGCGCATGCTCCTGTGCAAGCAGCTCACGCCCCGGCGTGTCCCGAAACCAGGCCCGGATCTCCGCCGCAGGAACCGACCCTGTGGCGCGACTGAGATGACCCTGCAGCACCATTACATTTTCTCCAGGCTGCAAGAAGATCTACATAATTAGAGCATACCGTGTCGCGATACCGCATTCAGCCCTGGAAAACCGATCCTGGTTTGCGTATAGTCGCCGCAAACACTAACAAAACTTTTACGGCTGCTCCACGATCGAACCACTGACCCATGCGGGATGGCGCTGACTCCAACAGCGGCCTGAGCTCGTCAGAGCGTGCGGGCCACGGCATCTGCACAACGGGTGCAGCGCTCGGGGTCACCTTTCTGCTCACCCTCGTGTTGCCGGGCTGCAGCAGCATGACGAAGGGGACCGCGCAAACCGCTTCCGACCCGGTCAACGAGGAGCCGTTCCACCACCCCGCCCCCAAGCCCTTCCCGACGACAAAGCCGGTCCTGGGCACCGCATCCAGCGATGAGCTCTGTTCGGCCTCGGGCTCGCTTCAGCCAGGGGGGCCCCCGAGCAACAAGAGCGGTGAGCCGGATGTCTGGGACCACCTGCGTGGCGGATTCGCGCTGACAATCCCCGACGATCCCAGAGTGGAGCGCGAGATGCAGTGGTACGCGTCCCGCCCGGATTTCATCGAGCGCGTTCAGGAGCGAGCCCGGCCGTACCTGCACTTCATTCTGAATGAGGTGGATAAACGCAATCTCCCGACCGAGCTCGCCCTCCTGCCGGTGGTGGAGAGCGCGTTCCAGCCGTTCGCCTACTCGCCCGGGCAGGCCGCGGGGATCTGGCAGTTCATTCCGTCCACCGGCCGCGACTTCGGCCTCAAACAGACTTGGTGGTACGACGGCCGGCGGGATGTCGTCGCGGCTACGCGGGCAGCGCTCGATTATCTCTCGCAGTTAAACGCCCAGTTCGGGGGCGACTGGGCCTTGACCCTCGCAGCCTACAACGCCGGAGCTGCCAACGTTACCAAGGCCATCGAGAAGAACGAGCGCGAAGGCCGCCCCACGGATTTCTGGTCCCTCGACCTGCCGCCGGAGACCGAGAGCTACGTACCCAAGCTGTTCGGGGTCGCCAAGCTGTTTCAGAATCCCGAGGCGGCCGGCCTGGACCTCAAACCAATACCGGACAAGCCATACTTCGCGCAGGTCGATGTCGGCGGGCCAATCGACCTGGGTCTCGCCGCCAAGCTGGCCGGCCTGTCGCTCGACAAGATGCACTTGCTCAATCCGGGATGCAACCGTTGGGCGACCGATCCCGCTGGCCCCTACAAGCTGCTGATTCCCGTGGAACAGCGCGACCAGTTCGAGCGCGCGCTGGCGGATCTCGATCCGGACAAGCGCGTCAAATGGGACCGCTACCGGGTCCGGCGGGGAGACAGCCTGCGCGAGATTGCGAGCCGCTACCGAACCACGGTGAGCGTGCTGCGCGATGCGAACAACATCAAGAGCACCCATGTGCGGCCGGGCCACCAGCTGCTGGTCCCGGTGGCCACGGCGGTGGACGTTGCTTACCGGGAGACGCACCAGGAGCTGGCCATCGCCGCTGCGCAATCCGGCCCTAAGCCCTCCAAGCAGACGAGCTACGTCGTGCGGAGCGGAGACACACTCTCGCGGATTGCCGACAGTAACGGCGTGAGCGTCCGCGACCTCACCCGGTGGAACGGCCTGTCCTCAAAGGGAACGCTGCACCCTGGGCAGAAGCTGATGCTGGTCGCAGACGCCCAGGAGGCCACGGAGCGTCCGTCGCTGCACTACCGGGTGCGCAGCGGCGACTCCCTGTACACGATCTCGCGCCACTTCAAGGTCTCCGTGCAGGATCTGCGGCGTTGGAACAAGCTCACCGGTACCAGGCTGCAGCCCGGCCAGAAGCTCAGGGTGTACCTCGAGGTCTCCGAACAGAACACGCTCTGAGCCTGCGCGCCCCGCCAGGCGCTGCCCGCGGGCCTGGAGCCGCGCGGCAGGCGGTTGCCCCTCGCTTGACCCGCCTGCCTTCGCCTTACAGGGTGACCCGGGGAACCGCCGCCAAAAGCTTTTGGGTGTAAGGGTGCTGGGGCTGTGCGGAGACGCGCGCTGTGGGACCCTGCTCGACGATGCATCCGTCGTGCATGACCGCCATCTGGTTGCTGACGTACTCCACCACGCCGATATTGTGAGTGATGAACAGGACCGTCAGGTCGCGGTCGCGCTGCAGGCCCAGGAGCAGCCCGAGAATCTCGGCCTGGACCGACACATCCAACGCGCTGGTGATCTCGTCGCAGACGATGAACTCCGGATCGAGCACCAGGGCCCGGGCGATACAGATGCGCTGACGCTGCCCGCCCGAAAACTCGTGCGGATACCGCCACAGATGGTCGGCCTCCAGCTGGACCTGCTGGAGCACCCTGGCGGCCAGCGCCAAACGTTCATCTTGATTCGCCCCGATGTGGTGGACCGCCATGGGCTCCGTCAGAGCAGCCGCGACCGTGAGTCGCGGATTGAGCGAAGACATCGGATCCTGAAACACGATCTGCAAGTGTCGACGGAACCGCCGCATGGCGTGCGGCCGAAGCGCGGTGAGCTCGGTATCGTCGAACCAGACGCTACCGCCCGTCGGGTCCAGCAGGCGCAGGATCGCGCGCCCCAGGGTGGTCTTGCCGCAGCCAGACTCGCCCACCAGCGCCAAGATCTGCCCGCGAGGGATGCTGAGATCCACCCCGTCCACCGCGCGGACCCGGTCGACCTCGCGGCGCAGCAAGCCCTTGCGCACCGGAAAATGCACCTGCAGTCCTTTGATCTCGATCAGCGGCGACCCGGCCACCGACTGCGGGAGCGATCCTTCGGAAGCCGCCTCGATTCGGCTCCGGCGCAGATTCTCCGGCAGAGCGGCCAGCAGCTGGCGGGTATAGGGGTGCTGGGGATCGTGCAGCACCTCGCGCAGCGGACCCGACTCGACGATCACACCGCGTCGCATGACCGCCAGACGGTCCGCCATCTGAGACACCACACCGAAGTCATGGGTAATGAAGAGGATGCTTGTGCCACGCCGAGCCTGCAGATCCTTCATCAGACGCAGAATCTCGGCCTGAACGGTGACGTCGAGCGCCGTGGTGGGCTCATCGGCGATCAGCAGATCCGGCTCGCATGCCATGGCCATCGCAATCATCACGCGCTGGCGCTGACCGCCGGACAGCCGGTGCGGATACTCATCGATGCGCTCTGCCGGGGTCGGGATCCGTACCTGCTCGAGGGCCTTGAGGGTCCGATCCCGGGCCTCCGCATCGCCGAGGCCCGGGAAGTGCAGCTGCAGGGCCTCCATGATCTGCTCGCCGACCGTGAATACCGGATTGAGCGAGGTCATGGGCTCCTGGAAGATCATGGCGATGCGTGCTCCACGGACCTGGCGCATAGCGTCCTCCGGAAGCCCGAGCAGGTCGACCGTTTCCCGCGTCGCGTTATCGTGGCGCCAGTCAAATAGGATGCGGCCCGTCGGGTGGGCACTGGCGTGCGCCGGCAGCAGTCGGATGAGCGACAGGGCCGTCACCGACTTGCCGCTGCCCGACTCTCCCACCAGACAGAACGTCTCCCCCCGCCGTATCTGAAAGCTCACTCCGTCGACCGCCCGTACCTGCTCGCCGCCGGCCTCGAAATAGGCTCGCAGGTCCTCGACCCGGAGCAGCATCTGCGCTTGCGCCCCCGCTCCGGCAATATCTACGGCAATAGCGCTCATCGGGACGAGCGCTTCAGATAGGGGTCGATGGCGTCGCGTAGGGCCTCCCCGATCAGGTTGTACGCGAACACCGTGACGAAGATCGCCCCGCCCGGGTAGGCGGCCATCCACCAGTTGAAGGTGGACGAGCGAACCGCCTGGTTCAGCATCTGGCCCCAGGAGGGATCGTCCACCAAACCCAGGCCGAGGAAGCTCAGGGTGGCCTCGGCGAGGATGGCCGACGCCACACCGAAGCTCGCGGCCACCAGGATCGGCGCCACGCCGTTAGGCAGCATGTGGCGGAACAGGATCGAGGGCAGCGGCAGACCGGCGGCCAACGCCGCCTGGACGAAGTCCTGCTCGCGCAGGCGCAGGAACTCCGCGCGCACATAGCGGGCGTAGCCGGACCAGCTCGTCACACCAATGATCACCATCAGGAGATAGAGGCTGCGCCCGAAGAAGGCGACGAAGGTCAGCAACAGGAACAGCGTCGGGACCGCCTCGAAGATCTCCACAAGACGCATGCCCAGGATGTCGGCCACCCCGGAAAAGTAACCCATGAGCCCGCCGACCAGGATGCCGATCACCATGGCGATGCCGGTGGCAATGAAGCCGATACCGAGCGCGATGCGCGATGCGTGGATCATGCGCGAGAGCACATCGGCGCCGTTCTCCTCGGTTCCCAGCCAGTGCGTGCCCCCCCTGCCGGAGAGCGGCGGCTCGAGCCCTGTATCGCCATAGTCGCGCAGATAATCCTTCGGCGAGAAGGGCACCGGGGCGTTGATCACCCAGTCATAGCGGCCGGCGGCCTCCGCTTGGCGATACTGCGCGTACACGGTGAGCGCCGGCGGGTGGACCAGCCAAGCGCTCAGCCCTCCTGCGAGGACCAGGGTCGCGGACAATACCGCGAGCCAGACGCGCAGACGCACCCGCAGCAGCGCGAGCGCCAGGGCGGCGCCGAGTAGGGCGAGGAGAGTCGTATCCGCGCCCGTCAAATGATGCAGCAAGGGGCTGGATATCCGCCCGTGCTCGCTAACCAGCAACGGATGGCTGTTGGCCAGAAAGGGGGCGAGAACTGCGACCAAGACGAGCAAGCCGATCCATGCAAGCCCGACGCGCGCCCCCCAGCGGCTGAGCACCTCCTGGGCGACCCGGGCGGCGTAGCTGCTCCTTCTCCGGGGCGCAGGGGGCGGCACGGCGGCTGCCGTCGCGTCAGTCATAGCTCACCCGCGGATCGGCGATCGCGTAGCACAGATCGGCGAGCAGGTAGCTCACCAGGGTGAGCAGCCCACTGATCAAAGTGATCGAGAGCACCAGCTCGCGGTCCCGCGTCTGCACCGCCTCGACCGCGAGCTTGCCCATTCCCTCGATGGAGAAGATCGACTCGACGATCACCGCGCCCGCCAGCAGACTGGGCAGCAGGCTCGCCGAGACCGTGATCAGTGGGAGCAAGCTGTTCCTGAATACGTGGCGCCAGAGTACCTCGCGCTCCGCCAAGCCTTTGGCCCGAGCGGTGCGGGCATAGTCGGCGAGCAGATTGTCGAGCACGGCCGCCCGTGTGAGCTTCGACAAGAACGCGAACCCACCATAGGTGAGGCAGAGCACTGGCAGGACCAAGTGCCAGAGGCGATCGAGCAGAAACCCGCGCACCAATCCACCGTGGCCCAGCCGCACGCCCAAGACAGCGCCTAGGACGACCCCAAGGGTACCGATCAGGCCGATGCGCAGCCCCGCGTATGAAGTCACCCCGAGGGAGCCGAGCAACGCCGCGAGCGAGAGCGCCAGCAACAGCTCCAGCGCCAGCCCACCTTGGGGCAAGGCGGCCGCCATCCACAGGCCGAGCCCTAGCCCGGCAACTGCCAGTACGGCCACGCGAAGATTGCGCGACCTCCGGGCGGCGACCCAGACGGCCAGCCCGGTTACACCCAGCATGCATGCGGCAAATACCGCCAGATCGCGTAGCGAGCCCCAGTGCGGCAGGAACGGCATCTCCAGGGCCTCCTGTTGGCTCAGCCCCGCGGTCGGAAACCAGTGCCAGTACTGGTCGCTCGCAAAGAAGCCGATCATCAGCACACCCGCCAGCATCGTAGGCACCGACCACAGAGCGAGCATCAGCACCGTCGAGCCTACATCGAACGGCCTTCCCCGCTCGACCGCCGCCCGCACCCCGACGGCCACGGCGACTACATAGATCAGCGGCAACGAGAGGATGTTGAGCAGCAGTGTGATCGGCACACGCTCGCCGATCAGATCGAGCACCGGGCGACCGTAGCGGAAGCTGCGCCCCAGATCGGAGCCCTTGGTCAATGAAAAGCCTTCGATATGATTCTTTGCGTCGAACGTGAAGCCGATGGGCGAGACATTGTTGAGCCACCGCAGATATTGGACCGGCGCGGGCTGATTCAGGCCGTATATTCGGTTGTAGTAGTCCTCCAGGGCCTTCTTAGCCTGGGGCTCCAGGTTCATGCCCTCCACCAGGCTCTGGGCGCCGATCCCTCCGGGGGACAAGGCCATGACGGAGAACACCACCAGCGTGATCCCGAGCAGTGTCGGGATCATCAGCAGCAGGCGCCGGATGATGTAGGTGTACATCGAACCGGAAACACGCCTCAGTGGGCGTACTTTTGCAGCGGACCGGGCACGTAGATCTCGACCGGAACCGAGCCGAGGTTCAGCCCCAGCCGGTTGATCTGCAGGTTGTGGATACGCTTGTCCACGAACACCAGAGACTTGCGGCGCATCAGGAAGGTGTAGGGCTGGTCGTCATACAGGACCCGCTCGCAGGCCCTCCACAGCGGCATGCGCGTTCCCTCGTCGACAGTCGCGCGGGCCTTGTCGATCAGGGCGTCGAGCTTGGGATTGCGATAATTGACGAAATTGTCGCCACCCTTCAGTGTCTGGCTGCTGTGGAACATTTGAAAGATGTCGATCTCCACGCCGCTCGTCCAACCCAGCGTAATGGCATCGAAGTCCTTGCGGTCGATCAGATCGAGCATCACCGACCACTCCGTAGGCTTGGGCTCCATCAGGATCCCCGCTGCGGCATAGAGGTCCTTCAGGAACAGCACCATGCGCTTGGTGTCGTCGTTATCCTGAAAGTACACCAGGTCGAAACGGAATGGCTTTCCGTCCGGCCCATCGAGCACCCCGTCGCCATTGCGGTCCTTGTAGCCGGCCGCGGCCAGCAGGGCCTTGGCCCGGGCCGGATCGGCCGGTCTCGGCTCGAGCGAGGGATCGTGCTGGGGGCTTCGCGGACTGAACGGGCTGACCGCCACCTGCGCATAGCCCAGCATGATCTGGTCGACGATGCGCTTGCGGTCGGTCAGAAGGGTCATCGCCTCGCGCACCCGCGGGTCGGCGAACCGGGTCGGCTTGCCGTTGCGCCGCTGATTCCAGCCGACATACGTATAACCTGCGGTGGGGCTCATATACTCAAAATGCTGGGCGCGCGCCTTCAGCCCCGGGTCGGCGACCAGATCCCGGTACTCGATCGGCCGCGCCCCGTAGACATCGATGTCCCCATTGCGGAAGGTGGTCAGTCGGGCGGTGTCGTTGGCGATGACCTTCCACATCACCCGGTCGAACGGTGGCTGCACCGGCCCCCAGTAGCGGGGGTTGCGCTCCAGCTCGACCAGACCCTGATCCGGTGTCCAGCCCTTCGGGTCCTTGAGCCGGTAGGGCCCCGAGCCGAGCAGCAGCCCTTTGGACTGATTGAAGCCCTCGGGCTTCTGCAGATAGGGGCCGTAGAAATGCTCGGCCAAGACCGCCATGCCACCGGCCAGCGCCAGGCTGTTGAAATAGGGCTCCTTGAAACGGAACTCCACTTCCAGGGGACTCAGTGCCTTAACGCTCTGGATCTTGTCATAGTAGGCGCGCTCGCGGGGCGCAGCGATGCGCTCATCCATGATGAAGCGGAAGGTGAAGGCGACATCCTCTGCAGTCAACGGCTCGCCGTCGGAGAAGGTCAAACCGGACCGGAGCCGAAAGCGAATGACCAACCCGTCTTTCGAGATATCCCAGTCCCGGGCGAGCAGTCCCTCCCATTGCAGGGTCTCGGGGTTGCGCGTCAGCAGCGACTCCAACACATAGGACTGCACATCTGCCGCGTAGGCGTCGGTGGAGACCAGAGGCGTGATGGTCTTCAGCCCGTTGCCGAAGGCCTGCACCAGCCAGTCTCCGGCCGCATAGTCGGGCTTGCGAGCCACCTCCGCAGCCCGTCGAAACGCCGGGGGGACCTCCTCCTGGTCGGCGACCGACCCCGTTCCGACCTTGATACCCTGGTCCAGGCGGCGCTCGATCGTTTTCAGACCCTCACGAAGGCCGCGCAGATCCACCGCCTGCTCGCGCATGCGGCCCTCGATGTCGGAGAGCTTCAGCCACTGCCGATCGACCATATACATCGCCAGCAGCAGCGTGACGAGCACGGCCGCGAGACCCAGAAACAGAAAGGTATCCTTGACGGTGACTCTTCTGTCCATCGGAGCTTCGTATTTGCTTCTCGCGGACGGCTGAGGCCGCACTATAGTGGGAAAGACACCCGTTTGCATCCCCGGTATTGTTTGCGCGACCGGCAAAATCCGGTACCTTATTCGGCCTAGCTGCCAGCCGGCCGCAGCTGCGGTCTCATTCGCGGAATTGGGAGCCGATTATGGGGTTCATGAATGGAAAGCGCGTTCTGATCGTGGGACTGGCCAGCAATCGGTCGATCGCCTGGGGCTGCGCCCAGGCGATGCACCGCGAAGGCGCGGAGCTCGCATTCTCCTACCAGAACGACAAGCTCAAGCAGCGGGTCGAAGACATGGCGGCACAGTGCGGGTCCGACATCACCGTGCCGCTGGATGTCGGAAGCGACGAGCAGATCAACGCCGCCTTCGCCGCCCTGGCGGCGCGCTGGGATGGCCTGGATGCCATCGTCCACTCGGTCGCCTTCGCGCCCCGCGAGCAGCTGGAGGGCAGTTACATCGACGCCGTGACGAGGGAAGGATTCGCCATCGCCCACGACATCAGCGCTTACAGCCTCGCGGCCCTGGCCAAGGGCGGGCGCAAGATGATGCAAGGGCGCAACGGCGCGCTGGTCACCATGACCTATCTGGGTGCCATACGCACCGTGCCCAACTACAACGTGATGGGGATAGCCAAGGCAAGTCTGGAGGCCAACGTACGCTATCTGGCCGATTCGCTCGGTCCCGAAGGGACCAGGGTCAATGCGGTGTCGGCGGGCCCGATCCGCACGTTGGCAGCGTCCGGCATCAGCGGGTTCAAGGGGATGCTCGCGGAGGTCGAGAAGAAGACACCGCTGCGGCACAATGTCTCCATCGAGGAGGTCGGCAACGCAGCCGCATTCCTGTGCTCCGATCTTGCCTCCGGCATCACCGGCGACGTGTTGTACGTCGACGCCGGCTATCACATCCTCGGCATGGCCTGAAGGGGCGGCGAGGGGTTGTCCCTGTCGACGAGCCCTCAGTCGTCCCTGGCTCCGCACGCGCTACGCATTGGCATTTCACCGATGGCCGGGCCCTCGGCCCAACCCGGGTTAGCGGGGCTTGGCGGTGATCTCAATCTTCGTCTGGCTCTTCGCGTAGTCGACATAGCTCCGGAAGATCCCATCGGCGCGAGCCCGTGCCGCCGCCAAGATCTCCGGCTCCTGCCGCGCAGCCTCACCGCTCTGCACGGCTCCGTCCTGAACCCCGGAGACCGCCACCACGGCGAAATCGCCCCCACTCAACGAAGCTTCGCCATAGCTCGTCTTCCCCGCCGCCGGTTTGGGGAGCTTGAAGGCGTCTGCGAGCACGGCCGGCGGCACGTCCGTGGCATCGCGTCCAACCAGCCCAGGCCGGTTCAACTTACGGCCGACAGCGGTGGCTTCGGCATCGATCGCGGCCCCGCCTCGCAGACGCGCCAACACGGCCTCGCCGGCTTTGCGCGCCTGTTCGGCACCCCGCTGTTGGGCCAGGGTCTCGGCAATCTCGCTGCGTACCGCGTCGAGCGGTTTGACGTGGGCGTCCTGATGATCGACGACCCTCAGCACCAGGACGTGCTCCTGCCCGAGCTCGATAGGCTCGCTGTTGTAGCGCTGAACCAGCACGTCGTCGCTGAAGGCCGCGGCGGTGACCTTCGGGTTGGAGAGCGGACCCGGCCCCCCGGAGCGCCCGATCCAGTCGCTTGTCTGGATCTTGAGGCCCAGCGCCTTGGCCGCGGGCTCCAGGCTATCCGGATGCTCGTAGCTGACATTGGCGAGGCGCTCCGAGTCGTCGTAGAACAGATGCTCGCCCTTGGAAGCCCGCACCGCTGCCTCGACCTTGTCCCGCACCGCGGCCAGATCCGCCTTCCCGCCCGGGCGCACGCCGACGAGCTGGATGATGTGCAATCCGAAATGGGTGCGTATCGGCGCGCTCACCTGGTCCGGCTTCATCGAGAACACGGCGTTTTCGAACGCCGGATCCATTACCCCGCGCTCAAACCAGCCCAGATCCCCGCCCCGCGCCGCCGAGCCGGGATCACCGGACAGCGCTTTGGCGAGGCTCTCGAAAGACTCACCGGCCTTGAGCCGAGCCTCGACTTCAGTCGCTTTCTTTTCGGCCGCCGCCACCGCCTCCGCGTTGGCATTCTCGGCCAGGGGAATCAGGATATGGCGGGCCCGCCGCTGCTCCGGTGTTACGAACTCGTCGCGGTGCTCGTCGAAATAGGATTTCAGCTCGTCGTCGCTGACCTGGGCCGTAACGGCAAGCTGCTTCGCGTCCAGATCCAGGTAGGCGAGCTTCACCTGCTCGGGGGCCGTGAAATCCTTCGGGTGGGCCCGGTAGTATGCAGAGATGTCCTCCTCGCTCGGGGGCTGAGCCGGACGAAAATCCTTGTCGGGAAACACCAGATAGGAGAGCTCGCGCTTCTGGCCCTGCAACCGCTGCAGCTCACCCAGATCGCGCGCCGTCAGGAACGAGGAGCCCTGGATACCGGCCGAGATCTGCTCGCTCACGATTGCCGACCGGACCTGCTGCTCGAATGCACCGGGTGACAATCCCTGGAGGCGCAGATTCTGCTCATAGGCTTCCCGATCGAACCGGCCTCCGGACTGAAATTTCTGCATGCCGGCAATGGTCTGGCGAATCAGGTTATCCCCCGCGCGCATGCCCTTGCCGATTCCTGCCTGGAGGATGACGTCACTGCGAATCATCGCGTCGAGCACCTGCTCGCGCACCTTCGCATCGTCCACCATGGAGGCGTTGTAGGCGGCTCCCAAGCGCTCCCGCAGCGCCATCTTGTAGCGCTGGAAGTTCTCGTCGAGCTCACGCTGGGAGATATCGCGGCCGCCGACCTTGGCAACCACGGGCTCGCCGCCGATACCGAGGTATTCCTGGATTCCCCAGAGAGCAAACGGCACGGAGATAAGAAGGACGATCGCCCAGGCGATCCAGCCTTGGGCCCTGTCACGGATTGCTTGCAGCATTGGATCCCGGCAGCCAGGTAGCAATGATGGTCGGTATGAAAAACGAACGGGGTATCGCGCTGGATACCCCGGTTCGTCGGACGATCTGGCGGAGCGGACGGGACTCGAACCCGCGACCCCCGGCGTGACAGGCCGGTATTCTAACCGACTGAACTACCGCTCCCATGTTATGGTGGGTGCTGCAGGGATCGAACCTGCGACCCTCGCCTTGTAAGGGCGACGCTCTCCCAGCTGAGCTAAGCACCCCCAAGGAAGACGCGCTAGTTTACGGCATCCTTGAGGGCTTTGCCAGCCTTGAACGAAGGCGTCTTGGATGCGTGGATCTCGATGGTTTCTCCAGTCTGGGGATTGCGTCCGGTGCGAGCACCGCGCTCTTTGACAGTGAAGGTTCCGAAGCCAACCAGTGAGACCTGCTCGCCTTTCTTCATGGCCTCGGTGACCGCTGCAACCATGCCTTCGAAAGCGCGGCTAGCGGCAGCCTTGGAAATATCCGCCGCATCGGCCATCGCCTCAATCAATTCACCTTTGTTCATAGTATGCCCCCCTTTGGCGCTTCCCCTCGGGGAAGCTGGTCTGAAGCCGACATCATGCCGGTGCGAAATGGGCACCCTTTATACCAGGCAAAAATTTATGCTGTCAACAAGTAGCCAAAGCGCAACACCCGGCTGCATCTCAAGCGAGTGAAATCACGCTCACTTAGCGATTAGCCTATTATTTCAATAAGTTATTAAATAGTAACCGGTACGACGCCGCGCGCTCTGCTGTATCCTTTTTCGCGAGAGCCTAGCTCACACGATCAGCTCCCGGGGGTACTAATTCGCGCCAAATCGGACAGTTGCGTAAAACCGATTCCCAATCCGCTACGGGGAGCGGAAAAACGCATACCAATACACAGCTGCCCGACGTTGTGCGCCGCGCGCTCAGTGGGTGGTAAGGCTGCGACGCTTCTTGGTCTTCTTGGGGCTCTCACCGGCGCTTGGGGGCGGAGCCTCCTCGTCCGGATGTGCCGCCTCGGCCTCTTTCTCCTGCGGAAATGGCACACGCGTCAGTGCAATCTCCAACACCTGATCGATCCAACGCACGGGGCGGATATCGAGATTCTGCTTGATGTTCTTCGGGATCTCGACCAGATCGCGCTCGTTCTCCTCCGGAATGATGACGATCCGGATGCCGCCGCGGTGGGCCGCCAATAGCTTCTCCTTCAAACCCCCGATGGGCAGAACCTCCCCACGAAGAGTGATCTCGCCGGTCATGGCGACGTTGGCGCGGACCGGGATCTTGGTCAGCGCCGACACGAGCGCGGTGCACATGCTCACACCCGCACTCGGACCATCCTTCGGTGTCGCCCCTTCGGGCACGTGGATGTGCACGTCGAACTGCTGGTAGAAATCCGCGTCGATGCCAAGGAGCTGGGCGCGGCTACGAACGACGGTCATCGCCGCCTGTATCGACTCCTTCATCACGTCGCCGAGCTGGCCCGTCTGGGTCTGGCGCCCCTTCCCGGAAACCACGGCGGCCTCGATCCGCAGAAGCTCACCCCCAACCTCGGTCCAGGCGAGCCCGGTGACCTGACCAACCTGATCATGCTCGTCGGCCATGCCGTAGCGGAAGCGCTTGACCCCGAGGTAGTGCTCGAGATTCTTCGGGCTCACCGTGATCTTCGGCTTACGGTCGGTCAGCAGGATCTCTTTCACCACTTTGCGGCAGATCTTGGCGATCTCCCGCTCGAGATTGCGTACACCGGCTTCTCGAGTGTAATAGCGGACGATGTCTCGCACCGCCTTGTCGGCCACCACCAGCTCCTGCTCCCCGAGGCCATTGTTGGCCATCTGCTTGGGGATCAGGTAACGCACTGCGATGTTGACCTTCTCGTCCTCGGTGTAGCCGGACAGACGGATGACTTCCACGCGGTCGAGTAGCGCCGGCGGGATATTCAGCGTGTTGGCCGTCGCGACGAACATCACCTCGGAGAGGTCGAAATCCACCTCCAGATAATGGTCGTTGAAGGTGTTGTTCTGCTCCGGATCTAGCACCTCCAGCAGGGCCGACGCCGGGTCACCCCGGAAATCCATGGCCATCTTGTCGATCTCGTCCAGCAGAAACAGCGGGTTGCGGGTCCCGACCTTGATCAGGTTCTGAATGATCTTCCCGGGCAATGCCCCGATGTAGGTGCGCCGGTGGCCGCGGATCTCGGCCTCGTCGCGCACCCCGCCGAGCGACATGCGGGTGAACTTGCGGTTCGTCGCCCTCGCGATCGAGTGGCCGAGTGATGTCTTGCCCACCCCGGGCGGACCGACCAGGCAGAGTATGGGACCCTTGAGCTTGCGTACCCGCTGCTGCACCGCCAGATACTCGACGATCCGTTCCTTGACCTTCTCAAGCCCGTAATGGTCGGCCTCCAGCACCGTCTCGGCCGCGGCAATGTCGCTGCGGGTCCGCGTCCGCTTGTTCCAGGGGACGTTGGCGAGGGTGTCCACATAGTTGCGCACCACAGTCGCCTCGGCAGACATGGGAGACATCAGCTTGAGCTTGTTGAGCTCCCCGAGCGCCTTGTTCTTGGCCTCCTTGGGCATGCCAGCCTTCTCGATGCGACTGGCGAGCTCCTCGATCTCGTTAGGCGTCTCCTCCAGCTCCCCGAGCTCCTTCTGAATCGCCTTCATCTGCTCGTTGAGGTAGTACTCCCGCTGGTTCTTCTCCATCTGACTCTTGACCCGGCCACGAATCCGCTTCTCCATCTGCAGGATGTCGTTCTCGGCCTCCATCATTCCCATCAGGTGCTCGAGGCGCTCCCGAACGTCGGCCATCTCCAGCACACGCTGCTTTTCTTCCAGCTTCAGCGACATATGTGCGGCCATGGTGTCGGCCAGCCGGCTAGGGTCGTCGATGCTCGACAGGGAGGTAAGAACCTCGGGCGGCACCTTCTTGTTGAGCTTCACGTATTGGTCGAACAGATTGGTCGCCGAGCGCATCAGGACCTCGATCTCCCGTTCGGCCACCCCCGCAGACTCCGCCATCGACCGAAGCTCTGCGGTAAAGAAGTCAACGGTGTCAACGAACCGGACGAGATGTGCGCGCTCCCCTCCTTCGACGAGCACCTTCACGGTACCATCCGGGAGCTTGAGCAGCTGCAGGATATTCGCCAGGGTCCCGATCTCATGGATGTCACCGGGGGCCGGGTCGTCCACGTCCGCGCTCTTTTGGGCTACCAGCAGGATCTGCTTGTTGGCCTGCATCGCCGCATCCAAGGCCTTGATCGACTTTTCACGGCCCACGAACAAGGGGATGACCATGTGCGGGTAGACCACCACGTCGCGCAGCGGCAGCACGGGAACGACCTGGGGAGACTGGGGGACTGCTTCAGAAGTCATAGCACTCTTGGCCCTTGGCGAGACTCGCCTGTCATCGACGTCTCGGCAGGGGCATCCGCCCCACCGTCGATGTCGGATGGACCCTCTGCGAGGGATGCGGCAGCCGGCGTCCTGTCGCAATGGTGATCGAGGCGTTGCTCTTGCATCGATCCGGCAGCCCGGCAATACGATGCGGGCCTTTCCCGCATCTTGGGGTGAACCACTACCGCTTTCAAGTCCGGCCGGCGCACGGCGCGCAAAGCGCCCGAGCCGCCTTCAGGTCCCGGGGAGGCGAACGACTCAGTCCGACGAAGCGGCCAGTTGGCGCTCGCCGCCCTCGTAGATCAGATAGGGGGTGGATTCGCCGGCGATCACCGCCCCGTCCACCACCACCTTGCTGACGCCCTCGATCGAGGGCAGATCGTACATCGTATCAAGAAGCACCTGCTCCATGATGGTGCGCAGACCCCGGGCGCCCGTCTTGCGCTCCATGGCCTTGCACGCGATCGCCCTGAGCGCCTCTTCCCGGATCTCGAGCTCGCAGCCTTCCATGTCGAACAGGCGCATGTACTGCTTGACCAGAGCGTTCTTTGGCTCGGTCAGGATCTGTACGAGCGCGTCCTCGTCGAGCTCGTCCAGGGTCGCCACCACGGGCAGGCGGCCCACGAACTCGGGTATGAGCCCGTACTTGATGAGATCTTCCGGCTCCACCCCGACCAGCACCTCTCCGACGTTGCGCCGATCATCCCGGCTGTGCACCTCGGCCGAAAACCCGATTCCGCCCTTCTGCGAGCGCTCCCGGATGACCCGGTCCAATCCGGCGAAGGCGCCCCCGCAGATGAACAGAATGTTGGAGGTATTGACCTGGAGAAACTCCTGTTGGGGATGCTTGCGGCCCCCTTGGGGCGGCACCGACGCCACCGTGCCTTCGATCAGCTTGAGCAAGGCCTGCTGGACACCCTCGCCGGACACATCGCGCGTGATCGACGGGTTGTCGGACTTGCGCGAGATCTTGTCGATCTCGTCGATGTAGACGATGCCCGTCTGGGCCTTCTCGACGTCGTAATCGCACTTCTGGAGAAGCTTTTGAATGATGTTCTCGACGTCCTCTCCCACGTAGCCTGCCTCGGTCAGCGTCGTAGCGTCGGCAATCGTGAACGGCACGTTGAGAAGACGGGCGAGGGTCTCGGCCAAGAGGGTCTTCCCGGACCCGGTTGGGCCTATCAGGAGGATGTTGCTCTTGGCGAGCTCCACCTCCTCCTTCTTGCCGACGACCTCGAGGCGCTTGTAGTGGTTGTAAACGGCGACGGAGAGGACCTTCTTCGCCCGGTCCTGTCCTACGACGTACTGATCGACGGTGCCCTTGATCTCGTGGGGCTTCGGGAGATGGCTCGCCTTCTCGCCCGACCCTGTCTGCATCTCCTCCCGGATGATGTCGTTGCAGAGCTCGACGCACTCGTCGCAGATGAAGACCGACGGGCCTGCGATGAGCTTGCGCACCTCGTGCTGGCTCTTGCCGCAGAACGAGCAGTAGAGCAGCTTGCCGTCTCCGCCCTTGCCGTGCTTGTCTTCAGCCATCTTCTAACCTCTCCGGGCGCCTCGGCGCGTTGGACATCAGCCGCTGCCCAGGCGACCCCGTGGAAGGAAGCTCAGCCCCATCATATCCGATTACCAAGCGGTGACAAACGCCCCCTTCCACCAGAATTCCAAGGTTTCAGCACGCCGGCCCCGGCGAGGCCGGCGCCCCCGGCCTCACTTTTCGGACGGCTTGACCCGCTGGCTCAGCACCTGATCGATCAGGCCGTACTTCACAGACTCCTCCCCGCTCATGAAGAAGTCCCGCTCGGTGTCCCGGCCGATGGCCTCCAATGCCTGGCCGGTATGCTTGGCCAGTATCCGGTTGAGCTTGTCGCGAATCAACAGGATCTCCTTGGCGTGGATCTCGATGTCCGTCGCCTGGCCCTGAAAGCCCCCCAGCGGCTGATGGATCATGGCCCGGGAATGGGGCAGACAGAAGCGCTTGCCGGGCGCTCCCGCCGCCAGCAGAACGGCGCCCATGCTCGCCGCTTGGCCGATGCACATCGTGCTGACGTCCGGTCGGATGAACTGCATGGTGTCGTAGATCGCCAGCCCTGCCGTTACCGATCCGCCGGGAGAGTTGATGTAGAGATGGACGTCCTTATCGGGGTTCTCGGACTCGAGGAACAAGAGCTGGGCGACGATCAGGTTCGCCATGTGGTCTTCCACTGGGCCAACCACGAAGACCACCCGCTCCTTGAGCAGACGCGAGTAGATGTCGTAGGCCCGCTCACCCCGCGAGGTCTGCTCGACCACCATCGGGATCAGGCCCAGCCCCCTGGCGCCCAAAGCGCCGTCTTGCGGTCTTTCGGACATGCTGTGTCGACCTCCGCTGCTAAACCGTCGAGCCCATGATGGCATCGAAGGTCACGGGCTCATCCTCCACCTGAGCCTGGCCCATCGCCCAATCGACCACCTCGTCCTCCAGGACGAGATTTTCGACTGCAGCGAGCTGCTCCTTGTTCCCGTAGTACCAGTCGATGACCTCCTGGGGGTGCTCGTAGGCCTCGGCCAGCTCCTCGACGGTCGAGCGCACCCGCTTCGGATCGACCTTGATGGCGTTGTCCTTGACGATCTGGCCGAGAACCAGACCGAGGGCCACCCGCCGCCGAGCCTGATCGAGAAAGATGTCCCGAGGCAGATCGACCGCGCTTCGCCGGCCCGCGCCGGCCATCTCCCCTTTGGCCTGCTGCTTGAGCCGCTCGGCCTCCTGCTCGGCCAGGGCATTGGGGACGTCCACCTGGGCATGCTGCAGCAGGGCGTCCATCACCCGGGCCTTGAGCAGGCCGCGCAGCTTCTGGCGAAGCTCCCGCTCCATGTTGCCGCGGATATCCGTTTTCAGGCGGTCGACATCGCCGCTCTCGACGCCGAAGATCTTGGCGAGCTCCCCGTCGAGCTCCGGTAGTCTGCCCGCCTCGACCTGGGCGATCTCAACGTCGAAATGCACGTCCTTGCCGGCAAGCTCCTTGGCGCGGTAATCCTCCGGGAACCGCAAGTCCAGCCCCCGGGTCTCGCCCACCGCGGCCCCGACCAGCCCCTCCTCGAAGCCCGGGATCATGCGACCGGAGCCGAGGATCACCGGAACCATTTCGGACGTGCCGCCGGAGAACGGCTCACCGTCGACGCTGCCCGTGAAGCTGATCGTGACCTGGTCGCCATCCTGGGCCGGGCGATCCGCCATCTCCCACGTGATCCGCTGCCTGCGCAGCTTCTCGACCATGTTGGCGACATCCTCGTCCGTGACCTCCACCGCCGGACGCTTGACTGCCAGGCCGGATAGCGGGCCCACTGTCACCTCGGGCATCACCTCGAACACGGCGGTGTAGGAGAATCCGCCCCCGGACTCGTCGGCCACCTCTTCGATGCGGGGCTCGCCAGCCGGGCGCAGACGCTGCTGCTCGACAGCCTCGCCGAAGCTGGCGCGGATCAGCTCGCCGTAGACCTCCTGGCGCACCTGCCCGCCGAAGCGCTGGCGCACCACGTTGAGGGGCACCTTGCCAGGGCGAAACCCGTTCATGCGCACGGTGCGCGACAGGCTCTTGAGCCGCCGGTCGACCTCTGGCACCACCTGCTCGCTCGGCAGCTGCACGTGCATGCGTCGCTCCAGACCTGAACCCGATTCGACAGAAACTTGCATTCCAATCCCTCTCCGGCGGTCGGCGCCACCTGCCCCCGCCCTGATGGACCCTAGTTAACGTCAGCGATCCCGGCCGGACCGCCCCTACGAAACCAACTTGGTGCGAAAGGAGAGACTCGAACTCTCACCCCTTGCGGGACTGGAACCTAAATCCAGCGCGTCTACCGATTCCGCCACTTTCGCCCGTCGGCCAGCGGCCGCACGGAACCGGGGATTATACAGACTCGGCCTGCGCCGTTGTAATCCTATCCCTCCGGTCGCGGGTGGCGCAGGCCGTGGATTCCGGCTCGGCCACGGCGCTAGAATGCCCGCCCGACCCTTTGCCGATTCGCAGCGGAGCTGATCGTACGGCCATGAAAGCCTTTGGAATCTTCGTTTTGTTTCTCGCCGGAGCCCTGCTCGCCTCGGCGCTGCTGCTCTACCCGACCTGGCTGGCCCTCTCGTCCATCGCCGACGTACCGCCCCATAAGCTGCTGCACCCGCTCGCGAAAGTCCTCGCCCTGATTTACTTCTTCGTGCTCATCCGCCAGCTCGGGATGAACGACAGGGCCGCCCTGGGCTTTGGGCTGCCGAGGCGGCGGTTCCTGCGGGAGCTGGGGCGGGGCTGGGTCCTCGGGGTGCTGATGCTGCTGGTGCTGTCCGCAGCCCTGATGGGACTGGGCGTTCGCACCCCTGATCCGGCTCATTGGCACCTGCGCGACCTGTCCAAGGCCCTGCCCGAAGGCCTGTTCGCGGGTCTGGCCGTGGCACTCATCGAGGAGGCCTTTTTCCGCGGCGCCCTGTATGGGGCGATCCGCCGCGAGAGCGGCATGGCGACAGCGGCCGTGTTGTCCAGCCTGTACTTCGCAGCCCTTCACTTCCTGCGCGCCCATGAGCTCCCAGCGGATCAACCGGTAGGGTGGGCGAGCGGCCTGCAGGTGCTGGCGACGAATTTCGAGCAGTTCACCAACACCGGGCTCCTGGACTCCTTCATCGCCTTGTTCGCGGTGGGCATACTGCTTGCGCTGGTACGGGAGCGCACCGGCAACATCGCGCTCTGCATCGGGCTGCACGCCGGCTGGGTGGTGGTGATCAAGGTCACGCGGACTCTCACCAACGCCCACGCCGGTGCAGACTTCGCATTCCTCGTAGGCACCTACGACGGAGTCACCGGCTGGCTGGCCACCGCCTGGGTGGCGCTGGTCGCGGGGGTCTATTGGAAGGTGTCGCGCGAGGCTTCTCCGAAGACCTGAGATCAGACATCGCGGCGTTCATCGATACCGCGCTCGATCTCACCGCTGCGGCGCAGCTCCCGCTTGAGCACCTTGCCGGCGGCGTTTTTCGGCAGCGCGTCGAGAATCACGACGCGCCGCGGTACTTCATGGCGCCCGAGCCTCTCCCGGCAAAAAGCCTTGACGTCCGCGACATCGATCGCAGCCCCCGGCAGTGGCACGACGTAGGCCACCGGCACCTCGCCGTGCAGGGCATCCGGCTCACCCACCACCGCCGCCTCCGCCACCCCCGGATGCTGATAGAGGACCTCTTCGACGACGCGCGGGTAGACGTTCATTCCATTGACGATGATCATGTCTTTCTTGCGGTCGACGATGAAGACATAGTCGTCCTCGTCCTTGTAACCCAGATCCCCGGTGCGCAGCCAGTCACCGAAGAAGGTCTCGGCGGTGGCATCCGGCAGCTGCCAATAGCCCTTCATTACGTTGGGCCCCCGCACGCAGATCTCCCCGATCTCGCCGCGCGGTTGACGCCCGCCCCCTTCGTCCAGAATCTCGATTTCGACCTGCGGGATCGCAAGCCCCACCGAGCCGGGCTTACGGGGACCCTCCAGCGGATTGACGCAGGTTACCGGCGAGCACTCGGTGGGGCCATCGCCCTCCAGCACCGGGATACCGAAGCGGTCCTCGAAGCGCCTCATCAGCTCGGCGGGCAGGGCCGCCCCGCCGGAGACGGCAAAACGCACCGAGCGCCACTGGGCGACGCGTTCCGCGCTCTGGCGCAACAAGACGTTGTACATGCTCGGAACGCCGAGGAAGACGGTCGCGTCGGTGGCCTCGATAGCGTCACAAACCAGACCCGGCTCGAATCGGGGCACCGGCGCGAAGCTCAGTCCATGCAACATGGGGGTAAGCATGCCCACGGTCGCGGCAAAGGCGTGGAACATGGGCAGAACGACCAGCAGGCGGTCGTGCTCGGGGCTCAGGCACAGCGCACGGACGATACCGCTCGTGTTGGCGACCAGATTGGCGTGGCTGAGCATGGCACCCTTGGGACGACCAGTGGTCCCGGAGGTATACAAGATCGCCGCGAGGCTCTCCGTGGGATCGATGACCAACTCCGGCGCGGCGTCGCCGAGCGCCGACACCTCACTGAGCGACACTCCGGCGCCCGCCGCCTCCCCATCACCGATACGGACACTGAGCTCCAGCGAGCCCACCCGCCCGCGGACGGCCTCGAAGCTCTGGGCAAGCGCCGCGTGATAGAAGACGCCGCGGGCCCCGGCGTCGTTGAGAATGAACGCCACCTCCCGCGCGCTGAGCAGGAGGTTGACGGGGACGACCACGGCGCCTGCCTTGAGGATCCCCAGGTAGGCGACCGCGAAGCCATCGCCGTTGCTGCAATACAGGGCGAGCCGGTCTCCGCGGACGATGCCGCGCTGCGCCAGCCAAGCGGCGACCGCGTCCGACCTGCGGTCCACTTCCGCGAAGCTCGCCGTCCGGCCGGCGAAAACCATTAGAGCCTGGCCCGCGCGCGCCTGCGCGGTCTCCCGAAACAGCTCGGGGATACTCCGCATGGGCGATGCAATTCGTTCTACGTGATCGTCGAGACAGCGCCCGGAGCGAGACTCAGCCCGCGACCGCGTCCCGCACCCGCTCGAGCCGCGCCCTGACCTCGGCGGCCAACTCGTGAATACCTTCGATATCCACCAATGTCAGCACGGCGACGGGGTCCATGAACAGAACCGTGTTCTGGCCATCCTCATCCTCACGCACGACCACGTTGCACGGCAAGAGCGCCCCGATGTCCGGGTCCGCCTCCAGGGCTCGGCTTGCCAATACCGGATTGCAGGCCCCCAGGATCTTGTATGGCCTCTTCTCGAGATTGAGCTTCTTCTTCATCACGGCCTTGACGTCGATCTCGGTGAGCACACCGAAGCCCTCCGCTTGGAGGGCCTGGGTCACCCGCGCAACCAGATCATCGAAGCCACCGCCGACTTGGAAACCGAAAGCATACATCGCATCTCTCTCCTCGATCCCGGGAAGCCACATAGGCCTCGCCGAGGAAACCGAAATCTTGAGCCCGGAAATCTTTTCGGGGCTCGCCATCAGCGCCCGGTCGGACGCAGGCTCCCAGTCAGAGCCGGAAGGTCTGTCTGGCCGACACCAAGCCCCGGAACCCATCTCCGACGGCGTCCGGACGTTCACCGTCGTTGTAGTGATAGAGCCAGGTCTTGGCCTTGACCGGTGCCGGCAATCCGACCAGCTCGCGGTAGTGGGCGTGCACCCCAGTGGGTTGGGCGATGGTCTCGCAGTCGTGGAAGACGATGTCGGCCCGCTCGATGAACGGCGCCAGATCATCGGGCGCGAACACCGTGTCCGTCGTCAAGAATACCCGAGTCGAGCCAGCCTGGAAGAACAGACCGTAGCTGTACATGATCTCGTGCTTGCCTTCTACGTGACGCGTGGGCACCAGCTCGAGCTCGATTCCCTCCCAAAGAAACCGATTCGACGCGCCCACCGGAGCGGGCGTGAAAAAGTCCGCGAGCACGCAGTCGTCACCAGCGGTCATACTCATGCCGCCGTAAAGGGAATGGACCCAGAGATCGTCCATCACCTTTTCGGTCGCGACCAGATTCATTGAGAACGGCGGTGAGCCGAAGCGAGACGAGAAGCCCATGTACTCGAGCCCGCCCACATGGTCGGCGTGGAGGTGGCTGATGTAGATGTCGCTGATGTCGCGAGGGCCGAGCCCGGCGGCGGCAAGCGAGAACCGGACGTCCGATCCGCAATCGATCAGCAGTCGCCGACCCGAAGGGCTGGTGAGGACCATATTCGACTGATAGCAGCCGGGCGTCAAACAGAAAGCAGATCCCGCCCCCAAGAACATTAGTTCCATTCGAAGACCTTTTCGGGTTCTGTTTCTGTTCGCTCTCCGGTCGGTGCCGGCGGGTTGGCGCCCCGACGGTACCGCCGGGCGGCCAGCGACTGTCCCGGCGTGGGCCCGTACGGCTCGGCCACCCGAGCTTATCCGCGAAAAGTACGACGCCGATCCGAAGGCGTCAACGACTTCCACTGCGGGGGGCGAGGGCAGAGCGCGCTAGAGGCTCGGCCCAGGGCGTAAGACCGCGGCGACGGCGACGCCCCCGGATACGCGGGTTGACGGGCTCAGACTGACTCCTTGAGCATCAGCGCCTTGATGTGGCCGATAGCTTTGGTCGGATTCAGCCCCTTCGGGCAGGATTCCACGCAATTCATGATGGTATGACAGCGGAACAGCTTGTACGGCCCCTCCAACGCGTCCAAGCGCTCCTCGCGCGCCTGGTCGCGGCTGTCGGCGAGGAAGCGGCAGGCCGTGAGCAACGCCTGGGGTCCGAGAAACTTCTCCGGGTTCCACCAGAACGAGGGACAGGCCGTGGAGCAGCAGGCACACAGGATGCACTCGTAGAGCCCATCGAGCCGGTCGCGCTCCTCGGGTGACTGCAGCAATTCCTGCTCGGGAAAGGGCTCCTTGCGCACCACCCAGGGCGTGACGTTCTTGTACTGGCGGTAGAACTGCTGCATGTCGACCACCAGGTCTCGGATCACGGGGCGTCCGGGAAGCGGTCGTACGTCCACCGGCTCCTTGAGCTCGCTCACCGGGGTGATGCACGCCAAGCGGTTGCGCCCGTTGACGTTGACCCCGTCCGATCCGCACACCCCCTCGCCGCAGGAATGGCGGAAGGCGAAGGACTCGTCCTGATCCTGCACCGCAAGCAACGCATCGCGCAGCATCATCCCGCGGGATATCTCGATCTCGAAGGGCTGCATGCGTGGGGCGCTGTCGGTCTCTGGGTTGAAGCGAAAGACGCGGAATTTCATGTCGGCGAGCCTCGAAGAAAACTGCGTGGCCTGAGTCGGTCCGAATCAGTACACCCTGGCCTTGGGCGGGAAGCTCGGCACCGTCAATGGACGGGTACGCACCGGCTTGTAGTCCATGGCATCGTCCGTCCGCAAATACAGACTGTGCTTCAGCCATTGGACGTCGTCGCGCTCCGGGTAATCGGGCCGGGAGTGGGCACCCCGGCTCTCCTTGCGGTGCAGGGCCGACATCACGACGGCCATACCGACATCGATCATGTTCTCCAGCTCCAGGGCCTCGATCCGGGCGGTGTTGAAGGTGCGGGACTGGTCCCCGAGGCGCACCTGATCGATGCGCTCGCGGATCTCCCGGACCCGCTCCACCCCCTCCTGCATCCCGGCCTCGACCCTGAACACGCCGGCGTGATCCTCCATCACCTTGCGAAACGTTTCCCGCACCGCACGCACGCTGGGACCCTCGCCCTTGCGATCCCAGCGGGTGAGCCGCGACATGGCCTGCTCGACGCTGTCCTCGCTGACCGAGCGGTGATAACTGTTCTCGCCGACGTAGCGGATGATGTCCTTGCCCGCCAAGCGACCGAACACGAGGATGTCGAGCAGCGAGTTGCCGCCCAGGCGATTGGCCCCGTGCACCGACGCGCAAGCGCACTCGCCCGCCGCATAGAGCCCCGGCAAGGCTTCCTCGGCGCCATGGCCCGCCGGTACCACCACGCGGCCGACTCGATCGGTAGGGATGCCGCCCATCAGATAGTGTGCCGTCGGAAACACCGGTATGGGCTCGTTGACCGGATCGACGCCCGCGAAGATCCGGCTGCTCTCGCGGATGCCTGGCAAGCGTTTGGAAATGAGCTCCTGGCCGAGATGATCGAGCTTGAGCAGGACATGATCTTTGTGACGCCCGGCGCCCCGGCCTTCTCGGACCTCGGTGACGATGGCCCGGGCCACTACGTCTCGGCTGGCGAGGTCCTTGGCATGGGGCGCGTAGCGCTCCATAAACCGCTCCCCGTCACCGTTGAGCAGATAGCCGCCCTCGCCGCGCACCCCTTCGGTGATCAGCATGCCCTTGCCGGCGATGCCCGTCGGATGGAACTGGAAGAACTCCATGTCCTGCAGCGGGATGCCCGCCCTCAGGGCCATCCCCAGTCCGTCACCGGTGTTGATCCGGGCGTTGCTGGTGGTGCGAAACACCTGCCCACAGCCGCCGGTGGCGATCAGCGTGGTCTTGGACTCGATCAGCAGGGGTTGGCCGGTCGCGATGTCCAGAACCAAGGCGCCCACCACCGCCCCCTCGACGTCCCGGACCAGATCGATCCCGAAGTACTCGTCAAAAAAGTGGGTCTTGGCCCGGATATTCTCCTGATACAGGGTGTGCAGGATCGCGTGACCCGTGCGGTCGGCCGCAGCGCAGGTGCGCACCGCCTGTTCGCCGCCGAAATTCTGACTCTGACCGCCGAAGGCCCGCTGATAGATCTTGCCGTTGTCCAGCCGCGAGAAGGGCACGCCGTTGTGCTCGAGCTCGTAGACGGTGGGGATCGCTTCCCGGCACATGAACTCGATGGCGTCCTGATCGCCCAGATAGTCCGATCCCTTCACCGTGTCGAACATGTGCCAGTGCCAGCTGTCCGGCAGGACATTGGCCAGCGCGGCGTTGACCCCTCCCTGGGCCGCGACCGTGTGCGAGCGGATCGGGAACACCTTGGAGACCACCGCCACCCGCAGCTCCGCGTTCGCCAGCTGCAGGGCGGCGTTGAGCCCCGCCCCCCCGGCCCCGAGGATCAGCGCATCGAACCGTCTTCTCTCTAACGTCATGAAATCCTACCCATCTACGTCAACCCATCCGCGCCGTGAGCAGAACCTCCAGCACCCAGAAGCCGCACGCGACCAGCCCCAGCCCGACCAGGGTCAGCAGACCCACGCGGATCGCGGTCGGGTGCACATAGTCGATCAACACGTCGCGCACACCCACCCAGGCATGCAGCAGCAGCGAAGTGAAGAACAGCATGAGCGCGATCGCCACTGCCGGGTGTCCCACCCAACCGCGCCACTGGGCGAAGTCCGCCGGCGGATTCACCGACAAATGCATGATCGCGTACAGCACGAACAGGCCGAGATACACGGCGCTGATCCGCTGCAGGACCCAGGCCCGCAGGCCGCTGGCCCGGCGGCTCATGACAGCACCCCCACGAGCAGCAGCGCGAGCAAGGGCGCGGCGACGATGACGGTCCAGGCGCTGGTGCGATACGCCGGCTTGTCGACGCCAACCTGCATATCGATGAGGAGATAGCGCACGCCCGCCAGCAGATGATGGAGCAGAGCCCAAAGCCCGAGCAGCAGCAGGATGTGAGCTACCGGACCGGTGAACAGGGCGCGCACCGCCGCGAACCCCGCGGGCCCGCTCAGCGAGCGCGCCAGCATCCAGATCAGCAGGGGCGTGCCGAGGACCATCAGGACCCCGGACACCCGGTGCCCGACGGACACCAGGCCGGCGATGGGAAGCCTGATCTGCAGCAGGCTCAAAAACACGGGTCTCGGGGGGCTCATACTCATGACATCAGGATCTGGATCACGGAAACGATAAGGCTCGAGTGAAGCTCCCCTGCCGGTGAGCAAGGGCCATGCCGGCGACCGGGTCCGGGGTGCTCCCCAGGCGCGTACCACCGCCAGCGCCGCCATGTTGCGCAGGCCGCGCACCGTACACCGCATGCGCCGACTTGGCCGCTCCGACGAGGATGGGACCGCTCGCAATACCGTCGCTCGGAATCTTCAGCATGTTGAATGCGATATTAGCAGCGTCCTGGCTCGGCATGAGCAGAAGATTGGCGCGGCCGCCCGCCGGTCGACCTCGATGGCCCGACAGGCCGCGGCCACGCCGGGGGAATAGGCCAGCGCCAGGTCGCGCTGGTTGAACAGCGGATTGGTGGCCTTGATCTCGCGCTTTCCGGGTCGCGGGGAGCGATGATATCCGAGGGCGGCCGCGGAGAGGGCATCGGCGCTCGGTCGGGGATCGGACTCGGCCGTGGCGGGCACTCGGCTTGGCGTAGGACAGACCCCAGGCCGTGGAACCCGGCTCGCTCCGGCGGGCCGTCGACCCCGACAGTCTGCGGCCCCCAAACCCCTTCGGCAACTGGCCGAGGCGATCGAATCGGGGCCGCGGGCTCGCGCCGCCTCAGTTGCGCCTCGGATCGACCCTGAGCCGGATCGGCCGCTTCGGCTTGAGGGTCCCTGCGGCCCGGCAGCCCACGGGGGCTTCGTCGACCGTCCCGACCCGGTAACGGGTCAGGATCATCGACAACACCAGACGCGCCTCGTAGAGGGCGAACTGCATGCCGATGCAGATACGCGGACCCAGGCTGAACGGCAGGTAGGCGAAGGGATGGCGCGCCCGCGCCGCGTCCGGGGCGAAGCGCTCCGGATCGAAGCGTTGGGGGTCGGGCCAGAACGCTTCCAGGCGGTGGCTGAAGTACGGCGAGACCATGACGATGGCGCCCGCCGGCACGCGCCAGCCGAGCAGTCGGTCCTCCCCGACCGCGTTACGGGCGACGGTCCAGGCGGGCGGGTAGAGCCTGAGCACCTCGTCGGTCACCTGGGACAGATAGGTCAGTCCTTTGAGCTGCTCCAGGGTGGGCGGATCATCGAGCCGCGCATCATCCAGCTCGGCCATCACCCGCTCGGCGACCCGCGGATGCCGGGCGAGCAGGTACAGGGTCCAGGCCAGCAAGCTGGCGGTGGTCTCGTGACCGGCGAGGTACAGGGTCATCACCTCGTCGCGCAGCTGCCGGTCGTCCATGCCCTCCCCGCTCACCGGGTCGCGACTCTCGATGTAGGCGCCGAGCAGCGTCGCCTCCGGGTCCTGCGCCCGCCCCGCCCGGAACCGCCCGATGATCTCGTAGACGATGGTATCGAGCTCGCGGATGGCCCGGCGCAGCCGGACGTTGCCCGGCAAGGGCACCCAGAGTGGGACCTGCAGATGACTCGGGCCGCGCCGCCCGATCCCCGAAAGCGCCTTGCCGAACGCGGCCATCGCCCGCTCCGAGAGATCCTCGGCCGCCAGCCCGAACAGCGTCCGCCCCGCGATCGCCAGGGTGAGCCGGCTCATCTCGGCGCCCAGGTCGAGCACCCCGGCATCGCGCGCAGCCCAGCCGTCCAGCAGCTCCCGGGTGCAAGCCGCCATGGCATCCAGATACAGCCGCAGCCGCGCCGGACGGAACGCCGGGTTGGCCAGCTCCCGCTGGCGCCGCCAACGCTCCCCCTCGGCCGTGACCAGCCCGTCGCCGAGTAGCAACCGCGCCCCGTCGTAGGCCGAGCCCTTGACGTAGTTCTCCCGGTTGGAGCGCAGCACCCGTTCCACCGCATCCGGGTGAGCGACCATCACCGCCGCCCCGAGCCCAAAGGGAAGGCGAACGCCGTACACGGGTCCGTAGCGCTCTGTCAGCCGCCCGAAGGTCTCCAGCATGTCGCCCCCCGCCAGGGCGGCGAGGGTCGCCACCAGCTCGGCTCCGCGCGGGCCCGGCAAGGCCCCGCCGACCCCGGTCACGCTGCTCCTGCTCACGACAATGCAAGCCCTCCAACCAGCTTGGGAAACCACAAAGTCTACAGAACCTTGCCCCCGAGCCCATCCATCCTGTAGGGCGGGAAAGCGAAGCGTATCCCGCCATCAGCATAGCCCCGTAGCCCACCCGTAGGGCGGGATAGCGCAGCGTATCCCGCCGTCAGCATAGCCCCCGTAGCCCACCCGTAGGGCGGGATAGCGCAGCGTATCCCGCCGTCAGCACAGCCCCCGTAGCCCACCCGTAGGGCGGGATAGCGCAGCGTATCCCGCCGTCAGCACAGCCCCCGTAGCCCACCCGTAGGGCGGGATAGCGCAGCGTATCCCGCCAGTCGAGGTACCACTGCGCACAACCCCATGGCATCCTTTCGACCATGCCCCGCTACATCCGCGCCTTCATCCCTGGCGGTACCTTCTTTTTCACCCTGGCCCTGCTGGAACGTCATCGCCGCCTGTTGACCGAGCATATCGACGCCCTGCGCAGCGCCTTTGCCGAGGAGCGCTGCAAGCGCCCCTTTACCATCGACGCCATCGTCGTGCTGCCCGACCACCTGCATTGCATCTGGACCCTGCCCGAAGGCGATAGCGATTTCTCCACCCGCTGGCACGGCATCAAGTGGCGTTTCTCGCGCGCCATTCCGCCGGGCGAGCGTTTGAGCCCGCGGAGAATCCGCAAAGGCGAGCGCGGTGTCTGGCAACGCAGGTTCTGGGAGCACGCGATCCGGGACGACACGGATTTTGCCCGGCACGCCGATTACATACACCACAATCCCGTCAAACACGGTCTCGCGCGAAGTCCCGCGGATTGGCCATACAGCAGCTTTCAGCGATTCGTGGCGGCCGGGATATATCCGGCCGATTGGGCGGCCTCTGCGGATGTGCGGGAGCAAGAGATGGAATGACGCGAACGGCGGGATGGGTCGGCTCGACTGGCGGGATACGCTGCGCTATCCCGCCCTACACAGACACACCGTAAAGCATCGCCGCGGGCCTTTCGGCCCGCGGAAAAGGGTAAAAGGCAAAAGCGCAGAGGGTCACTCTGCGAGGTCCTGGGCGAGACGAAAGCCGACACCGTAGTCGCGGGTGTCGGCGGTGTACCAGTCGCGGTCCGCCGAGCGGACGAGCCTCGGTTCGTTGTACCAGGAACCGCCCCGCAACACCCGCCGGGCGTCCGCGCTGGCATCCACGCAGCGGGTCTCTTCGCCCCCGTATTCTTTGTCATAGCCGGAGCAGGTCCACTCCCAGACGTTACCCAGAATGTCGACAAGCCCCAACGGGTTGGCCTGGAAGCTCCCGACAGGCGCGGTATAGACGAACCCATCGTCGCAGGCGAAGACGGGCCAGGCCGGATACCTTTTCTTCGCACTCTGGTCAGCAACGTTTGCATATCGGCAGGCAGCATTGGCATCTTCACCCCAGAAATAAGCTGTGTCCTTGGCCTTTCCACGCGCGGCATACTCCCACTCGGCTTCTGAGGGCAGGCGAAAACGCTGGCCAGTCTGCTTACTCAGCCACTGCGTGTAGGCCAACGCGTCATTCCAGCTCACGCAAACGACCGGATACCTGTCCCCCTGGGGAAACCCGGGGTCCCGCCAGCTCCGCCCGGACACGTAGTCGAAACCGCCATCTGGTTTCGCTGCGTAACAGCCCGAGTTGCCACCGGTGTCCTTCTCCGCATCGGTGCGGTAGCCGGATGCGTCGACGAAAGCGCGGAATTCCGCAACTGTGACTTCCTGCTTGCCAATCGCGAAGCCTTTGACGCAGACCTTGTGCTGCTTTTCATCCGCGTATCGCCCCGCTTCGTTGTCGGGGCTGCCCATCTGGAAACAGCCCGCCTTGACATTGACCATGTCCGGCAGGGTTAGGGTGGACTTCGGGGTGGGTGGCGCCGGCGTTGGGCCCGGACCGGGGGCTGGGTAGTGGGTAATCCACGAGAGGCCGCCGGCGATCAGAACGGCTACGGAAAGCAACGCACCTCCGACGGCCATTCGCTTGCTCCACGACCAACGGCCAGGAGGGACTTCGACGGGGCCTTTCCTGGTCCCCCCTCCGGGCTGACCATCCCCTGGAGTAGGTCCGGGCACATCTCGTTCTTCCGGGCGGTCCCCGACAGCGGGCTCGTTTGCAGCATCCAACTCACCGCCGCCTGCCCTTGCTTCCGGTAAGTCGGGCGCCTCGGGTACATCGGACCTGGGCGAACCGTCCGGCCCCAGTCCCTCGGCCGGTGCCGACGCTCGTCGACCCAGCACTTTGCGTATGGCCGGGAGGACCCTGGCTCGGACAACCTCATTTCGCGTCTCGCCGTTCCAGTTCCGAAGATCCTCCGTATGAACATACCGGAAAGCCAAGGGCAGGACGCATTCGTCGAAACGGATCGGAACAAGGCAACCGCGTTCCTGTCCGTCTTGAGCCTCTACGCGAACCCAGCGCGACCCTACGGAATGGCTGGACCAGACCACCAGCACACAACGGGCAGCGGCCAATTCCGCCTCGATAATCTCGTCGAAATGCTCGCCGCCGCTCAGCCGGTCATCCCACCACACCGACCAGCCTTCGCTCTGCAGGATCTCGACCAGCAGCCTTACCCGCTCCCAGTCCTCCCGTGCGTAGCTGATGAAGATGTCGGCCATGAGCTCAGGTGATCCCTAACATCGCCTTCCAGTGATCGTTTGCTCAGTCCACGTCAAAGCGGCGGCGGGGCGTTCGGCGCAGCCTACCAGCCCCGCTGCCTGCCGTCCTGGCAACGCTATTCGGCTCTCCCATCCGTGCGAGGCCGGGAGGCGGGCTCATGGACACCCGCGCACCACGCCCGGCCCGTCCGTGAACAGGCCGGCTCCGGGCTCGGCCCATCGGGCCGCGCGGGTGGACTGGGCGAGACGAAAGCCGACATTGTTGTTGCGGTTGTCGGCGGTGTTCCTGTTGCGGTTCGCCGAGCGGACGTTCCTCGGTTTGTTGTTCCAGGAACCGCCCCGCAACACCCGCTGGTCGCCTCTTGGCCCTCCCCCCTGGTGAATATTGTCGCCGAGAAGATGCGCCGGCGCAGCCCCTCGGTGTCGGCATGCAGGGCGTGGCCGATCCAGCTCTGCACCGAAGGGTCGAAGTCCGGCCAGTGCATCCGACCCGCCGTGTAGGCCCGGGCGAAGCCTCGCAGCTTGCGCGCGAACCGGTGGCCGTTGTCGTTTCGCAGCAGCCGGAAGTCCGGATAGACGCGGTAGCCCAGCAGGTCGAGCCCATCCCGGGTGCGGGTGATCTCGGCCTTTCGGGGATGCAGCCGCAGACGATCCCGGGCCAGGCGCTCGCGCACTGCCTCGCGGACCTCGCCGAGCCATACCTTGTCGTCGCCCAGCGCCACCATATCGTCGACGTATCGCAAGTACGCCCCCACTCCCAGGGCCTCCTTGAGGTAATGATCGAGATCATCGAGATAGAGGTTGGCGAAGAACTGGCTGGTGAGATTGCCGATGGGGATGCCTCGGCGCCGCTCCAGGGGGGTCAGGAGGTCGTCACCTGGAAAATACGACGGCGCATCGTTCGAGGCCGGGGAGGTATCGATGATCCGCTCGAGCAGCGCGAGCACCTCTCGGTCTTTGATCCTGCGCCCCAGCTTTGCCTTGAGGATGACGTGATCGATGGACGGGAAGTAGCGCGCTACGTCCATCTTCAGCGCGTAGCGGTAGCGGCGTGCCCATCCCTGGTAACGCTGCACCGCGGCATGAACGCCCTTGCGCCGGCGGCAGGCGTAGGAGTCGTAGATGAAGGCCCGGTCCAGGGGCGGCTCGATCAGGTTCATCACGGCATGATGCACGACCCGGTCGCGAAACGGCGCCGCCGCGATCACCCTCGGTTTGCGCTCGTAGAGGGTGAACAGCCGGTAGGCGCCCGGCCGATACTCTCCCGACATCAGCTCGCGCTGCAGGCGCAGGAGCTCCGGCTCCAGATCGAGGGCCAGCTCGGCCACCCCGGCGCCGCGCGCCTTGCCCCGCCGGGCCTTGCGGTAGGCGAGCAGCAGGTTCTCGAAGCTCACCAGCCGCGCCCAGAGTCCGCCGACGCGCTTCACGGGCCCGCGCCGCCCGACTGGCTGCGCAGCCAGCCCCCCACCTGGCGACCCAGATCGTCCATCAGCCTGGCGCCATGCTCGTAGCGGCGGGTGGAGACCGCCGCCAGCTCGTGGGCCAGGCGCCACAGGTGGCGACCCACCTCCAGGCGAAGGTTGGCCCGCCGCAGAGCCGGGGCCTTCGCTTTCGTATAAGCGGCCTCCACCAAAAGCTCCAACACCTCGAGCAGTGCCCTCTCGAGCCGCTCGCCGAGGGTGAAACGCCGCACCCGCGGAAACTTGTCGAGCTGGGGGATCAGCCACAGCAGCAGCTCGTGGCAGAGCTGGACGGCCTGGGGAACCGGCGCTGTCACCCACCCACCCTCAGAGCGCCGCCGCGGGCCTTGCGGCCCGCGGAAAAGGGTAAAAGGCAAAAGCGCAGAGGGTCACTCTGCGAGGTCCTGGGCGAGACGAAAGCCGACATCGTTGAAGCGGTCGTCGGCGGGGCTCCTGACGCGGTTCGCCGAGCGGACGCCCCCCGGTCCGCTGCCCCAGGAACCGCCCCGCAACACCCGCTGGGCGCAATTTCCGCCGTTCGCCTCCACCCAGGCCGAGCCGTCCGCGGGCGCACCCTTGTAGTCTTGGTGGTAACAGTCCTCTACCCACTCCCAGACATTTCCGGCGGTGTCGTGCGCGCCAAAGGCGTTGGCCGGAAAGCTCCCTACGGGAGCCGTCTGCTTCATGTCCCACTGGCTGCCACAGCCGCCGCAGTTGGCCCAGACCTTTCCGGCCTGACCAATGTCCTTACCCCACCAATAGGGCGTCGTCGTGCCAGCCCGCGCCGCGTACTCCCACTCCGCCTCGCTCGGCAGGCGGTAGTCCTTTCCTGTCTTCACCGACAGCCACGCCGTATAGGCCACCGCGTCATCCCAGGAGACGTGGATCACTGGACGGTCAGCGCGGCCCCAGCCTGAGTCGCTCGGTAGAGCCCGCCCCGTCGCGGCGGCAAACTGATCATACTGCGCAAAGGTCACCTCGTACTTGCCGATGGCGAATGCACGCCCGAACGTCACCGGGTGTTGCGGACCTTCGTCGGAGTCCCTGCCCGGCTCGTTCTTGGCTGATCCCATCAAGAAGCTGCCCGCCGGGACCTGCACCGTCTCCGGCGCCCCCACGGGGTAGAGCCCGATGCGCGTCAGCAGCCCGCGGGCCGCGATCCCCGGGGGGTAGCCCTTGTCCGTTGCCCACCAGAGGAAGCCACCCCCGCCGACGACCAGGATGGTCAACGCCAACGAGGCCGCCAAGGCAAGTTGTCGGTAACGGGCTAGCTCTCGGCGCGGCCGGTTGCCGGCGATCCAGCGTTCATCGAAAAGCCGCCGGTAGAGCCGGTTACGCACCACCAGCGCACCTTCGGCGTTGCGCTTGACCAAGCCCGAGAGCTTGAGCTCGGCGTGCGTCAGGGTGGTGCGGTCGAGCTCGTGGCCGCCCGCGAGTATGCGTTGGTAAAGCGTGAGCGCGGCGAGGCTGTCGCTCAGGCGATTCGCGACGAAGCGCAAGATCTGCTGGAAGTGAGCCTCACCGCCCGCTCGATCGAGGCGCCCATAGTGCTGCTCCACGTGGCGGTCCACATCGGCGACGGTGGTGGCTCCCGCTTCCGCCAGGTCGATGCACATCCTGACGGTGAGGTAGGGGTGTCCGCCGGTCCAGTACAGGACCCGGTCGAGCAGTCTGTTGCCGACCTCCGGGTCGCCGCTCAGCGAACGGGCGATGGGCGTGAGGTCTTCCGCCGCGCGGTCGAAATCATCCAGCTCGAGGGTCTGGCCTATATTGTAGGGCGTGGTCCTGCGGTCCTTGATCAGCTCGTTCGGTGTGGCGACACCTACAAGGCAGAACCCGATACGCTCGTAGACCGGCTCGAGGACGCGCTCGTTGTACATCCCGCGAATGGCGGTGAACAGATCGTCGGTGAAGGAGAGCTTCAGGGTGCTGTCGATCTCGTCCAGGAACAGGACGATGGGACCCGCGATGCCTGCCGCAACGGGCTCGCGGAAAAAGCGCAGCAGGCGCTGGTTGAAGGTTTCGTCGGCGTGCTCGCCCCACCAGGCTCCGAGGTCGAGCGGGAGCCCCAGCGACCGCGCGATCTGGCCGATCAGACCGAGATAGTAGGCCTCCGCCCCAAGGCTACCACCGAGGCTGCTCGCCAAATCGATGATCACGGTCCGCACGCCTCGCGCCTGGAGCTCCGCTGCGGTCCTTACCATGAGGCTGGACTTGCCCATCTGCCGCGACGTGAGAATGTTGACGTACTCGCCGGCGAGCAAAAGCTCCAGCAAACGCTGGTCTTGGGGGCGACGGACATAGACGTGACGTCGCGGGTTGAGCGTACCACCCGCCTGCAGCCGAAGCCGATCCTGGGGGCTCATTCCAGCTCGCCGAAGAAGCGCGCATAGAGCTTGTTGGCGGGAAGGATGCGGCCATCCCGGCGGGTTACCAGCCCGGCTCCGCGCAACCGATAGTAGGTGTCATCGTCGCGCAGGGTGCCATGTCGGATCGCCTGGCGAAATGCATCCAGCAGTCCTGGTTGCCCCTCCAGCTTCAACAGGAGGGCCTTCAGATGGTCACCGAACGGGCCTTCGCTGCTGGCTGCCACAGCCGATATCTGCTCCCAACTCGTCGCTGGCGGACCAGCGACGCAATAGAGCGCCAGCCGCGTGAGATAAGGCTGACCGGCGAGGAGATCGAAAAGGGCATCAAGCGACTGGCTGTCGAGCAAATTGCCATAGGCAAAGTTCAGCCGGTCCAATGCCTCGCGCGAGAATCCCTTCAGGGAAACAGGGACGCTGACGTTGAACGGTGACTGGTCTGCAGAGTTGATCAGAAGGTACGGCTCCGTTGCGATAATCAAGGCAAGATCAACGTCTTGCCAGACGGAGAGCGGCTGGGCGCGGTGGTTGTGCCACATCCGCAACATAGCGAAAAAATCGCCCTGGTAAGGCCTGCCCAATACTCGATCGACCTCGTCAAAGGCGAAGGTGACAGGCCCCGCCAGCTGTTGCAGGATCTGGTCCTCCACGAAATTCGTGAAGTCGAGCTGGCACGACAGGGCAGGAACCTCCGCCACGGACAGCTTCAGGTTCCGGAGCAACGCGGAGGCGAGGCGTTGCAGCAGGGCCGGGTACGCCACCAGATCGGAGTCGCCGAAGCTCTGAAAATCGACGAACGCGAAGCGCTTACCCGCATCCTGACAGCCCTGGAGATAGCGGACCAGGAGACTCGACTTCCCCACCTGTCTGGGGCCCTTGATCACCAGGGTTTCACCGAGGGTTGCGGCAGCGGTGTCGACGCGAGTGTCGGCTTCGCGGCGGATGTAGAAGGGATCGTCGGCGCGTAGCGCCCCTCCCGGCGCACGCAGCACACGTGGATCTTGCGCGGGCAACGGGCGGCCAGGATCGGGCAAAACTGCTGCCTCGGAATCGGTCGGGGATGCCTCGATCTCGCCGGCGCCGACGGCTGCGATGGCGAGCACGTCCGCGAGCACCCGCTCGGAGTCCTCGGGACCCGTCCACAAGCGCTGTTGGATGGGTGAAAGAAAGCTGTCGAGCTCGTAGCCGAGTGGACCTTGGTAGCAGACGCGGATCGGCAGAATGCCGGGGCTGCCGACCTGTGCATAGCGGTGGTGGGCGCGGCGCACTTCGCCCTGCACCATCTCGCTGTGGATAGAATCCTCCGAGAGCAGGACCACCAGGTAGTCGCACCACGCGATACGCCGCTCGATCTCCGCGACCCAGCGCGTCCCGATAGGCATCTCGATGTCGATGAAAACCTCGTGGCCAGCCCGCTTCAACCTGTCGAAAAGCAAGTGCGCGAGCCCGCGGTCTGGGTCGGCTCGGCGGCGATAGGAAACGAAGAAGCGCTTGCGTTGATCCGCCGTGGCACTACTCATCCGCTGCCCCCTCGCTCGACTCCTCGCAACCGGCTTCGACGCCACGCCGGCGACAACCACACCATGTTGTGTCGGCACTCCCAGAGGGCGCCTGACCGAGGTGATCTACCCCCGCCGAAAGACGGTCTGCGCGGCAGGCGTTCAAAATAAACAGGTGGCTGTTGCCTGTCGCTACTCACCGCCCGCGCCACCTGCCCTTCGTCGCGCCCCTTGGCTGGTTCACCTTCGCGGCGGGCAGACAGCGCCGCTTGGACTGCGACCGCCCCGCCGCGCGCCGCCGCGGCGAGGATGTCGAGCATCGCGCCGTCGTCGATATCATTGCGCAGGTCCACCCAGGTGTTGAGGCCCAGGAAGCCGAGCGGGGGCTCGCTGCCGGGCAACAGCACGGGGATGACCAAGAAGGACTGCTCCCGGGCCTGGCGATCCAGCGCCAGCCACTGCTCGCGCTGCTGCCAGCTGCCGAAGCCGTGAGGGCCGACGAACACGGCCGTCGCCCGGGTAGCGGACAGTGCCCGCTCCAGGGCATCGGGCCAGGGCCGGCCCGGCGTCAGGTACCAGGTATCGAGAAAGACGCCCAGCCCGCGCTCGCGCAGGGCCTCGGCAACGCGGCGAACCTGATCCTGGTCCCGCCGGTTGTAGCTGGCGAACAGATCGTAGGTCTTTGAAGCAGCGTCGTTCATCCTGAAGACAGCGGGCGGACGGTTAGGATTGTTCTGACGATGAGCTTAGCGGGGGACGCGCCGCAAATCCACAGGCTCCCCGGCCCCCTCCCCTGCCGTGCGCGTCAGACTCGTGGTACCTTGCTTCTACGGCAGCCCCCGCGATCTTTTGCGGCAAGGGACCTGGGGCGTACCGAAGGGTAGGGCCCAGAGGACCAGGACAACAAGCCTCTTCAGCGCGAAGGGACATGGACCCGATCAACGCCTGCTTCATCAGCTATCGCCACACGGACGATCCCGACGCCCATCTGTTCGTCAAGGCGTTCGTCCGGCAGCTCAAGAGACAGTTGAAGTGGTGGCTCCCGAACGCAGACGTGTTCTTCGACGAGGACGGGCTCAAGGTCGGCGATCAGTTCAACGAAGAGCTCGCTTTCCAACTCTGCCGCAGCGCCTGCATGATCGTCTTCTTCTCGCCTCTCCACTTCGACGTTCACCATCCCTACTGCGCCCTGGAATACAAGGCAATGCTCGAACTCGAGCAGAGGCGCCTCGGTCTCGCGGAGGCGGAGCTGCGGAACAAGGGTCTCGTATTTCCGGTGGTCTTCCGCGGCGTGGACTGCCTGCCGGCAGAGATCAAGGACCATCGCAACTACGAGAAACTGGACCACATCATCGTGGAAGCGGATTTCGAGCATCGCGATTGCCAAGCTCGATTCAACGAGCTGGCCAAGCAGATCTATCAACGTTACGTCGCGTTGCGCAACGCAGGTGTCTTTGGGGGTGAAGATTGCAAGGATTTCCGCTTCCCCGATAGGGCCGCCATCCGGGACTGGCTGGAAGGCGTGTCGCAGATACGCTCCACCCGCATGCCCGGCCACTGAGCCTAGCCGATGGAAATCCAAGACCTAGGCGAGATCATCACGTTCTACTCCTACAAGGGGGGTACCGGCCGGACGATGGCGCTGGCCAGCGTCGCTTGCCTGCTAGGAAGGGGCAAGGGTGTAGCCGGCGAGCAACCGGCCAAACCGCGGCGAGTGCTCGCCATCGACTGGGATTTCGAGGCACCAGGGCTGCACCGCTACTTCCGTCCCTACCTCGCCGGGGAGGCTACCCAAGCACTCGGCGAAACACCGGGCTGTTTGGAGATCTTCGAGGCCCTCGACGCCAATCGTGCCGCATACGACCCCAGCGACTTCGTCGGTAATCGGCATCGTGCCCGAGAGGAGTTGGAAAAACTGGATCTGGATCGGTACCTCTTACACACCCGAACTCCGGGGCTTTCGATCATTAAGGCCGGAAGATTCGACGGCGAATATTCTCGGCGCGTCAGTGAGCTCCAATGGGACCGCCTGTTCAGGGACACCCTCGGCCTTTTTGCCGGCTTCGCGGATGTGATGAAGCATCGGTTCGATTATGTGCTGGTCGACTCGCGAACGGGTATCACGGATACGAGCGGCATCTGCACTATGCTGCTGCCGGACAAGCTCGTGGTTGTCTTCACGCCCAATGAGCAGAGCCTCACGGGGGTCAGAGAGCTAGTCCAGAAGGCCATCTCTTACCGCAAGGAATCCGCCGACGGCCGCCCTTTGACCGTGTTTCCCCTGGCGTCTCGCGTCGAGATGGCCCGCCCTACGCTGCTGGAAGCCTGGCGACACGGTACCGCGAAAGGATCGCCCGCGGTCTCGAACTCGCCGGAAATTCCGATCGGCTATCAGCCGCTGTTCGAGCAACTGTTCGACGAGATCTACGCTCGCAGCGGGACGCGTTTGAGCGACTATTTCAACGAGGTCATGCTTCCGCATGTTCCTGATTACGCTTACGGCGAGCCGATAGCGGTAGAGCTGGAGAGCGGCGAGTCCACCATTTCACTCAGCGGCCGTTACGCGGCTTTCACTGAGCGTCTGGTCGAGCTTCAAGCGCCTTGGGAAACCCTCGCCGATGTACGGTGGGAGGCAGAGATCAGAAAACGGTGTGAGGAAACGGCGCAGGTCGCCGAGAACGGGGCGGCCGAAGAAGCGGTACGCCTCGCTTACAGCGTAATCGACAAGCGCCCGCCCGTTGACCTGTTCGGTGAGGTGGCGCGGGCGGTCATCGCCGCTGCCCGCACAGCCTATCCCAGGGACCGACGGATGGCTACTGGACTCATCGAAAGAACCGCAAAGCTGGTGAGCGCGGAGACTGAGGCAGATTCCGCACTCCTTGCGGAAATCCTATTGACGGCGGGCGATCTCTGTCTCGAATTCGGTGACTATCACCTCGCAACGACCCTCTTTTTGGCCAGCCGGGATCGATTCTCGGCCGCGTTTTCCGATGAGCACCCTTCGGCGCTTTCGGCAGCCGGCAAGCTCGCACAATCGCTTGCGCTTGGGGGCAACCTAACGGACGCCCACGTAACCGAAGAGCAAGTCGTCGCTGCGAGGCGCCGGGTGCTGGGCGAGGAGCACCCCGACACCCTGCCCTCGATGCACAACCTGGCGAGCACGCTGAGAGCCCAGGGGGATCTCGCGGGGGCGCGGGCACTTCAGGAGCGGGTGCTGGAGATCAGCCGCCGGGTGCTGGGCGAGGAGCACCCCGCCTCCCTGACCTCGATGAACAGCCTGGCGCACACGTTGTGGAACCAGGGGGATCTGGCGGGGGCGCGGGCGCTTGAGGAGCGGGTGCTGGAGGTCCGCCGCCGGGTGCTGGGCGAGGAGCACCCCGACACCCTGACCTCGATGAACAACCTGGCGGGCACGCTGGCAGATCAGGGGGATCTGGCGGGGGCGCGGGCGCTTCAGGAGCAGGTGCTGGCGATCCGCCGCCGGGTGCTGGGCGAGGAGCACCCCGACACCCTGACCTCGATGAACAACCTGGCGCTCACGCTGCGGGCCCAGGGGGATCTGGCGGGGGCGCGCACTCTTCAGGAGCGGGTGCTGGAGATCAGCCGCCGGGTGCTGGGCGAGGAGCACCCCGCCTCCCTGACCTCGACGGACAACTTGGCCAGCACGCTGCGGGCCCAGGGGGATCTGGCGGGGGCGCGGGCGCTTGAGGAGCGGGCACTTCAGGGCCGCCGCCGCGTGCTGGGTGAGGAGCACCACGACACCCTGAAATCGATGAACAATCTGGCGATCACGCTCGGGGCCCAGGGGGATCTCGCGAGGGCACGGACACTTGAAGAGCAGGTGCTGGCGATCCGCCGCCGGGTGCTGGGCGAGGAGCACCCCGATACCCTGACCTCGATGAACAACCTGGCGGGCACGCTGGGAGCCCAGGGGGATCTGGCTGGGGCACGGGCGCTTCAGGAGCGGGTGCTGGAGATCAGCCGCCGGGTGCTGGGCGAGGAGCACCCCGCCTCCCTGACCTCGATGCACAACCTGGCGCACACGCTGGGAGCCCAGGGGGATCTGGCGGGGGCGCGGGCGCTTCAGGAGCGGGTGCTGGAGATCCGCCGCCGGGTGCTGGGCGAGGAGCACCCCGACACCCTGACCTCGATGAACAACCTGGCGCGCACGCTGGGATCCCTGCGGGATCTGGCGGGGGCGCGGGCGCTTCAGGAGCAGGCGCTGGCGGTCCGCCGCCGGGTGCTGGGCGAAGAACACCCCGACACCCTGAACTCGATGAACAACCTGGCGCGCATGCTGGGATCCCAGGGGGATCTGGCGGGGGCGCGCGCGCTTCAGGAGCAGGCGCTGGCGGTCCGCCGCCGGGTGCTGGGGGAAGAGCACCCCGACACCATATCGGCGACACGCGGCCTAGCCGACATCCTTAATAAACTGGGCGAGAAAGACCAAGCCTTCGAACTACTCAGCCGGGCCGTGAGCCTTCAATCCGGAAAAAGCAGGCCAAAGACTTAAAAGAAATTCTCTGATCTCAGCCCGCGGTCGGGGTGTCCGTTGATCATATGCCGCCGCCGTAGACACAGCCCCCTCAGGCGATCGTTTGGTTGCCGACCACCAAGACCGCGGTCAACCCGCCAACAGCGCCCGCTCTATGTCCTCCGCCCCGCCCACGGCCTCTGCGCGCGCCTCCCGCGTCTCGCGAATCAGGCGCAGGTTGCGGGCGGTGGTCTCCCCTTCCCAGCCTTCGCGCATGCCAGCAAGCGCGTCGGCCAAAGCAGCGGCTGCCCCGTCTCGGTCCTTCGCGAGCACCGCAAGCTCCAGAAGCGTCGCGTAGTCCCAGTAGTCCGGCTTGCCGCTGCGGATGCGCCGGTGGACAGCATAGCGAACGACGGGCAACAACTCGGTACGCCGCTCGTCCGGCGGGGTCTTCAACTCCATCAGCGTGACGGCATTGATGCCGGGATAGGCGTCGCGCCAATCGGCTTCGAAGCCCTGCAGGTAGGCGTCGATGGCCTTGTTGAGCAGGCCTTTGGCGAGAACGGCGTTGCCGGCCTTTGCCGCGGCCTCCCAGCGGTCCTTGTAGACACGCCCCAGGATGCCGTAAGTCTCGCTACTGGGACCACGCTCGTCGATCAACCTGAGCAGCACCCGCTCAGCCGCTTCGCCCTGCCCGGCGCGGTTCAGGGCCAAGCCGAGCTGCTCGCGGACCATCACGGTGTTGGCGAGCGGCGGGGACATCCTGTCCACCAGATCGATCATCCCCTGCCAGTCCTTCACCGCCCGGTACGACAGAAAGAGATCGATCACCACCCCGGCCTCGACTCCCCGGATGTCGCCCAGGGCGGCCTCGGCCGCCCTCACGGCATCGGCCCCCGCCTTGCGAGCATCGGCGAGCTTGCGGCGCTGATCCTCGGCGTAGTGCACCTGATCGCGAAACACGTCGGTCTTCAGCCGCTGCACGTCGGGAAAGTCCTCGACCAGCTGGAAGACCGGGCTGTCAGGCACGGCGTTCAGCGCTTCTTTCAGCCGCGCGGTCAGCGCGGCCCGGTCGTCCGCCAGGCGCCCGGGTCGACCATCGTTGCCGAGCCGATACGGCAACGCCCGCAACGGCGCCACGTCGAAAGGCAGCTGCCCTCGCCCCTCCGCGAACAGGCTCACCGTGCTCCATTTGCGTACGGCGTGGCGCAGCCCCAGCTCGTAGAACACGTTGGCATTGGCGGTGGTGAGATCGGCGACCGCGTACTCGCACAGGATCAGGCGCTCGTACATCGGCTTGTGGATGATGCCGCCGGCCATCTCCTCGTCGGCGCGCAGGGGCTCCATGCCGGCATCGGTGATGGCCGGGGCAATCAGGTCCCGGTAGACCGCATCGAAGTCCACCAGCTGGCCGGTGCCGTCCGGCTTGCTGCCGAAGGGCATGAGAATGAAACAGAGGGGGCGGTTCATAGGGTGGTCTCCAGGAATAGCGTCTCCAATCTTTCCAAACCCACTTTGTCGTTGCGATGGTCCAGCAGAAACAGGGCCTGCTGATAGACCGATCCGATCTCACGGCTGTCGGGACCAGTCTTCAGTTTGAGCATCTCGCGATACTTGCTCATAGCGGTATCCGAGTCACCGACAAGCAGATGGGCATCGCCCTCGGTGGCCAGCACCCATTTGTCCTCGCCCGACTGGCGCCGGTGCGTCTCGCAGTGCCCGAGGACGGCTCTTGCGAGCGCCTTCGCCCGAGCTGTGTCCTGCCGGAACACTTCTGCAAGAAAAGCATGGAGTCGGTCCAGAGACAGCTCGTTGTCGGACCGCCACAGTGTCCATCGCCGTGCACCATACCTTGGTCTCCCTGAACGGCTCCCTTCGGACCGGGACTCGACCGTTAAGGCGCGGCGGCCTGTGCGGTGAGGTCAGGAGAATCCTAGCCTAAATTCGCCGTCGGGCGGCCACTCACTAACCGCCCAATCGCCGTCGGGCGCAAGGAGCAGCCGATCAAGGAGGCCCTGGCCGAGCGTGACCTGCACCGCGCGCGCCACCTGGTCAACGGCGGCGCGATTGGGCTGGACCGATTCGAGGACTGCTATTGGCGCGGCGGCCGTTTGCTGGGCCAGTGACTCGGAAACCGATCGGCTTGGTGGGACCCCGGCAAGCGCCCGAGAGAAGAGGCGACTGCGATGCCGGCCTCGTCTGGGCGAGCGCGGGCCCAGAGCCCTTTGCCTGCGGCCGGTCCAACCGTTAGGCTTATGCCTCGACGTGTCCTCCAGGGGCGAGGCGCCGCATGAAACCACTTACCTCGACCGCCGCGGAGGAGGCCTTCTACGGCGCCTTCGCAAGACTGGACCTGGAGGCCATGGGCGCGCTTTGGGTGGAAGGGGCGAATGCGTCCTGCGTGCACCCGGGAGGCCCGCTGATCCAGGGAAAACAGGCTGTCATCCAGGGCTGGGCCGAGATCTTCGCGGGCGCCGATCCGCCGGGAATCGCGTACCGGGTGGTTTCCCGGCATGAGTCCGGCGCGCTCGCCGTGCATCTCGTGAAGGAGAGCATCCGCCCGCATCGCGCGGCATCGGCCAATGCGAGTCTCGTCATCGCAACCAACGTCTACATCCTCGACGGAGACGGGTGGCGAATGCTCGCGCACCATGCCTCCCTGCCGTTGATGCCCGGCCGTGGCGAGCGCGAGCGTACCGGGCTGCATTGAGCGCCTGGGAATGGGGCGGGTCGCGCGGCGGGCAGCGTCCCACCCTACGGCTGGTCTACCCCTGAGGAAAAGTGGGGTAGCTTCGCAGCCTGCGGGGTCGCGGGCGTGTGCGCCCCGGCGTCGGTCAGGACGGTGTCGCGGTGTCGGGCTGCGACGCGGCCGCGGCGCTTCTTGCCCGGTGAGCCCGATCGAGCTCGTCGCGGATACTCTGGGTCCTCCCCACCTCCCGCCCGATGCAATAGGCTAGGGCGACCAGGGCGGTGGTGAACAGAATACGCGGCAACATGACACCATTCCTCTCCGGTTTCTCCTGCAAGCATAGCGGCCTGCCTGGAGACGGCAAACCGCGGATGTATGCGGCTCAGCTCGGACCCAGAGACACGAGCGAGCGGCCGCACCCCGGGACTCCATGCACACGCGACCGTTCAGGAACCGCTCAACCGCCCAGGCGTTGGTGCGGCTGTGGGCGCGGCGCTCCGGGGTCGACCCGCCCAGACAGGGTGAGCGGCAACAGCCGCTGATCGGCCAGGTAGGGCTCGACCGCGGCGACGTCCGCGTCGGGATAGGCCCGCGCGGGCGGCGGCCGCGCTGGCCACGCGTGCTGCCCGCGGTCCGGATACTGGAACGGTACGAGCCCCCGCGCAGCGATCCAGGCTCGAAGCTCAGCCGCTTGCTGCCAAGCTATGCCCCCTCGACCCGCGCCGCACAGATCTCCGCGGTGGCGAGCACTGCGCTCCGGTGCCGGCGGCGCGGCATCGGGAACGAGCACCGGCCTGTGTGCCAACTGCGACGAGGCGGGTTAACTAGCCCGACTCGCTCTGATACACTTCGCGCAGATCATCATCTACAAGCTGAATTCTGCTCCGATGGCGGAACTCCAGATCGACGCCGAAGCCTCGGCGTATGGCATAAAGCGACCGGCCCGAGGGGGACGCCGGAGCAGTCGCTATTACAACCGTTATCATCGCTGCAAGCGCCAGAACAGCCTGCTGCGCATCATCCTGTTCCTGGCCATTCTGGCGCTCACCGCGGGCGGGGCCTTCTCCTACCTGTACGTTTCCAAGGCCGGACCGCAGCTGCGGATGCCCCAGACCGAGCGCAAGGGCTACGAGACGCGCATTGCGGAGCTGGAGTCTACGGTGCAGAAGCTCAACCAAGACATCACGAGCTTGTCGGAAGGTCGCATCCCGGGTCTCCACGAGCTTAAGTTGGACAAGGTCATCGACATCAGTAAAGAGTACGTCAAGAACGTGGTGTTCTCCGTGTCTCACACGGGTAACAACGACAGCTATGATTTCAAGCTGCTGCTTCACAACGGCGGAACGGACATCATCCAGCCCAAAGGAAGTCTGGCGCTGTTCGACCGCACCGGACTGCAGCTGGGCGTCATCCAATTCAAGAAAGCGGACGGCACCATGTTCCTGGCCCCCGGGGAAACCCGCTCCTATTACGATCGGATCGATCTCAGCCGTCACGGGGACCCTGCCTATTACATGCTCGAGCTGAACTGAGCAGAAGCACTGACGTTCGTTCTTTGGGGCCCTCCCGTCCCCGGCGCCCAGCGGCGTCCTCTTGAAGTCCCCGGTCCCAAGCCCAACCTAGAGATTGCCGATGCTCTCCGGAGATCGGCAAGACCGCGCGGTTCGATAGAACGCGCACCCCGACATATTGCTTCGAATGGGGAATATGACCATGACGACTTTCGATTTCTCTCCGCTGTTCCGCAGCTTCATCGGTTTCGACCGCCTGGCCGACAGTCTGGAGGCCGCCTATCGCTCCGAGGCCAACGGTTACCCGCCGTACAACATCGAGCGCACAGCCGAAAATGCCTATCGCATCTCGATGGCCGTGGCTGGCTTCGGCAACGACGACCTTGACGTTGAGGTCCGCGAGAACATTATGACCGTGCGCGGGGGCAAGAAGGATGAGCCCGAGAAGCGCGAATTCCTGTATCGCGGGATCGCCACGCGCAACTTCGAGCGCAAGTTTCAGCTCGCCGACTACGTGGTGGTCAAGGCAGCTGCCCTGAAGGACGGGCTGCTGCACATCGATCTGGCCCGGGAGGTCCCGGAGGCCATGAAGCCACGCCGCATCGACATCGCGGGTGATCCCACCCGCATGATCGAGGGCCAGGCCGAGGCGGCCTGAGGCGACAACCGAGGGGGGCACAAGCCCCCCTGTTCGATCCCGGGGGCACGATCCGCGCCCCCGGGCGCTACCAGAGCGCCTCCCCGCGCTGCAGCCGCGCGATGATCTCGCGCTGGAATTCCGGCGGGCCGTGGGCCAGGACCCGGGGCTCAGCCGAGAGCCCTTCAGGGCCTCGGGCATACTCCAGGTAGAGAAGCGGTCGGCCGTGGCGCTGAGAGAATTGCTTCAGCCACTGCAGGGCCCGCCCCGGGATCTTTCTTCCGACGGGCAAGGCCAGGTCCACCTGAAGCCCGCCCCATTCCCGCACCCCAGGCAGTAGCATCACCCGCGCCTCATTCGGCTTCATCCAGTCCGGCAACGGGCTGTACGGCACGATCCAGCCGCATTGAAAGCGTCGGCACTGCTCCGGGCGCCGATCGTAGATCCGACAGGACGCACCCGTGCTGTGGTGACACGGGTGGCCGGGCGAGACCGCCTGACCGTCTACGGTGATCCTCACCCAGCCATCGCAGCATGCCGTGCACGGCTGGCATTGGCGGGGCCTGGCGGCTCTTTCCTGCTGGGTCATCGAGTCGAGCAACGAGGCATAGGAGCCGGCGACGGTAACAGGCCGACCGCGGCACCCGCAACCCACAGGCCAGCGCCCGGGCCGGCGTTCGAGGCAGACCCGCCACCCGCAATCGTCATAGCGGCGCCAGGCGCAGCCCCTTGTAGTCCGGCTCGAGCCCAGCGGCCAGCAGCTGGGCCCCCGAAGGCCCTTCGATGAGATGCCCGCGGCGCACCCGCACGGACCGCGGGCCGGACCACCCGCACAGCCGTAGACCGGGCGGATCGCATCGCGGCGGACGCCGCCCCTCACTCGAAGGGATGGCGCAGCACCACGGTCTCTTCCCGGTCAGGGCCGGTCGAGACGATGTCGATCGGGACCCCGCAAAGCTCCTCGATCTTCGCCAGGTAGCGCCGGGCATTCTCGGGCAGCCCATCGAGGCTGCGCAGGCCGACCGTGGACTCCGACCAACCGGGCAGCTCGATGAACACCGGCTCGCACCGCTCGAAGCCGTCCGCACCGACCGGCGGCGTGTCGACCTCCCGACCGTCGAGCCGGTAGGCGACGCAGATCTTCAACGTCTGCATCCCGTCGAGCACGTCGAGCTTGGTGATGCACATGCCGCTGGCGCTGTTCACTGCGAGCGAGCGGCGCAGCGCGACCGTGTCCAGCCAGCCGCAGCGGCGCTTGCGCCCCGTGGTGGCGCCGAACTCATGGCCCTTGGCGCCGAGGTGGTCGCCGTCCCCGTCGAACAGCTCGGTGGGGAAAGGGCCGGCCCCGACGCGTGTGGTGTAGGCCTTGACGATGCCGAGAACATAATCGAGGAAGCGCGGGCCCACGCCGGTGCCGGTCGCCGCGCCGCCGGCGGTGGTGTTGGACGACGTCACGAAAGGATAGGTCCCGTGGTCGATGTCGAGCAGCGCCCCCTGGGCGCCTTCGAACATGACGTTCTTGCCCTCGGCGCGCAGGCGGTGGAGTGTCCCGGTGACATCCTCGACCAGGGGGCGGATCAGCTCCGCTTGGGCCAAGCCCTCATCGAGCACCTCCTGGTAGTCGACCCTATCGCCCCTGAAGAAATGCTCCAAAGCGAAGTTGTGGTAGTCCATGACCTCGCGCAGCCGGTCCTTGAACCGGCCGGTATCGAGCAGGTCCCCAAGGCGGATACCGCGCCGAGAGATCTTGTCCTCATACGCGGGCCCTATGCCGCGCCCGGTGGTGCCGATCGCCTTGCTGCCCCGCACCCGCTCACGCGCGTGATCCAGGGCCACGTGGTAGGGAAGGATGAGCGGGCAGGCCTCGCTGATTCCCAAACGCTCCCGCGCGGGAACACCACGCTGCTCGAGCATCCCGATCTCCTCGAGCAGGGCGCCGGGCGACAGTACTACACCGTTGCCGATCAGGCAGCGGACGTTCTCGCGCAGCACGCCCGAGGGGACCAGGTGCAGAACCGTCTGCTTGCCCCCGATCACCAGTGTGTGCCCGGCGTTGTGCCCACCTTGGAACCGCACCACCGCCTGCGCCCGGTCGGTCAGCAGGTCGACGACCTTACCCTTGCCCTCGTCGCCCCACTGCGCGCCGATGACTACGACATTTTTTCCCATGATCGCTCTCTGTCTGTCGTGGCTAACGTGCCCGAAGCGTCTCGGCTAGACGGCCTCCGGCTCCCAGCTCTCGGCACGCCGGCGCAGTATCCGGTCGCAGCCCAGGTCCCGTGGGCCACCGGTCTGCCCCGGCAGCTCGCAGATCACCCGCTCGCCAGCCGCGCGCAACGCCTGCACGCGCTCGCGCAGCAGGGGATCATCGACGGCGGGGGCGAAGATGGCCAGGGCGGGGGGCCGAGGTGCCTGTCTCCGATCGGTGACCCGAAGCAGTTTCTTGAGGTCGGCGCTGAAGCCGGTGGCGGCGCGCGCGCGGCCGAAGTCCTCGCCGACGTGATCGTAGCGTCCACCCCGGGCGACCTCTTCACCCATCCCAGGGACGAACGCGGCAAAGACCACGCCCGTCTGGTAGTGGTAAGCCCGCAGCTCCGCAAGATCGAAGTGCAGCGGGGTGTCGGGCAGATGGCTGCGCACCGCCGCGGCCATCCGCTCCAGATAGTCCACCGCCTCGTGCACGGGCGCCGCCGCCTCCCGCAGCACCGCTCTGGCCTGGGCGATCACATCGTCGCCGTTGAGTCCCGCCAGCGCGATCAGCATCTGCGCCACCCTAGGCTCCACGGCAAGATCACCGACCAGCGCCTCGATCTCGGGAATCGCCTTGCGTTGCAGCGCTTCGAAGAGCGCCTGCTCGGCGTCGGGGTCCAGTTGGGCCTGGCGCGCAAGCCCCCGGTAGATGCCGACATGCCCCAGATCCAGGTAGATGTCGCTCACCCCGGCCCGGCCCAGGGTCTCCATCATCAGGCACAGGATCTCGCAGTCGCTCTCGACGCCTGCGTGACCGAATAGCTCGGCGCCGATCTGCAGCGGTGCACGCGATCCCCCCAGCCCGTCCGGCCGACTGTGCAGCACAGTGCCCAGATAGCAGAGCCGCGTCGGCGTGTCCCGGCGCAGCTGATGGGCGTCGATACGGGCCGCCTGCGGGGTGATGTCCGCACGCACCCCCATCAAACGCCCCGTCAGCTGGTCGGTGAGCTTGAACGTCTGCAGATCCAGGTCCCGGCCGGTCCCGGTCAGCAGCGAATCGAGGTACTCGACGAACGGCGGAAAGATCAGCTCGTAGCCCCAGACCTCGAGCAGGTCCAGCAGCTCGCGACGCAGGGCTTCCAGATGCTGGGCATCCGGCGGTAAGACCTCGTCGATGCCCTCGGGCAACAGCCAACGCTCTTTGCGCATAAGCCCGCTCTTCAGTTCACCAGGTACAGCAGGCCCACTCCAAGACCCATACTGGCCAGGCCGCCCCAGTGCAGGGCCTTATCGTCAAGCTCGGCCACGGTCTGCAGCATCCGCCTGAATCCCCCCGGGTTGGCAAATGGCAGGATGCCCTCGATCACAAACATCAAAGCCAGCGCCACCGACAAATCGTGCCACATGCTGATATCCACAAAAAAGCCGGGCTGATCGACCCGGCTTATGGCTGGCTGAAGCGAGGAGATCGTCCGAGCCCCCTCTGGCGGCCCCAAAACGGACAATATTGTCCCAGACGAACCGCGTGATGTCCACGCACACCCCGCGCGGGGGCGCCCAGTCAGCGCTTGGCGCCGTCGCTGTTCTTAAAGTAGCGGAAGAACTCCGAATCAGGCGCCAGCAGCAACGCCCCCGACCCGTCTCGAAACACCGCCTGGTAGGCGTCCATGCTCCGATAGAAGGCGTAGAACTCGGGGTCCTGCTTGAACGCTGTGGCGTACACCTCGGATGCGTTCGCGTCCCCTTGACCGCGCAGCTCCTCCGCCTGCTTGTAGGCATTGGCGAGGATCACTGTGCGCTCGCGATCGGCGTTGGCGCGGATCTTCTCGGCCCCTTCGGCGCCCTCGGCCCGCAGCTCGGCGGCAACCCGCTCCCGCTCGGCCCGCATCCGATCGTAGACCGATTCGCTGACCTCGGGGGGCAGGTCGATCTTCTTGACCCGCACGTCCACGATCTCCAGGCCCAGCTCCGCGGCCTTCTCGTCGGCATCCTTACGCAGCAGCTCCATGATCTCGGTCCGCTCACCGGAGACCACTTCCTTGATGGTCCGCTTGCCGAACTCGTCGCGCAAGCTGGTATTGATGCGCTCCGAGAGCAGCGCGGCGGCCCGGGTCTCATTGCCTCCCCCGGTAGAGCGATAGAACTGGGCCACATTGGCGATTCGCCACTTGGCGTAGGAATCGACGATGACGTCCTTCTTCTCGATGGTGAGAAACCGCTCCGGACGCGCATCCAGGGTGTGAATACGCCCATCGAACTTGATCACGTTGTTGACGAGCGGGACCATGAAATGCAGCCCCGGCTCGTAGTCTGAATCCACGATCTCTCCCAGCCGCAGCTTCAGGGCCAGCTCGTATTGGCGAACGATGAAGGTGGATTGGTACAGAGCGATAACGCCGAGCAGCACCAGGCCCCCGACAAACATCCTCGACGGCGACATCAGCGCATCCTCCTTTCACGGGTCGGCTCACGCACGGCCCGAGTCGGCTCCGGCTCGACGGGACCACTCGGAGCCGCCGCGGACGCTGCGGCCTCCGCACTGTCGCGACTCTGCGCCTTGGGCCTGGGGGGTTGGATCAGCTTGTCCAACGGCAGATAGGTCAGATTGGTACCTCCCGGGACGTCCAGCATCACCTTGGGGGACTTCGAAAGGACCGATTGGATGGCATCGATGTACAGGCGTTCCCGGGTCACGGCAGGCGCCTTCTGGAACTGCGCGAGCACCGAGTTGAACCGCGCCGTCTCACCCTGTGCGTCGGCAACCACCTTGTCGCGGTAGGCCTCGGCGTCGGCGACCCGGCGGGCAGCCGCGCCCCGCGCCCTGGGCAGGACGTCGTTGGCATAGGCCTCGGCCTGGTTCTCCAGGCGGGCCTTGTCCTCGCGAGCCTTGATCGCGTCGTCGAAGGCCGACTTCACGGCATCCGGCGGGCGCGCCGGCTGGGTGTTGACGCTGGTGACGATCAGGCCGGTCCGGTAATTGTTCAGCAGCTCCTGGATGCGGGCCTTGATATCCACCCCGATGGTGCTGCGGCCTTCGGTCAGGATGAAGTCCAGCTGGTTCTTGCCGATGGTCTCGCGCACGGCCGTTTCGGTGGCGTCGCGCAAGGTCTGCTCCGGATTCTGGACCTGGAACAGAAAATCGGTCGGATCCTGGACCCGCGATTGCACCGTGAGCGCGACGTCAACGATGTTCTCGTCGCGCGTGAGCATCTGAGCTTGGTGGCGAAACGACTTGATCTCGTCCACGTCGACCTTCTGCACGTCCTCGATGGGGAACGGCAGATGCCAGTGGGGCCCCGGCGAGGTAACCGCCTGGTAGGCGCCGAAGCGCGTAACCACCCCACGCTCGGCGGGCTGAACGATATAGATACCGCTCGCCAGCCAGCCCACCAGCGCCAATCCCAGGACGATGCCGACGCTGACGCCGCCGACAGGCCTGTAGGGACGACCGGATCCGTTGCCGCCACCACCGCCGCGCCGTCGCCCACCGAAAAGCCCTCCAAGGCGCTCCTGAAGCTTGCGCACGACCTCGTCGAGATCGGGCGGACCCTGATCCCCTCCTTTGCCGCTCCAAGGGTCCTTGCCCCCTCCGGGTTCATTCCAAGCCATGCAAGACTCCGCAATTCGCGCGGGGCACTCCCCTGGGAGGCCACCGCAATGGATAGGGCATTCTAGGGGGCTGGTTTGCGAGGGGCAAGAGAGCCGCCGCCCGCGGGCGGGGGTGTCTCCACCCGATCGCCCAACCCGATGGATCGGCCGACGCGCCCGGTGCGCCCCGCCCCACGCAGCCAGGGATGCTCATCAGGATGGCTCGGGTCGAGCCCGGACACCACCTTGGCCCAGCAGTCGCTCTAGCTGCCTGAGCGGCAGCTCCACCTCGATCTCCCAGCCCCCCTCCTCGGTACCGCTCTCGGACAACACCCCGCCAAGATCGAACAGCCGCGCCCTCAATCGCCCTTCGGCGGGTCCCAGCCTGAGCCGACGGCGTACGCGATCGCCACGAAAGAATCGGTCAATGGCCTCTTCAAGCAGATCCAGTCCCTCGCCGGTCCGCGCCGACAGCCAGACCCGCCGCGGCGTCCCGTCCTCGGAGAGCTCCAGCCGCGGCCCCTCGCCTTCGATGAGGTCGATTTTGTTGTAAATCTCGATCTGGGGGACAGCCGCCGCTCCGATCTGGCTGAGCACCTCGTTGACCTCGTGCGCGCAGTGGGCACGCTGGGGGCTCGCGGCATCAATGACGTGGAGCAGCAGGCTCGCCTCCACACTCTCCTGCAGGGTCGAGCGAAAGGCCGCCACCAGCTCGTGCGGTAGATGGGAGATGAACCCCACGGTATCGGCGAGCACCACCGCCCGACCGTCCCGCAGCGACAACCGGCGCAGGGTCGGGTCCAGGGTCGCGAACAGCTGATCCGCGGTATACACCGTCGAATGGGTAAGGTGGTTGAACAGTGTCGATTTTCCGGCGTTGGTATAGCCGACGAGCGACAGGGTCGGCACATCGGCTTTGGCCCGCGCGCGCCGTCCCTGGTCGCGGTTCAGCGCCACCTTGGCGAGGCGCTCGCCGAGCACGGCGATGCGCTGAGAGAGCAGGCGCCGGTCGGTCTCAAGCTGCGTCTCACCCGGACCACGCAGACCGATGCCGCCTTTCTGGCGCTCAAGGTGCGTCCACCCGCGCACCAGTCGGGTTGCAAGGTGGCGAAGCTGGGCCAGCTCCACCTGCAGCTTGCCCTCAAAGGACCGGGCGCGTCGGGCGAAGATACCCAGGATCAGGCCGGTGCGGTCCAGGACGCGACACTGCAGCTCGCGCTCGAGGTTTCTCTCCTGGCTCGGGCTGAGGCCGTGATTGAAGATCACCAGCTCGGCGCCCTGGGCCGCGATCAGGGCAGCGACCTCTTCGACTTTGCCCCCGCCGACGTAAGTCCTCGGGTCCGGGGCCTTGCGCCGCCCCATGACCACGCCGACGACCTCGGCGCCCGCCGAGATCGCGAGGTCGCGAAACTCCTGCAGCTCGTCCGGATCGGCGGGCGCACCTATATCGACATGGACGAGCAGGGCCCGCTCGCCCCCGTCGGGTCTTTCAAACACAGGCCGGGCTCACGGGAGGAACCATCAAGGGATGACGTGCGCCAGCCCGCCGCGCGGACGGCCCCGGGGGGCAGGGCGAGCTTTCGATGGGGCGGGAGGCGCTGCACATCAGGCAGGCGAGCGACACGCAGACCCACCGCCGAGACTCACCGGGCAGTGGGCTTCGCGCAGCGGCGAGGCTGCCGATCGGGTCAGGCGTTACCAGGCTCCGGCCCTCCGCCCTCCGGCCCCGACTGGAACCGGATGTTGCGGGCCGGGACGATGGTCGAGATGGCGTGCTTGTAGACCATCTGGCTGACGCTGTTCTTGAGCAGGACCACGAACTGGTCGAAGGACTCGATCTGTCCCTGAAGCTTTATCCCGTTGACCAGAAAAATCGACACCGGCACCCGCTCTTTGCGCAGGGTATTCAAAAAAGGGTCTTGTAGGCTTTGCCCTTTGGACATCGCGTTCTCCTTGTTGTTGTCGGTCTGGAGAGCTCTCCGGGCGAATCCCCCCCGCTAGCCGCGGGGCGACTCCGCGCGAACAGTTTAGTATATTCCAAACGGGAAAACCCGTTCGGCTCCCGCTACTCCTTGAGGGCGCCTCGGACGATCTTCAAGGCACGGTCCGTGGGATCGCCGTCTTCGTCGTACAGCCAGAGGATCTCCGGGTCGGCCCGCAGCCAGGTCAGCTGGCGCTTGGCGAGCTGGCGGGTCGCGCTCACCCCCCGGCGCAGCATCTCGTCGCGTCCATACTCGCCCAGCAGAAACGAGACCACCTGCCGGTACCCGACCGCCCGCAGCGCCGGTGTGGCCGGGACCAGATCCCCTCTGGCCAGCAGGCCGCGCACCTCCTCCTCCAGTCCGGTCTCCAACATCAGCCGAAACCGCTGCTCGATGCGCTGGTGCAGCAGTTGCCGCTCGCGGGGCGCGCGGGCCAGCTTGACCAGGCGACAGGGCAAGGGCCGCTCGCCTTGCCGTGCCTGCAGCTTCGACAACGGCTGTCCCGTCAGCTCGTACACCTCCAAGGCGCGCTGGATGCGCTGGGGATCGTTCGGATGAATGCGCCGCGCCGCCGCCGGGTCCACCGCCGCAAGCCGTCGGTGCAAGGCGTCCCACCCTTGGATCGAGCCCTCACGCTCGAGGCGCGCCCGCACCTGCGGGTCTGCTTCCGGAAGGACGGAGAGGCCTCTCTCGAGGGCGCGAAAGTACAGCATGGTCCCCCCCACCAACAGCGGTACCCGGCCCCGGTCGTGTATCTCGGCCATCGCGCGCAGCGCATCCTCCCGAAAGCGCGCCGCGGAGTAGGGCTCGCTCGGGTCGCAGATATCGATCAGGCGGTGCGGGGCCTGCTCCAAGACCTCGGGGCCGGGCTTGGCCGTCCCTATGTCCATACCGCGGTACACCAGAGCCGAGTCGACGCTGACGATCTCGCAGGGCAGGGCCTGAGCGAGCCGAACGGCGAGCTCGGTCTTTCCCGAGGCCGTCGGTCCCATCAGGAAGACCGCGAAGGGCCTGTCGGCCTTGATGTTCCCGCCCATGCCGGCGAACGGCGGTCCCGCGCGCAGATCAGCGCCCGCGCAGGAACAGGCGATCGAGCTCCCGCATGTCGAGCCGGACCCAGGTCGGGCGCCCGTGATTGCACTGATCGGCGCGCTCGGTGTGCTCCATGGCGCGCAGCAGGGCGTTCATCTCATCCAGGCTCAGGCGCCGGTTTGCCCTCACGGACCCATGGCAAGCCAGGGTGGCAAGCACGGTGTTGATCTCTTCGCGGACGCGCTCGGCCGTCCCGTGGACCACCATGTCCGACAGCAGATCCCGCACCAGCCGCTCCACGTCGGCGCCTTGCAGCAGCACGGGTACCGCCCGCACTACGAGACTCTCTCCACCCAGCCGGTCGATCTCGAGCCCAAGCTCCGAGAGCAGCCCACTGTGCTGGGCGAGCAGATCGGCCTCGCGCGCGCTCACGGCGATACGTTGCGGGACCAGCAACGGCTGACTGCGGAGCCGTCCGCCGCCCAGGGCCTGCTTGAGCCGCTCATAGGTGATCCGCTCGTGGGCGGCGTGCATATCGACGAGCACCAGCCCGTCGACGCTTTCGGCCAGGATGTAGATGCCGTGGAGCTGGGCGATGGCGTACCCCAGGGGCGGCAGCTGTGGCGCCCTATCCAGACCCGACTGGCCGGAGGGGTCCGCCTGCGTCACCGGCGCCTGGGCCGCGAAGGCTGAGGCGTACGCGGTCCTCGGCTCGGCGATGCCCAGGGGTATGGGGCGCTGCAACGGTCCGGGTGATCGGCGGCTATCCGCTGGGGCGGAGACCAGCGGATCGCCGGGTGATGTCGGCCCCGCAGCAACCGCCGGCATTCCGGCCGCCTGCAGCGCCGATCCGGCCGGCGCGGCGAGCGCTTCATGCACGGTGCGAAACAGGAAGTCGTGGACCAGCCTGGAGTCCCGGAAGCGCACCTCGTGCTTGGTCGGATGCACATTGACGTCCACCAGCAGGGGGGCGAGCTCGAGATGCAGCACGTAGGCCGGCTGACGCCCGTGATAGAGCACATCCTGGTAGGCTTGGCGCACGGCGTGCCCGACGAGCTTGTCGCGGACCGCCCGCCCGTTGACGTAGAAGTGCTGCATATCCGGCTGACTGCGCGAGAAGGCGGGAGAGGCGATCCAGCCGCTCAGCCGCAGCCCCGCCGCCTCGTGCTCGAGGTATGCCGCGTGCTCGAGAAAGGCCGGGCCCAGCAGATCCGCCAGGCGACGCTCCCGCTCGGGCCCCGAGACCGCTGGCCTGAGGCTTAGCAGCTCCCGGCGGTTGTGGCGCAGGGTGAGCCCCACGTCGAAGCGTGCCATGGCGAGCCGAGCGACCAGGGTCTCGACGTGTCCAAGCTCGGTCCGCTCGGTCTTCAGGAACTTGCGCCGGGCCGGCGTGTTGAAGAACAGGTCGCGCGCCTCGACCGTGGTGCCGCTGGGGTGGGCCGCCGGCTGCGGAGGCTCTGCGCTGGGGCAGCCGCGGCACTCGAGCCGCCAACCCCGGTCGTCACCCACCTGGCGGGTGGTGATCGTCAGCTGAGACACCGAGGCGATGCTGGGCAGCGCCTCGCCGCGGAAGCCCATGCTGCGAACCCGCTCCAAGTCCTGGAGATCGGCGATCTTGCTGGTGGCATGGCGCGCAAGGGCCAAGGCGAGATCCTCGCGATGGATGCCGGCGCCGTCGTCGCGCACCCGGATCAGCTTGACCCCTCCCTGCTCCAGGTCGATCTCGATGCGCGAGGCGCCCGCATCGAGGCTGTTCTCCACGAGCTCCTTGACCACCGAGGCGGGGCGCTCGACCACCTCGCCGGCCGCAATCTGGTTGACAAGCAGCTCCGAGAGCGGATGGATCCTCATGAGCGCGGGCGGGGCTTTGGCGAAACAGACAAGGCATCGATTGTGCCACCGGGCGAACTGGGCTGCCACCGCGAGGCGCCGCCCCGGCAATGCGGGCTCAGGTCTCGGGAATCAGCAGGACCTGGCCCACCCGCAGCTGATCCAACGTCAGGCCGTTGGCATCGCGCAAGATCTTCGGACTCACCTGATACTGCTGGGCGATGCCCGAAAGGGTATCGCCGCGGGCGATCACATGGTGGCGCTCGGCCATGCTCGCAAGCCGCGTACCCGGTGGCGGATTGACGTGGAAATAGTCTCGCACCCCCGCCATGATCGCGTCCGCCAGCTTGGCCCGCTGCTTCGGATCGTCGAGCTTGCGCTCTTCCGCGGGATTGGAGATGAATGCAGTCTCCACCAGCAGCGAAGGGATATCCGGGGACTTGAGCACCATGAAGCCCGCCTGCTGGACCCGGTTGTAGTGCACCGGTCCGACCTGCTTGAGCTGCCGCATCACCCGCTGGGCCACATCCGAGCTGGCCTCCATGGCCGCGGTCTGGGACAGGTCCAGGAGCACCGAGGCGAGCACGTCGTCCTTGTCGTCCAAGGACACCCCGCCGATCAGGTCGGCGCTATTCTCGCGCTCGGCCAGCCAGCGGGCCGCCTCATTGGACGCGCCCCGCCGGGAGAGCGTATACACCGACGCGCCGGTCACCCCGGAATCGCGGCACGCATCGGCGTGGATCGAGACGAACAGATCCGCCTTGGCCCGGCGGGCGATCGCCATGCGCTGGCGCAGACCCACGTAATAGTCGCCGTTTCGCACCAGGACGGCGCGCATGCCGGGCTCCCGATTGATGAGCGCCGCCAGGCGGCGGGCGATCTCCAGGGTGACCTCCTTCTCCTGGGTACCGTGCGCACCCTGGGCACCGGGGTCCTCTCCACCGTGGCCCGCGTCCACCGCGACCACGACATCTCGATCGCCCTCCTGATTCAGGGTGACCTTGGGCTGCGCCTCGGCATCCGCCGCAGGCGCCTTGTCGTAGAGATCGATCACGAGTCGCTCGCCGTACTGGCGATTCGGACGGAGCTGGAAGCTCTTCGGATTGACCGGACGACGCAGATCGAGCACCACGCGCAGGTCGTTGTCGGCGCGGGGCGCCGCACGAACGCTCTGGATACGGGGATTGTCCGGGGTGCTGGCGGGCATCGGGGACGTCAAACGGGCGTTCTTGATGTCGATCACGAGCCGATCGGGTCCCGACAGACCGAAGAGACGGTGCTCCACCGGGCCGCTGATGTCGAACACCAGGCGGGTGTAGTCAGGGGCCACCCAGAGGCGGACGCCCCGCACCGCGACCTCGCTCGCCGTCGAGGCCGTTGCGACCAGCAGCAGAAGAAGGGCCAGTGCCTTTCTCACGATCCGTCCGACGTACAGTTGGTGGTTATGGTGACAAGTCTTCGAAAGGATAGCAGTCTGTTTTTCCTTTTTCTAGATATTTCCGTCTCCTAAGCAACCTTCTTGCAAGACTGGCGAGGTTATTCCGCCGCCGCCTTTCGAGTCGCCAACCGATCGCCCAAACGCTCCAGCATGACCCGACCCGGATCACTGAGGGCCATCAACGCCAGGCGCCGCCCCTGGTGCAGGTGACCGATACGGATCAGCAGATCGGGCGCGGGCAGTCCGGAGCCGCCCCGCTCCGGCCATTCCACCAGCAATACTGCCGGCGTCTGCAGCAGATCCCCGATCCCCAGGTACTCCAGCTCGGAGAAGTCTGAGAGCCGGTAGAGATCCAGGTGATAGCACTGGCGGCCGGCGATTTCGTAAGGCTCGATCAGGGTATAGGTGGGGCTCTTGACCGGGCCGCGATGACCCAGGGCCCGCAGGAGCCCACGCGCCAGGGTGGTCTTGCCCGCACCCAGATCCCCCTCCAGGAACAGGACACAGCGATCGGGACAGATTGCCGCGAGCGCTGCCCCGAGTCTCTCCTGCTCAGCCTCGGAGCCAGCTTCGAGCTCAAGCACAGGGCTCAAGGATTGACCAAGGGGCGGATCTCCGCCAGCAGATCGCTCGCGAGGAGGCCTCGCTCGCCCCGAGCAGCGGCGCGGTCGCCCGCCGCCCCATGAAGGCAGACGCCGAGCTCCGCGGCATCGGCCAGCGTCTGGCCCTGGGCGAGCAGCCCGGAGATCAGGCCGGTCAGCACGTCGCCCATGCCGCCGCTCGCCATGCCCGGATTGCCCTCGGTGCAGACCGCGGGAGGCCGGGCTCCCGCGGCCTGCACGAGCGTTCCGGCCCCTTTGAGCACCACCACCCCACCATACTTGCGCTGCAGCTCCCTGGCGGCCGCGAACCGATCGCGCTGGATCTCCGCGACTGAGGCTCCCAACAGCCGCGCGGCCTCTCCCGGATGGGGCGTCAAGACCCAATCCGGGCGCGAGACAGGGTCCGCCGCCAGCAGGTTGAGGGCGTCGGCGTCAACGACCAGCGGCAGAGCCGCTTCGAGCACCCGCGCTAGCAGCGCGAGCGCCCAGGCCGAGCGCCCCAGGCCGGGGCCGATGGCCACCACGCCCGCCCGACGCAGCAATGGCGTCAGGTCCGACGCCGCCTCGATCCCGTGGCACATCAGCTCCGGTCTGGCCACCGACAGCAGCGCCGCATGCTCGGGCCGGGTGGCCAGGCTCACCAGTCCAGACCCGGCGCGGGCCGCGGCCTCCCCGGCCAGGCGCGCGGCGCCGGACAGCCCGCTCGCCCCTCCCACGACCAGTACGTGCCCGAAATCGCCCTTGTGGGCAGTGCGTCGGCGCGCAGCGAGCAGCTGCGCCTGTTTGGACCAATCGAGCCGTCGAGCGGAGAGGATCTGAGTCCCGTATACGGTCGCCGGCACCTCCAGGCCATCGAAGTGCACGCGCCCGCAGCACTGGGGTCCCTGCCCCGTAAACATCCCCTGCTTCAGCCCGATGAAGCTGACGGTCGCAGACGCCTCCACCGCGACGCCAAGCACGGTGCCAGTGTCGGAGTGCAGTCCCGAGGGGATGTCGATCGCAAGAACCGGGGCCCGATGGGCATTCACCGCGCGGATAGCCTCGGCCCAGTCCCCGGTTACTTCGCGCTCCAGCCCGGTGCCGAACAGGGCATCGACGATCAGGTCCGTCTTCGGCGGCAGGGTACCCAAGGCAAGCACCTCGCCGCCGGCCTCCAGGTAGGCCTCGCGGTTGGCCTTGGCATCACTAGGCAAGCGATCAGGATCACCGAGCTGGACCACGCGGTTGCGCAAACCCGCCGCCTGGGCCAGCCTCGCCACCACATAGCCGTCACCGCCGTTGTTGCCGATCCCACAAAGCACGGTGACGTCTCGGGCGCCAGACCAGGTGTCTCGCAGCACCGTGAAGGCGGCCTCCCCGGCCCGCTCCATCAGGCTCGCTCCGGGGATGCCGAGCCCGTCGATAGCGGCACGATCGAGCGCGCGCACCTGCTCCGCCCGGTAGAGGGCGTAGGGGAGGCGCTCGGTGACCGGCAACGTGCGGGGCATGGGCGTGCGTTCTCGCCGGTGGCTCGGATGCGGGAACCTTACGCCAACAGGGGCGCCGACGATACCGCCATGAGCAACCCGACCGGGCCACCCGCCCCGACCGATCTGAGACACCGCTCCGGCTGTGCTCAGATGGGCCTTGGACGATCCCACGATCACGCACATGCCGCGAGAGACCGAGCATCCGAACAACCCGACCGACCTGCACGGGCTCGTGCAGCGCATCAAGCATTGGGGCCACGAGCTTGGCTTCCAGCAGATCCACATCATCGACACCGACCTGGGCGAGGCCGAGGCACACTTGCTGAGCTGGCCCGCCCAGGGTGAATCGGCGCACACGGGGAAACTTGTCGAGCTGGCGGATCATCCAGAGCAGCAGCTCGTAGTAACAATCCTCCACCCATTCCCAGACGTTGCCGGGGGTATCGTGCAGCCCCCAGTGATTGGGCGCGAAGGAGCTGAGCAGGCGTCCACGGTCACATCCATCCCAGAGGCATTGCGCTAGACTCCCTGCAGCATGCCGGTCGGGGCGGCATCGACAGGAACCCCCTTCAATGGACGACGCTCGCTTCTGGGACCAACTCCTCCCGCTGCTGGATGAGCAGCGGGTCATACCTGTAGTCGGCCAGAATCTCCTGGCCGTAGAGCTGGACGGCCGAGCCGCCGGACTCTACGAGCACCTGGCCGGTCGGCTGGCGCTCCGCTTAGGTGTCGAAGGTGAGGCGCCGCGGGGCCTCGACGAGCTGGCGTGCCGACACCTTGCCCAGGGGGGCGCGCTCGAGGACATCTATCCGGCGCTCAAGCGGGAGATGGGCCAGCTGAACGGGGTCGAGCCTCCGGCGGCGCTGTTGGACCTGGCCGGGATCGAGGCCTTCCGACTCTACGTCTCCACCACGTTCGACGATCTCCTGTGGCGGGCCGTCGACCGCGTTCGTTGCAACGGCGAGCGGCTGGCGCACTCGCTGGCCTACGCCTTGAACAACGATTTCAAGGACCTCCCGGACGAGCTGGGTAATCTGCAGCGCCCGGTCGTCTATCAGCTGTTCGGGCGGGTCTCCGCGATCCAGGACAGCTACGCGGTCACCGACGAAGACCTGCTCGAATTCGTCCACAACCTGCAGATCGAGGATCGGCGGCCCAGACGCCTGTTCGAGGCCCTGGCCTCGAATCACCTGCTCGTCCTGGGCGGCGGCTTCCCGCCCTGGCTGGTGCGCTTTTTCCTGCGCGCGGTCAAGCATCGCGATCGGCTCTGGCAGGTGCGGGGTCGCGCGGGCTTCGTGGTCGACCGCACCGCCCGTGCCGACGGCGCCTTCGTGGAATTCCTCCACCACTACAGCGACCGCACGCTGGTCTACTCGGGCGAAAGCGCCGAGTTCATCGCCGAGCTTGGTCGCCGCTGGCGCGCCCTGCATCTCAGAGCCGGGACAGCGGCGGAGCCCGCACCGTCGACAGAGGAGTGCATGCCCCGGTACGCGGTGTTTCTCAGCTACGCGAGCGAGGACCGGACGGTGGTCGAGCGCATCAAGCAGCAGCTCGAGGAGGCCGGCATCGACACCTGGTTCGACCGGGACGATCTGAAGCCCGCCAGTGGCTGGAAGGAGTCCATCCGAGCCAACATCGACCGTGCGGCGGTCTTCGTGCCCGTGATCTCCGCCAGCGTGCTGCGCGGGGGGGCCCGGGAATTCCGCGTCGAATGGGAGGCCGCGCTGGAAGCTCGCAAGCGCCGGTCCCGGGAGTCCGACGGCTCGCCGGCCCGCTTCATCCTGCCCGTGGCCGTGGACGGCACGGACATGCAGGCGAATGAAGTGCGTCCCTATTTCGGCGACACCCAGGCCCTGCAGCTGCCCGGCGGCATCGACAGCGGGGCGCTGGTGGCGGCATTGAGAGAGCTGGTGCGGGCAGCGCGGCTCGCCGCGGAGGGCGCGCGATGAGCACCGGACAGATCGGCGGCGAGTCGGCGCTCGGAGCGTTCGTCGACGCGGACAATCCCTGGCCGGGGCTCGCCTCGTTCCAGGAGCAGGACGGCGCCTTTTTCAAGGGGCGTGACGAAGAGGTCGCCGAGCTCAGGCGAACGGTCCAGTCCCAGCGGCTCACGGTGCTGTTCGGCGCCTCGGGCCTTGGGAAGACCTCGCTGCTGCGGGCGGGGTTGTTCCCTGAGCTGCGCGAGCGCGACGAGCTTCCCGTCTACCTGCGCCTGAGCTACGAAGGCACTCCGCGGAATCTGACCGAGGACGTGCTGCTGGAGCTGCTGCGGGAGGCCGAACGCCATCAGGTCGATGCATCCGTGCGCCGGGGCGGCGAGAGCCTTTGGGAGTATCTGCACCGGCGCGACTCCGCCCTCGGGAGTCCCCGCAATCGGCTGCTGATGCCCGTTCTGGTCTTCGACCAGTTCGAGGAGCTGTTCTCGCGCGCTGCCGAGCGGCCCGGGTGGGCGCCGCAGCTGCGCCAATTCATCGAGGACCTCTCCGACCTGGCCGAAGGACGCCCGCCCGAGGCCCTGAAAACCCGGCTCGAGCATGAGGTCGAGACCTCGCGCGACTTTGACTTCACCCGCCACCGCTACCGGGTGGTGTTGAGCCTGAGGGAAGACTATCTGGCCTTTCTGGAGGAGCTGCGCGAGCGCATGCCCTCCATCGGCCGCGGCCACTGCCGTCTGCTGCCGATGGCCGGCACTCAAGCGCTTCAAGTAGCGGGCCTCACCGAGGGGCGCCTGGTCGAGCCGGCGGTCGCCCGCCTCATCGTGCGCTTTGCCGCCGGTGCCGATATGGACACCGATCACCCGCCGATCGAGGAGCTTCGCGTAGACCCATCGCTGCTGAGCCTGTTCTGCCGGGAGCTCAACGAGCGCCGCAAGGCCGAGAGCGCTGCGCAGATCAGCGAGCGGCTGGTGCGCGAGAGCCAGACCAACATCATTGAGCGCTTCTACCAGCAATGCATGAGTGGCGTGTCGCCCGCGGTGCGGCGCTTCGTCGAGGACGAGCTGCTCACCGCCCAGGGACACCGGGACAGCCGCGCTTACGAGGATGCCCTGCTGCGGCCTGGCGTGACCGCCGACGCCATAGACAGGCTGGTGAACGCGCGGCTGCTGCGCGCCGAAGAGCGCGGTGGCGCCCGGCGGATCGAGTTGAGCCACGACGTGCTGACCCCTGTGGCCCGCACCGGCCGAGACCTGAGGGCCGAGCAGGAGCGCATCGAGGCGCAGCAGGCCGCGGAGCGGGAGCGCCTGCAGCGCGAACGGGAAACCTCCGAGCGTGAGCGGCTCGCCCGAGAGGCGGAGCTGGCCCGGCGCGAAACCGAGCTCGCCCGGGAGAAGGCGGCCAGGGGCGAAGCGCGCAGCCGCCGGCTGATGGTGCTCATCGGCGGGCTCTCGATAGTCGCCGTGGCCCTGGTGGGCACGACTTGGTGGGCGTCGCGCGAGGCCAACCGGGCGGAGACGGAGCGCGCGAAGGCACTGGCGGAGTCGCACAACGCCCGCACCCTGCTGAGCCAGCTCGAGGACCAGAATCAGGCTCTAAGCGATGCGTTGGCCGGCCTGGAACAAGCCAAAGCGAATGCCGCGAAGGCGCTCCAATCCCTAAAGGAGCAAAAGCAGTCCAACGCCGACACGACACAGGCCGAGCGCTACCTGGAATCTGCGCATCAGGATGCCCGGGTCGCCGTCGCGAAAGCCGCCGCGGCGCTCAAGCCGCGAGTCTACATACACATCCGGGCGGAGAAAGACCGCGTCGCCGCGGAGCGCCTGGGCTCACTTCTGGCCAAGCAGGTCGGCGTCGCCTTCAAGGGCGTAGAGCTGGTTTCCACCGGCCCGAATACGAACGAGGTGCGCTATTTCCGCAGGCATGAGCGCAAGGACGCGGAGCTTATCGCGGCGGGCCTTCGCGATCTCGGCATCCAGCCCGTAGATGTGAATTACATCGCGGGCTACGAGAACGCCACCAACATCCCCCCGCTCCATTATGAGATCTGGTTCGGGCCCGGCACCCGCGTCGGGCCCTGACGCCCTGTCTCCCGCCCCTCGATCCGACTGCTTGGGGGCTAGCTCGGAGCCAGCTGTCGGAGCTCGACTGGCGGGATACGCTGCGCTATCCCGCCCTACACGTGCTTGGTGAGCGCCGCCGGGTCAGGAGGCGCAGCGTGGTCCCAGCTCGACCACAGGTGCCGCACGACGAAGCAAGTGGGCATTAGACAAGCCCCCTCAGGTGCTCGATGCCGACATGCATCGCCGCATAGCTCCGTCCGACACGCTGGATGTCGGGGATGTATTTCGTCGAACACCTGCGCCCCACTGCCAACATAGAAGGCCCGGATCTGGTCCATCGACATGCCCGCGGAGATGCAGGTCGCGATGTTCGCCCCCGTGCTGGTGCCGCAGACGAAGTCGAACGAGTCGGCCACGACCCGCACCGGCTTTCCACGCTGCGCACGCAGATCGGTTTCGAGCTTGGCGAGGATCTTCACGCTCATCAGGCCCAGGACGCCCCCCCGTCGCAGGCGAGGATCTCCTTGGGGCCGGGGGCCTGCATTCGGTCTTTGACTCGGTCGTTCATGGTGCCTCCGTTGCGCTGTTGGTCTTGGTGCCGGGTGGTAAGCAGCGATCGGTCAGCGGCCGAACCTTCTGGCGACAAGGGCGAGCATTCGGGCCAGCAGCATTCGCCTGGGGGTGCTTTCGGCTGGAGCCCGTGGCCCCGAGCCCCGGACAAGACCCTATCGGCGGCCATCCCGTCCACTCCCTCTCCCCCCGGGAGAGGGTCGGGGTGAAGGGGTCTACCAGCGGCAAATCTTCCGTTTCAATCCCCTCATCCTAGCCTTGTCACTGAGGGAGAAGGGTGTTTCTCTGCAGGGGGCGGTACCCGCACATCCGCGCCTGGACTCGCGGCATGGCCCCGTTGCGCTCGAATCTTGACGAGGGGCTGGCGATCCAGCGTTGCGCTTTACGCACGCCGTTTCCGACGCGGTCCCGCCGAGCCATTCGAGCGCGGCCTTGCCTCACAGCTTTCGTGCGTCGATCCAATAAACGCTCCCTGTCCTGCGCTTGACCTCGTCGTACATGTGGGCCGTGCCGCCCGGGCTGTCGCCCCCGCCGCCGTCCCACAGGCAGACGAAGCTCAGCCGGTCGCGGCCCCAGACGAGCGCGGTGTACAGCAGCCAGAGGTTGCAGCGCTCGTAGGGGTAATAGTCCCCGGCACCCGGCGGGGGCTCGCCCAGCTCTTCGGGCGCAGCGCGGATGGGCGCGGCCAGTCGCTTCTTCGCGTCGCGATACCGCTGGCGCCAGGGCTCGCCGCCCCGGATCACCGATCTCTGAATGAAGTCCGGCTCCCGGAAGGGCTGCAGCCAATGCACCTTCACGCCGCGTCGCTGGCAGGCCTCGGTGAAGAGCAGATCCCCACCGCAGGCACCCTGGGTGAAGGCCAGGTCTTCGAGCCCGGCACCCAGCTCATCCAGGGCGCCGGCCATATGCTGGGCCGCCGCCTCCTCCTTGTCGGGCGGAAAGCGCGGTTTGGGGCGATCCGGCGTGTCGACCATATGGCCACTGAACAAGAGCACCCGGCGCGGCTGCCACGCCTCCTCAGGCTTGTGCAGCCGCTCCATCGCACGGTCGAAGGCGGCTATGCCCGCCTCGACGGTATCCGGACGGAAGCCGAGATCGCGCAGCAGCAGGAGCTGAGCACGGCTGGAGTCGAGGGCGAACCAGTCGTTCTCGTTCCTCGCGATGGCATCCTTGTACGCGGACTTGACCGTCTGCGGAGCGCCGACGAGCACCTCCAGATCGCCGAGGGTCGCCAGGGACCAGAACCGCTGGCCTTCGTCGGGCTCCGTCAGCGCGGCGAACCGCACCGCGCCGGACATCGCGTCGATCGCGGACCGGTAGCGCCAGTCGCCGGTCAGGTGCTCATAGAGGCGCATCAAGGTCAGGGCATTGATGCCGGAGTAATAATGCCGAGGGTCGGCTCGGAAGCCGCTCGTGTAGCTCTCGATGGCTGCGCGCAACAGGGCGTCCTCGTACGCGGCGTCATCGCGCATCTGCTCGCGGGTGCGCCCCTCCCGGCGCCAGGCTGCGGTCCAAGCATCCTTATCCGCGCGGCCGAGCAAGGCCCAGAGCTCCGGGTCCTGCGGATGGCTCTTCAGCGACTTCCGGTAATGCGTGCGCGCTCGCTCCAGAGAATGCCCGTCCGTGCCGGTCAACGCGAGCCGCTGCAGGCAGATGCCCTTTTCTTGCAGACCTTTGAGATTCTCTGGCTCGACCGCAAGCCCGCGCTCAAGCTGCTCCAAAGCAAACTCGAAATGCTTGGCCTTGCGCAGCTCCTGACCCGCCCTTATCCAGGCCTCGGCCCGGAAGGCCGCGACGGGCGCCTCGTCGGCGAGCAAGAGTATGTCCGCGATCTGCTTTTTCTGTCGGGCGGCGACGATGCGCCGCTCCCAGGCATCGTGGCGCTCCCAGAACTCGCGCACGGCGCCGACGCGGAGGGTCTTCCAGGCGGGCTCTTGAAGATTGGGCAGCAGATGGTAGACCGGGCTGACTTTCTTTCCGTACCAGGATTCCAAGGTCGCCTCGACCATTGCGGTGAGGCGTACCTTGTCGGCCTCCAGGGTCGCCGGATCGGGACCGGCGTCCTTCACGCCATAGCCCAGCTTGCGATCGGTGTAGAGATCGAACGCTTTGGTGACCTCTCCGCCGCAGATCAGCACGACGCCCCGGGCACGCAGGGCATGGCGCACCCCGAGCTCGTACCAGACATTGGCGTTTTCAATGCTGATGTCAGCAACCACCAGGTCCGCGATCAGCAGCTCTTGGAACATATCGGTGCGAATGTCGCCTGCCTGCGGCTCCTCGTCGGCCCGAAACGACTCAAGCCCGGCCGCTTCGAGTGCCGGGCGAATCAGCTCGCCATAGATCCGGTCGAAATCGATCTTGTTGCCCTGGGCGTCTTGCTTGGTGCCGAACGGCATGGCGACGAATGCGTGCAGCTTCATGGACGACCCTCTGTTGGCGTTTTCCTCAACGATGGCTTGCCCGGCCGCGATCAGGGAGTCACCAAAATACCCTGAAAGGGTCTTTTCGGCTTCTTGTCCTCGTCAGAGCTTCGCCGCCTGCACGTGCATCCAGTCGAAGTTGCGGGTCCGACCCAGGCTGACCCAGCCCTCCTCCTCCCAGATCCGCCACCAGGGATCGTACTCGGGCCTCGCGAACGCGGCCCGACCGCGCCCCCATTTCAGCTGGTTGCGATCGGGATCGTAGTCGATCGCTATTCCCCAGGAATGCATGGACCAATGGGTCCCGCCCCGCATCTTGCGCACGGCGAGGCAGCCGCCCCAGCGGTCCAGGCGCAGCTCGCGGATTTGTTCCGGCCCATAGTGATCGAGCACACGTTGGAGGACCCGCTTCAGACTATCGTGGACCTTCTCGTGGCAGGAAAACGAACTGACAGATTGGTTAAGGTTCCAGGCCAGCCGGTGCCGATAAGGCAGCTCGATGCGGACTTGGCGCTCACCGACGGGCCCGTAGAAGGCATGCAATGCCACCTCGTTCTGGCGCGGCCACCCGAGCGGGTTGACGTCGAGGGGCACCTCGTCGCGCCAGGGTTGCGGCATGTCGCCGTGTTGCCGCAGATAGGTCAGGGTCTCGAACGCATAGTCGGTCTGCGGACCCCAATAGCCGTCGATCTCCCCGACCTCAATGTTCTTCTCCCGACACAGGATCTGCACATAAGCGACCGCCTTGCGGTGGTTGGACCAGTCCTCCCAGCCTGGCGGCACCGTCGCACCTCGCCCGGTCAGCGCCTGCGCAACGGCGGCGTAGGTCGTGTCGCCGGGCCGCCCGTCGATCGGGCCCGGCTGGAAGCCTTCTTCGCGCAGTACTTCCTGCATCAATCGCACGGCGGTAGTCTTCATCTGCATCTCCCCCCGACTCTCTCGATATCGGCGCCGCTATAGCGCCAGGCGTCGACGCGCATCGACACTAGCCCAGAAAAGCCTTGATCTTCGCCGACATCTCCGGCGTCCTCAGATAGCCGTAGGACTTGTGGTGGTTGCGCTCCTGCGGTTGGTCCGGTTTGTGGTAGTCGTTGAGCACCAGATCGTCTTTCACCCCCACACCCGCCTCGTAGCGGTTGTCCATAGATTCGCCTGGGCGAAATCTCTCCCGATAAACATGGCCGGCGAAAGCGCAGCCTGGGCCCCGGCTCGACCCGAACGGCTCAAGGCACGCTCTCCGTCAACCCCTGCACGTACACCCACCGCGCGCCAGCGGGGTCCCCGACATAGCTCAGGAGCATCCTGCGGTTTCCCGCCTGACCCTCGGGCTGGAGTGAGATGTGGACCCACCCGGAATTAGGACCCTTCGTCGGGTCGTAGCACTCGCGGACGATCTGGTCGTAATCGGACAGGTTGTCACGCGCCCACTCGGCGAGCGTTAGCGTAGACATACCCGGGATCTCAACATCGCAGGCGCAGCCGGTGGTGTGCTGGCTCGTGCTGATCCAGCCGGCAGGCTTGTTCTTCAGGACCCGCTCCAGGGCCTGGCTACGAAACACGCTGTTGGGCGTGAAGCGGCCGAGCGCGTCGCGCAAGGGCTGCAGGATTTGGCCCGCGAGATGGATGGCGGCGCGCAATTCCGGTTCGCTCGGGAATGGGTTGGCGATGCCGAGCCGGCTGGCCAGATCGGACTTGGTCAGCCCATAGACCTTGAAGTTGGGCGCTATCTGGTCCTGCGGGTCGATGCCCGCGAGGTTGAAGCCCTCCAGCGGCTCGGTGGATCGGTCAGTCATGGCATTCTCTTCTTGTTCCGTGCCGGCGATCTAAAGTGCCGAACGGATGGCGCCGAGCGCCTCGCGCACCGACTTGGCAAGCGAGCCGCCCAGGGCGATGACGAAGTCCAGGTGCTCATGGACCGACGCGATCTCCCTTGGGCTGGCGCCACGTCTGAAGGCGGTCCGGTAGAGCGCGGCAATGTGCTCAGCCTCCTTGCCCCTCGTCCTGCCTTGCAGCAATAGCTTGACCAGCTCGCAGTCGGCCTCGGCCACGCTGTTCCAGAAGTTCGGCTTGTCGGCGTCGCGTCCCAGGGCGACTTCGATCATGCGCTGGCATTCGTCAGGCAGCGTCGCTTCCCACTCGCCTCTCTGCTCGTCATCGAGCCTGACGGCGAGCAGCTTGGCGACGGCCCAGTTGGTGAACGGGTAGGGGTCGGCCCCGCCGGCCTTCTCGTAAGCCTGCCAGTAGTAGCTCGCCATGTTGATCAGCGCTTCCAGGCGAGGCGCCGCGTCGGTATGCACCCAGGCGAGCCGTTTGCAGGCGCTGCCGAGCAGGCTCAGGCGTTCCGGGGTTGGCGCGCGTTGGCTGATGAGGTCCAGCTCTCGGATGGCTTGTTCGATGTCCCGGATCAGGTCCTGACGACCGGCCTCCGCGCCGACCTTCTCCGCCGTCTCACGCATCTCCTGCCAGCGCTCGCCGGAGAGTCGCACCCGGAAGTTGGTGCACTGTTCCACGGCCCGCACCGGACAATCGCCCTTCTCGGCGGCGAGGGCCTTTTCCAGCCAGTCGACGGCCTCGGCATAGGCGCGGGTTTCGCCCCAGGCAAAGCCCAGCGCCGCCGCCACGTCGCCACGGGCGAGCCAGTCGCCGCGGATCTTGTCCGGGATGGCCTTGAGCTTGTCGACGATGCCGGTGCGCAGCACATCGAGCTCGGCGGGATCTGCGCCCTTTTCGCTTGCCCGCATGCGGATCCATTCGCTGTAATTGTGCAGGTCGGAAACCAGCTCCGCCGGGGCGTGGTAGGTGTTGACCTCGCGCAGGCCGGGCTCGCCGCCATCGCGGCGCAGGAGATAACCGGGGTCGCCATAGCACTGATAGGCGCCCCAGGTATTGGCGTCGGGGAAACGCACCCAAATCTCCTCGCGGGCGGCGCGCACCGCCTCGCCGAACGACGCGCCTTCCAGCATGTGGGTATAGAAGCTCTCGGCGAAGGCCTCGGCGGCACCGTCATCCACCGCCCAGCCGGCGGCCACCACGGCCTTGACCCCCATGCCGATGAACTGTACCGCCAGGTTCGCCGCCAGCAGGCTGAATCGTCCTTGCGCGGCGGTGTTGCCCAGGGTCTTGCCGAGATGGCAGCAGTTGATGAACACCAGCTCCGGCACCCAGCGCATCTGCTCCACGTCGCCGGGCGTGAGGAAGGTGTTCTTGCCTATGACCATGCCTGAGACGCGCCTGGGGGCCGGCGGGTCGCGATCTTCGAGCTGCTGGTAGGCGACAGGCTTGGCTTGCGCATCCTCTTCCAAGAGGAATTCGTGCTCGCCGTGGCCAGCCAGGTGGAGGATGCGCCAGGCATTCTTGTGCAGCCCCGAGAGGATGGCGTCGGCGGTGTCGTCGATACAATCCTGGGCGAAGTAGTGATGGCTGTTGAGTAGGTTGGCCGCCTTCTGCGCTTCCTGGCGCGCGCCAGGCAGATCGCTGAACTTGTCCCAGCCTCCGAGATCCGGGTTGCCCACGACGAAGGCAGTGGTCTCCGTGGCGTGGGCCGGGTGGGGCCGGAAATGCGTGGTCTTGAGCTGGCGTATTAGGCCGGCGGCGACAGCCGGCGGGCGGTTCCCGTGGCTCCAGCGGTCCTCCAGCAGCTCCCAGGGGTAGCGGGCGGATACCGGGTCTACCAGCAGCACCAGATCCGCTTGTTTCGGTGCCAGCTCCTTCAGTCGATTGGGCAGCAGCATTTCGAACAGGGTCTTGGCCACCTCGGCATTGGCGCCCGAGGATTGCGAGGCTTGCCGGATGAAGCCGTCCGCCAGGCGCAATTGCCCGGTGGCCAGCGTCTCCTCGGCGCGGGCGCGGTCGGTGGTCGCGATGAAGCGCAGGGTTTCGGAGCCCTTGTCCTCGATGATCTCCAACCGCTGCCACCAGCCCCGCGCGTCGTCGCAACGCACCCGGATCAGCCGGCCCTGTCCCTCCTCGATGGTGCCTTTCGGCCATACGAGCTGCATGGCGAGCTGGCCATCCCTGAGTACCCTGTCCAGGGCTTCGGCGGCGGCAATGGCCACATCCTGGTACAGCTCCAGGAACTCGACCCGGTCGATGATGACCTGGCCTTCCATTTCGGCCGCAACCAGCTTGTCGTTGGCCGCCGCCGCGCCGCGTAGAATGGCTTCCACCGAATCCCGCACGGTGACGCCACCGGCGCCGGTGCCCACCAGCAGGCAGGTGAGGGCCACCGAGCGCACGCGATCGCCGGGCCCGAAACGATCATTAGGCCACTGCGCTATGCGCAGGGCGTAATCCAGCATCGCGTTACCCACGCTCTTGGCGAGCAGACCGGGGCTCAGCTCGCCCACCTGCCCCAGGCCGATCACTACCGCTCCGCCTGGCTTGCTGTCGGCACTAGGGGCGAAGAACAAGGCATGGCTGCCCAACTGGCCGGGATAAAGCCCCAGGTGCAGCCGGGTGGACAAGGCCCGCCCCAATCTCTCGTCCAGCGACTGCTCGGCGCTGATGATGGTGTCGCCCAGGTAATGTCCCACCAGCACGGCATGCCTGGAATAAGCCAGGTTGCCGTGGCTTAAGCTGACTTTAATCGACGGAACGCCATGCCCGGCCGCGGCCTCGTCGAAAGGACGGGAGACGCCGAAACCGAATCCGCGCAGGCTCGCCTCGTCTGGGATGTCATCAGTCGGGGGCACAGTCGGCAGGAGGAAGCGCTCCGGCTCGCCCGCTGCGGCGCGGGTCCGGGTCGGCGGCACAGCGGGCAGGCGCGTGGTGGCTCCAGTCGTCAGCAGGTCCAGGTAGCCGGGGAAGGCGCGCTTCTTGGCGCAGAGCTCGTCATGGGCAGTGTCCTCCACATACCAGATCTTGATCCCCGGGAGCACACCGGAGCTCCAGGGCACAGTGCCATCGCCCTCACGGGTGGCGATAAACTCCAGCCGCTTTCGTCCGGCGAGCCAGGGCTCTTCGTAATCGACCACCTGATACTCCACGACAGTCGCGTCCTGGCAGCCGGCCACGTAGAGCATGTGCTGCGGATCGGGAGCGGCCTGCTTCAGGAACTCCCAGGTAGCGCGCGCCCGGATCAGAGCCTCCCCATCGGCCGTACGCCAGCGTGCCGCCAATTGCCGCTTCAGGTCGCTCCACAGGGCCGGACGGGCGAAGTCCGCGCTGCGCGGGTCGAAGGGCAGCAGCTCCAGCAGGCCGGGGAAACGGTTGACGATGTCGACGATCTCGTCGGTGTTATGGGTGATGTCGAGCAGGCTGAGCTTGGCCTGGGTCGGGTTGTAGCCGGTCAGCCAGCGCACGGCTTCGTGGGAGCCCAGGTTGGGAGTGCCCAGCATCATGAGACGGCTGTTGGGCAGATTGACGATGCGCCGCCACAACGCCGTTCCGCGCCCGCCGTCGGCGATCATCGCGCGCACTACCAGTCCGCCCATCGAATGCGCCACCAGACGCACCGGTTGGCCCTGCCGCTCGATGTCCGGTAACCAGGCCTCCAACTGGTCCGCTAGCTTTATGGCCGCGTCGCGCACGGACAGGCGCCAGTCATACGGGAAGATTTCCACCCGGTGGCTGCGCGCCAGAAATTCCAGCAGCGGACCGTAGAAGTCCTCCAGCAGATCGGTGGCCCTTATCTCGGGCCCGGTCGTCGATGTCTCGATGCGCAGCCGGCCCAGCTCTCCCTTGAGCAGCGCCCGGTATTTCAGCCAGACCAGGTCGTTCCCCACCTGCAGAGCGCTGCCCATGATGCCGGGCAACACCACAGCCAGGGGCCGCGGCGCGCTGATGCTGCGGCTGCGCCGTACCGCCTCTCGCCACTTGGGCTCCTGCTGCTTGGCCACCTGGATGGGCCGGAAGCCGCCGTCGCTGTCATCGCTCCGGGTCAGGCCGGATATCAGCCAGCGCACGCTCTTCGCATTGGTGAAGTAGTTGAAATGGCTGACGTCGGGCCCCTGGTCAAACTGGAAGCGCGCGCCCTTCTCCGACCGGCGGATGCCGCCGTACATGGACCCGGTATTCACCACCAGGTCGTGGTCAGCGCCATAGAACCAATCGGTGGCCAGCAGCTTGATCTGGCCCCACAGGGAATCGCCCTCGATGTCGCCGGAGATGACGCTCAGATCCGCCGCGGTGGTCAGCTCCGGATGCTGCAACAGGCGGGTAAGCGCAGAGCCGGGCATCATCGCCTCCAGCCCGGGCAGGGTGCGCGGATCGGTGCGCTCCTTCACTACCGCCAGCAAGAAATCGGCGGCATCGCCCAGCAGACCGTTGCCGGTGAGGTAGTCGAGCACCGACAGCCAGCGGTCCAGCCGTCCCGAGGCCAGCGTGGTGCCGCGCGCCGGGCAGGCCACGCGGACGAAGCGGCGAATGCGCGCCTTTTTCTCGTCCAGCAGGGCCAACAGATCCTTCAGCCGCTCGCGATCGGCGTCATAGGCATGGTCGCGCTCCTCGGCGGCCACAGTACTTAATGGGCTAAGGCCGATCTGTTCGGCGATCGTGCGGTCAGCCGCGAACAGGTCGTTCATCAACCCGGCCTTCAACGGGTCGTCGACCTTGCTGCGCTCACCCAGACACAGCAGCTCACCCACCAGCCCGCCCCGGGAGTGGCTGACCAGATGGACCTGCGCGTTCTCGGGCAGATGCTTGGCCAGATCCAGAGCGTTCTGGATCGGGCTCACCGTGAGCGAGCGGTGCTCGAAGGCATACACCCGCTCGCCGTAGCGTTCCTTCAGGGTCTGGCGCGCCGCCGAGCCGGTAGCACTCTCCCACAGCTTGCCGTAGCTGCCCTCGGAGCTGGAGCCGGTGCCGTGGATGAGCACCAGGATCGGGTCCGGGCTTGCGGGCAGCACCTCGTCCTCGGGCACCGCCGTGAGGGTGAAAGGGGCGTCCAGCGAACAGCGGTAGAGGCCCGGCGCATTCCCGCGCAGCAGCTTCTCTTCCAGCTTGCCGCCCAGGCTGGCGGCCGCCTTGCCTTTCAGATCGACGCCGAAGAACTCCAACACCTTGATGCCCAGCCCCAGCCAGCCGCGCTGGCCCGCCCGGGAGCCCCGAAGCCTGGGGTGAGGATCGATCTCCCAGGCCTCGCCCCCGTCCCGACTGACCGTCCTGCGACCGCGCTCCCGGATGAGGTCGTCGGCCCGGGTCCAGAGCACGAAGCCGTTCTCCAGCTCCACTCGCACCACCTCATCGCCCTGTACCTGCACCTCTCCGGCGTCCGCGTCGCGGGCGGTGGCGGGGCGCACGCAGTGCAGCGCGGTGACCGGGAGGTCGGCGCTGGTCTTTGGAGGGGTCGCCTTGCCCTGCTTGATGCCCCGTACGCGGTAGTTGCTGGTCATGGTGTGCTCTCCTGTTTCCCTGGCGGCAGGCCCGTAGCCTGCGGCAAATCCAAATTCGGCTGGTTGGACTATCGATCAGGCACTCCCTCGGCCCAGGCCCCCATGCCCATCGACCATAGGGCCCGACGTGGACACTGCACAGCCACCGGGCGGCGCGTGCCCATCGCAGCGCAATCCCCTCATTCGAGCACCTTGAACCTGCGTGCCTGGGCCGACCCCAGGATCTGCGGTGACTGGGGCAGCCGGCTGCTCGGCAGATAGCCGCGGATGGCGTTGAGCCAGGCGTCGTAAGTCGCCGGCTTCTGCTCGTGCAGGGTCTTGAGCGCGTAATAGGTGAAGGCGCCGTTGGGGCGGCCGCGGAAGCTGGTGTCGTAGCTGTACTCGGTGTCCTGGCAGCCGGCCAGCAACAGGTCTCCGCCGGTGCGCTTGAGGCCGCTGACCACCTTGGGCGGCCGGGCGACGGGCGGTGGAAGATCGGAGTCCGCCATCCAGGCAGACAGGGGCAGGAAACGGACCCGCGCGCCACCCGGGTCGAGGTCGTCCTCGGCACCGCGGGTCACCGAGCCCGAATGACAGCTGTCTGAGATCAACAGGATGCGCACGCCTGGGGCGCGGCGGTCGAACAGTGCGTGGATGTCGTCGTCCAGCAGGGGTCCGGCGGTGCCGATATCGCTGGGGCAGAGCGCCTCGTCCCGGCCGTCGGGCTCGTCGCCGGAGCTGTCCGGCACCCAGGTCCCGTGACCCGAGTAGGTGAGCACCAGGGTGTCGCCGGACCGCGCCCCGTCGATGAGACCACCCATTGCGTCGGACATCGCCGCATGGGTCGCTGCCGCGTCGAGCAACATGTCCACCGCGTAGCCGCGCCCCTTGAGCTCCGCGGCCCAATCCCGGGCGTCGTTCACGCAGCCGGAAAGATCATTCTGCGTGCCGGGATAATCGTTGATACCGATGCAAAGCGCCTTGTAGGCCATCGCTTTTGACTCCTTGTGAGGGTCGTTGCCCGGATGGGTCCAGTCGGTCCGCTGGGCAGCTCGTGGGCCAGCTCGGCCGCCAGGGCCAGGGCGTTCCGATCCGGTCTTTCGAGCCGCTCCAGGAATCCGCGGTAACCCGGGCGCCGGCGGGCGACGTCCAGGGCCAGGGCGTCGACGGCCTCGGCGTCCTTGTGGCGATAGCTGATGAAGAGATGCGCTGCGCCGTCCATGATCGCTGGATACGCCCCGCCTCTCAGGTCAGCCGGGTGATGGTGACCGTGAGCGGCCCGCCCTGCTCGGGCGGCACGACGCGGTTGTTGTGATAGCAGGACGGCCAGTCGTTGGCGAACAGGAAGAGCTGCCGGTCGGAGCGCTCGCCTACGGCCTCGGGGACGCGCCACTCCCGCTGCTCTCCGATGGGGAAGGCCTGGGCAAGGGCCTCCCCCACAGTGCCGCAGAGAAGAAAAAAGCGATGCCCCGGCAGACGGTTGCGGGCCTGCAGGAGCCAGCCCCGCCAGCCGTTGGGGCCGCAGGGAGAACGCCAGCCGTCCTTCCATTTGCCCGCGGCGACGAAACCATAGCGCTCGCCCGGCGATACCAAGATCCCACTGGGCACGAACAGCGGCCGCGGATCGACGTCGAGTCGCTGGCACTCCAGCACGGCGAGGCTGCGCATGGTCACTCCTTGGCCGGCGGCTCCTTGATCAGCCGCCCGCCCAGATCCACGCCGTCGACGACCCGCAGCCCCAGCGACTCGATCACTGCGCGGGCGGCGAGCTGGGGCCGCTCCGTCACCCCCGCGCAATCGGGATGGGGGTTGTAGGTGTAGGAGAGAAAGATACGTTCCATGAATCCCGGTCCTTGCAAAACCCGACTAGTGCCGGTCGGGACCTGTCTCACGCTCCCCGTCAGGATAGGCGGTTCTACAACCATTCGCCAATGCCAGGCTGCTTCTCGGGCTACCTCGCGCCCCTCGCCTTGGCCGGGGACATGATCGGGCCGTGCGCAATTGCTGATCGGCCGTCTCGGCCCCGATGCGCTACGTCCCGGCGCGAGACCCCCATCGGGTCATGGATCAAGAGGGCAAACTCTCTGCTAAGCGCCACACCAGCCGCCCCGACCGATCTGACAAACCGCGGCGGCTGTGCTCAGATGGGCCATTCTCAATCGCACCATCGCCCAGATGCCCACGAGCGCCGAGCATCAGCATACCCAGGCCGACCTGCACGGACTCGTGCAGCGCATCAAGCATTGGGGCCAGGAGCTCGGCTTTCAGCAGATCGGCATCACCGACACCGACCTGGACGAGGCCGAGACACACTTGCTGAGCTGGCTCGCCCGCGGCAGACACGGGGAGATGGGGTACATGGCGCGCCACGGCAGCCGCCGAAGTAGACCGGCGGAGCTCCGGCCCGGAACCCTGCGGGTGATCTGCGCCCGGATGGACTATCTGCCCGAGCCCCAGGGTGCCCTGCAACAGGCCCTGGCCGATCCGTCCGGCGCCTTCGTCTCGCGCTACGCCCTGGGACGGGACTACCACAAGGTCCTGCGCCGCCGGCTCCAGCAGCTCGCCTCGCGCATCGAGCAAGAGCTCGGCCCCCACCGCTACCGCGTCTTCGTCGACTCGGCGCCGGTGCTGGAGAAGCCGCTCGCCCAGAAGGCGGGACTGGGATGGATCGGCAAGCACACCAACCTGATCGACCGGGATGCGGGGTCCTGGTTCTTCCTGGGCGAGATCTACACCGACCTGCCGCTGCCGACCGACGCACCGGCCGACGCTCATTGCGGCACCTGCGAGGCCTGCCTGAAGGCCTGCCCGACCGGGGCGATCGTCGCCCCCTTCGAGCTGGATGCGCGCCTGTGCATCTCGTACCTCACGATCGAGCTTCCGGGCCCGATCCCTCCCGAGCTGCGCCCGCTGATCGGCAATCGGATCTACGGCTGTGACGACTGCCAGCTGGTCTGCCCCTGGAACCGGTTCGCCCGCCTGACGGGCGAGCCCGATTTTCGCGCCCGCTACGGCCTGGACAGCGCCACGCTGGTAGAGCTGTTCGGCTGGAGCGAGGGGGTGTTTCTGGACCGCGCGGCGGGCTCGGCCATCCGACGTCTCGGGCTGGGAGCGATGGCTGCGCAACATCGCCGTCGCCCTGGGCAACGCCCCGAGCGCTCCGGAGATCATCGCGGCCCTGCAATCGCGCCGCGACCACCCCTCCGCCCTGGTGCGCGAGCACGTCGAATGGGCGCTGGCCCGGCACTCAGGGGTCGAATAGGCGCCGGCCTTCAGCCGGGAAGGCGCAACAGGTGCTCCCGATAGTGGCGCAGCTCCGCAATCGAGTCCCGGATGTCGTCCAGGGCCCGGTGACTGGATTCCTTCACGAAGCTCGCGGCAACCTCGGGCGCCCAGCGCAGGGCCAGCTCCTTCAAGGTGCTCACGTCGAGGTTCCGGTAGTGGAAATAGGCCTCGAGCCGTGGCATGCAGCGCGCCAGGAAGCGCCGATCCTGGCAGATACTGTTACCACACATCGGCGAGGCATCGGCCGGAACCTGCCGCTCGAGGAAGGCAAGGGTCTCGCGCTCTGCGGCCACTTCGTCATACAGACTGGCACGGACTCGATCGACCAGCCCGGAGGCCCCGTGCTGGCGCTGGTTCCACTCGTCCATGGCGGCAAGGGCCGGTTCGGGCTGGTGTACCGCGATCACCGGTCCCTCCGCCAACAGCTCGAGCCGGGCATCGGTGACCACCGTAGCGATCTCGATGATGCAGTCCCGCTGCGGGTCCAGACCGGTCATCTCGAGATCGATCCAGATCAGATTGGCGGCGTCTTTTGCCATGCGGATTTCCGGGTTTATGAGAGCCTCGGGCCGGCGGCATTCTAGCAGAAGGCCCTCGACCCCCTGTATGCTGGGCGCGATGAACAGCCTTACCGCCCTCTTTCTCGCTGCGCTCTGCGTCGGTCTGATCCTGCAATATTGGCTGCTCGGCCGCCAGCGTCGCCACGTGGCCACCCACCGCTCGGTGGTTCCCCCCGCCTTCGCGGACCGGATCTCCGCCGAAGCCCATCGTAAGGCTGCCGACTACACCCTCGCGAAGATTGCTCTCGCCCGGGTCAGCTTGGTCTACAACGGCGCCGTGCTGCTGGGCTGGACCCTGGGAGGCGGAATCGCGCTTGCAGACGCGCTCTGGCAGCGATCTGCGCTCCCGGCGCTCTGGCAAGGTGTGGGCCTGATCGTCTCGGTGCTGCTGGTCAGCGGGCTGCTCGACCTGCCCCTCGGGCTCTGGTCCACGTTCCGGCTGGAAAACCGTTTCGGCTTCAACCGAACCACGGTCTTGCGATATGGCATCGACCTGGTCTTGCAGAGCGGCATTCTGCTGGTCCTGGGGGTGCCGCTGGCATTCATGGTGCTGTGGCTCATGGCCAGCGCGGGCGCGCTTTGGTGGGTTCCGGCCTGGGCGCTGTGGATGGCGTTCACGCTGTTTGTAACCTGGGCCTACCCGCTGTTCATCGCGCCCCTGTTCAACCGGTTCACACCGGTCGAGGACGACGCGTTGCGCGCGCGCATCGAGGGGCTTCTCGAGCGCTGCGGCTTCCGCAGCGGGGGGATCTTCGTCATAGACGGCTCGCGCCGCTCCAATCACGGCAACGCCTATTTCACCGGGTTCGGTGCTCAGAAGCGGGTGGTGTTCTTCGACACCCTGATGGAATCGTTGGAGCCGAACGAGATCGAGGCGGTCCTGGCCCACGAGCTCGGCCACTTCAGACATAGGCACATTCAGAAGCGACTGGCGACTCTCGCCCTGCTGAGCCTGATCGCCATGGCCGCGCTGGCCTGGCTCGAGGGCCAGTCCTGGTTCTACGCGGGATTGGGAGTCCCCCGGGAGAGCGACGCAATCGCCGTGGTCCTGTTCCTGCTGGTGTCACCGGTATTTTCCCAGTTCCTGGAGCCCCTCGTCTCAATGCTCTCGCGCCGGCACGAGTTCCAGGCCGACGAGTACGCTGTTCAGCAGACCCGCGCCGAATGGCTGGTGAGCGCATTGGTCAAGCTGTATCGCGACAACGCCAGCACCCTGACCCCCGACCCCCTCTACTCCGCGTTTCATGACAGCCACCCCCCGGCGCCTCAGCGCGTGGCGCACTTGGCGGCCATGAGCCCCCACCAATGATCCTGCAACGAGGTCACCTCATGAGATCTTTGACCCTGGGAACCATCCTAGCGCTCGGCCTAAGCACCGCCGTGGCCGTTGAGGAGCCCGACCTGGCGGCCGGCAAGGCCCTGGTGGAGCAGCATTGTCAGAGCTGCCACCACGCCGAGGTCTACACCCGTCCCAACCGCATAATCCATAACCTGCGTCAACTGCGCGACCAGATCCAGCGCTGCGAGATCTCAGGAAACATGAGCTGGTTCGATACGGACATCGAGAACGTGGTGGCCTATCTGAACAAGACCTATTACAAATTCTGAGCCGCCTACCTCGCCGATGGCCCAGCGACGACTGACCGAGCGGCAGAAAGAGCGTATCGGGAAGATCCAGGAACAGCGCCGCGAGCACCTCAGTCGGCGGGCAGAGGCATCCCTCACCGCGGCGGGACAGCCCAGTCCCCGGGAGGGGCGGGTGGTCACGCGACACGGAGCAAACCTCGCGGTGGCCGATCAGGCGGGTCGGCTCTACCGCTGTCTGTTCCGCCAGAATCTGGGCCAACTGGTCTGCGGCGACCGCGTGGTCTGGCAGCGGACCGGTGAGTGCGACGGGGTCGTCACCGCCCTGCTCCCGCGCTCAAGCGTGCTAGCCCGACCCGACTACAGCGGCCGCGCCAAGCCGATCGTCGCAAACATCGACCAGATCGTCATCGTCATAGCGCCGCAGCCACCGGCGACAGAATTCCTGATCGATCAGTACCTGATCGCCGCCGAGCACGCGGGCGTCGGCACCCTGATCGCCGTGAACAAGATGGATCTGCTGAGTACGGAGAACACCGCCGGTTTGCCCGGCCTGCTGGCATCCTATGAGCGCATCGGCTACCCCATCGCCTACATCAGCGCCCGCTATGACAAGGGCCTGAAACCGTTGGCCGAGCGGCTGCGAGCCCACACCAGCATCCTGGTCGGGCAGAGCGGCACCGGCAAATCGTCGCTGATCAAGGCACTGCTGCCGGATATCGGCATTCAGATCGGCCGCTTGTCCGACGCAACGGGCCTGGGGCGGCACACCACTTCGGCAGCCACCCTGTACCAACTGCCCTCGGGGGGCGAGCTGATCGACTCGCCCGGTGTACGCAGCTTTCGCGTCGCCGACCTCGACACCTCGGACATCGAGCAAGGCTTTCGCGAGTTTCGACCCTATTTCGGCAGGTGTCGCTTCGCCAACTGTGCCCATGACGCCGAGCCGGATTGCGCATTGCGCGAGGCGGTGGCGCAGGGCCTGATCGCGCCGCGGCGGCTGGAAAGCTTCCGCCGGATGATCGCGGCCGCCGTGGATCGGCGCTAGAGTAAGCCCCGCAACGCGTCTGCCGGTCGGAGCCCGGGCTCACCGGGCGGCCCTCTCCCCGTCGTCGAGAATCACACCCCGGAATCGAGCACCGCGATGAGCTACTGGCTGATGAAATCCGAGCCGGACACCTTCGGCATCGACCACCTCAAGGACCGACCGGACCAGACCGAGCCCTGGGACGGGGTACGCAACTACCAGGCCCGGAACATGATGCGCGACGAGATGCGCCCGGGAGACCTGGCCTTCTTCTATCACTCCAACTGCGAAGAGCCGGGCATCGTCGGCATCATGAAGATCCTCGCCGAGGGCCGCCCCGACCCAAGCCAATTCGACCCGGAGGCCAAGTATTTTGATCCCCAGAGCGACCCGGACCGTCCCCGTTGGTATCTGGTCGATGTGCGCTACGTGCGTCATCTGCGCCGCCTCATCCCGCTGCGCGAGCTCAAGCAGCATGCGGCGCAGCTCGAGGGCCTCGCCTTGCTGCGCAAGGGAAACCGCCTATCGGTGATGCCGGTCGCCAAAGAGCACTGGGAGTACGTCCTGGACCTCGAGTAGGGGGTCTGGCCAGGGTCTCTCCGGAAAAGGGTGGGCTCGAACGGCACAATTAGCCGGCCGCATTCCGCCTATAATGTATCGTCGCTCACGATCGGAATCGCAGGTCTTGACCAGCGCCTCCCCCGTCGGATATCAAGAGGCCGTCCGGCCCCACCTACGGCCTGTCGCAGTCAACGGCTGGAACATCCGGCGACCCTGGGGTAGAGCAACAGAAGAAACAAAAAAAAACGTATGGACCTTTTCAATCTCAAGCATTTGTTGGGCCTGGACCGCATGCGCGATCGGCGCGCCATGCCGCGTAGGCGGCCCCACCCCGGCACCAGTGTGCTGATCGTCGATGACTCGAAGACCGTGGTGGCGACCCTCAAGCGGATGTTGCGTCAGTCCGGCTACGATACACTCGAGGCCTATGACGCCGAGTTAGGCATCGACATCGCCCGCAGTCTTCAGCCAGCCCTGATCCTGATGGACGTGGTCCTCCCGGGGTTGAACGGGTTCCAAGCGACCCGCATTCTCAGCCGCGCGGAGGGCACCCGCCACATACCGATCATTGTGATGAGCGGCAACGAGGAGGCCACGGAGCAGTTCTGGGTGCTGAAGATCGGGGCTGCGGATTTCATGAAGAAACCCTTCAGTCGGCAGGATGTGTTCGAGCGCATCGAGCGCCTCCTGCCCTCGGTCCAGACAGCCTGAGGGATCTCGACGAGTCGCGCCGGCCCGGCCCCCTGCTGGCGAGCCGGCTCGCCAACCTCGTGCTGAGGCCCTCGGTCAGCAGACAGCCCCGGAAGGCGGATCGGGCTAACCCGGCAGTCGCACGCGGATCTCGGCGCCTCCCAGATCGCTGCGTCCTATGGCGACGGTGCCGCGATAGAGCCGAACGATCTCATCGGCCACGCTGAGGCCTATGCCGTGGCCCGGATGCCGCTGGTCCGCCCGACGCCCCCGTTGCAGGACCACGGAAACCTGATCCTGCGGGATGCCGGGGCCATCGTCCTCGATCCGGATCTCCAACGCTCCGGGCAGTCCAGAGCCGCCCTCGGCGATCGATGCATGCAGCTCGACCCGCTTTTCGCAATACTTGAACGCGTTGTCCAGGAGGTTTCCCAGGATCTCCATCAGATCGCCCTCATCGCCGACGAAGCGCACTTCGGGCAAAACGTCCGCGCGGCACTCGACCGCCTTGTCCCGATAGACCTTCGCCATGGCTCGTATCAACTTGTCGACCACCGCCGCGACCGATATGGCGCGGGCCAGAGCGGTCTGTCCCGAGGCGGAAGCTCGTTGGAGCTGATGGCGCACAATCTCGTCCATGCGCTGGACCTGCTCGCCCACCGTCTCGAGCTGGGTGGGTCCCCCACCCAGCTCCGCGGCACCACGCAGGATCGCCAAAGGCGTCTTCAAGCTGTGGGCCAAATCCGCGAGGCTGTTGCGGTACCGCTCCTGATTGGCGCGGCTGCGTGCGATGAGCGCGTTGAGGTTCTGGGTCAGACCGCGGAGCTCCTTGGGATAGGCCCCTTCCAGGCGCTCTTCGTCACCAGACTCGATGCGCTGCAGTGCAGCCGCGACCCGTCGCAGGGGACTGAGCCCCCAGCGCAGCACCAGACCCTGCACCGCCAACAAGACCAAGGTCGAGCCACCCAGCCACAGCCAGAGGGTGGTGCGAAACCGCGCGATCTGCCGCAGCAGAGGTGCCATGCTCTCCGCGACCGCAAAAACGTAGCGGTGTCCGACCCCTTGATCGTCCTCCCACATGACCCCGAAATTTACTGCCATCAAAGCCCCTTCGGGCGTCTGAATGGTCGAGAAGCGCCACTGACCAGGCTTGGCCGAGCCCATGAACGCACCTGGCCTACCCAACAGCGAAGGCGAGCGCCAATCGAGCTTGCCGTCGGCGCCCCGTACCCGAGCATACAAGCCGGAATCCGGTCGGGAGAACCTCGGATCGGGTGGCGCCTCCGGAAGCATCAGGCCCCCCGAAGCGTCTTCGTCGGCCGCGCCCAGAAGGGCATACACCTGCCCTTGGAGACGGTCGCGCATCGCCGCTTCCGCGCTCTGACGGAACGCCTCATCCAGGGCGAGCCCCGTCAGGCCGAGAAAAGCCATCAGAACAGTCAGCGCGGCGAGATTGATCCGCCCATGCAGAGACAGCATCAGCCGCCGGCCCGCTCCACGGAGAAGCGGTACCCCCGACCCCGCAGGGTCTGGATCGGGCGATAGTTGCCGTGGGGGTCGATCTTGCGACGCAGACGGCCGACGAACACCTCGAGCACGTTGCTATCGCGATCGTAGTCCTGGTCATACAGATGCTCGATGAGATCAGTCTTCGAGACCACTTCCCCGGCATGCAGCATCAGATACTCGAGGACCTTGTACTCGAAGGCGGTGAGCTCGACTGCGTTACCGTCCACGCTCACCTGCTGGCTGGCCATGTTGAGACGGACCGGGCCAAGCTCGATCTCGGGACTGGCCCAGCCGTTGGCGCGCCGCAGCAGCGCGTTCACGCGCGCCATCAGCTCTTCCTGGCGAAAGGGCTTCACCAGGTAGTCGTCGGCACCGGCGTCCAGACCCTCGACCTTGTCCTGCCAGCGCTCCCGGGCCGTTAATATCAGTATCGGGAACGTACGCCCCTCCGCCCGCAGGGTGCGGATCACTTCGACACCGGAGATCCCGGGGAGCCCCAGATCGACGATAGCGACATCGACAGCGTACTCTCGACCCATATAGAGGCCTTCCTCGCCGTCGGGCGCCCCGTCCACCGCGAACCCGCGCCCGGCGAGGGCGCGCACGAGCTGCTCGCGCAAGGCCCACTCGTCTTCGATCACCAGCGCACGCACTCGTCAATCTCCGCGGGGACCCAAGAGCCGGCCCGTCCTCGCATCCACGCGAATCCGCCGAACCCAACCCTTGTCGTTGATGATCCGGATCTGGTGTACCTCCCGCTGGTCCTCGCGGAACGTCTTGGCCGAGAGCACCCGACCACCCAGCCGCTCCCGGATTCGGTTCACGGCCGTGTCCAGGCTCAGGCCACCGCGGGCACGCCATGTGCCCGCGTCCAGGCGACGGCGCAGCTCCTGCAGACGCGGGAAAGGCTCGGCTAGTGCCCGGCCCACCACCGTCAAGCCCGCAAAGCCGAGAAAGAGCCCCAATAGTCGTCGCCTGTTCATCCTCCGATCGGCGGAGAGCCTGCCACAATCAGCCGGCCGACCCGGACACGGCCAACATCTTGGGGCTCTCCGCCGCTCCTTGGTCAGCGCCCGTCATCAACTGCGTCCACGGCCACGTGGACTTGCACCCACTTGCCCGGATCACCTTGGGTTTCAGTCCAGAAGGTCTTGCCGTCGTACTCGTATTTTACACGGTAGCCGACGACATCCTGGTGGTCCTCGTAGTGATTGACGACGTCGCAGCGTCGCTCCACATGGTAGCTGACGGTATCAGGCCGATAGTTCGCCCCGTAGGACAGGCCGCGCCCGATCGCGCCCCCGAGTAGGGCGCCGGCGACAGTGGCCGCACCGCGGTCGTCGCCGTGGCTGACCTGGTTGCCAATCACCCCACCGGCAATCGCGCCGGCGAGCCCCGAGCCAGGGGCGTAGGACCCCCCCCGATGATGCTCTTCCACCCGTTCGTTCCAGCAGTGGCGCTCGGGGTGATTGACTGACACTGTCTGAAAGATTGGCTCGGCGCTCAGCACACGGCCGCGCGCGAAGAAACCGCCACTCGCGTCGGCATCGACTGCGCCCATGGCGAAAAGGGCCGAAGCACCGACCAGGCCTAGTGCGATCTTGTGGTTCATTGTTTGCCTCCAGTTCCGCTTTCTGCAGGGACCTTCCCTGCATCCTGGAGCCAGCTTAAGCCGGGCGCGCTGAACGTCGCCTGAACGACTTGCGGTGGGCCCATCAGAGAAGTCGGACCGCCGGCTCCCGGTCCGGAATCCCCAGCACCTGGCAGCCCAGGCGCAGACCCTGGTCGCAGAATCTCTCCAGGTCTCGCCAGCAGTCGTCGGTTTCCAAGACCTCCGACAAGGCATCGGTGACGACTCTCAGGCTGTGGGAGCCCGGGACCGCCGGATCGCGGTTGCGCTCCGAGCAGACGAACAGCCTCGGTGCCGTCCCGCCCTGCTCAACGAACGCCATGATGAAGCGATAATCCTTCCCGTCGCCCGACTCTACCTCGCCCAGAACCGCAACCGACCAACTGCCGAGCTGGTAGCGCCGCTTCGGAATCGCTGTACGGATGACCGGCATGTGGCTCATGGAGGTCGATGTCGCTGAGGGGGTGCTTGAGTCGGAATATCCGGCCGCCGATCGTCGGATTCAAGCCGTCGAGAACGGCGGCGGGGCATGCGGCGCCCCCGGAGCCTTCACGTCCACCGCTTGAAATGGGTAGAGCAGGCCCAAGCTAGAGACCGTGCCGAAACCGACGAGACCCGGCAAGCCAACTATGAGCGCCGCTGCCGGCCCTTCGTTCAGCGAAGAAGCGCTTGGCCGCATGCAGCGATTTCCTGATCATCCTCGGGCTGGGATCACTCTTCGCGGGGCTGCTCTGGCCTTGGCTGGGCAAGCTCCCTCTAGGCCGCCTGCCCGGCGACCTGCTGATCCAGCGGGAGGGATTCCGCTTCTACTTTCCGATCACCACCGGGCTGCTGGTGAGCCTGGTAATATCCCTAGTGCTTTGGCTGCTAAGGCGTTGAGCGTCCAGCGCCGGCGGCCGCGAGACCCACCAGAATCGGGTGACCCTATGTCGTACTACGTCTATCGCATCAAGCCGCCGAGACAGCTCGAGCACATCGATACCTGCGCGACCTTCAAGGAGGCCCGTACGCTGGCCCGCTCTTACCGGGCACAGCTCGATCCCGCCGAGGGCTCCAGCGTGCGCATGATCTTCGCCAAGGATCAGATCGAAGCGGAAAGGCTCCTGCTCGCCCCCCGCGACGAGCGTGTGATCGGGGAAGACTGAACGACGGTCCGCCGTCAAAGGCCCGCCAGCTGCAGCCGGAGCCTGAGACCCGGCCCGCTCGTATACCCGGTCTCGACGAATCGGATAGAGCCGTCGGCACCGACGACAAAGCTGGTCGGCACCCCGGTCACCCCCCAGCGCGCCGCTATCGACCCGTCCTGATCGACCAGGACCGGGAATGCAATCCCCTGCGCCCGCATGAAGGCCTTCACGTCCTCGGCGCCGCCCGATTGCATCGCGATCCCGACCACCTGCCAGTCCCGGGAAATGGCATCGACGGCACCCTCCGAAAGGCGACAGATTGGGCACCAGCTGGCCCAGAAATAGACCAGGACGGGGCCGGCCGCGCGACTCCGCAGCTCGAAGTCTCCGCCGTCGAGCAGCGTCCCCCGCAGATCGGGGGCCACGCCCTGGGCGACATGGCGGGTGGTCCACAGATGAAGCAGGACGAACAGGACGAGTAATGCGAGGACCTCGGCTGCCCAGCGCTGCAACCTAGAAGCGGCGGTTGAACGGCCGCCAGGGTGCGTGCCGCGGGGTGTCTGGCAAGGCATAACGAGGCGGAATACTAACCCTATTCCAATGAGTTATGACGCAGCGAGGCGCCGCGCGGTGCGTGCTCTGGTGGTCGTAGCGGCCATCACCCGGCGGGTGAGCATCAGGCTTGTCCGGCACCATGGTCGAATCAATCACTGGATCGCAGATGCAAACGGTCCACACGCGCAACCTCAATTCTCCGCGCGATTGCGCTCCAGATTGGCGAGCACCTTCTCGACGTAGCGCTGGGTCTCCGGGTACGGAGGGATGCGGTTTCCGTATTTCTCCACCGCACCCTCCCCGGCATTGTAGGCAGCCAGCGCAAGACTCAGATTCTGGTCGAATCGATCCAGCAGGTCGCGCAGGTATCTCGCGCCACCGTCCACGTTCTCCTTGGGGTCCCAGCTGTCGCTCACGCCATAGCGCTCGGCAGTCCCGGGCATCAGCTGCATCAGCCCGACGGCGCCCTTGCGCGAGTACGCTTTGGGATCGTAAGCCGACTCCGCCTCCACGACGGCGTGCAACACCTCGCGGCGCAGGCTCAGGCGCTCCGCTGCGGCGTCGATCAGGGGTGTGTAGGTCGCGCGGTTGCGCAGGTAGTTCCCGGCTGCGAACCAGGTCGTGGTCGGGTCCGGTCCGAAGCGCAAGATCCCGACCAGCTTGTTGTAGCCACCCCGCAGAGGGCTATCCGTGTAGGTGACGTGCCCGTCGGCGTCCCGATACTTGAGCACCTGGGTGGTGCCGGCCGCGGCGGCCGACGCCCAGCACAACCCTGCAAGCCCCAGCGCCAGGGCGCAGGCAGCAACGGGTCGATCGGTCAGGCTCCTCGCCGCCAGCATCACGCGAGCCCCACTGGAGCACCCCCCCCTTGCGAGCAGCTTACTTTACCGAAGAAACGACAATTGACCAAAGTATAGTTGTCAAATCTTGCGCCAGATCAAGATCCTATTGTGCACGGGCATGGGGTAGTCCGCTTCGAGCGCCATGCCGGCGGCGGTCGCCAACCCACCCAGCCACCGGACGTTCCTTGATACCACTGGCGGGGTCTCGCGCCTTCAGCCAGTCGTCGAAGCGGCGGTTGCTCTCGCTCGTGTAACGCCCCGCATCATTGAATGGCCCGTAGAGGATGAACAGTCCTCCCGGATGCAGAATCCGACCGACCCCGGAGAACATGGCTACGACTGCCGGCTCATTCATGATGTGCGCAGTGTTGGCGCTGAACACCGCATCCACGGCGTCCACCGGCCAGGGGCTGGCCATCACATCCAGGCCCAAGGGCTCCAGGAGGTTCGGGGCGGTCGCGTCCGCCGCCCAGGCACGGATGCCCGAAAGGCTCTCGGCCAGGTCGCTCGGCAGCCAGGTCAGGTAGGGCAGGCGAGCGGCGAAGTACGCCGCGTGCTGGCCGGTGCCGCTGCCGATCTCCAGGACCCGAGCAGGGTGGGTGAGCACCCGTTCCAGGACACCGAGGATGGGGTCGCGGTTCTCGTCACAGGCCGCCGAATAGGGCTTCATCCAGGCTCCGTGCAGACAGGACTCGAGCGAGAGTATCGGCGCACCTCGAGCGCCAAGCGGCCGTCCCGAGCCCGGTACGGGCAGCCGAGACCCATTGCGAATTGTCAATGCGGTTAGTCAGCGAGCAGGCGTCCAATTGACCTCAATCGCTGGGCGCCACGATCGACGGCGCCGATTGCCGAAGACCCTGCGGGGCCCAGCGGGATGTCGTCTCCTCCGAGTATTAGGGATCTGTCGTGACCCAAGCCGCGCCGCAGCCGGTGCGGCTCTCTTTTTTGCGAGAGAAGGGCCTGGCTCAAGACCCGCAACACTTCTTGAACTTTCTCCCGCTCCCGCAGGGGCAGGGATCGTTCCGACCGACCTTCTCCCCTTGATGACGCTCGGTGCGAGGCGGCACGAGCTTGCCTTCGACATAGTACCAGCGCCCTTCGCGTCTGCGGAATCGACCGATCTCGTGATGTCGCTTGTGAATACCGTTCTCGCTGAAAGATGCCACGAACTCCACGGTACCGTCCTGGTCGCTCGTCCCCCCGCCTTGGACCGACTGTACCTCCAGCCCCTCCCACACCGAGCGCTCGGCCCAGCGACGGGCCGCCGCCGCGTCATGGTCGTGGCGATGGTCCGGCTCCAGGGTCTCGGTCAGGTAAGCAATGTTGCCGACGACGTAGGCGCAGTAACGCGAGCGCATCAGGGACTCGGCGGTCCCGGCCTGACGATCGCCGCTCAGCAGCGGCCCGCAGCAGCCTTCGAAATCAAGGCCGGAGCCGCAGGGGCAGGGGCTCATGAGGTCCTCCGGAAGGTCGGATTGGGGGTGGAGCACGCGGGCGCCACCTTAGCACGCCGCCCCGATGCTACCCAACAACCCGCTAGGACGCGGTCAGCCCATCCGGCGCCGGCGATCCACGCACGCAGCCGCGGTTCGGTTAGCATCCTGTCATTGACGCCCAGAGCTCGGGAGCAGGCCCGTTGGACACACTGATCACCTGGCTGATCATCGCTCTGTTCCACGCGCCGCCGCATTTCCTGGTGCCCATGCTGGTGGTCTTCATCGCGAGCGCGGACGCCCCGCTCGAGCGCAAGGCCCGCCTCACCGTCACGGCCATCGATTGCACGCTGTCGATGACCATCGCCTTCTCCCTGGTGATCTGGCTGGTGGGCGAGCGCATGGTGCTGGCCATGTCGTTGCTGGTAGGGGCTGTTGACAATTGCGGTTCGCGGTCCGATTACGGCCCTTGTCCGCGCTGACTGTGTTGCGGCTCGTCCCAATAGATCCACTATTCCTCCTCACCGCGCCTTGTCAGCACGAACAATCGCTCGCAATCGCCCTCGCTCAGACAAATGTCAACAGCCCCTAGTCTCGATGGCTACGCCGTATCTGCGGATCGCCTTGCAACGCCGACAGGTCGCCTGACCCCGTCCGCTTCGATCCCAACCCTGCCAGGGCCGCGAAACGCCGCAGGATATATGGCCCCGGACCCTCGTCGGTGACCGAGCGGTGCAGACGCTCGGCGTCCTCGCCCTGCTCCTTCAGCATCGCGCGGTAATGCTCGATGTAGCCGGCGACCACGGGAGCGGTAAACTCCGGGTGGAACTGCACGCCCCAGGCGTGGCCGTCGATCACGAACGCATGGTTCGGCTCCATCCGGCTGCGGGCGAGGTGCACCGCCCCGGGCGGGAGCTCGACGACCGACTGGCGGTGGCTGACATGCAGCTTCAGCGGGCCCGAGAGCCCGCCAAACAGCGGATCCTGGCACGCAGCCGCGGACAGCTCGACCTCCACCGTCCCCACCTCGACACCCCGCGGGTTGTAGGCGACCCGCCCGCCCAGCGCCCATGCGAGGAGCTGGTGTCCGAAGCAGATGCCCAGGATCGGAATACGCCGCTCGTGAGCCCGCCGCAGCCAGGCGGCGGTTGGAGCCATCCAGGGCGCCGCGTCGGTCACCATGGCCGCGGAGCCCGTTACGACCACGGCGGACGCGCCGTCCAGCACGGGCAGCGGCTCACCCAGATCGATGCGGACGATCGGCGCATCGGCGGGCGCGATACCCAGTCCCTGGGCGACCCAATCGCCGAAGTCGCCCGCAACCCCGTCGAGGGCGGTCAGCTTCTGTCCCGGCTGGACGATCAACAGCCTCGGCATGCGCGTCAGCCCTTGAACGATCCCCGCTCGGCTAACCAGGACAGCTCCTCGGGCGTGCTCACCCGGCCGAGCACCGCGTTGCGATGGGGAAAGCGACCGAAGCGGCGCACAATCTCCCGGTGGTGCCGAGCCCAGCGCAGGCTGTCCTCCAACCCTGTGCGCTCGAACAGGGCCACCGCGCGATGCTGGTCCGCAAGGTCCTCGCTGTGCATGAAGGGCAGATAGAGAAAGGCCTTCCGCTCGTCCGGCAGCTGCGCATCATCGCCGCGCCGGATCGCCCGGTCCGCGACCTCGCGCGCCCTCGACTCCGTGGAGAACGCCTCCGACCTGCCCCGAAACATGTTGAGGGGCAGCTGGTCGAGCAGGATCACCAGAGCGACCGAGCCCTCGGGACTCTCCTCCCAGTGACCCAGCTCGCCCGCGGCGGCCCGCCGCCAGAGGTCCGCAAAACGCTGCCGAATCTCGGCGTCGAGCCCCGGCGTAGACCTGAACCAGCGACGACGGACCCTCGGCTGCAGCCAGAAGGCGAGTAGCGCCTCGGCCTCGGCCACTCCTTTCATCCCACCACGTCGCTGAGCCAGAGCTCCGTATCCAATCCTGCGCGCCGAGCGGCCCCAAGCAGGCCTGCTATCCATTCCTCCGGGCCGCAGATGTAGACATCGCACGCGCGCAACCCCTGCTGGTCGGCGAGCAGCACCGTCAGCAGCTCCTGGGGAGCGGTGTCCGCGGAGAGCCGCGAGTATTGGAAATTGTCGAGCGAGTCCCTCCAGGCGCGGCAGAGATTGTCGAGGACATTGTCCGTTCCAAGCCGATCCAACCGATACAGATGGATACGGGCGGCATTGTCGATTGCGATCGCGTGCTCCACCAGGCTCTTGATGGCGGCAAAGCCGTCACCGGCGGCCACGAACACCGCCGGCGCGGTCGACTCCTCCCGAAGGGTGAACACACCGACCGGACCGGCGAGCTCCAGCGTCTGGGGCTCGCCCACAGGGGCCAGCACCGAGTCGGCGAAGCGGTCGCCGGGGCGGCGACGGACCAGAAACTGCAGATTGCGCCCGTCACAAGGACAGCTCGCGATCGGCAGCCGGGCTTGGGCCCCGTCCTCGCTGGTCAGATCGATCCGCTGGCCGGCCATGAATCGCAAGGTCTGGGTCCTCGGGGTCTGAACGCGAAGCAGGGCCAGATCGGGCGCGAGCATGTCGATCGCCCGCACCGAGGCCCGGATCTGCTGCAGCGGCAAATCCCCGGCACTCAGCGCTTCCGGTGCCTCCAGCACCAGGTCGGTCACCGCGGTGTTGGAGCAGGTCAGGATATAACCCTCGGCCTGCTCCCTGGCGCTGAGCACGTAATCGTGGTCGCGGATATTGCGGACGCGCCCCGAGAGCACGCGGGCCTTACAGCTACCGCAGTTTCCACTAGAGCAGCCGTATTCCGGGTGCAGCCCCGCCTTCAGCGCGGCGTCCAGGATCGAGTCGCTGCCTTCCACGAAGAATTCGTGGCCACTCGGGCGGACCCGCACGCTGGCGGCGACAATCTTGAGCAGCACGTCCTTTGCGAACAGGTGCGCCCGCGGGTCGCGGTCCTCCACAGCCTGCCCCCTGGCTGAGCGCAGCCGCTCGTTGAGCTGGGCGAGCCCCGGGCGCAGCCCGGGATCGGGCAGCTGTAAGAGTGAATCGAGGGCTTCGGTCAGATCCGCGAGGAGATCTTCGGCCGCGTTTAGCTGGCTCTTGGTGCGCACCAGGACCTCATGGAACTCCCTCAGGCGCGACATCAGCACCTCGGGCTCGGGCAGCCAGCCGTCGCTGTATTTGCGCTTGGGCCGCGCGAGGGTCTTGATCGCCTGAACCCGCTCAAAGACGGGATCGCCTTCGAGGTCGATGTGGGGATAGACGCGCAACAGGTCGCTTACCTGGATCTGCCCTTCGAAAGTCTCCAGGGCGGCTGTGCGGATCTTATACTGGAGCTCGCCGCGCGACACGCCTGCCAAACGGGCCGCCCGAGAGAGACTCAAGAGAGCGGGCATGGAGCACTGACCTCCGGCGGGACGGTTCGACGAGCCCATCTTAGCCCAAGAGCGAGCGTTGGCGGCACATCCTTGTGCCGGTCACAGGCTGCCGAAAGACCAGAGCTATTCGACCGTCTGTCAAGGCACGGGCAAGGACATCTGATTGGCTAAACAGCGCAAAGGATCTTAGTATTGAGATCAGAGTGGTCTTGCGACGAAAGTGCCTCGGGAGCGGACGCGCCTTCACACGGACCGTTGATCGACCTGAAGGAGCTCGGACAATGAGACCTCGCCACCGCCCGACTTCTCTGGGAACCCTGCTGGGTCTGCTGCTTTGCTGCACCCTGCTCTACCACCCTGCTGACGCTGATCTGGCGGCGGTACGCGAGGCCGGGGTGCTCCGCCACCTGGGGGTCCCATACGCGAACTTCGTGACCGGTGCCGGCGACGGACTCGACGTGGACCTGATGCGCGGATTCGCCCGCTACCTCGGGGTCGACTACCAGTTCGTCCAGACCGACTGGCAGCATGCCTTCGGGGATCTCACGGGCCTTCACGTGCGCCGGGGAAACAAAGGCGTGGAGATCCTCGGCAAGACTCCGATCCGCGGCGACGTTCCTGGCCAACGGTGTCACCGTCCTGGACTGGCGCAAACAGGTGGTCGACTTCTCCACGCCAACCTTTCCGACGGCCGTCTGGCTGGTCGCCCGAGCAGACTCCTCCCTGCAGCCGATCCATCCCAGCGGGTCGCTGCCAAAGGACATCGACGTGGTCAAAGCTGCGCTGGGCCACCGCAGCGTCCTCGGACTGACCGACACCTGCCTCGACCCGGGGCTTTATCACATGGCGGAGACCGAGGCGGAGGTGCGTCTGCTGCCCAGCGTACGCAACCTCAACGAAATGGTGCCGGCGATACTCAACCACGACGCCGAATCAACCCTCCTCGACGTGCCGGACGCCTTGATCGCCCTGGACCGCTGGTCGGGCCAGATCAAGGTGATCGGGCCCATCTCGGAGAACCAGACCATGGCGGTGGCGTTCCCCAAGGAGGCGGTGCAGCTGCGCGAGGCCTTCGACCGCTACTTCGCGCAGCTGCGTAGCGACGGAACCTATAACCGGCTGGTCGCCAAGTACTACCCCGCCGTCTTCCGCTATTACGCCGCCTTTTTCGCCGTCCACTAGTCCTCAGAAGGCCCCGTGAGATTTCCAGCGCCCCGGCTCCGGAACCTCGCCCTTGTGCTGGCGAGCGTTGCCGTCGGCACCTATGTGCTGCTGCTTCTGGGCACCACATGGTTTGCCCAGGGACAGCTGCGCAAGACAGCGCTCGACCAAGCCCGCCTGACCCTGCAGCAACAAGCCGCGGCTCTGGGCTATTTCTATTCCGAGCGTCAGCACGACCTTGGCGATCTCCGAAAGAGCCCGGCCCTCGGCAACTTCTTCGCCAACCGCGATCTCGGGATGTCCATGCAGTACGGCCTGCGGGCCAGCCTTCTGCACATGCAGGAAGCGCTCGACCAAATTCACAAGGCGAAGCGCATCGGCACCGGGTCGATCTATACGGACATCGCCGTTTACGACGAGAAGGCGGATCTGCTCACCGCCAGTGAGCGGCGCCCTGGAGACGTGCCTCGGCATTGGTCTTACGAGAGGGGCGGAGACAGCGTCGACATCCGGGTCATCGGCGAGAGCGGGAAAGCCCAGGTGCTGATGTATACCGGCGTGCCGTACCGAGGCCGGTACGCTGCAACCCTGGTCGCATGGATCGATCACCGCTTGGCTTTCGAGCAGCTGGTAGCGGCAGTCCCCGGCACGTCCGGGGCCCGCTTCGTCGTGGGGTGGAAAGATCAAGCGATCGCCCCCCCCGACCTCGCCGGCCAGGGACCGAACAGCCCGGTAGCGAGCGCACTCGGTGCCCTCGGCGACAGACGGTCCCCGGATATGGCGGTTACGCCCCTGGCCGGTGACCTGCTTGCCGTCCACGCCCCGGTTCCGGACACACCTTTCTGGCTGATCGGATTCTATCCCGCCTGGGACTGGCTCGGTGTGCTTTCCTCCCGTGGGTTCTTTGCAGCCCTGGTCGTGCTCGCGGTGCTGGTGCTCGCTACCGCGACATGGCTGCTACGCACCAACGCCCGCAACCTGGTGCTGCAGGTGCGTATCGAGGAGTCAAGGCGCGAGGCGAACCTCCTGAGCGACCACAATGCCCGGCTCGCCGAAGAGATAGCGCGCCGCAAGGACTTCGAGAAGCGGCTGATCTACCAGGCGAGCTTCGACGCCCTCACGGGCCTGCCCAACCGCGCGCTCGCTTTGGACAGGCTGTCTCAGGCGATCAAGCGCTGCGAGCGGACTGGCGACGGCTACGTGCTGGTACTGTTCGCAGACCTCGACAGATTCAAGCAGATCAACGACACCCTTGGGCACACCGCCGGAGACCGGCTGCTCGTCCAGGTCGCGAGGCGCCTGTCCGAGAGCATCCGGGCAAGCGATACGGTGGCCCGTCTCGGTGGCGACGAATTCCTGGTGATCTGCCCGGACGTCTCTACGGTCGAGGCGGCCGAAGTGCTCGCCCAGAACCTGCTCAATCGTTTCACCGAGCCGTTCACCCTGAGCGACCGGGACCTTTTCGTCACCACCAGCTTGGGGCTCGCCCTCTATCCTCCCGACGGCCCCGATCCCCTGTCATTGATGAAGAACGCCGATCTTGCCCTGTACCGCGCCAAGGAAGGGGGGCGGCGGACCTTCCGTTTCTACACCGCCTCGATGAACGATGAGATGCAGGAACGGCTGCTCCTCGAGGACCGACTGCGCCGTGCCATAGCCCGCCGGGACCTGCGACTCGTCTATCAGCCGATTGTCCGGCTGGACAACAGCGAGATCACCGGTTTCGAAGCACTGGTGCGTTGGGAAGATCCCGAGCTGGGCTACATCCCTCCGGATCGTTTCATTCCCTTGGCGGAGGATTCGGGCCTCATCGACGATCTGGGCGCGTGGGTGCTGGAGACCGCCTGCGGGGATGCCCAGGGCTGGCAGGCAATGAAGCCCGTCAGCGTTGCCGTCAATATCTCCTCGCGCCAGCTCCGGCAAAGCCGGGATTTCATTCGTGTCATCGACGGCGTACTGAGTCACTGCGGACTCGACCCACCCCGCCTGGAGCTGGAGATCACCGAGCGTTTGCTGTTGGAGGATCTCCCAGAGATCACCCGGCTGCTGGAGCACTTGAGCGGTCTGGGGGTACGGCTCGCATTGGATGACTTCGGTACCGGCTATTCGGCCCTCAGTTATCTGAAGCGCATACCTTTCGACTCCCTCAAGATCGACCGTAGTTTTGTGGAGGATGTGGTCTCCGACGACGAGAGCGCCGCCCTCGTGCGCGCGATCCTCGCCATGGCCGCCGCCCTGCAGCTAGACGTTGTCGGCGAAGGTGTCGAAACGGACGAACAGGCCCGGTTCTTACGTCGCCACGGGTGCGGATACGCCCAGGGATTCCTGTTCGGCCGCCCCGTCGATGCCGAACAAGTGCCCCGATATCTTGCCGACCCGCACCTGCGGCTGCCCGTATCAACAGTGGCCGATACCCAGCCGCCGGAGAGAGCGAGTGCTCAGACCTCCGAGCAGACTGCGAACAACGCGAAACGCGACCGCTGATACCCGGCCCGCGGTGCCGCCGCAGTCTTCTGCGCAATCCCGGACGCGCGCCGGATCGAGCCGATGGACCCCGCCCTAACGCCACCCCCTCAGTCGCGGCGTAGACGGTCCGATACGGCCACAGGGGTCGGATAGCGCAACACCACCAGGTAAGGTGACACCACGAAGGTCAATAAAGTAGCGAGCTGGATCAGATGGCTGGCCTGCGGTCCGATCATGCCCGTGGTCTCGGCGAGCACCGCGATCAGCAGCGAGAACTCGCTGAGCTGTCCGAGACGCACCCCCGCCTCCCCGGCCCAAGCCGACGTCTCCCCGGCTCGCATCAAGAGCCAGCGGAACACTGCGGGCTTAAGCAACAGCATCAGAGCCGCGAGCGCCGAGGCCGCGGGGGCGACCTGTCTCAGACCGCCCAAGTCGAACCGCGCCCCCAGGGCGACGAAGAACATCACTAGAAAGAAGTCGCGCAATGGCTTGAGGCGATCGGCTATATAGAGGGAAAGCGGGCTGGTGGCGAGCGTGATGCCGGCGACGAAGGCCCCGATCTCGTGGGACAGCCCCATCTCCTGGGCGGCCATAGACAGCCCGAGACACCAACCGATGGGCATGAGAAACACGTACTCGCTGATCCGGTCGAACCGCGCGATCAGCGGCAACAGCGCCAAGCGGGCCAGCAGCCAAGCCGCGCCGATGAGTAGAGGTAGGGCCAGGATAAGCCCGAAAAGGCCGCGCAGCGGATGGCTCATTGGACCTCCGCCCTCCACCACCAGCAGCATGACGATCGCCAGCAGGTCCTGAAGCAGCAGGATGCTGATCATCACCTGCCCCATCCGTTGATGGTGCAGAACGGTGGTGGGCAACAGCTTCAGTCCGATGATCGTGCTGGAGAACGAGACGGCTGCGCCGATGACCAGGCACTCCCTCGGGCGCAGGCCGGCGAGCCAGGCGGTGGCCAGGCCCAGGGTAGCGAATACGATGGAGCTGGCCAGGGTAATGGCCGTCGTGCGCCGAACGGCCCGAAACAGCTCTTTGGGATCGAGATCGAGCCCCAGCAGAAACAGCAGGAACATGATGCCGATGTGTGAGACCTGCTGCACCAGGCCTGGATCGGCCACCAGACCGGAGACCGAGGGACCGAAGACGACGCCCAAGAGGATGTAGGCCACGGGCAGGGCCTGTCGGGCGTACAGCGCCAGCGTCGCCACCACGGCTGCGCCCGAGAAGATGAGGAACACGTTGAAGACCAGTGCATCCTGATGCATCGGCACTGCGAATCCCGATCCGCTCCGGTGCCGCTCGGCGCGACACAAAACCGCCGACACCCCGCCCCCAGCCGTCGATGAGGCCCAGGCCCGGCCCTCCAGCCCACTCTACGCTTCCGCCCGGGCTCGCGTAAAATCATCCGTTAATGACCCATCTCCACCACGACGAGCATCACCATCCCGCGGGCTCGAGCCGCGCCCTGTTGTTGTCGGTCGGACTCACCCTCGGGTATTCGGCGATCGAGGCGGCAGCCGGCTGGTGGGCCGGCTCCTTGGCCCTGTTGGGCGACGCCGCGCACATGTTGACCGACTCTCTCGCCCTGGGCCTCGCGGCAGGGGCCGCGGCGATGGCAGCCCGCCCCCCTTCCGCCCGCCATTCCTACGGATATGGTCGGCTGGAGATCCTCGCGACCCTGATCAACGCGGCCCTGATGATCGGCCTGGTGGCGACCATCTGCGCGGAGGCCGTGCAGCGATTGTTCGCACCGCGCCCGGTCGGCGGCGCAACGGTGGCCGCTGTCGCCCTGATCGGGCTCGGCATCAATCTGCTCGCCGCTTGGCTGCTGTCCGGAAACCGCGAGAATCTGAACGTACGGGCCGCTCTCTTACACGTGATGGGAGATCTCCTCGGCTCGGTCGCCGCATTGCTGTCCGGGGTCATCATTCTGTCCACCGGCTGGACCCGCATCGACCCGATCCTTTCGCTGCTGATCGCCGGCCTGATCCTGTTCTCCAGCCTGAGCGTTCTGCGCGAGGCCCTGCTAGCACTGATGGAGGGTGTACCCCGCCACCTCAATCTGGGTGAGATCGGGGAGGCGATCGCTGGGACCCCGGGCGTCGAGGCGGTTCACGATCTGCATGTCTGGTCGCTCTCCGGCGACCGCGCCGCCCTCTCGGCCCATCTGGTGATCCAGGAACTGGGCGGGTGGATCGCGGTCATGGCCCGGGTGCAAGCGATGCTGCACGAGCGGTTCGGTATCGCGCACACGACGCTCCAGCCAGAGCCGATTGAGCAGCAGGTGCCGGTGGGCGCCGTCGGGCGTCACCCCAGGAGAAAGCCGCAGGACGTGGATCGCCCCGCCGGCCGCGCGACAACGAGCTGACTGGGCTATGATCGCTGCGGGCCCCGACGCCTGAACCAGCCATGTCACAGCGACTGCACCAGATTCAGCTGGCCTACAAGCCCGAGCAGGACCGCCTTCTACTGCGCGCTCGAACCTCCTCGGGCGCCGAGTACAGAATCTGGCTCACCCGGCGCTTCGTCGCGCGCATCTGGCCGTTATTGCTACGGGCGCTCGCCTCGGATCCGGGCGTGACATCCCAGCACACCCCGGAGACGCGGGATGCGGTCCTGGCGTTCCAACATGAGCGCGCCCTCAGCCGTGTGGATTTCTCCGAGCACTACGATGAGCAGGTCAGCGACCTGCCGCTAGGGGAGGAGCCGGTGCTCGCGAGCAGCCTGGACTCGAGGCAGGGCCCCGGAGATACACATGTCTTTACCTTCCGCTCCTCGACCGACCAGAGCGTACAGCTACGCCTTCACAAGGGGATGCTGCATGCCTTCTGCAAGCTGCTTCAGGACACCGCCAGCAAGGCGGAATGGGGGCTGAGCCTCAAGGTCATCGATGTCCCCGCCCAGCGGGCGCAGCCGCTGAGCCGGGTACTCCAATAGCCAGCTCCCCGAGCGGCCCTGAGTGACTTGTCGCGTCCCGGAAACGGCTCCGGGCCGCCCTTCGCGGATGCAGCCGCCGGGGTCTCAGGCAATGGGCATCATCAGGCGGGTCAGCTCTGCCGATGTCCTGCGCAGATTGATGCTGATGCGCCGGGCGATCCCTTTCAGCAGCTTGGTCCCGATGCGGGGATAGCCCTTCACGATGCCTTCGAAATCCTCCCGCTTGAGCACGATCACGATAGCGAAGGACTCGGCCTGGATGGTCGCCGAGCGGACCATCCCATCGACGAGCGCCATCTCGCCAACCGAGTCGCCGTCGCTCAGTGTCGCGATCACTACACTCCCGCCGTCCTTGGTCCGCTTGATCACATCCAGTGAGCCCTGAGCCACCAAGCAGAGGAGATCCGCGTTATCACCTTCCCTGAACAACACGTCGCCGGCTTCGATGTCCCTGACTGAAAGCCGGCTGGCAACGACCTCCAGCTCTTCGGGGATCAGGTCCTCGAACAGCAGGTGGCTCTTCAGGAATCCCAGCAAGACGGCCTTTCGCACGATCTCGTTCGTCCCGCAATGGCGGTGAAATCATAGACGAATCGCGCAGACCCTGCGCCCTTGCCGCTGACATGGGCGAGAATCCGCGGTTCCGGTAAAAACCGGGCCCGATCGCCGGCCCTGCCCTATCCGTAAGCCCTGGTGACGGTCCTCGGATAACGAAGCTAACCGAGCGGCGCCTCGGCTTCGTTGATGCCGAGCACACAATCGTCGGCCCGACGGTGCCTGCTGGATAGAGCGTCACCGTCCAGACCGGGGCGATACAACGCTGCCGAATCCGTGGCTAGAATTACCGGTCAACCCGTCATTTCTTGCCGCGCTTTTTCCCCTCCGCCGATTCCGCAGACTTGCCGGACTTCTTGCCAGCGGCGGTCTCGGTCTTCTTCGCTGGCGCTTTGGCGCCCGTGTCCTTCTGGACCGACGGATTCTTTGCGGCCTTCTTCTTCGCGGTCTTCTCGGTGGGCGCCGGGGTTGGCTCCTCGGCAGCAGGGCGGGAAACCCCCGCGGAGCCCGCGCGCTTCTCGAGCCAGCTCGTGACCGCGGACTTGATGTCGCCGATCTCACGCTCGATGGCGACGCTGACGTCGGACAGCGCACGACGCCCCTGGGACACGAGCCCAATCTTCGCGGCGAGCATGTCGTCGACCTCCCGCTCTGACGCCTGCCAGTCTTCCTCCGGAGAGCCTCCGACGAATCCGCGGCGCTCAGCCCGCACGTACGCCCCGAGGCGCACCAGATCCTCCCGTTCCTGGGGCGTCATCCGCATGCCGAAGAGCGCCTCTCTCGCGCCTTCGGGAAGCCCCTTGATCTTGATCTCACCGCTCTGTACCTGACCGAGAAACCCTTTCAGGTCCGGGATGAGGCCGTCTCCGAAGCGCTCCAGGGCGAACTCCACCAGCTCGTGGACCGACCGCCCCGCGGCGAGCATGTTCTCGAGCGCGGACTTTAGATAGGCACGGGTAATATCGTCACTGCTACCGAGCTTCTTCTTTCCGTTCATTAACTTGTTACCTTCCAGTCTTGGGGTTGAGTAGGACGCAGCCGAAGGATCTCGAAGCGCGAAGTACAGCGCGGTCCGGAGCCAAAGGCAATACTTTTGTCGGGGGGGTCGACGGGCACCGCGGATACCCCGGCCGGGAGCCCCGAGCTTCGTGAACCGCCCCCGTTTGGGGACTAGCCTAGTGGAGCGAGCTGACGGGGACACAACCGCCAGGGGCCCGCGCCGATCCATCCCCGGTTCCGCCATTGTCCGTCGCGGTCGCCCCCCGCTGAGCTCTGAATTCAGTCGAGCCCCGGCGAAGGCCCGGGTGCAGCGACACAGCGCTCGCTCCACATGCCCCGGCAAGCCAGCCGAGGCTCGGCGCACTCCGACCGAGTCGGCCCGCTCAGCGCCGCTGGTACAGCGGCGGCTTGCCTTCAGGGCGTTTCCGAAACCGCTTGTAGCTCCACCAGTACTGCTCGGCGCGACGTCGGATCACCGCCTCGAGGTCCGCGTTCATGCTGGCCGCCGCGGCTTCGAGGTCCGCATCGAACAGACCGGGACTGGCCGCCGTGATCTGAATATGGAATCCCCGGGAGCCGGGCAGCCGCTCGGCACAGACCACCAGGGCGGCAGCACCGGTGCGGCCGGCCAGCCGAGCTGCAAAGACCGGCGTGTAGGTCGACACGCCGAAGAAGGGCGCAAACACACCCGTTCCGGCGCCCGGATTCTGGTCGGGGAGCACGCCGACCACGCCGCCGCTGCTCAGCGTCCTAAGTAGCTCCTTCAATCCCTGGCGGGTCGCCGGCACCAACTTGCCCCCGAAACGCGCTCGCCCGTCCACCATGAGGGCGTTGGCCGCGGCGCTGCGCTGCTCCCGATACATGATGGTCGTCGGCGGGTACCGGGCGGAGCAGTACAGGCCGGCGAGCTCCCAGTTCCCCAGGTGCGGACTCATGAGGATGACACCCTTGCCGCGCGCAAGCCCTTCTCGGATCAGCTCCTCGCCCGTAACCTCCCGCACCAGGCCCAGCGAGCGTTGAGGCTCCGAGAGCCAAAGGGTCGGCATCTCCAGCAGTGTCTTGGCCGATTCGATCAGGCTGCGCCGGGCCAGCCCGGCACGCTCGGTCGGTGTCATCTCGGGGAAGCAAAGGCCCAGATTCACCTCGGTAACGAATCGGTGGCGTGTGTGAAGCCGGTACAGCAGGCTTGCCACCATCCGGGCAATAGCGTGCAGCGCCCCCAGCGGCAGAGCGGCCAGCCATCGCAGTAGCAGATGCCGAATCACGGTCGAAGATCCCCCCCGGGGTGTGCGGCCTGAGCGCAACTGCCACGAACATCCTGGTCCGGCAGGGAGTGAGCGGATCGTCGGGGGCCACCCAGCCCCGCCGAGTGCAGACTGCGCTGTTGCCCGGGTCAGCGCCGACCAGCCCGGCACGAGGATCGTCTTCTATCCCCTAAGGCACGCGGGGTCTTCCAACTGGCGGAATCCCCTCCCAAAGCCGGAAATTCATGATAGATTTTGCCCGGTTTGCACGCAATGAGACCTCGGGCCGGCGATCCCCAGGCAACAAGGACGCAGTTTGATGAAAAGGCTGTTCTTACGATCTTTCCCTGGGAGCGCTCTGCTCCTGGTGGCGAGCCTCATCTGGTCCTCCGGGGCCCTGCCAGACACCGCGCCGACCGGCGGATGGCCGGAGCAATATCTGGGCGGCGCCTCGGACGTCCCTTTTTACCCGGACGGCAACGCCAATTACTGGGTCTATCGCTTCAACCAGCGCGCGCAGAGCACCAGCGTGGGGCTGCGTATCAGGGGTCAATTCCCCAGCGCCCGGTACATGAGCATCACGGTCTACAACGACAACAACTTCTCGGTGCTCGCACACATCCCGGACCTCGAGATCAAGCCGGCGACGGGCATCAATCCCTTCGCTGGCGTCACGCCCAGCCCCGGCGCGGGCGGCACCTATGGGATCGCGATCGTCCCCGCGGGCGCCCCGACGCCGCCCGATGCCAACGTGGTGGAATACGACCCATCGATCCCGAAGATCTCTGTCTTCCTGCGCTACTACCTGCCCGAGGGGGACACCACGGGCGGCGTGCCCCTGCCCCAACTGAGCGCTTTCGATGCTGCCACGGGGGCCGACTTGCCGCTACCCGGCCCCCCGCTCTTGCTCCCCAGGGCCCAGGCAGCAGTGCTGAATTTCATCGAAGGGCTCCTCAACCGCCAACTGGGCAAGCTATTTGCGACCGATGGTCCAGGGCCCTTGCTGTTCTCCTTCCACACGGGGATCGATCGCTTTTACGCCAACCCCGACAACGACTACTTGGTCATTCCCATTGTCAAGACGGCCGACCAGGTAGCCGTCATCCGGTTCATACCGCCCACGACGCGGGCGCAGACGACGGAGGCGGGCACCCAACCCGATGCCCGTTACTGGTCTCTGGAGCTGGGCGACAACAACAGCTTGACCCTCTACACCCTGGCCGACTTCCAGAGCAAGGTGAATCCGGACGGATACGTCTATTTCGTGCTGGGGGCTCCGACATCGGAGCTGCTGCAGAAGTCGGAGGCGTTGAACATGAATTTCATCCCCTGGAGCCTCGGCGACCGCGGTGTGCTCATCTATCGGAATCTCCTCGCGAATCCCGGATTCTCCGGCAATCTCGCGCTGGTCCCCCTGTTCAATGCCGTGCGCCGTTGGCGCCCGCAGGTAGCTCAACGCTTCATCGGCGATTATGCGCCGACCGGAAAACTGCTGTCCGTACACGATTTTCTCGCACTCCCTTGAGAGCTGCGGACGACAGGACAACGGCCGCGTCCGATCCGAGCGAGGATCCAGAACGACCGACCGCTCATGTGCTCCCGAAGAACCCCTTACCGCTTCGGTGCCACCCTAGTCCTCGCCTTGACCCTAGCCTGGGCGGCGATGGCCCCTCGGGCGGGCACCTCAGCCGCCATACCAGGCGGTTGGCAGGAGCAATACCTGGGCACGGACCCCGAGGTGCGCTTCTATCCCGACGGTAAGGCCAACTACTGGGCCTACCATCTGCAGCGCAGCCGGGGCGAGCGCAACGTCGGCCTCAGGATCGAGGGCCGGTTTCCCCAGGCTCGGTACATGAGCATTACAGTCTACGACGACAAGAGGTTCTCCCCGGTAAAACACCTGACCGACGTCGACATCAGGCCCGGCGCCGGCGGGATCAACCCATTTGCGCCGCCGCCGGGCCGCCACGGATCCGCAGGGACCTATCGGATACTGGTGGTGCCCCAGGGGAGCGCGCCCTGGGGCGCGCGCAACCTCATCGAGTACGACCCATCGCTGGAGGCCATCTCAGTCTTCCTGCGCTATTACGTGCCGCACGGGAATGCCACCGGCGGGGTCCCCCTGCCGACGATCACCGCGTTCGACCTGCGGACCGGCAAGACCGTCGAGCCCCCCGTGCCCCGGATCGTGCGCTTGCAACGGGGTCGAATCCGGGAGGAGCTGCTGGGAAGATTTCTCGACCGCTACGTCGATCGCAAGCTCAATCCGCTGTTCTCTGCCGCCCTGCTCGACCGGTCGCTGTTCGCTTTCCGGGCGGACGGCCAAGGCCTGTACGCGAACGCCGACAACCAGTACCTCGTGGTACCGATCGTGAAGCGGCCCGATCAGGTCGCGTTGATCAGATTCAAGCCCCCGAAGGTGGCAAAGCCGGGCCACAGCGGCGGGGACGTCCGCTACTGGTCGGTCAGCCTCGGGGACGACCGGAGCCACAACGCTTACACCCTGGCCGATGACCAGGCCAAGATCGACCCGGACGGCTATGTCACCCTGGTCGTGGCCGAGCCGACGCCCGCGCTCCAAGAGAAGGCCAAGGACGTCAATTTCATCCGCTGGACACTCGGAAGGCGGGGGGTGCTCATCTTCCGCGATCTAATGACCCGGAGGGACTTTGCCGGGGACTTCGACAGGATTCCCGAATTCTCGGACGCCGGAGACTGGGCCCAGCTGATCGGGCGACGCTTCATCGGCGCCTACGCGCCTACCGGACGCCTGCTGTCGGTGAGCGACTTCCTCCGCCTCACGAGCCTCTCGCTACGGTGAGTCCTGGCGGGCACACCCGGGCAAGAGCTGGAGAAAACCAGCCGAGCTGCCATACTGAAGCTCTATGGCAACCCCGAAATCGCTCTCTGCGCGTCTGCGCCCATACTCCCTGGTCCTGCTGGGCCTGGGGCTTCTCTGGCACGGGTCTGCTGTGGCGTTCTTCTGTTTCTCCTTCGGCGGCGGCAGCCGGCATCGTGATCTGGGTCCACCGCCGCCGCCGCTGATGCCGCCGCCCGTCCCGGCCTACGCGATGCCTCCGGCGCCCTTTTCGCCCTGGCAACGGATCCCGACCTCCGAGCCGCCGGCAACCCAGCCCGAGCTGGTCGAATGGCCGAAGGCCTCGGACGGCACCCTGGCCCGCACGGTCTACCGGTTCCGCCCCCTCACGCAAAGGAGCGAGCCGCCGACCGTGCCCGCCACTCCCGCGCAATCCCAGCCGTTCTGATCCCGCAGCGCCCCCGCCGGCCGGGTCAAAAGGGCTCATCGGAAGCCAGCCCGCGATGACAATCCTGGGCCCAGCAGTTGCGACTGCACTCACCCGGAGGTAACGCGTGGACGAGACAGTGGTAGACGTCGCCATCATCGGGTCGGGCAGCGCGGGGCTCTACGCCCTGAGCCAGGTCCGCAAGGCGGGCAAGAGCTTCGTGCTGATCAATGGCGGCGAGGTGGGCACGACCTGCGCAAGGGTCGGATGCATGCCCTCCAAGGCGATGATTCAGATCGCTGAGGACGTGCATCGGCGCATGGTCTACAGCCGCTACGGCATCGAGGGCCACGAGGGTGTTCGGGTCGCCTTGCCCGAGGCCATGGAGTACGTGCGCGACCTGCGCGACACCTTCGTCGATCGCGTGCTGTCCAACAGCACCGACCAACTCGGCGACGAGTTCATCGAGGGCTACGCCCGGTTCGTCGGCCCCGATCTTCTCGAGGTCGAGGGCCAGCGCATCCGGGCCGCCAAGATCATCATCGCCACCGGATCGAGCCCGATCGTCCCCCAGAGCTGGCAGGCGTTCGGCGATCGCATCATCACCACCGACACCCTGTTCGAGCAGGAGGAGCTGCCCGAGACGCTGGCAGTGATCGGCCTCGGAGTGATCGGTCTGGAGATGGGCCAAGCCCTGCACCGCATGGGGGTGCAGGTCACGGGCATAGATGCATTCGAGGGGATCGGGGGGCTTCAGGACCCGGCCGTGTCCAAGACCGCGGTGGAGGTCTTGGGGGCCGAGCTCCAGATCTGGCTGGGCCACCCGGCGGAGATCGCGGAGCAGAACGGCAGGCTGCGGGTGACCGCGGGCCACGAGTCGGTCCTGGTGGACAGGGTGCTCTGCGCCATCGGACGCCGCCCCAACCTTCAGAGCCTCCATCTGGAGGCGGCGGGGATCACCTGCGACGAGCGGGGCATTCCGTACTTCGACCGCAACACCATGCAGATCGGCGACCGCCCGATCTTCATCGCCGGCGACGTCAACGGGGAGCGGCAGGTGCTGCACGAAGCAGGCGACGAGGGCCGGATCGCCGGCTACAACGCCTCGCATGACGAGATCCGCGCCTTCAAGCGCAAGGTGCCCCTGACCATCAACTTCTGCGACCCAAACATCTGCACCGTCGGGGCGCGCTGGTCCGAGCTCGATCCCGAGACCACCGCAGTGGGCCAGATCGGCTTCGGTCCGGTGGGACGCGCCCTGATCATGGCGAAGAACAAGGGCCTGCTGCGCATCTATGCCGATAAGCGGAGCGGGCGGCTGCTCGGTGCCGAGATGGTCGCCCCGAAGGGCGAGAACCTGGCCCACCTGATCGGCTGGTCCGTGCAGCAGAGATTGAGCGTGGGAGATCTACTGCGCATGCCCTTCTACCACCCGGTGATCGAGGAGGCCCTGCAGGCCGCCCTCAACGATCTCTACCCGAGGGTCGAGGCCAAGAACCCCGGGGGGATCACCGAGTCGGAGCCCCTCTGACCGCGGCGACCTCGACCCCGGCCGTGGGGATGCAAGCGTGTTGGGCCCACCCGCCAGGCCCGACCCGCCGAAATGCCGGCGGCATCGACCCACAACCCTCGATGGCCTGCCCCTCGTCCCGGGCAAGTCGCCCCAACGAGAGATTTCTTTGCTCCGGACCAGCGCTTGAAAGGCCTGCGCTGAGCTAGAATTCAGCGGTGTTCTGGTAGCAAGCCCGTTGCGGATCGGTCCGGCGGTGTCGGGGGAGCCCCTAACCGCCGCGCTGGCCAGCTTGGCGGGCGATGATCGGAGCGCTGTCGGCAACCGGCCATGCTCACTCTAGCCCTCATGTCTCACCAAGCTCGTGCTACGGCGCCAGATCCGCCCGCGTCTGCGGTGTTGCGCTCGTCCCGGGAGCTCGGCGTACCGTCAAGTACACGTGCCCGCCCGGTCAGTCCCATGCCTTGCATCCCCGCCCATGTTGGACGTCTGGTCACGAACACCAGGGAGAAATGCGGTCTAGCCCGTTCCCTGGTCCTGGTGCTATCGATCCTGCTGCAGTGCAGCGCGACCCTCGCCGCGGCGGGCAGCACAGACAAGGCATTCCCGCGACCCGCAGCCCTGGCCCCGGCGGTCGCCTTCTGGACTCGCGTCTACACCGAGATTGACACCAGCCGCGGCTTCATTCACGACGACCGCCGTCTGGGCGTGGTCTATCAGGTGCTCACCCTGGACCCCGACGATTCCCCGGCCAACCAGAATCGCGCCATCCAGAACGCCCTCTCCGGTTATCGCAAGGCGTTGCTGACGCTGGCGTCAGGAAAGCGAGCGCATCTGACGGCGACCGAGACGCGGGCCCTGCGCCCCTGGGGCAAGGGCGCGACCTCGGAGCAGCTCAAGGCCGCCGCCGATCGGGTACGCTTCCAGCGCGGGCAGGCGGACCGGTTCAACGCTGGGCTCGCGCGGGCCACCAAATGGCAGCGGCGCATCGAGGCCATCTTTCGCAAGGAGGGCCTACCCACCGAGCTCGCCGCCCTGCCCCACGTGGAGTCCTCCTACAACCCCAAGGCGCACTCCAGTGCCGGGGCTGCGGGCCTTTGGCAGCTGATGCCCTCGACCGCCGAGCGCTACGTGCGAGTCGACCGAAAGGTCGACGAGCGGCTCGATCCCTACAAGTCCTCGAAGGCCGCCGCACAGCTGCTGGAGCACAACTACGCTGTGCTACAGAGCTGGCCGCTCGCACTCACCGCCTACAACCACGGCCTCTCCGGTATGCGTCGCGCCGCGCTCGACACGGGCACCAGCGACATCGCAAAGATCGTTGCAAGGTATGACGGCGACAGCTTCGGTTTTGCATCCCGGAACTTCTATGCGGCCTTCCTCGCGGCGCTCGACGTTTCACGCAGGCCCGAGGCCTATTTCGGCAAGGGGCGGGAGAAATTCGGCCAGCGGCCTCTCGCCGTCACGACTAGCGCCTTTCTGCCTCTCGATGCGGTAACCCGCGCCTTCGGCGTGGAGCCACAACGGCTGCGCGACCTCAACCCCGGGCTTGCGCGTACGGTCTGGAGCGGAAAGCTGCTGATACCGGCGGGATACACGCTCAGACTCCCGCCGTGCCAGACCACGCCGGAGGCAAAACGAAAGATGGCGCAGCTCGCCCGGACCGCGGGCTACCGGAGCCAGCGACCCGATGTCTATCACGAGGTCAGCGGCGGAGAGTCGTTGTCAGAGATCGCCGAAAAGTACGGGGCCAACACCAGCGAGCTGGTGGCCCTCAACAAGCTGACCAGCCGCCACGACATCCGCGCCGGGCAGATCCTGCTCGTGGCGAGCGGTCCCGAGCCTGACTTGGTGCGATCCCAGGGCCGGGAGTCCGATGCCGAAGACGCCGACGACGGCGGCTCCGAGCCGGGCATGCTGACCGTGGAGACCCAACCGGAGCTGGCGGCCGACCCGGCCGATTACCGTGTGCACGCCGACGGCACCATCATCATCCAAGCCGCCGAAACGCTCGGACACTATGCCGAATGGCTCGGGGTGACGAGCAAGCGTCTGCGCGAGATCAACCGGCTCGGCGAGGGCCAGTCCCTGGTGATCGGCCATCGGTTCAAGCTGGACCTGGCCAAGACCTCCCGAGCGAGCTTCGAGCACCAGCGGGTCGCGCATCATATGGCCTTGCAGGCCAGCTACTTCCAGAACGTACGAATCGAGGGAACGCGCGAGCACCGGGTGCAAAGCGGCGACACGCTCTGGGGCCTGGCCGAGCAGCGCTTTGGCGTCCCGCTCTGGCTGTTACGGCAATACAACCCGGACATAGCCTTGGACGGCGTGCTCCCCCTGGGCGGGGTCATCTCCGTGCCCGTGGTGGCGAAAGGTTGAGCGAGGCGCTCGAACGAGGGCGCGATGCGCAGAGCCAACCCCACACGGCTGGCCACCCCCAAGGACGGATGCCGGCCCGGCGTCACCGCCAGACCGGTGGCTTCGACCTGGATCGCGTCCGGAGCGCCGCCGCGACTATCCCCCCTTGGGCGGCGAGCCACCGCCGGGCACTCCGGCGCAGAGCCCTGCCGCATCCATGGCCGCCTGCGACACTTTCCACGCCACCGCGTGCCCCGTGGCCGAGAACCGGGACATGCGTTGGAGAAACGGGTATTCACGCGCCGTTTTCGCTCCGCCGACGACCCAGGTGACCGGCTCTGCGCACAGGGCCCCAGCCAGCGTCGAGCGATCGAGTAGCAGCCGACCGGCCTTGGCCTGGTCAAAGGTGCCTGCCTCATATAGTGCCTTGCGCCAGTTGTCCCGACGCAGGGCATCGGCGGGGCTCCAATTGTCGAAGATCCGCACCGGGTCGCGCAGCCGGAGATAGAACGGCAGGTCGAAGAACTGATCACTCACGAAGACTACCGGTTCTTGCGCTCGACGTTCCGCGGCAATCCGCGCGGCGAGTTGCTTATCCGACTTCGTGTTCGAGACAACGGCGGCGATGACCGCGGACAGACAGATCGCGACAGCCGCTCCGGCGGCCCATTTCAGGGCGCGGGGAGCGGTGTCCAGATCCTCCCGCCCTGCGCGCAGGGCATCCGCCACCAGAAAAGCCAAGGGGGGCAGCGCGGGCAGGATGTAGCCGACCAGCTTGGAGGAGGGGATCGAAAAGAACCCGATGATCACGGCGACCCAGATCCACATTAGGGAGCGAGTCGAAGACTGCGCATCCGCAGTGCGGCGATGACGCTTCCAGGCGCCAGCCAGCCACCAGGACCACGGGAGGGTCAGACCGAAAACAACCGGGAGATAGAACCAGAACGGCTCGGCGTTGTTGAAGCCACCCTCGGTAAACCGCTCGAAATGGTTGTAGACAAAGAAATAATGTGCGAATTCGGGAAACCGTTCCTGCATGGCGACGAACCAGGGCGCCGCGACAAGGAAGAACAGCGCCAGGCCGGGCAACCACACCAGCCGGCGCAACAGCCCCAGGCGGCGGGTCCAGGCCAGCCAGATGAGAATCGTCATGCCGGGCAGGGCGATGCCGATCAGCCCTTTTGCCAGCATGCCGAGCGCGGCGGCCAGATAGGCACCCGCCAACCGGCCGTGGTACGGCTCACTTCTTCCCAGATTGAGAGCAGCCTCGGCGCCCCAGAGCGTCGCTGCGCAGACAAAGCCCGCGACCAGCATGTCCAAGTTGGCGAACTGCGCGCCGCCGAAAAACAGGGGCTGGGTCGCCAGGATCAGCAGCGCCCAACGCGCCGTGCCCCGTCCGCTTTGCCGAAGCAAAAATCCATACAGGCAGAACGCCGCGATTGCGCCGCCCAGCAGGGGAGCAAGCCGCGCTGCCCATTCGCGGGCGCCGAACAGGCTCAGGCTGCTCGCGGTGATCCAATAGAACAGCGGCGGCTTGTGAAAGAAGGGCAATCCATTCAGCGTGGGATACAGCCAGTTGCCGGACGTGAGCATCTCCCAGGCTACGCCGACGTAGCGGCCTTCGTCCGGCAGATCCAAGGGCCGTACACCGATGGTCAGGGCGAGCCAGGCCAGCGCGAGCGCGGCAATGCCCAGGTCTCGTCTATCCCAGCTCGCCACGGTTCGCTTCACTCCTGTAGGGGCCACCCCGACTGGTTTGCGAGGCGTGCAATGGATGCGTGTCAATCCCACGGCAGACTCGCCTGGCCTGTCCGCTTGGCCGAGCTCGCCGCCCGACATACCCGCCAGGGCCCCCGGCATTGCGGTCCTCAGGTACGCAACGTCCCGGTGACGCCATGGAAGGCCGGAGGAGCAGTTTGACCGGCCCGGGTTAGGCAAAACTTAGAATTACGCGTCGGTGCCGTAGCCCCACGCCTCGCGGGGCGCCGATCATGGGCTTCGGACCGTTCCAGCGGGCGACTGGAGTCGGGCTTCCAGCGCCTTCTCCTTGGGACAAACAGCGCCGCGGCCTGAAGTGCCTCACGCCTTTGCCGCGACGTCCCCAACTTGGACGTTCGAACAGCCACGGACCCTGCTAAGCGCGGCTCGCGCCATCAGCTTGTAGGTATGTTCGAGCAACGGAGGACAGACCTATGGCCACGCCGGGGCCCCTGCCGGACCTCGCAAGCTTGCCCGCCGCCTCTTCTTCCCGGTGCTGCTCGTCCTGCGTGCCCATCTCGCCGCGACCACGGTATTCATTGCGCAGAGCGCGACCGTACTACGCATGTCCCCCCATTCTTGCTCTCTGTAAGCGACTGACAACAATAACTACCGGACAACGCGTGCCGAGCCTCACCATGTACGGAGCCAAGAACGCAACATTGCACTCTTCGACTCCGCCACGAACAAAGGCCGCAGAGATACTTCTTTCAAGATCCCTCGAACGGCAACGTCAGTCGCCGTACCCGCCTCAACGTAACCCTCTCTGGACGGGCCGTCAGCACTTGCCGTTTCGATACAGCCCCCGCACCTCCGTCTCTCTCCAGACCTCCGAATAACACCCGATTGCCCCAACCGGTCCGCCCGAGAGAGCATGTCCCCCGGGCTCCGTACAGTTTAGACCCTTCTTCCCAACCCGCCCTTTCTCCCCTCGACATCGTGTCATTCCCTGAGGCAAACCTCTAAGAGGCATGGAACCGTGCTGTTTATTCCATGACAACTCACACAGAACTCCCTGAATTCCCTACAGCGTCGACAGGTACGCCGCCACGCTCACCATATTCGCCCGGGTCAGATCATGCGCGACCGTCTTCATAATCGAGCCTTCGGGACGCTCGTTCGTACGCTGAAAAACGCTCAACTGCTTCACCAGATAATCCGCATGTTGTCCGGCCAGCCGTGGGAACTGACCGGCTCCCTCTGCACTCGGCCCGTGGCACGTCTTGCAAGCGGGGATGTTCTTTTCCGGCACGCCCGTTTCGAAAATCCTCTTGCCTGCACTCAGATCCACCCCAGGAGCGCCGTCCGGAACGTTCTTCTGCTTGGAAAAATACGCCGCAAGGCCTTGAATCTGCTTGTCGCTCAGCTTGCGCGCCAGACCCCACATGTACTCGAATCCTGCAGGGTCTGACCGGCGGTGCGCCCTGAATCCATCCATCTGAATCTTGAAATATTCCTCCTGCTGCCCCGCCAGCTTCGGAAAATTAGGCGACCGGGAGTTTCCATCAATACCGTGACAAATCCCGCACACCTGCTGAGCTGTCACTGCCGGTGGAATGTCTGGGTTACCAAGATCGCGCGATCGGCTCAAATTTGTGCAGCCGGTCCCGATCACCGCCAGCAAGCATGCTAGAAACTTAAAAACGTTCTTCATTCTCTCTCTCCCGCAACACCGTGCGGCCCGTCGACTCGCTCGTCACGCACGACCGGGCGTTCCGCCTTTAGCCACCGTACCAATGTAGACATGCAACGCGCCCGCGTGCCCGTCCGGGTTCAGCGGCCGGCGCTAACACCGCGCGCCCGGCTTTGCAGCATTGACAAGCGTGTCTCAGAAATCGCCCAGCTAAGAACGGCCCCGAGCATAACCACGAGCCCCAATAAAGCCCACTGGAAACACTCCCGAGCCTATCCTCGCGATAACCTCCCCGGCTCCGCCAAGCTGTTTCGCCCCACCCTGCCCCCTAAGGCGTCCCGCGTTCTCCTCTGCCTGCCGGGCAGCCCGCCGCCATTCCAACGCCGGCGGCCCTAACGCCCGACCTCCAAATACTAAAGAGCCCTGCACAAGTAATGCCACACGCCACGGGACAAGCCAATCGAGACACGCTGTGAATACGTCCCTGCAGGCTCGACCGCCGCCGTACAGGCGGCCGACGATCCCGACAGACTCATCCCAGGCCGTCCGCCAGGGACCTGGCTTTACTAATAACCTCCTTAGTAGCCCTCACTATTGCGTTTTCCAGCGCCACATTGCGCTCAGTAGGCTGCCCACAGATAAAGGAAAGCCGTGTCGTTGTCGCTGGCATTGCGTCGCGCTCCATTGTAGTTGGTCGCCCTGCCGTTGTACGTGCCGTAGGTAGTGTATTGGAGGCCCACCCGAACATATTGGATCGGTATCCAAAACAGCTCGCTCGTCCAGCCACTGACAGACGGATCTCCCGTGAGGCTCCCGGTGACGGATCGGTCAGGCGCGAAGGTCCGCATATTGTCCACGAAGCCCGCTGTCTGATTAGCCGTATTGCGATTCCCTTCGAGGCGAAAATACGAAAAGCTCCCCCCAAATTTGGCAAGGTACGTATAGGTCAGCTTTCCACGTAGCGTCCGGGTGGTGTCTACGTCGCTGCTGTCAGGTAGTTGAAGCCCAAGAATATTGAAGAACCCGGAAGGCTGGTCGCCCATCGAGCTCGGATACCGGTGCTTGTCCTTCATGAACGTGATTTGAGCAGTCACGGTATGTGGGTCGAGTATATATTGGTACTGTGCATCGGCACCGATATCCTGGAAGTGGTGCACCATCCAAGGCTCGGGATCGAGTGGATTGTCATAGACATCCGCCTGCATCCCTGAGGTGCCAACCATGATGTTGTGGGGCCCCCAATCCTTCGTAAGAGCTACTCTCCAATAACCGTTGGTCCCCTTGAGCTTCGTCTTATCGGCCTTCTCTACCCCGGCGCTCATGAACGACAGCAGGTCATCCGCCGTCTTGTATCCCCCGATTTCGGCGTACAGCAACTGGTCCCAGTAGAGGTACCCGGTCACGCCCGCGATATTTCCCCCAGCGGCATATCCGCTGAACGGCGCGTTCCCGTCTATGAACTGGCTGCTCGTCGGACTGGGCACGGGCACGTATTGGTTCCAGGCCGGCGCGGTGTTCCACGGATCAGCCACCGAAGGGTTATTGTTCAGACTAATCCCGAAAATCAGGTCACCCTTTGGACCAATCAGATGGTCCGCGTAGCGGATATCCATGTTGTCCGCGCTGAAGTGACCCTCGAAGTCGTTCGCAGCGGCATTGGGTGACGTATAGAAGTTATCGTAGGTGGCTTGAATAAAGGCGCCGATGTTGTCTGTAATCTTGCCGCCCGCGAAGACACTGCCAGTGGCGAATATCGGCTGTCCGTTCTTCTGAAATTCCTGCCGCGGGTTTACGCTCTTCCTCGTATTCTTAACCTCCGAGCAGCTCGCCACGCCCATGACCGAGAACGGGATCGTGCGACTGCCGATCGTATATCCGGTCATCTTGAACATCCGACCGTAGGGAGTCAGCTCTGGAAACTGCCCTCCGGCGTGGCAGGCCACGCAGTTTTGGCCGGTCTGCCGAGCAAATAGCGGAAGAGCCCACGCCTCGGGCGACATGGCCCCCAAGAACAAGAATCCCAGGGCGCAAACCATCGAGATAAGGCGCGCCCTCGGAACCATAGAGACCCGATTCATTACCCCTCCAGAGACCGCAGCCGGCATCCCTGTCGACGTGCAATCAAGTTGACCTAGGTCAGTGCTTCTCTCTTGACCAATAAATGTCGATATTTCGGCATGCTCCCCCGACTCCTCGATGAAAGACGGAGCAAGGAAACATGCCGCCTAGCGGCCGACAACGCCCGCGGCCGTGCCTTAGCCGCCGGTGGTCGGAAAATGGTTCGCGATAAAGGCTGCGACTGCCCCGCTCAGGATCGGCCGATTGCTCAGGTCCGGCAACATCGGCAGATTGCTCAGGAGCCCCTCGTGATCATTGTTGTTGTGCTGCGCGAGATAGATTCCTGCGCCGACCGCAAGGGCGATCGGCACCGCATAGGTCCAGTCGATGCTGCTTTCGGTGGAGCTCGAGCCGTTAGCGTGGTAAACAGTGTGCTTTTGCAGCGTGTTCACCCCGTGGAAGCTCACCGCTCCAATGTCGCCATCACGAAACTGCACATCGACAAGCGGCGGTACACCGCCCTGAAACAGCGCCACGCCCGGTTGCAAAGGATTGGCCTTGTGAAGCTGCCCGAGGGCCAGCCCGAAAGTAGGCGCTCGCTCGGCCCGCGTGTCACCGCTGAAGGGAATCGAAAGATACGCGGTCGGAGTCGTTTCGATGTCCCAGGCAAAAACCTGAGCGGAGCACGCCACTCCAAACGCCGCAGAGGCAGTGATTAACTTCTGTTTCATCGAACACCTCTTTCGTAGCTGCTTGACGACGGCGCAATTCTACTCACGGCGACGTTTGCGCGCCAGCGGTTAGATCGCTTTGCGCGCCGCACAGGGAGCTCCTCGCCTCCAAAATATGTGGGACCTGGCGGGACATTGTAAAGGATGGGTAACGCTGCCGTTAGGCTATTGTAAAGGCGCGCCGTTAGAGGTCTGTCGTCGGGCCCGAAAGAGCCGGCCGCACGGACTTTTCGACAGGTCATGCGTAGGCCGCTTCTAGGCGATAACTCGTAGAACGCAATTTTTGATTCGAACGCAGATTCGCAGGGATTTTCAATATGGCCAGTGTCGACCAGGGAAACGAGGATTTTTGCGCCCGGTTAGCGCCATCAAGACAAATGTGCATTCGATAGCTTTCATCGAGATCCAGCAGCGTTGTCAGACGCTTTCGGCGCGCGTGTTCGCAGCCAATTGCGGACTGTTCCCAGTACCTTGAAGACCCTGGAGCCTAGGGATCGTCGAATGGCTCGTCTTTTTGGCAGCGAAGACCGCGCCCGAAATATGTGTTGCCTAAGGAATGCTCGCCTATCCTGAGGGGCCGCTAGCGTTCCATAAAGGACAACACATCGATGAAGCGCTTCCTTCTCTTCAAAGACGAGCCCCGTTCCGCACTGGAGGGCGGAGTATTCTCCCCGCGCCATAGCGTTCGCGGGGTCCCAAACTTCGACGAAGCGCCGGTTCCTGTGGCCCTTTCTCGCACTTTGGGCAACGATATTCTCTGCTTTCGACCAGCTGGCCTGACCCGCAAAAAGAGCCGAGCATGTGCGGCATAGCCGGAATAGTCATGCGTGAGCGCCCCGCGGGACGCCGTGACCTCCGCTCGCTTGCGAGCGCCCTGAGTCATCGCGGACCCGATGACGTTGGTCTGTATCTCGACGGCCGGGTCGGCCTCGCCCATACCCGCCTGTCTATCATCGATCTTGCCGGTGGACATCAACCTTTGATCTCTGCCGACGGGGGTATCGCGCTCGTCGCCAACGGAGAGATCTACAATTACGTCGAGCTCGCCGCTCTTCTTCGTGACCGGGGAGCGGTGTTCGCCGCCGGCACAGACAGCGAAACCATTCTTCACGCATATGCCGAATGGGGCGACGAGCTCGTCGCGCGTCTTCACGGAATGTTTGCTTTCGCGTTGTATGACCGAGTGCGTAGGAGGCTGCTGCTCGCGCGCGACCGCCTCGGTATAAAGCCGCTGTATTATGCAACGACAGCGGACGGCATCGTATTCGCATCAGAGATCAAGGGCGTACTGGCAATTTTGCCCAAACCGCCTGAGATCAACCCTACAGCTCTTCGCCAATATCTGGAAAATCAGTTCAGCAGCGGGGAGGAAACCATTTTCAGAGGGATTATGCGCCTTCCTCCAGCTACTGTGCTGGAGATCGATAGCGAGCTGAACCTGAAATACCGGAGATACTGGTCACCCTTCTTCGCAGCGAGGATCGAGCGTAGCTACCACGAAGCGTCGGCCGAGCTTGACATTCTGGTGGAAAGGGTCATGAGAGAGCATATGCGCTCCGATGTTCCGTACGGCCTGTTTCTATCCGGCGGGCTCGACTCGGCGGTCGTTCTGGCCATGCTCAAGCGCTTCCGAGATGGCCCATTGAGGAGTTTTTCCGTTGGTTACGCCGATGTATCCATACCGGGAGAGCTCGGCGAGGCGGAGCGCATCGCCAAGATGTTCGGTACTGACCATACCTCTATCACTCTCGACGGCGAGAGCGTGCTTCGAACGTCTTCCCCACACGGTCTGGGCAGGCGACGACCTGATACGGGATTACGCGTGCCTGCCTGTCTCGATCCTGGCCGAGCGCGCGAGTGCCGAGGTCAAAGTGGTCTTTAGCGGCGAGGGCGGCGATGAGGTGTTCGCCGGCTATGGCCGGTACCGAAAGACGTCGTTGCAGCGTATGCTCGCCAATCTTATTGCCCCGGGGTCCGGCGGATTCAGAACGCGCGGACAGCTGCGTCGAAGATGGCGACAGCGCCTTTACCAATCTCGCCTTGCATTCGCGTCAGCGGCTCAGCGCTCACCGTTTGTTGCAGCCTGGCAGGCTACTCCCGCAGACTGGACCGATCTTCAACGCGCCCAGTATACGGATATTGCAACGGAGTTGCCGGACGACCTGTTGGTCAAAGTCGACAGAATGCTGATGGCATTCGGTGTCGAGGGACGCGTGCCTTTTTTGGATCACCGCATCGTCGAGCTCGGTCTGTCGCTGCCTGACGAGATGAAGGTGAATGGAAGGTGCGGAAAGGTGTTTCTCAGGAGGTGGGCGGAGCGATACTTGCCGCGAGACCATATCTATCGGAGCAAGCGTGGCTTTCATGTTCCGGTTGGGGAATGGCTAAAGGATACGTTTCTCGAGCGCCTCGCGGCGAAGCTTGTCGCGAACCCTGCAGTGCGCGAATGGTTCAATCCGGCAGGGGTCAGCGCGCTTTTGGCACGCCATCGATCCCACCAGGACAGGGCGGGGGAGATCTGGAGCCTGCTGCAGTTTGCGATCTGGCATCGGCTGTTTGTCGAGCGGCCGGGCATTCGGCCGGGACCCGACGAGAACCCATTGGAATGGATCAGCTGAAGTAAAGCCACTATCTCACCGGGACGCCGCTAGAGCTGTGATGGGTGCGGCGGTTGAGCGCGTGCGGTCGTCGTGGGGGAGGGCGATCTCCTTCAGTGGCCAACCGCGGTTGGAACCGGGAATACGGCCGTCTTGAAGCCGGCGGCGGGCCGAGGGGAGATGTGGGCCGGGGCCAAAGGCTGACGGAACCAGGACTCGATGGCGGCGACGGCAGTTTTCACCCCGTTCTCGGTGCGCATCGCCGCCGCGACCTCGGCGGCGCGCTCGCGGAACCGGGGGTCCGCCTGGACCGAGCGAATCTCCTGCGCCAATTTTTCCACTTTCAGTTTCCGGCGCAGCAATGGCCGTCGGGCCAACCCGAGCTCGCACAGGCGGATGGCCCATACGATCTGATCGAGCCAATGGACAACCACAACCGAGGGACAGCCGGCCCGCACCGCAGTGTGGGTGGTTCCCGCCCCGCCGTGATGCACCACCAGCGAGCAGTGTGGAAATAGCGCGCCGTGCGGTCCCTGTTCCAGACGGTAGATATCCGGGTGGCTCGGGATGTCGCCGAGCGTCGACCAGGGGGCCTGGACAATCGCACGGCAACCCGCCCGGCGGACCGCGTCGACCAGCAGCCGCGTGGTCTCGGCGACCGTGCCGAAAGAGGATTCCACGCCGTTGGGGCTGCCGAAACCCAGGAACACCGGCGCCTCCCCGGCCTGCAGAAACGCGCTGAGGTCCGCAGGCAGCTGCCAGCTTTCCAGGTGCATGGGAACCTCGAGGAAACCGCAAACCTGGTGTAGCGGACTCCAATCCCGGGGGGGCGCTCCGAGCGCCGGGCTGTAGGCGTGCAGGTGTGGGTGGCGCGGAACGGGGCCATCCAAGGCGTGGGCTATCGGCGGCAGCCCTTCCTTGTGCCGCAGCTTGTTGAACCGCGCCTTCAACACCCGATCGACCATCAGCTGGGCACCCTTCCACATCAGGGGATTCAGCCAGGGACCGAGATTGGGAAAGCCGCCGGGGGCCGAGAAACGCGAGGTCGCCGCATTCGTTTGCAGCATGACCCCTGCGTACGGCACCCCTTTCTTCTCCGCAGCCACCTGCAGATGGTGGACGAGACCGTGGCCAACCACCGCGTCGTTGCTCTCGCACAGCGCGCAGGAGGCTTGGTAGATCTCCTCGTCCAAGGGGTCCAGGCAGTTGGCCATCACCAGCTCCCACTGGCGTAGCGGGTTCATGCTGCGCACGATCCGCGAGCGCAAACCCTCATCGCCCGGGTCGACGTGTCCCACCTGGATGATCCGGAACCCTCCCAGGCGTGCCCATTCGTCGTACTGCTTGTTGTCCACGTCCGTGTAAGCCAGAGTGACTTCGTGCCCCGCCGCGCTGAGCCCACCGGCCAGGGCGATGAATGGCCTGACGTCGCCCGCCGTACCCCAGGTCTGCAATCCGATCTTCATACACAACCTCCGACGAAAGGGAGATGAAACGGCTCTGGAGCCCAGGCTGTCCGGTAGCGGAGGCGGGCGATTCGGCTCCCTCCGAAGCAACGGTGATGGCAATAGTTAGGGCCCTGGGCCCGCGTGGGATTGAAGTCACCCACCTGGTGGTACCGGAACATCCTGATCCCCGGCTTCACGGGTTCAGGCTGTCCACAAGATAGCGGTACAGCTGCCGATGCTGGTCGATGATGGCGGCCTCGCCGAAATCCCTCTCGACCCGGCGCAGCCCAGCCTCAACCATGGCCGCCCTGATCTCCGCGTCACCCATGAGCGCCGCTATTGCCTGCGCCAGCGCGGCCGGGTCTCCACAGGGCACGACCCACGCATCCTCGCCATGATGGGCGATTTCCCGCGCCCCACGAAACGCGGCGCAGATCAGCGGCTTGCCGTAGGCCCAGGCCTCCAGGATCACGTTGCCCAAGGTCTCCCCATCGTCGGAAGGAAACACCACCATGTCGGCAAGATGAAACCAGGTGGACGGGTCGTACTGCCATCCGGCCCAGTAGATGCGCTTCGCGACGCCGAGCTGCCGCGCCTGCTGCTCGAGGGGTTCGCGCAGCGCCCCATCTCCCAAGACGATGAGCCGGGGCCGCCTCCCGCCAACCTCGCCGGGCAGCCGTCGCAACGCGTCGATGAGATGCCGATGCCCCTTGATCTCAATCAAGCGCCCAGCCGTGACGATCACCCAATCCTCGGGTCGGATGTCCAGGCGACGACGCAGGTCCTGCAGCTGGGTCGCATCGGCCCGCGTCGCAGACTCGGCGAAATTGTAGATGTGGAAGACGCGATTCGCCGGAAGGCCCTGCTCGACCATCCAGTCGCACAACCCCTTCGTATTGCCGATCCACGCGTGGGCATGGCGGAATGGATCGACCTTGTAATACCCGCCCAGGCGTGAAACATGCACCACTCCCCGTCCCGGCTCGACGCGGGTCAGGCGCGTCGCCCGTCCCATATAGGTCTGCACGATCGGCGCGCCCGATTGCCGGATGACCTTGGACAGGGCGGCCTTCGACAAGGGGTCCCAGACCGTATGCATGGGGACCTGGTGCAGTGGCACCTTGATCACGCCCGGGCGGGTGAGCTCGCTGCCGCAGCGCACCACGGCCTCCATCGGCCCCCCGTGACGCGGCATCGCGGCCTGAAAACGCACGAACCAGCGCTCTGCGCCGCCCATGGTCTTGCTGCCGATGACGTGCAATGATTTCAAGCAAACGGTTCCAGCACAAAGGACTTCATGTACTAGGGACTGTTGACAATTGCCGCTCGCGGTCCGATTACGGCCTTTTTCCGCGCTGGCTGTGTTGCGGCTCGTCGCAATAGATCCACTATTCCTCCTCACCGCGCCTTGTCAGCACGAAACATCGCTCGCAATCGCCCTCGCTCAGACAAATGTCAACAGCCCCTAAGGAAACGGCACCAAACGGTTCGGCGAAGGTCCCGGGGACACGGTGATCGGGACGGATTAGAAGACACTTAGGGAATCTCTGATTTATTCGCGAAATTTCGGACCTCACTGGCTCGACATCTTTCCGGTAGGCCAGCGGCATTCCGGCGCGGGCCGGGTGGAACATAGCGGAGCAACACCGCTCGGGCGAAAGTATAATGAGCCGATCTACCCCGATTCAGACAGGCCAGCATGCGCGCCACCGCCGTCTTCTTCCTCTACCTCCTGGTGTGCCTGATGCTGGGCGCCCTGCTTACCTATCCCGTGATGCAGACCGGGCTCGTGCACGCCGCCCCCACCGGGTGATGGGCCGGCTGGCCGAGGTCTTCACTCTGCCCGGCCTCTGGCCCTTCCTGAAGTCGATGGGCCTCGGCCATCGCCAAGCCCTGGGCTACGGGACGGCGCGTCCGCTGTTTCTGTGTGCCCTGGGACAGGGCTGGGTCGCGGGTCTGGCGATCCTGCTCGTGCTGGCGCTCGCGCTGCTGGCGCTCGGCGTGTGGTACCGGCCAGTCTCGGCGGCGGCTGGCCTGGGGGCCCCGCCAAAAAGATCCTTTCTGCCCTGGTTGGCGGCCTGCTCATCGGTTTTCTGGAGGAGACCTTTCTCCGTGGCGCCCTCTATGCCGCGATCCGCCGTCGGGGCGGAATCTCCTCCGCCGTCTTCTGGACGGCGTTCCTCTACGCCCTACTCCACTTCATGAAGCCTGGCTCCCTGCCTGACGAGATCGCCTTCGACTGGGCCGGTGCTTGGCGGATGTTCGCAGAGACCTTCACCAACGCCTTGCAGTGAAAGAATCTGGACTCCATGAGCGCCCTGACCCTGGCGGGCGTCTTCCTCGCACTGGTGCGGGAGCGCACCGGCCATATCGGCTGGTGCATCGGCCTGCACGCCGGCTGGGTCTTCGTCATTCAGGTAACGCGCTACCTGACGGTCGGCAACGACGCATCCCCCTACGCCTTTCTCACTGGCGGTTACGACGGGGTCATCGGCTGGCTCGCGGTAGGCTGGATCGGCGCGCTGGCGGTGGGATATTGGGGATGGCCTGGCACGGCTCTTGCGCGTACGGCCGGCCGCTGATCCGCGAGGCTTGGGGTCAAGACAAACGTGGAGGACCCCGCAATGGGCATGTTCGCGAGGCTCCTCGCGAGCGTCTTCCACCGGATCGTCGATGCGAGCTTCGGCTACGATTTCTTCAAAGATTGCTGATGCAGCAATGAAGCGTTCGGGTAAAGCCGACACAGAAGGCCCGCTTTCACAGGGAACACTGATTATCCGCTCGCCTGTTGTTACAACTTGATGTTGCCGGAGTAATGGCCTTCTAATCGCTAGCTGATTCCCGATGCTTATCTTGATGTTCACGCGAATGTACACGTGATCTCCAAGAAATGATCATCTCATGGAACAGGCCTGAGGTTGGTCGATAGCGATGGAGGGAATAATTCAATGCGCGTTAATGCCCTTTCCAGTGGCGATGACCCGCGCTGTCGAGGCGGTTGATCTTTACCGCTTCTTCCACGCCGGGGAGGCCGAGACGTTGGCGTTACGCGGTGCCAAGCTGTGGCTCGACTCGGGGGAGATCGTAGCGCTCGTAGGACCTTCGGGGAGTGGCAAGTCCACACTGATCAACTGTCTCGCCGGGCTGGACGAACCGGACGGCGGCTACGTGCTGCTGCAGGGCTCGAGACTGACCCGGCGTCCCGAGGCCGAGCGCGCCCGCCGTCGGGCGGCCGACATCGGCATCCTGCTGCAGTCGGACAATCTGTTCGAGACTCTGTCTGTGGTCGACAACATGCGGCCGCAAATGGCTCTGGCGTACCAGGCCCGCGATCTGTGGGAAAGGGTGCGACGTGCTTGATCCGGAACGCGCCAGCAAGCTGGCCGAGCTCGGCGCACTACGCGCCTCCCTCTCCGCCGGATTCACCTTCAAGACTCCAACGGCCCCAACGGGTTGAGCCAAGTTATCCTGTTGATTCAAGAGTAAAATATCCTAAACAATTAAAGGGGCCAAAGGGGACAGACTCGAATCTTTTTGCTAGAGTTGGTTCATGCCCCGTCGCCCACGTATTCATCTTGATGGCGTGCCGCTGCACTTTCGGCAGCTCATCATCTTAATCACGCAGCGTTCTGACGGATGACGAACAAAGAGAATGAGACTAGTCACCGACGACTCGCCGACCGACCGAGCCAGACCCAGGTGCGAAGTGGCGCGCGCCGAGATCAAGAAACATCGTGACGCACTTCACAGCGTGGTGAATCACGGTGGCTGATCTTCCCGATACCGACGGCACAGTGGCAAGCCGCAGGCGGTTTACCTACGTCGCGATGTTTGCGGTCCTTTTCTTTGCCTACCTCTATCTCAGGGATTCTACATGGCTCGGCAGTAGCCAGCTGCATACGCTGATGGAAACGGTCGCGACGGTATTGTCGCTTGCCGTCGGCTCTCTCGCGCTGGTCCGCTACTACACCAAGAAGGACAATACGTTCCTGTTCATCGGCACGGGCTTCGTCGCGACCGCTTTTCTGGACGGCTATCACGCGGTCGTCAGCTCTTCCCATTTTATCGCATTGTTTCCATCGACACCGCCTTCGCTGATCGCATGGAGCTGGCTTGCGTCGCGCATCTTCCTGTCACTGCTGCTGTGGCTGAGTTGGTTGTTCTGGCGACGCGAAGACCGCCTCGGCGGGGCCGGACTGATCAGTGAAAAGCTGGTTTACGGTACTGTCACTGCGCTGGCGCTCGCGTGCTTTGCCGTCGTTGCGTTCGTGCCGATGCCTGCGGCCTACTATCAACAACTCCCTTTCCCGCGGCCACAGGAATTCGTTCCTGCCGTGTTTTTCCTGCTTGCCATGATCGGCTATCTGCGCAAGGGCAAGTGGAAAACCGATGCATTCGAGAACTGGCTGGTGCTGAGCCTCATCGTCGGGTTCATGGGGCAGGCAATGTTCATGTCGTTCTCCGGCCGCGTCTTCGACATGATGTTCGATGCGTCACACCTGCTGAAGGCCGGATCGTACATCTGCGTGATGGTCGGCCTGCTGTTCAGCATGCAGCGTCTGTTCAGCGAATCGCTCGCGCAGCAGGAGCTTGTATACACGAACACCGTGCTGGCAACGCAGCAGGAAGTCTCGCCGGATGCGATTCTCGTGGTGGACGAGCATGAAAAAATTATTTCCTTCAACCATCGCTTTGCCGAGTTATGGGGTCTGACGCAAGATTTGGTGGCGGCGCGCGCCGATGTTCCTGTGCTGCAATCGGTCGCTGCACAGGTGCAGGACGCGGCGACATTTCTCGCCCGCGTCAATCACCTGTATCACCACAGATCAGAAGAAAGCCACGATGAACTTGATCTCAAGGATGGCAGGATGATTGACCGCTACTCAGCTCCGGTGCTCGGGGCGGATGGCAAGTATTACGGACGGATCTGGTTCTTTCGTGACGTCACCGAGCGCAATCTCGCTAAGCAGGTACTCATGAAAAGCGAGGCACAATTCCGAGCGGTTACGACAGCCGCACAGGATGCGATATTGATGATCGACGCTGAGGGGATGATTGTTAGCTGGAACCCGGCCGCAGAGCATATATTGGGTTTTAGCGCGCAGGATGCAATCGGCCGCGATGCACATGAGCTGTTTGTCCCGTCCCGCTACCAGGCGGATTTCAGGAAAGGTTTTGCCTCGTTCCGCGAAACTGGCGTAGGCGCGGTCATAGGCAAGAAACGCGAGGTGGAGGCTTTGCGCAAGGATGGATCTGAATTTCCTGTCGAGTTGTCGGTCTCTGCAATCAGGCTAAATGAGCGCTGGCACGCGGTGGGTGTCCTGCGCGATATAACAGAGCGCAAGCTTTCCGAGACGAAAGTACAGAAATTGCAGGAGCAGCTCCTCAATCAAGCCGTACGCGACCCGCTGACGGGCCTCTACAATCGCCGTTATCTCGACGAAACGATAGCACGGGAAGTGGTCCGCGCGGCGCGCTACAACCAACCGATCGGGATCGTAATGTGCGACATTGATCATTTCAAGCTCGTCAACGACGTACACGGCCATTTGGCGGGCGACGAGGTATTGCGGGCGTTTGCTGGGTTGTTGAGAGAACATGCGCGCGGCAGCGATATCGCTTGTCGCTTCGGCGGCGAGGAGTTTGTGCTGCTTTTTCCCGGGATGCCGCGTGATGTCGCGTATCGACGCGCCGAGCAATTGCGTACCGAGCTTGCGGCGAAACGGATAACTCTGGGAGCAGGCGTTATCCAGCTGACCGCTTCCTTCGGTGTGGCGTCCTTCCCTGAGGATGGCCAGACGATGGATAGTTTGATTGGCGCGGTGGACGCGGCAATGTACCAAGCCAAGGAGACGGGTCGCGACCGCGTCGTGGTTTCATCGGCCCGTGCTGCAGATGGTTCAGCGCGCGCGTGAATGGAAGCCGGATTGTTTGCCGGTGGAAATGACGAGGCGATTGTTCGGTCGCCTCGTTATTTGTCGGTTTATCCCTGGGGTTGTGCGGAAAGAGGGAAACGCGGAAAAGCGGCGTTTCGAGTAGGCGGGGCACTTCCCGAGCGTTAGGGCGCAGTTGGTGTTCTCTGTTTGCCGCCTGGCTCCCCGGCGGTGCCACATGATCTCGCCCATGGCCCGAGTTGTACCCAGCCCCTCTCAGAACCGGACAAGCGGCTTTCCGTCCTTAGGTCCGTATACGCGACATCCGTGTCGCACTACTCCCACATCCGGCTTCCCGTCCAGTCATTCAGCAAGCCTCCGCGCTTCGACAAGGGTTGAGGCCTTTGAGGATACGTGCTCGGGGCCAGCTCACCGCAGCCAAGGCATGCTTGTACTGGTTGCAGTTGTAGGCCTGGAAGCAGGCCACACAGGCGTCGGCGAAGCGACAGTAATACGCTTGGCCTCGGCACCGAGGCCTCCCCACCCGACTGAGCCACCGGTCCAGCACGTAGCGCAGGTACACGTTAGCCAGCACTGGGGAGCCGATACCGCCCTGCGGGGTCCCGGTCATTGGGTGCAGCACCTGCCTGTCGGTGTCCAGTATGCCCGCCTTCAGCCATTTGCGGATGAGTCCGAGAAAGGCCCGGTCATCGATGCGCAGGCTCAACAGGCCTTGTCGCTTCAAGCCCATGCCAAAGCATACGGCATCACCGGTGAGGTTTCCGGCGCTACGGATCTCCTAAGGTTTACCGAGATAGTCTTCTTTAATTTCGGCCATGCGACGCGAGGCTCGCTCCGGCCCGCGATGCTGCCGCATCACGGGGCGGGTCGACGTCCACGGCAAAAGATGGGTCAAGGCATTTTCGCGGACATGAGGTGATGATGAACAGTGAAAGCAAACAGATTCTGAGCAAGGTTCCCGAGGTGACGCTCGTGTTCTGGGTCATCAAGATCCTGGCTACGACCCTGGGCGAGACTGGCGGAGACGCGGTGTCCATGTCGATGCATCTCGGCTATCTGGTAGGAACCGGCATATTCGCCGTCGTTTTCCTCGGGGCCGTTGTCCTGCAGATCTCGGCCAAGCGATTCCATCCCCTGGTCTACTGGCTGACCATCATCGCGACGACCACGGTCGGGACGACCTTGGCGGACTTTGCGGATCGCTCGCTCGGCATCGGCTATGCGGGCGGGACCGCCATCCTGTTCACGCTGCTCATGGGATCGCTCCTCATCTGGCACCTGACCCTTGGCTCGGTGGCCGTGGATACCGTCCGCTCGCCGCGGACCGAGATGTTCTACTGGACCACGATCATGTTCTCCCAGACCCTGGGCACCGCCCTCGGCGATTGGATGGCCAGCACGGCAGGACTGGGCTACGAGGGCGGTGCACTCGTCTTCGGCGCAATGTTGGCAGTGATCGCCGCAGCGTATTTCCTGACGAAGGTCTCCCACACGCTACTCTTCTGGGCTGCCTTCATACTCACCCGTCCGCTGGGGGCCGTCGTGGGAGACTTCCTGGACAAACCGATCAGCAGCGGCGGCCTGGACCTGAGCCGGTTCTCGGCATCGGCCGCCCTGCTCGCGTTGATCCTGTTGTTCATCTTCTCGTTTTCGCATAGACCGGCAGCCCGGACCCATTGAGCGCGAGCCCAATCCGGGGTGACCGTCCCTGGCGGGATTGGAGCCGCTGCGCGAAGATGACCGGAAACTGGGCAGCAGGGGGTTAGATGCGAGTCCTACTGGTCGAAGACGATCCGATGATCGGCGAGGCCATCCAGGCGAGCCTCAAGGAGGCTTCCTACGCCGTGGACTGGGCTCGCCATGCCGGGGCGGCGCTGCACACGCTGGCCTGCCAGCACTATGACGTCGTGCTGCTCGATCTCGGGCTGCCCGGCAAGGACGGCCTGGAGATCCTGCACAGCATCCGGACCGCCGGCAATCCGGTACCGGTGATGATCGTCACGGCGCGTGATGCGGTACGGGAGCGTATCCGCGGGCTGGACGGCGGGGCCGACGATTACCTGATCAAGCCGTTCGAGATGGCGGAGTTGCTGGCGCGCATGCGGGCGCTGCTGCGACGCAAAGGCGGCAGCGGCGCGCCGGTGCTCAGCAACGGCGTCGTCTCCCTCGATCCGGCCACCCGCGAGGCGAGCGTCGTCGGGACCGGGCCGGTGCGCCTGTCGAACAGGGAGTTCTCCCTGCTGCAGGCTCTGATGCTGCGTCCCGGCGCGATCCTCTCCCGCAGCGAGCTGGAAGAGCGCATCTACGGATGGGGAGAGGAGGTCGAGAGCAATGCGGTCGAGTTCCTGATCCACGGCCTTCGCAAGAAGCTCGGGAGCGAGATCATCAAGAACGTAAGAGGCGTGGGATGGATGGTCTCAAAAACCGGATGAAAGACTCCATTCAGATCCGACTCTCGGTCTGGCTGTCGCTGGTCGTGCTGGCGGTCGCTGTGATCGCCGGTATCGTCGCCTTCCTGGCCGCGTTCGACGAGGCCCACGAGCTGCAGGACGATGTGCTGGGTCAGGTCGCGACGCTGTTCGACCGCGACCACCTGCCTATTCCAGAGGGCACGCTGGACGGCCCCCTTTCCGAGCGCGACCGGGACGCGCGCCTGCGCGTGCGTCTGCTCGCCCCGCGGACGCCAGGCGCCGGTGCCGCCAGCCCGACGGCCCTGCCCGCGAGCTTGCACGAGGGCATTCAGACAGCGGTCATCGGGCACAAGACCTACCGCGTGTACGTCAAGCAGATGGGATCGGGCGAACGGATCGCGGTCGCGCAGGAGACTGCCGCTCGCAACGAGATCGCCCGCGACAGCGCACTGAGCAGCCTGATCCCCTTGCTCATCCTGGTGCCCATCCTGGTGGCCGTAGTCACCGCCCTGGTGCGCAAGATCTTCAGACCCATCGCGCGGCTCTCCGCCGAGGTGGATCGGCGCGGAGAGCACGAGCTGCATCCCCTCGTCGCGGACCCCCTGCCCACCGAGGTACGGCCTTTCGCCCTGGCGATCAATCGGCTGCTGCGGCGAATCGCCCGTTCGATGCAGGCACAGCAGCGCTTCGTCGCGGACGCCGCGCACGAACTGCGCTCCCCCCTGACGGCGATGTCCCTTCAAGCCGAGCGGCTGGCCGACGCCGAGATGTCGGACACCGCTCGCGAACGGCTGTCGACACTGCGCCATGGCATCGAGCGGGGCCGCGCCCTGCTGGATCAGCTGCTCACGCTCGCCCGAGCCCAGACGGCCTCCGCCCGGCCGGTGACGCTGGTCGAGGTGCAGACAGTCTACCGGCGCGTGCTGGAGGACCTGATACCCTTGGCCCAGGCCAAAGGCATCGACATCGGCGTTCTGGGTGATGCCGCTTTCCAGGTGCCCGCCGATGAGATCGACCTGGTGACCGTCGTGAGAAACCTGGTCGACAATGCCATCCGCTACACGCCTGCCGGCGGACGCGTCGACCTTGCGGTCACCGGGACGCCCGACGCAATCCTGCTCGAGGTGGAGGACAACGGACCCGGCATCGGCGAGGCCGAGCGTGAGCGCGTGCTCGACCCGTTCTACCGCGTGCTCGGCAGCGTCGCGATCGGCTCCGGGCTCGGTCTGTCGATCGTCAAGACCATCACCGAGCGGCTCGGCGGGACCATCCGGCTCGGGGATGCGCTCCGGTCGCCCCATGGCTTGAGGGTCAGCGTTCGCCTGCCGACGACGCGCGACCGGCATTGACACCAAAGCGGGCTCAGGGCGCCGCCGGACCCGCTGCCGCCTTGACTCGTCGCTGAGCCCCGCCCACCATGGACCCATGAGATCCGCCCGCCGCCCTGGACTCCTGACCGCTCTGATGCTGGTCGCGGCCCTGCTGTCCGCACCCTGGGTGCACGCGGTCGAATTTCCTCCCAAACCGCCAAAGGCCGATTTCTTCGTCGACCGGGCGGGGCTGATCGATCAGCCGCAGCGCGATGCGATCAACAAGACCGCCGAGGCCCTGCTCAAGGACGAGCGGATCCCCCTGTTCGTTGTCACCATCAGCTCCCTTTCGGCCCAAGGCGCCAGCGGGCTGAGCGTGGAGCAGTACGCGCGGCAGCTGTTCGACACCTGGGGCATTGGCACACCGGATCGCAACTACGGGATACTGCTGCTGGTATCCCTTGGCGACCGAAGGGCCCGCATCGAGCTGGGCGCGGGCTTCGCACACCGCTACGACTCCCAGGCCGAGGACATCATGCAGTCGCTGATCGTTCCAGCCTTCCGGCGCCAGGACTACTCCACCGGCATCGCCGACGGGGTGCGCGGCCTCGATGCCATGGCCCGCGGCCTGCAGCTGCCCAAACCCAAGCCTCCCTGGTGGCTCTGGCCCCTCCTCATCGGCGGCGCCGTGCTGTTCGCCGCCATGATCTACAACCTGTTCAAGTCCGGCAGATCCGGCTGGGCCTGGGCACTGCTCGCGGCGCTGGCCGTGGCGATCTTCTTCATGCTGCGTGCCGCCGCCTCCGGAAGCTCCGGCGGGTTCGGCGGCGGCTCCTCCGGCGGAGGCGGGGCCTCGGGCTCCTGGTAGGCTGCGATGCTCAAGGCCAGCACTGTCTTCAGCGATCAGGACCGCCGCAGGGTCGAGGCAGCGGTGGTCGACGCGGAGCGCACGACCTGCGGCGAGATCGTACCGGTCGTCGCCACCGTTTCCGGACGCTATGACCGGGCCGAGGATCTGTTCGGACTCCTGTCGGGACTGTTTGCTCTGGCCGTCGTCTGGGCGGTGTTCCAGGGCGTCAGCCAGGTCCCCTGGGCCAACGGACATGCCCCGACCCTGGGGCTGGTCCCGATTATCGTTACCGTCGCCGGTGGCTTCGTTTTGGGGGCCGCCCTGGCGACGCGCCTCCCGCTGCTGCGCCTGCCCCTGATCCCCCGGAGCGAGATGCGCGAGGAGGTGGAACGGGGCGCCCGAGAGGCCTTCCAGCGCCGTCGTATCCGCAGCACCGCCGGGGGCACCGGCGTGCTGATCTATGTCTCGCTGTACGAACGGATGGTCCGGGTCCTGGGCGACGACGCCGTCGCGGCCAGGCTCAGCCCCGAGGACTGGCAAGGGGTCTGCGACTTGGTGGTGCAAGGCATGAAGAACCGTCGCGCCGCGGAGGGCCTCGAGGAGGGCATCCGCAAGGCGGGCGAGTTGCTGGCCCGCGACTTCCCCATCCAACCGGGGGATGTAAACGAGCTGGCCAATAAGCTGGTGCTGCTCGACTGAGATCCGGGCCGGGGGCCGCCTCAGGAGCCGGGTAAGGGCCCCTGCAATGGCCGACGTCTGCGCACAAGTCCTGGGGTCCTGACCGAAGGTATCACCAGCCGGAGCGCCATTGCTGCGGAACGATCCACGATGGGCTCGCCCCCAAGGTTGTACACCGAGATGGCATGCGTAACGCCCTTCTCAGTGCATCCAAGCTGGCTCCGGTCCGCCGATCGCTCAGGGCAATCGTGCCTATACTGGTCGGAGACGGAGTGCTCGGTTTAGCGCCGCGATGGATCGAACGACCCGGCGCAAACGCCATGGCTCATTGGCCCAGCGACCCCTCGATCAGATGACAATCGACGTTTCAGTCACGGACGAGTCTGCCGCAGTACCCCTCGTCGTGGACATGGACGGGACGCTGATGGCAACCGATGTCCTGGTCGAAGGCGCCATAGCGCTGCTCAAGCGCAATCCCCTGAGCGCTGTCCAGATGCTGGGATGGCTGGCCCAGGGCAAGGCCCGGCTCAAAGCCCGGATCGCCGAGCGGGCGCTGTTGGACCCGGCCCACCTACCCTATCGACCGCAGGTGCTGGCCTATCTCCAGGCGGCGCGTGCCCAGGGTAGGCGCATCGTGCTGGCCACGGCGGCGGACGCCAAGGTCGCACAGCAGGTCGCGGAGCTTCTGGGGTTGTTCGACGAGGTGCTTGCCAGCGACGGCAATCTGAACCTGGCGGGGGCGCAGAAACGCCAACGATTGGTGGCGGCGTTCGGGGAAAAGGGGTTCGATTACCTCGGCAATGCAGGCCCCGACCTCGCGGTATGGCGCTCCGCGCGCCTGGCCCTGGTGGTCGCAGGCAGCCCCCGGCTGCGCCGGCGGGTTGCCCGGGTGACGGCACTCGGCCCGATCCTGGACGGTGGCGGAGGGCACCTGGCCGATTATGCTCGTGCGCTGCGCGTGCACCACTGGTTGAAGAATCTCCTGGTGTTTACTCCGCTGTTCGCGGCCCACGACATCACTCAGCTTACCCCGTTCGCGCACGCCGGCCTGGCGTTCATTGCCTTCAGCTTGTGCGCCTCCGGCGTGTATCTGCTCAACGACCTGATGGACCTGGAGGCGGACCGCCACCACCCCCACAAGCGCGAGCGCCCGATTCCCTCCGGGAGAGTGCCGGTCAAGCTGGCGCTGGCCGCAATACCCATGCTGCTCACGGCAGGTGTGGGCCTGGGGCTCGCACTGCACCGGGATTTCATCGCCGTAATCGGCGCTTATCTGATCCTGAACCTCGCCTATTCCCTGCACCTCAAGGCCGTACCCATCCTCGACGTGCTGATCCTGGCAGGCCTCTACACCCTGCGAATCATCGCCGGCTCGGTGGCGACCGGGGTCTGGCTGTCCACCTGGCTGCTGGCGTTCTCCATGTTCGTGTTCCTCAGCCTGGCGCTGGTCAAGCGCTATGCCGAGCTCATGGCAATGCGCGCCGTGGAGGGCGCACGCGCCAGGGCGCGGGGCTACCGGCTCGATGACGCCGAGCTGCTCGCTTCCCTCGGCGGCGCTGCCGGCTATCTCGCCGTGCTGGTACTGGCTCTCTATATCGACAGCAGCGCCAGCCACGCCCTCTACGCGCACCCCAAGATGCTTTGGGCGTTATGCGTGCTCTTGTTGTACTGGATCAGCTACCTTTGGCTGATGGCCCACCGCAAGAGCATGGATGACGACCCCCTGGTGTTCACCGTACGCAACCCCGTGAGCCGCATCCTGATCGTGCTGATGGGCCTGGCGATCCTGATAGCCCTCTAGCAGACGACATGATCCGACTCAGCCCCGTGGCCCTCATCCTCGCCTGCCTGTCCGGCGTTGCGCACCGGGCCGAGGCCGGCGACACGCCATCGGTGGTCGCCCCCCCGGAGCAGGCAGCGCAATACGCCGCCGAGGCCCCGAAGACCATCGTCGAGCTCCAGCAGTTCCGCCGCACCCAGACTCAGGGTCTGGTGGGACCCCATGGCAGACCCGGCACGGCGACCCTCATCGACCTCAACCCCGTGATCGGCGTCTGGTACCTGCTGGCATTGGACTGGGGTGACGGGAGCACACATTACTACCACCTCGAGAACCCCGCCCCAGACACCCAGACCCTGACGCTCGACCCGGGGCTGCGCACGGGACTTATGCTGAGCGACGGCACGGGGCACCATCCGTGCCCCCTCTGGTCCGGCAAGCAGCTGGAACAGGCGGCGACCGACCCAGGCCCTTACGTGCCACTCTGTAGCGGCCACCTCTACCTGCACGCCGCAGTGCGCGGCCGACGCAGCAATCTCGAAGCGGTGGTGGAATTCCTGCGCGACGATGTCTGGGGGGGCGAGGAGATCATAAACCTGGCCAAGGAGACGGTGCTGAAGGACGCGGGACGAGAACAGGCCGAGCTGGGCAACAGTCGCCAGACGCCATCCCCGGAAGGCGCACGGCTGCCCGGCGCGGCGCACCTTGACCCGGCCTATGCGGAGCGCGAGATCGGCCGCGGAGACCTCGGGATCCGGGTGGCCGCGCCCTATGACAGGACGCTGCCGGTCGGCCAGTGGGTCCCTGCACGGGACCTGAAGGGCGCCTTTGTCAGCTTGATCGCCCCCGAGGCGATCGCGCCGGAGATCCTTCGCAGCCGCCGCGACCGCGCCAATGCGCTGGACGCCAAGGAGTCCGCGGCGCTGGTGTACCTGATCGTCTTCGATCTGGACCGTTTCGAGCTCGGCTTCGGGCTGGGAACCGATCACCCGCGTGTGGACTGGTCACCGCGCCCCCCGGACAGCGTGCGCGTCGAGTCCCTGCCCGGACCGGACGGCATCGGCAGCATCGAGCCGCTGATCACCACCGGCCTGGTGCCCCCTTATGACACCGCACGCACGCGGGCTGCCTTCGCCGGCGGCTTCAAGCGCTACCACGGCGCATTCAAATACGGCGACCTCGCCTTGCGTCATCACGGCAGTCACTACGGCTTCATCCAGGAGGGCGTGGTGCTGAGCAAGCTCCAGCCGGGGCTGTCGACCCTGTATGTGCTGCGCGACGGCTCGGTGCATATGCACGCCTGGACCGCGGAGGACAATCGCGGGCTGGCCCAGATCCGTTACGCGCGTCAGAACGGCGTCCCGGTGGTGGAGTGGGACTCCGCCACCAGACAGCCGATCCCGGGGGCGCTGGTCAATCGCTGGGGGGCCGGCAACTGGTCCGGCTCCGCCGAGGAGTCCCTGCGCACGGTGCGCGCCGGGGTCTGCCTGCAGCGCCGACCTGACGCCCGGTACCTCATGTACGCCTACTTCTCCAATGCCACTCCCTCGGCGATGGCGCGGGTGTTCCAGGCCTACGGATGTCACGACGCCATGGAGTTGGACATCAACGCCCCGATCCTCACCTATCTGGCGGTCTACCCCGGCAACGGCGTCGAGCCCGCGGTGCAATACTTGGTACAAGCGATGTTCGAGGCCGACCGGCAGGTCAAGGGTCGTCCGGTCCCCCGGTTTCTCGGTCTGCCCGACAACCGGGACTTCTTCTACCTCATGCGCCGCGAAGGTGGACCTATATGAGATCCGCATGGGCATGGTGTCTGGGGGTGGGGGTGGCGCTGCCGGCAGCCGTGGGCGCCAGCGCAGGGGCATACGGCCTCACCCTGGAGGAGCAGAACGCGGCCATGCTGCATAAGCTCCAAGAGATACACGGGCTGAGCGACGCACAGATGGCCAGAGTGCGCGAGATCTTCCGACGCTCGGGGTACGTGGGACAGGGCAACCCCGCCATCGCCCGGCATCCCGAAACGCCGCAACAGTGCCGGGCCAAGCTCCAGGCGCGCGGTCTGGACTATGCGAGCCCGAAGTTCGAGCGCATCTGCGGGGACAAGTACATGGCCCCGCTCTACGACCCGGCCAAGCAGAAGGCCGAGGACGCGAAAGCCTGCATCGATCAGTTCGAGTTCCCGGATATCCCCTGTGAATACCCCGTGGTCTGGGTCAAGGCGCGCGAGGCGGCCGAGCTGTGCGAGGCCGAGGGCAAGCGCCTGTGCGACGCCCATGAATGGGAAGGCGCCTGCGCAGGGGCCCTGCTCCCGCCGGACTATCGCTTCGATCTCGCCCAAGGAGTGAGCCCGAATAAGGCAATCGCGCGCATGGCCAGGGCGCACAACGCCAAATACGGACCCACCAAGCGATGGAGCTACGGACCCGATTACGAGAAGGGGATCTGCGCGGCGGCGAGCCAGAAAACGCCCGGCTGCCAGGGCGGGGGCTGGAGCCAGTGCGGCTCAAACACCTATCCGACTGGGGACTTCCCCGACTGCAAGAGCAGCCTGGGCGTGTACGACCTCAACGGCAATGCCGCCGAGCACATGAACCTGCCGCTCAACCCCGGCCAGATGGCCAGCCGCGGCAGCAAGGACTTGGGCTACACGGAGATGAAAGGGAGCTGGTTCATCTTCGACACCTACCGCGCCCACCCGGATTGGTGCCGTTGGCGCGCGCCGTTCTGGCATGGCAGTCGGGTCATGGACGCGCACAGCCACGCCAACTACCACCTGGGCTTTCGCTGCTGCAAGACCCTGGATGGAGGTCAGAGCGCCGGGGAGTGACCTGCTCGATCTCCCGCAGGACCCGAAGAGCCGGCCAAGGAAGCGATCATACGCGGCGAAAGCTCCGGGATCAGGTCGGAGAGGATCTCCACCGGGCCTTCATCGCTCAGGATGGTCGCGCGCTCCGGGTCCTCGAGCACCTTATGCACCGATGTCGGCTTGCCGTCAATGTACGCGATGTCGCTCACCAGCCGGATCCCGTGGCTGTAGTCGGCATAGTTGGCGCCATGGACCGTGCTGAGGGGCTGGATCGGCTGGCCGTCCAGCTTGTGCCAGCCGTAGATGGCGATCCGGCCCGGATGGGTGGCGAGACGGTTGGAGATGACCACGTCCTTCTTGTCACCCGAGATCAGCACGCCGAGCGGAATGCCCAGGGCGCTGCGCTGTTGCGCGATGGTGCGGTTATGCCGCAGATAGTATTCGGTGGAGCGCATCTGCGGCCCGGCCTGCATCGGCTGAGGACCGAGATGGGCACCGGACTGCTGGTAGATGGCATCCACCATCTTGCGGGTGGGAAGAACGAAGCCGAAGTGCTCGGCGATTGCCGTGGCTGTATGGAGGTTCATGGGGATGCGCAAGAAATCGCGGTCCGCACCGATCGCCAGGTAGTCCGGCATGACGCAGATAGTCGCCGTGACCTCGCGACCGCTGGGGAGCTTCGCCCTCAGCTTGACCGGCTTGAGCAAGCGCAGGAAGGCGGGCACATTGCCGCGCAGGATCTCGCGCTCGATCGCGGCCTCCCGCTGCCGCGGGTCTTCTCCCCTCACCTGTCCCGCGAACTGGGTGCCGTCGGGCGCAGCCACGGGCCGCCGAGGAATCTCCCGGGTCAAAGCCCTTGAACAAGGCGCATGGGTCTCCGCAGCCGCACTCGCCAGCCCCGGTCCGCAGACCAGCAGCAACAACGCTCCTCCCCACGCGCGCAGGATGCCCACCCGTCCCAAGGCTCCCCCCCTTTTGGCGTTCGCCACACAAGATTCGAATGCTCGTATACTACAGATGTCCGCAGAAGGTCAACTTAGGAACAGTCCCCATACCACCCGTCGCCCGCGGGCTTTGCCGGGGTTCGGCGGATCGCGGCCAAGGGGAAAATCTGCCCGCCACCTACAGGTTGCCCGGAATGGCATACGTCTTGCTTGTAGTCGCCCTGACACTCAACGCGCTCGCCAACATGCTGCTGAAGGCCGGCGCGCGAGGGCTCGGCAGCCTCGCGGAGCCGCACCTGGCCCAACGGGTGCTCGCCAACCCGTATCTGCTCGCCGGTCTGTTGTTGTTCGCCCTCAACCTGGGCTTCTACCTTGCCGCGTTGACCCGACTGAATCTGTCACTGGCCTATCCCGTCATGGTCGCCGGTGGGCTATTGGTCGTGGTCCTGGGCTCGGCCCTGTGGCTGCGCGAAACGGTCACACCCCTGCAGTGGTCCGGGATCGCCCTGCTGGTCCTGGGCATAGTCCTCGTCGCCTGGAGGCCTACGACATGAGCGAGACACACTGCCTGGTGACCGGGGGCGCCGGTTTCATGGGCATCAACCTCGTGCGTTATCTTCTGCGGCACGGCTACGCCGTACGCTCCCTGGACATCGCCGCCTTCAGCTACCCCGAGCGCGACCGAGTGGAGGCGGTGAAGGGAGACATCCGCGTCCCCGAGGTCGTGGACCGGGCCATGACCGACGTGGACCTCGTATTCCACTGCGCCGCAGCGCTGCCCTTGAGCTCGCCGCAGGACATCCGATCCTCGATCATGGACGGCACCCGCAACGTGCTCGCCAGCGCACTGAAGCACGCCGTCTCCCGCGTGATCTATATCTCCTCGACCGCCGTGTATGGCATCCCCGACCATCACCCCCTGCTCGAGGGGGACAGACTGCAGGGGGTCGGGGCCTACGGTCAGGCTAAGATCGACGCGGAGGCCTGCTGTCGGGAATATCGCGGGCGAGGTCTGTGTGTACCCATCCTGCGCCCCAAGACCTTCGTCGGCCCCGAGCGACTCGGGGTATTCGCCATCCTCTACGATTGGGCCAGCGACGGTAGGAACTTTCCCCTCATCGGCGGCGGCGCCAATCGCTACCAACTGCTTGACGTGGAGGATCTCTGCCAGGCGTGCCTCTTATGCGCCACCGCGCCCGCGGAGGTCGCCAACGACACCTTCAACGTCGGCGCCAAGGAGTTCGGCACCATGCGGGAGGACTTCCAGGCGGTGTTGGACTGCGCCGGCCGCGGCAAACGGATCGTTGCGATCCCGCAAGGCCCAGCCGTCCTCGCCCTGCGCCTGCTGGAGGCCTTGCACCTCTCCCCGCTCTATCGATGGGTGTACGAGACGGCCGGCACCGACAGCTTCGTCTCCATCGAGCACCTCGAGACCAGGCTCGGCTACGCACCCAGGTTCTCCAACCGCGAAGCGCTGATCCGCAACTATCGCTGGTACCTGGAGCACCGCGCGGAGATCCAGGGCTCCACCGGCGTCTCTCACCGCGTGCAATGGCGGCAAGGCTTCCTGAGGCTGCTCAAGGCGCTGTTCTGAGGCGCTCTCGCCAGCTCCCGCCGCCGGATGACGCACTCCCGCCTCGCGCCCGAGCCACGTTGGCTTGGCTGGTTACGGCCAAGGGCGGTCACACGTACCACATAAGGGACCTTCAGTGAAACGGTTGTTGGCGCTCCGACAGACTCTGGTGGCGCGGGATGCGCTCGATCAACGCTGCACCCTCGATCGCGGACAGGATCCGCATCTGTCCCCGCAAGGCGGGCGCGGCAGGGGATCGACCTCGTAGATCTTCGTGATCAGCCGCGCCCAGGCGGCCCGGGCAGGCGCCGGTCACTCGGGGCTGTTGACATTTGTCTGGGCGAGGGCGATTGCGAGCGATTCTTCGTCCTGACAAGGCGCGGTGAGGAGAACCAGTGGATCTATTGCGACGAGCCGCAACACAGTCAGCGTGGAAAAGGGCCGTAATCGGAGCGCGAACGGCAATTGTCAACAGCCCCTAACACTGTGGGTCGGACAGTCCCCCGGTGCAAGCGCTCGGTTGTGAGCGCCGTCGTGGCGGGAGTGTGAAGCCGGGCACAGACTGCGCCTTGATCATCCCGCGCTATTGGACTAATTTCTCGGGAAATCAGGCGGTTGTGTCGCGAGCCGGCCGCAACGGATGCGTGGACGGCCCGGCCGCCTCCGTTCGGGCATGGCGGCGGCGTACACGGGACGGGCGCCCGAGGCGGTGTCCCGTCGCCGACCTGCGGGGCGCGGGCTCACCGGGGCAAGGCCAATGTACTGCACCCACTTCGGATTGACCGACTATCCCTTCCGCCGCTCGGGCGAGGCCACCATCCCCCGTGTCGGCTCGAGCTTCGCGCGCGCGTACGAGCAGATCGAAGACGGCATAGAGGCGGGGATCCGTCTGCAGCTCCTGGTGGGGCCGCCGGGCACGGGCAAGACGCGGCTGCTCGCCTGCCTCGAGTCCCGCCTGGGTGACCGGTACAGGGTGCTCAGGCCAAACGTTACCGGATTCTCGGTGAACGACTTCCTTGAGAAGCTGGCCGATGGCCTCGGCGCCGAGACGCGGCCCGGTGCTCCGGACGCGGCCGCGGCCGCGCTCGCCGAAGTCCTCGAGCGTGAGGCCGCCGGGCCGCGCGGACTCCTGCTGGTGATCGACGACGCCGAGCGTCTCGGCCCGGGGGCGCTCGAATCCCTGCCACGGCTCTTCTCTCTTGGGGACGCCGCCCGACCGGCGCGCGGGCAGATCGTGCTGGCCTTCTGCCCGGACTTCGAGGAGCACCTGCTGGACGCGGGCCTGGAGCCGTTGTGGGCATCCGTGGACCGCACCTGCCGCCTGGAGCCGCTCGAGGACGACGAGATCGGCGAGTACGTCCTCGATGCCTTGGCCGCGGCCGGCTATCGGGGAGAACCGGTGTTCGCCGGTGACGCCATCGCCAGGATCGCCGAGCGCAGCGGCGGAGTGCCGCGGCGCATCGACAACCTCTGCAGCGTCGCCCTGCTCGCCGCGTACGAGAACGGCGTGCACCGCATCGGCGCCGACCTGGTGGACGAGGGTGCGGCGACGCTGCTCCACGAGGGGGCCGACCGCCACCGGGCGCGGGACGGGCAGGAGGAGGACAGGCCTGAGGCCGTCGGCCTGGATGACCGCCCGACTCAGCCGGGAGCGGGCGCGGCCGCCATGAGCACCGGACTCCGAGTCTCGCATCACCTGATCGATTGGGCGCTGGGCGGGCTCAGGACAGTTCACGACGGGGGGCGGCGCATGTCCGAGGCCCTGGGCCGCTCGAAGGGTGCCGGCGCCGGGCTGCGGGTCCGGGCGGCCAAGCTGTCGCCGAGCATCGCCCTGGGGGCGCTGGTGCTCGCCCTGGTCGGGGCAGTGATCGGGCTTCTACGCTGGCCGCAGGAGCGGCCTGAGCTGGCTACGGCGCCTCCGTCGGGGACGGCCTCGGAGGCGCAGGCCCCCGACGTCGCGGCGCACGTAGCGGCCCTGGAGCGGGAACTGCAGCACGCCGCCCGGGAGCGGCGGGCGCTTCGCGCCGCGGTCGAGGCACTCGCCGGCTCGCTGGAGCAGGTGGAGACACGCATGAAGGCGGTGGTGTCGGTGAGCCTCGCGCGTTCGGACACCGCTTCGAGCGAGGCCCTCACGCATGCCGTGCCGGCCGCGCCCGCCGCCGGCGAGCCGCGCCTGGCGGCGCCCGGGTCCATGCCCGCTGCGCCAGCGTCCGTCCGGGCGGAGGACGACCCGCCCGCGGAGCCCGTCCCGCAGGCCGCTTCGGCGACTGTCGTCGCGGAACATGCGCCCGTCCACCCGAGCGGGGATGCGGGAACCCAGCCTAAAACCGCCGCCTCGGTCCCGGCCCGCCCGCGCCTGGTCGTGAGCAAGGGCGACACCCTATGGAGCATTGCCCAACGCCACGGTCTGTCGGTCGCGGAGCTCGCGCGTGCCAATCATCTGAGCCCGTCCAAGCCCCTCTATCGGGGCCAGCGGCTCAAGGTGCCGGGCACGGTGCCCGGCAGACGGCGTCCCAAGTGGTACACCGTACGCCGCGGCGACTCGCTCTCGAGCATCGGGCGTCGGTTCGACGTCCCGGTGGAGACGCTGACCCGCTGGAATCGCCTGAACCCGCCGGATACGCTCCAGCCGGGCCAGCGGCTGAGGGTCGCCCGGGCCGACCCCAGGCCCTGACGGAGCCGCTTTCGGGGCGCGAGACGCGTTCAGGTCTTGGGCCGGTCCTCGTCGATCCGCATGTCCGTCTGGGTCACCGCCTGCCCGCTCTCCTCCAGGCGGATGCGAAGCTCCAGGTAGTTGCGCGACTGGGCGTTGCGCAGCGCCCACCCCTTTTAGATGCGCCCCTCCTTGTGCAGGTTGAACAGGGTCTGATCGAAGGTCTGCATCCCCCGGTCGGTGCTCCGGATCATGGCCTCGTGGGTGGCCGGTATCTCCCCGCGCTGGATCAGCTCCGACACGTAAGGGCTGTTCAGGAGCAGCTCGACCGCTGGCAGCCGCGAGCCGTCCCGCCCGACGACAACGCGCTGGGAAATGATGGCCGTGAGGTTGAGCGCCAGGTCCATGAACAGCTGATGGTGGGCGGAGTCCGGAAAGAGGTTGATGGTCCGGTCCAGGGTCTGGTTGGCATTCATGGCGTGGAGGGTGGACAGCCACAGGTGGAGGGTGTTGGCGTAGGAGATGGCCTGCTCCACGGTCTCGCGGTCCCGGATCTCGCCGAGGGATAGGAATTTCCTTTCAGCCACCCGCGGCTGAGAGGACGTTGGCGCGCTCCTGAGACCCGGCCGAGACGGTTTGCCATAAGCCTGACTGCGCTACATCGCCCTAATCCCCCCCGGTGTCGACTCCGCCGCGCGCTCCGCGGGCCCTCTATCCTTGGCGGCGACGAATCCCTGGCGTCTTGCCGATTCTGGACCGACTGAAGCTCCGGTCAATCCGCCCGGCCCTCCCCAAAACCCTCACCGGTCCACCGGATGACCGCTCAGGGTCGATTACCGTCCTTAGACGGCGGCTAATATTCCTCCCAGCTCCTGGGCCGGTCTCGGCTGACAGTCACCCGCCGCTTCGGGGAACAAACTGGTGGTTCCTCAACAACCGGGAGGAACCCGCTATGTACACCGAACCCTCCGAGTCGGCCGCCGGCGGCTGGGTACCCTGGAACAAAGGGGGACTGGTCGGGCCAAAGCCGCCCTTCAAGCTCAAGGAAATCTGGGCAGTCCGCATCCGGCTCCAGATCGCCAACCGAGCCCGGCAGCTTGCCCTGCTCAACCTGGCCATCGACAGCAAGCTGCGGGGCTGCGATCTGGTTGCCCTGCGCGTCGAAGACGTTGCCCACGGCGCTCGAGCCGTCGGCCGGGCGACGATCGTCCAGCGCAAGACCGGCCATTCGGTCCGCTTCGAGCTGACAGATCAGACCCGGGAGTCCATCGAGACCTGGATCGCCAAGGCCGGGCTCGAGCCGGACCAGTTCCCGTGTCCGAGCCGCCGGCCGGGGTCGGAGCACCTATCCACCCGGCAGTATTCTCGGATCGTCAAGGGCTGGCCGTCGCTGATTGGGTTGGACCCCCAGGAGTACGGGGCGCACTCCATGCGCAGAGCCAAGGCGACCCTGATCTACCGCCGGACCCAGAACCTCCGGGCGGTGCAACTTCTACTGGGCCATACGAACCTGGAGAGCACGGTCCGCTACCTGTGCATCGAGGTAGACGACGCCCTGGAGATGGCGGAGCAAACGGAGGTCCGAGACTCGGCGGCCGGGAGCAACCGCCGTTTGGTCACTTCCCGGCCAAGCGGAGTCCCTTACCGGATGCCAATATTGCCGACGCCTGAAGCTGGATCCCGTCTACGATCGAACACCTCCCCACTGCAGGCCATCCTTAGCGCAATGCCGGATTGCGCCCAGAGCCGCCGCGACCGCAGGGGACCCGTCATAGGCGACCGTCGCACCGGGGCGCAAGTGGGCGGCGCGGTTCCGCGCAACGATTCGCATACGAAATGTTGGCCACGAAACCGGCCCCGCATCTGACGATAAGGGGGCGATCAAGCGTTCAGCGGCGAGACGCGGGCCGCCTTGAGCTCACGATTGGATGGGAAACAGAACACTCAGCTCGGCGCCCGGCTCGCGGTTGGCCACCTCCACGCGCGCATTCATGCTCAGCGCGAGTTGCCGCACCAAGGCAAGGCCGATGCCGGTGCCGACGGTCTCGCGGGTCAGCTCGCTTCGGGGGCGATAGAAGAGCTGAAAAATCTTCTTCATCTGATCACGGGGTACGCCGGGGCCATAATCGCGCACGCTGATTACGACCTGGTCATCCTGAAGGCGGCGGGCGCGCACGTCCACGCTGCGGTTCTCGGCCTTGGCGGCGAACTTGATCGCGTTGTCGACCAGGTTGATGAGGATCTGGCTCAAGAGATCCGCGTCCACGCGAAGGACAGCCTCCGGCGCTGCGCCGTCGCACTCGATATTCAGCCTGAACCCGGCGCGCTCGCACTGGGAGCCGAGCTTGGAGCGCGCATCGTCGAGCAGCACGGACAGGCGCACCGGCCGCAGGTCCACCCGCAGCTCGTTGCGGGTCATGCGCGCGAGCTGCAGCACGTTGTTGATCAGCCGGGTGAGCCGCTCGCTCTCGTCGCAGATGTACTCGTAGTAGGCGCGCCGTTTGTCCTCCCCGGCCCAGCCCTCGCGCAGCATCTCCCCGTACATGCGGATCGACGTGAGCGGGGTCTTGAGCTCGTGGCTCACGGCGGAGACGAAATCCTGCTGCTGTCGGGTGAGCTCGATCTGGCCGGCGGCCAGGCGGTAGAGCAGGTAGAAGCCACCGATCAGCACGATGCTCAGTATCGCGGCGAGCCAGCCGATCACCGCCGCACCGGGGCCGGCGGGCAGGCGGTTGACGCTGAAGACCAGCTCCAGGTCGCTGAGCGGGGCGGCCAGACGGGTCTGGTAGAGCAGCGCACCGCGCAGCTCCTCGGCACTGGCCAGGTAGCGGTCTTCGCGCCCGCCGGCCATCGCCGAGAGCAGGTCGCCGCGAAAGGCCACCGCCAGATCGCTCATGCGGGCCAGCGCGCTGTCGCGAAACGCCCGCCCGATCGCCTCGTCGAGAAACCGGCGCTGGTCGATCAGAGCGCCCTGGATGTAGCGCTGGCCGTCCCGCCAGACCTTGCGGAACAGCACGAGATGACCGCTGTCGAGCAGGCTGAGCTCGAAGGGGTCGATCTCGCTCTCGAAGGCGGTGACGCGCGGCGCGGCGGGCGCGTCGTCCTTGAGCTTGCCGCCGAGCGCGGCGGCGATCTGGGCCTGGGGTACGGCACTGCGCTCCCGGCGCATGCTGCGCTTGTCCAGCGCCCCCTGTTTGGCTGCGCGCAGCTGGCGGTCGGCTGGCTCCGCTGCCGCCGACCCATAGGGGGCCTCGAGCTTGAGGTCCTCTAGACGACCCAGGGCGTTCGCTGCCTGGGCCTTCTGCTCGCTCTGCACGGCGGCGGCCGGGGCCTTCTTGCTTAGCCGGTCGAAGGCGGCCTGGGCCGGCACCTCTTCGGCGAGCACCGGCCGCGGTGCCTCGGCCTCGCGATAGGCCAGGGCGTCGGACTCGTCGGCGTGCCTGGACGGGGCGCTGGGGGCGATGCCCGCGGCGAGCCCGGCGACCCTGCCTTCCTCGCCCACGGTCTTGGGCCGAGGCGCCGGGCGGGCAACTTTGGCCGGGCTCGCCTGCACCAGCTTGTTGCGAGTGAGTATGCCGCGGATGTGCTCCTGCAAGGCGAGCCGCTCGCTGCGCTCCGCCGGCGCGATGCCATAGGCGCCGGCATCGCCGCCGCTGGCAGGCAGCAGCGGCGTGCTGAGAACGCCGGAGCTGTCCACCTGGAAGTAGCCGATCAGACCGGGTACCGCGGACTGCACCGGGTAGGCCGAGAGCGGCGAGCGCTGCAGAAAGTTGGCGGCCGGGTCGCCGGCCACCACCAGAAAGCTGTAGTCAGCGAAGGAGCGGGCCTCCTCGACGTGCATCGCCTCGGCCAGGCGCGTATCGATGCGCGTGGCCACCTCCTCGGCGAGCACCCGGTAGCGGTGAAACGCCTCCCACTTGAGCTGCCCGTAGGCGTGGCGGATCAGCACCCCAGTGGGGATAGCCAGCGCCAGAAAGAACAGCGCCAGCCACAGTTTCAGACGCCGCTTGTCCAGTCCCGCCAGGGAGCGGTGCGGCATGTCAATCGCAGACCAGCCGGTAGCCAGCCCCGCGCACGGTCAGCAGATGGCGGGGCTCGGCGGGATCGGGCTCGATCTTGCGCCTCAGCTTGGCGATGTGGATGTCCACGGTGCGGGTCTCGATGTCCAGCTGCCGGCCATAGCCCCAGACCTTGGCCAGCAGCTCCTCGCGGGGCACCGGGCGAGCGGCGTTGGCCTGGAGATAGCGCAGCACCTCGATCTCGCGCCGGGTAAAGGCCAGGGACTCGCTGCCGCGCCGCCCGGTGAGGTTGCGGGTATCGATCTCGACTGCGTCCCCCAGCCTGATGTGGGTATCGAGATCCACGCCCACGCGGGAGCGGCGCAGCACCGCCTGCACCCGCAGCACCAGCTGCGTGACCGAGAAAGGCTTGGCGACATAGTCGTCGGCACCCAGCGACAGCCCCCGGATGATGTCCTCGTCCTGGCTCTTGGCGGTGAGCATGATGATCGGCTGGTCGCGGTCCCGGGCGCGGATGCGGTTGCAGACCTCGAAGCCGTCCATGCCGGGCAGCATGATGTCGAGCAGCACCAGATCGAAGGTGCCGCTCAGGGCCTTGGCGAGGCCTCCCGATCCGTCCGCGACTCCTTCCACCTCGTAGCCGTGGAAAACGAATACGTCCATGAGTCCGGCGCGAATCGCCGGCTCGTCCTCGACGACCAGGATGCGGATCTTCCTTTGCATGGCTATTGAGAGACTAACAATTCACCCCGCCGGCCACATGTAAATCTTTGGTAAATCCGCGCACCCAGGTTTTACCAAGGCCTGTCTACGATCCATCGCCCCTCCTCCCTAAGCTGGAATCACAGACCAGCGAAACGACCCACGGGAGGACAACACCATGGCCCTGATCAACCGAGTATCGAGACTGCTGCGTGCAGATCTGCACGCGGTGCTCGATCGCATCGAAGAGCCCGAGATGCTGCTGCGCCAGGCAGTGCGGGAAATGGAAGAAGAGCTGGCCCAGGACGAGCGCCGTCTCAAGCTGATGACCCACGAGCATGCCCAGACCGGCACCCGCATGACCGAGCTGCAGGGGTCGCTGGCCGAGCTGGCGGGCGAGCTCGATATCTGCTTTGCGGCCCGCAAGGAGGATCTCGCCCGCAGCCTGATCCGGCGGCGGCTGGAGGCCGAGCGCCTACAGGGGCAGCTGCAGCGCCGAGCCCAGCGCAGCGAGAGCGAGATCGCCGGCCTGCGCACCCGCATCGAGCAGAACCGCGCCCGCCTGGAAGCCATGCGCCAGAAGGCCGAGCTGCTGGCCGAGGAGGACCGCCCGCTACGTCCCGAGGGGCCCTGGGGCGGTCCGGATCTGACCGTGCGCGAGGAGGACGTGGAGGTCGCCTTTCTCGCCGAAAAGCACCGGAGGGCCGAGCGATGAAAAGGCCCAGCTTCTATCAGGGGGTGGCCTTCGCCCTGGCGGCGAGCCTCGCCGGCGGCGCCCTGCATGCGGCCCTGCCGACGCTGCTGCCCGGCGCCGGCAGCCTGCGCCTGATCATCGCCGGGGTGGCACTCGCCTATCTGCTCTACCTGCTCGGACGCAGCCCCGAGCGGGTCGGGCGCATCAGCACGGTGCTCGCCTGGGGCCTGGGCGCAATCGCGCTCTGGCTTGCCGCACCGCCCCTGGGGCTGTACGTGCTCGCCCACCTGCTGATGCTCTGGCTGGCACGCTCGCTGTACTTCCACTCGGGCGTGCTCTCCAGCCTGACCGATCTCGGCCTGAGCGGACTGGCCCTGTGCGCGGCGCTCTGGGCGCTCATGAGCACCGGCAGCCTGTTCTTTGGCCTCTGGTCCTTCTTCCTGGTCCAGGCCCTGTTCGTCGCCATCCCCGAAAGCCTGGGCCAGCGGCCGGTCCCGGCACAGCACTCGCCGGGCGCCAACGACCCGTTCGAGCACGCGCACCGCGCCGCCGAGGCGGCCCTGCGCAGGCTTTCTTCCCTGCGTTAGACATTGAGGAGCCATCACCATGAAAACCCGTATCGCAGCCATCGCCTTGCTGCTCGCCACCGCCGCCGCGGTGGCCTATTACCCCGCCCACTCCGGGCGTGTAGCACTCACTGCGCCGCCGGACCCGCAGCCCGGCCAGCTGCCACCGATCGCACCCGGCGACAACCAACGTCCGCGCGTCGAGGTGGTGTTCGCCCTGGACACCACCGGCAGCATGAGCGGACTCATCCAGGCGGCCAAGGAGAAGATCTGGTCCATCGCCTCGACCATGGCCTCGGCCCAGCCGGCGCCGGAGATCCGCATGGGCCTGGTGGCCTATCGCGACCGCGGGGACGCCTATGTCACCCAACGGGTCGAGCTCTCCTCCGACCTGGACTCCGTGTATGCGAAGCTCATGGACTTCGCGGCCCAGGGCGGGGGCGACGAACCGGAGAGCGTCAACCAGGCGCTCTACGAGGCCGTCCACGACATGGCCTGGAGCCAGGACCCCAAGACCTACAAGGTGGTGTTCCTGGTGGGAGACGCCCCGCCGCACATGGACTACCCGAACGACGTGAAATTCCCCAAGACCCTGGAGGAAGCCTCCCGGCGCGGCATCGTGGTAAACACCGTACAGTGCGGCACCCTGGGCAGCACCACTCCGGCGTGGCAGCGCATCGCCCAGCTCGGCCAGGGCCGCTACTTCCAGGTCGACCAGGCGGGCAGCGCGGTGGCCGTGGCCACCCCGTTCGATGCCAAGCTCGCCAAGCTCTCCGCCGACCTGGACGACACCCGGATGTACTATGGAAGCAAGGACGAGAAGGCCAAGCAACAGGCCAAGATCGCGGCCACCGACAAGCTGCACGCCGCTGCCTCGATCGCGGCCCAGGCCCGGCGCGCCACCTTCAACGCCTCGGCGAGCGGTGGGAAAAACCTGCTGGGCGACAGCGAGCTGGTGGATGACGTCTCCAGCGGCCGGGTCGATCTCGGCAAAGTCGAGCGTGACGAGCTGCCCGCACCCATGCAGGCCATGGCACCGGCGGCGCAGGCGGAGATGATCAAGAAGACCGCCGAGCGGCGCAATGAGCTCAAGGCCCAGATCGGCGAGCTGGCCCGCCAGCGCGAGGCGTACCTCAAGGACGAGGTGGCAAAGACTAAAGGGGCCGAGGAAACGCTCGACGGCAAGATCTATCGGGCGGTCAAGGCCCAGGGCGCGAGCCACGGTCTGCGGTATGAGGCCAACTCTCCGAGCTACTGATCCGGCGTGCGAGCGGCAGACCCGGCCTCAGGGCCGGGTCTCGCCGCCAGCCGCAGCCACAGCTGGGCGTCGAAGGGTACTCGCAATCCCGGCGGCGCTGCACCGCGCACCAGCTCTCCCGCCTCACCGACCAGCACCTTCTCGACCGCGACCAACGTCACTGCGTAACCCGTGCCGAAGAACGGCGCTGCCAGACGCTGGATCATCAGCGGCGCGGACAACGTCGAAGCGACCCAGCCGTTGAGGTCGCCGGTGCGCAGCCGCCCGCGGCGCGCATCCCAGCGCCGGTCGGCAAGCGCCGCACGGACCAGATATTCGGAGACCCAAGGGAAGTCCACCGCACGCCCGAGAGAAAGGCTCTTGAGCAGCGGCTCTTCCGCGGGTCTGTTCCGCAGCCAGCTGGCCAACACCTCGCGGTAGCTGACCTCGCTGACCGGGCAGTGCTTGAACGCGTCGGTGTGCACCCGAAACGATGCGCTCTGCCAGCCGGGATGCTCCTGCACATGGGGCGCACAGGCTTCGCCCGCCCAGGCCGGTCGGCCCAGCAAGACCAAGAGCCCGATCAGCACAACCTTGGGCATGATCAGGCGGGCATCGCGAGCAAAGGGCGAAGACGGCCCATGATCGATGAATGAGCCGATCCCCCTTCGCCCCCCGGCATGCAGCAGAAACGCTCTTTCGGCAGACTGGCAGGGTGCACCAACGGCGGCTCAATCCCGGGACAGGGCCGTCGCCGACACCAGAACGCCATCGCGATCCGCGTAAACGAAATGTCCCGGATTGAAGGTCACCCCGCCGAAGTGGACGGGAATGTCGCGCTCCCCTACCCCGCGTTTCACGCTCTTTCGCGGATGGGTCGCCATGGCCTTGACCCCGATCGGCGTCCGCGCAATAGCCTCTCTGTCACGGATGCAGCCGTAGACCAGGATGCCGGCCCAGCCGTTGCGCGCTGCGAGTATCGCCAGCCGCTCTCCCAACAGCGCGCAGCGCAGGGAACCGCCCCCGTCGATGACCAGCACCTGTCCCGCCCCCGGTTCCTGCAGAACCGCGCCCACCAGGGAGTTGTCCTCGCAACACTTGACGGTAGCGATGGCTCCCCAAAAGGCGCTGACGCCTCCGAAGTCATAGAGCATGGGCACCAGGATCTGCGCCCGGTCGTCGAGGGCATCGCTGAGATCGGCGGTGTGGTAATCCATGGACTGTTCCGTCCGATTACAGTAACTCAGATGGTAGCAGAGGGTCTCGGGATGCTGCGGCTGCCGAAGCGCGCGCATTGGCGCCAACGCAGGCCCGGGCAATAGATGCAAGTGAAGACGCTCGTCTGCCCCCGAAAGCTCGGCAAAGCGGCGGCGGAGCCCGGCCGAGGCCACGCCTTCCGGCACGAGGGCGAGCACCAGGCGAAAGCGGTTGAATCCCTCTCGATCGCGCGCCACTCGACCCTCGTCAATCCAACCCGGGAGTGCGGCGTCGACGGCAAGCCAATCGGTCGGCCAACGCACGTGGATCAGCAGCCGGCCGCCGACACGGAGCTCCAGCGTACGCACGCCGCCGCGCCAGCGAGCATCGATGTCGTCGAAAACCTCTTCCGGGCAGGTGCAGCCCAGCAGGTCCCGGACAAGATGCCTGACAGCGGATATGCATTCCATAACCCTCTCCGGCTGAAACGCCGGATTGGACTGTGAAATAATGCTTCGCTTTCCGCAACCCTCGTCGAGAGCCCCATGGCGCAGTACATCTTCACCATGAACCGCGTCGGCAAGGTGGTCCCGCCCAAGCGGGTCATCCTGCGCGACATCTCCCTATCCTTCTTCCCCGGCGCCAAGATCGGCGTGCTCGGCCTGAACGGCTCCGGCAAGTCGACCCTGCTGCGCATCATGGCAGGGGTGGACACCGACATCGAGGGCGAGGCGCGCCCCCAGCCCGGCATCCACGTGGGTTACCTGCCCCAGGAGCCGCAGCTCGACCCGAGCAAGGACGTGCGCGGCAACGTCGAGGAGGCCCTCGCCCACGTCAAGGAGGCCCTCGCCGAGCTCGACCAGGTCTACGCCGCCTACGCCGAGCCGGACGCCGACTTCGACGCACTTGCCAAGCGCCAGGGAGACTTGGAGAACATCATCCAGGCCACCGACGGACACAACCTCGAGCGCCAGCTCGAGGTGGCCGCCGAGGCCCTGCGCCTGCCGCCCTGGGACGCGGCCGTCACCCGGCTCTCGGGCGGCGAGCGCCGCCGCGTGGCCCTGTGCCGGCTGCTGCTCTCCAAGCCCGACATGCTGCTGCTCGACGAGCCCACCAACCACCTGGACGCCGAGTCGGTCGCCTGGCTGGAGCGCTTCCTGCACGAGTACCCGGGCACGGTGGTTGCCGTGACCCACGACCGCTACTTCCTGGACAACGTCGCGGGCTGGATCCTGGAGCTCGACCGCGGCCACGGGATCCCCTGGGAGGGCAACTATTCCTCCTGGCTGGAGCAGAAGGAACAGCGCCTGGAGATCGAGCAGAAGCAGGAGGCGGCGCGTATCAAGACCATGAAGCACGAGCTCGAATGGGTGCGCTCCAACCCCAGGGGGCGCCATGCCAAGAGCAAGGCGCGCCTGCAGCGCTTCGACGAGCTGCAGTCCCAGGAATTCCAGAAGCGCAACGAGACCAACGAGATCTATATCCCGCCGGGCCCCCGTCTGGGCGAGCTGGTGATCGAGGCCAAGGGGCTGCGCAAGGCCTACGGCGACAATCTGCTCTACGACGACCTGAGCTTCAGCCTGCCCAAGGGCGGGATCGTCGGCATCATCGGCCCGAACGGCGCCGGCAAAACCACGCTATTTCGCATGCTGAACGGACAGGAAAAGCCCGACGCCGGGGAGCTGCACATCGGCGAGACGGTGCAGATCGCCTGCGTGGACCAGAGCCGCGACAGCCTCGACGGCGCCAAGACGGTCTGGGAGGAGATCTCCGACGGCCAGGACATCATCCAGGTCGGCAAATACGAGATGCCCTCACGCGGCTATGTGAGCCGCTTCAACTTCAGGGGGCCAGATCAGCAGAAGCGCATCGGCGACCTCTCGGGGGGGGAACGAAACCGCGTGCACCTGGCCAAGTTGCTCAAGAGCGGCGGCAACCTACTGCTGCTCGACGAGCCCACCAACGATCTGGACGTGGAGACCCTGCGCGCCCTGGAGGAGGCGGTGCTGGCCTTCCCCGGCTGCGTGGTGGTGATCTCCCACGACCGCTGGTTCCTCGACCGCATCGCCACCCACATGCTCGCCTTCGAGGGCGACTCCAAGACCGCCTGGCTCGAGGGCAACTACGCCGACTACGAGGCGGATCGCAAGCGCCGGCTCGGCGCCGACGCCGACCAGCCCCATCGCATCAAGTACCGCCGCCTGAGCGGCTGAAGGCTCGAGGCCGCACGCCGCCCCGCACGCGGGGCGGCCTCAATCCATAGCAACTGGGTATAGCCCGGATCAATAGGGCCAATCCTTACCCCAGCCCTCGCCCCAATAGCCGGGACCTCGAAATTCCCGCCAGGGGGAAGGGGGAAACATGCGCCAGGGACTCTGGTCCAGCTGCAGTGCCTGGAGAACGCGCTGGCGCTCGTCCGCCGGGATGTCCGAGCGCCCCTCTATGCTCTGGCGGATCTCGTCGCGGGTGCCCTGGAACTCCAGGTGCCGCTTCACGCCCTTCCCGTTGAGATAATCGACGCTCGCCTTGTAGCGACCTTTGCCCAGGCTGTTCAGGCTGAGGGAATCGAACTCCTGCCAGATCCCGCGATCCTCGTGCACGCCCGGTCCGGACATCGTCGGCCGCGGATGGTGGCTCCAGCGCAGATCCCGCATCCTCAAGGGCTCGACCCATGATTGCTCCCGGCTGCCCAAGGCGACCGAGACGTCCTGGGCCTGGCCGTGGCGCAGCAGGTGCAGCTTCACCTCTCGCCCCGCCTTGTCCGCACGCACCAAGCCGGTCAGCTGATCCGGTGAGAACAGCTTCTGATCGTCGTAGGCAAGGAGAATGTCGTAGGGCATGAGGCCCGCCTTCTCGGCCGGAGATCCTTTTTCGACGTCCCTGACCATCACACCCCGTCCTCCTGGCAAGGAGCCCGATAGCTGGGCGGCCAGGGACGCCGGTACGGGCGCGATGACCACGCCCAGATAAGGCACCTGCTGCGCCGCGGGGGCCATTGCGGGGGCCATTGCGGGGGCCATTGCGGGGGCCATTGCGGGAGCAACGGGCGGAGCCGGCGGGGTTTCGGCCCCAGCGACCAAAGGCATCGAGATACCGAAGCAGCTGGCGAGCGCCAACGCGATGGCTGTTCTTCTCCTGGACATCTGTGTCTCCCGTTAGGTCAGATCATAACTAGGTACCAGTGAAGACAGCGATGTCCGATCCAGGTTCCGGGCGCTGTGAACAGGCGCCGACGCGTCTGCGCCGCTGCGCGGGGTACCCCCAACGGAAAACGCCCGCGACCCGCGGGCGTTTCCGATGGGTGGCCGCTCGGGCCGCCTCAGGGCGTGGGATCCACCGACAGGTTGGTACTGCTCATCGTGATGTCGTACGTGAACGGCGTGGCCCCCAGGGGGGAGACCGTGCCGGCCCCGTAGAAGGTCGTATTGTCTTCGGCGGCCGGATCGTCCGAATCGCAGGTCAACGCCACCGTGTAGTTGACCCCCGCCGGCAGGTTAGCCACCAGGTAGCGGTAAGTGTTCGTGCCGGAATCGTAGGCGACCGCCCCCGTATTGACCACCGACGCATTGGGATGCAGGTTGACGCCGTTGCTGTCGAGATAAATGTCATCGGGCGTCACAACGGCACCCTGGAATGCATAGGCCACGCAGCCGGCGAATCCACTGAGCTGGAACTGCTGAGCGGTCGTTCCATCGGTAACGGCTCCCGCGATCTGGCTCAGCACCGTGTTGGCATCGAGCACGCGCACCGTCGGGCGCAGCTTGTAGCCGTTCGGCTTGGTGTAGGTGATCGATTGGCGCAGATCGAAGTCCAGGGTGAACTGCACGAGGCCCGTCTGGGCGACGGTGAACGGGTGATTGAACTTGAGCCCGCTCTGGGCGCAGCTCGGGCACGCCAGGGGCAGCTGGGCACCGCCGACCTGCTCCACCACGTAGGTCTGAGCTGGATCGATGGACAGGCGGAGCCACTCATAAGTACCGGCGGGGAGCGGATAGGAATCGAGCAGAATCGCGCTGGCGCCCCCGGTAAACTTGGTCAAGTCGATGGAGGACGCAGAGACCGGCACGACGACGTCGGTACCGTCCGAGTTGTGGAAGGTGACGCTCGTGAAGGTGACGACCACCTGGGAGAGCGTATCCACGGGGGTGTCAGCGACCTTGATGGTTACACCGTGCGGGGCGGTCTTGGAGCAGGCGCCCAGGATAACCCCCGCGAGCATAGCCAAGAGGGTCGGGACAGGTCCGATACGTACCATGTCGTCCTCCTTTGGAAACGGACTTTCGAGGGCGAAATCAAGTCTATGACAAAGATACACGCGACCGCTACGCGGTCGCGCGATCTGGGTCACACCATGCGGACCACGATAGGTGGCGCCGCCCTGGCACTTGCCCCCCTCGCACCGCAGGCAAGCCCCGGACGCCTCGCGTGCCGACGCCCCCGCAGATAGAGATCGCATCGAGACTCCCGTAGACTCACCCCGGACCGGCCCCTCCACCAACGAGCGCTGGAAGCCATGAGCCAGACCGCTGTCATCGGGGGCACCTTTTTCGTCTACCTCGTCGCGATGCTGGCGATCGGCTGGGTCGCTTATCGCAGGACCCGTGGTTTCGGAGACTTCATCCTCGGAGGGCGACGTCTGGGAAGCTGGGCCGCGGCCCTGAGTGCCGGCGCCTCGGACATGAGCGGCTGGCTGCTGCTCGGCCTGCCGGGGTACGCCTATGTCGTCGGCCTGCAGTCCCTGTGGCTCAGCTTGGGCCTGCTCGCGGGCACCTGGGCGAATTGGACCTTGCTCGCAAGGCGGCTTCGCGTATACACCGCGGCCGCCGGCGACGCCCTGACCCTGCCCGAATACTTCGAGCACCGATTCCATGACCGGAGCGGCACGCTGCGGGCCATCTCGGCGGTGTTCATCCTGCTCTTCTTCGTCTTCTACACGAGCTCCGGACTGGTCGCCGCGGGCAAGCTCTTCGCGTCGGTCTTCGGGATGCCTTACATCTGGGCGGTGACGGCAGGGGTCGCCACCATCGTCATCTACACCTCGGCGGGCGGGTTCCTCGCGGTTTGTTGGACGGATGTGGTCCAGGCCCTGCTGATGGCCGGTGCCTTGTTGGTGGCCCCGATCGCAGCGTTCACGGCTCTGGGGGGCCTAGGCCCCGGCCTCGACGCGATCCGCGCCGTCAACCCGTACCTGCTCGATCCCTTTACCGACCCCAAAGGACAGGGCATCGGGGTCGCCACGGCAATCTCGCTTTTGGCATGGGGGCTGGGATATTTCGGTCAGCCCCACATCCTGGCTCGGTTCAAGGCGATCTCGTCCGCCCGCAGCGTGCCCTTCGCCCGACGTATCGGCGTCACCTGGGCAGCGTTGACTCTCGGGGGCGCCACGCTGGTCGGCCTGAGTGGTGCGGCCTACTTCCCCGGCACGCTCGCCGGACCCGATTCGGAGAAGGTATTCATCCTGCTCGTCGGCGCCCTCTTCCATCCGCTGGTGGCGGGCATCTGCCTGGCCGCGGTGCTGGCCGCGATCATGAGCACGGCGGACTCCCAGATGCTGGTCGCCTCCTCGGCGTTCACCCAGGACCTCTACAAGAAGCTGTTGCGCCGGGAGGCCACGGAGCCCGAGCTGGTCCGCACCGGGCGCATTGCCGTGCTCGCGGTCGCCGTCTTGGCCTTCCTGCTGGCCCTCAATCCCGCCAGCAAGGTCTTGGAGCTGGTGGCCTATGCCTGGGCTGGATTCGGCGCGGCCTTCGGCCCGCCCTTGATCCTGTCGCTCTACTGGCGAGGCATGAGCCGCCCCGGTGCGGCAGCGGGAATCACCACCGGCGCGCTCACTGTGGTGATCTGGAAGCAGTTCCACGGCGGCATATTCGATGTGTACGAGATGGTGCCGGGGTGCATCCTGGCGACCCTGATAACGGTGCTGGTCAGTCTGGTATGGAGACCCGAGAAGGCCATTGCCGCCGAGCTCGATCGCATCGGCAGCCGTTCGTAAAACCTGCGACACCGGAATAGACGACCCGCGCAACCCCATGAAAACAAGGTGGATCATGTGAGACGAATCCGGTCTTCGCAGCCCAGATAGTGCTATCCTCGGCTTAGGCCGTGTTGTTGCATGGATTGCGGCGACAAGGCTTGTTCCGGTGCAGCATGGCCGGCAACCAGAAGAAGAACGCGGTCCACCATGTCCAAAGAGAACGATATACCGCCGGGCCCCGCCTCGGTCGGCGAAGCGGCGTTGCGGGCCGTCTGCGAGGCCACCACCGAAGGCATCTTGCTTGCCGATGACAAGGGGCGGGTGGAGCTATTCAGCCCCGCCGCCCAGATCCTGTTCGGCTACACAGAGGAAGAGATCGTCGGGCGCAGCGTTGATCTACTCGTACCTGTTCCGCTGCGAGCCGCGCATCGCCGGCATCTGACCATGTATCGCCAACCGACAGTCGGCGAGCGCACACCGGCCATGACCCGCGAAGTCCCGGGTCTGAGAAAGGACGGCAGCGAGATCCCCCTGAGGGTCTCCCTCGGCCGCTTTTTCTTTGAAGGGCGACCCCACTTCGTCGCGGTCATCCAGGACGTCACCGAGGATCGTCGCGCCACCGACGAGATCAATTATCTCGCGCGCCACGACGTGCTGACGGGGCTTCTCAACCGATCAGCGTTCGAACAGCGTCTCGGCGACTTACTCGCCGATGAAGGTCCCCCGGGGATGCGCTACGCGCTGTTGCTCATCGACGTTGACCAGTTCCGTCTCGTCAATGACAGCTGCGGTCCGGAAGCAGGCGATGCCCTGCTTCGTCAGCTCGCCATGCTGATCCGCGCCCGCCTGCGACATGCCGACACCGTCGCCCGGCTCGGCGCAGACGAGTTTGGCGTGATATTTAGCGATGCCGAGGCACAGGAGGTCGATCGCACCGCCGAGGCGTTGCTGCGTACCATTCGAAGCTTTCTGTTCACTTGGGATACCCGAGGCTTCGACATTACGGTGAGCGTGGGACTAGCGCAGTTCTCCGCGGGCGCGGATACCTTGCAGACCGCGCTCAGCACGGCCCGCCTCGCATGCCGGCAGGCGAAAGACGCCGGCGGCGATCGGCTGCAGCGCTACACCACCGGCGATCGCGACCTGGTACGCCGCCACGGCGAAATGCATCGGGCAGCAGAGATCGCGACGGCGGTGGACGAAAACCGGTTCCGCCTCTATGCGCAGCCTATTCTGCCGTTGCAGAGCGGCCACACTTGCGCCCATCAGGAGGTGCTGGTCCGGATGTGCGGCGCCACGGGCGAAAGCCTGGCACCGGACGCGTTCTTGCCTGCCGCCGAGCGATACGTTTTGATGCCGATCGTGGACCGCTGGATCGTAACCCGTTTATTCGCAACCTGCGCGCCCGCAATCCGCGAATGGGCAACCGGCACGCGGCCCAGAGCCGACTTCCTATACTCGGTCAATCTCTCCGGACAGTCACTCGGCGACGAGGGATTCCTGAGGTTCTTGCTGCGCCAGTTCAGTGACCACGGTGTGCCGTTCGACGCCATCTGTTTCGAGATCACGGAGACCGCGGCGGTTGCCAATCTAGACGCTGCCCGGGCTACTATGAGAGAGCTCAAAGGGCGGGGCTGCTCGATCGCCCTCGATGACTTCGGCAGCGGCCTGTCTTCGTTCCGCTACCTGAAGGCCCTACCGCTGGATTACCTCAAGATCGACGGCAATCTGGTGCGCGACATCACCCGCGACCACAAAGATCATGCCATGGTGAGCGCCATCAACCAGCTGGGCCACGCCATGGGCCTGAAGACCATCGCCGAGTGGGTTGAGCACGGCGACACCGCCGAGGAGCTACGCAGGATCGGCGTCGACTATGCCCAAGGCTACGCCTTCGGTGAGCCGAGACTTCTGGATTCCGAGCCGCCCGCACTCGCGGTGCTGGCCTGATCCGCAACCTGTCGCTATGCTTCCGCTATATCCCAGGGCTCAGACCGACCAGACTCGAAGCCGCACCAGACGATGGACGATCTCGATGCCGTGCTGGCGACCGTCCAGCGACTGCTTTCCCATGCGGAACTGCTGATCGGCGCCGAACGCGTCGACCCCCCCGAATGGGATGGCGCTGCGGCGTTCCGCTGGCGGCGTACCGGTCCGGCGCGCCGCCTCGAGCCGGTGACCCGGCCTCATCGCATCACCCTCGACGACCTGCTCTGCATGGACCGGCAGAAGGCGGAGATGCTGCGCAACACCCGACAGTTCATCGCTGGGCTGCCGGCCAACCACGTCCTGCTCTGGGGCTCGCGCGGCACGGGTAAGTCCTCCCTGATCAAGGCGGTGCTCAACGGATTTTCCGCCGAGGGGCTGCGCCTGATCGAGATCGAGCGACCAAACCTCGCCGACCTGCCCTATATCATCGACCTGGTGGCCGACAGACCCGAGAAGTTCATGCTGTTCTGCGATGATCTCTCCTTCGAATCCGACGACCCGAGCTACAAATCCCTCAAGGCAATCCTCGACGGCTCGGTCGCCGCCCCCAGCGACAACCTGATCCTGTGCGCCACCTCAAACCGGCGCCACCTCATGCCGGAGTATCGCAGCGAGAACCTCGAGGCGCGGATCCTGGACGGAGAGATCCACCCCGGTGAAAGCGTCGAGGAAAAGATCTCGCTGTCGGACCGCTTCGGGCTATGGCTGTCCTTCTATCCCTTCACTCAGGACGAGTACCTGGCGATAGTCACCCACTGGCTCGCCCGGCTCGGCGCCCCCGACGCCGACGAGCCACAGGTACGGGAGACCGCCCTGCGGTGGGCCCTCAAACGCGGCTCGCGCAGCGGACGAACCGCCTGGCAGTTCGCCCGCGACTGGACTGGGCGCACAGCACTCGGATAGCGGGCATCCGGAGGGCCGAGGTCCGGCGCCGAAGCGGCAAACGCGAGGACAAGCAGCCGTGTCCATACCGCTGCAGGTGTTAGAGACTGTTCTCGCCTTCACTCTGGTGGTCGTGCTTGCGAGCCAGCTCCAACGGCTCGGTGTGGTCGGACCGAACCAGAGTCCCACCTTCGCCAAGCTGCTCACCGGGGCCATCCTTCCGGCGGCCGTCGTTCACCAGCTCCTGATCCGTCCGGTCGCAGGGCGACAGTTCGTCCTGGTCGGCATCATGGCCGTGGCTGGGGCCGTCTGCCTGGTCTTGGCCTGGATCGCTGCGCGGCTGTTGCGGCTAGACCGGCCAACGACCGGTGCCTTGATGCTCACCTCGGGCTTCGGCTCCTCGGCACTGCTTGGCTATCCTCTGGTGCAATTCGCCTTTCCCCGGGATCCGCAGGCGTTCTCCGACGCGGTACTGATCAGCGAGCTGGGTGTGGGGCTGCCGCTGTTCACCTTCGGCCCCCTGGTCGCCATGCACTTCGGCGCCCATTCCCGCGACGTTCGGTCCGCGCGTAAAACACTCCTCGATTACCGACGCTCACCGATCTTCATCGCGCTGATGGCGGGGCTCGCCGGCTCACGGCAGAAGGTCTCGGCGGTCGTCTTCAGTCACGTTGCCATCAGTCTGGTCACCATACCGACCGTGTTCTCGACGCTGGTCGGTTGACGCTCGGCAAGTCGGCCGCCGACCTAAAGCGGCGGGCCCTGGGAGGTATGTGGAGCACGCTCGATTTCTCGGCGCTCAGGATGCTGCGCCACGAGCCTGAACGGAGCGCGTGGCGGCGGGCCTCTGAGTGAACGGTTTTGGCCGGAGCAGGCGGGCCGCCAAGAGCACGCCCAGGGCGAGGCCATAGAGGGCCGGCTCACGGTAGTCGGCCTTGACCAGCCAGAGATAGTGCACGACGCCTGCCGTGGCGATGACGTAGACCAGACGGTGCAGCCGTTTCCAATTGCCCCCGAGCCGAAGCATCCAGCCCCGCGTGGACGTCACCGCCAGGGGCACCAGCATCAGGAGCGCGCCGAAGCCCAGGGTGATGTAGGGCCGCTTGACGACGTTGGCGAGGGCCGCCGTCCACTGGAATTCCTGGTCGAGCCAGATCCAGGTGAGGAAGTGCAGCACTGCGTAAAAGAAGGCGAACAGCCCGAGCATACGCCGGAACCTCACCGGCAGCTGCCAACCGGTAAGCCGACGCACCGGCGTGACCGCCAAGGTCAACAGGAGCAGACGCAGGGTCCAATCGCCGGTGCGATGGGTGATGGCCTCCACCGGGTTGGGGCCGAGCCCATCGGCGGAGGTATCCCAGACCAGCCACAGAAAGGGCGCGAGGCAAAGACCGAACACCATCGGCTTGAGCCCAAACGCCACCCATCGGTCACCCGTGTGCATCGCTCACCCGCCTCCCACCGGGGCGCCCGCGATGCCCGCGCCTCATCTCTAGACGCATCACCAGCGCCGCCATCGAGAGAGCAAATGCGGGTCAAGGCTGCTCATGATGCCGTCACCCCCAGCGCCTCTCAGAAGAACTTGCGCAGATCCATGCCGCGATACAGATCGGCCACCTGATCGCCATAGCCATTGAACAGGAGCGTAGGCTGTTTGGCGGCGAATATGCTCGCGCCAATCATGCGGTGAGACTTCTGGCTCCAGCGCGGATGATCGACCTGCGGATTGACGTTGGCATAGAAGCCGTACTCGTTGGGCGCCAACGCCGACCAGGTGGTGTTGGGCGGGGTCTCGGCGAAGCGGATCGCGACGATCGACTTGATCCCCTTGAAGCCGTACTTCCATGGCACGACGAGCCGGATCGGCGCCCCATTCTGACCGGGCAGCAGCTCGTCGTACAATCCGGTTGCGAGAATAGTCAGCGGATGCATGGCCTCGTCCATGCGCAGCCCTTCGCGGTACGGCCAATCCAGCACCCGCCGCTCCTGACCCGGCAGCTGCTTGGGGTCATAGAGGGTCTCGAAGGCGACGTACTTCGCCCTGGAGGTCGGCTCGAAGCGCTTGAGTAGAGCGGCGAGAGGGAAGCCCACCCAAGGGATCACCATCGCCCAAGCCTCCACGCAGCGCATCCTGTAGATGCGCTCCTCCTGGGGAAAGCGGCGCAGAATGTCCTCGATGCCGATGGTCCCAGGCCGCTCGCACTCCCCTTCCACCCGTATCTCCCAGGGGCGCGCCTTCAGCGAGCCGGCGTTCGCCGCCGGATCGCTCTTGTCGGTCCCCAGCTCGTAGAAATTGTTGTAGGAGGTGACATCCGCGTACTCGGTCGGGGCTTCGGCGGTGCTGAGCGGGCTCTCGACCACGCCCGGGATGCGCAGGTTTCGACCGGGCCCCAGTCGCAAGGCACTTGCAGGGGCCGTCAGCAGGCCCAGTCCGGCCCCGATCCCGAGCACAGCCGCCTCCCGCAGAAAGCGTCGGCGATTGTTCCACGCTTCCGGGGCGGTTATGTCGGAGGGTTTGATGAATTCTGGCTTCTTGATCAACATCAGCTGGCCCTCGACGGATCGAACCGGGCGTCGGCGCCAGAGGCGACCACCGCCTTGCGCACCAATGACCAGGAGACCGCTCGCCGCTCCGGTTTGTTTCGCCGCCTTTCCCGCCCCTGACCGGACCCCGCCCCTTGCGCTGGCCGGATGCTCTGCGAAAATAAGAAAAGAAGCATAGTCGGGAGCACCATAGGATCTTACCCATGAAAGTCGCGCGCCTTGTCACAGCGCTTCAGGTCGGCGCATTGGCCCTGGTCGCATTCCAGGCGCCAGCGGGCCAGGCCTGGGATCGCACCCTGCAGGACGGCAGCCAGGTGTCCATAGACCCGAACACCGGACGAGCCACCGTGAGCACCTCCCGCGGCGCCCAGACCATGCTCTGGGACGGCGTGCACAAGCTCCAGAACGGCCGCACGATAATCGTGCGCGACGGCGTGGTGGTGCCCGACGTCCCCATGGCCAACGCCCGCCGCGCCGTGCCGACCCCCTTGGCGGGGGGCCAGGCGTCCCCCTGCACGGTGCTGCAGCGGACCAGTTGCGGGCTTGGAAACGAATGTGCCCAGACCGAGGGCTGCCGGCTGGCCAAACAGCTGGTTCAGTTCGAGTCCGAGGAGCCGCCCGGCTCCCTCTCCACGACCAGCGCCCAGTGCCGGGAGGCCATCGGCCAGGGGGACACCTTCAAGCCCTGCCGGGCAACGCCGGTCGCCCGCGTCACCTCCGCCTGCACGGAGCTGGCGGAGAAGGTCTGCGGGTCCTCCGAGCAATGCACCGCCAGCGATGCCTGTCGAGCGGCCCGGCAGCTCCTCCGCATGGAACATGCCGAGCGGTTGACCGCGGCCAACCCGGATCTCCCGACCACGTCCACTCGTCAGTGTACCGCCGCCGCGACCGACGCTTTCTTTGCCGCGTGCGCCGCCGCAACGGCGTCCGGGAGCGCCGCCACGCCCGTCAAATCGGCATCGGAACCGAGTCAGTCGCCGAGCCCGTCCAATCGGTAGCTGGGGCTCATCGCCTCCGCAATCTCAGTGCCCCGGGGCGCCAGTCCCGTTCGCACAAGTGCCGAGTCGACCCCGAAATTTCGGGCGCCCAGGATATCGGTGGCCAGCTGGTCACCGATCATAATCAGACACCGAGTCCCCAGCCGGCGCTCGGCCTCCTCGAACATCGCCGCATGGGGTTTGCCCAGACGGGCGAACCGATGGCGGGCACCCGGGTAGCGCTCGGCCAGGGCCGCCTCGAGCATCACCGCAAGAGCGCCGGAGGTCAGGCCGTATCGGCCCGGAGCGACCGGATAGACGAGATCCGGATTACACAATACCAGGTGCAGCGGTAGGCCAGCGTCCAGGCGTCTGATCGCCAGGTTGAGCACCCGGTTCATTCCCTGCAGACAGTCGAAGCCCTTCTGGTCGGCGACGACCACTACCTCCACCTCCCCTTCCTCCCTGGGCCCGAGCGGGTGGCCCCCGGCGCGCTCGACATAGCGACGCGCATCTTCGGGCCCAAGGACCATGCAGCGGCAGCCCCTCAGGCCGGCCTCGTCGAAATGGCGCTCGAGGAGCATACCGGAGGTAAGAAAACGCTCGGGGCTGACTGCGAGACCCAAGCCGGCAAAATCCAGCGCCAGAGCGTCCGGCAGCCGGCTCGCCGAGTTGGTCAGCACCAGGTAGGGCTTGCCGCAATGATTGAGTCGAGCGATCAGCTCCGGCGCACCCGGCAGTGCGCCGGACTTGTCGACCAGCACTCCATAGGCGTCGAAGAGCAGTCCTCCATATGCCTCGATGAGGCGGGAGACGCGAACGGTCGGGACCTCGGGCACCTCCCTGTGGCACGGCTCAGGCATGTGCGGTCGCTCGATCGGGGAGAGGACTGATTCCCGAGTACCGAGCCCCAGCGAGATCAGCCGAGCCAGGCCCGGGCGTTGCGAAACAGCCGCAGCCAGGGCCCATCCTCACCCCAGTCGTCCGGGTGCCAGGAGTTCTGCACACTGCGGAACACCCGCTCCGGGTGAGGCATCAGGATGGTGACGCGCCCGTCGGCATTGGTCAGGCCCGTGACGCCCTGCGGGGACCCGTTCGGGTTGGCCGGGTAGCGAGTGGCGACCTCACCCGATCCCTCCACGTAGCGCACCGCGACCAGACCCCGAGCCGCCGTCAGATGGGCCGCGTCACGGAACTCGGCCCTCCCTTCCCCGTGGGCGACCACCACGGGAATACGGGATCCCGCCATCCCGGCAAACAGGATCGAGGGCGACCCTAATATCTCCACGAGCGAGAATCGCGCCTCGAACTGCTCCGAGCGGTTGCGTACGAAACGGGGCCAGAGATCGGCCCCCGGGATGAGGGCGTGAAGATTGGAGAGCATCTGGCAGCCGTTGCACACCCCCAGGGCGAAGCTGTCGGTCCGCTCGAAGAAGGCCTGGAACTGGTCGCGGGCACGGCTGTTGAACAGAATGGATTTGGCCCAGCCCTCCCCGGCGCCAAGCACGTCGCCATAAGAGAAGCCGCCGCAGGCCGCCAGACCTTTGAATCGATCGAGGCTCAGCCGGCCCGAGATCAGGTCGGACATGTGCACGTCCACGCACTCGAATCCCGCCCGATGGAAGGCCGCGGCCATCTCAATCTGGCCATTGACCCCCTGCTCCCTCAGAATCCCCAGGGCCGGCCGGACACCGGTGGCAATGAACGGCGCCGCCACGTCCTCGGCTGGATCGAAGCCGAGCCTCGGGGCCACACCGGGATCATCCAGCTCGGAGATACGCTCCAGCTCCTCGTCCGCGCACAGGGGATTGTCCCGCAGGCTCTGCATGCGGAAACTGGTCTCGCTCCAAGCCCGCTGAAGCTCCACCCGGGAGGCGGTAATCACGGCGTGCCCCCCACGCAGGAAGCGCAGGGCATCGTCGTCTGCGACCGTCCCGATCACGTGGCTGTGCCGGCCCAGGCCCGCATCGGCGAGGGCCTTGAGCACGGCATCAACGTCCGGATGCCGCACTTGCAGGACGGCGCCCAGCTCCTCGCTGAACAGGACGGCCAGATCGTCCTCGCCGAGCTCGTCGAGCTCGGCGCGCAGCCCGCAACGCCCGGCGAAGGCCATCTCGCAGAGGGTAACGAACAGCCCGCCGTCGGAGCGATCGTGGTAGGCGAGCAGCACATCTTCGCGAGCCAGCTGGCGGATGCAGTCGAAGAAACGCCTAAGGGCGGCCGGGTCATCCAGATCCGGCCCGCGCCGGCCCAGCTGTTTGTAGACCTGGGCGAGCGCTGATCCACCGAGCCGGTTCGCACCCTTGCCGAGATCCACCAGAATGAGGTCGGTGTCGCCGCAGTCGGCACGCAGCTGCGGGGTCAGGGTGCAACGCGCGTCGTTTACCGGGGCGAAGGCCGAGACAATCAGGGACAAGGGCGCGGCCATGACGCGGGTCTCCCCGTCCTGCTTCCACACCGTCTTCATCGACATGGAATCCTTGCCCACCGGGATGGCGATCCCGAGGGCCGGACAGAGATCCATGCCGAGCGAGCGGACGGTCTCGTAAAGGCTCGCGTCCTCGCCGGGATGACCCGCCGCAGCCATCCAATTGGCCGAGAGCCTTACGTCGGCGAGCCGCTCGATGCAGGCCGCCGCGATGTTGGTGATCGCCTCGCCGACGGCCATGCGTCCGGCCGCAGGCCCATCGATCAACGCCAGCGGTGTGCGCTCGCCCACGGCCATCGCCTCGCCCGCGTAGCCGCTGTAGTCCGAGAGCGTCACCGCACAGTCCGCCACTGGCACCTGCCAGGGGCCCACCATCTGGTCGCGGGCGACCAGGCCGCCCACGGAGCGATCGCCGATGGTGACGAGGAACCGCTTGTCGGCCACCGTGGGCAAACGCAGGACCCTTAAGGCGGCCGCCTGGGGAGCGACCGCGTCCAAGTGCAGATCGGGCTTGTGAAACGGCCGACGCCGCACCTCACGCAGCATCCGCGGCGGCTTGCCGAACAGCAGCGCCATGGGGATATCGATGGGAGAGGTATCGAAATGACCGTCGCCGAGGACCAGGTCTTCTTCCTCGCTGGCCTCGCCGACCACCGCATAGGGACAGCGCTCACGCTCGCATATCGCTTTGAGCTCATCGAGGCGGTCACCGCGCACCGCCAGAACGTAGCGTTCCTGGGACTCGTTGCACCAGATCTCCAGAGGCGACATGCCGGGGTCGTCGCTGGGAACTGCCCGCAGCTCGAAACGCCCGCCCCGAGCCGAATCGTGTACCAGCTCGGGCAGCGCATTGGACAGGCCGCCGGCGCCCACGTCGTGCACGAACAGGATCGGGTTGTCCTCGCCCTGGGCCCAGCAGCGGTCTATGACCTCCTGGCAGCGACGCTGCATCTCGGGGTTCGCTCTCTGGACCGAAGCGAAATCCAGGTCTTCTGCGGACGTTCCCGAGGCCATGGAGGACGCCGCACCACCACCCAGGCCGATCAGCATCGCCGGGCCACCGAGCACGATCAACGGCGTGCCGGGCGGAAACCGCAGCTTCTTGACATCCCCTTCGCGGATGTTGCCGAGCCCGCCAGCCAGCATGATCGGCTTGTGATAGCCGCGCAGCTCCTCGCCGTCGGGCCCGGCGACCCGCTCCTCGTAGGTGCGGAAGTAGCCGCAGAGATTCGGGCGACCGAACTCGTTGTTGAAGGCAGCAGCCCCGATGGGCCCCTCCAGCATGATCTCGAGGGCCGAGACGATCCGACCCGGCTTGCCGTGGTCGGTTTCCCAGGGCTGCTCCGCCCCGGGGATGCGCAGGTTCGAGACCGAGAAACCCATCAGCCCGGCCTTGGGCTTCGCACCCCGCCCGGTGGCCCCCTCGTCACGGATCTCGCCACCCGAGCCGGTGGCCGCCCCGGGGTCCGGTGAGATGGCGGTGGGGTGATTGTGGGTCTCCACCTTCATCAGCAAATGAACCGGCTCCTCGGATTCGCCGTAGATCCCGGAGCCAGGATCGGGGAAGAATCGCCGAGCGCGGGGACCCGCCAGCACCGCGGCATTGTCGTGGTACGCCGAGAGCACATCCCGGGGAGAGCGCTCCGTGGTGTTGCGGATCATCGAAAACAGGGAGCGGGTCTGGGGCACGCCGTCGATGACCCAATCGGCGTTGAAGATCTTGTGCCGGCAGTGCTCCGAGTTCGCCTGGGCGAACATCATGAGCTCGACATCCGTCGGATTGCGGAGCAGGCCGGCGAAGCTCTCGACCAGATAGTCGATCTCGTCGTCGGAGAGTGCCAACCCCAGATCTGCGTTGGCCGCGACCAGGGCATCGCGGCCGCCCTCCAGCACGTCCACGCAGCGGAATGGGCGCGGCTCGGCGCGGATAAACAGCGCGGCCGCGTCGGCGGCGTCGTTCAGCACGATCTGGGTCATCCTGTCGTGCAGTATCTGGGCAGCGCCGGCGAGGTCCGGACCTTGCAGGTCCTCCCCGTGCGGTTCGAGATAGTAGGCAACACCGCGCTCGATGCGCACGATCTTGGTCAGCCCGCAGACCTGGGCGATGTCCGTCGCCTTGGACGCCCAGGGCGAGATGGTCCCCGGCCGGGGCACCACCAGCAGCAGGTGGCCGGCGGGGTCATGCTCGGCGAGACTCGGCCCATAGCGCAGCAGCCGTTCCAGAATCCGCTGCTCGGCCCCATCCAGGGCCTGCTCGATCTCCGCAAAATGCATGTGCTCGGCGTACACCCGCACAGGCCTGCCGATCACGTCTTCCAGCCGAGTCTCGAGCTTCTTCAAGCGGAATTCGGAGAGGGCGGGGGCACCGCGGAGAGTCAGCATTTCAAGACCCTGTGCTCGCGAAGACGACGACGCGGGGCATGATACCGCAGCCCTCGGCGCCTTGTCGTCGCGGCGCAAGACGCGCGCCAGAGACGGCGCCGCAGTCGGAGCGCTGAGAAATCCTACAGCTCGAACCAGCGGCTCACGCGATCCTGATCGAGCAGCGACAGGCGATCCGCCAGGCTCGGCGCCGCTTCGAGCAGGGCGGCCCTGGCGAGCTCGGGGCGGTTGTTCTTCTCGCTGAGATGCGCAGCAACCAGGTGACGCAGCCGCGAGTGCTCGATTCGGGCGAGCAACGCGGCGGCCTGAACGTTGCTCAGGTGACCGAGGGCGCCCGCGACGCGTTGCTGCAACCCCGGTGGATAAGTGCCGCTGCTCAGCATGCCCGGATCATGGTTGCACTCCAGGACGAGGGCGTCGCAGCCCCGGAGAACCTCGCCCACATGGCGAGTGACGCTCCCGGTATCAGTCAGGATACCCAGCCGCAGCCCCTCGGCCCGGAAGCAGAACTGGACCGGCTCCCGGGCGTCGTGCGGCACGGTAAACGGATCGATCTGAAAATCGCCGATACGAAAAGCGCCCTCGTGGACGCTGAAGGGATGGGGGTCGGGGAGGCCACAGCCGCCGCCGTGGCGCAGCGTGCCCGCGGTCAGCCAGACGGGGAGGTCATAGCGGCGGGCAAGCGCTGCGACCCCGCGTAGGTGATCACCATGCTCGTGGGTAACCAGAATGCCAGCGAGGCTCGCCGGCTCCACCCCGACCTCCCCCAGCCGCCGCTGCGCCTCCCGGGCAGGGAACCCGCAATCCAGTAGGAGTCGCGTACCTCCCGCCTCCACGACAGTCGCGTTGCCGCGACTGCCGCTGCCCAAGGAGGCGAAACGCACGCGCCGATCAGCGCAGCTGCTCGTGGATCAGGGTGAGGATGCGCTTGGCGGTCTCCGAGTTGGTCCGTTGGCCGTTCTTGTCGAGCACCACCACGACGGTGTTGGACCCCTCGGGTCGCAGGCTGACCTGGTACTGGTTCTGTTTGTCGAGCCTGTTCGACTCGCGCCAGAAGGCGAGCTTCGACAGCAGGCCCTGGTTCTTCTCGTCCGCCAACGGATCGCTGTAGCGCACGGAGTAGACACCCTTGGAGCGATCGCGATCCTCGACCGAGAAGCCCACGCGGTCCAACGCCACCCCGGTCATACGCCAGGCGTGGGAGAAGTCCTCGGTGATGGTGAGCGTGGTCCCGGCGCGGGTCTGGGTCAGCTGGGAGTGACTCACTGCCTTCTGTGCAGGAGCGGCTGCCGCCCGGCGCTCTTCGTCCGTGGTGGCACCCAGATACGCCATGATGCGCTGCAGCATGATCGCTTCCAGACCATGATCGGTCGGGCGCGGGACCCAGATCTCCTGCTGCTTCTCGCCGGTCGTACCTTGGGCGAAGGTCTCCTCCATACCTCGTTGGGTCAGGTAGAGCTCGGTCGTGCCCGGCTTCTGCCCACGCTCCAGGCGTACGCGGTACTGGTCCCTGGTGGCGGCCGAATAAAGCCCTTCGACGAAACCGCGCAGCTTGTCGGTGACGAAGTCCGACTTGATGTCGGCGCGATTCTCGATCCAGGCGGTCTGCATGACCCCGGCAGTCGGGTCCTGCTCCCGAAGCAGAATGCCGTTCTGCTGCCAGAATGCCACGACCGACGACCACACGTCCTCGGGCGAGGCGCCGATCACGAGCCAACGCTGGTCGCCATCCCGATGCATCTCCACGCCGGTGGCCTTCGGCAGCACCTTGCTGCCGGTGGCCGCGCGGGTGGCTTGCTCGCGCTGATCGAGGAACCGCGAGTAAGTGGCGCCGCCGACCCCGGCGGCCAGGCTGTCCTCGGCCCCCGCCTTGGTCAGATCCGGCGGGATCTCCAGATTTCGCCCTGCCTCCCTCTCGCGCTTGTACTCGACCTTGCGGTCTGGAAGGATCTTGTCCGTGCTCGGCAGCCAGCTACAGCCGACCAACCCGAGCACCAGCAAGCCAGGCAGAAGGAATCGAGTTGCTCTGGAGATCATGTGAGATACCGTCATTTTCTCGCGCCGCCACGGCCATGCCGCGTCGCCCGCCGTTAAACATCCCCGGCAACACCGGGGCGCCTCAATCACCCTGTCAGATCGCGCCCGCCTGCTTCATAGCCTGGCGAACCGTTTCGCGGCAGCCCTCCGACAGCCAGGTCAGAGGCAGCCGGATACCGTCCGGGATCATACCCATCTCCGCCAGCGCCCACTTCACGGGAATCGGGTTGGCTTCGACGAACAGCGACTTGTGCAGGCCCGCCAGCTTGCCGTCCAGGGCCGCAGCGGCCTCCCGATCGCCGTCCACGGCCGCCTGGCACATACGCTGCATCAGCCCCGGGGCCACATTCGCGGTCACCGAGATGACCCCCTGGCCGCCCAGCAGGATCAGCTGCCGAGCGGTGGCATCATCGCCGCTTAGGATACAGAAGTCCTCGCCGCAAAGCTCCCTCATGCGTGAGAGCCGGCTCAGGTCACCGGTCGCGTCCTTGATGCCCACGATGTTCTCGACCGAGGCCAGGCGTCCCACCGTCTCGGGCTGCATGTCGCAAGCCGTACGGCCGGGCACATTATAGAGAACCTGGGGTATATCGACCGCTTCGGCCACAGCGCGGTGATGGAGATAGAGGCCCTCCTGGGTCGGCTTGTTGTAGTAGGGCGTGACGAGCAGACACGCGTCCACCCCGGCCTCCTTGGCACAGCGAGTCAACTGGATGGCCTCGGTCGTGGAGTTCGAGCCGGTACCGCCGATCACCGGAATGCGCCCCGCCGCCAGCTCTACAACGCGGCGAATGACCCGGCAGTGCTCTTCTTCGTCGAGGGTCGCCGACTCTCCCGTGGTGCCTACCGCCACGATCCCGCGGGTGCCCTGCTCGACGTGCCACTCGACCAACCGCGCAAGACTGGCGTCGTCGACCGCCCCGTCCCCCGTCATCGGAGTAACCAGCGCTACCAGGCTGCCTTCGAACATGCGTTTAGCCCCGAAAATCCAATAAATTTACGATTTTATCTTGCGTTCTCCGACGCTGACAAGCGCGAAGACTAGCCGCGCGCGGCTGCTCGTCGCGCTTGTTCGGCCGTCGGATTTCCGTTACACAGGGGCGTCCCGAGAGCACGCTGGAGAGAGCATGTCTGACGCATCTCAGCCCGTCCGAGAGATCCGAATCAACCCGATCGTGCCCACCGAATCGGTCCTGGTGGCCACCGCCCGGGGTATGCGCCCGCGCAAGACCGAGGAAAAGGTGGCGCGAGACACCAGGACCCGGGTCGAGACCTGCCCGTTCTGCCCGGGCAACGAGGACAAGACGCCCCCGACCATCGCCGCGTTCCCCCAAGGCCCCGACTGGCGTATCCGCTTGGTCGAGAATCTCTACCCGGTGCTGGGCGGAGAACGCCAGACCGGCCCCCTGACGTTCGGCCTCCAGCAGGTGATAGACGGTTACGGCCGCCACGAGGTGGTCATCGATCATCCCCATCACGGGATCGCCCTGCATGAGATGTCGGTCCACCATCTCGCCGAGCTGTTCAGGGTCTACCGACAGCGGATGGGAGAGCTTTACGCGGGTGATGAGCGATTTCGCTACGTGCTGGTGTTCAAGAACTTCGGCCCTGCGGCCGGGGCCAGCATCCCGCATACACACAGCCAGATCATCGCCATGCCGGTGGTGCCCGAGAATGTGCAGAACGAAGTCGCGCACAGCCAAGCCTACTACAAGAAGCACCGACACTGCGTCTTCTGCTCCTTGATCGATGAGGCGCTCACCTTCGAGGCGACGATCTACGACCGCAGCTCCGGCGCGATCCGCCGCAGGATCAGTGTCGGACAATACGTGGTCGAGCGAGGAGAGCACTTCATAGCGGTCAAGCCCTTCGCGTCGCGCTTCGAGTGGGAGGTGCACATTCTGCCCCTCGTCCACGAGAGCGATTTTCTCAAGACGCACCCTGCAGGCATCGAGGGTTTCGCCCGCGTGCTCAAGCGTACGATGGCCCGGCTGGATGCCGTCATCGGGGGGGCCCAGTACAACTTTTTCCTGCACTCCAAGCCCCATAGCGACGAGTATGCCGACTGCGATCCGAGCTATCACTGGCATCTCGAGATCTGCCCCAGGACCAGCATCCCCACCGGATTCGAGCTGGGGTCTGGGTTGTTCGTGAGCACGATCAGTCCGGAAGCGGCTGCCGAACAGCTGCGCGCAGTGCAGGTCGAGGGCGACTGAGTCCCAAGACAAGGGTCCGGGCCGGGCGCTACACTGACCCGCGCCGTGCCGATCACAACCAGAGACCGCGAGCACAGACCTATGACCTCCAGCCCCGCAGCGCCCCGCAAGAAGAGCTATCTCGTCATCTCGGCCCTGGGGAAGGACCGGCCGGGCATCGTCGATGAGCTGACGCGCCGGATACTGGAGGACGGCTGTAACATCGTCGACAGCCGGATGACGGTCCTGGGAGGCGAGTTCGCCATGCTGCTCATGGTCGAAGGCAGCTGGAATACCCTTGCGAAGCTCGAAGCCGCCCTGCCGGAAGTCAAGCGTCAGATGGAGCTGACGATCATCTCGGAGCGCACCCATGAGCGGGAGCCGCACGGCAACCTGATGCCGTACATGGTCGAGGTGGTCTCCCTGGATCATCCGGGAATCGTGCATAACCTGGCGCGCTTCTTCTCCCAACGCGCGATAAACATCGAGGACATGGCCACGACAGGATATGCCGCAGCCCACACCGGCACGCCGATGTTCTCGGTCCACATGACGGTCGGCATCCCCGCCGACGTGCATATCGCCAGCCTGCGCGAGGAATTCATGGATTTCTGCGACTCGATGAATCTGGATGCGGTGCTCGAGCCGCTCAAGCAATAGCCGGACCGAGCCGGATAGCGAACCGGGAAAGAAGGAAGCCTGACATGAGCCGGGTGGAGCTGGGCAAGACCGTGCCGGACGCGGAGCTGAGCCTGACGGGCGATCAGACCAAACGATTATCGGAGCTCCGCGGCAATCATCTGGTTCTCTACTTCTACCCCAAAGCGAGCACGCCCGGCTGTACCCAGGAGGGCCGCGACTTCGCCGCCGCCTACGAGCAATTCCGGAGCCGCGGCGCCGAGATCCTCGGGGCATCCCGCGACAGCCTACGTGCCCAGGAGGGCTTCAGGTCAAAGCAGGGCTTCCCGTTCGACCTGATTTCCGACCCAACCGAAGGCCTGTGCAACCTGTTCGGCGTCATCAAGCTGAAAAAAATGTACGGCAGGGAGGTCCGCGGCATCGAGCGCAGCACTTTCCTGCTGGATCGCGACGGGGTCCTTCGGCGCGAGTGGCGCGGAGTCAGGGTCAAGGGCCACGTCGATGAGGTGCTCGCCGCCGTGAAGGCGCTGCAATCGGGCTGATCTACCCACCCATCATCAGAGGCTTGCCGGAACATCCATATGCCAGAGGCAGAGCGTTCGGAGGATCGATTGTTCGTTCTCGACACCAACGTGTTGATGCACGATCCCACCTCGATCTTCCGATTCAAGGAGCACGACATCTTCCTTCCCATGGGCGTGCTCGAAGAGCTCGACCGCCACAAGAAAGGCACCTCCGAGGTCGCCCGCAATGTGCGTCAGGCAAGCCGGTATCTCGACGAGATGATGTCGGGCGCGGACAAGTCGACCATCGATGCAGGCCTTCCGCTACCTGCGCCCGCCAACGGTCGCGCGGAAGGCGCCGCCGAGCGGGGACGACTATTCTTCCAGACCCGCCATCTGCCGCAGCTACTCCCGCAGGGCCTGCCAGGCAGCTCGCCGGACAACAACATCCTGGGCACGGCACTCGCCCTGCAGAACGAGCATCCGCACAGAACGGTGATCCTGGTCTCCAAGGACATCAACCTGCGGATCAAGGCGTCCGTGGTCGGTATCCGCGCCGAGGACTACCAGAACGACCAAGTCCTCGACAACGTCAGCCTGCTCTACAGCGGCCAGCGCACCCTGCCCGTCGGGTTTTGGGGAGAGCACAGCACGGACGTGGAGTCGTGGAAGGACCAGGGCCGGACCTACTATCGCATCGCCGGCCCGGACGTCGCCCACTGGTTCGTCGGACAATGCCTGCACCTGGAAGAGGACGAGGGCTTCGAGGCAATCGTGCGGCGGGTCGACCCACGGGGTGCGGTCATCGAGCTGGTCACCAACTACCGGATGGCCAATCATGCGGTCTGGGGCATCAATGCCCGAAACCGCGAGCAGAACTTTGCCCTCAACATGCTCATGGACCCGGAGATCGACTTCGTGTCCCTACTGGGGGCCGCCGGCACCGGCAAGACGCTGCTGACACTCGCTGCCGGCCTGGCCCAGGTACTGGACATGAATCGCTACCGCGAGATCATCATGACGCGGGTCACCGTGCCCGTGGGAGAGGACATCGGGTTCCTGCCCGGGACGGAGGAGGAGAAGATGACGCCTTGGATGGGCGCACTGATGGACAATCTCGAGGTGCTCACGCGCACGGACTCCAGCGAGTGGGCGCGGGCAGTGACCGACGACCTGCTGCGCAGCCGCATCCGCATCCATTCCCTGAATTTCATGCGGGGCCGCACCTTCCTCAACAAATACCTGATCCTGGACGAGGCGCAGAACCTGACGCCCAAGCAGATGAAGACTCTGATCACCCGCGCCGGACCGGGCACCAAGGTCGTGTGCCTGGGCAACGTGGCCCAGATCGACACCCCCTACCTCACCGACACCACCTCCGGTCTCACCTATGCGGTAGACCGGTTCAAGAGCTGGCCGCATAGCGGTCACATCACCCTGTTGCGGGGAGAGCGCTCCCGGCTGGCCGACTTCGCATCCGACGCGCTCTGACCGCCCACGGCGGGCCCGGAAATCTCCACGTGCGACGCGAGGTGAGGGGGATCGGAAAAGCTGTCACCCGATCCTGCCAACCGGAGCGGCTGCAGCGAGCCGAGGGCCCGGTGGTCGGCCCGGGATGAACCGCTCGCAGGCGGGACCGGTCCTACGCCTCCGCGCCCTCGCAAATGCGCCTGAGCTCGGTCTGTGCGCGCTCGAATTCCGGCCGTACCTCTTGCGCGGCGGTCACCGCCCGCTCCGCCTCGCCTTGCTTCGCGGCGTGCTCGACGTCTTTGGCAAGCGCTGAAAGGCGCAGGGCACCCACGTTCGCACTACTCGACTTGAGCGAGTGGGCCGGCAGAATCATCTGGTCGACGGCTCGGATAGCGGCCGCCTGCTCGAGCTGGGCCAGGAGGCCCGGCGCAGTGTCCAAGTACGTCCTGAGCAGCCCGTCGAACTCGTCCTCCATCACCTCGCGCAGCTCCTCGACGATCTGGCGATCGATAGGCGAGCCCGCCTCCACCAGGCGGCTTTCCTGCTGGGGCCCGGGCGTGGCCCTGGCCTCTGGCTCGACCACATCCGGGCGAGCAACAGGTTGCCCGACCAGCCACTGATCGAGGATGGCCCGGATCTTTGGCGCATTGATGGGCTTGGAGAGGTAATCATCCATCCCGGCATCCAGACACTTCTGTCGGTCTCCGGCCATTGCATTCGCGGTCATAGCCACCACGGGCAGGCGAGGCAGCTTGTGCATGCTTTCGCGTATCCGCAGCGAGCGGGTCGCCTCGTAGCCGTCCATCCGCGGCATCTGGCAATCCATGAACACCAGATCGAACTGCTCTTGCTCGATTGCCGCAAGCGATTGCAGACCGTCAGCGGCGACCTCGCAGCTCAGCCCGAGCCGCTCGAGCATCTTCTTGGCGACACTGAGATTGACCGGATTGTCCTCGGCCAAAAGGACCCTCCCGTCATACTGGACCCGCTCCGCCGGCCCCCGGGGCGCCGCCGGGACCGTCTCACCGAGGGTCGACTCCTGAATCCAGGCCTCCTCGTCGAGCATCACGGGCATCGCCATGGGGGCGTCCGGACCAATACCGGGCTTGGTCTCGACCTGCACGTCGAGCAGCCGGTTCAGCTTGCCCTTGAGCTCGCCCTTGTTGATGGGCGCGCGCAGCAGGTCCGAGATGCCGAATTCCTCCATCTTCGAGCGCAGCGAAACCTCACCCTCGATGACGAGGGTCTGCAGGTCGACGAGCGCATCGGAGGTCTTTACCTGCTGGAGCAAGGTGAGCGCCGCGCTGCCCAGCCCTTCGGCGTTGACAACCAACAGCTCGTAGGCCCAGGAGTCACCGAGCCGGGCCGAGGATTTGAGCTTGTCGAGGGCATCCATGGGGTTGTCGGCACGATCGTAGACGATCTCCCACTCGTCGAAGAACCGGCTCAGCTCTCGGTACTCGTAGGCGTCCACCCCAAGGATGACCACCCGAGCACCCTTGAGATTCTTGCGCCGGGAGGGCACATCGGTAATGGAACGGCGCATCGGCACGTTGAACCAGAATACCGACCCCTTGCCGATCTTTGACTGGACCCCGATGGTTCCCCCCATCATCTCCGCAAGGCGCTTACAGATGGCCAGGCCCAGCCCGGTGCCGCCGTGGCGCCGCGTCGTGGACGCATCCGCCTGGGTGAAGAAACTGAACAGCTTCTCGGCGGTCTGCTTGCTCATACCCGCGCCGGTGTCCTTGACGGCGAACTGGATCTCGACCTCTTTCCGGCTCGAACGGCGCTTGGACACCTCAACCAGGACCCCGCCACGCTCCGTGAACTTGATGGCGTTGCCCACGAGATTGGTGAGAATCTGGCGGATCCGGATCGGATCACTGCGCACTCGACGGGGCACCCCGGACTTGATGACGTAGCCGAGCTTCAGACCACGACGCTCGGCGCTCTTGGTCAGCAGCAATGTGACGGACTCCACGACCTCCTGGAGATTAAGCTCGATGGCCTCCAGCTCCATCTTGCCGGCCTCGATCTTGGAGTAATCGAGGATGTCATCGATGATGCGCAGCAAGTGATGGGATGACCCCAAGGCGGTATTGACGTACTGACGCTGCTCCGGGTTCAGCTCGCTGTCCCGCAGCATCTCCAGCAGCGGAACCACCCCATTGAGGGGCGTACGGATCTCGTGACTCATGGTGGCCAGGAACTCGCTCTTGGCGAGGTTGGCCGTATCGGCCTGCTCCTTGGCCGTGGAAAGCTCCCTTTCCACCACTTGCCGCTGCCCGGTCTGCTGCAAGAGCTTCTGGCGCGCCTTGTCCAGTTGCTGCTGCAGGTCAGCCGCTTGGCGGCCGATCTCCCGCGTTTGCTCGTGATCGAAGCGCAGCTGCCGGAGGATCGCACCCAGTGTGACACTTGCCAGGGTGAGAACCGCCAGATACCCGCCCACCAGCCCTATCGGGGCGCTTCCGACGGCGCCCCATTCCATCCAGCATGCGCCGACGGAGAAAAGCCAAAGACTCGCCAGGTACGCGCGTCCGGCAGGGGCGTGAAACCCCGACAACAAGGCCATCGCCCCACCCATGATGGCGGCGGCCAGGGTCGCCAGCGCGGCCCACGCAGACGCAAAGGCGGGGGAGTGCCACAGCAAGGCGCTGCCCCAGATGGCGCCGGCCGGAACCATCGAGGCAATGATCAGAGTGAGAGAAACCGATCCCGGGGGCTCACCTTCGACGCAGCGGCGGCGCTCCACAAGCCCCACCATGAGCTGCACGCTGCCGGCGAGCAGCGCCCCCCCGGCCCAAAAGGCGACGGCTTCAAATCCCCAGGGTGACTCGGGTGGCCCCAGCAGCAGCATGGCGGTTGCAGCGATCAGGGTGGCGACCCCCGCGCTGAAGGCCCCCCGGCACACAACCGAGGCACCGCTGGAAAGCCGTCCGGCGGATTCCAGCCCTGGGACCGGCTCGGTGGCGCTCACATCACTCCCTCCCGACAAGGGCGACAGCGCTCAGCCCATGGATGAGCGCGGTTGAGCCGTCCCGGTTGGCATCAGGCACCAACGCGGACAGGCGGCAAATTTTATCGGGCGGACGGTCTTGCACAGGCGTCTCGCCGGTCCAATCAGCCAAGCTTATGTTATTGTTAAAGTGAATTGCGCGAACCCGGAGCAGCGGCTACCTGCAGCCGCCTCCCATGGACCCCAGGCTATCGCCAATGGAAAAGCCCGACTCCGTACTGAGAAACCCAGGCCGCAGCGCCCAAGGGCTCCTTGACCGTGTGCCGCAGCATATCACAGCGATCAGGAATGAATGGGCCGCTTTGAGCCAGCGAAGCTGGGACCGCAAGCGCTTCGAGCAGCTCTTTCGCAGGGTGCAGGGACTGGGGGAGACCGCCGGCAGAGCGGGGTTGACAGAGATCAGCGAAAGCGCCTTTTCCCTAGAGATCTACCTGAGCACCTTCAGCGGCGACGACAACCGACCGAGCCTCGAGCGCGCCCGGGAGGTCGCCGAGCTGATCCAGGTGCTCGACGCCGCGGTCCAATCCGCCGTTCAGGCTGCGCCGGCTGCTGAGGCGATGAACAGCCCCCGGGAAGGCTCCGTGTACTGCCTGTTAGCCCGCGCCGATCTGGTGCCCGGCCTGGACAAGATGCTCGAAGCGAGCCAGTGGCGTTGTGTGATGTTCCGCGACGTCGCACAGCTCAGCGCGGAGCTGGATCGAGGGTGGCCGAGCGCGTTGGTGCTCGACGCCAGTCTGCTGGCGCAGGCGACGCCGCTGCTGGAAGGCATCCGGAAGAAGCCCGGCGCCGTACCCCGGCCCTTGCCCTTGGTGTTCGTCTCGCCCTCGACGGACATCAAGCGCCGATTGGCCGCGATGCGCGTGGGGGCCGATGCATATTACACGGCCCCCGTGGATACCGAATCGGTGGTGCGCCGCATCTCCCAACTCGCGACGGCGGGCAACGGCGCGGCGTACCGAGTGCTCGTCGTGGAAGACGATCCGTCCCAAGCCAAATTCGCCGCTACGATCCTGCGCAAGGGCGGGATGGAGACGGAGGTGGTCACCGAGCCCCTCGACACCATGGGGGCGATCAAGCGCTTCAAGCCCGATCTGGTGCTGATGGACGTCTACATGCCGAACGCCAGCGGCATCGAGCTCACGCGCATCATTCGCCAGGACAAACGGCTCCTGACCCTGCCGATCGTCTACCTCTCTGGGGAGCAGAATCCGGAGAAGCAACAAACGGCGCTCAGCGTCGGAGCCGATGACTTCATCGCAAAGCCCATCCGGCCCAAGCACCTGATCGGCACGGTCACCAACCGGATTCGCCGAGCCCAACAGCTACAGGACGGACTGAGCGAGACCGAAGAGCCACGCACAGATCCTGCAACGGGCCTGACGTTCGAAACAGTGCTTTTTCGAGTGTATCGACGCGCTGCTCTCGGGGAGCGCCGGCAGCGACCCGCCCTCGGCCATGGTGCATATCGACATCGCCGATTTCCCCGCTTTGCGCACCCAGCTGAGCGGCGGCGCTCTCGACAATCTCCTCTCCATGGTCGGAAAGCGCATCTCCAACCAGCTTAACCCCGGGGAGGTCGCCACCCGGTCTGCGGAAAACAGCTTCGCCCTGCTGCTGCGCCAACCCACGGGGGGAAGCATCCGGCCTGTCGTCGACCGCATGGTCCGCTCCCTTGCGGAACCGCCTTTCGAGATCGACGGCCGCCCCCTGCGACTAAAGGCGAGCTCCAAGCTCTGGCCGCTACACCGGGGGGATACGGCCCCGGGAGCCGCGTCACCGACCGGTGAGCGAGCAGCAACGCCAGGGGCCGACGTACCCGGAGCACCGGCGACGGCGCGTAACCGGGATGCCATGATTGCCCAGGTCCGCGAAGCCATCAAAGCCGGGCGCCTCGAGCTCGGCCTACGCCAGATCTCGGGTCCCGAGGGCCAGACCCCCCGGGGCTACGAGCTGGCCCCTTTGGTTCCCGCCGATGGTGCAGCCCCGGCCATCCCCGCCCAAGAAGTCCGCCGGATCGCCGCCGAAGCAGGCCTCATCGGCGCGCTGGATCGCTACTCCGTTGCCCGTGCGATTGCTTTCCTCGAGGACCCGCGAGGTCCGGGCGAGCGAACCCTGTTGGTTCGCGTCTCGCCCCGAGCCATGATGGAGCCGGAGTCGCTCCAGGCACTCCGTGACGGGCTGCGCGTTCGGCATCTGGTGGGCAGCGGGTTGGTGTTCGGGCTCTCTCTGGCCGAGATCGGCGCCGACCCCAAGGCGATTCGCAGCCTGGTGCGAACGCTCAAGGAAATGGGCATCGCTACGGCGCTCACCCGGTTCACCGGCAGCGAGGCCGCCATACGGTTGCTGACCTTCCTCGAAGCGCCATACGTGGAAGCCGACGTGACGGTAGTCCGCAAGGGTACCGCAGCCCTGGCGCCCCTCGTGGAAGCAGCGCACCGCGCTGGGGCATTGGTGATGATGGCCGAAGACTGGGTTCCCCAAGGCGACAAGCGCTCAGCGTCCTACGGGGCGGACTTGTGGGTCGGGCGCTCCGTACGGCCTCCCGCCGGCGTGGCGGGCGATGCGATCGGATCCGTCACGGACTGATCGGGGAAGCCGCCCACCTGGAGACAGGTCCGGTGACCCTGCGGGGAGCCGCGGATGGTTGAGCGCCCCGACCTAAGAGCGCAGATCAGCCAAACGTTCCGCTTTGTCAGTCGCTGCACAGACGCATTTCGGCGTGATCTCGTAGACCGGCTCCGGACGGAGTACTCGTCTCTCTCCTGCAGCCTCGCTAGCGAGCCAGGCCCGGAGCTTTCTTTGCTTCGGAGGTAATTGATAAATCCAGAAAGAGCATTTGAAACGCCAAGGCGCCAAGATCGCCAAGATCGCCAAGGGCTTCAAGGATATCTGCTCGAAACCGGTGTCACCCTCTGGGGGAAGCAAGTGCTTTCACATTTGGTGCGCATCTGCCTTGGCGTCCTTCGCGTCTCGGCGGTTCCAACTGCTGTTTTTCGGATGAAACAGAACGCAGATGGTGCGGACAAGCTCATCCAAATCCTGGCGGGAATAGCCCTTATCGGTTGGGGGCTCTGGGCCGAGAGCTGGTGGGGAGCCGTCGGGATCGTGCCGTTGGCAACGGCGCTGATCGGATGGTGTCCAGCCTATTTGCCGTTCGGCATCAGCACCAAGACGGCATAACGCCCGCATCTGGCCGCAGGCGTCGGGACCCTCCATCGAGCGCCCCGGCGCCGATCCGCCCAGTGTCGGCCGATCCACCGGCGATCAGCCCGCCCGGCCTTCGATCCGCTTGTCCGAGCCCGGCCTGCCGGGCTTTGGCCAAGCGCTGATGATCGCCTGCACAACGGTCGCCAGCGGGATGGCGAAGAACACGCCCCAGAACCCCCAGAACCCGCCGAAGACCAAGATCGCGACGATGATCGCCACAGGATGCAGGTTCACCACCTCGGAGAACATCAGGGGGACGAGCACATTGCCATCCAACGCCTGAATCACCAGAAACGTCACTCCCAGCCAGATGAAGTCCGCTCCCCATCCCCATTGGAACCAGGCGATCAGCAGCACGGGTGCAGTAACTACTGCCGCTCCGACAAACGGGATGATGACCGACAATCCCACGAGCACCGCCAACAGCATGGCGTACTCGAGGCTAAACAGCCTGAAGGCGGCGAACGTCACGGACCCGACGATCAGGATCTCCCAGAACTTGCCCCGCACATAGTTGCCGAGCTGTCGGTCGACATCCGCCCAGACCTGCTGGGCCAACCCGCGGTCGTCGGGCAGAAACTGCACCAGCCAGCTCAGAATCTGCCCCTTGTCCTTCAGAAAAAAGAACACCAGCAGTGGCATCAGGATCACATACACCAGAATCGTAATGATGCTGACCACCGATGCGATGGACAGGGACACCACTTGCTGGCCGTAGCCGAGCACGTCCTGGCGCAATCGCCCGATCAACTCCTGGATCTGCTCGGGCGACACCGCCTCGGGATAACGTTGGGGTAGCTGCATCAGCTGGCGCTGACCCTCGGAGATAATGTTGGGCACCTGCTGAAAGAACTGTGTCACTTGGCGAGATAGTGCGGGCACCATCCCGAACAGGATCAACGTCACGAATAGCAGGAAGGCCAGAAACACGATGCCCACCGCCACCAGCCTCGGAATCCCGTGGCGCTCCAGGAACCTGACCAAGCCCTCGAGCAGGTAAGCGATGACGATGCTCGCCAGGACCGGGGCCAGCATGTCGCCCATGCTAAGCACCACCGCGAAGCCCAGTCCCAGCAGCACCGCCAGCAGCACCACTTGCGGGTCCGAGAAATTGAGCTTGAACCAGTCTGCGAGCAACCGCATGGGCGAGCCACCAGGCATCAGTCCCCGGACCCGGGTTGCCGCCCGCGGTAATGGCTCGCGAAAAGCTCTTCGAGCTCATCGATGACGTCGGCCGCGGGCCGGCCCTGCATCACGTGCGCCCCCATCAGCGCCGAAGTCTCGCTCAGCATCGCCTCGCGGTCGAGCATGAAGTAGCTCTGGGACAGTCGTTTGATCGCCGCGACGACGGACTCCTCGGCGGGCCGCGGAATCGGGTCGGGCACGGCACGACGATCCGATAACTGACTCGGCGCGACGTCCTTGCGGCCGGCGAGAAATTCTGCGAAAGCGATTAGCGTTGCGCGATCGGACTCGCCAAGGCGCCCAAACAGCTTGAGGAGCCTGCGCTGATCGGCGGGCAGTCGGCTTCGCAGGTCGAGCAAGCTAGGCTGCTCCGTCGGACTCGTGGCTCTTGCAATACGCCCGCGCGAATTCGAGCAGCTCCTCCATGACCCGTAACCGGAACTTCTGCTTCTGATGCACGAACGAAAACGGCCGCTGAAGCGTCGGCTCCAGATTCACCGCGGCCAGGGTTCCAAGCTTGAGCTCCTTCTGAATGGTGGCTCGAGACACCACCGAAACCCCCATTCCGGCCTCGACGGCTCCCTTCACAGCCTCCGGGCTACCGAGCTCCATCGATATGTTCAGAGCCTCGCTGCATCCATCCAAACTTCCGAGGTACTCGGTGATCACCTCGCGGGTACCCGAACCCTCCTCGCGACAGATGAACGGGTAGCCGACGAGCTCCGGCAGGGCAAGGCTCGACCGCCCGGCCAGCGGGTGGCGCGGCGGGAGGATGGCAACCAGCTGGTCCATGCGACACACCTCCACCACCAGGTTCTTGTTGGCGACCGGGGCCTCGACCACTCCCAGGTCGATGGTGTTGTTCTCCACCATGGAGACAATCCCGTCGGTGTTAGAGACCTTGAGGTGAATCTCCACCTCGGGATACTTGGCCTTGAAATCACCGAGCAGGGTCGGGAGCATGTACTCGGCAATGGTCGTGCTGGCGCCGATGGTCAGTGCCCCGCGAATCTCTCCCGTCATCTCTCGGATCGAGCTCTCCATTTCCTGGTACAGCTCGAATATCTTGTCGGCGTACTCATATGCCCTCGAACCGGCCTCGGTCAGATTGATGCGGTTATGCGTCCGATCAAACAGGCGGGTATTGAAATGCTCTTCCAGCTGCCGAACCTGGAAGGTCACGGCAGGCTGGGTCATGTGAAGGGTCTCGGCGGCCTTGGTGAAGCTGAGCAACCGGGCCACCGTGTGAAATACCTGGAGTCTTCGATCGGCCATCCGGTTCCCTTCGCTAGGGGAGCGATAAAAAGAACTTATATGATACACAAGGGCGAGATTAAGCCCAACTGAGCCGGCTCGCCCGTCGCCGATCGGCGCGTTGATGGGAGACTTGGCCTTGAGCGGGAGCCTCGGCGCTGCTCACCGCAACGCCCAGGACCTGGGATCGATGAGCCGCGGGGGCGCGGCAATCGACAGCACAGGGATCGGGAGAGCGGGGCCCTCAGCCAGCCCCGTCACGCCGGGCGGCGGACAGCCGTCTCGACCGCCTGCCCCCACCCCGCGGTGCCCCGGGATGACAGACCCCTGCGTCAGAAATTGAAGCCGCCGCGTGAGCTCGGCTTCTCCGACCAGCTGCCTCCCGCCGCCAGCGTCAGCGCCTTCTCGATCGCTTGGGGGCTGTCCATGATGCTCATGAAGCTGTGCTCGCCCATCATCTTCTGGTCAGGAAAATCGACGGCGATCCGAAAGCGAGGAGCCAGAGCCTTCACCTCACCATCACGCACCACCATCTCGTAAGGCAGATGGGCGGCCTGCTTCAGTTCGTCGCCGACATCGATGATCGACATGATCTTCTGGTCGCCACTGTAGCCATCTGTCAGGGCCACGCCGAACACACTCACCTTCCCATCCGTCGAGTCAATCCGGTAGACCGCCGAGGCACCGCCCTTCTTCGCATCGAGGGCCCGCTCTACAGCCCTCACCGCCTGGGCCTGGTCACCATACTTGGCCAGGGTCATCTGATCATCGAAATATTCCATGCCGAAGGTGTAATGATAATGCGCGAGCTTCGATGCCGTCAGCCCTTTCTGGGCTCCGAACTCCTCCTGTGCCCCGAGGGCGGCCTTCAGCTTGGCGGTGACCGAGCTGACGTCGCCGTTGATGCGGTACGCGGCCGCAAGGTAGGCAGGGTTCGCATAGGCGACCTGGATCTTCGGACCCTGTCGCACGACGGACACCCGTTCGCCGGCCAGATAAGGGCCACCATCCTGCTCACCGGCAAGCTTCCGCAGAACCCCATTGGTGACCACGATGATATGGGTGTCTGCATAGGGGCTGTACTCTCCAGCCACCTGGAAGCCGGCCCCTTTCAGGGCGTCGCGGACCTCCGCGATGGAGTTGGTGAAGTCCCCTGGCGCGTTCGACCCCAGGACAAAGGGCTTCATCCGGTCCGCCGCGCCGACCAGGGCCACGACACACATCAAGCCAACAAACACGAACCCTCGAAACGCCGTTCCAAACCGCAGCTCTCTCATCGCCCACCTCTATTGAGTTGTTATCCAAACACCCCCCACCCTCGGTCCGCAATCTTGTCGCTCGCAGGCCCGACAAGGCATAGCCCGAAAAACCCTGCTTCAGCGAGTGCTACTTTCCACACAGGATTATATTATAGCGAACAAATTTTCCGCCGAATCGAGCCAGGGCGGTCATTGTCTCACGCCTGTTTGACCGACGAGCCTACGCCCATTGCTCCCCATGCCGGCACGAGGTGAGACCGTGAAACGAGACAAGGCAAACAAGACCCAGGACCTCTGTGCCGCGGGAATCTGCGTCACCGGAATGCTCTGGGCCGGGTCCTGCCCCGCGTCCGGCTTTTTCCTGATCGAGCAGAGTGTAAGCGCCATGGGCGGGGCCTACGCGGGGGGCGCAGCCCTGGCTGAAGACGCCACCACGCTGTTCTTCAACCCGGCCGGCATGGCCCGCCTAAGCTCCCCCGAAGCGGTGGTGGGACTGCACATCGTCGATCCGAGCGCCGTGTTTCATGATCAAGGGTCCCGTGATCTGGTCCGACTGTTCGGCACGGGTCTGGGCCATGACGAAGGTGGAGATGCCGGCGTGCTGTCCGCCGTCCCGAGTCTCTATTACGCGCGCCCCGTCGGCGACCGCGTTGCCCTGGGCATCGGGATCAACAGCCCCTTTGGCCTGAGCACGGATTATCGCAACGGGTGGATGGGGCGCTACGACGCCGATCACTCGAAGCTCACCACGGTCAACCTCAACCCATCCATCGCACTGCGGCTGACGGATCATCTGAGCCTCGGAGCCGGGCTCGACTATCAATATCTCGAGGCGGACCTTTCCAACCGCGTCGATATCGCCGGCATTCTCCCCATCCTGGGCCGGCCGCTGGCAGCCCGGCTCGATACCAACTTGCATCTCAAGGGCGACGACACTGCCTGGGGCTACAATGTCGGCGCCCTGTGGGAGCTCGACGACGGCACCCGGATCGGAGCTCACTACCGATCAGGGCTCGACTACCAGGTTGAAGGCAGGGCCGATGTCACCCTGCCCGGCGGTCCATGGATCTCCGGCCCGTCCAAGGGGCTGGTGCACAATGTACCCGCCCACTCCGACACCTCGATGCCGGCGATGGCTTCGCTGAGTGTCGTCCACCCCCTCAACGACCGCTGGACGCTGATGGCCGACCTGACCTGGACGGACTGGAGCTGCCTGCAGGCACTGGTCTTCCACTTCGACGGAATACTGCCCACGGGGTCCGAGGTCGTCCACTGGAAAGACGCCTGGCGGTACTCTCTCGGAACCGAGTACCGCCCGAGCGGCCGCTGGGTCTGGCGGGCGGGGGTCGCGCTGGACCAGACCCCGATCCCCAATCCCCAGGAGCGCACGCCGCGTATCCCCGACAATAATCGGTTCTGGCTGGCCCTCGGTTTCGGATACCAATACTCCGAAAGGCTCGGCTTCGATGTCGGCTACGCCCATCTGTTCGTGCCGGATCCGAAGATCGATCGGGTCGATCCGCTCGGGGTGTCGCTGCTCAGAGGAAGGTATGACGCCAGGGTGGATATCCTGAGCGCCCAGCTGCGGTGGCGGTTCCTGTAAAGGGCTATCCCGACCGACGGTCTGCTGCGCTACCTGCTCTACCTGCGTCTACCGCGTTGCGCTCGGCCTTGGTGCTCTATACCGCCCAGGACTCCAGAGCGCTCGCGCATCTGGCGCCCGGGGCATCTCGGCCGCCGCGCGACAAACCCCGGTGAGGAGCTCGGGCATTCTCCCCCGCCTTCTGTCGCGGTGACGCTCGGCGAAGAGGATGGATGTGTGGGCAGGGGGAAAAGCAAGACCGCCCCGTAGGGCGGCTTCTCTGCTACAGTGCCGCTCGGGCGCCAGGGCGGCTCAGATGTAGAGGCAGATATCGGTCTCGCCGGCAAACTCGAAAAAGGTCGCCGCACCGCCATACTCGACGCCATCGATGAATTCCGAGGTGTCCAGGTCGAACAGATCGACGGTCATCTGACAGGCAATCAGCTTGACTTCGGCCTCCTGACACAGCGAGCGCAGCTCCTCGATGCTCGCCACGCCCTTGGCCTTCATCTTCTTCTTCATCATCATGGTCATCATGCTCTGCATGCCGGGCAGCGCGGTGAGCAGCACCGGGAACCACTTGTCCATCGCCATCGGCATCGGCATGCCGGGGTTGCCCAGGGGCGTCACCTCGAGGTGCAGATTCTTGCGTAAGAGCTGCAGACCGTAGAACGTGAAGAAGATCTGCGTCTCGTAACCCAGAGCAGCCGCTGTGGATGCCAGTATGAAGGGCGGGTAGGCCCAGTCGAGCGACCCTTTCGTGGCGATAATGGCCAACTTCTTCTCAGCGGACATGTCTCGTTCCTCCGACTTTAAGCGTATGGTCTGGGGAGGGCCGATGCTCAGGCCTTCTTGATCAAGAAATGGAACTTTCCGCCCTGTTCTTTCGACTCCATCAACGCGTTCCCCGTCTGCTTGGCGAACGCTTCGAAGTCCTTCACCGAGCCCGGATCGGTCGCAATAACATGCAGGATCTTGCCGGACTCCATGCCGGAGAGTGTCTTCTTCGCACGCAGAATAGGCAGCGGACAGTTCAGGCCACTCGCGTCCAACTCCTGATCATAATCAGCCATCTTGCGACCTCCAGAATGTTTGTTTGTTGTGCGAAAAGCAGCCTGTACTTATATTCGAATTCTCGCCGGAGCGCAAGGACTGAGAGAGCGAGATCGCGGGGAGCCGCAGCTGGACCTCCCGGGCCTCTCAGATCCCAGTCGAGCGGCCCGGGGGGAGAGCGATCGGCAATCCGTGGCGCATCCAGGCCATGATCCCGCCCCGCAGGTTGACCACGTTGCCAAAACCATGCTGGGTCAGGTATGCGCAGGCGTGGTACGAGCGCGCTCCGCTACGGCAATAAAGGACCAGGTCGCGATCCGACGGGTAGTCCGAGATCCTCGCCGGAAGGAGGTGCATGGGCACGTGCACGGCCCCCGGCAAGACGCCTTGGGCAACCTCGGCATCGCTGCGAATATCGAGCAGATGGACCCCCTCGCCGCTGTCCAGCAGGGTCGCCAGCTCAAACGATTCGATCTCTTTGACTACCACCCTGATACGCCGAGAAAAATTAATCTAAACAATATATTATAATCTACAGATTTATTCAATCTTCAGCCTGGGGCGGCAGGCAAACGCCCGACAGGGTACGCGGTAGATGTCTCGGCCCCCTTGTCCCCCAGGCCCCCGACGAACCAACCCGCGAGGCACGGCCGTGGACTTTCTTCCGATCTTTCTGAATGTCAAGGGAAGGCGTTGCGTGGTCGTGGGCGGCGGCGAGATCGCCGCCCGCAAGGTCAACCTGCTCAAGCGCGCCGGAGCCGCCGTGACTGTGGTCGCCCCACGGCTCGTGCAAAATCTGATGGCGCTCCACGATAGGGCCGCTATCGACCACGTGCCCCGCGACTTCGCGGCGAGCGACTTGGAGGACTGCCATCTCGCGGTCGCCGCGACTGACGATCGATTGGTCAACCAAGCGGTCGCCGCGGAGGCCGCCGCCAGGCGCATCCCGGTCAACGTGGTGGACCAGCCCGAGCTCTGCACCTTCATCGTACCATCCATCATCGATCGCTCCCCCGTGGTGGCCGCGGTATCCACCGGCGGCTCTTCGCCGGTGCTCGCCCGCCTGATCCGGACCCGCCTGGAGTCGCTGATTCCGGCGGGCTACGGCCGCCTCGCGGAGCTGGCACGGGGCTATCGCGACAAGGTCAAGAGCCATTTCGCCGACCCCCAGGACCGCCGCCGTTTCTGGGACCGGGTGCTGCAAGGCGCGGTCGCCGAGCGCGTCTTCTCCGGGCATATGCAGGAGGCCGAAGTGCTGCTGCAGAAAGAGCTCGCCGAGGCGCGGCCCTCGGAGGTCCTGGGCGAGGTGTACCTGGTCGGTGGTGGGCCCGGTGACCCGGACCTGCTCACGTTCCGGGCCCTGCGTCTGATGCAACAGGCGGACGTAGTGGTCTACGACCGGCTGGTCGCCAAGGCGATCCTCGACATGACCCGGCGCGACGCCGAGCGCATCTATGTGGGCAAGGAGCGCGACAACCACGCCATGCGTCAGGAGGAGATCAACCGGCTGCTGGCGCGGCTGGCCAAGCAGGGCAAGCGGGTGCTGCGCCTCAAGGGCGGGGACCCGTTCATCTTTGGACGCGGCGGAGAGGAGATCGATACCCTCTCCCAGGAAGGCGTCCCCTTCCAAGTGGTGCCCGGCATAACCGCCGCTTCAGGCTGCGCAGCCTACGCCGGTATCCCACTCACCCACCGGGATTACGCCCAGTCCGTGACCTTCGTGACGGGCCATCTCCAGGACGGCACGATCAACCTGAACTGGCAGCAGCTCGCCCAGCCCCGCCAGACAGTCGTTTTCTACATGGGGCTGCACGGCCTGCCGGAGATCTGCCGGCAGCTGATCGCCCACGGTGTGTCGCCCGCGATGCCGGCGGCCCTGGTCCAACAGGGCACCACGCACCAGCAGCGCGTCTTCACCGGTAGCCTCGGGACCCTGCCATCCATCGTCGAGCAGGCCCAGCCCAAGCCCCCGACGCTGATCATCGTCGGTGAGGTCGTCGAGCTGCAGGACAAGCTGAGCTGGTACAAGGCCCCGGAGCACTCGAGCCAGGGGGCCACCTCACCGATAGAGCCCGGCAAGGAGCCCTGATAGCTGGCCCGAAAAACCGTGCGGGTGCGCGGCAGATCGACGAAGCCCGTCAGCCGCGGGGCAACGCCTTGGGTCGAAGCTGGTCGGCCCGCAGCTTCGGCGTGAAATACTCGTCGGCCTGTTCTATCTGGACGGCTGCCCCATCCACGTCGACCAACGGCTGCTCGTAGTCATTCCAGCCCCGTAGCCCGGTCTTCAGGGAGACCACCTGCGAGTAGCCCAACACCTGCATGGCATGGGTGGCGAGCACGCTCCGATAGCCCGAGCGGCAGACCACGACGATCTCGCGGTCGCGCGCCCTGACCAGCTCGGGCAAGGTCTCCTCGTAGTCCCATTCGCAGGCCGATTCCAGGATACCGCGCGGCACGTTGACGGAGCCCGGAATATGCATTGCCTGGTATTCATAAGGCTCGCGCACGTCGACGATCATCAGGTCCGGGTTCGCCGCGAGACGCTCTTCGACGTCCCAGGGCATGATCTCGCGCACATCGGTAAGACTCTCGCGGATCAGCTCGAGGAACTTCTTCATTGGCTTGTGTCCGATTGGTCTCCCAATACCTGTCCGGGGCCCCGCCGAAGCGTGCGGCACCCGTCCCCCAGGCCCCCTGCTCTCAATCCTTCGAGCAAACGCCCTTCTCCACGGCGATGACTGCGGCCTCCACCCGGGAATGGACATCGAGCTTGCGCAGGATCGCCTTGACGTGCAGCTTGACCGTACCGTCGGAGATCCCCAAATGTCTCGCGATCACCTTGTTGCTCTGGCCCTCCGCCAGATGACACAGGATCTCCCGTTCGCGAGGGGTGAGCTCGGCGAAGACATCCGAGGCGGGCGCCGGCCCATCGCCGCCCCGGACTGCCCGGGCCAATGCTGGGGTGAGCTCTTGGGCGACCACGGTCTCGCCCCTGACGACGCGGCGCAGGGCGTCGATCAGCTCGTCGGGCTCCATGTCCTTGAGCAGGTACCCGCGCGCCCCGCTCCGCAGAGACTCGATGAGGTCGCCTTCCTCGCGGCTCGTGGTCAACATGGCGACGGGCATGAATTGCACGGTCTCGCGAAGGCGCTTCAGGACTTGAATGCCAGTCATCTCGGGCATACGCATATCGAGCAGAACGACATCCGGACGCAGATCCTGCGCCAGGCGCACCCCTTCCTGGCAATCCCCGACCACGGCGACCACGTCGATGCCACGCCGCTCCAGCAGCTCCTGCAGACCGACGCGAAACAGCGCGTGGTCGTCGATCACCATCACCCTCATCGAGGCGTGCCTCCAACCGGGGCATCGGCCAGGCGATCGCCCGGGCGGAACCAAAGCTCTACCCGGGTACCCTCGCCGGGCTCGCTCTCGATACGCAGACGCCCACCCAGCCGCCGCGCCCGCTCCTCCATGATCGACATCCCTATGTGCTCGCCAGGCCGACCCCGCGGCACCGACTCGTCGAACCCCTCCCCGTCGTCTTCGACCAACAGGATGTAGTCGCCCGACGGCTTGCACCGAAGCAGCACCCGCACGGTGTGGGCCCGGGCATGCTTGCGGACATTCGCCAAGGCCTCCTGCACGATGCGCACCATCTGCATCTCTTCGCTAGCGCTCAGCATCACCTGATGGCAATCGCACTGGCAGAACGCGGCCAGTCCCGACTCCTGGCGAAAACGGCTCACGAGCTTCTCGAGGGCGGGGATCAGCCCGCGCTGGTCGAGCGGCATGCGGAAACCGCTCAGCAGCTCACGCAGCTCCGTGTGGGCCTCGTCGAGTCCATTGCGAATCCGCGAGGTCTCGTTCAAGGCATCCTGCACCGAGCCGCCTTGCTCCAAGGTCTCCCAGAGCATGCGCACCTGAAAGCGCAGGCTCGCCAGGGTCTGGGCCAGAGAGTCATGCAGCTCATGGGCGAGGGCGGTGCGCTCCTCGATGATGGACAGCCGGCGCGTCTCGGCATCGGAGCGTTGCTTGGCGACCGCCACCCCCAGATGGCTCCCGATCGTGCTCAGCAGCTCCATCACGTCCTCGCGCCCGGAGATCCCCGGCTTCGGCACGTAAATCTGGTACAGCCCGAGCAGGTCGTCGTGATAGGCCAAAGGCACTTCCACGACCTCGATCGCATCACGACCGAACATGCGCCGGCCTTGCAGCCGGGTGCACTGATCCGCGTCCTGCTCGCAGAGCACGTCCCCGGGAGACAGCGCTTTGCCGCACTGGCAAAGCCGGATCGGCAGGATGTCCTCCTCCAAGGAAAGCTCGTTCTCCAGGCCGATACAGGCGACCAGCCTCATGCGGCCGTCCGGCATACGCAGTCGCACTGTGGCTGCCCGGCCATTGACCATCTCTTTGAGGTTTCGCAGAAACCTGGTCAGCAGCTCTTCCAGATTCTGGGCCTGGTTGATGCTGATGGCAGCGTCATAGAGGATCTTGAGCGAGGCGGTCTTCTGAGCGAGACGGCGGGTCTGCCGGGCTACGCGGTGATCCATCTCCTCGTAGAGCTCCGTGAGCTCCTCGCTCAGGCTCACGATGTCGCGCGCGACCGAGCCGAGCACTCCATGACCGTCGGTCGGCAAGGTCGAGGCCGCCCCGGGCACGCCCTGACAGACGTTCGACACCGAGTCCTCCAGCAAGACCAACGGGGAGAGCAGCCGCTGGCGCAGCCGGTGTCCGGCGACGGCCAGAGCAGTCAGCCCCGTGAGGCCGGCCATCAGCATCGCCACCCCCAGCTGCGCCGGGTCCCCGGCCCCGGCGAGCAGGCGTGCGGCCAGCACCACCAGGCACATCAGGCTAGCGGCAAGCACCAGCGCGGGCAAAGGCAGGCGGGCGGCCGTGACGATGCGCACCACGCGCCCGCGCCGCTCGCTCGCGCTGTCCGGAGCTGGCACCGGAGCGGGCACGCGCCCACGACCAAGGTCTCCTGCGGCGGCCATTAAGGTGACGGCGGCTTGAGTCGGCTGGGGGTCATAGGGATGGACGGGACAGTTTGAGCATATTAAGAGGCAACTTATGCCTATTCCACGCCCCCTTCAACGACCTGCCAGGCCGCTCCAACCGCCTCGATGCGGCGCCGGGTGAGCGCTCGGCCGAGCTCGGCCCCGCGCAATCCGCTCTCCCGCAGATCGCCGACCCGCGCCGCCGCGGCGGCCAGACGTGCCTGCTCGAGACGGCCCTGGATCGGCGCCACCGCCTCCGGCCACAGGGCCGCGGCGGTCCGGAGCAGCCGCACCCAGGTGTCCGGACTCTGCAGCGCCCGCGTTGCCTCGAGCAGGTTGACGGCTTCTGCCGGCCCGGCGGTAGCGATTGCACGGACCTGGGGCCCACGTAAGACCGTCAGCTCCAGCAGATCGCAGCACTGGCGGCCCGCACGCAGCCGCTGGCAGAGCGCCCTGGGGTCCCCCGCGGCGGCATCGTGCATCAAGGCCGCGAAGCGAACCCGCGAGTCGGCGCTCAGCGTCGCGGCCCGTTTGAGAGCGGCAAGTGGCGCTGGATCGGGTCGGTCCTGATGGGCAGCCGGGGCGCCGAGCCGCTGGGCAAGCTCCGGCACCAGAGGCCCCAGGGCGCCGCAGCGATGCAACACCTCCACGAAACGCCAGGGCTGCTCCGCGGCGAGCGCTTGCTCCATCTCCTGCCAGACGCGCTCCGCCGCCAGGGTCAGCAAGTCCTCGCCGGCCGCCATGCGCCGCATCAATTGGTGAGTGGCGTGGGCCACCCGAAAACCCCAGCGGCCCAGCCGCGCGGCGAACCGGGCGACCCGCAGCACCCGCAGGGGGTCTTCTTCGAACGCGGGCGAGACGTGGCGGAGCAGGCCGGCATCCAGATCGGCTCGACCGTGAAACGGGTCGATCAGGCGGCCTCCCTGCTCCTCGGCCATGGCATTGATGGTGAGATCCCTGCGCCGCAGGTCCTGCACGAGGCTGATGTGCGGCCCGGCGTCGACCTCGAATCCCCGATGGCCCGGTCCGGCCTTGGTCTCGACTCGCGCCAGGGCGTATTCCTCGCCAGTCTCGGGATGGCGATAGACCGGGAAGTCCGCCGGTACCTGGACGTATCCGGCCTCCAACATCTGGGCCTCGGTCGCCCCGACCACGACCCAATCGCGCTCGCGCACCGGCAGGCCGAGCAGGTGATCGCGCACGGCCCCACCGACCAGAAAGACCTTCACGCGGCCGCCTCGGCCCGAGCCCGCGCTTCGGCCGCGGCCCGCGCGTCCTCCTGCTGGAGCCGCCACATGCGAGCGTAGCGGCCCCCCTGATCGATCAACTGGCGGTGGGTCCCGCGCTCCGCGATCCTGCCCTGCTCCATCACCAGGACCAGGTCTGCGTCCACGACGGTCGAGAGGCGGTGGGCGATCACCAGCGTGGTGTGGTGCTCGGCCACCTCGCGCAGGGTCTCCTGGATCGCCTGCTCGGTCCCGGTGTCGAGCGACGAGGTCGCCTCGTCGAAGACCAGGATGCGCGGTCGCTTCAGAATCGCCCGAGCGATGGCCACCCGTTGCTTCTCGCCCCCGGAGAGCTTCAGGCCGCGCTCCCCTACCAGGGTCTCGTAGCCTTGAGGCAGGGAATCGATGAAGGCGTGAATATGGGCCATGGCGGCCGCCCGATGGATCTCCTCACGGCTCGCCCCGGGACGCCCATAGGCCAGGTTGTAATAGATGGTCTCGTTGAACAGAACCGTGTCCTGGGGAACGATCCCGATGGCCGCGCGCAGACTGTCCTGGCTGAGCGAGCGTACATCCTGCCCGTCGATCAGTAGCGCGCCGCCCGTGACGTCATAGAACCGGAACAGCAGGCGCGCGAGCGTGGACTTGCCCGCGCCGCTGTGGCCGACCACGGCGACCTTACGGCCCGGCTCGACCACGAAGCTGACATCCTGCAGGATTGCCCGCTCGGCCTGATAGGCGAAGTCCACGTGGCGAAACTCGATACGCCCGGCCTCGCAGTGCAGCTCCCGCGCGTCCGGCCGATCCCTCACCTCGGGCTCGCGCTCGAGCAGCTTGAGCACTAGATCCATGTCCGCGAGCGAGTACTTGATCTGGCGGTACACGATGCCTAGAAAGCCCAGCGGCATGAACAGCTGAAGCAGAAAGGCGTTCACCAGCACCAGATCACCGAGACGCATGCTGCCGTGCACCACACCCCGAGCGGCCAAGAACATGATGCCCGTGACCCCTAAGGCGATGATCGCCCCCTGGCCGAAGTTGAGCACTGACATCGACGTTTGGCTCTTGACCGCGGCCTCCTCCCACTGCCCGAGAGTGCGGTCATAGCGCTCCAGCTCCAAGTGCTCGTTGCCGAAGTATTTCACCGTCTCGTAGTTGAGCAGCGAGTCGAAGGCCTGGGTATTGGACTGGGAGTCGAGCCGGTTCATGGAGTGGCGATACTCCATCCGCCATTCCGTGATCGCCAGGGTGAACGCCACATACAGCGCGATCGCGGCTAGCGTCACCAGGGTGAATATCCAGTCGTACTGAGTGACCAGCACGGCGATGACCAACGCGAGCTCCACCAGCATCGGCAGGATGCTGAAGACCATGTAGTTGAGCAGCGCGCTCACCGAGGCCGTGCCGCGCTGCAGATCCCGGCTGACGGCCCCGATCTGGCGCTCCAGGTGGTAGCGCAGGGACAGGTCATGGAGATGGCGCAGCACCTGCGTCGATAAACGCCGCATCGCGTGGTAACGCACCCGGGCGAAGACCGCATCGCGCAGCTCGTTGAACAGCGAGCTGGTCAGCTTCAGCGATCCGTAGCCCACCAGCAGGACAACCGGCAGTGCGAGCGCCGCCCGCTCGCCGTGCTCCAGGGCATCGACGATCTGTTTCAGGACCAGCGGTACCCCGACATTGGCGATCTTGGCAAGCACCAGCGTGCTCAGGGCCACCAGCGCGCGGCCGCGATAGTCCCAGAGAAAGGGCAGCAGGGAGCGCAGATTGTGCAGGTCCCGGCGATCGCCGTGGGCCTTTTCGGTGTGGGCCGCGTGATACATGTGCCTATCTCATATTCGGACGCGGCCGCGCCCGCGGCGATTTTGGCCCAGGGCGCGGCGTGGTGAGCGCGGCGTACCCGTCACTACAGGAGCGAATCGCAATAGAGCTCTGGGGGAAGGCCACCCGGCCCCCAGGGGTTGCGTCCGAAATGCGCTCCCGCAGCGTTGCGGCACTTGCCGGTATGCGGCGCGCTGCGCCTTGCGGGCACGCGTCTCGGAGGGCAATGCGGCTCGCGGGAAATCATGAGATAGCTTCATGCTATAGTCCGCACACCGGGTGCGGAAACCATTGAATTCGCGACCCGCGGATTCTATCTGAATTGCCCAGGCCGCGCCGCGGCCAATCCCTTCTCGACGACCGGGTTAGCTTTGATGGCCGAAGACACCGCCAAAGACACCGCCGACCATTGCAGCCTGCACGAGAACTATGCGGCCCAGGTCCTGGGCGACAGCATGGAGCCGGAGTTCCCGGACCGCTGCATCGTGATCATCTCGCCCGCAAATGCCTGCTACAGCGGCGCTTACGTGTTCGCCGAGGTCGAGGGCGTGCGCTGGTTTCGGCGCTACCTGCGCGAGGCCGATGGCACCGAAAAGCTGGTGGCCCTCAACGATCTCTACCCCGAGATCGTCCTCGACGGGCTGGACTGGAAGGTGTTGGGGATCGTGGTGCAGCGCAACATCAAGCGCAAGATCAAGCATTATCACCCGACCAATCAGGACGACGGTCTCGCCGTGGCCCTCCACTGAGCCGGCGCCCAGACCTCGGGGGCCGACATCCCGTCGGCCGGGCGACCGGACCGGCACTCGCCCGTTGCCCGGCCCGCGCCTATGGCCCTGCCTTCTGTTTTGGTTAGAATCCCCCGCTGTGAGATCTTCGGAGGCCAACCCGCGAGCTGGGATTTGCGGGGCCCTGCAGCAGGGCTCGATAGCCCGTCAGGAACCACCGCCCCGTCGTCAGCGTCTCAGGGGCGTACCGCGTGCAACACCTCGAGGCGGCGAGCATGCCCGGACCGATTGGTAGCCCTATCAGCCGTCGACAGGCATTCGGTATGCACCTGGCAACCAGCGTTGTCATCTTCTTCGCACTATTGGGCCTACTCACCCTGATCTGGTATCCGAGCCCGATCTTCGCGCTGGAAGGGGGCTGGAAGGGACTGCGCATCGTGGCCCTCGTCGACGTCGTGCTCGGCCCGCTGCTGACCCTCGTCCTGTTCAAGCCGGGCAAGCCAGGGCTCAAGCTGGACATGACCCTGATCATCCTGTTCCAGGCGGTAGCCCTGGCTTGGGGCGTATGGACCCTTCACAGCACCCGTCCGGTGCTGCTGGTGTTTGCGGACGAGAGCTTCCGATCCATCTCGGCAGCCCAGCTCTCCGCCATCGACCCTGACGGTAAGCTCCGTGCCCGATGGGTCGGAGAGTCTCTGACCAAGGTCTACGTCGATCTGCCCGAGGACCCCATCGATTTCACCAACCTGCTGCAGAAGACGCGAGCGAGCGGCTCGAGCGAGTACTTGCTCGTCTCGCACTACCGTCCGCTCGAGGCCGAGTGGAGCCATGTCATCGATGACTCCCTGGACATCGAGCGGTATGTCGCGGGACACCCGGCGTGGCAACGTGCGCTCGACCACCTCCTCGCCAAGCTTGGAAAAGCCACGTCCGATCTGGTGTTCCTGCCCTACGTCGGACGCTACCAGCGGGCCATCCTGGTGGCCGACAGAAGGAGCAAACAGCTCGTGGATGACCTGGACATACCCTACGATCCGGCGCTGGCCCGAAAGCTGCTGCCCATGAGTGAGCGCCTTTTGCGTATCAAGCCGGAGCAGGGCAAGGCCGAGGCTGAGCCTTCGACGGCGTCCCGCGCGCCCAGCCCGCACTGAGCCCACCGGCTGGCCGCGAGCCTGGTGCGCCGCAGCAGACGGCTAAAGCGCCGTCTCGATCTCCCGCAGTAGCTGCTCATAGGCGAGCGCGGCCGCGCTGCCCGGCGCAAAGGTTGCCAGGGGAGCGCGGTGCACGCCCATCTGCTCGACCGCGCTGGCATAAGGGATATAGGCCCCGAGGGGCCGTACGCCCTCCACGGGGAGGGCGGCGAGCGTCTCCAAGTGCAACCGCTTGCGCCGATCCACCATCGAGAAGAACGCCAGCACCGGGACATAGGAGAGATCGTGGCCACGCAGAAACTCCACAAGCTGCTGCAGGGTCCGCACGGACAGCGTGGTCGGGATCATCGGCACGACCAGCGCATCCGCCGCTCGGAATACGTTCTCGGAGACCAGCGAGATGCTGGGCGGACAATCCAGGATCACTCGATCGTAGGATTCCGACAGCGGCCTGAGCAGCTTGAGCAAGCGCAGGGTGGGCTTCTTCGCCTCACCGAGCACCAGATCCATGTGCCGGTATGAGAAGTCCGCGGGGAGCAGGTCGAGGTTGTCGAAGTCCGTCCCTTTGACCAGCTCGTCGAGCTCGCGTTTGCCCTGCACCATCTTCTCGCCGCCGCCCTTTATCTTCGGCTTGACGCGGAAGTAGAAGCTCGCCGCGCCCTGGGGATCGAGGTCCCAAACCAAGGTCCGCAGGCCGGCCCCGGCATAGAGATAGGCAAGGTTGACCGCCGTCGCGGTCTTGCCGACGCCGCCTTTGATGTTGTAGGCGGCGAGGATCTTCATGGGTGCGCCCCGGCAGGAGCCGCGGGCGCGAACAGAGCCTCGAACCGCTGACGCCCTTCGGCCCCGTCCACCTCCGAGAAGCGCTGGGCGAGCTCCTCCCGGGCCTCGGCCTGACGCCGCCGTAGACCCGCGACCAACATGCCCATCGCGAGCAGGGTCGCGGGCGGCACCGGGCCCTCGGCGACCATCTGCTCGGCATAGGCGCGCAGTTGCTGGGCCTGGACCTGGCAGTCTTGGAACGCCCCGAGCGTGTCGAGGAGGCCCTTCAGAAGGAAGACTAGCGCGCCGACCTCCTCCGGAGGGTAAAGGCCGCGGAAGAACTCGATCAGATAGCGCAGCTTCTTGCAGCTCTTGCGCAGCTCGTGCAGCTGCGCGGCCGGAGAATCCGCCCCGATCGCGCGACCTTCGCGGCGCACGCGTCGGTACATCCTCCAGATGCGCGCGCCGGCCAGCTCGCCGATCGGCGTCGGCGCATTTACCGCGGTCGGCGGCTCGCCGAGCGGTCCCTCCAGGATCGAGCGCCACTCCAAGAGCAGATTGCGGAAGCGCCGCGATCCCAGCTGCCTCGCCAGGCGTTTGCTCTCACGGCGCTGGTGGCTGTGCAGAAAGTTGCGCAGCGGCGCCAGATCCGCGCACACCGGCTCCGGAAGACTCTTCAGATAACCGGGATACGCAAGCAGATAGACGTCCATATCGCGGGTCGGTCCGGTGATCTTCTGCACCCAGGCGAAGGCATCCTTGAAGCGCTCCGCGATCTCCGGCTCTATCACCCCCTTGACCTGGGTCAACAGGGAACGGGTGCGCCGGGTGGCGACCCGCAGGTCGTGCAGAAACTCGCTGTCGAGATCCGCCCGGGCGCCGGCGACGTTCACCTCCAGGGTCTCCAGCAGACCCAGACAGATGCGTTTGACGGCAGCCTCGGCACGCTCCTGCGGATCGAGCCGGAAGTCGAGCTTTGAAGAATAGACGCCCGGGCTCAGGTCCAACGCCGCGGCGGCCGCAAGTAGCGGGTCCAGCGGCTCCGGATGGCTCTCCAGGACCTCGACCAGGAGGCTCTCGACCCGCTCCAGCCAGTCTTCATAGCCGCGCACGGGGGCCAGGCGCAGCCAATCGCCGAGCACCACGTCTTTGCGGCCATCGCCCGACCGGGCTCGCAGGCGCTCGATATCGACCCGCAATACCCTCTTGCCTTCCTCGTCGAGGATGCTGATGGTCTTACGGCGGCCCGAGAGCCGAATCCAGGGGAGCAAGGCTCGGATCTCGAGGGATTCCCCGATATCGGCCCGCAGAGGATCGCCCTCCGCCAGATCCGCGGCAAAGCGCGGGAGCGCCGCCCTCTGCACGACCCGCAGGGGAGCGGCCGAGCCCAGCGACCTCAAGGTCAGACGGTGCCGACGCCCGCTCCCCTCCTCCTCGAGAACTCGGCCACTGCCGTAGAGGCGCCAATCGAAGCTGTCCAGAAAGTGCCCTCGGATACCGCGCTCGGGCTGGACCTTGAGGCGGAATACCTCCGCCATCCGGTGCTCCAGGGCAATCGGATCGTCGGCGGTCGAAAATCGATAGAAATCCATGGCGGAGGCTCGATAAGCCCGGCCTGCGCAGGCCCGGACCCTGTGGGGTCCGGCCATGGTAAGCCGCCCGCGTTGGCGGGGCAAACCCGCGTCGGTCAACGCGACGGGCGCGCCCTGCCAGGCTATGCCGACGACCTCAGCGCCGGCGGGTCAACCTGCGGCCAGCGCCAGCAGCAGCTCGGGCACAGACTCCGCCGCCCCGAGATAAGGGGCGATGCGCACCGCAACGCCGGGGTGCTCGGCCTGCTTGGCCCGCACCTCCCGCGGGATGTCCTCCGCCACGTGCCGACCGGCCGAGAGAAAATAGGGCAGCACGACGACCTCGTGGGCCCCGCGATCGATGAGCCGCTGAATGCCCTCTTGGACGGAGGGCTGGGCGATCTCGAGAAAGGCGCAGCTCACCTCGTCGAAGCTGCCGGCCGCCCGGGCCGACAGCTTGGTCGCGAGCTTCCGAACCTCCTCGTTGGAGGCCGAGCGACGACTCCCGTGAGCAACCAGCAGTAGACACTTCATGGCCGTACACCAATACTCTAGCCTGCCGAGGCGGCCACAATGCCGGCGCGCCGGGCGAATATCAACCTGTAAATGTTGCCATTTGCCCGTATGCGGTGAGACACGAAACGATCCGGCCAGCCGCGCTGCGCCGACCTTGACCCATGATCGCCCCCGAGACACCGGATTTTCGTATGCGCTACTTCGTAATCGACGGTACCGATGACGGGGACCACGGCCGTGGCTTCCGCGACATTGCCGACACCGTCGCGGATCCGGCTTTGGCCGATGCCCTGGTGGTATTCGGCGGCGACGGCGTCATGCTCCATTCAATCCAGACCCATATGGACCTGGAAAAGCCCTTCATCGGTATCAACGCCGGAACCCGCGGCTACCTGATGAACAACACCCCCGACCCGGACGCCTTCTACCCCCGCCTGCCACTGGTCCAGTTCCGGGCCATGTGGATGCTGGAGGGCCGCGCCCGCACGGCCAACGAGGAGGTGCTCGTCTACGGCTTCAACGACATCTGGGTGGAGCGCTGCACGGCCCAAACGCTGCGAATGCGCATCACCGTGGATGGGATGCCCCAGCCCCCGCTGCTGATCGGGGACGGTATCCTGTTCTCCACGCCCCAGGGATCGACCGGCTACAACCTGGCCCTGCGCGGCAAGCCCATCTGCCCGAGCGTGCCGGTGATCCAGGTGACCCCCATGTCGGCCGTGATCGACAAGTCTCCGGTCGAATCGCTGATCCTCTCCGACCTTGCGGTGGTCAGCGTCGCTTTCGAGCAGATCGGCAAGCGCCCGGGCCGGATGTTCTACGACGGCATTCACCGCGTGCGAGAGCCGGTGCTCTCTCTCACCGTGCAGCGCAGCAAACGCAGTATCCGCCTGGGCTTTGTCGAGGATTACTCCTGCATCAACAAGGTGCTGCCCTGGCAATTGCACTCCTGAAATCAAAACGATAACTTGGCACTGTCGGAGCCAGAACAACAACACGGGAAGCCGGCGCTACATCCATCTCCCCGGCCCCTACGCAACCACCAGAGCAAGAGCGAGGCATCCATGCCCGGAACCCATTTCCAAGTCGAGATCCGACCCCAAATCCCCGAGCGCCTCAAGCGCCTCGAGGAGCTGGCGAACGACCTGTACTACAGCTGGAATCGCGGGGTGCGAAGGCTGTTCCGCTATCTCGACGAAGGCACATGGAATGCCTGCCGGAGCAACCCAAAGGTGTTCCTGCGGCGCATCGGACAGCAGCGGCTGGAGAATGCGTCCCACGACCCCATCTTTCTCGCCGACTACCGCAGCGTGCTCTCCGCCTACGATACCTACATGCAGGAGAGGCCGTTCACCGAGGTCGAGACGAACCTCGACAAGGACCAGGACCTGATTGCCTACTTCTCCGCCGAGTTCGGATTCCATCAGAGCGTGCCCATCTACGCCGGCGGCCTGGGGATACTGGCCGGGGACTACTGCAAGGCGATGAGCAACCTCTGGGCGCCCTTCGTAGGGGTCGGGCTGCTCTACCGGGAGGGCTACTTCACCCAGCGCATACTGTGCGACGGTCGCCAGCTCGCGCACTACCCCCATGTCGACCCCGAGGACCTACCCGTAGTGGCCGCGGTCGATGCTCAGGGCACGCAGGTGCGCGTCTGGGTCGAGGTCATGGGACGCCCGGTGGCACTCAAGGTCTGGGAGACACGGGCCGGGCACATCCGCCTCTTTCTTCTGGACAGCGATCTACCCGAGAACCGTCCCGAAGACCGCGACATCACCAACAAGCTCTACGGCGGCGGCTCCGACGAGCGCATCAAGCAGGAGATCGTGCTCGGCTTGGGAGGGGTGCGCGCCCTGCGCGCCATGGGCCTGAGCCCGACCGTTTGGCACATCAACGAGGGACACGCCGGCTTCCAGATCCTGGAGCGCTGCCGCGAGCTATGCACCCAGGGCCGGGATTTCGGCACCGCCCTGGAGCTGGTGGCCGCCAGCACGGTCTTCACCACCCACACGCCGGTGCCCGCCGGTCACGACATCTTCTCCACCGGGCTGATGCGCGCCTGCTTCTCGGGCCTGATCGCCGAGCTCGGGGTCGAGGAGCGTCAGTTCTTCGCCCTCGGGGCGAGCCCCCGGCACGCCGACGCCTTCAACATGACCTCGCTGAGCCTCCGCGGCTCGCGCTTCCACAATGGGGTGAGCCGCATCCACGGCGAGGTGGCGTCCCAGATGGAATGTTACATCTGGCCCCAGATCCTGCCCGAGGAGAACCCTATCGGCTACGTGACCAACGGGGTCGACGTGGACACCTTCCTCGGGATGTCCTGGGTCGCCCTTTTCGACATGTACATGGGAAGCGGCTGGCGCACCAAGCTCACCGACCGGGACTTTTGGCACCGGTTCATCGCCGACATCCCGGACCACGTCTATCAGAGCGTCCGTCAGGTGCACAAGACCGAGATGTTCGAAGACGTGCGCGCCCGCGCCACGATTCAGCTGCAGCGCGGCGGCTGCCCCGAGTCCTGCCTGCGCGAGATTACCCGCAACCTAAGCTGCCACAACCGCGATGTGCTGGTAATCGGCTTCGCCCGCCGATTTGCGACCTACAAGCGCGCGACCTTGCTGTTCAGGGATCTGGAGCGCCTGGCACGCCTCGTGACCGACCCGGAACGGCCCGTGCTTTTCATCTTCGCCGGCAAGGCCCACCCCAACGACGACCCCGGCAAGGAGATGATCCGCCAGATCGCCGAGATCAGCATGCGCCCGCAGTTCCGAGGGCGGATCCTGATCCTGGAGGACTACAACCTGTCCCTCGCGCGCACGCTGTATCCGGGCGTGGACGTGTGGCTCAACGTGCCCGAGTACCCGAAGGAGGCCTGCGGCACCTCGGGGATGAAGGCGGCCATCAACGGCGCGATCAACCTCAGCGTCCTGGACGGCTGGTGGGGCGAGGCCTACGACGGCGAGAACGGCTGGGCGATTATTCCCCACCCGGAGCTCGACCCCCAGACCCGGGACCATCAGGAGGCCAACGAGCTACTGGACATCCTCGAGCACCAGGTGATCCCGCTGTATTTCACACACAACGAGAATGGAGACCCCCAGGCGTGGATAGCCAAGTCGAAGGCATCCATGCGGACCATCCTCCCCCACTACAACGGCATGCGAATGGCCAGCGACTACTTGCGCGATTTTTACGGTCCGGCCTCGCGGCATGGGCGGCTGCTCGCCCGGGAGGACGCGGAAGGTGCCAAGGAGCTCGCGCGCTGGCGCAAGAAGATCTCGGACAACTGGGGCAAGGTGCGAATCCGGCTGACCAGCCCGCCGCCGCAGGCCGTCGACGCTTGCGATCCACTCCTGATCACCGTGGCCTTGTATCTGAACGGCCTGAAGTCGGAGGACGTGCAGGTGGAGTGCGTGGTCGGCACCGAGAACGAGCTGGGCCAATTCATTCCCGCACACAATTTCCCCCTGTCGGCCCTGGGACCCGGCGACGAAGGCGAGACCCTTTATCACGTGGATCTGTGCGACCCGCGGCCGAGCTACACGCCCTCAGGCCTCGAGTACTACCAGATCCGGGCATTCCCCCAACACCCGCTGCTCGCCCACCGCTTCGAGACCGGCTGCATGCTCTGGCTCTGACGCGCGTCCGATCAGGGAAGATCGGCTTTGAGCGGCGAAGCGCGCGCCGGCCACTGGCCCTTGAGCACATTGGTGTCCGCCGCGCCCTCGAACACCAGGTAGGTGTACTTGCCGTAGTGGGGTACTTTGCGCTCGAGGGCCGCCTCGGCCCCGGGATCGTCGAGGCCGACCCAGCCGAGGGCGCCGCCGGAGCCGGAGTCCAGGGTCAGTACCAGGGCATGCCCGCCGCGATCGACCCGATGCCCATCGAGACGGAGCCCGTTCGCCGATAGATCGCTCAGGTGCCCACCGGCTGCGGCGACCAGCTCCGGCAGTCTGCGATTCTCCCAGCCGAACAGCCACACCGCCGACCCCGGGGGGATCTGCCCGTGATCAGCATCGTCGACCAGATGCAGCTGGCGGCCTCGCGTCCAGGCCCCGGCCAGGGCGCGATAGGCCTCGCGCACCGCGGGGGACACCCCCTCGGGCAGGACCGCCCAGACCTCTTCGGCCCCCAGCAGGCTGCTCACCGAGGCCGGCACCTCGCCCGGCAGCAGGCGCCGGAAGACATCGAAGTCCGGGTCCACCTCGAGGCGCCGCGCCCTCCCCGGCAGTTCGAGGTGATAGGTCTGCGCGCGACCGTTCAGGACCAGCGTCCGATCCACCGGCGAAGCGGTGTCGCGCAGCTCGATGTGCACCGGGACCCGAACCTCGAAGGGCGCCTCCTCCTGGGTCTGACGCAGGGTGAAGGTGAGGCCGTGGCCGGAGGCCCCTTCGGGCTTCGGAGGGTCCGCGAGCTCGATGCGGGGCGCCCCGGTACGCTGCACCCACTGCCGGAAGTCGGTCGCGAGGTCCTGACCGCTTTCGGCCTCGAACGCGGCGCGCAGATCGGCGAAGCCCGCCTCGCTGAAGCGGTGCTCGCGGTAGAAGCGGCGTAACGCCGCGAAGAAGACCGGGTCGCCGAGGCGCTTGCGCAGCATGTGAAAGAACATCAGCCCTTTGTCATAGCCCACCGCCTGACTCGCCTCCCCGTGGCGCATGCGGAACTCGCTCAGCGGGAAGTCGCGCGCCTGGCTCACGTAGTCGGCGTACTTGCGCAGCGCATCGCGTCGGTAGACTGCCCCTTCTCCCCGCTGCTGCGCCTGCAGCTGATCGGCCAGATAGGCCGTGAGCCCCTCGCTCCAATTGCCGCCGCGGTAGTCGACGTACACCCCGTTGCCCCACCAGTTGTGCAGGATCTCGTGGGGATAGGACGTATCGATGATGAACGGCAGCCGGATCACGGTGGGGCCGAGCAGTGTAAACGAGGGCATGCCGTAGCCGGTCTCCCAGCGGTTCTCGACCAAGGCGAACTTGGCGTATGGATAGGGCCCGATCAGAGAGGAGTAGAAATCCAGGTACTTGATGGTTGCATCCAGATAGCGCTTGGCGAGGTCGGCATCCGGGTGACGCAGGAAGACCATCGCCTCGGCACGCGGACCGGGCTTCGAGTACTCGGTGAAGCGCGCCGCGATCAGGTGTATGCCCTCCTGGGGGGCGGTCTCGATCCAGCCCTCCTCCCCGTCGGCCGCGAGCGTGCGACGCCCCTCGCTCACCGAGTGCCAGCCCTCGGGCAGCCGCACCCTCAGGTCGAAGCTGACCAGCCGATCCGGCAGATCCGGGTACCAACCGCTATAGGGGGCCAGAAACACCCCTTCGCCGTCGATGAGCCCGGGAGGGTCCTGCCCCGGCCCGCCTCCACCCGGGCCCCCGCCGGACGGCGGCTGGTCGATCTCGCCGGCATAGTGCAGGAGGAGATCCCGCCGGGGGCGCTCGAACCGGACGCGATAAGCGGCGAGGGGCACCGCACCGGCGGCGGAACCGAGCGCCTGGAGCTGTCCGGGTCCGTCCAGTCCGACCTCGAGGCCGGCGTGCAGCGAGAACCGGACCTCCGAAACGGGCGCGGGCAGGCCGATGCGGTCCCGGACCTCGATGCGGTGCGCGCCAGGATACAGCCGCACCTCGAGCGCGTGGTGTACGGGGGTCTCGCGTGCCTGCGCCGCTGCGCTCGCCAAACACCCGAGCAACGCCAGCGGGCACCAGAGCAAGGGTGCAAAGGCCCGCCGGGACAAGGCTCTACCCATGACGCTCCTCCAGCGGTGTATTAGACGGAGTCCGACGACGCCCATCGCTCTGCCCTAACCCCAAGACAGTTGAGTTAGGGGAGAGCACTATCCGGGACCCGTCGCAACGCTAATTTAACGGTATTGACCCTAACCCGGGGCCGCCCCGGGATTCTCCCTCTCCCACCGGGTGAGGACGGCGGTGAGAGGATCGGAACATCCCCGTTGAGATCCGATCCGTCCCCTCGTCTCGAGGTTCCCGGCCCGCGGCCTGAGGCCTTCTTGAAACCCACGAGAGCCGACGGGGCATGGAACAGAAAAAAGCTGACAGCGAACGTGCGACGCCCGGTAAGATGCCTGGGGGCCTGTCGACAGGCTCCTAGAGTCCGGCGTCCTCCCCGCCCGAGGGCGAGTACGCGTGAGAGGGTCCACTCGATGATACGCCGTCACCCCATCTTCAAACTGCTCAGCCTGTGCACCGTCGCACTTCTGGCGGGCTGCTCGACCCAGCAGGCTGTCACCGGTGATCTGGGCACCTCCGGCTCCGCCCCCGGCGTGAGCGCCCTCGACCTCAGGCATGCCCGATCGCTGGACGCGATTGTCGCGGAGATGGCCGGCGACGACGTGGTCTTCATCGGCGAGCGCCACGACCGCTACGGCGATCACCTCAATCAGCTCGCGGTTATCCGGGCGCTGGCCGCGCGCTGGCCCGACATGGCCATCGGCATGGAGGCCTTCCAGCGTCCCTACCAGGGCGCCCTGGATGATTACGTGGCTGGCCGTATCGACGAGACCGAGATGCTCGAGCGCACCCAATACTTCGACCGCTGGCGCTTCGACTACCGTCTCTATCGCCCGATCCTGCGCTTCGCCCGCGAGCACCGGATCCCCGTGATAGCCCTGAATCTGCCCGAAGAGGTCACCCACAAGGTCGGCGCCCAGGGCCCCGAGGCTCTCGACGCGAGCCAGAAAGCCATGCTGCCCCGCAAGATCGATCGAAACGACGCTGCCTACACGGAGCGCATCAAGGAGGTATTCGAGGAGCACCCTGTCACCCCGAGCCACAGCTTCGATCGGTTCCTGGAGGTGCAGCTGCTGTGGGACGAGGGCATGGCGGAGACCGCTGCGGACTACTTGCGCGCCCATCCCGGTCGACACATGGTGGTCCTGGCCGGGACCGGCCATGTCGCCTGGCGCTCGGGCATCCCAAACCGCCTCGCGCGGCGGATTCCGGTCAAGAGCGCGATCCTGATCAGCCGGCCCGAGGGGCTGTTCGAGCTGGGCGACGCGGACTTCCTGCTGCTCGCCCCCTCGGAGGAGCTTCCCCCGGCCGGGCTCATGGGCGTCTACCTTGAGAAAGCCAAAGGCGGCGTACGCGTGCTCAAAGCCCTGGAGCACAGCGGCGCCGCCAACGCAGGGGTGCACGAAGGCGACCTCATCACCGCCGTCAACGGCCATCCCGTGCGCAGCGCCGGCGACATCAAGGCCCTCCTGCTCGACCGCCGCCCGGGTGACCGCGTCCGTGTGGAGCTGCGCCGCGGAAAAGAGGCCTTGACCAAGGACCTGGTGCTAGGCGGAGTCTGAAACTGCCGGAGCCCTCGGTGCGTCTTCAGGAACGCTCCAGGCTCTTGGCCGCGATCTCGTAGACGTCCTTGGACACCCCGGCGGTGCCGAGCACGCGCTCGAGCTGCGCCCTCATCAGGGCCTGGCGCGCCTCGTCGTAGCGGCGCCAGCGGGCCATGGTGCGCAGCATCCGAGAGGCGATCTGGGGGTTGAGCGCATCGAGCTCCAACACCCGGTCGGCGAGAAAAGCATAGCCCTCGCCCGAGGGCTCGTGGAAGCGAGCCGGGTTGCCCCCCGCGAACGCGCCGATCAGGCTGCGCACCTTATTGGGATTGCGGATCGAGAAGGCCGGGTGGCCGATCAGCGTCTTCACTCGCTCGAGGGTATCGCGGTGCTTGGAGGACGCCTGGATGGCGAACCACTTGTCGAGCACCAGGGGATCCTGGCGCCAACGCTCGTAGAATTCGCCCAGGGCCGCCTCACGCTCCGGGGCGTCGGAATCCACGAGCAATCCGAGGGCGGCGATCACATCGGTCATGTTGTGCGCCGCATGGAACTGCTCCAGACAGAGCGCACGGCCGTCCGCGTCGTCGGGCCGCATCAGGTAGGACAGGCACAGGTTCTTGAGGGACCGCCGACCGATGGAAGCGGGCGCCAGATCGTAGGGACCGGTCTCGCGGCCCGCCTGGTGGACCCGCAGCAGATCCTCCCGCAACGCCTGGGAGATCCGCAGCTTGAGCCCCTCGCGCACCGCGTGGATGCCGTCCACGTCCACCACCGCCATCTGATCGCCCAGGTAGGACTCCGCCGGCAGGGAGAGCACCTCGGCAACCAACGCCGGGTCGGCATTGGGATCGGTCAGCGTCTTGCGGAACGCCGCGATAAAGCCTTCCGGGACCTCGGAGTCCCGCCCTTCTGCCCGGGCAGCCACCCCGCGCAGGATGACGCGCTGCGCGAGCTCCTGGGCCGCGTCCCAGCGGTTGAAATCGTCGCCGTCCTGGGCTTCGAGGAACATCAGGTCCTCATCGGTACGATCGAGAAGGACCTTCACGGGAGCAGCGAAGGCGCGATTGATCGACGCAACCGGACGGGCCGGAAGGCCGACGAAATCGATCACCGTCTCGCGCTCGCGAAGCTCCAGCACCCGGGTGGCCGACGGCACGGCGTCCTCTCCGGCGAGCCTCGGCGGCAGGTCCTTGCCGTCGGGACCGACCAGCCCGAGAGCCAGGGGAATGTGCATCGCCGGCTTATCCCGCTGGCCCGGCGTGTCCGGGACCTGCTGGCGCAGGGTCAGGCGATAGCGCCCTCCGTCCTCGTCCCAGTCATCAGATACGCGCAGCTCCGGAGTGCCAGCCAGCTCGTACCAGAGCCGGAACTGGCCGAGATCGCGCCCGCTCGCCGCCTCCATGCAGCGCACGAAGTCGTCGGTGGTCACGGCCTGCCCGTCGTGGCGAGCGAAATACAGGTCCGTGGCCTCGCGGAACAGCTCCGGGCCCAGCAGGTGGGCCTGCATGCGCACCACCTCGGCGCCCTTCTCGTAGACCGTGGACGTATAGAAATTGTTGATCTCGATGTAGGAATCCGGGCGCACCGGATGGGCCATGGGACCGGCGTCTTCGGCAAACTGCTGCGCGCGCAGGGTGCGCACTTGTCCGATGCGCTCGACCCCGCGTGAGCCCATGTCGGCGGAGAACTCCTGGTCGCGGAAGACCGTGAAGCCCTCCTTGAGGCTCAACTGAAACCAGTCCCGGCAGGTGATGCGGTTGCCCGTCCAGTTGTGGAAATACTCGTGGGCGATCACCCGCTCGATGCCCTGGAAGTCCCGATCTGTGGCCGTCTCCGGACGAGCCAGCACATACTTGGCGTTGAAGACGTTGAGCCCCTTGTTCTCCATCGCGCCCATGTTGAAGTCGTTGACCGCGACGATCATGTAGATATCCAGATCGTACTCGCGACCATAGCGCTCCTCGTCCCAGCGCATCGCCCTCTTGAGCGAGGCCATGGCATGGTCGCACTTGTCGACGTTCTCGGGCTCCACGTAGATACGAAGTGGGACTTCCCGACCCGACGCGGTGCCGAAGCGATCCTCGATCCAGCGCAGGTCCCCCGCGATCAAGGCAAACAGGTAGGTCGGCTTCGGAAAGGGGTCCTCCCAGGTCACGAAGTGCCGCCCGCCCGCGAGATCCCCCTGCTGCACCGGGTTGCCGTTGGAGAGCAGCACGGGATAGCGGGCGCGGTCCGCCTCGATCGTCGTGGTGAAGCGCGACATGACATCGGGACGGTCCAAGAACCATGTGATCCTGCGAAATCCCTCGGGCTCACACTGCGTGCAGAACAGGCCGCCGACCTTGTAGAGACCCTCCAGGGCGGTGTTCTCCTGGGGCCGGACGCGCACCTCGGACTCCAGGGTGAAGGTGTCCGGGACACCCAGAACCCTCAAGCCTTCGGCATCGACCTGGTATTCCTCTGCCTCCAGGGGCCGCCCGTCCAGGCACAGCTCCAGCAGCGCGAGCTTCTCCCCGTGCAGGCGCAGGTCCGCAGAAGCCGATTCGGCCGCCGGGTTGCGGCGCACATCGAGTCGGGCGCGCACCAGGGTCTCCTGTTCGTCCAACAGGAACCGCAACTCCACCCGGTCGATGAGGAATTGCGGTGGACGGTAGTCGGCGAGGCGGATGGGTTGAGGGGTCTCTCGCAGCATCGAAGGCTCCGGGCTGAGATGGGCGACGTTAAATCAAGACCCGAGGGACGGGCCCGTCAGCTCATGTTAACCGGTCGGGCCGGCGGCGCGCTCTCAGCCTCCAAGAGGGTAAGCTGGTGTTGGACGAGACGGACCCGGGGGCCCTCGACGACATCTGCGCCCAGCATCTCGACCTGTCCATACCGGGGGGCCTGCGGAGCCTGTGCGTGCAGCCCGGTCAGGCCGAGCGCGGCGACGAGCCCGTGCCGGTGGTGTTGGGTGCCCAACGCGGGAGCATGTTGTCGCGCGTGCTGAACCGCCTGCGGGGTAGCTCACTCGCGCATCGTACCCACCACTACGCGCTGTATACGAAACGCCTGCTGTTGTCGATCATCACCCGGCGAGCAGACGCACAGGATCGCCTGCGGCGATGAGTACGACCGGATCCTTGCCTGTAATAAGCCCGGCAAGACCCGGGACGGACCGTTCGGGAACGGTACCTCGTCGCCATTGCCGCCGGGGTGGCGGCGATCGAGGCCTGCGTCCACTACCGCGCCTTTGGGAACAGGCGGTACGCCCAGGGTACAATGCGCCCCTCGGCCGATGCCCGCCTCCCACCGCATGGTGTCGGGCCCTCGGCCGTGTTACGCCCTGCAGTCGGAGGAGCCATGCCGCCCCGGTCCCCACACGCGAACCGCTGCCCGCGCTGGTTCTTGCCGTTCGCCGCCGCGCTGCTCCTCCTCGCTCAAGGCCTGACCGGAACGCCCGCCTGGGCGGCGACCGAGGGGAACCGCAACGTCGTTTTCATCCTCGACGCTTCGGGGAGTATGGGCGCCAAGATCGAGGGCCGAATAAAGATGGACGTCGCCAAGGAGGTGCTCTCGGATTTGATCGGCGACCTGCCCGGCGGCGTCGACATCGGCCTCGTCGCCTACGGTCACCGGCATAAGGCAGACTGCAACGACGTGGAAGCCCTCGCGCCCCTCGGCCCCCTCGACCGAGAGGCGCTCGCCCAGAAGATCCTGTCCCTCGACCACAAGGGCATGGCCCCGATCACGGCGTCGGTGCGCAAGGTCGCCGAGAGCCTCAGGGGCCGGTCCGAGCCGACGACCATCGTGCTCGTCAGCGCCGGCGGGGAGACCTGCGGAGGCGACCCCTGCGCCCTGGTGAAGGAGCTCAAGGCGTCGGGCCTGCATTTTGTCATGCACGTGATCGGGCTCGGGGTCACAGGCCGGGAGACCGAGCAGCTGGCCTGCATGGCGCAAGCCGGTGGGGGCTCCTATCTCGCCGCGACGGACGCCGAGGAATTCGCGTCGGCCGCCCAACGGGCCCTGGAGGAGACGGAGCAGACAGCAGGCGCGCTCAGCCTCAAGGCCACGCGCAACGGCCAGCCCGTCGACGCCTGGTACGAGGTCCGCCCCGCCGGGGCACCCTCGGCCACGGGACCCTTGGCCGCGAATCCCATCGGCGACCAGGGGGAGACGCTCAAGCTCGTTTCCGGGACATATGACATCAAGATCAGGGACACCCAGGACGTCGGCAACCCGGTCGTATCCTTCTCGGGAGTCAAGGTCGCGGCCGGCAAAACGCTGGAGCGAATCGCGGACTTCTCCGGCGGCACCCTGAAGGTCAAGGCCCAGCGCAACGGCGGCCCCGTCGCCGCCTGGTTCGAACGTCTTCCCGGCGGTTGCCTCCGGGCAGGCCCAGGACGAGGCCGTCGCCTCGAGCCCGATAGGGGAAGACGGCGAAACGGTCAAGCTGTCCCCGGGGGTGTATGACCTGCAGATCAAGGACATGGAGGATCCCGGAAATCCGGCCCAGAGCTTCAGCGGGATCCGAATCGGCCCCGGCACGGTGGTCGAGAAAGTCGCCGACTTCTCCGGTGGGACCCTCAAGATGAAGGCCTTGCGCAACGGCAGCCCGATCGGCGCCTGGTTTTCCGTATTCAGGTCGGGGCACAGCCGCGACGACGACGAAGATCCCCTCGCCTCGAACCCGCTCGGGGAAGGAGGCGACTCGGTCCAGCTGACGCCCGGCGTCTATGACCTGGATATCACGGATCCGGAGGACCTGGGCCACCCGGTCGCGCACTTTTCGGCTATCAAGATCCAGCCCGGCGCGACAGTCGAGAAACGCGCCAAATTCTCCGGGGGCACCCTGAGGCTGAAAGCCACCATGGGTGGGCAACCGGTCGCGGCCTGGTACCTCATATATCGGGGTACGGCCGCGACGAGCAGCGGCGAGCGCGAGCCCCTGGCCTCCAACCCCATCGGCGAGGACGGAGAGACCCTCGAGCTGACCGCCGGGGTCTACGACCTGAAGATCAAGTACAGCGACGAGACTGGAGAGAAGGTCCTGGACTTCCCGGACATCGCCATTCGGCCCGGGAAAGTCGTCGAGAAAGCCGGGGTCTTCTAACCAGGGCTCGTCGCGAGGCGCCCGAGATGCGCGTGCATACAAGGCGCTGCCCGGACGGACCGCGGCTCCCCAACGGGCCTTGAACCTAGAACCGGCTGAGACTTACGGCAAGACTCAACAGTGTTGGACAACCCTTCCGCCGCGGTAGGACTCCTGCTCTTGGTGGGGACTCGCCCGCACCGGTGCGCTTCACTACAGAGCGGCGCCGCTTCTCCCCCTCAAATATCCACCTTCTTCCAACCCGGGTAGACCCCCTTCCCGGCCCCCTGCTAGCATTCCGGGTCCGCATTGGAGGAGCCGTACCATGCCGCACGTCGTCGTCTACACGACCGCCATTTGTCCGTACTGCGTCCGTGCCAAGATGCTGCTGACCCGCAAAGGGGTGAGCTACGAGGAGATCCGCATCGACCACGACCACGCCCGCATGGTCGAGATGATCCAGCGCAGCCGGCGCCGCACCGTGCCCCAGGTCTTCATCGACGATTACCACGTCGGCGGCTACGATGACATGGCCGAGCTCGACGCCTTCGGCAAGCTCGATCCGCTGCTCGGGCTGGCCCCCCACGACGACGAGGCCGCCGTGGCCCACGCGGTGGACGCCTCGGAGGACGGTCCCACCTGAGCGCCATGAGCAACCCCGCGCAGCCCGGCGTTCGGCTCGACAAGTGGCTCTGGGCCGCGCGCTTCTTCAAGACCCGGCAGCTCGCCGTGGAGGCGATCAACGGCGGCAAGGTGCACTTGAACGGTCAGCGCAGCAAGCCCGGCAAGGAGGTGCGGCTCGGGGCCCTGCTGGACATCACCAAGGGCGAGCTGGCTTGGTCCGTGAGAGTGCTGGGGGTGTCCGAGCGGCGGGGCCCGGCCGCCGAGGCCCAGAAGCTGTACGAGGAGACAGCCGACAGCATCCGCCGGCGGGGAGAGGCCCAGGAGCAGCGGCGCCTTCTGCATGCCGCCGCCGGCCAGCCAGGGGGTCGACCCAACAAACGCGACCGCCGCATGATCCACCGCTTCAAGCAGGAAAACGGCTGATCCCGTGGACCAGGACGCCTTCCGACGCACCTACCGCAACGTCAACGAGCGTCCCTGCGTCTTCGAAAAGAGCATCCTGACCAATCAGTGCCTTTGCCCCCAGGCCGAGCGTTTCTGCATCGCCGAGCGCGAGGGGGTGCACTGCCGCTCGGACAGCGCCCAGACCCAGTGCGTGGAGTGGCTGGAGCTGGTGCGGGTGAATGCCCGATTTGCCCTGAAGTCGGACCAGGAGCGCCGCGCCCTGCCCCACGCCAAGGCGATGCGGGTGCAGATGGGCGGATTGCGTGGCCTGCACCGGGCGCTCGACCCGGACGCGGACCCGCCCCAGCCGATCCCGAGACGTCCATGCCCTGCTCAATCGCGCCCGCGAGGCCTTCAACTCCCTGGACCTGATGCCCTTCAGCGAAGTCATCCGCGAGGTCGCGGCCTACCAGGGCCGGCCGCGCAGAAGCCGCCGCGACTGACCGCCGGCAGGTCCGCCCGGCGATGCCGGCTCAGGTATAATCCGCCGTTTCGCCCATCCGCTCCCCTCTCGCAAGACCAAGCACTCAGCCGACGATGGACAAGACCTACGACCCTCATGCCATAGAGCAACGCTGGTACCGGATCTGGGAGGAGCGCGGCTATTTCGCCCCCGAGCGCACCGCCGGCGGCGGCCGCTACTGCATCATGATCCCGCCGCCCAACGTGACCGGCAGCCTGCACATGGGCCACGGGTTCAACAACACGGTGATGGACGCCCTGATCCGCTACCGCCGCATGAAGGGCGACAAGACCCTCTGGCAGCCGGGCACCGACCATGCGGGCATCGCCACCCAGATGGTGGTGGAGCGTCGGCTCGAGGCCGAGGGCAGGACCCGCCACGACCTGGGCCGCGAGGCGTTCATCGAACGGGTCTGGGCCTGGAAGGCCGAGTCCGGGGGCCACATCACTCGCCAGCTGCGCCGCCTGGGCTCTTCGTTGGATTGGGCCCACGAGCGCTTCACCATGGACGAGGGGCTGTCCAACGCGGTCAAAGAAGTGTTCGTTCGTCTCTACGAAGAAGGCCTGATCTACCGCGGCAAACGCCTGGTGAACTGGGACCCCAAGCTGCACACCGCGGTGTCCGACCTGGAGGTGCTCAACGAGGAGGAAGCGGGCCACATGTGGCACATGCGCTACCCCCTCTCCAACGGCCGGGGCCACCTCACCGTCTCCACCACCCGACCCGAGACGCTGCTGGGCGACTGCGCGGTGGCCGTGAACCCCGAGGACGGCCGCTATAAGCATCTGATCGGCGAGCTGGTGGAGCTGCCGCTCACCGGCCGGCGCATCCCGATCATCGCCGACGAGCACGCCGACCCCGCATTCGGCACGGGCTGCGTGAAGATCACCCCCGCCCACGACTTCAACGACTATGCGGTGTGGCTAAGGCACCGAGACGAGGTAGCGATCAGCCGACAGGCAAGCGGCGGCCTGATCAACATCTTCACGCCCGATGCAAAGATCAAGGACAGCTCCCTTGATGACTTCACATTTGGCCACAAACCCTGGTCAGGGAGTACGCAACTCGCAGACGAAGAGCGTGTCGGAACTTCGACTGTTGACCTAATCCCCAAAGCGTACAGAGGCCTCGACCGCTACGCGGCGCGCAAGCGCATCGTGGCGGACCTCCAGGCCCAGGGCCTGCTGGAGCGGATCGTCGACCACAAGCTGGTGGTGCCGCGGGGCGACCGCTCCGGCGCGGTGATCGAGCCCTATCTCACCGACCAGTGGTATGTGCGGATCGCCCCGCTCGCCGAGCCCGCCATCGAGGCGGTGGAGAGCGGGCGCATCCGCTTCGTGCCCGACAACTGGAAGAACACCTACTTCGACTGGATGCGCAACATCCAGGACTGGTGCATCTCACGCCAGATCTGGTGGGGCCACCGCATCCCGGCCTGGTACGACGCCGAGGGCAATATTTACGTGGGCCGCTCCGAGGAGGAGGTGCGCACCCGGCACGACCTGCCCGCGGACTTCGCCCTGGAGCAGGACCCGGACGTGCTGGACACCTGGCTCAGCTCCGCCCTCTGGCCCTTCTCCACCCTGGGCTGGCCCGAGCAGACCGAGCGCCTGAGGGACTTCTACCCCACCTCGGTCCTGGTCACCGGCTTCGACATCATCTTCTTCTGGGTCGCGCGGATGATCATGATGGGATTGAAGTTCATGGGCGACGTGCCGTTCCGCGAGGTCTACGTGCACGGCCTGGTGCGCGACGCCCAGGGCGACAAGATGTCCAAATCCAAGGGCAACGTGCTCGATCCCATCGATCTGATCGACGGCATCGACCTGGAAGCGCTGGTCGCCAAGCGCACCAGCGGCCTGATGCAGCCCCAGCTCGCGAAGAAGATCGAGCAGGCCACCCGCAAGGAGTTTCCCTCGGGCATCCCGAGCTTCGGCACCGATTCGCTGCGCTTCACCTTCGCCGCGCTCGCCGCCACCGGGCGGGACATCAAGTTCGACCTGGGGCGCATCGAGGGCTACCGCAATTTCTGCAACAAGCTCTGGAACGCGGCACGCTATGTCTTGATGAACACCGAGCACCGGGATTGCGGCCAGAACGGGGGAGCGGTGACGCTCTCGGCCGCCGACCGTTGGATCCTCTCCCGGCTGCAGGGCTCCGTCGCCGCGGTCCGCGAGGCCCTGGACGGCTACCGTTTCGACCACGCCGCCCAGGCCATCTACGAGTTCACCTGGAACGAATACTGCGACTGGTACCTGGAGCTGTCCAAGACCGTGCTCACGGACCAGAACGCCGCCGAGGAGGCCCAGCGCGGCACCCGCCGCACCCTGGTCCGGGTGCTCGAGACCCTGCTGCGCCTCGCCCATCCCATCATGCCTTTCATCACCGAGGAGATCTGGCAGCGGGTCGCGCCGTTGGCGGGGGTGGCCGGCGACACCATCATGCTGCGACCCTTCCCGGAGGTCGACGAGGCCCTGGTCGACGAGAAGGCGGTCGCCGAGATGCAGTGGGTGATGCAGCTGATCCTGAGCGTGCGCCGAATCAAGGGCGAGCAGAACATAGCCCCGGGAAAGCCCGTGCCGGTGCTGCTCGCCCATGCCTCGCCCCAGGACCTGCACTGGCTGGAGGCGAGCCGGCCCTATCTGGACTTTCTTGCCCGCACCGAGACGGTTCGTGTGCTCCAGGAGGGCGATCCGGGCCCCGAGTCGGCCACCGGGCTGGTCGGACACATGAAGGTGCTTATTCCGCTAGCGGGGCTGATCGACAAACAGGCCGCCCTGGCCAGTTTCGACAAGGACATCGCCAAGCTCAAGGCCGAGCAGGAGCGTCTCGAGAGGAAGTTGCTCAACCCCAGCTTCGTGGACAAGGCCCCCGCGGCGGTGGTGCAGAAGGAGCGCGACCGCCTCGAACAGACCCGCGGCGCGATCGGCAAGCTCCGGGAGCAGGCGGGCAAGATCCGGGCCCTCTGAGCGCCGGGGCGGCTGCGTGCCGGGGGTCCTGCCCACCGCCACGTACTCCTCGGCCAGGTCCTTACGGATTGTTGTCGTCGGAGCCGGGCGATCGGGCCCCGAGAATGTGCGGCCATAGCCGTCGATCGCTGCGGCCGAACCAGCTCCTGCCGTCCGGACATCCAGTCAGGCGGCCGGCGGAGCCGACACGCGGCTAATATAGGCCAGGACGGCCGGACCACGGCCGACTGGGCCCGGACAAGTGGCCGATCCCGGGTGCTCGCACGACTCGGTGACCGTCCCCCCGCAGCCAGCCATCAAGCTACGGACGCCGACAGGGGACGTGGAATTCGCACCCCCCCCGCTGACGCCCAAGAGGGGGCGCCGAGCTACCGTCGTCAGGACGGATACCGGGCGTCGTATGCAAGCTTCAAGCGACGTGCCTCTCGACGCCTTTAAGCTCGCGAATGAGCGGGTAGAGTTGCTCGACCTCATCCTGAATGCGGTCCAGGACCAGCTCGAACATCTCGCGGGTCTCCTTGAGGAATTCGTCGTACTCCCCGATCACGAGCTCCTTGCGCTTCATCCTGCACCACTTCTGAAGATACTGGGCGAAGATCCGCTTGATCTCCTTGGAGCCGCCCAGGAAGCGGTCGGCCAAATTGTTGACCCGGCGATCTTTGTGCGTCAGCAGCTTGGAATACAGATCGCTGTCCGTGGCCTCGAGATGGCCCTTGACCTCTTCCACGTAACGGAAGAAGAGGTCACAGGTGACTGACGAGTCACAGAGCGAGCGATTGCCCAACAGGTGAGTCAGGACGTTGGTGAGCTCCGTGATGCGGTCGTTCTGTTCATTCAGCTGGTTGATAGTGGCCATTGGTGCTACCCCCATTCGGACGCCTTTCAGGTGGGCTCGTGCCGTGCCTCCTGGAGCCGGATCATCCGGCCGGCGATAGGTTTATAAGCAATTAATAAAGCAAAAATCCTCCTGCCCTCTGTGGGCCTTTGGTCTTCATGATAACGGGCCTTGCATTCCCGTCAACTGAGGAAACTCCTAAAGATTTACCGGCTATCGCACCTGCGAAGCGAGCACGGCGATGCGGACTCAATCCGCGTTCATGCGAAAGCTGATCACGCCGAGCAAGTGGTCCACCTTGGTCCCGCCGTCGCTGAGCGGCAGGAACGCGATGCGATACCGAATCTCTATATCCTCCGGCAGCGTCAGCACGTCGGCACTCAGAAAGGGGCGGCGAGCCAGCGCGGCATTGTTGCAGCATTCGAGCACCAATGCGCCCAAGGGGAGCCCCGGGACATCGGCGAGCGGCCAACCCAGTGCCTCCGCGTGGCAAAGCCCGTCGAGCAACGCACAGGAGCGTCGGATCAGAAAGCGTTCGCCCCCATTGCCTACAGCCACCACAAACAGGTTGTGGCGAAATTCGGGCGCCTCGATCACGCCGAGGTCCGCGAGGCGCGGCATGTCACGCCCTTGCCGTGCCTGGTGCCAGAAATGCATGGCGCGGCACGAAGCGCGGTGCTCGGCCTCCAGGCCCAGGCATGGATCGATCACAGGATCGGCCTCGCTGTCCAACTGCTCCCCTCCCCTTTGGTTATCGCGGTGCCGTCAGCCCGGCAGGGAGATGCCGGTGATCTTCTTGTACAGGGAAACCGCGTAGGAGTCGGTCATCCCGGAGACGAAATCGGTCAGCTTGAGCAGACGGGCGTAGAGACCACTCACTGCCACACGCCCCGCGCCGACGAACTGCTCGGGCACCAGCTTCACCATCATGCGGCTCCTCGCACTGGCCCCGCGGCCTCGCTCGGCGACATCGTCGATCACCTGGGCGAAGCGCTCCAGCAGCTCCCCGATGACTTGGAAGCCCGCGGCCTGGATCTCCACCACCTCATGGGCGCAGTAAATCTTCTGTTGGGCGACCTCGATCAGCCGGTCCATCTCCACCCGGCGGGCGATGCGCGTCATCAACGGATCGTCGAAACGACCATCCAGGATGGCCGCCTCGTTGTCCAGGAAGCACTCGAGCGCCTTGCCGATCGCCTCGTTGATCACTTTGGCCCGCAGGAACTCGATCTTCTCCCGCTGGCCGCCGATCCGCGCCAGACGCGAGGCCTGGCGCTGAGACTCGCTCAGGATGGGCCAGAAAAGGTCCATGGCCTCCTGGAAGCTGAGATAGCCCAAACGAAAGCCGTCCTCGATGTCGATGACGCGATAGCATATGTCGTCGGCGGCCTCCACCAGAAACGCGAGAGGATGTCGGTGCCAGACGGCGCGCGCGGGATCGCGCGGGAGTAGGCCGACGGTTTCCGCCACCTCCTCGAAGAGCTGCCGGTCCTCCGCCGTAAAACCGTGCTTGCGCGCACTCGCCCCGGCCAGCCGGCTACTGCCCCCGACACAGGATTCGCGTGGGTACTTGGTGAAAGCGGCGAGGGTCGCACAGGTAAGCTGCAGCCCGCCGCGGTTGTCGCGATTCTGCAGCCGGGCGAGGATGCGAAAGCCCTGGGCGTTGCCTTCGAAGCTGACGAAATCCTCGCGCTCGCTGTCGGCGAGCATCTCCACGCGGCGCTTTCCATAGGCCGCCTCGGTCGCCCAGCTGCGGATGCCGTCTTCGCCCGAATGCCCGAAGGGCGGATTGCCGATGTCGTGGGCGAGACAGGCCGCGGCGCAGATATCGCCGAAGTCCGAGGCCTCGAAATCGCCGAGGCGATGACGTGCGATGATCTGCTCGCCCGCCAGGGTACCCAGGGAGCGCCCGACGCTGGAGGACTCCAGACTGTGGGTGAGGCGCGTACGAATGTAATCCACCTTGGACAACGGGAACACCTGGGTCTTGTCCTGCATGCGGCGGAACGCGGAGCTGAACACGATCCGATCGAAATCGCGCTGGAAATCGGTGCGTGCGGTGCTTGGACTCGGCTCACGCGCGGCACCCAGGCGCTTGCGCGACAACAACTTGGGCCATTCCATCGACATGTGGGCGCTCGTTCGCCGCATTGGGCGGCTCGGACTCGACCTTTGGCACGCTACCCGCGCGGCCCGGCGAAATCAATCGGCCACCGACCCTCGCGCGCATTGGTGTAGCGCGCTCGGTCTGGGTAAACTCCGCGCCACAGTCCCTTTCATCATGCGCAGGAGCCCGCCAGCGGGGGCGGGCGGCACCGGCGCGCTCTCGACAGTCGAGTCGTGCGAAGCCCGATGGCCAGACAACTGCTCGTTCTCAGGCATGCCAAGTCCGCATGGGACACCAATGCGCTCAGCGATTTCGAGCGCCCGCTCGCCAAGCGCGGCAAGAAGGACGCCCCTCGGGTGGGCGCCTGGATGCGGGCACAGGGCCTGATACCGGACCAGGTCCTCGGCTCCCCGGCCCGGCGAGCCCGACAGACCGTCGAGCGGGTCTGCGCCGAGCTGGGGCTGGACGCGAATCGGATCATCTGGGAGTCCTCGATCTATGCCGCGGGCACCGGCGCCCTGCTCGGCGCGCTTGCCACCTGCCCACGCAGCGCCCGGGTCGTTCTGGTAGTAGGACACAACCCGGGTCTGGAGGAGCTGTTGCGCTTCCTGACGGGTGGCGCGAATCTCCCCTTCGAAGAACGGCTCTTGCCCACCGGCGCACTGGCGGAGCTGGCGATGCCCGACGACTGGGCCGCGCTGCCTGAAGGCTGTGCGACCCTGCGTCGCATCGTGCGCCCCAAGGATCTACCGGCCGCCCCATGACAGAGCCGCGGGGACAGGGCGAGCCACCTCGGATCGCCGTGCTGATCTCCTTTTCCGGAGAGGGGGGAGTCGAGCGCATGGTGAGCAATCTGGTCGAGGGATTCGCCCGAGCGGGGCAGGCCGTCGACCTGCTGCTCATCCGGGCTCGCAGCGCCCATCTGAGAGAGCTGCCTGCCAGCGTTCGGGTGATCTCGCTGGCGAAACAGCATTCGTTGAAAAGCCTGTTTCCGTTGATAACCTACTTGCGACGGGAGCGCCCCAAGGCGCTGCTGGCGGCGAAGGATCGAGCCGGGCGGGTCGCCGTCCTCGCCCGTGCCCTGGCGAGGGTGGATACCCGCGTCGTCGTGCGGCTCGGCACCAACCTGTCGGCCGCCTTGAAGGGCCAGGGGTGGTGGCGCCGCTGGCCCCGGTTTCTGGCGATGCGCCTCGTCTATCGTTGGGCCGACGCCGTGGTTGCGGTTTCCGAAGGGGTTGCCGCCGATACGGTCCGGATCACCGGCTTGCCGCGGAGGCGCGTCCGGGTAGTGCACAACCCGGTCGTCACCCCGGCCCTGGCCGAGCACGCGGCGGCCCCCTGCCGGCACCCCTGGCTCGGCCCACGCGACCACCCGGTCATCCTCGCCGTCGGGCGACTCACCACACAGAAGGATTTCGCGACCCTGATTCGGGCCTTCGCGCTGGCGCGCGCCGATAGACGCTGCCGCCTCGTCATCCTCGGGGAAGGCCGGCTGCGTCGCGCCCTGGAGACCCTCGTCGAAGAGCTCGGTCTCACCGGGGACGTCGATCTGCCGGGCTTCGAGCCCAACCCCTACCCCTTGATGGTGGCGGCGGATCTGTTCGTGCTATCGTCCGCCTGGGAAGGCTCTCCCAACGTCCTGACCGAAGCCCTGGCGCTGGGCACTCCCGTGGTCGCCACCGACTGTCCGAGCGGTCCCCGTGAGATCCTGGCGGACGGGAAGGTGGGCCTCCTGGTCCCCGTCGCCGACCCCCGCGCGCTCTCGCGGGCGATCCTCGCGACCCTCGACCATCCACCGGAGTGCGAGATCCTGCAGGCGGCCGCAGCCGACTATTCGGCCGATGCCAGCGCAGCCCATTATCTCGAGATCCTGGCCTCCTGACGTTTGCTTCCATGCTGCTTTCCGTGCGCTACAAGTTCCTGTTCGTGCACATCGCCAAGACCGGCGGGACCAGCGTGCGCGCGACCCTGCAACGGCTGCGCTGGCGCGATCCCTACTACTGGCCGATGTTCCTGTGCAGCCGCCTGAGCCATCTGACGGGACACCGGATCGGTACCAAGTTCCCGCGCCACGCCAAGATCATCCTGGCTCAGGAATCGCTGCCGACCGAGTTTTTCCAGAGCCTGTTCAAATTCGCTTTCGTGCGCAATCCCTGGGATCTGCAGGTCAGCTCGTTCCATCATATCCGCCGCGAGCGCCCCCATCTGATGCAGGGACGCACGGATTTCGCCGATTTCCTGAAGTGGAAGCTCGACCCCGAGCGCCCCTACCAGTACCACATCGACACGTCGATCCAGCTGCAGTCGGACTACTTGGTCGACCTGCGGGGGCAGATACTGGTCGATTTCGTGGGGCGCTACGAGTGCCTCGAGGCCGATTTCCGTACCGTGTGCGAACGGATCGGGATTCCATTCCCGGCCATGCCCCACCGGCGCCGAGCCACAGACCGTGAGAGCGACTACCGAAGCTATTACAACGAGGAGACGGCCGATCTGGTGGCGCGGCATTTCTCCCGTGACATCGAGCTCCTAGGTTACGGCTTCGAGCCGCCGAGCCGGGACGGCTCTACCGCCGAGCCGCCGACACGCTGACCGCGGGCGCTGCCTGAAGCACCCGATACCGCTTCCCGACCCCCTGAGTCTGCAAGAGCCCCGCCTCATGTCTACTCGTTCGATGTTTGCACGCCCGGGCGGCAGCCGCCCGAGGTCACACACCTGCCCGCGTGCTCCGCGGATCGCCGCAGCGCTGCTGTTGGGCGCGCTGGCATCGGGCGCACCGCGCTGCGACACGTTTCCGTTGCCGCCCAGGGACGTCGACCTCGTGGGCCGCCCCAACGTCGCACGCACGACCGACGGGGACACCCTGCTCGACGTCGCGCGCCTCTACGACATCGGGCAAGAAGAGATCCTGCACGCGAACCCCAAGGTCGACCGGTGGCTGCCACGCCCGAATACCGAGGTGCTCATTCCCTCGCTCCACGTGCTGCCCCGGGCCGAGCGCAAGGGCATAGTGCTGAACCTGCCCGAGATGCGTCTCTACTATTTCCGCACCGACACAAGCCCCCCGACCCTCGTCACTTATCCCGTCAGCGTCGGGCGCATGGACTGGACGACCCCCCTGGGCACCACGAAGATCGTCGCCAAGGAGAGGGACCCGTCCTGGACTCCGCCGGCCACGGTCAAGGCCGAGCACGCGGCCGAGGGAGACTACTTGCCCGACGTGGTGCCGCCGGGTCCGAACAACCCCCTGGGGCGCTTCGCGTTACGCCTGGGTGTACCGGGATATCTGCTGCACGGCACCAACAAGCCGTACGGTGTGGGCATGCGCGTCAGCCACGGCTGCATCCGGCTCTACCCGGAAGACATAGAGGAGCTGTTCGATCGGGTGCCCATCGGCACCCCGGTGCAGATAGTGAATCAGCCGATCAAGCTGGGCTGGATGGGGGACCTGCTGTTCATCGAGGTCCACGCCCCGCTGGAAGAAGAGGATAACGTCGGCACGGAAGAGCTCATGCGCCAGGCGGTCGATCTGATCAGCGCCGAGATCGCTAACAGGCCCACCGCCATCGACGGGTCGGCCCTGAGCAAAGCGGTGGAAGAGCAAACGGGAATCCCTGTACTGATATCAAGAACGGCGCCTAGCCCGGCCGACGTTTGGAATCCGACGACCGAGTAGGCACCGTCCCGACGAACCGGTCCTTACTTGTACATCGCCTTCTTGAACATGCGGTCGATCTTGGCCGCGGTCTCGTCCGACTCCTGCTTGGCGGCATTCGCCGTAGCCGTGGCATTCGCGGCATCAGCCTTGGCAGCGGCCGCATCCGACGCGGCCTTCTCGGCCACGGCACGCACGTCCTTCACATCGGCCCGCAGGCTCTCCAAATCCTTGGTGGTCGCGCAGCCGGTCAGGGCCAGGCAGCCACCGAGCAAAGCCAGAGGGATCATACGACTGGTCATCTCACATTTCCTTTTTCGCGGTTGATAAGGGTGCATCGGCGGCTCCGCTTAGCCTCATCCGAGCACCGAGTAACCATCCCGGTCCGTGCCCTATCGGACCTCTACTCTTGTACCAATTCTAATCCAGGGCAGCAACACATCGACTTGCCTGTTGGTCAGCGCCACGCATCCGCGCGTCCAGTTGTACAGGGAGTGGATCTTGGGATCGCCCGGCCCTAGCCCGTGAATCCCGATCATCCCTCCCAAGGGCGTGTTCTGGGGGGGCACCCGACCCTGTGAAAATGCCCGGTCGATGGAGCGGCGGACCTCGGGCTTGATGAGACCGAGATCGGCGGCCGCCCGGGCTTGGGCGGGTGTGGGATAGTCCAGGCCTATGAAGAAATGGAAGTGACTGCGTGGCTCCATCCAGGCCACGTGATAGCTACCCAGGGGTGTTCGGTTGTCACCCCGGCGCTTGAGCCGGGTCGTGCCATAACGCCCAACTGCGATGTCGGCAAGGCTGACCTCGACCTTGCGGTCCTGGAGAACCTCCAACACCCGCCGCTGGGTGTCGACCAACACCCAGATTTCGCCGCTGCCCTTGGCCTGAGCTGCGGGTTGACCCGCAAGACAGCCCAGGGCCAGGATCGTGGCCCCGAAGCGAAACATACGCTTTCTGGTCCTGCCGCTCGTCCCGCGCATCGGCCCCCTCGACCGCGGCACACCCGGCCCAGTCCCATGGGTAGTACTATTGTGCACCAATACCGGAATCCCGCGAAGTCGGTACCGAGAATGGATCGATCAGATCCGGGAATGAAGGAATATGGAACCTCAGGAGATACCGATCCTGCAAGCCCTGTCTCCGTTCCAAGGCGTGCCACCGGAGCATCTGGTCGAGGTGCTCCCCCGGCTGGCTTGGCGAGACCTCGACCCAGGCGGGGTATTGCTGCGCCCCGGTGCGGTCAACACCAACCTATTCATCATCGTCTCCGGGCGGCTTCAGGTGCTGCTGGACGGGGTCGACGACGGCCCACTGGTCTTTCTCGGTCCGGGAGAGTACGTCGGCGAGATGTCCGCCGTCGCGAGCCAGCCCGTGACTGCCCTGGTGGTGGCGGACGGTCCGGCACGGGTGCTGGTGGTCGACGAGATGTCTTTGTGGACGCTGATCCAACGCTCGCCGCAGCTGGTGCGAAACCTGCTCTGCACGCTGTCGCGGCGCCTGCGCCACAGCAATGAGCTGATCACCACGGCGTACATGCGGCGGCGCGATTCGGACCACTTGGCGCAACGCGATCCCCTGACGGGGCTGCTCAACCGACGGGGGTTGGAGGCGGACCTTCACCAGCTGGTCGCACATTCGCACGCGGAAGGACTGCCACTGACCTTGCTCGTCCTGGACGTGGACGATTTCAAGTCTTTCAACGACCACCATGGGCACACAGCGGGGGACCAGATCCTGGTCGCGGTCGCCCTCGCCGTCAGCGAAAGCCTGCGCCCGGGCGACCTCGCCGGCCGCTTCGGCGGGGACGAGCTCGTCGTCGGGCTCGCGAGAACCACCGCGCCCAAGGGCCGGCGGGTCGCCAAGCGGATCCGAGAGACCATTGCGGCCATCCACCTGGAGAGCGAGGCCGGCGAGCGGCTACCGACGCCGACCGTATCAATCGGGCTCGCGCAGCTCGAGCCCGGCCAGAGTGCCGGGGCCTTGTTCATGGCGGCCGACGCCCGATTGCTGCAGGCCAAGGCCGACGGCCGGGATCGGCTGGCCGGCTAGTGCTACCCGCAGTGCTCACCAACGTCCGACTCTAGCGCCCGGGGACTGAGCCGTCCCCGGGGGCGCCCAGTACCCCCCTGCTTATTGGGGCGGTTTGCGCTTGGGCAGAAAGATGCGGATGCCGTCCGCGGTGGTCTGGTAGGTCATGCCCGACGGATCGACATCACCCGGCAGGCTGAGCGAGCGGTGGAAACGCCCAAAGCTGTAGCTGTAGCTGCGGCTGTAGCTGCCCGGCCCGGGCGCCTCGGTCTTCTTGCTGACGCTCTCGTTCCGGGAGATCACGAGCCGGTGACCCTGAACCTGAACGTTCACCTCCTCGGCGGACACCCCGTGCAAGGGCACGAAATACGTGTACCCGTCCGCGCTGCGGGTCATCTGCACTCCGTAGGGTCCGGGCTGCACCCCGGGGCCAGCACCGAAGCCATAGCCCGGTCCGAACGGCTCGCCACCCCTACCACCGTACCAAGGGGGCGTCGCCGGCCCAAAACGCTCCCCGGGCATGCCGGAGCCATAGCCGTAAGGCGACGCTCCTGCAGGGGGCCCGGAGGTGGACTCACCGGTACTCGATGGCTGCGCGGTACTGCGATACCAGGGCGGCATCTCAGGGCCGTAGCCGTAAGGGGCCCCGGGCTGCTGCTGTCCACCGGCCCGGGTGCCACTCCCATTGCCATACCAGGGCGGCACGACGTTACCGGCGCTCGGCTCAGTGCCGCCCTGCGGCGAGCTGGGCTCAGCTGTCGGCTCAGCTGTCGGCTCGGCCTGTCCGGAAGAGGCTGCGGGGTAACCGCCGCCTTGGGGGCCGAAGCCGTAGCCAGGGGGCATCGGTGCACCGTATCCGAACCCTTCAGGTGGTGCCGACGGCTGGCCCTCCGGCGGCCCGATGGGCGGCATCTGACCGTAAGCCGGCGGCATGCCCTGACCGAAGCCCGGCATCGCCGATCCTGACGGATACTGCGGCGCTGCCCCCGAACCGGAGCCATAACCCTGATCGGGGGCCTGCTCCGCCGCGGGCTCGGCGCCGCCACCCATGGGCCCGTACATCGGCGGCATACCGGTCCCGTAGCCGGGGCCGCCTGCGCCGAATCCCGGGCCCGAGGGACCACCGTAGCCAGGCGCGCCCTGACCGGAGCCGGAGCCGGAGCCGGCGCCAAAGCCGGGACCCGAAGAGCCGTAGTCCGGCCCTGAGGATTGGTCCGGAAGCGTGAATCCCCCGGGGCCAGCGGGGTAGCCCGGATAACCGCTCGGGCCCGGCCCGCGGTAGGGCGAAGGTCCGCCGGAGCCCATGGACATGCCGCCCGCAACGGCACCCGAGGCCGCCAAGGCAAGCGATACTGCCAACGCCGTCATCTTTCTCTGCATCGATATTCTCCCCACCTTTATGTCGTATCCCGAAAGGACCCTCGAACGTCTGTCCCGGCGATCCCTGCCCCCCGTGCGGCCTTCCCGGTGTCCCCGAATTGCCCCCGGCACCGCGTCAGCTTAGCCCAAACAGTCCCGGTGCGGCTATGGTCCATCGCGGCGCCCGAAAAGCCCTACGACCGGTTGCGCCCCATCAAGCCGGTACCATGCCCGGGGTCATCCCTTTGGCAAGCCATCCATCGTGACCCGCAACGGAGCCGAAGCGCTGGGGCGCGCCGCCGTTCTCTATCTGGCATGCGGCACAGGTCGCTGGCCGCGGGGGATTATGGGACAGAGTCCACTAAGGCGCGCGACAGACCGGGCGCCCAGGCGCGATTGACCGCACGTCGAGCACCGGGGCCCAACGCCCCGGTGTAGACGCGGGCAAATTCGGGCGCCACAGCAGGAGATTGGTGCGAAATGCGGGCCACGCTTATCGGCGTAGCCCCAAGGGATCGCTCGGATCTATGCCGTCCATGAACGGCAGCTTTCGGTCCCGGTGGGTCACTTGATACACCAAGCCCATCCAGTTGCCGACTATAGCCTCCGCGGTGTCGTGCCAGGTATTGTCGAGCAACGGCGAGATCAGCCGTTCGGGAAGCTCCGGCGGCGTCTCGCCCCGGCTGCGGGCGTCCAGGAGGCGAGAGCGGTGCTCATCGAGTATCGCCCGTGCCCAGGGTCGAAAATAGTTGTCTGGAAACGGCGGATAGTCTCCACGCTCGCCCCGGGCAAAGCGCACCACTTCGCGCTTGTACTCCTTGAGCAGGCTCACCGTGTCGTATTCCGGGTGCCCCTGGAAGAAGACCACCCGGAACCGATCCTCGCTCACCGCCAGATGTACGCCCGCCTCGGCGCTCTCGACCAGGACGTGCAGCCCGGACGCTTCGAACTGTGCACGGCTCACGTCGTTGAAACGGGAATGGGGCACATCGAGCCGCGTGTTCACGTCATTGACGAGCGGATGGCCGCGATCTACCACCCGGTGCGGAAACACGCCCCAGCGCTTGAAGCCCAGCGGTCGCCGTTTCTGGCCGTGCCGAAACTGCAGCACTGCGTGGGTAGCCAGACAGGAGCACAGCACCGAGGTCACGTTTCCGATCGCCCAGTCGATCACGTCGATCAGGGGCTGCCAGAACGGCTCTTCCGAGAGATCCGGGTGGGTCACGTTGGCGCCGGTGATGATCAGGGCATCGAGCCCATCCTCGCGCAGCCGCTCGAAGGTGTCGTAGTAGCGCCCGACGTGCTCCCGGGCCCAGGGTCCGCGCTTGAGCTCGGGCAGGGTGAACGGATGCATATAGAACTGGGCGATCGGGTTACTCTCACCGACCAGGCGGTAGAACTGGCGCTCGGTGGCCTCGATCGCCGCGTCCGGCATCATGTTGAGCAGCCCCACGTGCAGCTCGCGCACATACTGATGGACGGCCCGGTCCGGATTGAGCACGATCTGGCCTTCCCGGCGCAAGCGCTCGAAGGTCGGAAGGCCATTGTGGGCAACCAGGGGCATGTCCGCGCTCCCGCCTCAATGCTCGGCCTTGCGGGCGATGGCCCGCTCCAGCAGCTCCAGAAGATCGCTCTCGTCGCGCACGCCGGCCACCTCTCGTGAGGTCACGGTGTAGCCGTGCGGCCCGGCGATTGCCTCATATCGGGGGACCCGGGACCGGAAGAGCCGGGGGAACACCCAACGCGTGAAGTCGTCGGGATCCATCTGGGCAGCGTAGTCGATGCCGCTCTCGGCCAGATAGATGCCCAGCTGCTCGTGGAGAAAGGCAGGGCGGTAATAGAGCGGCTTGGGGTCGGACTGGGCACGGCGGATCAGCTGTTGCTCTTCCTCGGGATCGGTCACCTGGATGTACAGGATGAGCGTCTCCTGGACCAGAAGGTCGATCACGCCCGGCTCTTCCAGCTCGCACAAGCTGCCGCCCACATCGTTGACGAAGTGCTGGTAGCCGTAGATCTCGCGGGCCTTGCGCACGAACTCCGGCACGTCGTACATGGCCGCGATCTCGCCCTCGCGGTACTGCGCCTGGCGCCGCTGGAAGTCCTCCAGCGGCACGCCTCCGCGCTCGGGATCGCCCAACTTGCCGACGAAGCTCAGCACCGGACCCAAATCGTCGACCTTGATGTTGTTGCGGATGTAGATCCAGTCACGGCGCAACAGATCACGCAGGAACGGCACCTGCATCGCCTGCCGCTTGATGAGATCCAGGATCGGCTCGTCGAGATAACGGGTGCCGATCCGATAGTCCCCCGAATAATGAAACCAGTCGAACTTGCGCAGCAGGGTCGACAGGTAGGTCTTGCCGACGCCGGACATCCCCAGCAAGGTGACGCGCCGGTTCTCCCAGGCCCTGAACTCATCGACGCTGAACTTCACGAGGCTCCACTCCTTGCAGTCGACCCAAATGCCGGGGCCGCCAACCGCTGGCGGGCCGGTTGGCCGCCCCCGCGGATGATACCGAAAGCGGGCCAGGCTGTTGACGCCGAGCCGTCAGACCCGGCAGCGCGGCAACGGGCTCCGGTCCGACAGCAGCCCCGGCCAGCTCCGCTCCAGAGCCTCGGCGAGAGCGCCGAGGCTTGCCAGGTCCCAGAGGGGCCGCGGCACACCGGCAGGCCAGGGCTCGCCGGGCTGAAAACGGCCCGTCCTCACAAGGGCGGTCATCATCCCAAGCGCGGCGGCCCCCGCAATATCCGTGTCCGGGCGGTCGCCCACCATGACGCAGGCGCGAGCTGGGCGAGCGAGCCGTTCCAGCGCCATCAGGAAGAGGCCCGGTGCCGGCTTGCCGATGACTACCGGCTGGACCCCCGTGGCCGCCGCGAAGGGAGCCACCAAGGCCCCGCCACCCGGCAGCACGCAGTGCTCTCCCCCACAGACCGCGTCCACGGTCAGGTCGGGGTTCGTGACCACCAGCCGAGCCCCCTTCTTCAGAATCAGATTGATCCCCACGCTCAGCGTCGCGTAATCGAGACCCGGTCCCTCCCCCACCACAACGAACTCCGCCGCCTGCGGATCGGACACGCCACGCTCGGCGAGCGCCCGGTGCAATCCGTCGGCGCCCACGGCGAAATAGCGAAAGCACGGCTTCTCGAGGGCCAGCCAAGCGGCGGTCGCCTCCGCCAACGTCAGCACAAAGCGAGGATCGGGCCTGGGCAGGCCCATGCGCTCGAGCTTCCCCGCCACTTGCTCGGGCGTGAGGATCGGGTTGTTGGTCACGAAGGCATGGGGCAATCCCTGGATGGCCTCCAGGAAATCACCGGCGCCGGGCAGCGCGCGATCACCGTGGAACAGGACCCCGTCCATGTCGAAAAGAAAGGCTTGCGGGCGCATGGGCGGTTTCGCGACCGCCCGGCGTCCCCCGGGGAACCGAGAGCGGAAACGGAGGGTGGCTTCAATTCAAAGGGCGCCTAGCCTATCATTTAACTAATGCGCGGGCCAGGGACCGTCGCGCCACCCCCCATCCACGGCAGCATGCTCTCAATGTCGACCGTCATCATCATCGACGACCAATCGGTCAGCCGGATGATCCTCGGGGAGCTGATCCGCTCCATCGGAGAGGAGGTCCGAGTCGAAGCATTCGGCGATCCCGTGGCCGCCCTCGAGTGGCTGCGCGCCAATGGCGCCGATCTGGTGCTGACCGACTTCAAGATGCCACACATGGACGGTGTGGAGCTCACCCAATGGCTGCGCCAGATCCCGTCGTGCGCGGACATCCCAATCGTGGTCATCACCTGTGTCGACGACAAGACCGTCCGGTACCGAGCGTTGGAAGCGGGCGCCACAGACTTTCTGACCAAGCCGATCGACCATTACGAATGCCGGGCCCGCTGCCGCAACCTGCTGCAGATGCGCCGCCAGCAGTCGATCATTCGCGACCGTGCGCGCTGGCTCGAAGGCGAGATCCGCGAGACCACCCGGGCGGTGAAGCTGCGCGAAAAGGAGACGCTGTACCGTCTTGCCCGGGCAGGCGAATACCGCGACCAGATCACCGGGAACCACGTGCTGCGCATTGCCCGTTGCGTCCGCCTCGTAGCAGCCACCCTGGCGCTCGACCAGGAGCGGACCGAGATCCTGGAGCACGCGGCCCCGATGCACGACATCGGCAAGATCGGGATCCCCGACCGGATACTGCTCAAGCCGGGCCGCCTGAGCGAAGACGAGTGGGAGATCATGAAGTCCCACACCAGTATCGGCTATGAGATCCTAAAAGACAGCCCTTCTTTCTTCCTCAGAGCCGGGGCCAGCATCGCACTCCATCACCACGAGCGATTCGACGGCTCCGGATACCCGCAGCAGCTCTCGGGCGAGAGCATACCGCTGGAAGCAAGGATCGTCGCCGTTGTCGATGTGTTCGACGCCCTGGGCTCCACCCGGCCCTACAAGGAGCCTTGGCCCCGGGAGCGCGTGTTGGACTACCTGGAAAGCGGGCGCGGGCGCCATTTTGATCCCAGTTGCGTCGACGCGTTCTTTACCAACTTGAGCGCGATCGAGCGGGTGTCGCAAGAGCTGGCCGACGAGGGACGTAGGGAGGACTCTCATCGACATGGACAATCTCAAGCCTGAGCCTGGTGAAACCGCACTGAGCGGCAGGCCCACCCTCGCCGTCTGTGCCGATGGGCGCGAGCGCGAGCAGCTGGTGGAGTATCTCTGCGGTTGGGGGATGAGGGCGCTGGGCGTAGCCACGGCCCTGGAGGGCCTCGTCGCCTTGCGCCAAGCCCGCGATTCGGACGAGCCCATTAGCCTCGTACTTTACAACCCGCGCGGGCAGGAAGCGACCGGCGAGCAATTCGCGGTTATCGCGCGCAGCGATCCCAAGCTGCGCTCCGCGGTGTTTGTGCACCTGGGTCAGCCGGTAAACTCCGCCCACGACATGGCGCTGCGAAAGTCCGGATTCACCGCCCTGGTCGGCGAGCCCGTTGACAAGACCCTGCTGTTCGACGCGCTGCATAAGATCTACAGCCCTTACCGGGGCGGCGATGCGGTCGCAAGGCTGCTCGACCGATACACGGCCCTGGGTCCGTCCACGCCGCCCCTCGATATCCTTGTTGCTGAGCCGAGCGCTACCCAGCGCGGCATCATCCGGTATGCCCTCGAACGGGGTGGTCACCGAATCTACGAGGTCGAGAACGGAGAGCAAGCCCTGGACGCGTTGGACGGGCACGGCTTCGATGTGGTGCTGATTGACCTTGACCTGCCCGGGATCGGCGGGGCCGAAACCGCACGCCTGTTTCATTTCGCCCGGGCGCAGGAAGACTGGCCCGCATTTATCGCCTTGGCGGCGCAGGCAGGGACCGCCCAGATCAGGGACTGCCGCCGCGAAGGGGTTGCCGCCATCGTGGAAAAGCCCGTCCGGCCCCAGGCATTGGCCCGGACGATCGCGGCGGTGATTCGGCGCAGACAGGGATTGGCCGAGCAGCCGATGCGGGCGAGCATCCCGGAGGTCGGTCCGAATGCCTCCCGGCTGCCGCTGATCGACGAGAAGATCCTCGCCGAGCTGGACGGCCTCGGAGCCGGAACGGCGTTTCTGGCTCAGCTGGTCCACGAGTTCATCGCCGAGGTGGAGTCCCTGGTGGGCCAAGTCCGAGACACCCAGGGGTTGCCGCTTGCGTATCCCCGCTTCCTCGACCTAGGGCACGCGTTGAAAGACAGCGCCGGTAATCTGGGCGCCCTTCGGCTTTACGAGCTCGGGCTGATCGTGTCCCATCTGCCCGAGCCTGTCTTCGACCAGGAGGGCGAGCGACTGCTGGCGCGCATCGACCAGGCATTGGACGATAGCCGCATCGCCTTGTCGGACTACCTCGAGCGTCGGGGTCAATACTTTTCTCCGGGCTGAGAAAAGGTCCGCGACGGCCATGGGAGAGGCGGTACGCGACCTGGCATCGCGCGGTATCCACCCTTACGGGTCCGAAGCCTTAGCGCGTTACGAGGAACGCCTCACACGCTACTTCAGCCGCGAATACGCAGGACTGGGCGAGTGCGATACGCCCCTCGCCGACCTTGGCATCCGAGTCGACCAGGGCCCGATGTGGCAGAGCACCGATGAGCTCATGGCCGAGCACTACGACGAGTCCATCGAGCTCTTCGACGCCTTCCTGGATCACCGTTACAAGGCCTACTCGATGGCGTATTACGGCGAGTCTCCCGCCGAGATCAGGGCCAGCGCGCGTGCCCTGGAAGAGGCCCAGACGGCCAAGTTCCAACTGATCGCCGAGCGCACCGGGATTCAAGGCGAGGAGCGGGTCTTCAGCATCGGGTGCGGCTTCGGTCCGCTCGAGACCTACCTGCTGGAGCAGTTTCCGCGCATCAGGATCACCAGCATCACCCCGAGCAAGGTGCAGGCAGAGTACATTCGCCGGTGCATGAGGGACCCTCGCCATCCGCTGGATGCGCAGGCCATGCGACTCATCGAGGGGGATTTCGGGGCCGTGCCGGCATCAGAGCTCGGCGCCGGGACCTACGACCTGGTCTTTGCGATTGGCATGTTCGAGCACGTGAACAACCTCGACGCCGCCTTCGAGAAGATCGCCCAGCTGCTGCAACCGGGCGGGCGGGCGTTCCTGCACCTCATCGTCTCGCGGCCCGCGTTCCCTCAGTTCATGGACTCCAAGAATACCCTGGTCGGCCGATATTTTCCCGGCGGCCGGATCTGGCCCTTCCGGGAGATTGCCTGTCAGACCCGCCTGTTCGACCTACAAGCCAGCTGGTACTTGAACGGGCTGAACTACTGGCGGACGCTCGATGAGTGGCATCGACGATTCTGGGAAAGTATGGGCCGGCTCCACGAAAAGGTGTTTTCCACCGCCGCCGTTCGTCATTGGAACGACTACTTCAGCCTCTGCAAGGTCGTGCTGTTCGCCCCGCTCGACGGCGAGGTCTATGGCAACGGCCACTACCTATTTCGCAAGAAACCCCGCTGAGCGGCGACAATCCGAGGCTTCAGGCGTCCCAGGCGCGCACCGCCAGCACCGCGTTCAACCCGCCGAAGGCAAACGAATTGGAGATGGCCGCCCGGACAGGACATTCGCGGGGCCCGTTCGGCACGTAGTCCAGGTCGCAGCCCTCCCCGGGACGGGTAAAGTTCGCCGTCGGGGGGATCAGACCGCACTTGACGGCAAGCACGGTGGCTATGGCCTCCAATGCGCCCGAGGCCCCCAGCGCGTGGCCATGCATGGACTTGGTGGACGAGACGGCCAGCTTCAGCGCCTGGGAGCCAAAGACTTGGTGCAGCGCGCGTGTCTCGGAGAGATCGTTCGCCTGGGTGCCGGTACCGTGGGCATTGACATAGTCGATGTCCGCGGGTGCGATCCGTGCATCGTCGAGGGCGGCCCGGATGGCACGGGCCGCACCTTCCGGCGAAGGATCGGTGATGTGACCCGCATCCGCCGACATGCCGCAGCCGGCAAGCTCGGCGTAGACGGGCGCGCCGCGCCGCCGGGCGTGATGTTCCGACTCCAGGACCAACATCCCCGCGCCCTCCCCCAGCACGATGCCGCTTCGATCGAACGAGAACGGCCGGCAGGCGTCATTGGAGAGCACGCGCAGTGCCTCCCATGCCTTAAGCAGACCCAGGGTGAAAGGGGCGTCCGTGCCCCCGGCAAGCGCGACATCCACCACCCCGCTGCGCACCATCGCCAGGGCCTGGCCGATGGCGTGGGCGGCCGAGGCGCAGGCGCTCGCCACCGAGAACACCGGCCCAGTGATCCCGAGCTGAATACTCACCTGGCTGGCCGCAGCGCTCGGCATCCCCTTGGGGATGGTGAGCGGATGGGCGCGAGACCTGCCCTCCCTGTACAGGCGCACATAGGTCTCTTCGTCCGTCTCTTTGCCACCGCAGCCCGTGCCCACGACGGCGGCCGCCTCTTGGCGTTGCAGCGGCCCAAGCCCGGCATCCGCGAAGGCCTCGCGGGCGGCAATAACCGCATATTGGGAGAATCGGTCCAGCAGCGGGAGTGCACGCGGAGCGAAGAGCCCCGCCGGGTCATAGTCGGGAACTTGCGCAGCAACCCGGACCTTCAGGTCTTGCTCCGCGCCCAGGGACAGCGGGCGAACGCCGCTCAGGCCGGCGGACAAGCCGTCCCAGAATACAGGCACCCCCCGCCCCAAGGCGGAGATCGCCCCCAGCCCCGTGACGACTACCCGTGCCACCACGCTATGCGGACCGGCCGATCAGCTGCGAGACGCGCTCGACGATGTCCTGGATCGTGCCCAACGAGTCCAAGGCCTCGTTCGGGATCTCGATGCCGAGCTCCTCCTCGATCTCGTAAACGATCGTGATCGCGTCGAGGGACGAGATGCCGAGCTCCTGGAGCGAAGAATCCGGGCGTATGCTGGCAGGATCGAGCTGTTTCTGACGCGCGATTGCACCGATGGCGATCGCCTGTATGTCACGGTCCATCATGTTTCGTCGACCTTTTCCCACAAGGGGCATCCATAATAGAGGCTATATCATAATCCCCCGCGGCCGAGACCGCGGGGATCTTGGCCCAGAGCACGACGCGGCGAGCGAAGTGTGGCCGTCTCTGCATGAGCGGGTCGCGACAAAGCCGTGGGCCAACATCGCCCGGTACCGGGGGGTGCGTCCGAAATGCGCCCCTGCCGTGTCGCGTCGCTTGCCGACGCACATGTCGGACGGCAACGCGGCTCAGGTGGGATTGTGAGATAGGCTCTAAGGGGCTGTTGACATTGGTCTGAGCGAGGGCGATTGCGAGCGATTTTTCGTGCTGACAAGGCGCAGTGAGGAGGAATAGTGGATCTATTGCGACGAACGGCAACACAGTCAGCGCGGAAAAGGGCCGTAATCGGACCGCGAACGGCAATTGTCAACAGCCCCTGGACTCTTTAGGTCGGCCAGGTAACGCTCACCGAGGATGGCTTGGGATTCTATGGCAGACCTGATGACTCGGATACCGGGCCTGTATTCCCTGGCGGACCGACTCAGAGAGCGCCCGGATTCGGAGCACGAGCAGGCCGTCGTCCGCATCCTGATCATCTCGGGCGTGCTCATCTACCTCGTCATCAGCCGCTCCAATCATCCGGAGCTGGTCTCGGTCTCCCAGCTCGCGACGGTGTTCTCGGCCCTGTTCGTGTTCTCGGTCGGACTGTTCTTCGCCATCCTGCTCCGGCCGGGCATATCCACGCTGCGGCGGTTGGCAGCCATGTTTGTCGACATCGGCATCTCGACCTATTGGCTGGTCGTGACCGGGGAGCTCGGAGCCCCCTGGTACCCGATCTACCTCTGGCTCACATTCGGCTATGGATTCCGCTACGGGGAACGCTACCTGTATCTGTCGGGTTTGCTCTCCCTCGTGGGATTCTCCCTGGTGATTGCCGTCAGCAGTTACTGGAGGACGCACCTGTCGCTCTCGATCGGCCTGCTCGCCGCGCTCCTCGTGCTTCCAGGCTATGTCGCCATCCTGCTGCGGCGCTTGAATGCCGCGACCGCCCGGGCCGAGCAGGCGAGCCGAGCCAAGAGCGACTTCCTCGCACGGATGAGCCACGAGATCCGTACCCCCCTCAACGGCATTATCGGATTGAGCGAGCTGCTCAAGTCCTGCAGGCTCGGTGCGGAGGAGCGCGAGTACGCAGACGCGATCCATGCCTCCGGGCATGCGTTGCAGCTTCTGATCGAGGACGTGCTCGATATCTCCAAGATCGAGGCGGGCAAGCTCACCATCGAGCACACCGAGCTCGACCTGCACGCGCTGGTCGCCTCCACGGTGAAGATGTTCCTCGTACTGGCGGACGCCAAAGGCCTGCGCCTCTACTCCCATATCTCCATCGACACGCCGTATCGGTTCATCGGCGACCCCCTGCACCTGCGCCAGGTCCTGATCAATCTGATCGGTAATGCCATCAAGTTCACCGAGCACGGGTCTGTAGATGTGCGCTGCCACCCGGTGCGCCAGGGCCCCGAGCGGGTTCTTGTCCGGTTTCAGGTCCGTGACACCGGGGTTGGCATAACGCCCGGGGCCCAACACCGGATCTTCGAGAAATTCACCCAGGCCGACGAAAGCACCACGCGGCGCTTCGGCGGCACGGGGCTGGGCACAACCATCGCCAAACAGCTGGTCGAGCTCATGGGGGGGCGGATCGGCTTCGACAGCACGCCGGGCGTGGGGACCACCTTCTGGTTCGAACGTCGAGCTGGACCGACAGCCCGACACGGCGGCGGACACCCGGACTCTGAGCGGCTGCCGGATTCTTCGCCTGCATCCCCCCGCCCTTTCCGAGACCGAGCTCAGCCGCTGTCTGCACGGGTGGGGCCTGCCGTATGAGGACGCGACAACCCTGCGCGATACAATCGCCCATCTGCTCGGAAGCCCTGCCGAGCAGGGCCCTTACGACGTTCTTGCTGCTCGACGGCGTGCCCTTCAGCCCCACGACGGAGCATTTCATCGAATCCCTCGACAGCGAGCTGGGGCTGCACGACCTGACCGTCCTGCTGCTCCCGGACGGCCCTCCCTCGTCGATCCCGCCGGCGGCAGTATCCGGGCGCATCAACCTGCTCAGTCTGCCCCTGGACAAGGCGTTGCTGTTCAACGCGCTGCACGCCTCCTACGCCGGGGTGCAGGACGCATCGGTGGTCAGTTTTTCGGATCATATCGAGCGCCGCCGCAGCTTACTCAAGGACACTCGCGTGCTGGTGGCGGAGGACAACGCGACCAACCGTATGGTCATCGGGCGCATCCTCCAACGGGCGGGCCTGCCTCATCGCCTGGTCGGGACCGGAACCGAGGCGCTGGAGCTGTTGGAGCAGGAGCGTTTCGACGTCGTGATCGTCGATATGCAGATGCCGCGGCTGGGGGGCATCGCCGCCTACAAGCTGTACCGATTCGCCCATAACGGCGAGGCCGACCAAATCCCCTTCATCGTGCTCACCGCCAACGCCACCGTCGAGGCTCGGCGCGAGGCGGCCGAGGCCGGCATCGCCCACTTCCTCACCAAGCCGGTGTCCTCTTTGCGGCTGCTTCAAGCCATAGCGCAGGCCACGGCTCGCGGCGAGCCGATCCACAAGTCTGGGCCACTGCCAACCCCGAGCCGGGGGGCCGAGGTACTCCCCAAGGAGATCGACCCGTCCCGTCTCGCCGATCTCCTGAGCCTCGGCTCCGGGTACGACTTCGCCCGCCGGCTCCTCGAGAATTTCCGTCGGGACGGTGCCGAGCTGATGGACCAGATCTCCGTGGCGCTCCAGGCCGGCAATTGGGACGACAGCCGCTCCGCCGCTCATGCCCTCAAAGGCAGCGCGTCCAGCCTGGGACTGTCCACCCTCGCGCAGCGGGCGGCGCAGCTGGAACGGCTGGACTCGGAGGCGCTCGCGGCACAGGGCCCGCGGCACCTTCGAGAGCTGGAAGAGGGCCTGGAGCGGGCTACTCGCGCCCTGGCCCAAGCCATCGAGCGCTCCAGCTCGGCCGGCAAAGGCGTCGGGCGTTGAGCGCCAAACCCCTTTACCCCGCCATTTGACGGGCGGGGGGGGCGACACCAGGCTCCCAACGCCGCTTCTGCGCCTGAAGCAGGTAGCCCATGAGACGGCGATTGCGCTCGGAGAGCGCGATCGCGGTATCCACCCAGATGCGCACCACCTCGATGAGCTCGTCATAGGAGATCGGATTGATCCGCGCGGCGGCCTGATCCAATGCGTAGAAGCCCGCCTCGCGGCTGCGCCGCCCGGCGATGTATTCGCGCACGGCGCGCTCACCTTCCCCGTCGCGAGCCAGCACGTCGACGACGCCGAGATCGTAGAGCTCCCGGGCCGGATACAGACGCCCACTGGCGACAATGCGCTTGGCGATACCGGGTGCCACGCGCCGGCCGAGCAGACTCAGCGCCCCCATGCCGGGGAACAGCCCAAACAGGGTCTCAGGAAATCCGAAGGTCGCACCCTCTTCGGCGACCAAGATCGTATTAGACAGCGCCGCCTCGAACCCCCCGCCCAACGCCTGGCCTTGCACCAGGGCGATGGTCGTGAACGGCAGGCCGTAGGCGGTGGCCGACATGTAGAGCACATCGACGCATTGCTTGGCGTAATTGAAAAGCCCCGCCCGGTCCCCGCGCTCCATCAGCGCGAGAAAATGCTGCAGGTCGCCGCCGAGGCAAAAGACGCCGTCGCGAGACGATGCCAACACCTGGTAGGCGAGTCCATCCGAGGAGCCCGCCTGAAAGCCCTGCTGCGCGAGATCGCCGATCGCCTGCTGGGCAATCGCCAGGTCGTTGAGGACGCCCATGCTCATGCACGGGCGCCCCCGATAATCGAGGCGGACCCAGACCGCTCGCCCCGTGGGCTCGAATTGCAGCTGCAGATGGTCGAAATGCCGGTCGACAACGGTTTGATTGCTTGAGGTGTTCATCGGATTGCACTCCATGGATAATGGACGGGACATAAAACTGGCCCAGTCGGCTCCGTAGCAGAACGGGCCAGAGGAGGTGCTGGCAACAGGGGACAGGATGAGAGTGAGTCGGCGCGACATCGAGCCCCATGCGCACGGGGCAGGAGATGATCAGGCAGTGGAGGGCTCCACCGGCGCGGCCCACCGGAATTGCCCTCCCCTTCCCCTGCGGAGGCGAACCATACCCGCGGCCACAATGCAAAATTCTAGTGCAATCTGTGACTTACTTCGTTGTCCAGCCGTATCCGCGCGCCCAAGTCGGTGGCACGTGGGACTCAGGCTTCGGCAAAGGTCGTCTCGCCGGTCGAGGCTCAGCGCGCGGGGCGAGGCCGCGCCGCAGCCGTCGGCACGGCACTCCAGGGATCGTCAGGCCAATAGTGCTTCGGATAGCGCCCCTTGAGCTCCTTCTTCACTTCCGGATAGGTGCGGTGCCAGAAACCGGCCAGGTCCTGGGTAACCTGGATCGGTCGCTGGGCGGGCGAGAGCAGATGCAGCAGCAGCGGCACCCGACCAGCGCACACCCGGGGAGTTTCGGCAAGGCCGAACAGCTCCTGCAGACGGACCGCAAGCACCGGCGGCTCACCCGGGCTATACAGGATCTGCTTGCGAGAGCCGCTGGGCACCTCGATGCGCCCCGGCGCCAGACGATCCAGTGCCTGCTGGCGGTCCCAGTCCAGACGGGAGCGCAGCATCTGCTCCAGATCCAGGCGCCGGAGCTGATCGAGCCGGCTCATCGATCCGAGCCAGGGCAGCAGCCATTGATCGAGGCTGTCCATGAGCGCCTGATCCGAGATATCGGGCCAAGACTCCTCGGGCTGCCAACCCTGTACCGTGAGCCAGCGTGCCTGCAGCCGGCGCGCCTGCTCGGTCCAAGGCAGTGCCGTTGGACCGACCCGCCGCACCCCCTCGAGCAACGCTCGGCCCACCGCTAAAGGGTCCGGCGCGCGCAGCGCTTTGCGCTCCAGCACGAGGGGGCCCAGCCGCTCCTCGCTCACCGCATCCACCGCGCCCGCGCGCTCATCCCAGCGCACCACATCGAACCGCGCGATCTGGTGCCCAAGTGTCTGCCGGATCTCCTCGAGACCGATCGGCGCGGCCAAATGGATACGGCCCTCGGCCCCCCGGGCTCGAACGGACGGGGCAACGAGCAGCTCGGCACTGCGCAGGGGATCGTCCTCGGGCAGTCGCGCGGCCCCCCCGGAGACGAACAGGTACACCGCGCCGGCGCGGTCGCGGCGTCGACCGATGCGATCCGGATAGGCCGCCGCCAAGAGCGCGCCGATGGTACAGGCTGGGGGCGACCCCCGGTCCTTGCGGCTCAGGAGCTGGGAGGCGATCTTATGGACACGTGCGCACGCCGCGGCGTCCCCGTCGCCGGCGCGCACCGCGCCACCGCCGCCGCGGCGCCACAGATCCAGAAGCCTCAGGCGATCCCCCAGGTCCACCGATCGAGCCCGCGCCGTACCTCTCGGGAAGAGATCTCGCTCCGAAAGCAGGGCCGCCAGATCGGCTCCCAGTCCAAGGCAACCCCGGCGCTCCGACTCCAGGACCAGGTGGGCGAGCCGCGGATGGAGGCCGAGTCCGGCCATCCGCCGCCCCTGGGCGGTGATCCGGCCCTCGGCGTCCAAGGCACCCAGAGACCGGAGCAGATCACGGGCCTGGGCAAGGGCCCCCAGGGGAGGAGGGTCCACCCAAGCCAAGGCCGCCGGCTCGCTGAGGCCCCAGAGGGCCAACTCCAGAACCAGCCCCGCCAGATCCGCGGAGAGGATCTCCGGGTCCTCGCGCGCCGGCAGCCGAGCCTGGCGCCGTTCGCTCCAGAGGCGCAGGCAAACCCCGGGACCGAGTCGACCGGCGCGGCCAGCACGCTGGTCCGCCGAGGCCCTCGAGACCCGCAAGGTCTCGAGCCGGGTGAGCGCGGTGCCGGGGTCAAACCGCGGCACCCGCGCCCAGCCCCCGTCGACTACACAGCGCACCCCCTCGATGGTCAGGCTGGTCTCGGCGATATCGGTGGCGAGCACGACTCGGCGGCCGCCGCCCTGCCTGGGCCGCAACGCCGCAAGCTGCGCCTCCTGGCCGAGGTTTCCGAACAGCGGACAGAGCCGCACGTCTCGGTCACGGGCGGCATCGGCCAGCAAGCTCTCGGCCCGCCGGATCTCCGCCTCCCCGGGCAGGAAGGCGAGGACGTCCCCCGCCTCCCTGTCGAGGGCACGCAATACGCCCCGCGCCACCGTTTCGGCAATCCCGTCGACCGGATCGCGGTCCAGGTACCGGATCTCCACCGGATGGATCAAAGCGCCGCCGCTGAGCACCGGCGCCCCGTCGAGCACGCGCTGCAGACGCTCCACCTCCAGGGTGGCGGACATCACCAGCAGACGAAGCTCCTCCCGCAGCCCGCTCTGCACATCTCGACACAGTGCCAGACCGAGATCTGCCTGGAGATTGCGCTCGTGAAACTCGTCGAAGATCACCAGCCCCACACCGGAGAGCTCCGGGTCGGCCTGCAGTCGGCGGGTGAGTATCCCCTCGGTCACCACCTCGATGCGGGTCGCCGCGGAGACGCGGCGCTCCAACCGGACCCGATATCCAACCGAGCGGCCGACCGGCTCGCCGATAAGCTGCGCCATGCGCTCGGCACAGGCCCGGGCCGCCAGGCGCCTGGGCTCGAGCATGAGAATGGATCGCCCCGCCAGCCAGTCGCTGTCCAGGAGGGCCAGGGGTACGATGGTTGATTTACCCGATCCCGGCGGCGCCGAAAGAATCACCGTAGACGATCCGCCGAGCGCCTCGGCCAGCGGCGCCAACACGGATGCGATGGGGTAAGCGGGAAGCGCCGCACCGGTCATCGCTGGCGGTAGGACCAGAAGGCTGCGCCCGGTGAGGCCCGCCACGGCCGCCCAAAGGCGCGTGCCGCCGAGCCCGACGCCGAGCGCGAGACCATGGGCCAGCTCGGTCCGCTGCCAGACGGTCGCCTCGGGCAGGCCCGGCAACGAGTGCTCCGCACTGGCCACGACGTGTAGCTGGCTCTCGGGCACACCAGCGGACTTGAGGTCCTCGACAAGCGTCTTGCAAAGATTCGCATCGGGCAGGATGACGTTCAGACGGCGCTCGCCCTCCATTGGACGCGGCGGGGACCCGCCCCTGAACCGCTGTGCCGATTATGCCGGAAGGGCCGGCGAGGAACCTAGAAAAAGCCTGGCAGCTGGCAGCTGGCAGCTGGAGCCTGGCAGCTGTTAGCTCGCCAAAAGGGTGATGGCGCTCGACCCTGAAGCCCGCTACGTTAGTATCAGCTGATTTTCTAATGATTTATGTCAATGCCATTACTCGCTTCGCGGGGTAACGTTCAGAACGGATGGGTTGGTTTCCGGACCCATAGCCATGCGAGGAGGTATGCCATGAACACAGTGAAGAAGCTGCTGGCCGTGGCCGCGGTCGCCGGCGCGACGCTGGTGCCGCTGAGCACGGCCGAGGCCTTCTGGGGATTCTGGCCGGGCAGCTGGTTCGACGGCTGGGGAGGCTTCAACTTCCACTTCGGCACGGGCTGGCACGGCTGGGGACGCGGCTACGGCTACGGCTACGGCCCCTGGTACGGGCCGTACGGTGGCTGGGGCTACCCCTACTACTACGGCGGCTGGGGCGCTCCGTACTATGGAGGTGTGCCCTGGTACGGTGGTTACCCCTACGGGCTCGCACCGCCGGTAACACCGGCGGCCCCGACGAGCGCCAAATCCGAGAAGTGATCGCGTAGCGGCAGCGGCACCGCACCCCGGGGGTGCGGTGCCGCACGGCCCCCTCAGGTCTTGATCCCCACGCCCCGCTCGAGCAACCACAGACTGTAGAGCGTCAGCACGCCGACGAACGCCAGAATGATGCCGAGGGCCACCCCGATGCGGATATCGGCTACGCCGAGCAGCCCGTAGCGAAAGGCATTCACCATGTACAGCACGGGATTGAAGAGAGACACCTGGCGCCAGAAGCCGGGAAGCAGATCGATGGAGTAGAACACCCCGCCCAGGTAGGTCAGCGGCGTCAGCACGAAGGTGGGCACGATCGAGATGTCGTCGAAGCTGTTGGCGTACATCGCGTTGATGAAACCGCCCAACGAGAACAGGGCCGCCGTCAGCACGAACACGAGCAGGGTCCACCCGAGGCTGTGGATATGCAGATCGGTGAATCCCAGCGCGATCGCGGTGACCACGGTTCCCACAACCAGGCCGCGCACCACCCCGCCGCTGACATAGCCGGCCAGAATCACCCAATTCGGCACAGGGGCGATCAGCAGCTCCTCCACATAGCGCTGGAACTTGGTCCCGTAAAACGACGAGACGACGTTCGCGTAGGAGTTCTGAATCACGGTCATCAGGATCAGGCCCGGCACGATGAAGTCGATGTACGCCAGGCCGCCCATGCGGCCGATGCGATCCCCCATCAGATGACCGAAGATCACGAAATACAGGACCGTGGTCACGGCCGCCGGCAGAACCGTCTGGAGCCAGATTCGCGTAAAGCGCAGGACCTCCTTGGTCAGGATGGTGCGGTAGGCGATCCATCTAGCGTCCATGGCCAGCCCCTTCGGCCGCTCGCCCCTTGTCAAGCAGATCGATGAACAGCTGCTCCAGGCGATTCTGCTTGTTGCGCATGCTGAGCACCCGAATGCCGTGGCGCGACAGGACCTCGAACAGGCCGTTGATCCCCTGCTCCCGAGTCACCGATACCTCCAGGGTCGCGTCATCCACCTGCTCGAAGGCGTAACCCCCCAGATCGGGCAGCTCGGCGATGGGCCCGTCCAGACTCAGCACGAAGGTCTCGGTGTGCAGCCGGTTGAGCAGCTCGCGCATGGCCGAGCGCTCCACGATCACCCCGTGATTGATGATCGCGATATCCCGGCACAGGCTCTCGGCCTCTTCGAGGTAATGGGTGGTCAGAATGATGGTGGTCCCCTGGCGGTTGATCTCGCGCAAAAAGGCCCACATGGAGCGGCGGATCTCGATATCGACCCCCGCCGTCGGCTCGTCGAGGATCAGCAGACGCGGCCGGTGCATCAGCGCCCGAGCGATCATCAGGCGGCGTTTCATCCCCCCCGAGAGCTGACGGGCCATGGTGCGGCGCCGGTCCCAGAGATCCAGCTGGCGCAGATACTGCTCGGCCCGTCCGAATGCCTCCCGTCGCGGTATGCCGTAATAGCCCGCTTGGTTGACCAGGATCTCGACCACCGGCTCCCACTGGTTGAAGTTGAACTCCTGGGGCACCAGCCCGATGGCGCGCTTGGCCGCGGCGCCCTCGCGGTCCAGATCGTGCCCGAAGACCTCGACCGTGCCCGAGGTCTTGTTCACGAGCGAGCAGATGATCCCGATCGCGGTGGACTTGCCGGCCCCGTTGGGCCCCAGCAGGGCGAAGAAATCGCCTTCGGCCACCTCGAGGTCGATCCCCTTCAGGGCCTCGGGGCCCTGGGCGTAGGTCTTGTGCAAACCGCGGATGCTCAGCGCGCTCATGGTGGGGCGCATGATAGCCGCAGCGCAGGGCGGTTTCATCCGGGGGGCCCCAATCACCCCGTTGCCCGCCGACGGCGCCTTCGGTCATGGAGCCAAGCTCGCCAGTGTCAACACCCGAGGGCGAAGACCCCGAGGCCTCTATGCCGTCTCCGGGGCAACCGAGGGCGCGAACAGCGAGCACCTGGGCCCTGCCGCGACGAGGCGGGGTGTCGGCTCCGCGCGCACCGACGAATCGATCGAGAGAGCGGCGGGGAACCTGCTCAGCGCACGGCCCGCTCGTTGACCAGGATGTACGACTTGCCGGTCTCGCCCTGATAGATCTGGCGCGGGCGATCGATGCGGTGCGTGGGGTCCAGGCTCTGCTCGTGCCAGTGGGCGATCCAGCCCGGCAAGCGGCCGATGGCGAACATGACCGTGAACATGTTCGTGGGGATGCCAATGGCCCTCAGAATGAGGCCGCTGTAGAAGTCCACGTTGGGGTACAGCTTTCGTTCCACGAAATAGGGGTCCTCGAGGGCGATCTCCTCGAGGCGCCGCGCGATATCGAGCAGCGGGTCGGCGACCCCGATCTCCGTGAACAGCCGCTCGGCCACGTTGCGCAGCATGATGGCGCGCGGATCGAAGTTCTTGTAAACGCGGTGGCCGAAGCCCATCAGACGCACAGAGCTGGACTTGTCCTTGGCCAGGGTGACGTAATCCTCGGCGGTCATGCTGCCCTGGTGGATCTGCTCCAGCATCTCGATCACCGCCACGTTCGCACCGCCGTGCAAAGGCCCCCAGAGGGCGCACACCCCGGCAGCACAGGAGGCGAACAAATTGGCGCGGGAGGAGCCCACCATGCGCACCGTGGAGGTGCTGCAGTTCTGCTCGTGGTCCGCGTGCAGGATCAGCAGCAGGTTCAGCGCCTCCTTGACCACGTCCGGGCAATCATAGGGCTGATACGGCTGGGAGAACATCATGTGCAGGAAGTTCGCCACGTAGGGCAGCCGTGGATTGGGATAGATGTAGGGCAGTCCCCGGGAGGCGCGGTAAGCATAAGCGGCCAGGCTGCGCACTTTGCTGATCAGGCGTGCCGCCGCCTGTTCAAAGCGCTCCGCGTCGTGCAGCTCGAAGAACTCGGGGTGGAAGCACGACAAGGTGTTGATCATGGCCGAGAGAATGGCCATGGGCGGCGCCGAGCGTGGAAAGCCCTCGAAGTGCTTCTTCATCCGCTCATCCAGGTTGGCACTCTCGGTCAGCTCCGCGGCGAAGCGGGCATACTGGTCCCGAGAAGGGAGGTGGCCGCAGATGAGCAGCCAGGCCACCTCCACGAAGTTGGGGTAGTCGGCAAACTGCTCGATGGGGATACCCCGGTAGTGCAGGATGCCGCGCTCGCCGTCGACGAATGCGATGGCGCTCTCGCAGCTGCCGGTATTGCCATAGCCGGGGTCCAGGGTGATCAGGCCGGTCTTCTCACGCAGGTGGCGGATATCCAACGCCCGCTCCCCCTCCGTGCCCACCACCACCGGCAGCTCGAGCTCGGTGCCGTCAATGATCAGCCTCGCCGTCTGAGACACGGGTAGTCCTCCTTCTGTACTTCACAGGGATTCAGGGGCGCTCGGGCACCGCAGCCCGAGCATCCGAGCCAAGATGGGGCACCCGCGTCCGAGGCCGCCCCGATAGTAGACAGAACCGCTGCTCGACGCCATCCTGTCGGCTACCTGAGAACGTTAAGCAGAATGCATGCCCGACGTCCCAGGATACTCCCAGCCTGTCCGTTTGGGGGCGTAGGGGTGCTTGTCGGACCATCGCTCGCCAGGGCACCCGCTACGCTTTATCTCAGTAACGTACCGGGGAATGAGGCCATGAACGCGCGAAAGACCCGGCGGAGCGCCTTGCTGAGCACCGTCGGGGTAGCGATTGCCCTCGCGGCCCTGGCGGGCTGCGATGCCTTGTGCTCGGACTCGGAGAATGCGCTCCGATACCGTCAGGCCGAGCGCCAGGACCGAGTGGCGTCTATGCAGGCGGCCACCACCGGCGCCATCACCCTGCTCGGCCACACCTGGCACGGCTACCGCATCAGCCGCGCCGGCAGCCTCATCGACCCGGTCTGGGCGTTCTTCGGCGCACTGGTCGGCGGCGCAATCTTCAGCCTGGCTCTACAATGCTTTAGTGCGCCGCTTGGTCGGCTGAGCCTCAGGCGCCACAAGGAGACATCATGCTGGCCTTCGCCCTCACGGCGCTCACCGGCTTCTTCGCGATCATGAATCCCATCGGAAACGCGCCGATCTTTGTCGGCCTGGTCACCGACCTCGATCCGGCCGCGCGCCGCGCGGTCGCGCTGCGTTCAGTGCTGATCGCGTTCTTGATCGTCGCCCTGTTCACCGCCTTCGGAAACCTCATCTTCCGGCTCTTCGGGATCACCCTGCCGGCGTTCCAGGTCGCGGGCGGCATCCTGGTGTTCCTGGTGGGCTATCAGCTGCTGCACGGGCGCGAGTCGGTGATCCAGCACCCCACGCCCAGCGAGCGCGGCCCCGAGGAGGGGTCCGACGTGGCCATCACCCCCCTCGCCCTTCCGATCCTGGCGGGCCCCGGCACCATCTCCACGGCCCTCAACTTCGTCGGCAGCAGCGGTGATCCGGTGCACATCGGCCTGGTCCTGGGCGCCTTCGCCGTCGTCTGCCTCGCGACCTATCTGGCCTTCCTCTCCGGCGAGAAACTGGTCGATCACCTGCGTCCCAGCGTCATCCGGGTGGTCACCCGCTTGATGGGCGTGATCATCACCGTCATCGCCGCGCAGATGTTTATGACCGGCCTGTCCCACGGCCTCCACCTCGGCTGAGCACCCCGCCTTCAGCGGGTAACGGCGACCTCGGGCGAGTGGGGCCTAGCCCGGTGTCCCCGGCGGCCTGGGCCGTCCCACAGGTTGGCCAGGACCCTTGTTAGAGGCCGGGAATTGCGGTGAGAATCGGCCACCGGGTCATTCTTTTCTCTTTCGACGCAAATCAGGGACCGAGCATGCGGATCTTTCTTCTGACCCGCGTCGTCCGCACCACAAGCCTCAAGCACGGCAGGACCGCAGTCGCCTTGTCAGGCGACCGGACCAATCAGGGAATCATCCGAAAGAGCGACCCAGTAGCTCACGCCGAGCGTCTGCCCGAGCGCCTGAGCCGGCGCAAGCGATCCGGCTGCTCTCCTGACCGCCTCGATTGCCGCTTCTATATTCTCGATTGCCGCTTCTATATTTAGGTAAGGACCGGCGTTGCGATGGGGCCGGTGCGGGAGGCGGATGATGGGTTTCGGGTCTTTCGTACGGCGTTTCCCCTCGGGCATAGCCACCGTGCTGACCGTGCTCGCGGCGGCCCCGGCGTTGGGGGCGGGCCAAGGTTTCGACCGCGGTCAGGCCCTCTATGAGAACCACTGCGAGGCCTGTCACGAGGCAGGGGCTCACAAGCCCGAGAAGCGCCGCGCCACCTCCCTGGGGGACCTCCGAGCCCGCGTGGCGGCCTGGAGCATGCATGCGGGCCTCGGCTGGGGCTCAGCGGAAATCGACGATGTCACCCGCTATTTGAACCGGCGTTTCTATCGGTTCCGCCAATAGCATCCCCGTCCCTCGGCTACGCGCCCGTGCGGCGGGGCACCCACCTGGGCCGCCCCTTCCCGACAGACCGGACCCTGAATCCCGGCCCGGTCCAGAACGCCGATGGAGCGAGGTTTCGCAGCGCTCAGAGGGAGAGATTTTCGACTTGCAGTCCGTACGTGCCGTCGATCAACGTCCGTTGGATATGCAGGGGAACACCGCGCCTGTCCTCCACCTCGGTGGCGAGATGGACAATCGGATATGAGCCGTAGGGCTTCTTGTCGGGATCGAGGAGCAGAACCAGGTTGGGGTGCAGCCGGAAACCGGGATTTTGCGATAGAACGATTCCGACCGCCCCGTTGCTCAACTCGACCAGCGATCCGGTCGGGTAGGTGCTCAGGGCCTGAATGAAGGCCTGAACCAGGGCCTCGTCGAAATAGCGGTGCCGCTGCTTGTGCAAGATCTGCATGGCAGCCGACGGGGCGATCGCCGGGGCGTAGGGCCGGGGAATCGTGACGGCGGCATAGAAATCCACAATACCCGCAATCTGCCCGAAAAACGGAATCTGCTTGCCCCTCAGCCCCGCCGGGTAGCCGCTGCCGTCCAGTCGCTCATGGTGAGTCCGCACGATGTCGATCACGTCGACCGTGGCGCTGCTCGCCTTGGAGAGGATTCGAACACCTTGATCGACGTGTGACTTTACCAGCGTCCATTCTTCGTCGGACAGTCGCCCCTTCTTTCGCAGGATCTCGCGGGGCAAGGCGGTGTTGCCTATGTCCATGAGCAACGTGCCCGTGCCAAGCGCAACGATCTCCCGCCGCGCAAGACCCAGCTCGCGACCCAGGGCGGTGGCCCAGACCGATGCACTGAGCGCGTGCCGGTAGGTGTACGAGTCGAACTGCTGAATCCGGGTCAGCCAGATGTAGGCATCGGGGTTGCGCAAAACGCTGTCGACCATGGTATCCAAGGACTTGCGGACCTGATCCAGAGGCAGTTCCTTGTCCGCGGCCACCAGCGTCTCGACGTCCTTGACCAATCCCGCTACTTCCTTGTACGACCGTCTCGCCTCCTCCAGCTCGGGCCCGGCCAACGCCGTGTGCTCGTACCGGACCTTCCCGACCGACGCGGGACTCACCGAGATCGGAGATACGCCGGCAGGCCCACTCGAGATCTCTATCTCTTCGTCGGCCACCAGGATCCAGACGTACTGGCTCTGCTCCACCAAGTGATCGACGTCACGCTGGGTCTTGACCTGAAACCCCTGGAGCAAAAACGGCGTCTCCCTCCAGGGCCGATCCAGGCTGGACACCACCATTCCGATCTCGACCTCGGCCGAGGGGATCTTCTTTACCGGCATGTCATTGTCCCGAATCCCTGCCCATCTCGACAGCGCGATGATAACCGCTTAACCACCGAGCGCTCACGTGCGCCGAAACGCGGTCCGGGTGCCTCGCGAGCGCCCACCGGCGCACCGACTCCTGCGCCCGCGGTGCGCGTCGGCACTCTCTGTCCTGGCTGGTGCCCCGCCAAAGCCGGCTCCCGCCTGGACGGGATGGTGATGGGGCCACCTTTCGGCCGGCCGCGCCCGGGAGTCGCCCCCAAGGGCACCGGACTCGACGGCGAGGCGCCGATTCAGCGGCCTTCCGGATTCCCTGGGAACCACCTTAACCCAGGTGCCCACGGGAATATCCCCCCTCAACCCATTGGTGGGCCGCTTCAGCTTGTCATAGGTACCGTCGTGGCGGTCCCGCAGAAACCGGCATTCCGCTGCGTCTTTCCACGGTATTCTGACACACACCTCGCCATCCGACGCCTCTGTCCGGGTACCGGTCGACCAATTCCCCTCCTCGTCCCTGTGTCGCAACGCTCCGCCAGCAAGGCCTCAGGCCGCCCCGCTGAAGATGTATTCCTCCCCCACCCGCTTGGCCTTGATCCGCACCCGTGCAAAGTAGATCTCCTCCCCGTCGGCGATGTCATGCACATCGCCGCCAACGGCGACGAATCCTTCACGGGTCACCCCGCAATGCACCACGCCCAGCTTGTCGTGACTGGGGGCGGTCAGTGTGATGCTCTCTTCGGACATGGAAACTGCCCTCGCTTCGCTTGATGTCAGGCTCCGGAGCCGATCCGATGGTCCTGTATGCAGGCTGGTATCTCCGCCGCGCGTTTCAATGATGGCCCTTGCAAGGTTATTGGGGGGGCCATCAAAGGAGAGCCCCGCCCCGGGGCCGGAGTGCAACGCCTCACACCTCGAATCTCCGGCCAACCGCGGCCTGGAACACCCTGTGTCAAACCGCTAACATCCCTGTGCCAAGGGGCCCGGCAGGGTCGCGCGCACTGGTGATCAATCGTTCAGATCCGATAGGAATCCTCGATGGGCAATTCCCTGCAAGAGCAGCTTCTGAAAGCCGGGCTGGTCGACGAGAAACGACTCAAGAAGGCCCAGGCCGGCAAGGCCCCACCCAAGCGCGGAAAAAAGGGGGCCCCACCGGCACCGCCCAGCGAGAGCGCCCGGGCCGCCCAGCAGGCGATATCGGAGAAAGCGGCCCGGGACCGGGGGCTCAACGAAAGGCAGAGGGCGAAGGCAGAGCGCAAGGCCCTGCGCGCCCAGATCCGCCAGCTCATCGAGCAGAACCGGCTGCCGCGGGACAACGCCGAGATCGCTTACAATTTCATGGAGGGCGGAACGGTCCGGAAGCTGCACGTCACCGAGGCGATCCGCGATCAGCTGGTGAAAGATCGTCTCTCGATCGTGCGCCTGGACGGGCGCTACGACGTGGTGCCGCCCGACATCGCGGAGAAGATCCGCGCCAGGGACCCCGGCTGCGTCGTGCAACGCCAGCCAACCGAATCCTCCACGGACGACGCCTACGCGGACCACCCGATCCCGGACGACCTGATGTGGTAACCCCTGAGCGGTCGCCGGTCGTCCCGACTATCCCTCGAGCCCGCACGACCGCGAGCTTTTTTCGCCGAAACACCGGGAGGATCTCGCCATGCGCATTGAGCTCAGCCCCCTCGAGGCCCGGGTCATCGGCTGCCTGCTCGAGAAGGAGGTCCTCACCCCAGAGCAGTATCCGCTCTCGCTCGCCGCGCTCACCACGGCCTGCAACCAGAAGAGCAGCCGCCACCCTGTGCTGCAGCTGAGCGAGGGCGAGGTACAGGAGGTCGTGGACGCGCTGGTGAAGAAGTACCTGGTGAGCAACCGCGCCGGCTTCGGCAGCCGCGTCATCAAGTACCAGCACCGGTTCTGCAACACCGACATCGGCGGGGGGCTGAAGCTCGACTCCCAGGAGCGGGCCATCATCTGCGTACTGCTATTGCGCGGCGCGCAGACCCCCGGAGAGCTTCGCACCCGCACTCAGCGCCTGTGCGAATTCGCCGACGTGCAAGAGACGGAGGCGGTGCTGCAGCGGCTGATCGACCGCGAGGGTGGAGCCCTGGTGGCCCGCCTCGACCGCGAGCCGGGCAAGCGCGAATCGCGCTACATGCATCTTTTCAGCGGCGAGCCGGAGCCTACCTCCACCTATCAAGCCGGCCCCCCGGAGGCACCCCGGGTCGGCGCAGGGCAGCCGCGCATCGACGAGCTGGAGTCCCTGCTTTTGGAGCTGCAGGAGCAAGTGGAGGCGCTGAAGGTGCGGCTCGACCGGCTGGAAGGCGGGGATTGATTCGGGAAGATGCCGCCGCTTGTACGTTGGGCAGTAACGAGGAGGTTTCCGGGGAGGCCGCCGTTCGCTGCACAGGTGCCCGGGGCCGCGGTCGGGGTCTCTCGTAGGAGCGACCTCCAGGTCGCGATGATCGGTGCGGTCGCGCGAACGAATCGCGACCGGGAGCTCGCTCCTCCAACAAGCGCCCCGGGCGCGGAAGGATCGGGCTAGAGCTCGATATACCCCTCGGGCACCAGGCTGGTAGCGAGCATCACCTCATTGATGTCGCGGTGCTCGCCCCAGCTGGCGACGTGCTGGTTGAACGGGTCGAGCCAGAAGGACTCGATCCGGTCCGCGAGGGGAAAATGGCGCTCCAACGCCCTGAGCAGATCGCGCCGCACGGGGCTTGACGCGTCGGGATCGCGCTCGGTCGCCGCCCCGAGTCGCTCGGCAGCATGCAGCCCGATGGCCAGGCCGAGCTCCCGGAACGCGAGCCGGTATTGGGAGGGCTGCTCCAGATCCTCCCGTCTCGCGTAGTACTCCAGGCCCGCCAAGGAAGCCGTGAGCAGGCCCGCGATGAGCCCAGGCTCGGGACGCGCGCCGAGCCTTGCCAGCTGTTGCAAGCGATAGGCGTCCGCCAACAGACCGCCGATTCCCAGGGGATCGGGGGTGGCCCATTCGCCGCCCTCGAGCATGTCCGCGGTGCGGCTGATCTCCCGGGCAAGGTCCGGCCCACCGGACGGCTGCGCCAACTCGCCGGCGCTGGTATTGAGCTGCAGATAGGTCAAGTACCCGTCCAGCGGGTCATGATGTCCCATGGTGGGCACGAGGGGGCGCGCGAGATCGGTGCTCATCTTCCAGTGCATGCGGGGCTTCCCGGCACCCCTCTGGCAGGTGAACGCGGACTGGGCGGTCTCGGCCAGCTCCCGAGCCCAGAGGTGGAGCTGGGGGCGCCGGGTCGCCCGCGCAGCCTGGTCCAAGGCACGCATCCACTGCACCAGGTAGTGAAAGTACTGCCCATCGCGATTCCACTCCAGCGGCTCGTCGAACGGCTCGTCGGCGCTGCGCTCCGGCAGGTCCTTGCCGATGCGAAGCCCCCCGCGGGTCGGATGGGCCTCACCTTCGCGCTCGTCCAGTCCGCTGATCCAGCCGGTGCGCGGATCATCGCTTCGATAACGCCCGAGGGTATGGTGCACCTGGTCGATCAGACGCAGGGCGAGCCCCTGATGGCTTGGGTCACCAGTCACGCGCGCCAGACCCAGCAGATTGCAGACCGCAAACGCGTCGGTCCAAAGATAACGGCGCGGCGGACGCTCCGAGCTGAGCCCGGTGCGCTCGGCGAAATCCGACATCAACACAACCGCCTGTTGGATCTGTGGGTCCGACACCTCTCCGGCCTCCCTCCCGCTCTGGCAAAGCCCCGACGCCCGTGCCCGGTAGCCCGGATCTTCACCATGGCATGTCAGGATCATAGATCCCGTGACAAGACCGCAACCCCGGCCCGAGCGGCACCTCAAACCGTTTCGGGCATCGGCAACACAGGCACATTGCCCTGCCCCGCAGGCTGCCGAGCCCCGCTGCCGGTCAGAACCAGAACGACACGTCCTTGAGCAGGAACTCCATGTAGGGCATGTAGTGCGACCCATCGCACGAGAAGGTCAGGCTGACCATGCCGTTGAACAGGTTCAGTGAGGCAGTGCGCAGATAGAAGGTCTGATCGGCGAAGCGCAGAGCGCCAAGGGTAGCGAGGATACGCCCGATGTCCTCCTGATGGACCAACACCCCCGCCGGATAGGGCCGCGACGGATAGACCAGGCAGATGTCCGGGTCGGTCAGGGCCTCATGGTCGAGGATCCGATAACGGTAGGGGTCGTCCACCGTCCAGATGATCGCCTGGCTGCTCGAGAAATGAATCACGCACTGGAATACCCCCCGCTGGGTCAGCAGCTCCTCCAGGATGGAGAACGCCTGCTCCAGGTTGCGGTCCATCGGGCTCTCGACGCGACACTGCTCGAACACGGTGCCGCGGATCGCCGGGTCGCCCTTCACCTGCCGCCAGTAGCCGGGCTCCTCGTAGAGCTCTGAGGTCACCGGGAGGTTGCGCAGGTCGAAGTCGGCGCCCAGGTAACCGAGCATGCGTGAACCGTCGCGAACGACCTGCAGCGCGGTCAGGGACGGTCGGTGCTCGGAGAGGCTGATGTACGCGTCCGAGAGCAGGAACCCCCAGCTTGGCACCGCCTCCTTCATGTAGGAGCGCTGGGACCGGTCGCGTCGGAACTGTCCCGGGACTGGCCCCGCGTCGCCGACGTTGTCGCAGATCTGCACGCCGTCGACGTCGACACAGTAGAGAAAGGCGCAATGCGGAACGCCGGCGAAGCCTTGGGCGAGCAGCGCATTGAGCCGCTCGCGCTCGCCCCATGAGGGCGCGCACCGGTCGGCGAGCCGCGCCATGGGTCCATGCAGCGTGCGCGCGAGCTGCTCGCGCTGCAGGTAGATGCTGTCCTTCCATGAGAGTTTCATAACGATACCTTGGCCTTCTTATTGCTTGAGATCGAAAGGCCGCTTCCCGAACCGGCGCCCCGCGGCCCTGATCGCGTTAGATCAGCGGTCTCTCGCCATAGTTCGGCCAGTCGGGAGCGCCGGATTGCGATCCGGCGCCATGCCGAACGCCCCAACGAAATCGGCGTCGCCCCTTCTTGGTGCGTCCTGCGGGCGACATCCGGGAACGATACGGCTGAGCCCCATTTCTTGTTGCGGCAGGTCAACCAATCACCCTGATCCGGGCATACACTGATGACATTGTGGGAGACCAGCCTTTCCTTGCGAAGCATTCTTCGTGCCGTCGTCCGTCTGAACAGATCGAGCCGGTAGCTCCATGATCACCCCCCTGGGCACCCTCGGACGCGCGTCGGGGATCAACGCCGCCAACGCCGAATATATCGACCAGCTCTACGAGGCGTTCAAGGCGTCGCCGCAGAATGTCTCACCCGAATGGCGCAATTATTTCTACGGCTTCGAGCAGGGTGCGGAGGGAGCAGCCCCGAGCCCGGGCGGCCCCGCCCAGGACCCGCAGCTTCGAGCCGAGCGGCTGATGATGGCCTACCGGCTGCTCGGACACCTGGCGGCAGACATAGACCCCCTTCGCATCGAGGCGCGCACGCGCCCCCCGGAGCTCACCCCGGACTACTACGGGCTGGACGAGGAGATGCTCTCCCAGCGGGTGTCGGTGGTTTCCATCGATCCCATCGAGGCCCGCCCGGCCCGCGACATGATCGCGATCCTGGAGCGGGTCTATTGTGGCACGCTGGCCTGCGAGCACATGCACATCTCGGCCTCGGACGAGCGCCGCTGGATCGAGCAGCGCCTCGAATCCACCCACGGGGACTGGGCGGCCCAGCACCAACCCCAGGTGCGCCGGGAGATCCTGAGAGACCTGACCGCCGCCGAGGGACTGGAGCGCTATCTGCATCGCCGCTACGTGGGCCAGAAGCGATTCTCACTGGAGGGCGGCGACTCGCTGATTCCACTGCTCGACGAGATCGTGCAGGGCGGCGGGCGGCGCGGCGTCACTGACATCGTCGTTGCCATGGCCCACCGGGGCCGGCTGAACGTGCTGGTGAATCTGCTGGGCAAGGCGCCGGAAGACCTGTTCTCCGAGTTCGAAGGCCAGGTCGACGCCGACCCCCGCAGCGGATCCGGCGACGTCAAGTACCACCAGGGGTTCTACTCCGGGATACAGACGCCGGGCGGTCCGGTGCGCTTGTCCCTGGCGTTCAACCCGTCGCACCTGGAGATCGTCGGGCCGGTGGTGGAAGGCGGTGTGCGCGCCCGCCAGGACCGGCACAAGGAGGACGCTGAGGACCTGGTGCTGCCGGTCATTATACACGGGGATGCGGCCTTCATCGGCCAGGGCGTGGTGACCGAGACGCTGAACCTGTCCAAGACGCCGGCCTACGGCACGGGCGGCACCATCCACCTGCTGGTCAACAACCAGATCGGTTTTACCACCAGCCAGCCCCAGGAGGCGCGCTCCACCCTGTACTGCACCGAGGTGGCCAAGCTGATCCAGGCGCCGATCTTCCACGTCAACGGCGACGACCCGGACGCGGTCGTCTTCGTCGCCCAGCTCGCCCTGGACTACCGCCTGACCTTCCACAACGACGTGGTGATCGATCTGGTCTGCTACCGCCGCCACGGCCACAACGAGGCCGACGAGCCGATGATCACCCAGCCCTGCATGTACAAGCGCATCCGGGACATGGAGACCACCCGGGCACTGTATGCACGCCGTCTGGCAGCCGACGGGGTGATAGAAGCCGGCGACGCCGATGCCATGGTTGAGAATTACCGGGCCTCGCTGGAGGCGGGCAAAGTGGTGGTGCGCGAGTTTCTCCAGGGCTCGCGCACCGGCTACGAGGCCCATTGGGAGCGCTTCCTCACGGCCAAGCCCGGCGAGCCGGTGGACACCCGTGTCGGCCGGGACAAGCTGATCCGACTCGGCAACTGGACTCTTCGCATGCCCCGGGGATTCACCCTGCACCCGCGGGTCGCCAAGGTGATGGAAGACCGACGCGGCATGCTGACGGGCAAGATCCCTCTGGACTGGGGCATGGCCGAGAGCCTGGCCTACGCCACCCTGCTGGAGGAAGGGTTCGCGATCCGCCTCTCGGGGCAGGACTCGGGACGGGGCACCTTCGCCCACCGCCATGCGGTGCTGCACAACCAGGACGGGCGCGATACCCACACGCCGCTCAAGCACCTGTTCCAGGGCCAGCCCCGCTTCGAGGCGATCAACTCTCTGCTCTCGGAGCTCGCCGTGCTCGCCTTCGAGTACGGCTATGCCACCTCCAGCCCCAACACTCTGGTGATCTGGGAGGCGCAGTTCGGCGACTTCGGCAACTGCGCCCAGCCAGTGATCGACCAGTTCATCTCCAGCGGCTATCTCAAGTGGGGGCGGCTCTGCCAGCTGACCCTGTTTTTACCCCACGGTTTCGAAGGCCAGGGCCCAGAGCACTCCTCGGCGCGCCTGGAGCGCTACCTGCAGCTTTGCGCCGAGCTCAACATGCGGGTCTGGGTGCCGACCACCCCGGCCCAGTTCTTCCACCTGCTGCGCGACCAGATCAACCGCACCTTCCGGCGGCCCTTGATCGTCATGACGCCCAAGAGCCTGCTGCGCCATCCGCAGTCCAAGTCGACTCTGGAAGACCTGAGCGACGGCGGCCTCGCTCTGGTGCTGCCCGAGGTCGATCCCCTGCGCTCCGAGCAGGTCCGGCGCGTGGTGCTCTGCTCGGGCAAGGTCTTCTACGACCTGCTGACCGCCCGCCGGGAGCGCGGCCTGGAAGATATCGCGATCGTCCGCGTCGAGCAGCTCTATCCCTTCCCCCGCAGTCGCGTTCGGGCGCTGCTTGACCTGTACTCCAATGCCCGAGAGATCGTCTGGTGCCAGGAGGAGCCCCGCAACCAAGGCGCCTGGTACCAGATCCAGCATCACCTACGGGCGGTTCGCCGACCCGATCAGACCCTGGGCTTCGCAGGACGCTCGCCGTCGGCCTCTCCGGCCTGCGGATCCCTGAAGCTGCACCTCGCCGAGCAGCAGGCGCTGGTGGACACCGCGCTCTCCGAGCGGCCCGTCGACGACCCCGGGGAGCGCCTCGAGGACACCGACGTCCACTTCGTGGGCTGAGGGCTCGCTCGACGCGACTGCTCTGGCAAGGCGGTCCGTGTAGACTGCTCAACGGCACGGAACCGCACTCTGCGCTGCGTGAGACTCGGCGCAGCACAGTCGAGGGCGGAGCGGGCGGGGACATCGCTGGACGCAGCCAATCATGTCCAAAGAGATCCCGAGATCTATTGGCGGGCATCCTAGGGCAGGCATTCGCCCGCGTTGCCGAGCCGCCTGTCGAGCGCCAGCTGAACCGTCGGCTCCGGTCGGTTGTTGCCAGGGGCCCGGCGAGCTTCGATACTGAATCCGAGAGTTTTCGCCACGCAACTGCGCCGCAGCTCCCGGGCGCGTCACCTCGCAGGAGGGGAACATGTCCGCGATACGGCTGCTGGTTGGCACGCGCAAGGGCGCTTTCGTGCTGACTTCGGACGGCAAGCGTCAGCGCTGGGAAGTCGCAGGCCCCCACTTCGGCGGCTGGGAGGTCTACCACCTCAAGGGCTCGCCGGTGGATCCGAGCCGGATCTACGCATCGCAATCCAGCGGCTGGTTCGGGCAGCTGATCCCGCGCTCGGACGACGGCGGGAAGACCTGGGAGACGGTGGGCAACGACTTCGCCTACGCGGGCGATCCGGGCACGCACCAGTGGTACGACGGCTCGGCTCGCCCCTGGGACTTCAAGCGGGTCTGGCATCTTGAGCCGTCTCCGAGCGACCCGGACGCGGTCTATGCCGGCGTCGAGGATGCGGGGCTGTTTCACTCCGGCGACGGGGGCCGAACCTGGCAGGAGCTCCCGGGGCTCCGCACCCAGCAGGGCTCCCGCTGGCAGCCCGGCGCCGGCGGCATGTGTCTGCACACCATCCTTCTGGGTCCCGGCAATCCGCAGCGAATCTTCGTCGCCATCTCTGCCGCGGGCGCCTTCCGGACGGACGATGGCGGAAGTACCTGGCGGCCGATCAACCGGGGTCTGAGGTCCGACTTCATGCCCGATCCGACGGCCCAGATCGGCCATTGCGTCCATCGCATCGCCATGCACGCCTCGCGCCCGCACGTGCTGTTCATGCAGAAACACTGGGACGTCATGCGCAGCGACGACGCCGGCGAGTCCTGGCGTGAGGTGAGCGGGAACCTGCCGAGCGACTTCGGGTTCGCGATCGAGGTCCATGCACACGAGCCGGACACCCTCTACGTGGTCCCGATCAAGAGCGACACGGAGCACTATCCGCCGGAAGGCCGGCTGCGGGTCTACCGCAGCCGCACCGGGGGCGACGAGTGGGAGGCGCTCACAAGCGGACTACCCCAGCGGGATTGCTACGTGAACGTGCTGCGCGATGCGATGGCGGTCGACTCGCTGGACCCCTGTGGCGTGTACTTCGGCACCACCGGCGGCCAGGTGTACGCATCGTCGGATTCGGGCGACAGCTGGACGCCGATCGTGCGCGATCTCCCCGCCGTGCTCTCCGTGGAGGTGCAGACGCTTCCATGATCCGGGTCCAGCTGCCTTCCCTGCTGAAGAACCTGGCGCGCGTCGATTCGGAGATCGAGCTCGAGGTGGAGGCCCCGGTCACGCTGCGCTCGGTCCTGGACGCCCTCGACAGGCGCTACCCCATGCTGCAGGGGACGATCCGCGACCGCTCGACCCTGCGGCGTCGGCCACTGGTGCGGTTCTTCGCCTGCGAGGAGGATATTTCCCAGTCCCCCCTCGACGCCGTCCTGCCCGACGCGGTTGCTCAGGGGGCAGAGCCGCTGCTCATCGTGGCCGCCATCGCGGGCGGCTGATCCCGGGGGAGAGGGGGGGGGCTGAGGCGCCTTGCTGCGGGACCTATTTCGACGGGGCAGGCGTCGCGGACCCGGTCGCCGGTGCCGGCTGCTGCGCGGGGCTGGATTGCGTCACCGGCGGGGCTTTGGCCTGCGGCGCTGACATGGCCTGGGGAGACTTCCCCGCAGGCCCCTGCGGCTGCGCCGCGGGCGCGGCACCTGCGGGTGCCGGCGAGCGGGTTGTGGCCGGCGCCGCCTTCGGCACCTCCGGCGCTGCGGGCGCCGCAGCGCCTGCCGACGCGGTCGCGGGCTTTTCGGGCACGACAAGCTTGTCGCGCACCGCAGCATCCAGCAGCGGTTTGGCACTCCACGACTTGAGCTCCAGATACCAGCTGCGCTCGGAGCTCTTCAGCACGTGCGAGTCACCGGTCTTGGGCTTGAACAGGGTCCAGCTCGTGCGCTTCCCGTCTTTAGTCACAAGCGTCAGGCTGAGCTCGGGCCGAGCCTGCTGCCACTCGGGCTTTGCCTGAGTCCCGAACACGCCATCGACTCGCACCCCCGCAATCGCCCGTACCAAGGCCTCTGCCCGGGTGGGCTCCAGGTTCTCGCCGGCGGCCAGGCCCTCGGCCTTCCACACCGGCTTCGGCTCATCGCCCTTGGTATCCTGGCGCACCAGCTCCAGGCTGGCGCCGCCGGGCCAGTTAACCGCTACGCTGGCAAGCTGGTCGGGGTCGCGCTTGAGCAGATCCGGATCGAGCCAGTCGCTGGCCCGGTCGGGCATTTCGTAGGTCGCCAGCCCGACCGCGTAGACGGCCTGATCGTCCGCGGTGCGCGCGTCTACCTTGCGCAGCCCCGGCGAGCTCCCCAGATAGACGCTCGCCAGCGTCTTGCCGCCCTGGCTCACCACCAGGTGACGCTCATAGGTGTCGGCAGCAACCTTGAAGCGCTTGAGTGCGTCCTCGGTGGTGGCGATGGGGAAGCCCCGGCGGACCTGGGCCAGCCGGTCCAAAAGCACCTTCACCTTGGAGGCGCTCGCCGGGGCATCGAAATATCCCGGCAGGGTCCAGGCACCGTCTTTCTTGACCAGCTCCACTTGGGCGGCCTTGCCGGACTCGGCGGGCGCCGGACCTCGGACCAACAGCCGGTCTGCGCCGGCCAGATTGGCCTTCACCAGGGGGGTCTCGGGCTCTTGGGCCGCCAAGGGGTTGGCTCGCAGCCCGAGGATGATCGCCAGGGCGAGCTGCAGGACCAGCACGATAGCGAGAACGGGTATCCAGCGTTGCATGGCTCAGACCTCCTGCAGGATGCGCGCATAGCGGCCCTGCGCCAGGCGGCGGCGCCGGCGATTCAGGGCCCAGACCAGGACCAGACCCGCGATGGCGAGCCCGTAGCTCAGGTACTCCCAGAACATCTCGGTACTGCGCTGCATCGGCACCAGGGTCCGGGCGAAATGCCCGCGGCTGCGGATGCCGAGCAGCCCCTGATCCTCCAAGGACCAGTCGATCAGGTTCTGGGCAAACTCGGCGGGCTTGCGATAGGGCGTCCCCAACCCCTCGCTGATCAGCTCCTCGGTGTTGTCCGTGAACAAGGCGTTGGAGGAGAGCACGACGAGCCGGGCAGAGTCCGCCGAGCGCTCGATCACGCCGCTGATGGACGGGCTTTGGGGCTTGGCCTTCGCCGCGTCGGCCGGTGGCGTCTCGGCCTTGTCCTTGTCCGCTCCCTCCTCGGGCTTGATCTTGGTCTCCGCCGCCTTGATCAGGGGCGAGCCCTTGCCCTTGAAGGCCGAGTCGAAGCGACCCTCCACCATGACGCCGAGCAGCTGTGAAGCACGATCCTTGGGCGCGTTGAACCCCAGCTGCGGATAGCGGCGGAAGTCCGGCACCAGATCGAGGCTGTCGGACAGCCAGCTCTCGGGCGAGGAGCGAAGCAGCTCGGTAACCTTGCGGCCCTTGTTCTTGTCCGCGTCGATTTGGATCGGCGCGGCCCAGGAGACGTAGAGCTGACCCAGGGCGGACGTGATCGGGCTCGAGGCGTTCAGGCCGTCACCGCGAACATCGGCGATGTAGGGGTAGTCGATGAGCTGGATCTCGCGCACCGTGAGCGCGCCCAGACGCCTGTCTACCGGGATGGGCAGGGCGCCCGCCTGGGGATCGAGGACCAGTTGCTTGCCGAGGGTCAGGCCGTAGCCGGCGAGCCAGTGCTCCAGCCCACTGGTCGTCTTACGCGCCTCGATTCCCTGACCGACCTTGACGTCGGTGGGGGCGGTGGACAGTACCACCGTGCCGCCCTGCATCAGGAACTGATCGATGGCGAAGCGCTGCTTCTCGTTGAGATTCTCAGGCGCCAGCACCATGAGCAGATCGGCCTCGGCCGGCACCCGCCCGTCGGCCAGATCCGTGCCCAGCCAGCGCACGGATTGACTGAGCGACTCGCGCAGTTTGGAGAACTGCTTGCCGCCGCCCAGCCCGGCCAGCCCCGGGATCGAGGGCCCGGCTCCGGGCGGGGTCACTACTGCCACGGTCTTCAAGAAGCCGGGCGAGAAACGCTTGATGGCAGCCTCCAGCGCCCGCTTGAAGCCGGCTGCGTCGAGCTTTGCTGGCAAAGGCACCTGCACCGTCTCCCGGCCGTCGCCGAGGGTGAGATAGAACCAGAACGGATTGGGGTCCAGGAGCCCGGTCACCATAGGTCTGAACCCGAACTGGGCAGTCAGCTTCTTGGCCAGCGCGGGGTCGGCATCCGGGTCGGAGTAGACGACCTTGAGCTTGTCGCCCGCCTCCTTGCGCAGCCCGTCGAGGCTCTTCTCCAACACCTGGCGCACTGCCGCGAGCCCTTTCGGTAGCGTCTTCGGTCCCGAGATATAGCCCGTGAAGGTCACCGGTCGGGTCAGGGCGTCGAACGGACTCCCGCCTCCCTGATAGCTGGTGAGCACCTTGCGGATGGCCCGGGTGATGTCGTACTCAGGGTTCTTCAGCTCCACCTCGAGATTGGTCTCTGAGCGCACCTTGACGTTGATCAGATCCTTGTAGTTGAGCACCTGGTATTGGTCACCATAGGCCACCAGGATGTCGAAATAGGAGTTGACCACCGAGGACTGGTACTTGCTGGCGGTCTGAAACGGTACCGGCCTGATCCCGTACTTGCTGCCCGCCTCCTCTTCGATCGCCGGATTGTCATGGGGATCGACCACCTCCACCCGCACCTTGTCGCCGCCCGCCGCAGCATACTCCGCGAGCAGGTCGCGCAGCTGCGGCACCAAGGGCGCCAGCAGCGGATGGGTCTGGGCGCTGAAATAACCGCGGATCAGCAGCGGCTCGCGCAGCTCGGCCAGATAGCCGCGGGTGGCATCGGAGAGGGTGTAGAGCTTGCCCTGGGTGAGGTCCAGGCGCGCCCAGCTCACCTGACCGAGCCAGAGGTTGGCACCCAGCACGTTGGCCAGCAGCAGCCCCGCCACCCAGTGCCAGGCGCGATGTGCGGGGGCGGGGGCATTGCCGGCCCAGCGCAACCGCTCCAGAGAGAGCCGGTTGAGCACGAGGAAGGCGGCGGTAATGGAGAGGTAGTAGTAGATGTCGCGCAGGTCCAGCACCCCGCGGGTGATGGACTCGAAACGCGAGCCCGCCCCCAGATCCCGCAGGAGATCGGCGATCCGGTGCCCGAACAGCGAGGTGAGCACCGAGGAGCCGAGCAGGTAGAAGATGCCGGCGATGACCACCGTCAGGATGAGGCTGACGATCTGGTTGTCGGTCCGCGAGGACACCCAGAGGCCGATCGACACGTAGGCCGCAGCCAGCACCAGGGCCGCCAGGTAGCCACCGATCACCGGGCCCCAGTCGAGCGGGCCGAGGAAGGACACGATGATCGGCAGCGGCAGGGTCAGCGCCAGGGCGATGGCGACGAGCGCCATGCCGCCCAGGAACTTGCCGAGAACCTGCCCCGTGGGCGAGGCCGGCGCCGTGAGCAGCAGCTCCAGGGTGCCGGAGCGGCGCTCCTCTGCCCAGGAGCGCATGGTCAACGCGGCCACCAGAAAGATCAGCAGCACCGGCATCCACTGGAAGAGCGGACGCACGTCGGCGATGTTGCGGGCGAAGAAGGTGTCGACCCAGAAGAACACGAACAGGGTCACACCGAGAAAGGCGCCGAGAAACAGATAGGCCGCCGGCGAGGCAAAGAACCCGGCCAGCTCCTTGCGGGCGATCGTCAGCAGGTCACGCAGCATCACGCACCTCCCCGGCCCGGGCGGCCGCCTCGTTGACCTCCGCGAACACCGTCTCCAGGTCGTGCCGCTCGGGACACAAGCCATAGAGCTTGAAGCCTGCGCGGCTCGCCGCTGCGCTGATCAGGGGCGCGGCCGACTCCGGGGCCACGACCGCGTAGCGGAATCGCCCCTCGCCGGCCTGCTCCAGGCTCAGGCCGGCGACGCCTTCGATGCCCTCGAGCAAGGCTCGAGTCGCCTTCTCCCCCTGATCGAGGGTCACGAGCAGACGCGCGCCCTGCTGCAGCTCATCGAGCCGGGCATCCAGCACCTTGCGGCCGGCCCGCAGGATCACGACCCGCTCGCACACTGCCTGCACCTCCTGCAGGATGTGGGTGGAGACGATCACCGTGGCGCTGCGGGCCAGCTCACGGATGAGGTCGCGCATGTGCAGGATCTGGGTGGGATCGAGCCCATTGGTCGGCTCGTCGAGGATGACGATGCCCGGCTCATGCAGAATGGCCTGGGCCACCCCAACCCGCTGGCGGTAGCCGCGCGAGAGGGTCTGGATCGACTCCGTGGCCTTCTCCTTGAGCTCGGTGCGCCGGATGGCCCGGGCGACGGCGGCACCCCGACGCTCGGCGGGCACGCCGTGCAGGGCAGACTGGTACTCCAAGAGATCGATGACCGTCATCTCGGGCCAGACCGGGCAGTTCTCCGGCAGGTAGCCGATGCGTGCCTGGATGGCCCGGGTATCGCGGCCCACCTGCAGCTTACCGATGCGGATGCTGCCGCTGGTCGGCTCCAGAAATCCGGTCAGCATCTTCATGACGGTGGTCTTGCCGGCACCGTTGTGGCCGAGCAGACCGACCACCTCACCCGGTCCGATGGTAAAGCTCAGATCATCCACGGCGATCAGGTCGCCGTAGCGTCGCGTCAAATGCTCCAGCTCGATCATGGCTCCCCTCGCTTGTTGTTGCTGAAAGCCCCGGGCGCGCCCATGCCGAAGGCCGGCGGCAGCTCGCCGCCCGGTCGCACGCGGGCCGAAAGGGTCATCAGACGATCAGCCACCGGGGTGGGCAGGTGCGCATCCCCGCCGACGGCACATCCATGACATGCCGACCCTGACCGCAAACACAGCGCAGAGGTTCCCTCGACAGGTCAGGAGCGACCTCCAGGTCGCGATCCGTGGGGCTTGGTTGAGCCCTCGCGAGCTGGAGCTTGCTCCCAGTGCGCGACCCAACCTGGCCGGCGGGTCCACCCTGCGCGGGTTTCCGGTTACGATACGCGGCTCGACCCTGCGCTTCGGAGAGACCGCGGCTTGCCCAGCTGGACCCCCAACCTGCTGACCGCGTCCCGGCTGATTCTGCTAGTGCCGATCATGGCATTGCTCGCGCGCGGGGACAGTGTCAGGGCCCATTGGATCGCCTTTGGGCTCTTCATCCTCGCCGCAATCACCGATTGGCTGGACGGCTGGGCCGCGCGCCGCCTGCGTAGCACCAGCAACCTCGGGATCTTCTTCGACCCGCTGGCCGATAAGGTCTTCGCCAACGTGCTGCTGGTCTTCCTGGCCTGCTACCACCCGGGATGGGTCCCGCCTTGGGTCGTGCTGCTTCTGCTTGCCCGGGAGTTTGCGGTGCAGGGCTTCCGCAGCATGACGCCCTGCCTCGGGGTCGTCATCGGCACCGGACGCATAAGCAAGCTCAAGCTCGTGTTTCAGCTGGTTGCGACGGGCACCGCTCTGGCCGGGCTGGGCTGGCAAGCGGCCGCCCCTCTGCTGCTGCCGGCGACCTGGATCGCCCTGGGCCTTGCCCTGGCGGCGGCGCTCTGGTCGATGCTCGCCCTGTTCTGGGAGAACACCGATCTCTGGCGCCGGGCGCCAATCCCGATGGACAAGCGCCGAGCCCGGTAGTCGACGGCCGCCCATATCTGCTTGTTTCTTTTCTCCCTGGTTCCTGTAGAATGCCCAATCCGCAGCACATTCCTCGTCGTTGATTCGGAAGTTCCTACCGTAGCTCGGAAACCACTCCCGTTAATTCGCTTCCAGGAAATATCTGCAGATTCCCCAACACGTAACGAAAAGGTACTTCCGTGATTACCGGAAAAGTAAAATGGTTTGACGATGCCAAGGGCTTCGGTTTTATCTCTCCCCTGGATGGCAGCAAGGATGTCTTCGTGCATCACTCGGCCATCGGCGGCGGCGGCTTCAAGAGCCTCGCCGAGGGCCAGCAGGTGACCTTCGAGGTCAAGCAGGGTCCCAAAGGGCTTTCTGCGGTGAACGTTCAGATCGCCTAAGCCCCGACGCTCGTGCCCGAAAAAAGACCCCGCCATCGAGCGGGGTCTTTTTGTTTATAATTGTCACCTTTCCGGGAGACCAGGCCCGTGCCGACACCGAACTACAAACACGAGAAGCGCCAGAGAGAGCTCGCCAAGCAGAAGAAGAAGGAAGAGAAGAGCCGGCGCAAGCTGGAGAAACCCCAGCCGGACGCGGAGCAGCCGCAGCCGCAGCCGACCGAGGGTACGGACGAATAGGCTCGCCCGCGACGCCAACGAGCCGATGAGCGGGCTCCTTGCCGAGACCCGCGGCAACCGGCCCCGCCCGGTATGGGATCCGGCGTTCGCTCGCCGCTCTTCGAGCCGTTGCGGGCGCTGGCGCAGTCGCTTTCGGTGCTCCGGGATCGCGGGCCCGAGCGGCCCGACTATGGGCGCCTGCTCGAAGGCCCCCTCTTGACAGGCGCGGGTGTGCCCCTGCCAGTCGTGGAGCAGAGCTCCAGACCGCAGCGCTTCGAAGAGCACTACGCTCCGCGAATCTTCCTCAACGGGCAGCAGCGGCGGACCCGCCGCGAGAACTGGCACGAGACCAAGCAGGCAGCTCTATGGCCCTTACGGCGACCCTCTTCAAGGCCAAGCTCCAGATCGCCGACCTGGACCGCGGATATTACGCGGATCACCAGCTCAGGCTGGCGCGCCATCCCTCGGAGACCAACGAGCGGATGATGGTGCGTGCGCTTGCATTCGCGCTGAATGCGAGCGAGCGACTGGAGCTGACCGCCGGACTCTGCGCCGAGGACGAGCCAGCGCTCTGGGAGCACAGTCTATCGGGCGAGATCGAGCTCTGGATCGAGGTGGGACTGCCGGACGAGCGACGCATCCGCAAAGCGTGCAGCCGCTCCCGGCGGGTCATCGTCTACGCGTACGGCGGACGCCAGGCCCAGATCTGGTGGGAGCGCACCGCCCCCGATCTGCGCCGCTTCGACAACCTCGGGATCCTCGCCCTCCCCCCGGATGCGACCCGCGCCCTGGCGGGCCTCGCCAGCCGCACCATGCAGCTGCAGTGTACCGTCCAGGAAGGCCAGGTCTGGATCGGCACGCCGGAGGCGACGGTCCTGATCGAGCCCGCGCTCTGGCTCCAGCCCCCAACCGACGTCCGATACCTGGTAGCCCCTTGAGCAGTGCTCAGAGCGAGCTGAAGCCCATCCTGCGGGCCCTGGCCTTCGCTGCCCACAAGCACCGCGACCAGCGGCGCAAGGATGCCGGTGCATCGCCGTACATCAACCATCCGATCGCCCTGACCGACATCCTCTGCAACGAGGCCGGAATCGACGATCCGGACATCCTTTGCGCCGCCCTCCTGCATGACACAGTGGAGGACACCGACACCACCCCGGAAGAGCTCGAGACTCTGTTCGGGCCCCGGGTGCGAGCCCTTGTCATGGATGTCACCGACGACAAGCGCCTGCCCAAGGCCGAGCGCAAGCGCCTGCAGATCGAGCGCGCAGGGATCCTGAGCCAGGGCGCCCAACTGGTGAAGCTCGCCGACAAGATCGCCAACCTGCGCGATGTCGCCAATTGCCCTCCGGCGAGCTGGAGCCTGGAGCGGCGCCAGGAATATTTCGACTGGGCCAAGGCGGTGGCCGATCGCTTGCGCGGTGTCCACCCCCTTCTGGAGGCGCTGTTCGACGCCGCCTACGCCCAGCGACCCTCGGAGTAGCCCCAGCGCGCTCCGCTCGGGTGCCCAACGCACTGTCGATCACCGCTGCGCGCCCGGGGTGTCGCCCGTGTTGTTCCACCCCCATCTCGGACGCCTCGCGACGAGCTGCGGTGAGAAATGCGGGCTATCCGGCCGCCTTGAGCTTTTCCACGGTGTGCGCCTCGACCGCCGGCCGTCGCCGCATCAGTGCCTTGAAGCCTTCGCTGTAGGGCTCGCAGACTGCAAAGTGGCCAAAGGCGGCCTCCATTTGGGGGAGTGCACGGGTGAAGTGACCCCGCCCACGGGCGGAGGGGTGGAGCCAGACGCCGGTCATGAACCAGTCCGCGTTAACGTCGGCATGGACGTGCGGGCCGAAGAAGGCCGCGCCGACCACGGTATTGGCGACCTCCGCGGGGGTGTTCCCCGGTCTGCGCTCCACGAACAGATAGCCGTACGCCGGCAGACGGATGCCCCCCGCCCAATTCATCTCACGCGCCGCGTGGTACGAGATCAGGCGCAGCGCCCGCACCTCGAAGCCGCACCAACGCCTGAAGACGAGTTGGCGAACAGGATGGGGGGTCGACGGAAGCTCGATGACGTAATCGGCGACAATCGAATACATGGATCCTCCGGCGCCGGGCGGAGGCCGCGCCGCCCTCTCGATAACCCATTCGCACTGCGGATGCAAGCGCAACTTCATCGCGGCCCGCTCTCGCGCTGCGTGGGTCCACTCCCGAAAACGGCAGCGCGCCCCTGAGGCGCTTCGCACGCCCCCTGTGCCAGCCGCCCTCAGTCCCGAACGAAGGCTAGCTCGAGGTCGACGCGGAACGAGGTGATCTTTCCCTTCTCCACGGTGCTGCGCTCAGGGAAGGGGGACGGCCGTGCGCTCCACGACCCGGCGCAGAACGAAGCTGGAGTGCACCCCGCTGACGCCTTCGATGCGGGTAACCTTGTTGAGCAGGAAATCCTGGTAGGCGGCCATGTCCGCCACGACGACTTTGAGCTGATAGTCCGCCTCCTGTCCCGTGATCAGCAGGCACTCCAGCACCTCGGGCAGGGCCGCGATGGCCGCGTCGAAGCGCGCGAAGCGTTCGGGGGTGTGACGGTCCATGGAGATGTGGACCAAGGCCATCAGACTCAGACCCAGCCTTCCAGGATCGAGCACCGCCCTGTATCCGGCGATGAGCCCCGATTCCTCCAGTGCCCGGACCCGGCGCAGGCAGGGCGAAGGCGATAGACCGATCCGCTCGGCCAGGTCCTGGTTGCTGATGCGCCCGTTCTCCTGAAGCACCTCCAGGATGCGCCGATCGTACCGGTCCAGCTTCATTGCCCCTTCCTCGCGGAATCGCCATAAAATTGCTCCCTTTCTGCAATTATAGATATTTCATTCCTCGTTGCACCCGATTTCAAGCCAACATCACAATCGCCTGCCCCTTCGCCTGCAGTAATCTGTGCCTGTCCGTGAACAGCGGGCAATTCCGAGCCGACCCCTACCCGGAGCCGGCAAACGGCAAGCCTCACGAAGACAGGCCGCGAGCCACAGGACCCCAGAAGGGTCGTACGGCAGCGACGATCCCCTCTCCCGGCCTGGGAGAGGGACTGGCCCCGAACCGATCACAGCGACGAGGAGCACCCGATGAAAGGCTTCGACCACCGCAAGTACCGCCCAGCCCCGGTGGTTGCCCTGGCCGGCCGTCAGTGGCCCAACCGCGTCATTGAGCGCGCGCCCCGTTGGGCGAGCGTCGACCTGCGCGACGGCAACCAAGCCCTGCTCGAGCCCATGAGCGTCGAGCAGAAGCAACGCCTCTGGGCCCTCCTGGTGAAGCTGGGGATCAAGGAGATCGAGGTCGGCTTTCCCTCGGCGAGCCGCCCCGACTATGAGTTCCTGCGCTGGCTGATCGACAACGATCAGATCCCGGCCGATGTGAGGGTCCAGGTCCTGGTGCAGGCCCGCGAGGACCTGATCGTGCGCACCTTCGAGGCCCTGCGGGGAGTCCGGCATGCCATTGTCCACGTCTACAACTCCACCTCGACGGTGCAGCGCGAGCGCGTGTTCCGCCAGGATCGGGACGGGATCAAGGCCATCGCGGCGCGGGGTGCCGAGCTGCTCGCCCGCGAGGCGGCCCGGTTTCCGGAAACCGACTGGGTGTTCCAGTACTCCCCGGAGAGCTTCACCCAGACCGAGATGGATTACGCGGTCGAAGTCTGTGATGCGGTGCTGGCCGTCTGGCGGCCCTCGCCCGAGCGGCCCTGTATCATCAACCTGCCCTCGACCGTGGAGAGTGCCACCCCCAACGTGTTCGCCGATCAGGTCGAATATTTCTGCACCCATGTAAGTCGCCGCGACAGCATCCTGGTCTCGGTGCACACCCACAACGACCGGGGCTGTGCAGTGGCGGCCGCCGAGCTGGCACTGTTGGCCGGCGCGGATCGGGTGGAGGGGACCTTGCTGGGCAACGGCGAGCGCACGGGCAACATGGATATCATCACGATGGCCATGAACCTCTACAGCCAAGGGATCGATCCCGGGCTCGACCTGTCCGACCCCGACGAGATCATCCAGATCTACGTTGCATGCACCGGGCTCGAGGTGCCACCGCGCCATCCCTGGGTCGGTGAGCTGGTCTACACGGCGTTCTCCGGCAGCCATCAGGACGCGATCCGCAAGAGCCTGATGCACCAACGCCCGGACGAGCCGTGGCAGGTCGCCTACCTGCCCATCGACCCCCGGGATATCGGCCGCGACTATCAGGCGGTGATCCGGGTGAACAGCCAGTCCGGCAAGGGCGGCGTGGCGTTCGTGATGGAGCGGGACTACGGGCTGTTCCTGCCCCGCTGGATGCAGGTCGAGCTCTCGCAGCTGGTGCAGGGCGAGAGCGAAGAGCGCGGCGGCGAGGTCGACAGCGCGAGCATCCACCGTCTGTTCATGGACCACTTCGTGCACGACCGGGCACCGACGCAGCTTCTCGGCTACCACCTGGACCGCAATGGACATGACCGGATCGAGGTGCGTGTCCGGGAAGACGGCGTCGAGCGCACGCTCCAGGGGGAGGGGGAAGGAGCGATCTCTGCCTTCGCAGACGCCTGGATGCGCCACACCGGCCAGCGGCTCAGCGTGGTGGACTATACCGAGCATGCCATCGGCCAGGGCACAGGCGCGGAGGCGGCGGCCTATGTGCAGCTCAATGTGGACGGTAAGCGCGTCGCCGGTGCCTCCCTGGATCACGACAGCGTCAGCGCCGCTCTCAAGGCCATGATCTCCGCCCTCAACCGCGCCGGGGCCCACCGGCGCGAGGCGGCCTGAAGAGTCGTCGGCCGGGGGGCACCGCCGCAAGCGGTGCCCCCTCCCGGCGGGTCCGGCTCCGCAAGTCCCCTTTCCGTCTCTCGCCCTCTCTATGATTTGGCAACGAAACGCTCGCGGTCCCTTTGGGCCCTCGGGGGCGAACGCCCGTGAGAAATCCAGGTCCAAATTTTGCCTGGGTCAAGAAAAAATTGAAGCAATGATCTAACATTCTTATCTAAGTATATGGTAAATTATGTCTTACCCGAAGAAGGTACTTCGGGCGAAAACCGCAGGGGGCTGACGACCATGAAGAGATCCTGGGTAATAGGCGGCCTGGTGGCAGGCGCCGTCCTGGTCTTCTGGCTTAGCAGTGGCGACAAGCCGACCGAACCGAGCACGGCGAACAAAGCACCCGTCCCGATCGACTCCTACTACGCCACGCACAACAATCCTCCGGCGTATCAAGGGTATCAAGCGCCGGCAGCAGCGACCCCGCAGTGGCGCGGAGACTCCTACTACAGTCCCGCCCCAGCCGGCGGCTACAGCTTCCGCCCGCGGAGTGAGCGCGAGCAGGCCCGCGTGCCGACGGGCACCCCACAATATTATGACAGCTCTCCGGGAGTCCCAGAGCCTCTCGGGGCTGGCGGCATGAGCTATACGCCGCCTCAGACGACCCTCGGCTACAGGTTCCGTCCCGTCGACTCGGACAAGCAACGCGAGCGCTACACGGGCAACTTCCCCCAGCCGTACGGCCCGGCTCCTGCCGGGCCGGTATGGCCCAGTGCCCCCCAGGAGGCGGATAATGGGCCCCCGTCTTGGAACGGTCCCGCACCCGGGTACGGTGGACCGAACGGACTTTGGGTCTATAGCCCCCCGCGCTATTGAGGGTCGGCCTTTCGAAGCTTGGCCGCTCCCCAGAAAGCGAGCCTTGTCTTTGTCTTTCCGCGACCCGCGGACCGGCCGTTATCACGGCGCAGGCCTACCCTCTCTCGTAACGAAATCCGATTCGTTTAACCTAGAAAAAGCAGTTAGCCATTAGCTGTTAGCGATTAGCTTAGCCAAAGTTGCAAGTTAGCTCGCTCGGAGTCCGCCGCAGGTCTCACCCGCCGGGTGAGCGGCCGAGGTCGCCAATTTGGCAATTCAATCGATAGCTAACGGCTAATTGCTAACAGCTAACTGCGCTTTTCCGGTTTGACGAGCAGATCATCAGCAGCGGGTAGAGACGCAAGCGCAATGTAGGGCGGCTTCCCGAGCGCGCGGTCACCGTGGAATCCAGCCGCTATGCTACTGGGGCGCGCCTGGCAGGTACGAGCCCGAGTCCGGACGGACGCTGCCATCGGCCGGCGCGGCGGACCCGCAACGAGTCTCCCGTCCCAGGGTCTCGCCGGACAGATCCGGCACTGTGATCGGCGCCAGCGAAAATCGGCGGCGGACGGCTAATATGCGCAGATCTCGGAGCCGTCAGTGGAGAGAGCCAGATGAGCAGAACGACGCTACCGTCCCGCGGATCGAGAGGCCCAATCGCATTGCGCAACCGCCGCCGGCTCCTGGCCACCCTTTGCCTGGCGTGCACACCGGCCTTGGCCGCCGATCTCGGTGTCCAGGTCCTGGACAAGGTGACTGGCCATGCCGTCGAAGGCGCCTCGGTATGCCTGGGGACGCCTGCCGAGCCCCAGCAGCTCGGCGGTCGGAGAACGCCCGCAAACGGCTCGGTCAGCTTCCGTGATCTCCCGTCCGCACCGCTGACCCTGGTCGTCACGGCCCCGAGCTACGCCCCGGAGCGCCGCTCGGTGGAGGCGACACTGGAGCGCCAGGCCGTCATGATCTTGCTGGCCAAGGGTCGCGGCTCCAGCTTTTCCTGCGGTATCCCGGCACCGTCGCAGCCCGTGGTCGAAGCCGCCCCCCTGCAGATCCCGGGGTTCCGCATCAATGGCGGCGCGACCACCACGACGAATCGCCGTGTGACGCTGGACTTCGCGATCCCCCAGGGCGCAAACAGCTACCGGGCCAGCGAATCCCCAGAGCTCGCGGGGTCCGATTGGGCGCCGCTCCCTGCGACCCCCACCTTCGAGCTCAGTGCCAAGCCGGGGGAAAAGACCGTATTTCTCCAGGTACGCCGTTACCGGCATGTGGACGGGGCAAGCCTCGAGACCCGATCGGGCGTGACGTCCGCGACTATCGTGCTGGAGGGGACGGTGGACAGCAGACGGTAGCTGGTAGGGCGGGAAAGCGCAGCGCATACGGCGCCCCAAGGTTCCGTCGACCGGTAATCCCTGGGAAATCCGGACCCTCCGTCCCCGACACCCAAAAAAGGCCCGCGCCGCGAACGGCACGGGCCTGCCCCCTTTTGCCGTGCTCGTTGCCTCAGCTCGGCCAGAAGTGGTCAAGCCAAACGATGGTACGTCACCCGTTATTTTGCCGAAGCCGTCGCAGGTTGAGGTTGGGCGACACCGACCGGAGCGCCGCCCAACCTGCCGTGCTCACTGCTTTACCACACCTGTGACCGTCACCTCGACCCGACGGTTCGGCTGGTAGCACGCGATGAGGGCGGCCCGTCCCTTGGCGCCGCTGCAGTCGGCCGGCGTCACCTTGAGCTCGGACTCGCCGCGACCCTCAGAGCGGATCGTCTTCGCGCGGACCCCGTGGCGGGTCAGATAGTGGGCCACGGTAGCGGCACGGCGCTCGGAAAGGCCCTGGTTATACGCGTCCGAGCCGAGCGGGTCCGTGTGACCCACTACCACGATGCTGTCGTAGGTCACGTCGCCCAAGTCGTGCACCAGCTTGTCAAGCTTCTCCACGCCCCGCGGCCTCAGAGTTGCCTTGTCGAAGGCGAACAGGGCGTCGGCAGACAGCTCGACGTGGCGCACCATCGGGGGCCCCGGGAACTGCGCGAGCAGCTCCTCGAATTCCTCCTGGCAATCGTGGATTTCCTTGGGCTGGTTGTTCTCCGACTTCTCTTCCACGTAGCACTCGTACTGCGCCTGCAGCCTGGCGACCAGGCGCGGGTACTCGGCCGCCATGCCCCGCTTGGCCTCGAGCTGCTCACGCATCAGCGTGGCGGTAGCCACGCCGTCCTGGGGCAGCTTGCGATCGGCGACCTCGATGGGCGGGACCTCCTCGCCACCGGCGGCCCTTTTTGCCTTGTCGAGAAAGTAGGGGACAGACGGGTAATCGTTCTCCTTGTCCTCCAACACGGCCAGATACAGGTATTCCCTGTAGAGCTCCTGGCTGAAGGCGGACCCCGTAGCCTCCATCTTCTTGACCCCGGCCAAGTCGTACGTGGCGCAGCCGCCGAGTAGCGCCCCACAGGCGCCGACCAACATCATGCTGACAATTTTTTTCATCGCCCTTTTTCTCCTGAGCTTGTGCAAGAGACCTGTAGCCACCACAGCGCCCTATCCGAAAAAGCGCCCGGATTGGGCTTTCGACCCTTCCGACCTTTTGGAACCTAGACCATATTCAATAAATGCGAGAACACGCGGTCTCTGCGGACTTCCGCTTGGAGACCGATCCCGGAGGATTCCCCACCCAGGAGCTTGTCGGACTTGGGGCTGTTCTACTGCGGAAAAGCCGATATCGGCCGGATTTCCCGATTCATTTCGTCAAATAGCTACGGCTATTGCGTCCTTAGCCCCGTAAACGGCACGTCCCTGATGCCACTATTCTCCTCAATGGATCAAAAACTCCGACTCGATCCCGCTTTCCCTCGCTACGAACGCCCAAGTCCGACAGGCACCCAGCCGAAAAAAGGAATCGTACGGGCTCGATCCTCCCCCCTCGAAATCACCCCAGCCTCGCAAGTCCACCACGCCAGGAAGCCTGCGCGACCATCCCGATGATCCCACGCTTCCGTGAACGTATTGCAACACACTAGCATGGTTGCAACAGGCCGTCGATGACTGGTCGACGGCCGGCGTTCGCCCCCCGTATTCAGGCCATGACAGACCCCTCACCCCCCGACCCGGAACGCTTTCGCCGGCTGGATGTGCTGCTCGCAGACCACCGATGGCTGTGGCATCCATCCCCTTACAAGGACCGCCGTCCCGGCTGGTGCCGTCGGCTGCCCCAGATCGCCCGGTCCCTGCTGAGCCTGGCCGACGGGGAGGTTCGGGCCCCTTGCGTCCAGGGGCCGATCCGAGGTCTGATCGGTGCATGGCTACGCATATGCCTTCGGGCGTGCGACGATCGTCAGGCGCCACAGCCGCGAAGCAACTCCTCGCCCTGTTCGGTGCCGCCTTGGTCGCCGCCTGCTCGAGCCTCGCCCCCATACCCCCCGCACAGCCCATCCGGGCACCCGAGGCAGGGGTCGGACACGTCTGGCAGCGGGTCCGCTTCTACGTCCATTGGCCCAAAGGGGAGGAGCCGCACTGGTATGTCGATGCCCTGCTCGCGCACCGGGTGGTCGGACCCGCCCTGGCCCGCCACCGCAGCGAGATCGAGCTCTGGCGCTTTCACCGCCGGGCGAACCGCGACTCGGCCGGGCACTCGCTCAGCTTTCTCTCCTTCGCGCCCCCGGCGGTCAACGCCGAGCTTTGCGCGGAGCTGAGATCGGATCCGCTGGTGCAGCGGCTGCTGCAGGCGCGCGTGCTCGACAAGCTGGTGTGCACCGGTCCGCCGCCGGGGAAGGCCGGGCAGATCGATGCGACGAGTGACCCGCACTGGACACCCGAGCTTCAGCGTGCCTGGCCCTATTTCATCATGGGGGTCAGCGAGACCTGGCTGGAACTGATCGACGAGTATGCCAGGGAGGCGGGCCCCGAAGAGCCGGCCAACGTGAAGCAGGCACTGGAGCGCTACCGCGAGATCGAGGACCGCGTGTCCCATACCTGGACCGAAGAAGGCGGGCATGCCTTCTTGCATCACCTCGACGCGCTCTTCGGCTACGAGCCCGTCTATGTGCGCGAGCGGCACCTGCAGCGCTTCTGACCCGCGCAGGACCGGAGCTCAGCGCAGCTTGATCTTGCCTCCGCCGCCGCCCCCAAGCCCGCCAGGGCCGCCAGGGCCGCCAGGGCCGCCGATCCCGCCCATACCACCCTGGGGGATGACGATGGACGACGCCGCCTCGCGACGCAGGTCCTCCAGCTCGCGCAGGGTGTGCTCGATCGCGTCCTGGGCCGCCCCGGCGAAATTCGTGACGGCCTCTCCCAGGGACGAAGCGGCAATCTCGAAAGACAGTGGGAGCGCCCCGGCCGGCGTATAGATCTGGGCCTGGCCCACGTAGAGCACCGCGCGGGCACCGTCGACGGCGCCGTCCGCCGTCACCGGGGTCAGCCGCCGGATCGTCCCGACCCGTCGGTCGGTGTACACCTCCTCTTGGTACAAGGAGCCGGCATCCATGCGCATTTCCTTCAGATCGTCTTCGTTGAGCATGGCGGGACAAGGCCTCATGTCCGAGTTTCAACAGGGATAGGGGCAAGGGTACCAGATCGAGCCGCGGATTCAGGGCGCAGGTGACAGGGGAATGGGCTTGCCGGGCAACAGCGCTGGAGGGTCCTCGCCCCAAGACGCGCTAGTGCAGACGCGCATCCTGCACCAGCACCCAGGGCGCGACGACCACCGCCCATAGCGCCGGCTCGTCAGACACCGCCGCCCAGACCCTGGCATGGCTATCGGTGGCGCGCACCAGTCGGCCGGCGTCCATCCACCCCTTCACCGCCACCCGATCGTCCGCGGCGATGCGCGCCGCGACCTCGACCAGATCCAGCTCGGTGGCCACCGCCAGCACCGCCCCCCGGGCGAAGTGGCGCTGCAGCTCCGACCAGGAAAGCCGTCCGGTCTCGCCGTTCAGCTTCGCGCGCAGCTCATCGGAATTCAGCGGGTTGCTCACGCCCCTTAGTCCGCAGAGCGCCAACAGGCGCGGCGCACGGCAGCGGATTTTCTGTCAGAATTCCCAACGGGCCGGCACGGGCGCGCCCGTGACACCGGGGCATTGCCCCGCCGGCAGGGAAGAGGCGCAGACCCGAGGCGACGATGACGACCAAACTCAAGACCCACAACATGGCGGTGTTCTGTGACTTCGAGAACATCGCGCTCGGTGTGCGCGACGCCAAGTACGCCGCCTTCGACATCAAGAAGATCCTGGAGCGACTGTTGCTCAAGGGCAACATCGTGGTGAAGAAGGCCTATTGCGACTGGGAGCGCTACAAGGACTTCAAGGGCCCAATGCACGAGGCCGCCTTCGAGCTGATCGAGATCCCCCACGTGCGCCAGAGCGGCAAGAACTCGGCGGACATCCGCATGGTCGTGGACGCCCTCGACCTGTGCTACACGAAAGCGCACGTCGACTGCTTCGTGGTGGTGAGCGGCGACTCGGACTTCTCGCCCCTGGTGAGCAAGCTGCGCGAGAATAACAAGCTGGTGATCGGGGCAGGCGTCAAGCAGTCTACCTCGGACCTGCTGATCGCCAACTGCGACGAGTTCATCTTCTACGACGATCTGGTGCGCGAGAGCGAGAAGGCCCGCAAGAAGGCCGCCACCAAGAAGAGCACCACCAAGAAGACTGCCGCCAAGAAGACCCCCGACCAGGTCGAGAACGACAAGCGCCAGGAGGCGCTCGATCTGGTCCTGGAGACCATCGAGGACCTGTTCGAGGAGCGCGGCGAGGAGGACAAGGTCTGGGGATCGATGGTCAAGCAGACCCTCAAGCGGCGCAAGCCGGGATTCAACGAGAGCTACCACGGCTTCAAGACCTTCGGAAAGCTCCTCGAGGAGGCCGAGGCGCGCAAGCTCGTAGAGCTGGAGAAGGATGACAAATCCGGCGGATACATCATCACGAGCTTCGCCCACGAGGATTAGCATGCCGTCTGCCCCGCGCCTCGGCCTGCTCTGGTGGCTGCCCTTCGGGCATGTGGCCGAGGTCCCCGCACAAGAGCTTCGGCGCCGCCTGGATGACCAGCGCCCGCCTCAGATCCTGGATGTACGCACCCGGATGGAATTTCGACACGAACACATTCCCGGGGCCGTCAACCTGCCGATCAATGAGCTGAGAGCCGGACTCGCGGACCTGGGGCTGTCGACCGACTGCGCGGTGGTGGCCATTTGCCTGAGCGCGCACCGCAGCATCCCCGCGGTACGTCTGCTGAGATCGATGGGCTTTGACGCGGCGCAGCTCCAAGGCGGCATGCACGCCTGGCGACGCGAGGGTCTGCCGACGCAGAAGGAGGACGAACGGTGACCGCGCGCCATGCGGCCGGACAAACCCGACGATTTCTTCGCCCGACCGGACGACATCGCCGAGTCGGCGTTCTTCGTCGCCCACCAGCCTCGCTCCGCCCGGACCTTCGAGCTCGATCTGCGTCCCTTCGGGGAGCGGTGGTGAACCGCATCTGTCCCTGTGTCCCGAGGGCGATGCCGGAGCGGCATTCCCCCGGGCTAATCGTTTGATTTTTAGGCCCCCAGACACGAAAATGCGCGCCAACGCCGCGCGGTCCTCCCCCATGCGGAGGCCGTCGCGATAGTCTGCCGAAGGGCTCCCTCTCCCGCCGGAAGAGGGCTGGGGTGAAGGGGTCAATAAGGGTTACCCATTGAAATCCTTTCGATCCCCTCATCCTGACCTTCTCCCTCGGGGAGAAGGGAGGGGACCGTTCCAGGCTCTTGCGACACCCCCCTTGAACCGGCCGAGGCCCGCACGAGCCCTTTCTGTATCGTTCCATCCATTGCGAGAAATCCGAGGGGAAAATCCATGCGACTGATTCTTCTGGGCGCCCCAGGCGCCGGCAAGGGCACCGTGGCCAAGCTTCTGACCAAGCTGGACGGCTCGGTGCAGATCTCCACGGGCGACATCCTGCGCAGCGCCGTGCAAGCCGGCACCGAGCTCGGCAAGCAGGCGGAGGCCTTCATGAAGGCCGGAGACCTGGTTCCGGACGCGCTGATCATGGGGATCATGGAGCAGCGTCTGCAGGACCCGGACTGCCAGAAGGGATTCCTGCTCGACGGATTCCCCCGCACCATCCCCCAGGCCGAGGCCCTCAAGGGTCTGCTGGTCAAGCTCGGCATCAAGCTGGATGCGGCCGTGAGCATCGACGTGCCCCGCGAGGTGATCCTGGACCGCCTGACCACCCGGCGCACCTGCTCCAACCCCGCCTGCCAGGCGATCTACAACGTCAAGAGCAACCCGCCCAAGGTCGAGGGCGTGTGCGACAAGTGCGGTAGCCCCGTGATCCAGCGCGACGACGAGACCGAGCAAGCGATCAGCAAGCGCCTGGACACCTACACCGAGAAGACCGCCCCCCTGGTCGACTACTACCGCGGTGAAGGCCTGCTGATGAGCGTCGCGACCACCTCCAGCGACGACGTGGTCAACGCCGTGAAGAAGAAGGTCGGGCTCTGATCTAAGCACCCCGCAGACCGGGAGGCAGATGGCAGCGTCGTCCGCCTCCCGGATTCCGTTTCGCTGCGTCCGGGCAACCCCTTCGCCGCCTCCTGCCGTAGCCTGGATGGAGCGCAGTCCGTAGTCTGGATGGGGAGCAGTGCAATCCAGGACGGATGCGCCAGCCCGGGGCCAAGCTTCCCCGGATTCCGTTTCACTGCATCCGGGCTACGCCGCTGGCGCCTATGTTGGCGCTCGCTCCTACAATCCGGGTCTACCCTCTACTATCCTTCCAGCTCGCCACGGCCGGAGCAGCGCTATGAGCGAACGAGACTTCCAGATGCGGCTGACTTGCCGCTACGCCGACCCCACAAACCAAGTCGTCGACCTGCGGGTCGAGCACCTGGACAAGGACCAGTGGCGCCCGCTGGAGCTGGGAATCGGCTCACCGGGCTTTCATCTCTTCGTCTACGCCATCTTCAGCTGCCAGCACCTCTACGTGCGCACCAACTGCGCCGAGCTCGGGCTGATGCTCGACTCGGCCGAAGGGCGCATCCACGTGGCCGCCGGCCACGACTGGACCATCGACAGCCTGCACCTGAGCTTCGCCGGCCGGCTCAGGGCGGGAACGGCCTCCCCGGCGGCCATCCAGCACATCACCGAGCGCATGAGCCAGTGTCCGGCGTCGATCAATCTGCGCAGCATCGACGATACGCGGGTAAGCCTCAGACTGAGCTGACACCCCAGGATGATCGACTGCCACTCTCACCTGGCGTGCGAGGCCTTCGATGCGGACCGCCCGGCGGTCATCGAGCGCGCACGCGCAGCGGGGGTGAAGCAGATACTGGTGGTGGGGGAGGATCTCGCCGACAGCCGCCGGACCCTGGAGGTCTGCGCCCGGCATCCGGGGGTGCTCATCCCCTGCGTCGGGCTGCACCCGGACCGCTTCGCCGACGATCGCCCGCTTCCTGAAGACACCGATATCCAAGCGGTGGAACAGCTCGCCCGGGAGCACCGCACCGAGATCGCCTGCATCGGCGAGGTCGGGCTCGACTACTGGTGCACCAAGGATCCGGCGCGACGGGCCGCTCAGCGCGCCTGCCTCGAGCGGATGGCCGCCCTGGCCACGGCGCTGGGGCTGCCGCTCAACGTGCACTCGCGCTCGTCGGGGCACTACGCCATCGACCTGCTCGCCGGCACAGGGGCCGGCCGGGTGCTGATGCACGCCTTCGACGGCAAGGCCTCTCACGCGGTGGGAGCCGCCGAGCGCTTGGGCTATGCTTTCTCGGTGCCGCCGTCGGTGGTGCGCTCGGCCCAGAAGCAGAAGCTGGCGACCCGGCTCCCCCTGGACGCCCTGCTGCTGGAGTCCGACAGCCCGGTGCTCGGTCCCGAGGCCGGCCAGCGAAACGAGCCCGCGAACCTCGTCGAAACCGTGCGGTGGGTTGCCTCCGCCCGGGGACTGTCGGAGGAGCGGGTCCGGGAGGTGACCACAGACAATGCACGCCGGCTGTTCTCGGGCAGGCCCTGATTCAATCCCACCGGGCGCCCGCGCCCCGGATTGGCGTCGTTGGCTGCGGCGGTGCGGCCGACCGTGAGCGCCGAGGTCCATTTCCGGGTCCGAGGGCGGGTCCAGGGGGTGATGTTCCGCCAGACCCTGGTCCGCGCCGCCCAGCGCCGCGCCCTGGAGGCGGGGGCAACCAACCTCGCCGATGGCACCGTCGCCTGCGTGCTCCGGGGCGACCCGACCGCGATCGCAGCCATCCTCGACAGAATGGAGCAGGGCAACACCATCAATTCCTGGGGCGCCCAGATCCGCTGTCTGGAGCGGCTGGATCCCGCCGCGGGCCTGCCGCTGCACGCCCATCAGGTCACCACCAGCAACGTCGATCGCTACAGCTGGAGCCCCCAGGTGGACATGTACCTGTGAGGCGCCGATGCGTACCGTCGCCATGCACAAAGGCCTGAAGATCGCCCTCGCCTGCCTGATCTGCCTCGGCGTCGCCGCCCTGATCGTGGCGGTCGTGCAGTGGCTGGCGGGCTGAGACCACGCTTGCGCGTCGGTCGCGTAGCGCGGCTACCTTGTAGGAGCGACCTCCAGGTCGCGATCGGTTTGCGTCACCGGCAGGGGCTCGGCCATCGCGAGCGGGAGCTCGCCCCTACAATCCCGGTCCGCTGTCTACCGTCCCTCTCCGCCGCACCAACCGGCCGTCCCTATAGTCTGCGAAGGCCTGGGCGACCTCCTCGCGGGTGCTCATCACGAACGGGCCGTACTGGACGATCGGCTCGCCGATGGGGCGGCCGGCGACCAGAATGAGGCGCGCGCCCTCCTCGCCGGCGACCAAGTCCACCTCGTCGCCAGGGCCCAGGACGGCGAGGTGGTGGATCGGCAGGTTGCGCCCGGCCAGACGGGCGTCGCCCTCGAACAGGTAGGCGAACGCAACGAGGCCGTCGGGCAGGACCTGTTGAAACGCCCGACCGGACTCCAACGCGACGTCCAGATACTGCATGCCGGTATTCTGGTCATCGACGGGGCCGGGCACCCCTTCGAGCACGCCGCTCAGCACCCGCACGCGCTGTCCCGCGCGCTCGACCAAGGGGACGGCCTCCGGGGCGATCTCCCTGATACCCTCCGCCGCGAGGATGAGCTCCACCATCCAGAGCCCCCGAGCGAAAAGCGGCGACCAGCCAGTGCAGCAGGACCGCCGCCAGACCGTACCCCTGCTCGGTGCTCTTCCACATCAGACCGCGCTCCCGTGATGTGCCGGCGCCCTTCAGGGCGGCCCGGAGACAAATGTGGCGATTGCGGCCGCGAGAATAAACAGCTACTTTTTCAAGAGCCTATTCTCTCGATTGGTAACTTCTCAATAAGTCACGGCCTAGCAGACACAGCGGCTGCCCGGTCGCGAATGATATCGGCTAATGGAGGAATTGAGGCGCATCGTTCGATCCGATCGGCAAGATAGTCCCAAAACGACACGCCGAGCTTGCGGCAGGTTTTGTTGAGGCTGGCCAGGCTGTCTCGACAGCGCTTTCCCAGATCACTGCGCGTTCCACCGCTGATCTTGCGCCATTTGACGTACACCCGAATATCGCCCTCGCTGTTGTTGGTATGCAGCGGGATGTCCGGGCGGCTCAGCACCAGCAGCAGCTTGGCCCTGTGCCCATGCAACCGCTTGAGCGTCTGGTTGAGCGTCTCAAAGGACGTGCGCTGCGTGAAGAGGGCGTCGAAGCGTGCCTCCAGGTCGGGCACCAACGCCGGATCGGGATGGCGCCGATAGGCCTTGAGATCGGCATACAGCGTCCAGATCTGGTCTCGGACCCGCTCCTGGTCCAGGCGATGGGTGTCGTTGAGTGGGATCAGCTTGTGCACGAGGCGCTCGGCGTGCACCCAGCACAAGGCGTGCAGCAGGATGGCAAACTGACCGGCCCCATCGCTGAGGATCACCAGCTCGAGCGAGAAGCCCTTTTCGATCAGCCCACCCAGCAAGGCCCCTTCGGTGGCGATGCGCCGATGGCGCTCGCTGTCGATTCCCAACGCGTCGAGGTGCTGGCTCCAGCTCTCGGCCCCGGTGATCGGCCCGCTCGTATCGCTGAGCAATCGACGCCGCGGTTGTTGGGGCAATCCTTCCTCAGTGAGGTACTCCAAGGCGTGCTCATTGAGATGGTAGGTGATGTCCCCGGCGTGCAGCAGCTGCAGAAAGTTGATGCGGCTCTTGCTGTAGGTGCTCGAAAACCACGCAAACCAGTCGTTGCCGATCTGTGTGACATAGCCGTTCTTGCCCCGATGGCGTGCGCCGGAGTCGTCCACGCTGATGAAGGGGCTGACTTGCAGACCGGTTACCAGCAACTGGTCCTTCTCGGCGAAAAACACCTCGTTATGCTCGCTCAGCAGGGCATCGATCTGCCCCGCGGAAATGTCGATGCCAAACTCATTGAGCTGCTCACGCAGCAGCGGCTGGGTGACCTGGCAGTGGTGGTGTTGATAGAGCACGTAGCGGCGTAGCGACGCGCCGAAGTGTTTGCCATTGAGGCACGCCGGAAGCTCTCCGCTCAGCCACTTCCCGTCCGGCGTCTGCCAGACCTCCAGGCGATAGCGGGTATTGTGAGCCTCAATCCTCAGGTCCTGGACGACAAAATCTCGATATCCCTTGAAGCGCGACCCGCCCGGGGGCTCGATCGAGGGTCTGAGCTCCACCGTCTCATGAATCTCCAATTGCTGGGTCTTGCGGCGCTTGGCCGAGCCGGGGCGCTTGCGCTCTTTCGGCTCACCTTGCCGATCGCCCTGGCTCTTGTCGTCACCATGCGCTTCCTCACCGGATTCTGGATCGGTCCCTTTCTCCATTCCGCTCGCCTTGAACTTCGGCTTCGCCTTCTGCCCCTTGAGCACGGCCACTTCATCACGCAACTGCTGCACCAACTCGGCCTGCCTGAGGTTCTCCTGCACAAGACGCTCGATCTGCGCCAACAACTGCTCCACCAACTCGCTACGCTGAGCATCCGGGATATTTGGCAGTTGATGATCGCTCGGCATTTCATGCCACCCTCAAAGCGCTCGGAGTCCTCTCTCAGAACATTAACTCATGTCGCTAGCTGATTGATATAGTTGCCGTTGGTTATTGAGAAGTTACCTCGATTGCAACGATGGATCGGCTCGAAGCGTCCAGATCCGCGCCCGGTTACCGGCCAACAACGGGGATTGTCTGGGCCAGGCGGCCGAAGCGGGTCAGGGCGTACACCCACCTTCATCGTGTACGAGGCGATCGAGGCGGGACATCTGCAGCCGCTGCCCGCCGACGATCAACCTGAAAAGCGCAGTTAGCTGTTAGCTATTGATTAAATTGCCAAATTGGCGACCTCGGCCGGTCACCGGGCGGGTGAGACCTGCAGCGGACTCCGAGCGAGCTAACTTGCTAATTTGCCTAAGCTAATCGCTAACAGCTAATGGGTAACTGCTTTTTTTGGGATCAATAGCCGCTGGTGTCCGCCTACGCGGTCTACCCCCACACCCGCCATCCTTCCCTGGCGGGTAAGGACCTTCGTGGATTTCCTGGCGGAACGCTTCGCGGGGGTGCCCCATTGGGACCGCTGTCTCGAGGGATCGGGGTGACGAAGGCAGGAGAGCCTCCCGAACCGGGCGCGGATGCCCTTATAATCCGTGCCCCAGAGCCTGCTGCAGTGTTCCGGGCCGACCCCCGATGGGGTGCCGTCCCGACACCGGAGCAGGAACAACGAAGGTGTATCGGCCATAGAACTTCGGAAGGAGAGGACGTCGACGATGAACACTGTAACGAAGATCGCGGGTGCCCTTGCCGTGGGATGCGTTCTGGTTGCCGGCGCAGCGAGCGCCAGTGGCTGGTGGAACAACAGCCATGATGGCTACTATGACCGCTGGGGAGGACCCTGGTACGGCCACGGGGGCTATGGAGGACCCTGGGGGGGCTACGGCGGCGGACCCTGGGGGGGCTACGGCGGCGGACCCTGGGGCTACGGCGGCGGCCCCTGGGGTGGTGGCTACCCCGGTTACGGCTACGGACAGAACCGGGTGCAGGTCATCACCGTGCCGACCCCGAAGGCCCCGCCCCCGCCCCCGCCCGTGCACTGAGTCCCAACAGGCCGCTCAGAGCGTCAGGGCGAGGCCATCTACCAGGGCCCCCGGCAGGCGGAAGCTGCGCCGGGAGCGCCCTCCGTAGGTCGAGGCATCGAGGATCAGCTCGCGCTCGGCGCTGAGCCCCACCAGGCGGTCGCCGAGCAGCTCGTAGAGCGACTCGTCGAAGCGCATCACGTTCACCGGCCGCCGGATCAGCCCCTGCTCGACCCAGAAGCAGGCGAAGCGGGTCATGCCCGTAATCCTGCAGCTGCTCAGATCCGAATAATTCGTGTACCAGAGATCCTGAACGTACAGGCCGGTATCGAGCTCCCCGAGCACCTCCGATGCCTTCAGGGTGCCGGCAGCCATGTCGAGGGACTCCGCGCATTCGCCGCCGGCGTTGACCGCCGCACCGTACTGCGCGGCGCTCCGCGGCGAGGTCAAGCAATCCCGGTAGACCCCTGACTCGATAAGCGGCACCCGCGGCGGTTTGACGAAGCCCAGGTCGGTGAACCCCGGGACCAGACCGCGGGCGTGCTCCTCGACCAGGCTCACCGCCGGGTGCAGCCGCCGACCCTCGGTGACCATGCGGATCAGGGGCGTCTCTCCGGTACGGTGGCTCTTCAGGCCGAACGCCCCCCAGCCGAGCAGCCCCAGGATCTCTTCGAGCGCGGCCGGAGCCAGATAGGCACGGTAGCGTCCGGGCTGCAGGGTGCGAGCGGGCTGCGCCATGATCCCCAGCTGCTCACGCACCCCGTCCATACGCTCGCGCAGCGAAGCGGGGTCCCAGTCGCTGCCGGCGTAGCGCGCCTTCACGGACTTGTCCCCGGCCAGATGACAGCTCCAGTCGAAATTGAAGCTGGCGCTCGAGTGCCAGTGTCGCTGGCCGAGCGAGCTGGCAAAGCCGGCGTAGCGCTCGCCGCTGGCCCAGATGCCGACCAAGTCCAGATCTCGCGCCGCTTCGACGATGCAGCCGATCGCCTCCCGGGCGTCGGGGGCGGGCTGCTCGAGCCCCCGCTCGCTGCCGCTCAGCTGGTCCGGCAAGACCAGGTAGGGGTCTGTCGGGAGATGCGGAATCTGCTCGCGTAGCCTGCCGAGCGCCGCCTCGAGGATCTTCAGATCCTCGGTCAGGATTCCGCTCAGCTCAGTCTCGAACCGCGCCTGGCGCCGGGCGTCCACCAGCCGCAGTCCCAGGCCGGTGCGGCGCACCTGGCCCGCCTGGCGCACCCGGTTGCAGCTGAGCCGTACGAAGTCCGATCGCTCGCCGTCGAGACTCAGGTCGAGGACCTCCTCGCCTTTCACGGCCGAGGCAAGCCGGTCGGTCAGGGCGTAGAAATAACCCTGCATCAGCCCTCGCCTCCGAACAGGTCCACGCCGCGGAACAGGCAGGCGGGGGCAGCGTGGCCCACGCGGATCATCTGGTTGGGCTCGCCTTTGCCGCAGGAGACGACGCCCTCGACGCGGAAGGTCGACTCGTCCCCGACCCCGGCGAGGCTGCGCCAGAAGTGCTCGGAGACGCCTCGATAGTTGGGATTGCGTACCAGCCGACCCAGCGAACCGTCCTCGATCAGCCAGCCGATCTCGCAGCCGAACTGGAACTTGTTGCGGCTGTCGTCGATCGACCAGGAGCGGTTGGCGTCCACGAGCAGGCCCCGCTCCACTGCGGCGATCAGCCCCTCCAGGCTGGAGGTCCCGGGCTCCAGGTTGAGGTTGGCCATTCGATCGATGGGCGGGCGGAACCAGTCGCTGGCCCGCGCATTGGCGGTGCCCGGCAGGCCCGAGCGCGCCTGGGAGGCGGCCCCACCGAGGGGGCGCTCCAGTATCCCGCTGCGGATCAAATAGACCCGCTCGGCCGGGGTGCCTTCGTCATCGAAGGCATAACCTGCCAGCTCCCCCGCCCGGCCGGGATCGAACGTCACGTTGAGCAGCTCGGACCCGTAGCGGAACCGGCCGAACATCTTGGGGGTGACGAAGCTCGTCCCGGCGTAGTTGCGCTCGTCGCCCAAAATGCGGTCGAGCTCCAGCGGGTGGCCGATGCTCTCGTGGATCTGCAGGGCCATCTGCCGGGGCAGCAGAATCAGATCGCGCCGGCCTTCCGGGCACTCCGGCGCATCGAGGAGCTGCAAGGCCTGCTCCGCCAGCAGCGGGGCCTCGTCCGCGAAGCCCAGAGAAGCGAGCTGCTCCAGCCCGCCACGCCGCCCCGACAGGGCGCCGCCGCCGCTTCGCTGCTGGGTCCGGGAGCCCCGGTTCGCCACCACCCGCAGCCCCGGCGTCAGGTCATGAAACCGCTGCGCGATCCAGGCCCCGCTGCTCGCCACCAGCAGCACATCGGATCGACGGTACCCCAGGGAGGCCTCCCAGTCGACGATCCGTTCGTGCACCTTCAGGGTTCGACCGATCTCCGTCAGCCAGGCGATCTTCTCGGCCAGCTCGAGCGCCACCCAAGGGCGTTCCACGGGGGTCTCATAGCGGCCGCGCTGATCGGGGCGCGGCAGCATCTCCGGCGGCACCAGGCCCAATCCGACCGTGGCCCGCGCCCAGCCGAGCGCCTGCCCGAGCGCCGCCAACAACCCATGGTGGCTGAGATCGCTGGTGGCGGCATAGCCCTGCCCCCCACCCTGGCTGACGCTCACCAAGGCGCCCCGCGCACGGCGGCTCTGCACCGGTAGCAGCACGCCCTGGCGGACGCTGAGCGCCTCTTCCCACTCGTCCACCAGACGCAGCGACCAGAAATCCAGGGCCGGTGCTTGCCGGGCAAACGCCCGAGCCGCCTCGTCCAGCGACGCGTCGACCAGCGGATCATCGGTGAGGACCATCGAGGCCTACGGGTCCTCCGGCCCGCCCTTCGCCCGTTCCACCGAGACCTCCAGATCCGCGGCGGGCACGCCCATGGCACGGGCGACATCCGCCAGACCGAAGGCGGGCTCGCCGGTGACGGGGTCCCGATCCGTGGGCTCCACGCCCATCTGCTCCAGGGTCTCGCCGAAGGCATCCAGCATCATCTGGGTAGTCCGCGGATGCTGGGAAAGGAAGCGGAAGGCGTCGGCCCAGTCCGGACTGCCGGGATCGGCGAGGGCCAGGAAGGCCGACTCGATCGAATCAAACTCTGTGCTCACGGGCATCCGCTTCTTCGTCTCGGAAAATGCCGGTGCCGCAAGCCGGATCTGAGCATGGCCGGCACCCCCTCAATGCCGCCCCAGGCCCGAGCCGTCCGCCGTGGACAGCTCCAGGGCCGCAAGCAGCACCTCGACCCGGGTCTTCGCCTCCACGGCCTCGACCAAGGCCTGCTTGTCCGCCGAGTCGAAAGGCAGCACTGTCACCAGGCGGTTCACCAGCGGGCCGAGCGGCAGGTGCTGCAGCGCCTTCACATCCGCCTCGAGGTCGTGGGCCTTCAGATAGTTGCTCAGCGAGCGGAAGAATCGCGGGCGGTCCACCGGCAACCGGTCGCCGCCGACCTCTTCGTAATCGCTGCGGAACCGACTCCAATCCGGCACGACCAGACGGTAGCCCCGCGTCCCCGCCAGCTCCTCGGCGATATCGAATCGACTCAGTCCGGTGAGCGTTACCAGCATGCGTCCGTCGTCGGTCTCCCGATAGGCGGTGATGCGGCCCGCGCAGCCGGTGCGGTAAACCGCGACCGGCTCCTCGGAGGCCCCGGGCAGCGGCTGCACCATGCCGAACATGCGGTCGGTCCTGAGCGCATCGTCGACCATGTGCAGATAGCGCGGCTCGAAGATGTTGAGCGGCAGATCCGCCTCCGGCATCACCACGGCCCCCTCCAACGGAAAGATGGGCATGGTATGGGGGAGCCGGTCGAAGCTGGGGAAGAAGGATGAGCGGGCCAAGGCACTGCTCCGTTGCACGGGCCTACAGGGTACTGCAAATACGCCCCGACAGTTCCCCTGGGGACGACCGGGAATCGGCCAAACGGGGTCGTCCGGTAGCAGCTGCTTGCTCCCCGAGCGGGTGAGGGGATAGAGCCGCGTACCGGAGCCGCCATCCAGGATGATGCCTGTCATAACCGTGCCTTTCTCGAATCCTCATCGCGCTCCGCGAGCGCTCCTACAACGACTCCCCGGTGGGAACCGTAGGAGCGAGAATGCTTATCGCGCTCTGCGAGCGCTCCTACAACGACTCCCCGGGGGGAACCGTAGGAGCGAGAATGCTTATCGCGCTCCGCGAGCGCTCCTACAACGACTCCCGGGGGGGAACCGTAGGAGCGAGAATGCTTATCGCGCTCTGCGAGCGCTCCTACAACGACTCCCCGGGGGGAACCGTAGGAGCGAGAATGCTTATCGCGCTCCGCGAGCGCTCCTACAACGACTCCCGGGGGGGAACCGTAGGAGCGAGAATGCTTATCGCGCTCCGCGAGCGCTCCTACAACGACTCCAGGGGGGTGTCTGCCCCCAGCGTAGGGCGGGAAAGCGCAGCGCATCCCGCCAAAAAAAGCGCAGCGCATCCCGCCGGAAAGACGGCAGAGCGAGCTCCAGCTCGCGACGCCTTTCTGTCAACGGCGAGGGGGCTTGTGTTATGGATGGCGCCTGCCCCCTTCTATTCGGTTCTGGCGCGAGCATGACCACCTATCGCACCGCCCCCCTGCCCTCTGCCGAGATGCCGCCGGGCATCCCCTTCATCGTCGGCAACGAGGCGGCGGAGCGCTTCAGCTTCTACGGGATGAGGGCGCTGCTGGTCGTGTTCATGACCCAGTATCTGCTGGGCGCCGACGGGCGGCTCGCGGTCATGGACGAGGCCCAGGCCAGGGCCTGGTTCCACCTGTTCGTCGCGGCAGTGTATTTCACACCGGTGCTGGGGGCGCTGATCTCGGACGGCCTGCTCGGCAAGTACCGCACCATTATCGCGCTGTCGATCGTCTACTGCCTGGGGCACCTGGCGCTGGCGATGGACCACACCCGGGCCGGGCTCGCGATCGGGCTCGGGCTGATCGCCCTGGGCTCTGGGGGCATCAAGCCCTGCGTCTCGGCCCACCTCGGCGACCAGTTCGGCCCCTCCAGCCGCCACCGTCTGCCGCGCGCGTTCGGCTGGTTCTATTTCTCGATCAACCTGGGCGCCTTCACGTCGATAATTGCCACGCCCTGGCTCCTGGAGCACGCCGGCCCCGCCTGGGCCTTCGGCGTTCCCGGCCTGCTGATGCTGGCAGCTACGCTGGTGTTCTGGGCGGGCCGCCATCGGTTCGTGCATATCCCGCCCGGCGGCGCGGCCTTCCTGCGCGAGAGCCTGGGCCGGACGGGGCTGACTGCCCTCAAGCGCCTTGCGCCGGTGTTTCTGCTGATCACCACGTTCTGGGCGCTGTTCGACCAGACCGGCTCCGCCTGGGTGCTGCAGGCCGAGCACATGGACCGGCGGATCCTGGGCTTCGATGTCCTGCCGGCCCAGATCCAGGCCGCCAATCCGCTGCTCGTCATGCTGCTGATTCCGCTCTTCAACTACCGGGTCTACCCCGCCATCGACCGGGTGTGGCGGCTCACCGAGCTGCGCAAGATGAGCATCGGTCTGTTTGTCACTGTGCTCGCCTTCGCCACGTCGACCTGGATCCAGCTGCGGATCGACGGCGGGGCCAGACCCCAGATCGTCTGGCAGCTGCTCGCTTACGTCCTGCTGACCTCCGCCGAGGTGCTGGTCTCGATCACCGGGCTGGAATTCGCCTACACCCAGGCCCCACGCACCATGAAGTCGTTCGTCATGTCGTTCTTCATGCTCTCGATCGCGGCGGGAAACCTGTTCACCAGCGCCGTGAACTTCTTCATCCGCAACCCGGACGGCACCTCGATGCTCGAAGGCGCCCAGTACTACGCCTTCTTCACCCTGCTGATGCTGGCTACCGCCCTCGCCTTCGCCCTGGCCGCGCGCTTCTATCAGGGCGAGACCTACCTCAACGAAGAGGAGTGCCTATCGCGAGCTGGGGCTCGCTCCTACAATCCCCCTGTCTGACGGATTGGTCCTGCGCCATGCCCGAGCCCCGCGACAGCGAGCTGCCCCTCCCCGCCCTGATCCGCTCCCGGGTCGCCCGCGCGTTTCTCATCCCCGGGCGTGCGGCCCGGGTGGAGCCCCTGGGAGAAGGCCTGATCCACCGGACCTTCCGACTGACGACCTGCGGCGGCCCCAGGGAGAGGCGCCGCTACGTCGTGCAGCTGCTCAACACCCAGGTGTTCCCGGAGCCGGCGCAGCTGACGGAAAACTTGCGCCGAGTGTGCGCACACCTGGAAAAGCAGATCCGTTCCGAGCACGGCGACCCGCAGCGCCGCGCCCTGTCTCCCGTAGCGACCCGGGACGGACAGCTCGTCTGGCGGGACGACTCGGGGCGCTGGTGGCGGATCTTCCGCTACATCGAGGACAGCCTCACGCTGCAGCGGACCGACCGCCCGACCACTGCCTACCGGGCGGCCGAGGCATTCGGGGCCTTCGTGCGCCGGCTCGCCGACCTCGCGCCACCCCCCTTGCACGCAGTGCTGCCCGGATTCCACGACACGCCGGCACGGCTGCAGCGGCTCCGGCAGGCGTTCGAGGCCGACCCGTGCGGGCGAGCCGCCGAGAGTGCGCCGGACATCGAGCGCATCCTCTCGCGGCAAGAGACGGCCCGGGCATTGGCGATCCCGGGGCTGCCCGAGCGGGTCGTGCACAACGACACCAAGCTCAACAATCTGCTGTTCGACCGCTTCAGCGGTGAGGCCCTCTGCGTCCTGGACCTCGATACCGTGATGCCCGGGCTGGCGCTCCACGACTTTGGCGACCTGGTGCGCAGCGCAGCCGCCTCGGCGGCGGAAGCCGAGGCGCCCAGCCTGAGCCTGCCGCTATACGAAGCGCTGGTCGGCGGCTGGGTCCGGGGCATGGGTCCGCTCCTGACCAAGGCGGAGCGGGCGCTGCTCGCCACGGCACCGCGCGTCATCACCCTTGAGCTGGCCGCCCGATTCCTCACCGATCACCTGGAGGGCGACCGCTATTTCCGGACCAGCCGGCCCGGCCAAAATTTGCAGCGCTGTCGCTCGCAGCTCCATCTGCTGCAGAGCATGGAATCCCAGGGCGCGGCGATGGAGGATCTGGCGCGCAGGGCGGTCGCGTCCTGAGGCACTTCCTGCACCCGGTTGCTGTCCGATCCTGCGAGCTGCGCTATCCTGCTTACGTGAGAGCCGCGCCGAGGGGGTTGCCCGGCGGCGCGCGAGCTCTGAGCCACCAATCGAAAACGAAGGATAGGAGAGAGGAGCGATGGCGAACTCCATGAGCGAAGTAATGAACCCCAACCTCAAGACCCATGACGCCGATTTTCCGCATGCGCCGGAAGGCTGGACTCGGGCGGATGCCGAGGCGACGGCGAAAGCCGAGGGCTTGAGCATGGACCAGGATCATTGGGCTGCGGTCAGGGCGCTGCAGGACTACTACGCGCGCAATGAAGGCGAGATCCACGTGCGCAAGCTGCACGATGCGCTCGATGAGCGTTTTCACGGCAGCGGCGGCATGAAGTTCCTGTACCACATCCTGCCCGGCGGACCGGTCGCCCAGGGCTGCCGCCTCGCCGGTCTGGAGCCTCCGGCAGGGGCCTCCGACAAGAGCTTCGGCAGCGTGCAGTGAGGTGTGGGAGCGAGCTCCAGCTCGCGACCTGAATGGCCCGGCCCTCCCTCTCCCCCAGGGAGAGGGCCGGGGTGAGGGGGTCGAAACAACTTCAGAAGCGAGCAGGTTACTCGCCGAGGCAGAGCTCCAGGCACTCACGCCAATCGGGCAGCGCGATGCCGAAGGTCTCGCGCAGCTTGCCGGCGTCCAGCCGGGAGTTGGCGGGCCGGGCCGCGGGGGTCGGGTACTCGGCGGTGGGGATCGGCTCGATCTGGCAGCCATAGCCGCCGAGGAGCCGGATCGCGTCGGCGAAGCCGTGCCAGCTGGTCGACCCCGTGGGGCTGAGGTGATAGACGCCCCGCACCGCGCCCGCTTCCCGCGCGCCGGCGAGCAGCTTTCCCAGCACGAGGGCGGTCGCCTCCGCGATCAACCGACTCCAGGTCGGCGCGCCGATCTGGTCGTCGACCACCCGCAAATGCTCGCGCTCGACCATCAGACGCTGCATGGTGCGCAGGAAATTTCGCCCACGAAGCCCGTAGACCCAGGCGACCCGCAGGATCAGCGCGTCCGCCGCGCTGCCCAGCAAGGCCTCGTCGCCGGCCAACTTGGTGCGGCCGTAGACGCTCAAGGGGGCGGGCGCATCGTCCTCGACATAGGGCCCGGCCTTGCGGCCATCGAAGACGTAATCCGTCGAGTAGTGCGCCACGAGGGCTCCGCTGCGCGCCGCCCACTCACCGATCAGGCCCGGCGCTTCGGCGTTGACCCGGTGAGCGAGCGCCGGCTCGGCCTCAGCCTGGTCCACCGCGGTATAGGCGGCCGCATTGACCACCAGATCGGGGCGCTCGGCATCGAGCGTGCGCAGCAGACCGTCCAGGTCCGCCAAGTCCACGGGCAGAGCGCCATTGCGAGTCGCGGCCCTCACCACCCCGAGCGGCGCCAGGGTGCGGCGCAGCTCCCAGCCGACCTGACCGTCAGCCCCCAACAGCAGGATGCGCGGCTGCGCTCGCACGGCGGCTTCAGCCCTCGTACGCCGGCAAGCGGTCCACAACAAGGTCTGACAGCACGGGCGCGTCGCGGTCCTTCTCGGAGAGCACCGGCGGCCCATCGAGCGGCCAGTCGATGCCGATCTCCGGGTCGTCCCAGCGGACGCTGAGCTGGGTCTCCGGATGGTAGAGGTCGGTGCACTTGTAGCCGAACATCGCCTCTTCGCTCAGCACGCAGTAGCCGTGCAGGAACCCCGGGGGGACATAGAACTGCATCGGCCGCTCCGCATCCAGGGTCAGGCCGACCCAGCGCCCGAAGCTCGGAGAGCCGCGGCGCACGTCGACCGCCACGTCGAACACCCGCCCGCGGTAGACCTGAACCAGCTTGCCCTGGCCGTAGGGGTGCTGGGCATGCAGGCCGCGCAGAACGCCCTTGGCGGACAGGGCCAGGTTGTCCTGCACGAAGGCGGTGGGGACCCCCTGCGCGCTGTAGCGCTCGGCCTGCCAGGTCTCCATGAACCAACCGCGCGCGTCCCCGAAGCGGGTGGGCTCTACGATGAGCACCCCGGGGATCGCGGTCTCCGTCACCTTCACGGCCGCCCCTCCCGCGCCAGGAGATTGAGCAGGTACTGGCCATAGCCGTTGTTGCGCAGCGCCTCTGCAGCTCGGCGCACCTGGTCCCCGTCGATCCAACCCCGCTCCCAGGCGACTTCCTCCGGACAGCACACCTTGAGGCCCTGGCGCTTCTCGATCGTCTCGATGAAGTTCGAGGCCTCGATCAGTGAGTCGTGGGTGCCGGTGTCGAGCCAGGCCATGCCCCGGCCCAGCTTCACCAGATCGAGCAGGCCGCGCTCGAGATAGAGGTTGTTCAGATCGGTGATCTCGATCTCGCCTCGAACGGAAGGCCGCAGGGTAGCCGCCAGATCGCAGACCTCGCCGTCGTAGAAATACAGCCCGGTGACCGCGTAGTTCGAGCGCGGGCGTGTAGGCTTCTCCTCGATGCCGACCACCCTGCCGGCGGCGTCCAGCTCCGCCACGCCGTAGCGCTGCGGGTCGCTCACCCAATAGCCGAAGATGGTGGCACCGCTGCCCTTGCCCGCCGCCTGGCGCAGCTGCTCGACCAGCCCGTGGCCGTAGAAGATGTTGTCACCCAAGATCAGGGAGCTGGGCCCGCCGGCCACGAAGTCCCGGCCGATCAGGAAGGCCTGGGCCAGCCCGCCGGGCTCGGGCTGGACGGCATAATGGATGGCTATGCCCCATTGGGAGCCGTCGCCCAGCAGCTCCCCGAAGGCCTGCTGGTCCCGCGGCGTCGTGATGACCAGGACCTCGCGGATGCCCGCCATCATCAGCACCGAGAGCGGGTAGTAGATCATCGGCTTGTCATAGACCGGCAGCAGCTGCTTGCTCACCGAGCGAGTGAGCGGATAGAGCCGCGTACCGGAGCCGCCAGCCAGGATGATGCCTTTCATAACGGTGCCTTCCTCGAATGCTTATCGCGCTCCGCGAGCGCTCCTACAACGACCCCACGGGGATGTCTGACCCCAGCGTAGGGCGGGAAAGCGCAGCGCATCCCGCCGGAAAGACGGCAGAGCGAGCTCCAGCTCGCGATCCCGCAACAGCCCAGCCATCGCGACCCGGAGGTCGCTCCTACACGGGGATGTCTGATGTCGGCCCCCAGCGTAGGGCGGGAAAGCGCAGCGCATCCCGCCGAAAAGACAGCAGGCGGTGATCGAGCGACATTCCCGGCGCGACCGGTTGCTTGGCCGGACATGATTGCGGCAGGAATGCGGCTCCTACGACGCGGGGGACGTGCCCAACCCCAGCCGATTCCGCCGGTAGCTCCCGTCCTGCACCCGACGGCACCACTCCTGGTGATCCAGATACCACTGCACGGTGCGACGCAGGCCGCTTTCGAACGTCTCCCGGGGCCGCCAGCCCAGCTCGGTGCGGATCTTGGTCGCATCGATGGCGTAGCGGCGATCATGGCCCGGCCGGTCGGTCACGAACGAGACCAGCTCCCGATGGCACCGGCCGTCGGCCGCCGGGGCCAGCTCGTCGAGCAGCGCACACAGGCCCTCCACCACCTGCAGATTGGTCCGCTCGCTGTCCCCGCCGATGTTGTAGACCTCGCCGGGCTCGCCGCTCTCGAGCACCGTGCGGATCGCCCGACAGTGATCCTCGACATACAGCCAGTCGCGCACGTTTCCGCCGTCACCGTAGACCGGCAAGGCCTTGCCTTCCTGCGCGTTCAGGATCATCAGCGGAAGCAGCTTCTCCGGAAACTGATAGGGACCGTAGTTGTTCGAGCAGTTGGTGGTCAGCGCCGGCAGCCCGTAGGTGTGGTGCCAGGCCCGCACCAGGTGATCGGAGGCGGCCTTGGACGCCGAGTAGGGGGAATTCGGGGCATAGGGCGTGCGCTCCGTGAACCGCCCCTCGGGACCCAGAGAACCGTAGACCTCGTCGGTCGAGACGTGCAGCAGCCGGAACCGTCCCCGAGCCACCGCGTCCAGCCCTGCCCAGTAGCCCCGGGCACGGTCCAACAGGTTGAAGGTGCCGACAACGTTGGTCTGGATGAAGGCGGCCGGACCGTCGATCGAGCGGTCCACGTGACTCTCGGCGGCGAAATTCACCAGCGCGTCGGGACGGAAATCTCGCAGCACGCCTTCGACCAGCGCCTGGTCGGCGATGTCTCCCCGGACGAAGCGATAGCGCGGCTCCGCGGCCAGATCGGCGAGGGTTTCCGGATTCCCGGCGTAGGTCAGGAGATCCAGGTTCAGAACCTCCCAGTCCGATTCCCGCATCAGCAGGCGGACAAAGTTGGCGCCGATGAACCCGGCGCCGCCGGTGACCAGGATTCGCTGCATGGTGTCTGCCATTTCCGTCGATCGCACCCGGGGCCTTGGCCGCCAGGAACCCCAGGACGGCGGCTATGTTAACCTACCTTCGCAGTGCCGGTGCCCAATCAGGCACGCTCGCCGGCTCAGATTGTATGCGCCTCACGACCACCCAAGTCCAACTCGTCAAAGACGCAGTTGCCCGACATTTCGGAGCTAGGGCCCGCGTCTGGCTGTTCGGCTCCCGGGTCGACAATTCGCGCCGAGGCGGGGATTTCGACTTCTACGTGGAGACGGATCTGGCCGATCCTGCCGAGGTCATCGATCACAAGCTCTCGCTGCTGGCGCAGCTTCACGCCACACCCGCATTCGAGGGAGAAAAGATCGACCTGATCGTCAAGCCAGCCCTCCCCGGCCCCTATCCGCCGATCTACGAGATTGCTCGGCGCGAAGGCGTTCCACTGTGAAGACGGTCCAGGAGGTCCATGCGGCGCTGGACGAATGCCGACATCATGCGGCCATTCTCCGCGAGGCCCTTTCGGATCTCGGCCCAGTGCGGTTCGCCGCGGACTCGGTCGAGCAAATCTCCGGCGAAACGCGCAGGCTGCTGGATCAAATGGCGTATCGCTTCGGCAAGCTGCAGGACACCCTTGGCCTGCGCGTGCTCCCGGGAATGCTGGACTTGAGCGAGGAGCCCCTTGCCGAGACCAAGCCGTTCGGCGAAAAGCTTCAGCGGCTGGAACGACTCGGTGTGATTCCTAGCGTCGAGGACTGGCGCACCCTGCGCGAGCTGCGCAACCCGCTGGCCCACGAATACGTGGATGCCCCGACCCTGAAAGCGGCCGCTCTCAACCGGTTCATCGGCGGCGTCGAGACCATCCTGGCGATCCGGCGACATGTGGCCCGGTACGCGGAAGGTAGAGGCTGGGATAGCGCAGAGTAAGGCCGCCCGAGCGGACCGGTACGCCTGCGCGGTGCGGCGGTCGGCCGGCATCGCAACGGCCAGCCGGGCATCCGACGCTAGCCGGCCCCTTCACAGATAGGCCGATGATTGAGGCGGATGATTTCAATGATTGCAATGAAATCATCCCAACGGAAAGCGAGCTCATCGATCGCGATGCCCAGCTTTACCATCCGTAACCTCGACGATGCGCTCAAGGCGCGGTTGCGCATTCGGGCCGCACACCACACCATCGATCCATGGAAGAGGAGGCGCGAGAGATACTACGCTCGGCCTTGGCGGCGTCCCCATCGCAGGAACACAACCTCGCCGCGGCCATGCGGCGTCGTTTCGAGCCGCTCGGCGGTGTCGACCTCGCGTTACCGCCCCGAGAGCCCATGCGGGAGCCCCCTGACCTCGCGACATGATCATCCTGGGCACCAATGTCCTTTCGGAGCTCATAAGGCCGTCGCCGCTGCCCGCCGACACACGGGCAGACCCATCTCCCAGCTCGATGCGCACATTGCGGCCGTCGCCAGCTCCCGGGGAGCAGTCATTGCCTCCCGCAATACCCAGGATTTCGAGCAATCCGGTCCACCGCTGATCAACCCGTGGAATCCCTAGGGGCTGTTGACATTTGTCTGAGCGAGGGCGATTGCGAGCGATTTTTCGTGCTGACAAGGCGCGGTGAGGAGGAATAGTGGATCTATTGCGACGAGCCGCAACACAGTCAGCGCGGACAAGGGCCGTAATCGGACCGCGAACGGCAATGGTCAACAGCCCCTAAACGCGGAGATCGCCCGGGCCGTCCCTCCCTGGGCTCTGACCGATTCCTGAGCTAGCTTTGTGACGGTCGAAGCATCTCGGGGACCTTAAGGCATGCGCCTCACTGAACAGCAGATCCAATCCATCCGGCGTATCGTGGGCGAGACCGCCGGTCCTACCGCCCAGACGCGGGTATTCGGCTCTCGGCTGCGGGACGAGGCGCTCGGAGGCGATCTCGACCTGCTGGTAGAGCTGCCGGAGCCCATCGAGCACCCAGCCCAGCTGGCGGCTCGGCTGTCGGCGCGCATCTCCCGTTGCCTGCACGGGCGCAAGGTCGACGTGCTGCTCATGGCCCCCAACCTGCTCCGACTCCCCATTCACGAGGCGGCACTGAAGGAGGGCCGGGCGATATGATGTCTTCCCCCGCTGGCGTCCATAGGCTTCAGTTCCTCACCCGCGTCGCTGGCAAACAGGCCCGCCACCTCGCCAGCACCAGCGAGCGTCTGTTCAGCGCGCCATTCACTCCCGAGCGGGCTGCCGCCCTGGACGACACCCCGGATCTCGCGGAACGTATCGATGCCTTCGTCAGCCGGCTCGGCCTCATCCCCTCCGCCGACCAATCCACGGAGGTGCGCAGCCTCCGAAACCAGATGATCCCCGAATACGTCGAGGACCCGCCCGCGCCCAGCCCCATGGTTTGTAGGAGCGGCTGTTAGCCGCGACCCGGCCGCCCAGCCCCATGGTTCGTAGGAGCGGCTGCTAGCCGCGATCCGGTCGCGCTCAGCGAGCGCTCCTACGAACGCTCCCGGCGGGTCCACGGGATACCGCGATCCGCCCGCGCCCAGCCCCATGGTTGGTAGGAGCGGCTGCTAGCCGCGACCCGGTCGCGCTCAGCGAGCGCTCCTACGAACGCTCCCGGCGGGTCCACGGGATACCGCGATCCGCCCGCGCCCAGCCCCATGGTTGGTAGGAGCGGCTGCTAGCCGCGACCCGGCCGCGCTCAGCGAGCGCTCCTACGAACGCTCCCGGCGGGTCCACGGGATACCGCGACCCGCCCGCGCCCAGCCCCATGGGTTGTAGGAGCGGCTGTTAGCCGCGACCCAGTCGCGCTCAGCGAGCGCTCCTACGAACGCTCCCGGCGGGTCCACGGGATGCCGCGACCCGCCCGCTCAGCCCCATGGTTGGTAGGAGCGGCTGCTAGCCGCGACCCGGTCGCGCTCAGCGAGCGCTCCTACGAACGCTCCCGGCGGGTCCACGGGATACCGCGATCCGCCCGCGCCCAGCCCCATGGTTGGTAGGAGCGGCTGCTAGCCGCGACCCGGCCGCGCTCAGCGAGCGCTCCTACGAACGCTCCCGGCGGGTCCACGGGATACCGCGACCCGCCCGCGCTCAACCCCATGGTTGGTAGGAGCGGCTGCTAGCCGCGACCCGGTCGCGCTCAGCGAGCGCTCCTACGAACGCTCCCGGCGGGTCCACGGGATACCGCGATCCGCCCGCGCCCAGCCCCATGGTTGGTAGGAGCGGCTGCTAGCCGCGACCCGGTCGCGCTCAGCGAGCGCTCCTACGAACGCTCCCGGCGGGTCCACGGGATACCGCGATCCGCCCGCGCCCAGCCCCATGGTTGGTAGGAGCGGCTGCTAGCCGCGACCCGGTCGCGCTCAGCGAGCGCTCCTACGAACGCTCCCGGCGGGTCCACGGGATACCGACACGCTTCGCGGCGGCCTATCGTGCTACCCTACTGACGCCCCGGAACAGCTGGGCCTACCACACCCTTTCCATGAAGCTCATCGTCCAGATCCCCTGCTACAACGAGGAGCACACGCTGCCCGAAACCGTGCGAGATATCCCGCGCGAGATCCCGGGCGTCGATGAGGTGGAGATCCTGGTGATAGACGACGGGAGCACCGATCGCACGGTCGAGGTCGCCCGCTCCCTGGGGGTCGAGCACATCGTTCGCAACCGCCGCAACATGGGTCTCGCGCGCACTTTCCGGCGCGGCATCGACGCCTGCCTGCACGCCGGGGCGGACGTCATCGTCAACACCGACGGCGACAATCAATACGTCGGTGCCGACATCCCCAAGCTCATCGCCCCGATTCTCGAGGGGCGGGCGGACATCGTCGTAGGCGATCGCCAGACCGCGAAAATCCAGCACTTCTCCCCCGCGAAGAAGTTCCTGCAATGGATCGGCAGCGGTGTGGTCAGAAAGCTCGCCGGCATCTGGGTGCCGGACACGGTGAGCGGCTTTCGCGCCTTTTCCAGGGACGCGGCGATCCGGCTCAACATCGTCTCCTCATTCAGCTACACCATCGAGACGGTAATCCAGGCTGGCCGACGGGATATCGCGGTGGTCTCGGTGCCGATACGCACGAATCCCAAAACGCGGGACTCCAGACTATTCAAGAGCATCTCGCATTTTATCCGCAACTCCCTTGGAACCATGGTGCGGATGTATGCGATGTACAAACCGCTGCGGATGTTCTTCTACATCGGGACGGTGCTGAGCCTGCTCGGCTTGCTCCCCATCGTGCGCTTTCTCGCCTACTACCTATTCGGCGAAGGCGAAGGGCACATCCAGTCCCTGGTGCTGGGTGGCGTGCTGCTGCTGATGGGCTTTGTGACTTATCTGGTCGGATTGGTGGCAGACCTCGTCTCTTTCAACCGGCAATTGTTGGAAATGACGCTGGAGCGCGCCAGGCGTCTCGAGCTTGAGCGCTCGATCGGTCAGACCCGCGATTCCAAACGACCACAACAGCAATAATGCGTATCCTCTGGTGGGGCACTTACGACAAAGGCAAGCCGCGGACCCGGATTATGCTGCGCGGGTTGCGCGAGCTTGGTATCGATGTCCAGGAATGCCATGTCGATGTGTGGACCGGTGTGGAGGACAAAACTCAGATCAAAGGATTCGGGCGGCGTCTCGTCACGCTCGCCCGATGGCTCTCCGCCTACCCCCGACTTCTCTACCGATACCTCCGCGCCCCGCCCCATGATGCCGTAGTCGTCGGCTATATGGGCCAACTCGACGTGCTGGTCCTTTGGCCGTTTGCCCGATTGCGGCGCGCTCCCGTTGTCTGGGACGCCTTTCTCTCCCTCTACAACACCATCGTTGAGGACCGCGCGCTGGTCGGCCGCCAAAACCCTATCGCTTGGGGATTGTACGCCCTGGAATGGCTGGGGTGCCGTGCTGCCCAGAGGGTGATTCTTGACACGGCTGCCCATGCCGCATACTTCCGAGAACGGTTCCGCCTCGATTCCAACCGCGTCGGGGTGGTATTCGTTGGCACCGAGCCCGAGTATTTCCAAGCCCGCCAGGTTGGGGAGCCAACCCGGGATGGTCCGCCCCGGGTTCTGTTTTACGGACAGTTCATTCCTCTGCATGGCGTCGGGACCATCGTAGAGGCAGCGCGCCTGGCGGTGGACGACGATATAGAGTGGGTCCTGCTCGGCCGCGGCCAGGAGGAGGGACCCGTGCGCGCCACGCTGGCGTCCCATCCCCTGCCCAAGCTTCGATGGATTCCCTGGGTCGACTACCGGGAGCTTATCGACTGGATTCACTCAGCGGACGTTTGTCTCGGGATCTTCGGGGACACGGACAAGGCGGCCCGGGTTATCCCGAACAAGGTGTTCCAAGTGCTAAGTGCCGGCGCACCCCTCGTGACCAGGGACTCCCCCGCCATCCGCGAGCTGATCGGCTCCGCACGGCCAGGCATCGAATTGGTCCCTGCGGCTGATCCGTCCGCGCTGTATGCCGCCGTGAAACGCCTTGTCGCGCGGGGACCGGACCAGGCCGGGCCCTTTCATCAAGATCTAGAGCCGTTCATTCAACCGCGGGGAGTAGGTCATCAGCTATTCCGTGTTCTCGAGCAAGTCGTGCATGACACCGCGCACGCCGCGGCGTCCGAGGCGGACACCAGGCAGTGAGGCTGGAGCGTCTTCCGTAATCTCACTGGGATGCGCCCTCAATTGGTCCGCCCTCAATCGCCCGAGCCTTCTCGATAGCCATACCACTGATGCCATGAGCTTCCAGGTCGACATTAGGGTCTGTGGGGCCAACCCGGCATTACTAACCACCGCGAGATGGCATCCGGGAACTGCGCGGTCCGGCGTGCTCGGCCCCGGCGGTACCAGCTCGGGCCATGAGCTCGCGAAGGGCGCTGCCTCTACCCCCGCCAGGGCAGGAGTCCCATCAACAGTGAGAGAACGTTCTCAAGGGTACCACTGCGCCCTGGCCCCGTTCTCGCGGACTCAGCCCGCAAAGCCGCCGCTCACGGACGGACAGTCAGGTAAGAGCTTCCAAGCAGGGCGATGAGCAGAACAGACCAGAGCAAAACGCGCCTGTTGGTGATCTCACCAACTTTCCCCTACCCATTGATCTCCGGGGGCAAACAGCGCATCTATTACGTACTGCGAGAGCTGTCTCGCAACCATGAGATCACGCTTCTGACGCTCGCCGAAGAAGGCGAAGACAATCCGGAAGCCCATGCGGCCCTGTCCTTCTTGCACCGCCTCGTGGCAGTTCCGATAAGCCAGAAACGCTACCGACAAGTTTTTCGGCTGCTAGCAAACGTACCCCGATGGATCTTGGGCATGCCGGCCGAGGCGTTGGTGAAGCGTTCGCCCAAGCTCGTGCGTACGCTCCACCGTCTTTTGGCCGAGGGAAGCTTCGATGTCGTCCAAGTAGAGTTCAGCCAGTTCATTCCGCTGATCCGTCTCTGCACACGTCGTAATTTGCCCACGATCCTGGTAGCTCACGACATATCGTTCGTTTCCCAGCGCCGCAAGGCAGAGGTACGCTCGGGATTCATGCGACTGTTCTGGGCTCACGAAGCAAGCGCCATGGAGCGATTGGAGATCAAAGGGTGGCAGCAGGCCCGTCGTGTCGTAGCCATGTCTCAGGTCGATCGTCGGCATATTCTCGAGCGCGTCCGGACCGCCGAGGTCAACGTCGTGCCCAACGGCGTCGACACCAAAGCGCTCAAACCGCTACCGGAAGCCCCAGAGCCCACCCTCGTCTACGTCGGATGGATGCGCCACCTTCCGAATCGCGACGCGGTCTCCTGGTTCGTGCGCGAAATCTGGCCGGAGATCCGCGCTCGAAACGGCGCCGTCCGCTTCGTCATCGTCGGGCAAGGGTTGGGCGGGAGTCTTCTTCAGGAGATCAGCGAGGACAACCGCATCGACTGTCTCGGCTTCGTCAGCGACATCGCCAATCTCGTGGGTAATGCCTGGGTTTCGGTGGTGCCGATCCGTATCGGCTCCGGATCACGCCTGAAGATCCTCGAAGCCATGGCCCTTGGCACGCCTATCGTATCGACCCACGTGGGCTGCGAAGGCATCGAGGCACAGCAGGGCGAGCATCTCCTCACAGCCGACCATCCTCAGGGGTTCGCGCAAGCGGTCCTCGATCTGCTCTCGGCACCGAATAGACGGGCCGGGCTCGCGATCCGAGCCCGACGGCTCGTCGAATCGACCTACAGTTGGGATCGCATAGGCCTTCTCGCGGGGTCCTCGGTCTCGGCCGCTTGTCACCCGGCGCGGCGGCGCCCTTCGGGCGACAGCAATAAAGACACGGTGACCCCCGGGGAGTAGAGTGAGCAAATGCTGAAACGTCTTCGCTACGCGATCAAAACGCTCCGCTGGAGGGATCTCGCACTCCATACAGGCCGTTGCCCGATCTGTGGCCCTACCATCTTCATCCGGCTGTTCAAGGGGGGGTTCGGAACGCGCTGCGCAATCTGCGGATCAGCTGATAACACAATGGCGCTGGTCGCCACGATAACAGAGCAGGTACCGGATCTGTCAAAACGACGAGCTCACATCGTTTCCACCGCAGGTCCTTTCTTCGACTGGCTGCAAAAGGGTAGCGGCGAGCTCTGGTGCTCCCAGTATTTCGACGGGGTCCCAGGGGGCGCCACGGTCGACGGGGTGCGTTGCGAGGACCTGCAGCGCCTTACCTACGAGGATTCCACCTTTGACCTGGTCACCTCATCGGAGGTCCTGGAGCACGTTCCCGACGATCACGCGGCCTTCTGCGAAATGCGGCGCGTGTTGAAGCCGGGAGGGGCGCTCATTTTCACCGTACCAATGTCACTCGACGGACAGGCCACCGTGGAGCGCGCCCGCTTGACCGAAGACGGCAGCATCCGCCACCTCTTGACGCCCGAGTACCATGACGATCCGATTCGCGGACGCATCCTCGCGTATCGGAATTACGGCCTTGACATCCTCGACCGGCTTCGCGCATCCGGCTACGTACATGCCGAGATCGTTACTAAGCCGAGCCCCACAGGACTTACCTGTTCACGCCCGGTAGTGGTCGCTCACGTCGGAGCGAGCCGAGATTGACACCGCACCTCGGTACCTCAATTCCGGCGAATCCCAGACGGCGAGACACCCACTGGGTACACTATGACGGCTCTGCCGGCCATCCCGCCGCTAACTGCAATGCTCGGACAGGATGACCGATCAGAGGCCTCGGGACCTGGCGGCAGCCGGTTCCGGCAACGGGAGACTCGACCGGAGCAGCCTCCGCCCGTACGCCCCGCCGCGGGCCCGGGCAGGGCGATCGCAACCTAGCAGCCTGTCGGACTTTCGCTCTGTTGCCGGTAGAATTGGGCATCGCCCGTGGAGTCTGAACGCATGAGTCGTTTTCGTCCGATCGATCGTGGGACCGATTACTTGCTGCCCCCCTCGGTCCAGGACTGGCTGCCCGAGTCCCACCTGGCCCGCTACGTGGTGGATGTGGTCGAAGCACTGGATCTGTCGGAGCTGGAGCGAGCCTATGCGGGCCGTGGTAGTGACGCCTACCACCCGGCCCTGCTGTTGTCACTGCTGATCTATGGCTACGCCACGGGTACGCATTCCAGCCGCAAGATCGAGCGGGCCACCTACGACTCGCTGGCCTTTCGGTTCATTGCCTGCGACCAACACCCCGACCATGACACACTGGCCAACTTCCGGCGGCGCTTCGGCGAGCAGTTCGCCGGGATCTTCGTGCAGGTGCTGGAAGTGGCGCGCGAGAACCCGCTTTCACGCTTTGGCACGGTGAGCCTGGACGGGACCAAGATCCACGCCAGTGCCTCGCGCCACAGCGCCTTGTCATATGGACATGCCGAGCAGGTCGAAGCCCAGCTGCGGGCCGAGGTCCAGGAGATGTTGGCGCTGGCCGAAGCGGCCGACCAGAGCAGTCTGCCCGATGGGCTTGAGCTACCGGCAGAGATGCAGCGACGCGAGCAGCGACTGGACGCTATCGAGGCGGCGAAGGCCACGATTGAGGCACGGGCCCGGGAGCGCTTCGAGCGCGAGCAGGCCGAGTATCAGGCCAATCTGGCCAAACGCGAGGCCAAGGAAGCAACCACCGGCAAGAAGCCCGGCGGCCCGCCGCCCACGCCGCCGCAGGCAGGTCCGCGCCCGAAGGATCAGGTCAATTTGACCGACGAAGACTCCCGCATCATGAAGATGGCAGGGGACGGATTCGAGCAGTGCTACAACGCCCAGGCGATGGTGGACACCGAGTCCATGTTGGTCATGGTCGCGCATGTGACCCAAGCGGCCGACGACAAGGAGCAAGTTGAGCCGATGGTAGAGAAGCTCCAAGCGCTGCCGGCTGGATTGGGCCAAGCCGAGACGGTCCTCGGCGATGCCGGCTACTTCAGCGAAAACAATGTCCAGGCCTGTCAGAGGGCGGGTATCGAGCCGCTGATTGCCCCAGGGCGCGAGGGCCATCATCCGCACTGGCGCGAGCGTTCCGAAGAGCCGGCGCCGTTGTCGGAGCCGAGCACGGCAGTCGCCCAGATGAAGCGTGCGCTCAAGACCCAGCGCGGGCGAGCCACCTACGCGCTACGCAAGCAAACGGTCGAGCCGGTGTTCGGCATCATCAATTCGGTGCTGGGCTTTCGCCAGTTCTCGTTGCGTGGGCTAAAAGCGGTCGGAGAGGAGTGGACCCTGGTCTGCCTCGCGTGGAATCTGAAACGCATGGCCGTATTGCGCCCAAAATCCGCCCAATTGGCCTGAAATGCGGCGAAATACGCTCGATTCCGTCGAAACCGCGGGAGAAAAGCGAAAACTCCGCACCCGAATGGTGCAATATTTGCCGCAGGGCCGTTTTGCCCCGCCGATAAACTTCAAGTCCGACAGGCTGCTAGGACCGTAATCCGGAGAGACACTGGCATGTACGGGCTCAACTGTTCGGTCATCGTCTGCACGTACAACCGCGCGGAGAGCTTGCGGACCACCCTGGGAATACTGGGCGGGCAGGACTACGCCGATGGAGACCTTGAGATCCTGGTTGTCGACAACAACTCCCAGGACCATACCCGCCAAGTTGTAGAGCACGCGGCCCGCCGCAGCCCGGTGCCGGTGCGTTACCATTTCGAGCCCAGGCAAGGGCTCTCACGCGCCCGGAACGCCGGGATCGGTGTCGCGCGCGGAGAAATTATCGCGTTCATTGACGACGACGCCTATCCTAGAGGAGCCGACTGGGCGTACCGGCTAGCGTCGACGTTCGAGGACCCGACTGTCGGCGCGGCCGGCGGCGACGCCGAGCCGATCTGGCCGGACCGGGGCCGGCCAGACTGGCTCCACAACAGGCTGCTTAATTACCTGGGAGTCGTCCGCTTCTCCTATGGCACAGTCACGGACCTGAAGTATCCGCACTTTCCTTACGGGGTGAACATCTCCTTCCGACGTGAGTTACTCGAGACGATCGGTGGATTCCTCGAATCCGCCGGTCGCCAAGGAGACGTACTGCTCTCGGGCGAGGAAATCGAGTTGTGCCGTCGTGTGTGCGAGGCGGGCAGGCGCGTCGTTTACGTCCCGGGCGCTGCTGTTCATCACGTTATGGCGCCAGGTCGTCTCACCCGCGAGTGGTTCCTCAGGCGCGCTCGATTTCAGGGGGTAACCAAGGCCCACCTGGAAGCTCGCGCCTGGGTCGTCCCGAGGCTGCTGAAGCGAGGTATGGTATTAGGGGCGAGCATCGCGGCTACGCCGGTGCTGCGCCTGAGTCACGCGGAGGGCTTGGCAATGGTCGCTCGCTGTAAGGCCGCGATGTCCTGGGCCTACCTGAAGACCAGCGTTGGTGCCTGTCCGGGGGCCGGGCCGACGTCCGCCCGCTGAGGCTGACCAGAGGCGTTGCGGCGAGCGCCTGCACTCCGCTGAGCGTGGACTGCGCGCAGCTCCGGGGCCGCACAGCGCAAGTGGTCCGGGCACCAAGCCGGCCAGGCGACCTGGCATCGCCCCGGCCGGCAGGGCGAGCACGGCTTGCGCTCTCAGAGTCCTATGCCTGAAAGGGGTCGCCCGTCGAGCTGGGGCGGACTGTCCACACCGAGCAGGCGCAGAACCGTCGGGGCAATATCGAGCACGTTCGCGTCCGGCAACCGCTTCCCCGCTGGCACGCCAGGACCGACAATCCACAGACGGGATTCTGCGGTGTGGTCCCCGGTTCTCGGAAGGTGCGGGTGATAGACGGGTACATGCACCTGACCCACTGCCGGCGACTCGCAGTCTTCCAGGTAGCCTAGATCTGTGCGGAACAAAACCATGAGATCTGGTACGTCGGGATGATGGCCGGGACCGAAGGCCTCGGTCGCAGTCACCACACGATCAACGATAGGTTCGCCCGAGCCAGGCTGACGCAGCGCTCCCAGCTCGCGCCGCAATGTCTCGATCAAGGCATCCGCCTCCGCACCCGCCTCGACGCGGCCAAAGGGCTCTCGCCCCTTCAGGTTGATGCGAATCGCCCCACACCGATTGTTGCGGAGCGCCACAGCGCGAGTACGTCGCGATTGCAGCGGGGAGAGTAGGCAGCCCGCCCCACTCTGCAGTCGGCGCACCAACGATTTGTCCGCCAAGCGGTGCAACAGGGGCTGCCAACGCTGCGGCAGATAGCCGACCCTTCTCTGCAGCCAGCGCGTCGGGCTGACGCCTCGGGCGTTACCGGCATCCGAGCTCATCCCCAGACACCGCAGTACATCGGGAAGAAGCTGTGGACCACCCCGGTAGCGGCCCATGCCATGGCTCGTGAAAACCATGACGTACGCGCCCGGCCCGGCAGCGTCGATGAGCCGACCGATGCCGGAATCGATCTCGCCGTAGACATCCCGAATCGCCGCTCGCAGGTGGCGGGGCGCCGCCCTGTCGAAGCCACGGTCGGTTTGATCGCCGAAATGCCAGAACTGGTGGCCCACGCAATGGGTCTCGCCGTAGGCGGCCGTGAAAAGGTCCCAGTGCTGCTCTCCGATGATGTCGAGCATCAGACGGGTCTTTCGGCGAGCGCCGTCCAGCAGCCCGCCCAGAAGCCGCTCATAGCCGGCGGTGCACTCCCCGTGAGTGTCACAGGCCGTGACCGGATGGTCACCGTAGCCAAGCCGGATGCGGCGAAGCAGCTCGGGCGGGTCGCTGGCGATGGCAAAATTACGATCGTGAAGCCCCCACTCGAACAACTGCACTCCGTTCAGCGACGGACAACGCACTGTCTGTGGCAGGTCGATGACGGCGACCCGTCTGCCCGCCCGGCTCGCAATACTCCAATAGTAGCGCTCCGGATCAACCTCTTCGGCCCCGACCGGGCGAGGCATCGCCTCGCCCGTGTGAAGCTGTCGGGGGTGATAGTAAAGGGGCGCCTTGCCACAGGACCGACCCGAGGCGATCTCGGGCCAGATCGCCCCCGGCAGGGTCTCCAGGGAGTTTCCCATCCGGCACACTGCCCCCTCCCGCGCCAGCCGGGCGAACGTGGGGAGCTCGCCGCTCGCCGCCCAGAGCTCTATCAGCGTCGCTTCCGCAGCATCGAGCCCAATCAACAGGACCCCGGCAGTCATTGGTGATCAACAGAGCGCCAATGGAGACGGGCGGCGAAAGCCGGGAAGTCGCCACGCGGCGACACCAGCATCGGAGAGCGAGTCCGAGCCCCAGCGCGCGCGCCATTGAAGGCGCGGGGCTTGCCAGGCGTCCTAGCCTCGACGCTGATCACGGACAACGGGGTTGACACCGAGAAGCACCGACCCCCACCGCCCGAGCCCGTCGCGCCCAGATCATCGTGTCCGGCTCCACCAGCGCCGGGCGGCCCGAGCGAGTTTATACAACCGACCATGCAGCAGAAGATCCACCGCCCGTCGCAGATTGGACGCAGCCTGACGCCTGCGGCTCCTCGTCACGATGTAGGGTTGACCATCCCACTCGCTCAGTCGAAACGCCGTGGTGAGCCGAAACGCGCTGGTACGCCCCCAGAAATCCTTTTCTTCCGTCCACGCCGGCTCCAGACGCAGGAAGTCCCTGAGAACGGCTCCTGTCTCCAACTGACAGTCGTCCACGATCACTCGCCCTCCGACCCGCAAGCGCGGTGCCGTGTAGCGCCAATCTATATACGGGACCGGGAACCCGTGTCCCCCGTCAATCAACACGAGGTCGAGCTCCGGCAACATCATCTTCGGCAGAACGGCGTCCGAGAAATCGACGACGAACTCGATCCGATCCGTCGATATCCCATTTTCGCCGCAAAATACCTTGACCCGCTCGACCTCCTCCGCTGAAGGCGCGACGGTAATGTGCTTGGAGCCCCGCATCGCGAAGATGACCGTACTCAATCCGATCCCGGTCTCAAGAGTGTGATGGTCAGGGCAAACCGCATCGAACAAAAATTTGGCCACGTCTTCATGGATCGCCCACGTCAACGTGCCGCCCTGATGGACGTGCAGTTTCGTTCGAAGCAGCGTCTCAAGATCCATATCGTTTACGCGAGCCCTGTTTTCCACGTCATATCTCGACGTTATCCGTCATGCCTTTGCCCAATACCCCCGTCGGAATGGCAGTCAGGTGCAAATGCGTTCGTCAATCCAGCGCCTAATTGACTGCCCCAATGAGAATCAGAGACCTCCTTTACTACCCGAGTATCCGGCTACCATCTCAAGATACGTCCGCGGATCTTGGCGGAAATCTTCCGCAACTTGGCCCGATAACGCAGAGCGGTTTCTTCCTTGCGCTCCATGGTATTGCGTATTTTACGAGCGATGACGACGAATGGTCGAACGCAAGCGACATGCACGCGCCCCGACAGAGAAAGTCGACGCCAGTACCGCTTCTTTATCTCTTTGATGCGGCCTGAAGCACGCTCTGCTGCTTTGTCCAATATCGTCTTGGAACCCGGCCATTCAATAAAATTTCCCCATATCTCGTCGACATAGACGACATCTGCGCAGTCGACCGCTCGATACAAGAAATCCACGTCCATGCTAAAGTGATCTTTCGGATCAAATCCGTCGGCCCGGTCGTGAACCGCCGCGTGATAGAAATACGCAGAAGGGTTCACCGGATGCTCGTACCCAGACAAGAATGCCTTCAGTGACAAATGCCGTGGCCGATTTACATATCGGACGCGCCCCGACGGCTCGCGCACGTTGCACGCACCTACTATCAGGGACGGTGTCTGTGATTGCTGGAGCAGGGCAAGAGCCCGGTTCAGGGCTCCGGGCTCGTAATAGTCGTCGGCGTTCAATACCCCGATAATCTCGCCCCGCGCCAAGCGCCTCCCCTTGTTCATGGCGTCGGATTGGCCTGAATCCCGCTCCGAGATCCAGCGCATGCGGGGGAAAGCGGGCTCCAGCCGTTTGAGAATATCCACGGTTGCATCCGCAGACGCCCCGTCGACCACAAGGTGCTCAGCGGCAGCGCAGCCCTGAGCGGCCACGTTCTTGACGCAGCTTTCGATATGCAACGCGCCGTTGAAGACCGGGGTTACAATTGTAATCTTTACTTCAGTTTCCAATTGCGACTTCTCGGGTGCTCTCACGGCGCTACCTGAAGCGACCGGCCAGCTGCTGGTCGGCAGAGCACCCGCGGACTGAAAGTGCTACGGGGAGCGCCGATAGCGCCAAGCCTCCCCTATGCGCCTACAAAGCATTCGAACAGCCCTAATCCCCCCCGGGCTACAGCCGGAGATTACCATAATCCGCTGCCGCACGCCGCCGGCTCGGGCATCCCCGGAACACCCGTCCTGATTGCCGCCCGCAAAGACCGTTAATCCGAGAACGGCTCAGCCACCTCCAACGCCGGGCGGGCCACGATCTTTCCCCGTCGCAAGCGACCTCCTTGGAGCCAGGGCGAGCCACTCGCTGGCGATCCAAGAGCCCGGAAACGACAGCCCAATGGCTCCTAGCCGACGCTGCCGGGAGCCCCGCAGCCGGCTAAGCCGATGTTTCCAAAGCATCTCCGCGCCGGACCCGGCTCTCCGCTCTTGCTGACAACGCCCAAGCTCGATACAAGGGGGCACGCCCCGGCCGCGCAAAGCCCCGCTTGCCCAACCGTTCCGCGGAGCACCCTGACCCGGCCGCGTGTCCCCAGTGGACCCTTCGGGCGCCACTTGACCCGGCACGTCGATCAGACCTCCATGGAAACTCTGTGCCCATTTTGTGGCCAATGCCGCCACCTCAGTGCATTACGATCGCCGGCGTCCCTGGCTTGGCAAGAGCGATTTCCACGGTACAATCCGACCCCAAGGCCCATTGCGGCGACGGAAAAACTGTGACCAGAGACACAACATACGTCGCCGGCGACCGCGGTATGGTCGGCTCCGCCATCGTACGCCGGCTCCGCGCCGCCGGCAGCACCGAAATCCTTACGCGAAGCCACAATGAGCTGGATCTTGCCAACCAGCAGGCCGTAGACTCATTCTTCGCCGACGAGCGGCCGTCTACGGTCTATCTCGCGGCCGCCAGAGTCGGAGGCATTCTTGCCAACGCCAGCTATCCTGCGGAGTTTATCTACCAAAACTTGATGATCGAGGCCAACACCATTCACGCGGCCTGGCGCCACGGGGTTGATCGCCTCCTTTTCCTTGGCAGCTCCTGCATCTATCCCCGCCTGGCGCCACAGCCCATACCGGAAAGCGCCCTTCTGGACGGCGCTCTGGAGTCGACGAACGAGCCCTACGCCATCGCCAAGATCGCCGGGATAAAGCTCTGCGAATCGTACAACCGCCAGTACGGAACCGACTTCCGCAGCGTCATGCCCACTAATCTCTACGGGCCCGGAGACAATTTCGATCTGGAAAGCAGTCACGTGATCCCGGCCCTCATCCGCAGGTTCCACGAAGCCAAAACTGCCGGGGCCCGTGTCGTTGATGTCTGGGGATCCGGCGCGCCGAGGCGAGAGTTCCTTCACGTCGACGACATGGCCGATGCCTGCCTCCACGTAATGCAGCTCGATCCCGACACCTATCGCGCCAATACCCAGCTGATGCTCTCGCATATCAACGTCGGGGTTGGCGACGACGTCACCATCCGAGAGCTTGCCGAGTTGGTCGGGGACGTAGTCGGCTACCGGGGCGAGATCCGCTTCGACGCCACGAAACCCGACGGCACCCCGCGCAAGCTCCTCGACGTCGGTCGTCTGAAGGCATTGGGATGGGCCGCCCGAACCGACTTGCGCACCGGCCTACGGCAGACCTATCAGTGGTTCCTCGACCACCCCGACAGTCGCCGAAGATGACCCTCCGGCGCTCCTTAGCCTCAGGTTCTTGAGCCATACAGGTCTCCGACATAGACATGAAAACGGCTTTGATCACCGGCATCACCGGCCAGGACGGGGCCTATCTCGCGGAGCTTCTCCTCGGGAAGGGCTACGAGGTCCACGGCATCAAGCGCCGGACGTCCCTGTTCAACACGGACCGCATCGACCACCTCTACCAGGATCCCCACGAGCCTGATCCCCGTTTCTACCTCCATCACGGCGACATGACGGACTCCTCCAGCCTAATCCGGATCGTGCAGACCGTCCAGCCCGACGAGATCTACAATCTCGCCGCGCAGAGTCACGTAGCGGTCTCTTTCGAAGAGCCTGAATACACCGCCGATTCCGACGCACTCGGCACGTTGCGCCTGTTGGAAGCTATTCGAATCCTCGGTCTCGCGAAGAAAACCCGTTTCTACCAGGCCTCCACGTCCGAGTTGTTCGGCCAGGTCCAGGAGACTCCCCAGAAGGAAACGACCCCTTTCTACCCGCGATCACCCTACGGCGTCGCGAAGCTGTACGCCTACTGGATCACTGTAAACTACCGCGAAGCCTACGGGCTCTATGCCTGCAACGGGATTCTCTTCAACCACGAGAGTCCCATACGCGGCGAGACCTTCGTCACCCGGAAGATTACCCGGGCCCTCGCCCGCATCAAGCTTGGCCTGCAGGACCGGCTATTTCTCGGCAACCTCGATGCCAAGCGCGACTGGGGGCACGCCAAAGACTACGTGGTCATGCAGTGGCTCATGCTCCAGCAACCCCAGCCCGAGGACTTCGTCATCGCCAGCGGCCATCAGCATTCGGTAAGAGAGTTTGTTGATCTGGCGGCCAAGGAAGCTGGCATCAACCTGCGGTGGCAAGGGACCGCCGTCGACGAAAAAGCATTCGACTCCGCGACAGGGGCTTGTATCGTTTCTGTCGACCCCCGTTATTTTCGCCCCACCGAAGTGGACACGCTTCTCGGAGACGCCAGCAAGGCCCGCACGAAGCTCGGCTGGGAGCCGAAGATCTCGTTTCCCAAGCTTGTGCACGAGATGATGGAAACTGATCTGAGGAACGCCGAGCGCGACGCCCTATGCTCGCGCCGAGGTTTTGCCGTTAACAAGAGAATCGAGTAACCTTGGATTTCCCTCTCGCACGGTCCCGAGACCTGACAATTGCATAGGGCTTCGCCTCCTTCCGTGCCACGGTTCTCCGGGGTCCGCGGGCTCGCACGCCGATGAGAATCGCTTTCGACGGTCAGATTTTTGGTCTCCAACCGTATGGAGGCATCTCCCGATACTTCTTCGAGCTGGCAAAGAGGCTCGCCGACTTTCCGGAAATGGACGTCGCCATCGTTTGCCCCCTGTACATCAACGCCTACCTGCCCGCATCCAGCCCGGGCCTGCGCATCACCGGACGAAAGGCGCCGGGACTTCCCTATCTGAAGTTTCTTGTTTTTCCTCACGCGACGAGGCGCATGATAGTTGAGATCAAAGGATTTCGATCCGGTTTGCGCGAATTCTGGCAATTGATACCAAAACCCTCGTTGGCCAGGTGTTTGGCGAGGGACCTTCGTGCGTCCCCGAAGGCAAACTCGGTGGTCTTTTGCGAAGCGTAGCGCCGCGCCGGGGCTTGAGGCAAGTGCTCGGCGTAGATCCAGGTGATGGTGGTGGCTGCCATGCAGAAATGCAGGTGATTGGTAACCGACTCGGGTTTGCGCGTCTGAGTCTCGGTGCTGCCGATCTCTTGTTTGATCTCGCGGAACCCCGCTTCGATTTTCCACCGCGCCGAGTAGTATTCGATGATCTGCTCGACGCTGAGATCAAGGTCCGTGGTCAGCAGCGCAACCCATTGGCTCTTGCGGTAGACCCAGACGACACGCACACGGCAGCGCAAGGTCTTGAGCATCACGATACGCTGGGCGGCCACGACCTCGCGCAGGTCCCCGTACACATGCAGCGTATAGGTGCTGGCATGCTTGCGCATCGCATCGGCCAACTGTGTCGCGTTACCGAGACGATTGCCATATTTCCTGGGTCTTCCGCCGCTACCCTTCTTCGCTGGTTCGGGGAGTGCGTAGAGAGCGGAGTTGACCCGCAACCGCGAGAGCAGATGGGCGCGCGTACCGAGCTGCTCTCGCAACGGCTTGAACAGTCCGTTGTTGCCGAACCAGCTGTCAGTGGCGATCAGCATCGGCGCGTTCTTGAAGACACTGCCAAGCTGTGCGATCAGCCGCACGGCCTGCTCGAACTTGCTGCGAAAGACCAGCGACTGGCGGCGCAGTTTCAGATCGGCGCCCTCCAAGCTCTTGCGGCGCAGATAAAAAGCGAAGGCCAGCGGCAAGCAGGCCCAGCGCCCGTGGATTTTCTTGAGCAGCCCCACGGTGAGGATGGTCTGCGCCCACGGATAGCGCGTCTGGTTGGTCTTGGCCGCATGATCGAAGGTACGCTGGCAGCCGAAGATGTGTTTGCCGGTCTTCGGGTTGATGGAATCATCAAGCGCCAGCAGCAGACGCCCATCGCTCAACGGGCTGGGGATACGCCGCCAGAGCAGATTCCACAGCCGCTCCCAGGGCAGCTTCACTGAAGCCATGAAGGTGTAGTAGCGCCACTCGGCGATACTCACACCGAACAGTGTCTCGATGGCCCGCAACAAGTTGGAGGTGCGCGAGGCGGTGATCGGCACGACGATCGCTTGCAATGTCAGGATGAGCCAGCGAAAGCGCTCCTGACCCTTGTCGTTGGCCGGAAACAGGGCTTGGAAATCGTTGGCGAGAGTGCGTAAGATAGGCATCGAGTAGGGGCTCTTTTTGTTGGTAAATCATTGGCTTGTGCAACCTTGATTATACCTCGAATCGAGCCCCTATTCACGTTTAAGCGACTGTTTTTTCTCGCAATTATGCGGCTGTCAGCGCGTTCTGCGGGCGGCTGATCATCTATAAGCATGCACTAATATGGCGACCATCCTGTAGTCAATAATATACTAACGTTCTGAAGATGAAGAAATCCCGACGCGCTACGTCACCGCGACTGTTTCACGCGCATTCCCGACGGTCGATAATTGCGACACTGAGAAAGTACAAAACTTCAGTTCCCTATATGGGCCGTATATCGCGAGCGCTCAACCGCCGTTTCACCCCATTGCTCCTTTCTCGCGCATCTCCTCAGTTAGTACACGAAACTTATTATTCTTTCCCGGGGCGGGGCCGGCCTCGGGCCAAAATCGTTCTGACGGTCTACGACATGATTCACGAGTTGTTTCCCCATTGCTTCCCGGCCGACGACCCAACGGCGCGAGCAAAAGCCGCCGCCATCGCCCGCGCGGACCATATCATCTGCATTTCGGAACACACTCGCCGCGATCTCCTCGCCACGACCGAAGTGGACCCCGGGAAGGTCTCTATGATTCATTTGGGCTTCTCGCTTCCGGCTATCGTCCGCCCGAACATCAGCCTCACCGACCGACCCTACATCTTGTATGTCGGCAATCGCGAGTGTTACAAGAATTTCCAGACCCTGGTTCGCGCCTATGGCGATTCCCGCTCTCTGCAAGAACACTGCGATCTGCTGGCCTTTGGCGGTGGTGAATTCACCACCGAAGAAACGCATACCATCCGTTCCATGGGCATTCCATCCGCCCGCGTGCGGCAGCTGGCCGGCTCGGATGACCTGCTCGCGGAAGTCTACCGGCAATCTCTCATGCTTGTCTTTCCCTCTCTGTACGAGGGCTTCGGAATTCCCCCACTCGAGGCCATGAGCTGCGACTGTCCCGTTGTCTGCTCACACGTCAGCTCGATCCCCGAGGTCGTGGGAGACGCCGGACTATATTTCGACCCCAGATCGCCTGATGCCCTGAGAAGCGCCATAGAGCGCGTGTTGAACGATACCGACCTCCGAAGGGAGCTCGTCGAGAGCGGGCGTCGGCGGGTCGGTCTGTTTTCCTGGGAGCTCTGTGCTCAGGAAACCCTTGGTTGCTACCGGGAGTTACTGGCGTGAAGGCCCTTATTTGCGGCGTTTCCGGCCAGGACGGCGGCTATCTCGCAAAACTGCTGTTGGAAAAGGATTACGAGGTCATCGGGACCTCGCGCGACGCTATGGTGGCGCCATTCAGCAATCTCGTCCAATTAGGAATTCTCAAAGACCTCCGCACCACCTCCATGGCGATCAACGACTTCCGTAGCGTACTGTCCGTCGTTCGCCGATTTGCGCCAGACGAAATCTACAACCTGGCCGGTCAGTCGTCCGTCAGCCTTTCTTTCGAACAGCCGGTCGAAGCGATGGAGAGCATTGCGGGTGGAACCCTCAACATGCTCGAGGCACTCCGCTTTGTAGGAAAGGACATTCGGTTCTACAACGCCGGGTCCAGCGAATGTTTTGGGGATACGGGAGAGAGTCCCGCCGACGAGCAGACAGCCTTCCGCCCGCGAAGCCCATACGCCGTTGCCAAGAGCTCCGCTCATTGGCTGGCCCGCAATTACCGCGAGTCCTATGGGCTGTACGTCTGCACCGGCGTCCTGTTTAACCACGATTCGCCCTCGCGACCCGAGCGCTTCGTGACCCAAAAGGTCGTCTCCGCGGCTGCGCGCATAGATCGCGGAAGCGATGAGCGGCTCACCCTCGGAAACATCTCCGTCAAACGCGATTGGGGGTGGGCTCCGGAGTACGTCGAGGCAATGTGGCGCATGCTGCAGCAGGGCACGGCCGACGATTATGTCGTCGCCACCGGTCGCACGGAGTCTCTCGAGTACTTCGTCTCCCGCGCCTTCTCCTTCTTCGGCCTTGATTGGACGGAGCACGTCACCTCGAGTCCCCGCCTATTGCGCCCGTCCGACATCGAGACCAGCAGCGGGAATCCCCTAAAGGCGCGCGAACAGCTCGGTTGGGCCGCTTCGACGGACGTTGACGGTCTGATCGAGCGTCTTTGCCAGGCCGCCGCCGACGCGCAGATGCCGGGCGCCAGGGCGGTTTGATCAGACCAGCCGCGCCCCCCGCCCTTCGCCGACTCCGGACCCGCTCCCCGCCGAACCGGCGCTGTGCGCTCGTTCACAACTCTCCACGCTCCCTGCCCGCCGGGCACCTTAGCCAGATTATCAAGCTCCGGTTGACTCCCTTTTTGCCGGCCCGGGCCCCTCGCAGGCCTACCAATCGGCGATTGCGCTTAGTACAATCTCTTTGCCCCCTTCCTGTACGAAGAACCTCCGGATCCCTACTGCACCGATGCGTGTCCTCCACATTGTAGGCGGTCCGATTTCCGGCGGCGCGGCCCGCGGCGCGCTCTGGCTACACCGCGGGCTGCGCGCTATTGGGGTAGACTCGGATCTGGTCGCACAAAACGGCCGCGCGCTCGCTGATACCGATTCTCTTGAGGCCTCCCGACGTGACATTCTGAAACAAAGGGCCCTTCGCGAGCTCGACGGAATTCCTCCCCGGCTTTACCGATCCCGCGTCCCCATGATCTTTTCCCCGGGCATGTTCGGCAACCGACTTCGCGGCATGGACGTTTATGAGCGCGCCGACATTATTCATCTCCATTGGGTAAACAGCGGGACTCTCTCGATCTCCGAAATCGGCAAGCTCCGCAAGCCTGTGGTCTGGACCCTCCGGGACATCTGGCCTTTCACCGGCGGATGCCACATCTACTCCGGCTGCGACCGCTTTCGCCAAGTCTGCGGCCGTTGCCCGATGCTCGGTAGCGACGCTGACTGGGACCTTTCCCGGTTGATCCATTGGCTCAAGCGACGTGCCTACCGCGGGAATATCGTGCCCGTCGCAATCAGCCGCTGGATGGCGGAGATTGCGGGCACCAGCTCCCTGTTTTCGGGCTCCCAGATCCGCGTCATTCCCAACAGTGTCGACACCGACGCGTTTCACCCGGTTCCCAAGCCCGCCGCGAGGCAGATCCTGAATCTTCCCTTGGATCGCAAGATTGTTCTCGCAGGGGCTCATAATCTTGGGGACCCCAACAAAGGATTTCATCACTTAACGCACGCGGCCGCGGTGCTCAACCGAGCCGCATATTTTCTGCTGTTTTTCGGGAACCCGCCCCACCGCCCCGTGCCACAAGGCCTTCCGCCCCATCGCTTCATCGGGCCGCTCCACGACAATATCTCCCTCTCCGTCGTCTATTCCGCAGCCGATGTCTTCGTCGCCCCGTATGAAAACGAAGGCTTTGGTAAAACGCTGATCGAAGCGATGGCCTGCGAGACCCCTGTCGTATGCTTCGACCAGGGGGGCCCTCGCGACATCGTCGAGCACCAGGTCACCGGGTACAAGGCGAGGCCTTTCGAGCCTGAGCATTTGCGTGAAGGCATCGAATGGCTCGCAACCACGCCTCGCTACGCGGACATCGCCTCCGCTGCTCGCGCGCGGGTGGCCGAGAGATTCAGCCTCGCGGCGATTGCGCGCGAGTATACTTCTGTTTATGCCACTTTACTGCCGTAGTCCCGGCGCACCGAGATGAATAGCGACGCCACCGACGCTTGTCCGCCCTTCAGCCGGCTTATCTGGGCGCTGACCGTCGTATCGGAACGACGGCTCAGCTAGCGCGGCCAAGACGAAGCCCTCTACCGCATGAGCCTCGCCACGCTTCAGCTCTTCGACACCTATCTTCCGGATACCCAGAACTGGGCGTTTAATCTTCTAAAGAACATGCCGGACATTCAGGTGAACATCGCCGCGCGACGCTTTCTAAAATGCGGGTTTTTTCCGGAATCATTCAACCTGAAGTTTTGTACTTTCTCAGTGTCGCAATTATCGACCGTCGGGAATGCGCGTGAAACAGTCGCGGTGACGTAGCGCGTCGGGATTTCTTCATCTTCAGAACGTTAGTATATTATTGACTACAGGATGGTCGCCATATTAGTGCATGCTTATAGATGATCAGCCGCCCGCAGAACGCGCTGACAGCCGCATAATTGCGAGAAAAAACAGTCGCTTAAACGTGAATAGGGGCTCGATTCGAGGTATAATCAAGGTTGCACAAGCCAATGATTTACCAACAAAAAGAGCCCCTACTCGATGCCTATCTTACGCACTCTCGCCAACGATTTCCAAGCCCTGTTTCCGGCCAACGACAAGGGTCAGGAGCGCTTTCGCTGGCTCATCCTGACATTGCAAGCGATCGTCGTGCCGATCACCGCCTCGCGCACCTCCAACTTGTTGCGGGCCATCGAGACACTGTTCGGTGTGAGTATCGCCGAGTGGCGCTACTACACCTTCATGGCTTCAGTGAAGCTGCCCTGGGAGCGGCTGTGGAATCTGCTCTGGCGGCGTATCCCCAGCCCGTTGAGCGATGGGCGTCTGCTGCTGGCGCTTGATGATTCCATCAACCCGAAGACCGGCAAACACATCTTCGGCTGCCAGCGTACCTTCGATCATGCGGCCAAGACCAACCAGACGCGCTATCCGTGGGCGCAGACCATCCTCACCGTGGGGCTGCTCAAGAAAATCCACGGGCGCTGGGCCTGCTTGCCGCTGGCCTTCGCTTTTTATCTGCGCCGCAAGAGCTTGGAGGGCGCCGATCTGAAACTGCGCCGCCAGTCGCTGGTCTTTCGCAGCAAGTTCGAGCAGGCCGTGCGGCTGATCGCACAGCTTGGCAGTGTCTTCAAGAACGCGCCGATGCTGATCGCCACTGACAGCTGGTTCGGCAACAACGGACTGTTCAAGCCGTTGCGAGAGCAGCTCGGTACGCGCGCCCATCTGCTCTCGCGGTTGCGGGTCAACTCCGCTCTCTACGCACTCCCCGAACCAGCGAAGAAGGGTAGCGGCGGAAGACCCAGGAAATATGGCAATCGTCTCGGTAACGCGACACAGTTGGCCGATGCGATGCGCAAGCATGCCAGCACCTATACGCTGCATGTGTACGGGGACCTGCGCGAGGTCGTGGCCGCCCAGCGTATCGTGATGCTCAAGACCTTGCGCTGCCGTGTGCGTGTCGTCTGGGTCTACCGCAAGAGCCAATGGGTTGCGCTGCTGACCACGGACCTTGATCTCAGCGTCGAGCAGATCATCGAATACTACTCGGCGCGGTGGAAAATCGAAGCGGGGTTCCGCGAGATCAAACAAGAGATCGGCAGCACCGAGACTCAGACGCGCAAACCCGAGTCGGTTACCAATCACCTGCATTTCTGCATGGCAGCCACCACCATCACCTGGATCTACGCCGAGCACTTGCCTCAAGCCCCGGCGCGGCGCTACGCTTCGCAAAAGACCACCGAGTTTGCCTTCGGGGACGCACGAAGGTCCCTCGCCAAACACCTGGCCAACGAGGGTTTTGGTATCAATTGCCAGAATTCGCGCAAACCGGATCGAAATCCTTTGATCTCAACTATCATGCGCCTCGTCGCGTGAGGAAAAACAAGAAACTTCAGATTCAACTACATAGAATTTCCGCTCCAAGAGCTGCAGGGCCCATTCCCGCCCTTGTTGCGGCGCTCGTATAATCGGTTCGTCTTCGCCGCCTCGACTCTCTTCTACCCCGTCCTGCTCAAGCGGCTTTCGCCCGGCGTGGAGCTTGTTCATTCCCATTTCGCGCCGGTCGGTTGGCACTTCTTGCCGACCGCGGCGAAATTTCAGGTACCCCACGTCGTCTCTTTCTATGGGCTTGACTATGAATGGCTTCCCCATGTGGCTCCTGTCTGGCACAAGCGGTATCAGGAACTGTTTCGTCGTGCTAGCCTGTTCATTTGCGAAGGGCCGCACGGCGCTTCCGTTTTGGGCGCGCAGGGCTGCCCCCCCGAAAAGATACGCGTCTCCAGACTCGGCGTTCCCGCCGCATCGATCGTCCCGGCCGGACGTGCGAAGAGATCGGGGGAGCTGAAGCTGATTCAGGTCGCCTCCTTTACCGAGAAGAAAGGGCATATGTTCGCGCTCGAGGCGTTCCTGTTGGCATTAGAAGACTGTCCCGCGATGACTCTCACCTTCGTCGGGTCCAACAAGCCCGGCGAGCGCTCGGATATCGAGCGATCGCTGAGAGAGCGCGTGAACGCGGCCAACGTGGACGATAGGGTATTCTTCATTCCGAAAGTACCTTATCCCGAGTTGCACAATCTGCTGCGCGATTATCAGGTGTTCATCCACCCGAGCGTCTATGCTGCAAACCGTGATTCGGAGGGCGGCGCCCCAATCGTATTGCTCGACGCCCAGGCGACCGGAATGCCTGTGATAGCGACAGAGCACTGCGACATCCCCGACGAGGTGATCCACGGCAGCACCGGCCTTCTCGCCGCGGGGCGCGATGTCGAAGGTCTTGCGGCTCACGTTCGGCAGTTTTGTCAAACGGACCAGGCAGACTACGATACGTTCGCGCTCGCCGCCAGGGCGCATGTCGAAGCCAGATATGACGTCGCACGAAACGCATTGTCTCTTCGGCGGATCTATGACGAAGCGCTCAGTGTCTAGTTTCGGCCTTTCGGCCCCTTGGTGGAATGGGCTTCGGACAATCGTGTCCGGCGCTTACCAGGCTTCTTATGGTGCGAAAGATGACCAGGTCTGATCGTCGGCCCCGCGACACATTCCTTGTGTTCGGCTCCCCCGCTATTGGCGAGGAAGAGGTCAACGAGGTCGTCGACTCGCTACGCTCGGGGTGGCTTGGAACCGGACCGAAGGTGGCCCGCTTCGAGATTGATTTTTCTCGGTTCAAGGGGGTGCCGCACGTCGCGGCGGTCAATTCCTGCACGGCGGCGTTGCATCTGAGCATACTGGCGGCCGGGCTCGGTACCGGCGACGAGGTCATTACCACCGCGCTCACCTTCTGCGCGACCCTCAACGCCATCATTCACGCCGGGGCCACCCCGGTGCTTGCCGATGTCGACCCGACGACGATGAATATCGATCCGGCAGACATAGAGCGCCGGATAACGCCGCGAACACGCGCAATCCTGCCGGTGCACTTCGCCGGGCGCCCCTGCGACATGGATACAATCAAGGGGATCGCGGAGCGCAATGACCTGAGGATCATCGAAGACTGCGCGCACGCCATCGAAACCGAGTACCGCGGCCAGAAGACCGGGACCTTCGGCGATTTCGGCTGCTTTTCGTTCTACGTGACCAAGAACCTGGTCACGGGCGAAGGCGGAATGGTCGTCGCCAAGCGCGAGGAGGACATAGCCCGAATCAAGGTCCTGGCCCTGCACGGGATGTCGCGGGACGCCTGGAGCCGGTTCAGCGATACGGGTTACCGGCATTACTACGTGACCGAGTGCGGCTTCAAGTACAACATGATGGACGTCCAGGCGGCCATCGGGATCCACCAGCTAAAGCGCGTCGAGTCCTATTGGCAGAGACGCCGGGACATCTGGGCGCGATACCAGCAAGGGCTCGCTGACCTTTCCATCGTGCGCCCGGCCGAGCCGGAGCCCGATACCCGTCACGCGTATCACCTGTATACGATCCTCTTGGACGAAGCACTGTGCGGGATGTCTCGCGACGCATTTCTAGAAGTCATGACCCAAGCCAAGATCGGCGTCGGGGTGCATTACCTGAGCATCCCCGAGCACCCCTACTATCAGGAGCGATTCGGGTGGCGGCCGGAGGCGTTCCCCAATGCGCAAGACATCGGCCGCCGCACGGTCAGCCTGCCCCTTTCCCCGAAGCTGTCCGACGACGACGTCTTGGACGTGCTAGTCTCGGTACGGGCCGCCCTGGGAGGCCGCAGGGGCTAGGGCCGGGCCCCGCCGGATCCTGCACATCGGTACACCCACCCGGCGAGGAGGACGGAATGCAGATCGTGCCACTTTCCTTGTGTTACAAAGGTGACAGGAATTATTTGCATGGAACGGATATCTGGAACGCGGTGATCGGCCACCTGTTGCGCTATCGCGGGGAGAGCTCGCCGAAGGACATCCGGCTGGTTATTCATCACTTCGCAACGAGGCAGTTGGAGCTTTGTCTTGCCGACGCCGGGGTCCCGGAGGCCCCGCCCAGCGCACCGATCGCCGCGGATTTCCGGGCGATGATAAAAACCGGTCCGCTGACAGGCTGGTTGCGGGAGACCTTCGACACGGTGACCTGCCGCGTCCCATACGATGAGGGGAAGATCTCGGAATTGTGCGACGTTACGGGCGAAACTATCCGAATCCGTGGGGAGGCCGGCTATACGCCAATCGAGGTGCTCGTGAGCATGACCAAGCAGTTGCACTACCGGCTGTTCCCCATCGAGCAGGGGCGCTGGATTTTCACGCGCCTGGATCTGGCCCGCGTTTTCCGGGAGAGCGACGCCGCGGGGCTCTCGGTCGTCCAAGAGCAGAACCTTCACAACCGGCTCACGCGCTCCCGCGTCGAGGCGGGCGGCGCCAAGATCGGGGATATCTATTTCTCGGTCGCCACGGGGCCCTGGGGATGATCGGGATCAGCGAGATCGCCAGCTATGTTCCGGCAGGAGGCGAGTCGAACCTCGACAAGGCCGGGCGGTTCGGCGTTACCAAGGAGTTCATCACGGACAAGATCGGCGTTCGGCGCGTCTCCCGGAGAGCGCGCGGCGAAGAGACATCGGATCTCTGCGTGCGCGCCTACGAAGCGTTGGCCCGCAAGCCCGCCGGCATCCCGGCCGATGTCGGATGCCTGATGGTATGCACCCAGAACCCGGACGGCAGGGGTCTGCCCCATGTCTCGGCGATCGTGCACGGTAAGCTGGGCCTTCCCGACCGCTGTGCGGCGCTGGACATCTCGCTGGGCTGCTCCGGCTATGTCTACGGGCTTTCGGTCTGCTCGGCATTCATGAAGGCACAAGGGTTCAAGCGCGGCCTGCTGTTCACCGCCGATCCCTATTCCAAGATTGTCGATCCCGACGACAAGAATACCGCGTTGCTGTTCGGCGACGCCGCGACGGTCACGGTGCTGCAGGCGGAACCGGGGGCCGGATCCTGGGTCCCGATGGCTTACCGCTTTGCTACCCGGGGCTCGGAAGGCGCCTGTCTGATAAACCTGGACGGGACCTTGACGATGAACGGCCGGGCCGTTTTCAACTTCTCTGCGGTCGAAGTTCCAATCCAGGTACGGCAGGTGTTAGAGTCCGCCGGGGTCAGGCAAGACGACGTGGACCTGTTCCTCTTTCACCAAGGGAGTAAATACATACTCGACACCTTGGGCAAACGGCTTGGCCTGCCCGGCTCCAAGGTTCCGTCGAACCTGGCCGATCAAGGGAACACGGTCTCATCGTCGATTCCGCTGCTCTTCGAGGCGCACAAGGATCGGAGGGAACCGCGGCTCGTCCTGATGTCCGGATTCGGTGTTGGGCTTTCATGGGCTACCGGCCTCCTGAAACGAATCTGACAACAGTGGGGAACAACGCCGATGGCTATCACGAAAGAGCAGGTCGCAAAGCTGATCGCGGACACCGGATCGAACGTGCAGGTCAGCCCAGAAGCCTACGACACGCCCCTGGTGGATCTGGGGATCGATTCACTCGACATCGCAACCACATTTCTCGCCATCCAGGAGTCCTACGGGATCAAGGTCCCTGACCCGAAGATCGACGAGCTGAACACCGTGTCCCTGATCCAAGCCTATCTCGAGGCACAAAGCAGCGAGGCCGGCTGAGCGTGCGGACATTTCTCCGGTTTCTCCGGCGCCTACCTCGCTCGGTTTGCATGACGCTCTTGGTCTACATGCCGGGAGAGGAAGGCATACTGCTGCGGCGCTGGTATTACGCCCGGCGCTTCAAGCGCTGCGGCCGAAATCTGGTCGTGAAGCCCGGGGTGCAGCTCAGCAGCCTGGACCGGATCGAGATCGGAGACGATGTGATGCTGCGCGAGAACGTGATCATACAGACAGGACCGCCCAATCCGGCTGAGCGACGCGACATGCTTTGGGCCGGAGCGAGGGACCGCTACGACGAGCGCGGCACGATCACCGTAGGCGACCGGAGCAACATCGCCTTCGGGGCGATCATCCTGGGGCACGGGGGCGTGTTCGTCGGGCGCGAGTGCGCCATTGGACCAGGGGCGATCGTGCTCTCGGAGAGCTACCACTACAAAGGCACCCGCCCCGGCTTGCTGTACAAGTATTCGAGTGGATCGGCCCCGGAGTCCCTGTGTGTGCTTCAGGGAACGGTCACGTTCAAGGACGGAGCTGGGGTCGCCTCCAATGCGATAGTGCTTCCCGGCGCAACCATCGGGGAGGACTCCTGGGTCGGTCCTAACAGCGTCGTGCGCGTCGCGCGGACCATCGAAGACCGCGTGATCGCCGCCGGGGACCCCGCCACTCCGGTCTATCGCCGGCTGTCGGAGGGCACAGAGAATTCATCCGTCCAGTAGCCCCGGCGGCCAGCGGGCCGTGCTCGCCGGCACTGGGCAGCCGAGTCCGCCCCGGTCTCCGCGGGGTTTCGCTGCTAGAGTGTGTCCGGACCAAAACCCTGTATGAGCAACCAAGATTGTATACGGCGCTATTTTGCCCGCTACCCGCTGACCAGCCCTTCCTACGCCGTTATCCGGCGGTCGGGGAAGGCGGTCCGTGAAAGCGGTGAGTCGTACCTGTCGGGCCGCCTGCTGGATATCGGTTGCGGTGCCAAGTGGAAGCAGGACCTGCTCGGAGACCTGGTGAGCGAGTATGTCGGGCTGGATCACGAGGGCAGTCTGCACGACAAGAGCGCCGTGGACCTCGTCGGAACCGCTTACCAGATTCCCCAGCCCGACGACTCCTTCGACTCAGTCCTCTGTACCGCCGTGCTGGAACACCTCGAAGAGCCCGCGGCGGCATTGCGCGAAGCGCTGCGCGTCCTGCGACCCGGCGGCCACGCCATCTACACGGCGCCCTTCTTCTGGCACCTGCACGAGGCACCCCGGGACTTCTATCGTTTCAGTCGTTTCGGGCTCGGCCACTTGTTCCAAGCGGCGGGCTGGGAGATCGTCGCGCTGACGCCCCTCTCCGGCTTCTGGCTCACCCTGGGCAGCGAGTGGAGCTACTACCTCACCGCCATCCTGGGGCGGCGACTCCCGACGCTGGCGAAGGGGCTGGTCGCACTGAACAACCTGGTCATCGGTCCCCTGGATCGGCTGGACCAGCGGATTCACCCGGGCTGGGCCGGGTTCACCTGGATGCATCTGGTCGTCGCCCGAAAGCCCGAGCACCAGGCGCCGATGGCATCTTCCGCGGGGGCAAGTCAAAGCCGCCCGCCGGCGACACCCCAATCTGAATGACCGTCCACCGGCACGACTTGCACCACCGTGAGCTCCCTCCGAAGGACTGCCGCCCGCTCCATCCAGTGGACCGCTGTCTCCGGGGGCTTTGCGGCCCTGGCCCAGCTGACCCAGGTGGCCGTGCTGGCGCGCCTGCTGAGCCCGGCCGACTTCGGGCTCGCCGCCATGGCTTCGGTCGTCGTTGGGTTCGCTCAGGCCTATGCCGATATGGGCTTCAGCAACGCCCTGATCTACCGCGGAGACAACGACCGGCGCATCCTCTCGACCCTTTATTGGACGAACCTCGCCGCCGGGTTGGTACTGTTCCTGATTGTCGCGCTGGGCACCCCCTGGATCAGCCGGCTCTACGGCGAGCCCAGGGTGCAGGGGATCCTGCTCATCGCCGCCCTGACGCTCCTGGTCACGCCAATCGGACAGCAGTTCGGCATCCTGTTGCAGCGGGAATTTCGATTCAAGGCGCTATCGATCATCGAGATCGCCTCCCGGGCAGCGGGGCTGACGACCGCTCTATGGACCGCCGCTCGCCTCGACCAGGGCGCCTATGCGATCGTCTGGGGCCAACTCGCGGCGGCGAGCGTGCAGGCCGCGGGGCTCCTGGCAATCGGGATCAGGCACTGGCCCCTGAGCCTGCACTTCGACCGGCGCGACCTCAGGGGCTACGTCAGCTTCGGCCTGTTCCAGTTGGGCGAGCGCGGACTCAACCAGGCCTCCCGGGATCTCGACAAGTTCCTCATCGGCGTTCTGCTCAGCGCTGATCTCCTGGGCGTGTACCAGGTCGCCTCTCAGATCATGCTCGCCCCCTATCGGCTGCTCAGCCCCATCGTGGCGCGAGTGAGCATGTCTGCATTCGCGAAGATCAGGCTGGAAGACGACAAGCTGCGCCGTGGCTACGTGGAAGTAACCCGGGTGGTCTCGCTGGTAACGCTCCCGATCTACGCCGGCATGGGTATCCTGGCAGACCCGTTGACCCAGGGATTCCTGGGCCATCGTTGGGACGCCGCAGGGTCCGTGCTGGCCACCCTAGTTCCGCTCGGGGCGCTGTACAGCATCGGCAACCTATTCGGTGGGCTCCTGATCGCCAAGGGGCGCGCCGATATCGGCTTCTATTTCAACGCCCTGAGAATGGCGCTTTATGCCCCCGCGATCTGGATCGGCGCCCGCTACGGCGTCCAAGGTGTCGCAGCGGCGCTCTGTCTGGTGACCGGTCTCATTCTGTTCCCCATCGGGATTCGCGTTCGGCGGTGGCTGATCGGCCAGCCGGCGAGTGAGTTCCTCCAGGCGTTCTCCACGTCTTTGCTCGCCGCGCTCGTCATGAGCCTTGCCGTGGGCATCCTGGACCACGCCTGGCTCCATTTCGCCTCTCCGCTTCCGCGGCTCGCTGTCGGAGTCCCCGTGGGGGTTGTCGTCTACACGGCGATCGTCTGGTGGCGAGAGAGAGCGCGGCTCCTGGAGTATTTCCGCCTCTTCTTCAGACCATGAAGAGCCCCGGTTGACCCATACACCAGAGCGGACCCGCCATGCCCACTGAGCACTCGGGACTCCGAGTGACTTGCATGCCCGGCTCTTCCTGGTGAAACTGCCGGGCGGTGGGCCCACCCGTCTCTATCAGAAACCTCGGATCTGCGATGAAGCCCAATATTCATTCTCAAGAGCAATTCGCCACGGCGTACGGTAGCCGACGACCGGCGTTCTATTCCAGCACGCTTGCCACGATTGTCCGCGACGGTAAGCCCGGACCCATCCTCGATTTAGGCGCGGGCCTCGGACTGTTCGCCGAGCTGGCTCAGACGTGGGGCCTAAACATCGTCGCGTTGGAAGGCTCGGAATACGCTGTCACCAGCGCTCGGACCCGCTGTCCGTCCCTTGACATTCGCGTCCACGATCTCGGTGACGCACTCCCGTTTGAGGCCAACTCCATCGCGAACGTTGCCCTGAACCAGGTCATCGAGCACATAGATCCTGACCGGTTCGACAAAGTGCTCCAGGAGACATACCGCATCCTGGAGCCTGGGGGCCGCCTGTTCATCTGGTCGCCCTCTTCCAGGAACGTCAAAGAGAGAGACCAGCCGACACACATCAACCTGATTATGCCCTCGGCGCTACGCGCCGCTCTGCTGAACAGCGGCTTTACGATCCTCGCCGAGCCAAATTCTGGATTCTGGTTCGCGCCAAACCCGGGCCGCGTCGGCGCTCTCGCGAGCCGGATCCTTGCCAGGATACTTTCCCCGGACTGGGTGGTTGCCACGGCCAACGCGGTCGCCGGCAAGCAGGCGTGAAATACCGCCTGTCAGTGACGCCCTTAACTCCCAACAGGACGTGGAAACACTTTGGCATACGGGGTCATCGACACCCACGATGAAGGCGCCGAGCGCTCAAGGACAGGCCCGCCGGCCAGCCATGGACGATGCTCACCCAGTGCCTTGCCGTTTCCTGCCGTAGCGCCCCCCACCAGGCTCGAGCTCGAGGAGCCGGCGCAGATTCCCCGGGGCCATGACCTGCCGCTCGCAGGCCTCGGCCAAGCTGTGGATACGCCGCAGGAGGTCGGCATTCGTCGCTCGCCGGGTTCGCGCAGTATCAAACCATATGTTGTCTTCCAGTCCGACCCGGACCCCACCCCCGCATGCCACAGCGACCGCATTCATCCTGAACTGTGCGTCGCCGACTCCTGCGACGCTCCAGTAAGAATTCGGCGGAAGGTCCCTGATCATGATCCCGAGGTGAAGCGGATCCGGCTGCGCGCAGGCGATGTTACCCAAGAGCAGGTTGAAATAATGGGGCGGTCCGAGAATATCCTTGCGCTCCAGATACTTCGCATAGTTCACCATGCCCGCATCGAATGCCTCGAGCTCCGGCAGTATGCCGCGCGCCTTCATTTCGACCGCCAGGCCCTGGATTACATCCGGCGGATTCACGCTGGCTTCCCGGTTGAAATTGAGCGAGCTGAGCGTCAGGCTCCCCATATCGGGCTTCAAGCCTCCCTCGAGACTCAACGGCTCTGCCCGAAGACGCAATTCCTGGATGCGGCGTCCACTCAGGGAGACACAGATGACGAGATCCGGAGCAAAGCTTCGTATCCCTTCAATGATCTTGCCGTAAATCTCCGCTTTGCAGCTGGGAGTCTCACCATCGTCCTCCCGCGCGTGCAGGTGGACCATCGTAATGCCTATCTCCCACGCCCGATGCACGTCCTCGATGATCGCCTCAACGCTCGTCGGCACGTGCGGGGTCATCGCCTTGGTCGGAATGAGCCCCGTGGGCGCGAAGTTCACAATGAGATCCATACTCCCCCCGTGTAGCTGCGGTTTTGCCGACCGGACTTACAGACGGTCTCTGATGACCCTGCCGGGAACGCCCCCCACCATGCACGCGCCAGGCACGTCCCGCGTCACCACTGCGCCCGCGGCGACCACGGCGTTGCTGCCGACCGTCACGCCCATAGTGATCACGGCCCCCGCCTTGATCCCCGCTCCGGTCTGCATGACGACATCCTTGGCCCCGCAGGTGTGGGCCAGTCGTTCCTCCAAGTATGCGTTGTAATTGTACCGGTTGTGCGTCATGACGATGACACCCGGGCCGAGGCTGACTCCCGCCTCGAGACAGACCCTGGAAGTCAGGTCCAGATAATTGTTGCCGTTCAGAATGCATCCATCGGCAATCCTCAGGTTTGTGTACCCTTTCTCCGCAGCGTGGAGAACCACTGGGCCGTTGATCCGTACCCGCTCCCTGCCGACCGTCGCCCCGAAAGCCCGCAGAATCTCGGCGTTGGTCCCCGGGTCGAAGCACAGCACGCGCGGCGGCCCAACGACTCCGTAGAACGCGATGATCGTTCTCTGGTACAGCCAGCGAGCGATCTTTCTCAAGACGCCGAGCGGTGATCTCATCTGTTACCTCCGCACGCGGCACCCGCGCGGTTCTTGCAAGCGATATTTTCCGATGAAAGAGAACGGCTCGAATAGGATAAGGAGGATATCAGACTCTTCGGCATAGTGCTGCTGAAGACACCGATTGAACCTTAACATTATCGAAGTAGGCGCCGGCTTCTCCGAAGCTATACAACGCGATCGTGCCGTAGCTCAGGCCCAGGTCGTCGACACCGATGATCGTCGTCCCGTCAACCGCCACCTTGATTTCCGTGCCCTGCACCGTCACCGCAATCTGGTAGGTCTGACCCTGCACGTAGGGCGCGTTGTCCTGATACCGCACGCTCGCCTGGCCGTTGACCACCTTCGTCAGACGCCTCCACGAGGCCTGCTTCGCCCAGCCGAAGCGGTAGTAGTCGGCGCGGTCCTGCACCCGGAACATCACCCCCAGCAGATCATCGTCTTCCGAGCCCATGCTCAGACTGACCCGATAGTCGCCCCAGACCCCGCCGCTATCGTCCCCCAGGAACGTGCCCGAATTGAGCGGATAGGTCCCACCGGTCATGATGTTCCTGCTCTGCACTACCACCCCCCGACTGCACCACCCGGTGCGAGAGCGCCGACTCCATCCCCTGATCCACCACCGTCCACCCGCTGAAATTGCCGTCGTCGAAATGATCCTAAAGCAACGACCCGGTGGCAATCACCTTCAGGAAAAGCGCCTCAAAAACAGCGCCTCCGGCGCTGTCCGTTGTTTCGACGGGAAAGTTGAAAGCGCCGGCCGCCTAGGGTGTTCCCATGATCGCCCCGGTAACGGCGTCCAGGCTCCGTCCGCCCGGCTACGCCCCGCCCGACGCGGCTCCGGCTGTACGGCGGGCTTCCGCCGCTCGCAGCTACTATCCCGCAGCAGAGCCAAAGAGGCGCCCTCGAAAGGCTCGCTCGGTTGGAGATGTCACCGGGTACCATGAACGGTTACCCTAACTGAGCCACTGCCCAAACACGGACTTCAGCTGGACGCCAAGCACCTGCCAGCTGTAGTGATCGACGAACCGCTGTCGCGCGATACGCGCGCGTCGCCGGGCTTCGTTTGGATTTTCCAGCGCCTCCGTAATCGCCCTCGCCAGGGCTGGGGCGTCGTCCGGCGGTACGACCCAGCCTCCCTCCCCAACGATCTCCGCTATATCCGACACCGCAGTCGCTACGATCGGTCGCTCAAGCGCCATGGCGTCGAATAACTTCGCCGGAAGCTGACCTTTCGCGGACCCAGACGAATCCTGGGGAATGGCGATTACGTCACCCGCGCAAACATATCCAGGGAGCTCATCGAAGGGCACCATTCCGATCGAAAGAAACCGTTTCCCGAGCCTTGCCCTCCCGAGCTCACAAACCAAGCAGCTAAACGGGTCAGCCGGGCTCGCTCCAACGACCAGCAGCAATGCAGATAACAATTCGTTCACTTCCATCGCCGATATCAGAACCTCAAGTCCCTTGTGAGGCCGCGGGGTCCCAGCGAACACCACCACGCGATCTCCCGGCCCTATCCCAAGCTTCACTCGCATCCTTTGACGCGTCTCCTCGTCCCGGAAGCTAAACTGAGCTGCATCCCGACCGTGCGGGATCAAAATCCCTCCGAATTTTCGCTGCAGAGAGCGATTCGATACAGTCACCATATCTGCCCGAAAAACTAGCTTTTCGGCTATCCACGTTCCAAGTACCCCTCCAACCCGAAGCGGTGTAACTGCTGACCGCAACACAGCGCCAGGAAACTTCCGGAAGCCGCTTCTGGAAAAGTGATCTATAACGAACGCCATCTCCCAGTCATCTATGTCCAGAACCAGAGGCCGCCCCCGGGCCGCAAGCAGCGCCACAAGGTAACTCGTCGGGGTTGGCTTGTTGGCGTAAATCACATCTCCGTCTATCATCCGCAGAAGCTTGCGTAGCCCCTCGCCGAACGTTATCGCATTCTCGAAAGCTACGTAGCGGATCGGCACTGACTTGTCACCGGACAGCGGTTCCCAAACCGCGTTTCCGAAAGCCGGACCGACGATCTCGGCTTCCGCCCACTCATGTATCATCCGAGCCAGGAGCCATGTTCTCCCAAGACAGTTACTGGAGACATCGCTACAGACCAGGGTTACCCTCTTCCTCATATCTCTCTTGCCTCCAGGTCCAGAAGCTTTCTCACAATCGTGGTGTGCGTCGTGTAAACCCCTAACTCTTTTCGTCTTCTGGCCCCTCTCACTCGCCCCGCACGTCCAGCGGCCTACCCCATCTGTTCCTCACCGCCATCCAGGCACTCTACCCACTACTAAGGCGCCTTTCTAGCCCATTCGCCCAAGAGCGCAAGCCCCCGTTCACAAGAGTACTTTGCCCACGGCACCTTGTCGCTGACGTGTACCGCCTTCAACACCCGGGCTAACGAACCGCACCTCGCACCACTTGTCCACAGTGGTCTTCAACCCTGCGTTCCGCAATCTCCACGACCTCACCGATCGCCCTCTTGCTATTCTTTGCCACGGTCTTCGCCCCCCCCTTTCGCTCGTTGAACGAAGCCGCTCCGCGGCAGGAAAACCCCCTGATCCCCACGTATGCTCCCTGGTTGCCCAATGTTGGGCAGTCCTGCTGAGGAGCTTACCCCATGAATCCGAAAGAACAGAAGCGCTTTGACCGCCTGTATGCCAAGCACCTGCGTGCCCTGAAGCTGCAAGGCTATAGCGAGAGCACGATCGACGTCTATGCCCGGGCGGTGCGCCGGGTCAGCGAGCATTTCGACTGCGTCCCCGACAAGCTGGGCGAGGATCAGCTCGCCGAGTACTTCTCCGAGCTGATCGACTCCCACTCCTGGAGCACGGTGCGCGTGGATCGCAACGGGCTGCAGTTCTTCTGGGCCGAGGTGCTCAAGCGCGACTGGCAGTGGGTGGAGATGATCAAGCCGCCCCAGGTGCGCTCGCTGCCCGATGTGCTCAGCGTCTCGGAGGTCGAGCAGCTCATCGGTGCGGCGCGCAAGCTGCGCTACCGCGTCTTTGTGCTCGCCACCTACTCCATGGGCCTGCGCCTGAGCGAGACGCTGGCGCTCGAGGTCAGCGATATCGATGCGGCGCGCCGCCGGGTGCATATCCGCCGCGGCAAGGGCCACAAGGACCGCTTGGTGCCGCTGCCGGAGCTCACCTACCAGGGGCTGCGCGCGCTCTGGGCCAAGCATCGCCATCCGCGTCTGCTGTTTCCCAACCCGGTCGGATCGCCCGAGCGCATCCGTGAGGCCAGCACCCACATGGACCGCGGCGGTACCCAGCAGGCGGTCAAGGCGCTGCTCGCCGACTGCGGGATAAAAAAAAAGATCTCGGTCCATTCACTGCGCCACAGCCTGGCCACCCATTTGCTCGAGCAGGGTCTGAGCCTGCGCCATATCCAGGCGCTGCTCGGCCACGCCAGCCCCACCACCACCGCCCTCTACGCCCATCTGACCGAGACTACCGAGCAGGCGACCTCCGATCTGCTCAACCGCCTGGTCGGCTCCCTGCGGGTCGATCTCAGGAAGCTCTGAGCATGGAGCTGGCCAACCTGATCGAGACCTACCGGGAGGCCCTGCAGGCCCGCTATGGCGGGCAGCTGCTGCCCGGCCATGAGCGGGCTTTGGACGCGATCTCCCGCTGTCGCACGCCCGGGGCCGGGCAGGTGCTCAGCCGCTGCAGCGAGTGCTGCGAGCTGCACTGGCAGCCCTGCTCGTGCGGGCATCGCAGCTGCCCGCGCTGCCAGAACCACGAGGCCTCCCAGTGGCTGGAGCGCCAGAGGGCGAAGTTGCTGCCCGTGGACTATTTCCTGGTCACCTTCCCCCTGCCGGCGCAGCTTCGTGACCTGGCCTGGCGCCATCAGCGTACGCTCTATGAGGCGCTGTTTCGTGCCGCCACCCAGACCCTTCAGCAGTTCGGCCTCAACCCCAAGCATCTGGGCGGGCGGATGGGCATGACCGCGGTCCTGCATACCCACAGCCGGCGCCTGACCTACCATCCCCACCTGCATGTGGTGGTGCCCGGCGGCGGGATCGATCTCGCCGAGCGTGCCTGGAAGCGTACCCGCTATCGGTATCTGTTCAACGAGTTTGCCCTGGCCCAGGTGTTCCGGGGCAAGCTGCTGCACGAGATCGCCCAGGCGGGGCTGCGCTCGGGCGAGCGCGTGCCCGAGCGCTGGGTGGTCGACTGCCGCCTCGTGGGGCGCGGGGACACCGCTTTGGAGTACCTCTCGCGCTATCTCTACCGCGGGGTGATCAGCGAGTCCAACCTCCTCGCCGAGCACGACGGGCAGGTGAGCTTTCGCTACACCGACGGACAGACCGGGGAGACGCGCATCGAGACGCTGCCCGGGGAGGTGTTGCTCTGGCGGGTCATCCAGCACGTGCTGCCCCGGGGCTTTCACCGGGTGCGCGACTACGGCTTCCTCCATCACAACGCGCGGCGTACCTTGCAGCTGCTGCAGCTGATCCTGCACGTGGTGATCCGGCCCGTGGCTCCCCCGCAGCGTCCAAGCTTCTGCTGCCCGGCCTGTGGCGGGCCGATGCGGGTGGTTGCCGTGTATCCGCCCTTTGGCCCTAAGCCCCGGCCGACCCCGGCCCAGGGGCCACCGCCCCTGGCGGTGCCGGTGTAGCTCCTCCCCCGGGCCCTGGGGCGCCGGACACGCTGGCCGTGCGCGGCCAGGGCTTGGCTGTGCCCATGTGGTGAGAATCAGCTAAAATCCCGGCGCCGGGTGGCCACTTTGGCCGCCTCCAGGCGCCCGGCCACGGCCAAACCACCAGCCTTTCGCCGGCTCCAGGTGCCAGGTTGGCCGCCAGTCCTGGCCTGACCACCCGCGGCTTCTGCGATCAATTTTCTAAAGAGCGTCGATCCGCTGTTGCGAGGCCCCGAGCTCGGGCTCGTTCAACAACCGGATAAGATCGTGGCTCGCTTCGCTCTCACGATCTATCCTTACTCGTTAGGTTTCCATCACCTAATTTCTCCACATGAGCTACCGCCTCTTCACCTAGTGTCCCCAGAAGGGGTATAATTTTTTGCGGTCGCCGAGCGGCCGCGGTGGGTCTCAGCAACAATGGAGGCTGCGACGCCTTCACCTGTTGTCGGCGGCGCAAATCCGCGCATATTTGGCGGAGAATACCCGACAGATTCGCGCAACAATCTCAAGACTCCAATTGTACGAATGCCCGTCGAGGGGTCCAGGAGCCTCCCTCTCAAGCTCGGGACTCCTCCTGGACCCCTTCGACGGCCATTCTTGTTCCTGGGTAACTACTCACCCGTCTGCGCATAGATCTCCCCGGAAAGCGCCATCTGAATGGCGACCAATGGGCCGTATCCGCGGTTGGCCATGGTCTGTAAATAGCTGGAGATGCGGCAATTGGCCTCAGCGTAGAGAAGGGTCCTGAAGCAGCCTGATACCTTCTGCTTGACCTTGCTCATTCTCAGATCACGCTCGGCGCGGTTATTGGTGAACGCCACGTGCGGCAATTTGGCGAAGAGCAGCACCGCATCTTCGCGCAGCTTGAGGCGCTCCCATAGGTTGTGGGCGTCGGACTTGGCGATGCGCCCGCGCTTGCCGTTCTGTCTGGGTGGTATCGGCGGTAGCTCCTTGGCACCGCGAGTCAGGATATTGCGGTAGCGCTTTTGCAGGTTCTTGTACTCTTTCTCCGACAGGCACTTGGCAGGGCTGTCGGCGACTGCCTTGCGGGTCTGCTTCAGGAGTCGCTTCATGTTGGCCGCCCAGGCATAGCCGTTGGTCTCGATCACGAAGATGAGCTCGCGCAGCAGATGCGCGCCGCATACGGCGTGGCCGCAGCACAGGAAAGAGAAGTAGCCCGCCAGGCAGTCGTGGATGAGCACGCCCCCGTAACGGGGGATGATGTTGATGGCATTGACAGCCTCGTGCCCGCGGTTGCGGTGGAGGAACTTCAAGGTGATCTCCCCTGCGCTGTAGACGTGGATCCAGTGCTTCTTGCGATCGACCCGCAGCGAGGTCTCGTCCACGTGCAGGCTGGGGTGGGCGAGCAACTGCTCGATGGCCTGCTGCTCCCAAGCGGCAAGGACATGGTGGAGCTGCAGCACGAACTTCAGCAGACTCGACGGGGAGATGAGCTGACCGATCAGGGTGCCCATCAGGTGCTGGACCCGCTTGAGCGAGACCATCTGGGCCACCAGAAAGTTGATCACCGTGGCCTTGATGCCGGGCCCGTACTGCAACGGCCCCGCCAGGCCGGGCGGGAAAGCGCCTTTGTTGATCGTCAGGCACTCGGGGCACTGCTTGATCTGGGCATCGACGTGATGCTGGCGCTTCTCGTAGACGATGTCGAGGAAGGTGCGCCGCTCGTGGCCCTGGCAGGGCTCGGCGGTGAGGTCCTTGCCACAGCACTCACCGTCGTGGACCGGGGCGATCTCCAGCGTCTCGACCGTGCGGGTGTTAGCCGAGCGGCCCTTGTGCTCGGCCTTGCCCTTGGCGTGGGTGCCCGGCTGGGTGGCGGTCTCGTCGTCTTGATCGTTGCGCGAGGGCGGCAGGCTGGAGTTGCGGCTGTTCTTGGGGGTGCGCTTCTCCATGAACACCGCCACCAGCAGCTCGAACAGCGCCAGCAGCGCTTGGATCAGGGTGCGTGTCTCCGCAGCCACCTTGCCAGCGGCGCAATGGCGCTCGAGCTCGCCCTTGAGGGTGTCAAACTCCTCGCGCAGAGACGACTTGTTGACGTTGGCCATGCCGGCGAGCCCTGCCCCGGGGCTCAGGCCCCCTCGGCCTCCACGGCCATCATCGCCGAGAGCACTGCCAGGCGCTCGGGCGTGGGCATCGCCTGGTAGCGCTGTGCCCAGCTGGCCGCCTTGCGCTTGATGCGCTGGCGATCGGTGAAGTTCTTACCGGCAAAGCTGGGCCAGAAGACGCGGTCCGGGGCGAAGTTCAGCCACAGCTTCTCAGTGCGCACCCCGGCCTGGTTCATGACCTGGATCTCGAGCTGGCCCCAGTCGCCGAGCTGCTCATCGTACAGCGCCGAGGGGTAGCCGGAGAGGATCACCTTGCAGGGCAAGCCCTTGAGCAGCGCCAGCAGCTCAAGATGATCTTGCTCCTGGTAGTCGAAGCGGTAACGTCGCCCCGAGCTGCGGGTATGATGCAGGTAAGGCGGATCGCAGTAGACGAGCTCGCGTCCCCGATACTCGTACTCGCGCAGAAACCGGTGAGCGCAGCCGTGGATCTTCTCCACCGGGTAGTCGCATTGAAACCGAGCCAGCGCCCGCGCATTGAGATCGATGGCGACATTGCGCAGCGCAGGCGGCTTGCGCTTCATGATCGCCCCGCCACCCAGATGGGTCTCGATGTAGGTATCGTGTGGCGGCATCAGGGCGATAATCGCCTGGCACAGCCCGGAGGTCGCCTTCGATCCGAAATATGCGCCCATCTTGGTTGATCCGCGTCGAGGTCTCGGATCAAAACCATAGTGTTTAGGCGCTATGATGTCAAGCGTTTTGTTCTATCTGATCGTATTTAAAGATGAGAAAACCCGAGAGACCCCGTAGGAGGGGGTGAGTAGTTACGTTCCTGGTCGCTATGAGCTTGTCGCTTCGTTTAGGTCGCGGCTAGCACAACACCATCGGTTGTCACAAGGGGGCAAACCGCTTGCGGCCAAATATCCGCGGGTTTTGAGCGCCATCCATATCCACCGGAAACAAAGAAGCACCACATTGACAGAGGTCACGATGGCGCCCGTTGAACCCAATGTTGCATGAATTTTTCCCGTAAACGTGTTGCCGCCGCTTGAGGCAAATTTCAAGCAGTTTCAGACACGTTTCTTATCTGCACCGCTGGTAGGGTAATCGCAGGTCCGGGGTCATAACCGATCGGCCGATAATTCACGCTGTTCCTCGCCCGTGCACCGAGCATTTTTCCAACGCCGGGATTGAGTTGGCTGCGAAGTACGCCGATGGCGCCTGCCGCGCGAACTCGAACATCTGGTGCTGCAACGCAGCCGTTCTAGCCGTACCGTTCTCCCCATTCGAATCAGCTGCCGCTGCGCTCACCATATTTCTCGACCCTTCATTACGATAAAGTTTCGCTGTTGCCCGCTTAGCCGCATAGAGGAACTTATGCCATCGGAAAGACGCGGGCGAAGCGCTTACCTGTTTTTCTCCGCCGTGTGTAACTATGCGCCGGATAAGCCGGAAGCTTTCGGTACGTCAACCCATCAAAGGGGATAAACGTGGTCCGTAGCGATGTCCCCGTAAATAGCTTGCTTTCCGTAGAAAAAAACACGCCTGATCGCCGTCCTCTAACCGGTTTAGCTCCTTAGCCCTTCCCTCATAGTCACGAATCTGCTCCGGCGTGAACATGCTAGCCTCTGGATGTTGCCAATGCGACATACGGTCCCGCAACGGTATACCTCTCAAGTACTGTTCGCTACCCCAGAATTGTAAACTCGTCGAGTCAAATATTATGTCCTCTACCGCAAACCCGGCAGATTCAGCCATGATTTTCATACTCTTGACGGTGTGCAACACCAGGTGGCGCGGAGCGTCAAATTGCACCCAGTGCACTCCGTATTCTCTCCAAGCGAACGTCCCTGCAATCGGGATCCTGATCAACACCATTCCCCCATCATTTAATCTCTCTCTCATAGCGCTCAGAATTCCGTAATGGTCGCTCATGTGCTCGAGCGAGTGATGTGCCATGATTAAATCGAATGCCCCTTCAACGCTACCAATTTCACACCGCTTAATGTGAACGGGACCTATGTCACCGGCAGGATTCGAGAGATAACGGTCGATACCGGTCAAGTTACGGAATCCACACCTTGCCATTTCGCTCAGCCGATATCCTTGACCGCAACCAACATCGAGCACACTTGATCGCAGGTTAAGCCCCCTCCCCGAAAACCATTCTATCCATGACCCGAGCCCGAGAAATCGCTTGAACCTGTTCGGCAGCCAGAAAAGAACGTTCCTGCTGGCCAACGTAACGGCTGTCACACCAGACGACATAAACCCGGCCTTCGGCGTCTGATCGTAACCAGACACTACCCGATCAGCATGGTATTCTCGGGGATAGTATCTTTCTAAATCCTTCGGGATATCGCGAATCTGTATGCACCCACACCGGGAACACTCCACATACTCGAATTCCGTTCTCCAACCGAACATCATCTCCTGAGCGACATAGTTAGTATTTTCGCTCCGATTTCCGCAAACCCTGCAATCGACCACCTTTGCTTCGTCGCTCATCTAGCCACCATTACTTAAATACCGGGAAGATCAGCATCTCCTAGTGTCGTGCCGTCTTTGCTAAACCATCCCGCAACCCACCCAAGTTTGGCGTCGTCTCCTACGCGAACCCGCCCCCTTTAACTATCAGATCACATTAGCCACCTCCGGCCCTCTGATGTCGATATCTATCGGAAGCTTTCCCAATACCCTAATACCGCTTCTATAGCGTCGCCCAAGGCATCATCCCAGTTTCGCGGTATCGCGATCTCTCCGGTAACGTCTGCCGTCCCTTCCTTATACGCCCGCGCGGCCTCGCCGAGAGCCTCTGCTACGCTTTCTGGCTTCGCATCAGCCGCTACTATGTTAGCGCTAAGTCCGCTTAGCTTTTCTTTGGTCTTCACGTCGAAAGTATTCGTCACCACTTTTGCCCCACACACGGCGCCTTCTAACGGAGGATAGCTCGTGTGCGGGGACAACATAAGGGACAGCAAGATATCCGTCTCCCTCATCGAAGCGGCGTAGTCTTCGTAGCTCTTCCAGGTCTGATTTCTGAGAGTTGCATTTCGACCGAGATTCAAGTCTGCAATACGCTCCCCCATCGAGACAAACCGCCACCGTTTGTCAGAAAATGCTCCTGCCTTAATAGCGATACGTAGCGCGTCGAGCCCAATCGCGAAGAGGTTACGAGGCCGCGATGGTCTCGCATAGAACAGTAGTTTACTCGGGATTTTGTTTCGGGCCGGTTCCGGAAAGAATTTTGTGCGGTCTACGGCTGGCTCGAACGTTACCGTTTCTCGGATAAATTCACTTTTCGAAAATCTCCCAATGCGATGCGTTCGAAAAAATTCTAGCAGAAGCCCCTCGTTAACAACAGCCTGGAAATTCATAGAATACGTCTGAAGAGCCGATGAGAACTCTGTCGACCACGGGTAAAATGCGGGCTCATAGTCTTGTATTACATATAAAAATCGGTTTCTCCTTATCTTCTCCATAGCTCTTTCCGCGACGTACGCGGTTGGCCAGAATGTCGCGCAGAACCCGTCGTAACCTCCTATCTCGAACGGACTCTCTCTCGGGTCAATCCCACAAAACTCAATATTTCTTTCCAGCAGCGATTCGCCGATGATCGATTTTAGGTGACGGTACAACAGAGACTTTTCACGTTCTGGCGGACCCAAGCACGACAAATACCGGATCCGCACTCCTTTTTGCGCCGCGCGGGCCGTCAACTGAAGAACGGTATTCGGTCCACCGGTCATCCGGGAAACCGAAAGCGATGGAAGCAAAACGTTTAAGGCTGGCCTGCCGCTTAGAACCGGACGAACATCAAAGCGGACTTGGTCGATAAGCTCCAGAGCCTCCGACCGTCGCGGTTCTTGCGCTTTTGCTCGGCTCGTTAGCCGATGAAGAAACCTTAAATGCATGTCTTCCTGTCCCTATGACGACTCATTTTTCGACCACATCTCCCATGGTACCGGTTACCGCCGTGATGTGTCTACGCGCGTTTAGCTAGTACTCTTTGGAAAAGAGCCTGCTACCGCTTATCACATCCCAAATGATATTTCGATTAAACCACAACGCCAAGGGCCCGTATACAATAATGCCGACTCCTACAAGCCCACAGAATCGCTCCACGGGAGGGGCCGTATTTAACATGGTGGTGTCAAATAGCGTCATCGCCACCAACATCGCAGCCGCCGGGAGAATCACTCCCCGGAGGCTGTTGACGAATTCCGATACCTTCATTCCGACTAGCCCAAAGCATAAACGCCAAGCGGGATACGCCAAAATGACGATAACAGCAGTGTGCGCGGTCGCGACGCCGAAGATCCCCCATCGAAGCCCTACGATAACAGCGGCGACGAGGATTAAGCTCTTAACAATATTCCAGCGAAATAGCGTCCTTGTTGCACCTTTTGCTTGGAACAAGGCTCCTTCCATAGCAGCCAGTGGCGTTAGTGCTGCCACAGGGGACAAGATGCTTAGGAGAGTCGCTGCGGGCCGCCATGCTGAACCAAACAGAAGCGCGACTAGTGGCTCCGCAGTCGCGCCCAACCCGAGCAGTGCGGGGAACGCGATCAAAGATACAATTGTTGCCATCTTGCGATAGAGTTCTCGCGTTTTAGCGTCGCTCTGCTGAATTCTGGCTAGGGCGGAGAACATTACTCGAGAAATGACTTGAATCCCCGCTTGCAAAGGAAATAATAATATTCTATAGGCCAGCGCGTAATATCCCAGTTGGTCGGCGCCCAAGTATCGGCCGATGAGAAATCTGTCAAGATTGCGGCTTATGTACACGATGAGGCTAAAGCCGGTCAGATTAAGTGAAAACCCGGCGACCGACTTTAGATCGGCCGTTGAGTACGACCACAACGGGCGCCAACGGCTAATCGTCCATAGCGCGATAACTCTGACCGTTTCACCAGTAACGGGCTGTATTACGAGACTCCACTCTTTGGCGCCACGCTCTGCCGCGTATATCGCTGCAGTAGCGGCAACGACGGCGGCTCCGGTCTCAATCACTCCCAGTTCGCGGAATTGGAATTGGCGCTGCATTAGACTAGCCGGGACAATTCCAAAGGAGCTAATGAGAAACGTGACGGAGAGAGCACATACGAACAACTGGAGGTCCGGCTCGCGGAACGCGGTCGCTATTTCCGGCGAGGCCGCGATTACGCCGACAAAGGCAGCAAAACCCATTGCCAGGTTTGTCCAAAACGCGGTCGCGAGCAAGGTCGAAGTCACGGATTCTCTTTGGATGAGAGCCGCGCCGATGCCAAGATCTCCAAAAACAGAAAGCAGGGCCGTTACGGCAGTGGCCATTCCCAGCAGGCCGAACGCCGTGGGCGCGACCAGGTTCGCCAATGTGGCTGTGGCCACCAGATTCACCACTGCGCGGCTCAGGAAGGTCGCCCCCGTCCAAGCGATCGCGTGCTCAATACGTGCTCGAAAGCTTTTCATCGTGCGAATACGGCGCCTTCTAGAAGGGAGCAACTCATAGGACATTGCCCCGAACCGATTAGCAAGAACGATCTAATTGGTGTAACCATCCCCTGGCAACCGCGGGGGCTTTCGGTATGTTAATCGCTCAACGCGGCTAAACAGGGTCGTTAACGCGGCCCCGAGATCTGTAGGCCACCTTAAAGGTGGCCTATCAGCGGCCGCAGGCTCATCTGGTCCGGGCGATTGTCCTCGGCCTCCTGGTTTCGGATGCACTCTCGGATCAGCGCCTCATCTCGACCGACCGTCGAGACAAAGTATCGCCTCGCCCAGAAGTGCTGCCCAACAACATTGCGCTAGCGCTCTCCGTACACCCGAGCCAAATGGATTGCGCTCTTGCCCTTGATATACCCGATCACCTCCGACACCGCACACTTTGGCGGTATCGCGACCATCATGCCCACGTGGTCCGGCATCAGGTGCTTTTCTTCGACCCAACTCTTCTTCAGCTCCTCATACAGCGTCCTGCGACGGCATTTGGGGATAAGCGCCACACAATATTTGCAGTCCCACCACGTGTGACATTGGCTCTCGTACTCGTCCATCGGAATTCTCCTATTCATGTGCTCTGGCGGCTCACGATGTGGAGTTTCCCCGATGGACTCCCAGAAATGTCAAACGTCTACTGCGACCCCGTTAAAGCCGGGAGTCTCCCTCCATAGGCTAAAAGTTTTCGACGCTCGCCGCGCGCCATGGAGAGCGAAGCGAAGGCGCGTAGTTTCCGGTAGGCGCGGGCGTATGGCCGGAGTTCGCGTAGGGGCCGTAGTCCGGGAACCGACGCAGGCCATATGCAAGCGCATCCGACACGCGGTCAAGCCATTTGCGGTAGTGGTGCGAAGCCGGTATCGAGCTTGCGATGATGTCGGCGTAGCGCCACGGACGCAGGGCGAACCGGGGCTCGAAGGCGGTCGCCGAGCGCAGCCATTTTGGGGACTTGGATGTCCCAAGATGTATCCCGAGCGCGGCGACACTCCTTGCACCGGCGGTTCACTCGGGTTCATCTCGGTGCTTCATACGTCACAGGTCGTCGGCCCCCCGTTCCGCCAGCGCTTTCCACCGTGGCGGAGGTCATTGCAGCTTCGGGTGGTCAGCGGCATCGTGCTGCAGTGAAGGGCCGGGGGACCCCCCTTATGTCTGGTGGAGTCGACAGTTGATCCTCCTTTGTCAGAGTGCGTCGTCAAGCACCAACCGCTACGTGAAGCAGGGCAGCTCCGTTGCCGGCCGCGCCCCATGCCTCGTAGTTTGGGGTAACGCGGCGCGGTGGCTTCGTGGATTACGCGCCACGGACTAATCTCGTCTATCTCTGCAAAAACTTCTCGTGGTGTGTGACCCCGCGGAATCGTTGGAAGGCTTCGCCACCATGGATCTTCTGGCGGGTTCGGGGCCGTGTTTCGAGTCGCAGGTCGGAATAAAGCACACCATCCGAGATTCGGCGGGTGAGTCAGATTTCCCAAGATTGCTCGTCCAAACGCTTCATGGAACCAGTATCTTGTACCGCAAATATACCGTATCGTCCGCATCGTTGTTCGACGACCAGATCCAGCTCGCCGTTGAGCTGCTCGGGAAGCCCGCCACGTTCTTAGCCCAGGGCGAGACCCCATAGACCCCGTAGCTGCTCGCCCCCACCCAGCCACTGTCATCAAAAACCACGGCCTGCCAGCCCGTCTGTAGCGCCGTGGAGACCTTCCAGGAGCCGTCGCTCACCACCTTGCTGCCATCGGGCAGCGTCAGCTCGGCAATCAGCGCCGCTATCCCACCGGTGTCCATCCCCTTGACCGCTACCACGTTCGCCCCTGACTGCAGCGCCAACGTGTAGCTGCTCGCTTGCTTCCAATTATCAGCGCTACCAATCAGCGCCCCGTTGAAATACACCTGATTGGCATTATCGGTGCTGATGATCAGGCTTGCCTGCCCGACCGGTGCCGGGTCGATCGTGATCGACAGTGCCTGGCTCGCCGTCGTCCCCGCGTTGTCCGTCACCTCTACGCTGAAGCTGCTCGCACCCTCCACCGTGGGGGTGCCGTAGATCTTCCCGGTGCCTCCATCCAGCGCGAGCCCTGCCGGCAGGCTCCCCACCACCGACCAGCTGTATGGCGCACTGCCCCCACTCGCCGTCAGCGTCTGGCTGTAGGATTGACCGACCACACCGCCCGGAAGGCTTGTCGTACCGATGGCGAGCGGCGGCGTTCCATCATAGAAGCTGTAGCGAACATATACCGTATTGTCGGCATCGTTGTTCGACGACCAGATCCAGCTCGCCGTTGAGCTGCTCGGGAAGCCCGCCACGTTCTTAGCCCAGGGCGAGACCCCATAGACCCCGTAGCTGCTCGCCCCCACCCAGCCACTGTCATCAAAAACCACGGCCTGCCAGCCCGTCTGTAGCGCCGTGGAGACCTTCCAGGAGCCGTCGCTCACCACCTTGCTGCCATCGGGCAGCGTCAGCTCGGCAATCAGCGCCGCTATCCCACCGGCGTCCATTCCCTTGACCGCCACCACGTTGACCCCAGCCTGCAGCCCCAACGTGTAGCTGCTCGCTTGCTTCCAATTATCAGCGCTACCAATCAGCGCCCCGTTGAAATACACCTGATTGGCATTATCGGTGCTGATGATCAGGCTTGCCTGCCCGACCGGTGCCGGGTCGATCGTGATCGACAGTGCTTGGCTCGCCGTCGTCCCCGCGTTGTCCGTCACCTCTACGCTGAAGCTGCTCGTGCCCTCCACCGTGGGGGTGCCGTAGATCTTCCCGGTGCCTCCATCCAGCGCGAGCCCTGCCGGCAGGCTCCCCACCACCGACCAGCTGTACGGCGCACTGCCCCCACTCGCCGTCAGCGTCTGGCTGTAGGATTGACCGACCACACCGCCCGGAAGGCTTGTCGTACCGATGGCGAGCGGCGGCGTTCCATCATAGAAGCTGTAGCGAACATATACCGTATTGTCGGCATCGTTGTTCGACGACCAGATCCAGCTCGCCGTTGAGCTGCTCGGGAAGCCCGCCACGTTCTTAGCCCAGGGCGAGACCCCATAGACCCCGTAGCTGCTCGCCCCCACCCAGCCACTGTCATCAAAAACCACGGCCTGCCAGCCCGTCTGTAGCGCCGTGGAGACCTTCCAGGAGCCGTCGCTCACCACCTTGCTGCCATCGGGCAGCGTCAGCTCGGCAATCAGCGCCGCTATCCCACCGGTGTCCATCCCCTTGACCGCTACCACGTTCGCCCCTGACTGCAGCGCCAACGTGTAGCTGCTCGCTTGCTTCCAATTATCAGCGCTACCAATCAGCGCCCCGTTGAAATACACCTGATTGGCATTATCGGTGCTGATGATCAGGCTTGCCTGCCCGACCGGTGCCGGGTCGATCGTGATCGACAGTGCCTGGCTCGCCGTCGTCCCCGCGTTGTCCGTCACCTCTACGCTGAAGCTGCTCGCACCCTCCACCGTGGGGGTGCCGTAGATCTTCCCGGTGCCTCCATCCAGCGCGAGCCCTGCCGGCAGGCTCCCCACCACCGACCAGCTGTATGGCGCACTGCCCCCACTCGCCGTCAGCGTCTGGCTGTAGGATTGACCGACCACACCGCCCGGAAGCCTCGTCGTGCCGATCGCCAGCGGCGCTGCCCCCACGATCCCCGGCACCGCGTCGATCTGGATCCGCGGCTTGGTGATGCCGTTGCGGCTGTCGAGGATCGGTTTTCCGTTGGTCTCGAGGTCGGAGAGAATCTGGTCGACGGACGCGCTGGGCTCGTGCTGCTTGAGCACAGCCCAGGCGCCGGTCACGTGTGGCGTGGCCATGGAGGTGCCGCTCCAGGTGGCGAAGCCGCCGCCCGGCACCGATGAGTAGATGGACGAACCGGGCGCGAGAAGATCCAGGAAGGAGGCGCTGTTGGAATAGGAGGCGATGGCATCCTGCTTGGTCGTGGCCCCGACGCTGATGGCCGAGGAGATGCAGGCCGGGTAGCTCAGCGCGTTGGCGGTTCCGCTGTTGCCCGCGGCCACGACGGTGGCAATGCCGAGCGACCTTAGATTGTCGATGGCAGCCTTGGTCGACGGGCTGTCGGAGTCACACTTCGCCGTGCTGGTGTAGCTGCCGCCGCCGAGGCTCATGTTCACGGCCGCGATGGAGAAGCTGCCGCTCAGGGTGGAGACCCGGTCCAAGCCCCAGATGATGTCGGAGTCGAACGCCTGGGCGCAGGGGTCCGGGAACGACCCGCAGACGCCGCCTCCCGTGAACTTCGAGAAGATCTGTATGGCGATCAGATCGGCATCGCGCGCCACCCCCGAAAAGGTCTGGCCATTGACCGTGCCGTCCTTGCCGGCGGCGATGCCCGAAACGTGGGTCCCGTGGTCGCAGCTGTAGATCGACAGAGGGCAGTAGATCCCGGCACCGGTGCCGGTCTGCGAAGACTGGCCGTTCGGACAGACGGTGGTGGAGTACCAGGTGCCGCTCGAGGTACTGCCGCTCGCGGTGGTCGAAGAGCAGGCCTCGGAGACCACCTTGCCGCTGAGAAAGCTGTGGAACTTGTCCACGCCGGTGTCGAGGATGGCCACCGTCTGGCCCAGACCGGAATAGCCGTTTTGCCAGGCGACGTCGCCCCCGATCAGGGGCACGCTCTGGGGCAGCGAGGTAGTAACCCGCCGGTCCTCCTCGATACTGGACACCTCGGGCATGCGCGAGAGTGCATCCAGCGCCCGGGCATCGACATGCAAGGCGACAAACGGGATGTGGCCGAAGCGCTTGACGTTGGAGGTGTAGAGCCCGCTCAGGCGCTCCAGCACGCGCTCCTGTACGACCTTGATCGCTGCCTGCTGGGCAGCGCGGGCGGCGGCCTTCGCCAGCAGCCCCTCCGGCCGGAATCCTCCCGCGGGGGCGAATCCGACGATGACAGGCACCGACCCTTGCGCGGCGGCGGCCTGCTGCAGGGCCGCCAGTGGCCCCGGATCGAGCCCGGGAGGCGCAGTGACCCCTGGAGGCGGGGCGGCAGAGAGGCCGCCGACCATCAGAAAACCCAGGGCCACGAGGGCGAGAAGCCCCCCGGTGAACGGGATGAAGAGCCTTTTGATCACTGGCTGGGCCATGAAATCGCTGCCGCAGGTCCCCGCGTCAGGAGCGCAATGGGCTCCAAGGATACTCGCCTAATAGGTTAGCAAATCACCCGCTCCGACGCCTCTGGAGCCCTTTGGCCCGAACGAGCTCGATCATCCGTCGCCTAAACTGCGGCGGATACGGGGCTCAGGCAAAAACCGTCACTGTACAGACTCGGAGTGGCGGGCATGTAAGTCGAACCAGCCATCGACCTTATCATTATGCCCCGGCCGACTCTGAGTTCCTTCCACGTCCCATATCCTGGCAATTTCTTCCTCGATTTCCTCTGCACTTTTCCAGTTACCCAACGTTTCCTCGCCGAATGGGCCGCTGGATCCACGGGGAAAGAGGTGTGCAGTGTACTCTCCTTCACGAGCACGCCTAGGTAACCGTACCCCGGGAATATCTCTCTGCTGGATATACTTGAACTGATCATAGCCAGCCCCTGCAAGCATCCCGAGCATGCCTTGATTACCGTTTTCGACAGAAATATAGCGCGGCTTTGGCTCAGTACTCAATAGTGACCGCAATGCTATGACATCATGACCCTCTATATCGATCTTGACGTAATATGCGGGGCCATACTTGGAGATAACAGAAGTAAGAGAAGAAGTAGGTACCAATACAGAGCGCACAGGGCTATCCATACGACTTGCAATCCTTTTATCGAACGAAGACCACTCGGAAATCTTTTCATTAATGAAGAACTCAAGATCCCCTTCATCGTCTCTCGAAGTGATCCCAAGATTGAGTATTGATAGCTGGCCAGATCTCACAAATGGTGAGAAATGGCGAAGTGCGGCTTCCACCAATAAGCAGTTGGCCTCGATGGCAACAACCCGAAAACCCTTCTTTAAATAGAAAGCCGTATCCTGACCTATATGCATGCCTACATCATATATAGTGCTCTGATCGAATGTTCTGCGTCGCCGAGCCTTATGCATCCACAATATGGATTCGACTGCACGAAGTGGGTGCTTGACATAAAGCATTTCTCGGCTGATTCCATATCTCGGGGGCATTGCGTCTTTACCCTTTTCTAACAGCCGCTTACAGCGATCCGCTTCCAGAAGCTCGCTATTGCGGCGGGTTTGCCGCTGCGCGCTTTCGCGCTCTCTGAGCGGAAGCGCGCGCCTACGTCCAGTTGGGCTCGAAACCAACTTTTCATCGCGGAGAGCCGTCAGAGAGTGTAACGCATTCTGACGCGTTTGTTCTTGGCCCGCACCGCTGGCCGCTTCGGCTCTAGCGGACGCCATTTCTGCGTCACAACCGGCGGCGACGGTCAAAAGGAATCGTGACGCCCTCACTCTCGACCCTTGCAATGTCCGCTCGATGTCGATTACCGTCCTTCAGCGGCGGCTGATATTCGGCCCGCTCTGGAGCCGTTGTCGGTCGACAACGGCTTTGGGGGCACAAACTGGTGGTTCCTTAACCACCGGGAGCAACCCGACATGTACACCGGACCATCCGAGTCGGTCGCCAGTTCCTGGGTGACCTGGAACAAGGGGAGACTGGTCGCCCCCCCAGCCGGGCGACGATCGCCCAGTACAAGATCGGCCTCCCCGTTCTCTTCGAGCTGACCGACCAGACGCCGGAGCCGGCCGAGACCTGGATTGCCAAAGCTAGCCTCGGACCGCACCAGTTCCCGTTCCCGAGGCGCCGGCCCGCATCTGACAAACTCTCCACCCGGCAGGATGCTCGGATCGTCCAGGGGGTGTTTCTCGCTGGCACCGAGCTATTGCTCCCGGAAGGCATCCTGGTCCATTTACCGAGTCCGGCTACGGCCCCGCCACCTTTCCGCCTTTTTACGGACATGGCGTAACTCCGGACTCGGGTAAAACGCGGCTCTCGCGGAGAAGCCCTTGCAAGATTTTTCTGACGCCGGGGCTTGGCTATTCGAACGGCAACAGCCCTTACGCCAGCCTTCCCTCTTAGCGGGAACTACAACGGAATTTCCCACAGCGGGGTAGCACGGCGCTCGGGCTTCACCGTACGTGATTCCCGACGAACTCGATCGTCGAAGGATTTGTTTCGTTGTACCGGCATGGAACCTGCCCAGGCGCCACAACGATATCGTTGTTATGGATGATCAAGTGAGATGCTCGGTGCAAGCGAAACGGACTTTCCGCGACCCCCGAAATCGAGTTTCCTTCGTAGCGAATGCCGGATGACCCCTCGTCAGCGAAGATGCCGTTGCTTTCGGCTCTACCCGGTGACATGGGGATAGAGCGAATAATGTTATCCCGCACCAAGGTACCCGGCTGACGCCCGAGCGTGTAGATCGCCCCGCCATCAGAGAGCACTTGCATTACGTCGTGGATCTGATTGGCTTCGATCAAGTTATCGTGCGCCGGAGAAGGGCGCTCGTCCCACATCCAGCCCACGGAGATCCCGGTGTACGGCATGGTCGCGATCGTGTTGCGTGCCACCGTCGTATGATTCGCGAGCCCGATCCAAACGCCGACGGCCCCGAAGAACACCTGCCCAACGTTGCGAATGGTGCTGTTCTCAATCTTGTCGCCAGATGCTGCTTGACCAGGAGCAACTTGCCACCAGGGCCCCCCCGCTGGTCGCGGCGCCTTCGCATCGGCGCCGCCAAGCCCCTCGACCGAACAGTTCGGTTGGGCCGGCGAAGAACCGGACTGCAGAGCTGCGATTCGGCGCCGCAGAGCCACTACATCCGGATGGCGCTCGGTATCTCGCTGCAGCAGTTCTTTCAGCTGCGCCTGCAGCTCCCTGACCCTGCCGTTCGCTTGAGCGCACCCGCGGCGTTGCACCGGTAGAGATAGGGGCGTGCCTTTGCGTTTTTCTAGGTCGATGACCGGCTTGCCGACCCACCGCGTAGCCGGCTCACCGACCATTACCCCATTGCCGGCAACGTCGTCGATGACACTGTCGAATAGCCCACTTTTCGTGGTTTGGCGGCCGAACCAAATGCCGCTTCCTCCGACGTGCTCGATGCGTACAGCTTCGAACCGACAGCCGTCCGCGACGCTAATCTCGATGGCCGGCGGCACCACATTCTTTTCCGGCGCCTCCGCGTCGCCTTTTCCGCCCAGGTAAAACGCCGCCTGCATCCCCGTGTAGCCTTGTTGCGGCAGATCCCACCGAGCGTGCTCGAATGTGAGCCCGCGAAACGTGATATTCCGAACCGGCCGCCTCGCCTGCGGGTCGCCTTTCAAAATCAGCAGTTGTTCGGAAACGGGGACGATGGCCTCCACCTCGCCCGGTCGCTCCGTCTTGAGCGGGACATAGTGGACAACCTGGTGGTCCGCATACCATTCTCCCGGCTGGTCCAGAAAGTCCGCCGAGCCCTCCAGGAAGTACCGAGGATGGAGAGAGACCCCATTGACGCGCTTTCCGATCGGCTGATGAAGGTACACCGTCCTCGTAGCCGGATCAATCCGCTCAACCCTTTCCCGGCTTGTCCACCACTCGTTCAATGCGACAATCTCCGTGTTCGAAAGGTCGCGGATGTTGTTCAGGTCCTCGCCGATATAGGAAAGCCCCGCTTGATCGCCTTCTCTCATGGCGGAAGCCCGCAGGTAGCCAACAGTGGGTTTGCGCGCGCGCGGGGCACGACGGTTATTCACGAACATTTCTCGCGGAGGTGAGCCGCGCTCGATTTCTCTCGGCAGCGGAGCGATCCATGTACCGTCTCCGCGATCTGCAAAGCGAGCCAATTTGGCGCCGCCGCTGATAACGGGGGACTCCCCAGGAAAGGCGGCATACGTGACCCGCAGGCCGGGCGGACCCGAATCTTCCGGACCGAAGCTCACCGGTCGCCTGATCGGGTACCGCCCCCCGCGGATATAGACTAAGACATCGTGCTTAAGCCCTTTCGAAATATCCCGACGAACCGCATTCCTTGCGCGCTCCAGTGAAGCGAACGGCCGGTCACGTGTACCCGGATTACCGTCGTCACCGTTCGGAGCCACATAGTAGGACGCTGCCCGCGCCGGTACCTCCGCTCGAATAGCGCTCGCCAAGGCGAAAAAAAGTAATGCGACAATAGGCAGCAATACCCGAGCCTGCACTCGCATAACAATGACACCATTACGGGTGGCGGCTTTTCGATACCGCTCTCCGAAAGAGCGCCTGCAAAAAGAACACGCGGTGCATAATCGCCAAAGGGAGGAGTCGTCTAGCGCCGCCTGCGCCTCACGAATCTTTGTTCGGAAGACCCACGGCAATTCACGACTGGCGGACGGAGCCATCACGACTCTGATCGCTCATTCACCATTTCCACCGCTCTCAGCCGACTCCCTCGTCGTCTCGTCAGTGAGTGGACATGTCACCCTTTCGACCTTTGCCAACGTCTATAACACGACGCGGCGGCCCCTATAAGCGGCAACGTTCTCACGCTTCTCCTTATCGCATCCATCATCGAGCCGGAGTACACCTCCTTCTCAATAAACGCGTCCGCTTTGGAGGCACGCTCAACGCCACTGGGATGTCTCAGGGGAAATCGAAGAAGCCCCGGCGGAGACTGTATATGATACTCCGGCTCAGCCATCGTCGTATGGGTCGCGTCCGGCCCAAACCCAAGATTTTGAATCTGGTTTCTTACCGGAAGCACGGCAAGCATTCCGTGAAACCAGCAGGAGAACAGCCATTGGTAATCCCATGCGCTCTCGATGTTACCTAGATAAACGCTGTCGAAGATATTCCGCCAATAGGACGCGAATAGCCTGTTTCCGCCCGACATTCGCTCGAGGTACTTCTGGTTACTCCATTCCGGCCAAGACTCCATCCGCAGATCGTAATTCCGCCATGCTCTGCGCCAGCTCGCCCACCCCCAGATATGGGTGTAGCGGGAAAAAAAGTAGCTGTCTTCTGAGCGAAACCGCGAGGATATCAGATTGCAGCCGCTGATCATCGCTATGCGCCGATCATCGCGATATCGCTCTAGTAATTCATCGCAATACGGAAAAAAGCTTGCCTGGGGTAAAATATCATCTTCCAGAATTATCCCCTCCGCCTCGTTTTCAAAAAACCACGTTATTCCGCCGGAAACGCTCTTCTTGCAGCCCAGGTTGGTCTCTCTGAACAGGGTCCTAACCTCACAGGGCCAATCGACCGACGTCGCAATTTCTCTGGCGATCTGGCAACGCCGTGCTTCGTCCACACGGTATGGTCGCGGGCCATCCGCAGCAACATACAACCGCGGGGGGCGGGCCAGCCGGATGGCTTCAAATACCCGTGCCGTTGTTTCAGGGCGGTTAAAAACAAGAAACAAAACGGCGCTTCTCACGGTCTTAACCCCCGGCCTGCTCGCCGTCTCCGTAAGTTGTGATTTGCTCTCCTTTCAGGGCCTGAACCGTTGATGCCTGCAAGAGCCGCGCTGTCGTTCGCCTCGCGAGACCAAGCATGTTTATCGCTCCTTGAACGCTCGTCTTTGTCGTTTGCAAGGGGCCGTGCCGATAATGTGCCGGGCTCGCCGGACACGCCAAATGAAACCTCCTATCCGCCTCGACATCGAGTGGAAATGTGATATCGTGGAGCATTAACTCAAAAAGCGGGTGGCCCGTGAGATGCGCAATATTTCGGTTGACGCCCGTAAAGACGTTGTCGACGCAGAGCACATCGTCGCGACGGACAAGTATCCGATCACAAAGCTGAGATCCGAGGAAGCCCGCGCCGCCAGCCGCCCCACTCGTTGCTTTCCGATGTTCATGCATACTATTTCTCACAAATGGCATATAGGCTTTCGTACCGCCTTTCTTCAGAATCGATACTGCTATCAAAAGGCCTCTCCTCGCAGTTCCTGAATCCGGCGTGCTCCGTGTGCCAGCGTAAGTTCTCAATGTCGAACATCATGTGATGATGCCCATCCATATAGAACATGTAGTTCAGAATATCCATTCTGCACGGAGACAATATCGCGGGTTGGTACCGCAGTAAGCCCATAGGATCGTTTGCAACATACGCCGTAACATACTTGCTAGCATCGGGGACGCAGATCAAAATCTTTCCTCCCGCCTTCAGAACCCGGTTAAGCTCCACGAGCAGAAGCTTGAGCTTGGCGTGCCGAAAATGCTCGAGAACATGGGATGCGTAAACTGTTTCGAAACAATCATCCGGAAATGGCAATGGGTGTTCAAGGTTCCAAATAACATCGGCCCCGCGACAATGGTCGACCGTTAGCCACCCGGGCCTGCGAGTCGGCCCTGAGCCGATCTCCAGTCGAGAAAACTTCCGCCATCGACTCTTCGGGGTGACACAAGTTTTTAGGGTCAGAAATCTATTCAAACCCGTGTTAGAGTACTCTTTAACGACTCTGATCATGTTACATACATTTTGATAAAGAGATCGGGAAACGATTCCCCACCTAGCATATGAGAGCCTGTAGAAAGTCCGTTTGCACGTCAGAAAAGGCCTCTGCGGGGTAACCTCCGACAGAAAGTCGACCGCCAACGGCTGGCGCTTAAATCGGCCCGTAAAACCATTTCGTGGCCGATAGTTCCGCCGTACGGCGATCGTATCACAAAACGGCAGATATACCGAGGACATTGATCGACATCACCTAACCCCATATCGGTCCTAGCGAGAATCTGGCAGAAGGCGCGATGGCCGGAATCCTAACTGCATCCAAAAGAGGTCTCTGGCAAGAAAATAATTTAACCCGATGCTGGATATGAAGCATGACACGAGCGCCGAGATCGCGGCACCTATCGCGCTGAACGCGGGAATTAGCGCCAGATTCATGGCAATGCTTATCAAACCGCCTGCGCCCGTTTGCACTAGGGAAAGGCGTGCCCTTCCTTCATTGATGAGCCACAATTGCTGGGCGACTCCTTGGTAAATGAAAACGTTTGAGAATACGTGAATCATTAACACCGGGGATGCTGCGGCATAGGATTTCCCGTAAAGAAGAGCGATGATCAAGGGAGCAGCAAGTGCCGTGGTCGTGGAAACGAGCAGCGCGATGATTCCGAACGAGCGGAATAGCGTAACGAGCGTATCAAAATAGGCGCTTTGCGACTCGGCCCTTTTTCTTGTCACGAACGGCGCGAAGCTCGTCGCCAGCGTCATTGGTATGATATTCCATGTCTGCGATATACCTATAGCTGCCGCGAAAATGCCCAGATCGCCAGCCCCGGAAATCTGTTTCAGCATGATCTGATCGACGCGGATATAGATGATGATCGAAAAACCGCTCAACAGGTAGGGCCAGGACTCCCGAAGGATATCCCGTGCTTTACGACTCAGGACGCGCCAACGGCCGTTCGTTGGGTGGAGTCGGTACGCAATGGAAATGGCAATGGCCGAGATCGCCACATCCAGCAGGATCACTGCGGCAAACGCGAGCAACGGCGCTCTAACGAGAATGAGGCCAATTTTCGCGCCGCTGGACAGGGATAGGGAAACGAGCTTCGCGATGACGGTGCGGCGACTTTGGCTCTGGCTCTGAAACCAAAGGTCAATGGTATCCGCCGCCTGAAAGACCAAGGGCGCCGCCGCCAGAGCTGTGAGGCGAACACTGACATCTGTAAGGCCATTTATCAAGGCCATGCCACCTACAGCGCTCAACCAACAGAACACACCCGCGATCAGACGCAGCGTAAAAGCAGTGCCGAGAATTTGAGGAGCGGCGGCGTGATTTCGCGCAATTTCCCGGACGATAATCGCATCCGCCCCTAGCGTCGAAACTGCCTGGAAAAATGCGACATATGCGAGAACGTAGGTCAATTCGCCAAATTGTCCGGGGCCGAGGTAGCGGGCTACCCACGCGCCCACTATTAAGCCCGCAATTAGTCGCACAAGCTTGTCGAATATCAGCCAACCGGCGTTGCGAATAGCGGGAAGGAGACCGCTGCCCTCCGCGAGATGGGCTTGTAGCCACCCCGGCACAAAGCGTAGCCATATTGGGCGAAGGGGCAACGCCGCGTTCAATGTTTTCGCCACATGGTTCGAAGGTGTGTCGCATATTATGGCGCTGGTGGACTCGGTGAGGCCCCCACATAGTCCCAGGGGGCGGGGTCATCATAGAGCGTAAACGCCACGCCGGTGACGGCGGCCCCCTCCATGCCCCCCGCCGCGGCGGGCACCTCTCGAAGCCTGTCGGCCAGCGGCTCGCCGTGCCATCAACGCCCCAGATCGCCAGATTCTCACCCCAGTAAACCGGTGATCATAGTCGATGCTGCGGCTGTAGACCCCGTTCCTGTCGGTGCTGCTGCCGTTCGCCCCGTTCGGACCCATCAGGCCCGCCCCGCTCAGACCACCCCGCCCACCGTGACGTTCCCACTGAGGGTGTACGCGGGCCCCGCAGCCCCTCTGGCTGCAACCGCCCCGCGGAGCTGAATCCGACGATGACCGGCACCGACCCTTGCGCGGCGGCCGGCCTGCTGCAGCAGGGCCGCAAGTCGCCCGGGATCCAGCCCCGGAGCCGTGGCGACCCCTGAAGGCGGGGCCGCCGAGAGGCCACCGACCACCAGGAAAACCAGGGCCACTAGGGCGAGACGGCCCCCGGTGAACGGGCCGAAGAGCCGTTTGATCACCGGCTGAGCCATGGAATGTCTGCCGAAAGCCGGGAGTCACCGCGTCGGGAGCGCAGCAAGCTCCAGGGATACTCGCCTGATAGGTTAGCAAATCACCCTCAGCGACGCCGCTTCCGGGACAGAAGGCCGGCGGGAGCGAGCACCTATCCGGCTGGCCCGCAGCATGCCGACGGCCTGACCATTCCCATGGGTTGTCGATGCGGCAACGACATGTTTGGACAAGACCCAAGCAGACGACCCGCGTTCTCAGGCAAAACCGGGTACCTGCTCGCCTGCTGTGAATACATATTGCCGGAGTGATGGGTATTGGTTACTGTCGTGTGGCGAACCACGGCGTCGATACCGCGCGCCCATAGTCAAGGCCCACCATCCGCCATGGCCACCCGGACACCGAGGCTGATCGCCTTCCACCTGCCCCGGTTTCACCCAATCCCCGAGAACGATGCCTGGTGGGGCGAAGGATTCTCGGACTGGATCAGCGTCCGCAAGGCCAAGCCGCTTTATGCGGGGCACGCGCAGCCGCGGCACCCCATAACGACATCGGTTACTACGACCCGTGCGACATCGAGGTTCTGGAGACACAGGCCAGAATCGCCAAAGCCCACGGCGTTCACGGATTCTGCTTCTATCACTACTGGTTCGACGGAAAACTGCTCTTGGAGAAGCCGGTAGAGAACTTCCTCCAGACGGGCCGTCCCGACATTCCGTTCTGCCTCTGCTGGGCGAACGAGCCCTGGACGCGGGCCTGGGACGGGCGTAACCGCGATGTCCTGATGGCCCAGGAGTACGGGGGCGAGTCGGCCTGGGTCGCCCACTTCAACTACCTCCTGCGGGCGTTCAAGGACCCGCGTGCCATCCGCGTTGGCGACAAACCGGTATTGCTGATCTATCGGGTCGGATCGATCCTCGATGCAGGGGAGATGATCCGCACCTGGAGGCGACTCGCCGCGAAGGCCGGCCTGCCCGGCCTGCATATCGTCGCCATGCTGTCGGTCTTCTCCGACAGCAGCGACTTCAAGGGGGTCGGGATAGATGCCACCAGCGAGTTCTATCCGACCTACGCCACGCGCCCCCACGGCCTGGATTATGTCTGGGGAGCCTTTCGCCTCGGACTCCACCTGCGCCTGTTGAAGCGCTACACCCCGTTCGCCGCCCGTAGCATCGTGCGCGTCGACTATGATTACGTCTGGCGCAGAATCCTGTCGGCCCGAAAAGTCTTCCCGATCCAGTACCGGGGTGCGTTCGTCTCGTGGGACAAGACCCCTCGCAAGGATTACAAGGGCTTCATCATGCAGAACGCCACCCCCGCGCGTTACCGCTTCTGGCTCGAGCGCCAGCTACGGCGGGTTGCGGAGGACAGCGCCCAAGAGCCTCTGGTCTTCTTGAATGCCTGGAACGAATGGGCGGAAGGGGCTTATCTCGAGCCGGACCAGACCTTCGGATAGCGATTCCTCGAGGCCACGCGAGACGCGCTGTCGGCCGTTTCTTCCCGGCGGTCCGAGCCTTCCGCCCGACCGGCCGGTCCCGCCAGGTATTCCCCGACGGCGTGACCGCCCGTTTCCCGCTTACCCAACGCCTCCCTCTCCAGTCGAGCGTCCGCCACAACACCCCCGACCCTGCGCGTGTAGGAGCGGCTGTTAGCCGCGACCGGGGCGGCCCTCCGAGCCCGCTCCGGGTCGGGGTCGCGCTCGGCGAGCGCTCCTACAAGAACACCCTTGGGTCCTGCGTGTGTAGGAGCGGCTGTTAGCCGCGACCGGCCGGCCCTCCGAGCCCGCCCCGGGTCCGGGTCGCGCTCGGCGAGCGCTCCTACAAGAACACCCTTGGGTCCCCTCATGTAGGAGCGGCTGCCAGCCGCGACCGGGGCGGCCCTCCGAGCCCGCCCCGGGCCGGGGTCGCGCTCAACGAGCGCTCCTACCACAACACCCCCGACCCTGCGCGTGTAGGAGCGGCTGCCAGCCGCGGCCGGGGCGGCCCTCCGCACCCGCTCCGGGTCCGGGTCGCGCTCGGCGAGCGCTCCTACCACAACACCCCCGACCCTGCGCGTGTAGGAGCGGCTGTTAGCCGCGACCGGCCGGCCCTCCGCACCCGCCCCGGGTCGGGGTCGCGCTCGGCGAGCGCTCCTACCACAACACCCCCGACCCTGCGTGTGTAGGAGCGGCTGTTAGCCGCGACCGGGGCGACCCTCCGCACCCGCCCCGGGTTGGGGTCGCGCTCGGCGAGCGCTCCTACAAGAACACCCGCGACCCTGCGTGTGTAGGAGCGGCTGCCAGCCGCGACCGGGCGGCCCTCCGAGCCCGCCCCGGGTCCGGGTCGCGCTCGGCGAGCGCTCCTACCACAACACCCCCGACCCGGCGTGTGTAGGAGCGGCTGCCAGCCGCGACCGGGGCGACCCTCCGCACCCGCCCCGGGTCGGGGTCGCGCTCGGCGAGCGCTCCTACGGAAATCTGCGGGCTGGGGGGCTATGCTCGGTCTGTCGAATGGACCTCGGAGCATGGACATGCGGAAGGACCCCCATGGACGCAACCTGCGCAAGGGACGGATCTCGATCGCCGGGCAGGTCTACCTGGTTACCACCGCGACGCGGGACCGTCGGCCCATCCTCGCTCCGCTCCTCCACGCCCGGGCCGTGATCCTGACCATCGCCGGGCTGCATGGGGCCGGGGCTTGCCGCTCGCTGGCCTTCGTCGTGATGCCCGATCATGTCCACTGGCTGGTGGAGCTGGGCGCGCGCGGGCTGCCCTCGCTCATGAAGACGCTCAAGAGCGAGTCGGCCTGGCGCATCAACCGGTGCCGGGGCGTCGACGCCGTGCCCGTGTGGCAGCGCGGCTACCACGATCATGCGGTGCGCCGCGAAGAGGATCTCCGCCGGGTCGCGCGGTACATCATCGCCAATCCCCTGCGCGCCGGCCTGGCGAACGGGGTCGGCGATTATTCGCATTGGGACGCCATTTGGCTCTAGAAGCCGCCTTTGTAGGAGCGGCTGCTAGCCGCGACCGAGGCCCCCCCCAAACCCCGCTGCGGGTCGCGCTCGGCGAGCGCTCCTACGGAACACCCGAGGCCGCTTGTTCCGGCGCCCGCGGGCCGCAGCCGGCGCCACGGACTCGGAGCCTACACTACAATGGGGCGTCGGGCCGGCCCCTTGCCTGTCGCAGCGCTGGGGCGGTCCTCCCATGGGTTTGGAGCACATCCGTCCACGCCGTCATGCGCTTGACTGAACGACAGAAACAGGTGATCCATGCCGCCGCCGCCGAAATATTCGGCCCGGAGGCGACGGTGCGGCTGTTCGGCTCGCGGCTCGACGACCGGGCCAAGGGCGGCGACATCGACCTGCTGGTCGAGTGCCCCGAGCCCCTCGACAACGCCGGCCTGGCGGCGGCCCGAATGGCGGCCCAGATCAAGCTTCGGCTCGGCGAGCGCAAGATAGACATCCTCTATACGTGGCCCGGCCTTCCGCGATCGCCGGCCCACGAAGCGGCCCTGGCCCGGGGTGTGGAGCTATGAGCGATCAGAGCGACGAGGCCCGGCGGCGATTTCTCGCAACCCTCGAGATCGCCCGGCGAGAGCTTGTCGTCCTCGAATACAGCCATAAGAAGCTCTTCTCGGCGACCATCGATGCCTCCTGGGTCAAACGGCTGACCGACGACATGGCCGCGGCCGAAACGTTGGAGGCCTTCGTCTCGCGTTTCGGACGCTTCCAGGACACAGTCGGCGACAAGCTGATCCCGCGCGCGCTGACAGTGCTTCTGGAGCAGCCGCGCAGCACGCTCGACAACCTATCGCGCGCGGAGCGTCTCGGATGGATCGACGACACGGAGGCCTGGGTAGCAGCCCGCGAGCTGAGAAACCGCCTGGGTCACGAATACATGACGGATGCCATCCAACTCGCCGCCGACATCCGCGCCGCGGGCGTATTCATCGACGTGTTTCGTCACTCCTATGGGAGTCTTCTGCAGCTCGCGCGGGAAAGGTTTGCCGTCACCGAGCCCGAGCTCCAAGCGTACCTGCTTTCGGGCAGTTAGGCCGAGGACGCTCCCATCGGCAATCGGCGCAGAGGTCGCGCTCCCCAAGCGCTCCTACAAGTGCGGCATCGGCCATGAGTCGACCCTCGGCGGACAACGACAGCCCCGCCGCGGCCGGGCCGCCCGCCTCGCTGACGGCTCACATCGGGCTCACCCTCGGCAGGCAGTTGTTGGCCGCCGCGATCCAGGTATCCACGACCCTGGTGATCGCGCGGTGGCTCGGACCGGTAGGCAATGGGCGATACGCCCTGAGCATCCTGGTGCCGACGCTCCTCTGCAGCCTGCTCACGCTGGGTATCCCCGCCGCGAATGTCTACTACGTCGGGCGCGGCGACCTGGAGGCCCCCGCGGCACTGCGCTCGATCCTGCGCATCTGGGTGTTGCTCTCGCTGCTCGGGACCACGGCCGCAGCGCTCACGCTGTCGGCCCTATCGGCCCGCCTCTTCCCCGATGTTCCGCGCTCGCTGCTGTTCTTCGGCCTTGCCGCCTTCCCGCCGGCCCTGCTTCAGCTGTTCCTGGTCAGCCTCCTGCAGGCGCTCCAGGACTTCCGCCGGTTCAACGCCGCACTTCTCGCCGGTCCGTCCGCCACGCTGGCCTTCGTCCTGGGGGCCGCGCTCCTGATGCGATCCGGCGCGGAGGGGATATTGTCCGCCTACGTGGCCGGCCAGATCGTCTCCGCAGTGGTGACCTATGGGCTCCTGAAGGGGTCGGCGGCGGGCTCCGCGCGGCAACGAGAAGCCGGCCCGGCTTACACATCCTGGGCGCTGTCATACGGGTCGAAGGCCTACCTCAACAACGTCCTGACGGTCCTGAACTACCGGGCCGACCTGTTCCTGGTGAATCTGTTCGTGGGGCCGGCGGCCACGGGCATCTACGTCGTCGCAGTGCAGGTGGTGGAGCGGCTGTGGATGCTGTCCAGCGCTGTGAGTGCGGTGATCTTGCCGCAGCTGGCGAGTCACTACAAAAGCCGCCGTGCCCAAAGCAGCCTCACTCCGCTGGCCACTCGCTGGATCCTGGCGGTCACCGGCCTGGGCGCCCTCTCCCTCGGCCTGCTCGCGTTCCCGATCGTCCACATCCTGTTCGGCTCAGCCTACCGGGGCGCTGTCCTGCCCCTGATCGCACTCCTTCCCGGCATAGTCGCCCTGTCCGTGTCCCGTGTGCTGAGCAACGACCTGGCTGCGCGGGGACGACCGGAGCTGAACATGTACATCGCGGGAGGCGTCCTGGTCGCCAACCTGCTGGCCAATGTGCTGCTCATCCCGGCCCTCGGCCCCCTGGGGGCCGCCATCGCCACCACCCTGGCCTACGTGGGCGACGTGCTGTTGCGCCTGACCCTGTTTGCGAGGTTCTCGGCCCTCCCCTGGTGGCGACCCCTAGTGCTGACAAAGGCCGACTGGCGCGATGCCCGGGCGCTGTCGTCGTCGGTACTCGCCGGGAAGGGGCGGCGATCAGAATGACTGCCGAGCCCCCGAGCCCGGTCGAAAGACCGTCGCCAGGCGAACGATCGGCCTGGGCCTTCCGGTACACTAGGAATTTCCGCTTCGGATCGCAGGTCTGCGTGAACATCCTTTTCGACATCAATCACCCCGCGGATGTGCATTTCTTCCGTCACGCGATCGCGGAGTTACAGGCTGCCGGGCATCGGATCCTGATCACCGCGAGGGAGAAGGACGTCACCTTAAGCCTTCTCGACCGCTTTGGCCTCGCGTACATAAGGCTGAGCACGGCGCGACCCGGACTCCTCAATCTCGGCTGGGAGCTGATCTGTCGCAATATCAAGATGATCCGGCTGTACCGGCGCGAACTGGTCGCACTCTCCGTGGCGTTCACCGGCGCCAGCATCGGCCAGGTGGGCCGCCTGCTGGGCGTCCCTAGCCTGGTCTTCTACGACAACGAGCAGGCTTGGCTGCAGAACTGGCTTACGTTCCCGTTCGCCACACGGATCTACACGCCCGCCTGCTTCCGCGACGACCTGGGGCCGAAGCAGATACGATTCAATGGGGTCAAGGAGCTCGCCTACCTACACCCTAACCGCTACCGTCCCGACCCCTCGGTCCTCGAGTTACTCGGCGTGGCCCCTGGGCAGGCCTATGTGGTTATCCGCAGTATCGCCTGGGCCGCAGCGCACGATGTCGGGCAGACCGGCCTAGGACCGCAAAGCCTGCTCGCACTTGCCCGGGAGGTCAGCCTCTATGCGCGCGTCTACGTCGTCGCTGAGACCGCCCTGGCGCCGGAGCTGGAGCCCTACCGCGTTCCCGTACCGATCGAGAGGATCCACGATGTCCTCGCCTACGCTGCCGTGTTCATCGGTGAGGGACCGACCATGGTTTGTGAGAGCGCATGTCTCGGCATACCAGCCATCTACTTGGGCTCCCTGATGCCATCACCCGTCACTGTGCTCGAAGAGGCTGGCTTGATCTTCCATGTCCCGGAGCACAACAAGATCGTCCCTAAGGTCTTGGAGTTACTACGACGAAGCACTTCCGAGGACTGGCATCGTCTGGCCAGAGCTTTTGTCGATACACACGAAGACGTCACGGCGTGGATCGTACGCGAGATCCTCGAGTTCGTCGCAGCCCGTTCACACTAAGTCGCCGCTCTTCCTTGCGATCACTTCGATGCTGGGTCCCCTCCCAACCAGCCCGCCGACGGCATAAAGCGCCTCTTGCATCCAACGGCCTCGCGGGTTGCAAAGATACACGGGATGATGAGGCAGGTAGGTCCGCAACGCCACAGTCTCGAACTGCTCTTGTCTCAACATGTTCTCAAGTGTCCGAGGACTGAAATAATAAAGATGAAAGTCGAAAGGAGGCGGCTTGCGGAACAGCAGGTACTTGCGGCGCCCCAGAAGACTCATCAGGACCCTTCGTACCTTGTCCTTCACCGAGTAAAACTGGTTTGGCACTTCCACCATGAAGTAGCCTCCCCTTTTCAATATTCGGCGCACATGCCTAAGAACGCGACGCGGATCACTGAAGTGCTCAAAGCTGTGGGTATAGACGGCGTCGAACGCCTCTGTTTCGACCGCCGAGAGATCCCATCCATGTACGGTCTTTACCGGAATAGCCAGCTCCTCTCGCGCGTAGCCGGAGAGGATTTCCGAGGACTCCACTCCCTCGACGTTCCCACCCTCTGGACTGTGCCACTTCCAACGCGTATCCACCCTCCAGGCATCCGATGCCCAAGAGTCTTCCTGGCCGCTTGATTACGCGTTCCAAACGACCCATCCGGGCGTCATAGAACGCGGTTCGGCTAGCGCCGCGGTCGGCATTCGCCTTTGAGAAATATGGCTCTTTCAAGTACATCTGAATGAGCTCGCTGGGCGTCGGCCTGGGACTCATATAGATCAGCCCGCAGGATCTGCATTCGCTCACTTGAAACGGGGGGAAAGCTCGAGAAATCCGGTGAGGTCCGGCCTCGGCTTGGGATCCGTTGCCCCGCATAGACTGCACTCAGCGTGTTCGGGCATTGACGCTCACCCCATCAGTGACACGGGCGTCAGTGGATCTGACACCCTCTTTTCAGCTCATCGTAAAGCGAAAGGTACGATTGGGCCATCCGAGACCCCGAGAATGTAGCCACGGCATCTCGCGCGGCCTCCGCGCCGAGACGGCTTCTCAGATCGGCGTCCGCCATGGCAAGCATCAACTTCGAGGCAAGCTCCGTCGCCGTTCCATCGAACGTCAATCCGTTGCGACCATCCTCGATGTGGTCCCGTGCCAGACCGACGGAAGTAGTTACCACGGTAAGCCCGGCGGCCATTGCCTCGGCCAAGACGTTGCCGAACGTCTCGCTTTGCGAAGCAAAGGCGAAAATGTCCGAGCCCCGGTAGGCGGCGGAGGGATCGGTCTGCCAGCCCAGGAGCCTTATCGAGCCCGCAAGACCGCAAGCTCTGATCCGTTGCTTGACCGACGTGGCTTCGCCGCCTCCGCCCACCAACAGGAGCACCCCATCCATTGTACCCAACACGATCTTCCAGGCGTCGACGAGCACATCGATGCCCTTCCTCTCAGACATGCGGCCGACGTACAGCACGATGGGAACGGAGGGCAACCCAAGTGCGGCGCGAGCGCTCTCCCGCTCGCGCCGACTGATCGGTCTCTCCCAACTGGGTCCGAGCCCGTTTGGAATCAGCGTAATGCACTGCTCCGAAACGCCGTAATACCGCAATTCCGCGGCAACGACCTGGGAAGGCGCAACGAATCGATCGGCCCTCTTGAACAGGCGCCAGATCGAGGGGCCGAAGGGAAAGTCCAGCACCTTGCGAACATCGCCGGCCTGCCCGATGGAGCCAACCTTGATGAGGGTGGGCGTGCCCCACAGCTTCGCCCCCAGCAGAGCTCCCAGGGAGAATGGAGAGAGGTTCAGTATGTGGATGACGTCGTACCTGCGCCCGCAAAAGACAAAATATAGAAAAGATGACAGCAGATTGACAAAGACCCACAGTCCGGGGACCCCGATGCTGGGCAATCTCCGAATGGTCACTCCATTGGCTGACTCCTTGGCCGGAGACTCTCTGACCAAGCGACTGGTGACGATATCACAGATGTGCAGATGAGGTGCTGCAAGCTCCACGAGCAACTGCGCTTGGCGTTCCGCCCCTGCGATGTAAGGTGCGTACTTTTGTATGGCGATCGCGACTTTCATCGTAGAAGCAGCTCTCGGGTCAAACCAGTCCCCGACCCAACGAAGGACGTGTTCGGCCGGTCCTGCCCGCCAGCCTTGGCAGGCTGCTGACAGTCGTGCTTTCGGGAAGTCCATCGAACGTCAACCAACTCTGAAATCTCCCTCGGGAGCTCGGGCGTCGTACGAGGATAGGGACATGCTATTGGGACCGGCAGGCAACTGTTGGCCGCCGCGATCCAGGTATCCACGACCCTGGTGATCGCGCGGTGGCTCGGACCGGTAGGCAATGGGCGATACGCCCTGAGCATCCTGGTGCCGACGCTCCTCTGCAGCCTGCTCACGCTGGGTATCCCCGCCGCGAATGTCTACTACGTCGGGCGCGGCGACCTGGAGGCCCCCGCGGCACTGCGCTCGATCCTGCGCATCTGGGTGTTGCTCTCGCTGCTCGGGACCACGGCCGCAGCGCTCACGCTGTCGGCCCTATCGGCCCGCCTCTTCCCCGATGTTCCGCGCTCGCTGCTGTTCTTCGGCCTTGCCGCCTTCCCGCCGGCCCTGCTTCAGCTGTTGCTGGTCAGCCTCCTGCAGGCGCTCCAGGACTTCCGCCGGTTCAACGCCGCACTTCTCGCCGGTCCGTCCGCCACGCTGGCCTTCGTCCTGGGGGCCGCGCTCCTGATGCGATCCGGCGCGGAGGGGATATTGTCCGCCTACGTGGCCGGCCAGATCGTCTCCGCAGTGGTGGCCTATGGGCTCCTGAAGGGGTCGGCGGCGGGCGCCGCCGAGCGAACGGGCACGGTGATCCTCCGACCGACGACCCGGAGCCCAGCGTGATTATCTAGGCCCGGGGCCGCTTCGCCTCGCGGTAGCGGTAGATCAGCGTCCGGCCCTCCGGGAGCCCTCTCGACGGCTCCGGACCGCAGCAGGCCCCGGGGCGAATATGTCGCCCCTTGTCAGCGACCGCGCGAGGGTGCACCGGATCACGCAGCACGCGACCGCAATACTCCAATCAGCGTCCACGACGCGGCGAGGAACAGGTACGGCATCGCTGGATAGTGGTAGCGAATCTGCCCCGTGAAAACCGCGGCGACCAGACTTACGAAGACGGGCATGCAAAAAAGCAGACCCAGAGGCATGAGTGGCGCGCCGCGCTTGATAATCGCCCGGGCTGCCACGAAAGCACATGGGATCGACAACAGCAGCACCAGCAAGTAGTAACCCTGATTCCCGATCTGGGCAGCCCGCACCACCCAGTGCCACGCAGGGTAGCTCGCATCGAAGCTCCAGAAACCGTCCGTGTCCTTTCGCCAAAGCAACATCACCTTCCTCGGCATCCACGAAAGATACCGCACGGGATTCGCGGCGATCCAATGGAGGGCAATGTTGCGCTCTTTCCTGTCCAGCTCGACCTGACGCGACACGTGCTGCTCCCACGGAATCCCGACTTGCCCGAACACTTCGGTTTTCTCGTAATCGAAGTCCGAGCCCGTCATCTGGTCATTCGCACCCAATAGCAGCGCAGTGCCTCCGTTGGTCGAGACGAATACCGGCGCCCCAAGAACCTGCGCATTGCGGTACGTCCAGGGCAAGACCGTCGCCGACAGCACCAAATAGATGATGACGGCGGCACGTGCGGCTGAACGCCAGGAATAATCTGGATAGACCAAGAGAAGCGCTATAACAGCGCCCAAAGGGAAGGCGTAGGTTTGGGGCTTTATCAGAGTCGCAACGCCGAAGAGCAACCCGCTGAGCACGATCCAGCCGACCCTGCTGCGACCGCGTACCAACACGTAGAACGCCGCCAACGCCAGTGCTGTATACACCGGCTCTGTCGAAGCGACGCCGGTATACGCGATATGGTTTGGGTACAACGCGTATGCGAGAAGACCAAGTCGGCCGGCCGCTTCGTCCAACAAGATCCGCCCGCCGAACCACCAGATCAACACCATGGTGGCGGCCGCCGCCAGGAGGTTCAGACCAACGATGGCGACCGCTGGAGACTTCACCAGCCAGATCGCGCCCGCGAGAATCGCGGGCCATCCTACCGGCCAATATGCCGTCGGAAATCCGCCTTCCTGGTAGCCCTGACCATGAGCGATCTCCATGGCGCGGTGCAGGTACCAGAGAGAATCAGACATTTGGTCCAGCGGGAGAAGCAGACTTATCCCTAATCGCAGGATCAGGCCGAGGATCAGGCAAGCGGCAACGAAATATTTTGCGTTGAGCCACTGCTCCCAAAGCGGGGCGGGGCGGCCGGTGGCCGCGAAAGATTTCCCGTCAGTCATGGTTGACATCGAGCCAGACTCCCAGGAACGCGGGCCTCGGCGCACCGCATCGAAGGGGTCGCCGTGCCATGCCGCCAGTCATATCGAGAATCTCGACGCATGCTGATCCTCCGATGTTGCTCTCCCCAAGCTCCAACCTCCCTACCCACAGATCTCACGCACGGAGACGCGGCCTTCTCCAAAGAATGTCCCATTTGCTCGCCGGGCCCTTCCCCTGGCCGGTCGTCTTTCAGCCCTGACCCGGCCTCACCGACACGATCGAATCGCCCCCCGGGCCGGCCGCCTTCAATCCCCGACATCGGCGCTGCGGTGGCTCGCCGCCCCCATATCCCCGGCTTGCGCATTCTCCAGCCTGTCCTTCTGTTCCAATGCCTTCTCCTCCCTCCCATCGACGACCTGCCCCTCTCTCTGCTCTTCCTCATGCCGCGGCAGCATCAGCCCCCATAGTCCGAGGCTTGTGACCAAGAAAACGATCATCACCTGAACGGTTCCGGCCGCCGGCACCTCGTTGTACCGGCCCATCCCCTCCTCCAGCGTGTCCGGGGGCACTCCGAAGCGGCGGCCAACTTCCGCCACGTCCATATGGGCGGCCTCCATTAGCAAAAACGCGCCGTATCCGGGTAACCGGTGCGCCGCCATAACAACCCAAGTCTTAGGCCTCAAGAGATCCTCTGCCAGGTTCGTCAAGTATCCGTAGCCGCTGCAGCAGTCTTTCGTTCCATGCTGGACGCCGAAGATGTTCTTCCCAACGTGGAAATGGAGCCTTTCGGAGGTCCCCCAGAAGATCTGACCCAGCGTCGCGAAAACGCTGAGCGCCAAGAGCAGGGAGATCATGTATCGGTTTGACCTCTTCCACCCGCCAAGCTGCAACCGCCCATATACGACGAACAAGCCGATGAATCCGAGGGCGATTATCGAAAAGAGGTACCGCCATCCGTACGCACTCGCCGTTGTCCGCCAATAAAGAACCACGGATCCTGGAATCCCTATGTACGCGACAATCAACACCAGCAGAAACACAGCGACCCTCGGGTTTGCTCGCCAGTAGGCGGCCGTCCCCGCAAGTACCAGGATGAGCCCGATCACCATAATCGGACAGGTATAGAACAGCCCGAATTCAGAGCTGAAAAGGATCAGCGGGACATAGCCGATCCTGCCAAGAACGGTCTCAACGAGCGTGAGACCGGCTCCGGCGCCTTGAGTTTTCAGCGCCGCCACCCCTTTGATCTGTCCTGCGGATCCATACATGTCGCCCGGCAGAGGAAACGGTGTTCCATAGAGAATCACATAGGCCCAGCCTAGGACCACGAGAACGACCGCTAAGCTGACGAGGTGCTCGACAAACAATCGCCGATCCACCTGGTGGCTGGCCTCCGAACCGCCATTCACCAGAGTTAGAAACAAGAATACTATTGATGGCAGGAGCACGGCGTTCACGTCCGCGGGTCGAATCAGGTGCGTCAGCGCAACCCCCACCGCAGCGACCACGAGATATGGCCACACAGCCCGGCGGTCGCGGTTGTTGAGCCAAGCGACGACGCTGGCCCATACCACGAGGGCCAAAGTGAAAAACTCGAATTCATGGCCCAGATATCCGTCATAGAAGACATAGTAAGGTATCCCGGTACCGATGCCGATCAGTACGACCCACCAGCTTCGAAACGTCGGCGCGAGCCGTCTCGCGACGTCCCGATACAGGAACAAGCCTGTGAAGAAATAAAACATTCCCCCGAACAGAAAACCGAAGCGACTCCAGGAATATATGTAGTCGTTGTGATCCCCGATAACCGGATTTCCCAATAGTCTATCGATGACCGAGAAAGCGGCAACGAACGGCGCAGCCAGTAACCCCGGCCCCAAAGGATGGCTCGGGAGCCCCGTTCTTTCATTAAAATAGGTTGGATCGTAAGGCTCGTTGGCATAGTTCAGATCGAAGTCGAGCCCAATTGTGAATGCGTGCGCCAGATAGGAAGCCGCATCCAGTCTCGCCTTTTCACGATCCAGGATCGGCCGGGGAGAGGTAAGGAGGGCCGCAAGAACGACTGCCACGAGGGCCAGCAAAGACCTCTTCCGAAGCCACCCCTTCTTCCAACCCCGTGAGTCCACCCGTCGATCTCCGTCCACCGGCGGGTCGGCAAAGGAAACTTCGTTCGGCGCGGCCATTGAAATTTGCGACTCCAACCAAGGTGCCTTATTCGAATCGGTTCTCTGATCTGCCCGAGGCCGATCGGCCTGCGCGGGACCCCGAGGTACGTCGAGAGACTTCGGGCTTCTCAAGCCTAACCCAGTTCATCGACCGGCACTTGCGAGAACGGCTGCAGAGCCGTGCATTCCCAGGCGGCAGACACGCACGGAAGAACGTCCCTTATCGATGCGAAGCGCCAGACGACGAGCCAACTATCTGCTCGATAATGTATCGCGGTCGGCGCTTGGCCTCCAGGTAGATCTTCGATACATACTCCCCCACTGCCCCGATGCTGAGGAGCTGTATTCCGCCGAGAAAGTACACAGGGAGGACAGTGGAGGCCCATCCGGGGATGGCGTTCGCCGCAATGAACTTTGTCCAGAGAGCCCAGATGGATAACAGGACGCTGACGAGTGAGAAACCAACTCCCACCAGGGCAATGAAACGGAGCGGAACGGGCGAGAACGAGGTAGCGCCGTTAAATGCAAGCTCCAGCATATTTCGGAGCGCATACTTCGACTCTCCCGCAAAGCGCCTGCGCCGGACATACTGCACTGTTGTAGACGGAAATCCGATCGTAGGAATTATGCCCCGGAGAAAGAGATTCACCTCTTCATACTGCTTGAGTGCATCGAGCGACCGGCGACTCATTAGCCGGAAATCGGCATGGTTGAACACCACGCTAACACCCATCAGCCGCAGGAGTCGATAGTACGCTTCGGCAGTGAACCGCTTTAAGAAATTGTCCGACCGTCGGTCGCTTCTCACTCCGTAGACGATGTCGTAACCGTCGGCGTGAGCATCGACCATTTCTTCGATCACCTCGACATCGTCCTGGAGGTCGGCATCTATGCTGACAACCGCGTCGGCCTGCAACGTAAGGAGACCCGCCAGCAAGGCGTATTGATGCCCGCAATTTCTCGAGAGCTTGATGCCGTGAATTCGGCTATCGGATTTCGCCAATTCTTCAACCAGGAACCAGGTCTTGTCGAAGCTTCCATCATCGATAAAACAGACATAGCTGGCGGGAGCTACCTTCTGGGACTCCAGTAGGCGGTCGAGTAGGCTCAATAACTGGGAGGCGGCCTCTTCGAGAACCTCTTCCTCGTTGAAGCACGGTACGGCGATTGCCAGAACCGGGGCACCGCGCTTGTGGACCATGACTCGCCGCGCCTCTCCGTCAGGCATTTTGATTGGTGATCAGATACAGCCCTGCGAGAACCAGCCCGATCCCTATGCCTGCGCCAGCAGAGATCCTCTCGCCAATCAAGAGGGCGCCCCCGAGGTAGACGAGAACGAACGTGAGTGCGGTAAAGGCGTAGACGTTGACGAGCTTCTCAAACGACAGGGCGTAGATCCATACCAGGGTGCTCATACCGTACAAGGCGAGCCCTGAAACAATTGCGGGATTCACGAACGCAACCCAGTCCTGACGTCCGCGAGCGCCGATCTTGAACAACAGTTGTCCAGCAGCTGCCGAGAATGCCGCAATCGTGAGCAGAATGATCGCGAACCGGCTCACGCAGCTCCCATTTTATTTGCCGATGACTGTAAAGGGCGCGCCATACTTGGCTGTTGCGCCGTAGACAGGGCCCCGACAATCGGGCGACGGAGCGAAATGCCGTACTGAGAGCTGCCACCAACGCCAAGCGACGAGACGCACAGACCTTTTTTGGCGACGAGCCCGGATGTTCCTCCGTCTACCCAGCCGACAACACTCGGGCACGCAAACCTGCCCGCCCATCGTCCCTCTATCGCCCTCCCTAAGGAGGTCGCCGATTATCCCGCAGCACTCTTGCGGCCGTCAACCCTCTCTCGCGTCGCCGTGGGGCGCCCTCTGTGCCTCAGCATCAAATGCAATGCGACAGCAGGGAAACCTGAGCTCGAAGGGCACGTCCGCGCGCGACGGGGGCCACCGCTACGCCATGTCGCCTGCCGCTGCGGGTCAGATCTGCGGGTGGATGACCAGCCGGCGCTGGGGCTCACTGCCGATGCTCTCGGCCATCAGGAAGTGGCGCGCAACGATGCGGTGCTGCAGCCGGCGCAGGGCCGAGGGGCGCGGATGCAGCTCCACCGGCATGCCTTCTTCGAGCACCCGCTGGATGGCCGCTTCGGTCTCGCGCACCGTCTCGTTGACCTCCGCATCGTCGACCCCGGGCATCACGTTGAAGAGATTCTGCAGCAAGCGGCGGATCTGAGTCGCCGAGTTCTTCTTGACCGAATGCAAGGGCACGCCGGTGGCACGCAGAATGCGCTTGAGCCTTAGGTCTTCCTCGCGGGCCCGTAGGCCGAGAATCAGGTTCGCCCGCTCGGGCTGGCGCACCACGCGCGCATCCAGGCGCAGCTCGCGCACGGCCTTCTCCACGTTCACGGGGCTCAGGGCGTAGGGCCAGATGCGCACTGCGCCCTCTAGTCCTTGGGAAGAGAAGGGCTCGGCCGGCGCGGCCTCGGAGACATCCGGAGCTGCCGCAAGCCGGATCGGGAGCTCGGCCGCGCCTTCGGGGCTGCGCCGCACCCCACCGGGATCGCGGCCGCGCAGCAGGCGGTCCACCGCGGTGGCGGTGCTGGCGTGCACCATGACCTCCTCACGGTCCACGATCTCCACCACGGCGTCGAAGCTCGGAGGGCGCTTGCGCTCGCTCACGGTCTTCTGGGTGCCGCGCACCCGGGCCTCCTCGTCACCGAGCGTCACGGTCTGGACCCCGCCCACCAGATCGGAGAGCGTGGGGTTCTGCAGCAGATTGGCGAGCGTGGTGCCGTGGGCGGTGCCGATCAGCTGCACACCGCGCTCGGCGATGGTGCGCGCGGCCAGCGCCTCGGCCTCGGTGCCGATCTCGTCGACGATGATGACCTCGGGCATGTGGTTCTCCACGGCCTCGATCATCACCGCGTGCTGGCGCTCCGGGTAGGCCACCTGCATGCGTCTTGCCGAGCCGATCGCGGGATGCGGGACATCCCCGTCGCCGCCGATCTCGTTGGAGGTGTCGACGACGATCACGCGCTTGGCGAGCTCATCGGCGAGCACCCGCGCGACCTCGCGCAGCTTGGTGGTCTTGCCGATCCCCGGGCGGCCCAGCAGCAGGACGCTGCGCCCGCCTTCCACCAGATCGCGGATCAGATCGATGGTGCCGTACACGGCGCGACCCACGCGCAGGGTCAGGCCCACCACCTCGCCGCGACGGTTGCGCATCGCGGAGATGCGGTGCAGGGTGCCCTCGATGCCCGCACGGTTGTCGCCGCCGAGCTCGCCGACGGCCCGGAGCACCAGGTCGAGGTCGGCCCGAGTCAGGGGCGCCTCGCCCACCACCAGGGTGCCTTCGAGCACCCGCGCCTGAGCGGCTCGCCCCAGATCCAGCACCACCTCCAGCAGCTGCTCTTTAGGCAGACGCGCGACTGCCTTGCGCAAGGACTCGGGCAGAGTCGCGATCAGCAGGTCGGTGTCGTCGGTTCGGGTGTGCGTGGTCACGTCGACTCGGGGATGAATCGAGCACGGCCCGTCAAAGGGCAAAGCCTGATTATCCGCGGCACGGCGCCAATCCTTCAACCTAGAAACGGCGGCTGCGCAGACATGCGCGGCGGGATGCGCTTCGCTTTTCGGCGGGCTCCGAAAGTCCCGCTCATCGCGGATGAGGTGCCCCCAGAACCGACGCTGCCAGATGCCGCGCTCGCCTTTGTCAATGCGCCGGGCTGACAGGCTCTCGTCGGCTGGGACGCGCGCCGCGAACCGCGATTTGATGGCGTGCCAACGGCTCGAGAAATCAGCGTCTCCCGGTAGTAAGGTGCAGATGCAATTCAGGTGATCCGGCAAGACCACGATGGCGTCGATGTGGAACCGGCGCCGGCGCTTGGCTCGGACGATGACCTCGCGCAGATGGTCGATATGCTCGGCCAGCAGACTGCGATCGCGCTGCAGCAGGCAAACGGTGAAAAAGAAGGTGCCGCCGGGAACGATTGCGCGTCGGTCGTTGGGCATTCGCCGAGGGTACCGGCTGGCGGCTGGGGTGCGCTTTGCGCTTCAGCAGGCCACCGCGGCCCCGACTCAACCGGACCGGCCGGCTCCCTGTACCGCAGTCCCGGTGGAAGCCTCGTCGCGCACAGTCGCTGCCGCCGGCTCGGTGCGGTTGGCGGCCCTGCGACGCGCGGCGGGTGTCGATCCCTCCGCCGGTCGTGCCACGACCACGCGGTCGCGGCCCGCGGCCTTGGCCGCATAGAGCGCCTCATCGGCGGAACGCACCAGGTCCTCGAGCGTAACCGCCGCGGCCTCGGGATGGGCCGCCACCCCGACGCTGAGGGTCACTCGCAGCAAGGGCGCCCCCACGGGAATCGGGGGCTCCGAGACCCGCCGGCGCAGCCGCTCCCCGATCATCGCGAGCTGGAGCTCGTCCTACGGAGACCCCGGCCCTGATCGCGGCAGGAACACCGCTCCCACCGATACAGACCTAATCGGCCTCGGCAATGCCGTCGAGCTGGCGGGCGCAACGGATGTGCAGCGCGAATTCGGCGTCCAGCGGGAACGCCTGGGAGGAGATCCACACTTGGCTGAGCTCGTCACTGAGGCGCGGCAACACCTTGATCGACGTGCGCGTGCGCTCGTCGTCGAAAAACGCGAACGGCTCGTCGAGAAACACGAACTGTTTGCCCAGCGCGGTGCTGTTGACCAGCTCCTGGGCGAGCGCGAGGCGAAGCGCGAGCATGATCTGGCGCTGGGTGCCGCTGGAGATCTCGTCGAGATCCATGTAATCGCGCTTCTCGTTGGAGAACACCCGGACCTGCAGGTCCTCGTCGATCTGCAGGTGCTCGTAGCGCCCGTCGGTGAACAACGGCAGCGTGCGCCCGACCAGATTGCGCAGCTCGTGATTGAAGCGCTGGGACATGCTGCGGCTCGCCCCGGCAAGCAGCTCCCGGGAAAGCTCACGCAGATCCACCCGCCGGCGATACCCCGCGACCGTGGCATGCAGATCGGTCTGCACGCCGTGCAGCCGCTCGGCCCGCGCCAGGCGGTCCTTCTCCAGCTCGATGGCCTGGTCCAGACGCACCACCCGGCCCTGGCAGATCCGGACGCTGTGGCGCAAGGAGGCCAGCTCGGCGCTCACGAGGTCCCGCACCTCCGACTCGCCGGCCCGACATTCGGCGATGCGCGACCGGGTCAGGGTGTACCGGTGATCCGGGACCGGCTCGGCCCGCGCTGGCTCGGCCACTGCCTCTTCGGCACGGCTCTCCGCTTCTTCTACCAGCTCGCTGTCGTCCACCTCGCCGTCGGGCGACAGCTCGGTCAACGGCCCGGTGGCGGCGCGCGACTCGGCCTCGCCGGCGCCCCCCGCCAGTGCCCACGGAACCGCGTCGAGCTGCTCGACCAAAGCGGGGCCTGCCTGGGAGAGCCGGGAAATGCGGCCCTTGAGCCGCACGCTGCGGACGATCAGCAGCAGCCCGACCAGGCCAAAGGCCGCACCCGCGTAGGCCAGCATCGGCACTTGATCGGCACTCCAGCCCGGCACCTCGAGTCTGAGCATGCGGGCCAGGAGCTCGCTGTAAGGATGGTCGGGGATCTGGGTCAGCGCGGCCCAGGCGCCGCCCAGGCCGGCGGCGAGGACCAGGACCAGAAGCCCGAGCAGAATGCTGGAGCGACGGGCGGCCGCCGCCTTGCGAATGACCGGAAGCGTATCCCGGTAGTCGGTGCCCGCCTGCTCCAGGGCGCCCATCTGGGCCTCGATACCGGCGCATTCCTCGGCCCCGGCCTGCCGGCTGGCCGCCAGACCCACCAGACGGCCGTCCTCGACGGCCAGGTCCGCGAGCTGGCGCCCGATGTCGGAGATATCGGCTTCGGCGTCGTTGATGGCACGCTGCGCTTCGTTGATCTCCGCGGCGATCTCGCCGCCCACGTATTCCAGCGCCGCGATTCCCGCCATCGATTTGACCGTGTGGCTGTGCGGATGGGGCGTGGTGATCTCGCGCTGCGCAAGATAAAAGGAATCGACGAACTCGTCGAAATCGAAGCCGATGAGATCGTAGAGCGCCTCGTCGACCGGGCCGACGCCGCGCGCGAGCGGCGCCCCTTCCTTGCCAACCTCATTGAGCCGGGCACTGTGATTGCCGTCGTTGTCGAGGAATCGGGCGACCTCGTAGTGGCCCCGCCCATCGACCTGGAAGCTGCAGCTGACCTGGCAGCTCGTTTCGCCCCAGCGGATGACCTTGTCGAGATCGTCAGGGCCGAGCGAGAAGGTACGGCCGAACAGCGCGAAACAGAGCGTCTCGCCGATCGTGCTCTTGCCGGATTCGTTCTGACCGCTGACGGCGATCATGCCCTGTAAGGGCAGATCCTGCAGCTCCAAGCTGGCGTACTTGAGGACGTTCTTTGCGGACAGATCGGTGATGATCATCAGGCGTCCTCTCCGACCAAGGCGCGCAACTTGCGGTTGACGATCTCCACGGCCGCGTCGAAGGCCTCTTCGTCGAAGGGCTCGCCGCTGTTGCGCTGCCGATCCTTCTCCTCCGTGCAGAAGGCGAAGAAGTCCTGCACGGGTCCCTGCAGCTCCGAGAAGCCGAGGGGCTTGCTGTCGGTCTGTCCTGCCATGCGCATCCTCCCGTATCGAGCGCCAGCTCCGGCGAGCCGCGGTGCCTCAGAGTATCGCAAAGTTCGCGCCTAGGTCACGGGGCCGGATCAAGGATGCGGAATTGGACGGCCTGCTCCGGTAGGTCGACCTGCCGCACGCTCAGCCCAACCCTCGCATCGAGCCCGAGATTCGCCCGCGACCGGATGCGCGTCTCCATGGCCAGCGCGGGGATGAGGACCGTGAGCTTGCGATCGTCCGCGTCCACCACCTGGGCCTCGCCGCGCCAGCCCGGATGCCGGCTCAGATAGACCAGCTTCCAATGCTGGTTGGAGAGGCGCTCGGCCTTGCGCACGGTGCCGCTCATCGCCTCGGCCGCGGCGATGCGCTCGCCCAGGACGGGCGCCCCCAGCACCTCGCGGCCGAGCACGCTGGCCCGGATCTGCTGGTGTACGAGCAGATCGGCATAACGGCGCAGCGGGCTGGTCGCGCGGGCGTAGGCCTCCAGTCCGAGCCCCGCGTGGGGGGCCTGGAAGAGGCTCGCCTGACTGGGCTTGAACAGGCGTCGGTAGGCGTACATCTGCGAGAGGCTGGCCGGGGTGCGGCACTCATCCGGTGGGGCCTGAGTGGCAAACGGGATGGGCAACCCGCGCTCCAGGGCGAACCGCGCCGCCGCCTCGCCGGCCATCAACATGGCGTCGGTCACCATCTCGCGGCTACGCAGGCGCGGCAGCGGGCGGATGTGCACTTCGCCCCCGACGACGCGGACGCTCACCTCGGGCAGGTCGAGCGTGGACGCCCCTCCCTCGAGGCGGCGCTCCCGGAACCTCCGGGTCAGCGACTGGATCCTGGCGAAGGGGGCCTCGCTCAATCGCTCTTCGGCCTGGGCGTAGGTCAGGCGCGTGACCCGAGCCCAGCTGGGGCGGATCTCGACGTCCACCACCCGCCCGTCGGCATCGAGCCCCATCCCGAAGGACAGCGCCGGGGAGACCTCGGCGAGCCCCAGGCCCAGCCGGCGCGTGACCTCCTCGGGCAGCATGGGCACGATCCGCTCGGGCAGGTAGAGGTTGGCCGAGCGGGCCCGCGCCTCCGAGTCCACCGCACCGCCCGGGGCCACCAGCGCGGCCACGTCGGCGACGTGCACCCAGAGCCGATCGCCGTCGATGCTCAGGGCATCGTCCGGGTCCTCGTTGCCCTCGTCGTCGACCGCGAAGGCGGGCAGATGGGTGAGATCGAGGCGGGGGTCCTCCGGCAGATCGGGAACGCCCAGATCGGGCGCCGCCAGGCCCACCGAGAGCCGCCCCGGATGAGGGTTGTGGGTCGACTCCCAGAACGCGACCGCAACCAGCAGCCGGTGGGCCCCCTCCGGGGTCTCGGGATAACCCAGCGCCCGCATGATCCGGCTGCTGTCGCTGCGGGCGTAGGCGAGGCGCTCGACCTCGGCCAGGGCGTCCCGATCCGACGGGTCGATCCGGCCGGCGCGCAGCCTCTGCAGCAGCCCATCCCAGGCCGACTCGGCGGCGGCCTTGGCCTCGCGGGCCGCACGGTCCGCCTGGACCCTCGCAGCAGACCGCGTCTGGATGGCATCGGGCGATCCCTCGAAGTAGAGTCCGTCGGCGACCAGCTCCCAGGCAGCCCAGGCGCTGGCCGGTGTGTAATCGCCGTACACCAGCTCGGCGAGCTCCCGGATCTGGGTGCCGGCGCCCTCCAGCAGGGCCCAGGCTTCGTCCACCGCTCCGCCCCCGACGTGCAGGTCGCCCAGGCCTCCGACCGGACCGGGATGAAGGAGACTGACGTCGCGGTCGCGGACCCGCTTGACCTTGCCGCTCTCCAGCTCGATCTCGATCTTGTCGGTCACGGCGATCACCCGCGCAGGGCGGGTCTTGTAGAGCACGAGGCTGCCGTTCGATAAGGTCGAGGCCATGGTCGCGGGGGGCAAGGGCGATTGCGGGGGTGCGTATGATACCCTCTGCGCCGTCCCAGGGAACCACCCGAACCTCGTGGCGCCCGCCAAAGTCGCGTTCCCGGATTCCGTTTCCGTTCATCCGGGCTACGGCAGGGGTCAAGAACGCGCTCCCGGCTTGACGTACGGGCTCGCGGCCCCCAGCATTCTTGCAGCCATAGAACCGCCTTTCAGAGAAGCCGCCGATCATGAGCCCAGAGTGGAAAGAATTCCTCGAGAGCCGCGCCGCCCGGATCGACGAGGACGGCGGCGTCCGTTTCGACGACAGCACCGAGCCGCCCGCGTGCGCGCTCTTCGACCTGTCTCATCTGGGTCTGATCGCGGTGGAAGGACCGGAGGCCGTGAGCTTCCTGCAGGGGCAGATCACCCAGGATGCCACCCAGGTAACGGAGGGGCGCAGCCTGATGGCCAGCCACTGCAGCCCCAAGGGGCGGATGCTCGCCAGCTTCCGGCTGTTGCGTAGAGGCGAGGCGATTTACCTGCAGCTGCCGGTTGAGCTGCTGGCGTCCGTTCTCAAGCGGTTGAGGATGTACGTACTCAGGGCGAAGGCCGAGCTGCGCGACGCCAGCGAGGAATTGATCCGCATCGGTCTCAGCGGCGACTGCGCGCCGGATCTGCTCGCCCGGCAGATCGGTGCCGTGCCCTCGAGCCCCAACGAGGTTACCCGCAGCGGCGAGCTCAGCTGCCTGCGCATCCCCGACCCGACGCCAAGGTTCGAGCTGGTGGGGCCCATCGAGCCGATCCGCCGCCTCTGGGAGGCACTGGATGGCCCCGCGACGCCGATCGAGCCGGGGTACTGGGCGCTGCTGGACATCCGCGCGGGCCTGCCCACGGTGCGCCCGGAGACCGTCGAGGCCTTCGTGCCCCAGATGGCGAACTTGCAGCTGCTGGACGGGGTGAGCTTCCGCAAGGGCTGCTACACCGGACAGGAGGTGGTGGCCCGAATGCAGTACCTCGGCAAGCTCAAGCGGCGCATGTATCTCGCCCACACCGAGCCCGGGACCGCACCCCGGGCCGGGGACGAGCTGTTCGCCGCCGGCAGCGTCTCGGGCCAGGGCGCAGGGCGCGTGGTGGACGCCGGGCCGACCCCCGAAGGGGGCTATGACCTGCTCGCGGTGGTGGAGATCCTGAGCGCCGAGGCCGATGACGTGCACCTGCGCGCCCCGGACGGACCCCGGCTGAGCTTCAGGCCGCTGCCCTACGGGTTTGACAACGCCTGAGTCAGACAGGCTGGGCCGACTCGGGTTCGGCGGGATGCGCTTTTTCGGCGGGATGCGCTTCGCTTTCCCGCCCTACGGGCTGAGTCAGGCAGGCGGGGCCGACTCGGGTTCGGCAACGGCCGGCAGGAACAACCCTTCGATCGCCCGGCGCAGCTCCTCTTCGGGCACCGGCTTGCGCAGGAAGACGAAGTCTTCGCGCACGTTGCGGTATTGCCGGATCTCGTTCTCGCCGTAGGCGCTGATCAGGATCGACGGGATGGCGGTGGAGGCCTTGATCGAGTAAGCGGCGATCACCCCGTCGATATCGCCGCGGATGCGGATATCCATCAGCACCAGGTCCGGGCGCTCCCCCAGAGAGACCTTGATCGCCGATTCGCCGTTGTCGACGACCCCGATCACCCGATGGCCCATCACCTCGACGGTCTGCTGAAGGTACATGGCACCGATCGCCTCATCTTCCACGATGAGGATGCGTAACTGCCGGGCTTGCGATTCGGACAAACGTCGGTCTCCCCGATCGGTCAGGGCCCTCGCCTGCAATCGGCGGGCCTCAATCGATTCATTTGCCACAATCCCGGCCAGCGCCCGGCGCTCCGCGCGAAAACCCAGGCGCCCCTCAGGGCACCGCCTGGGAGATCACCAGCGCCAGCGGCCCGGATTGGTCGCGCCCCACGGTAACCGGATCGCTCTGCAAGTCACCGCTCGAGGCAATGGGCTGCCCCGACTTGGAGATCCGCGCGGTCACGCTCACCTGATCGAACTTGGACAGGCGCATGGCCGGCATCATCGCCATCGAATCGTCCAAGGTCACTGTGAGCGGCAGATCCGAGACCTTCTTTCGCGCCACTGCCAGGGGCATCGGCGGACCGCTGACCGCCCGCGCGAACACGAACAGGGTGTCGGAGGGGCTCACGCGCCCCGAAAGCGACTGATCCAGGCTGACCTTCACCGTAATCGAGCGCCCCCCGGCCGAGGCCGGTGTCCCCGGGCCGGGGGACATGGCGGCAGGTGCCGCTTCGGCGAGCTTGAGATCCGAAACCGGGCGCCCGAGCTTGGTCTGGACCGCCTCCATCATGGTGCGAACCTCTTTCTGGGAATCCGCGTCGGACGCAACCAGCGGGTAAAGCTTCTTCCAGTAATCGAGGGCCTGCTCGAGATTGCCGCTCTGCTCGGCCGCCATCCCGGCGAGCCAGAGCGCGGTGGGGTCGTTCGGGGTCTGCTTGAGGACCTTTGCGACCAGCTCGGCGGGGCGGCCGGCCATGTCTCCGTTCTGGGTCATGGCCAGGGAATCGGCGAGCGCAACCATGACCTTGGGGTTATCGCCTACCACGGAGAGGACCTTCTCGTACGCCTTCACGGCGTCGGCGTAGCGATGCATGGTGCTATAGGTACGCCCCAGCAGATACCAGCCGCTGGGGTCGTTCGGATTCGCCTTGAGCTTCTCTTCGAGCTTGCCGACCAGCTCCTCGATGGGGGGGAGACCCTCGCCGTTGTGTGCCAGCATCGGTGCCTCGTCCGCGCCGGCACCGGGACCGCTCTTATCCATGTACTGCGGAGCGCCCAGGGCCAGATAGAGACCGATCGCGACGAGGGGCACCAAGACGAGGAGCCCTCCTGTGGTCAGCCGCCCGGGCAAGGAGGAGCCATGCACGGCCCCGGAGCTGCTCCCGTCCAGGTCGCTCAGCAGGGTCTGCTCGAGCTCGATCTTCTCCTGGTCGAAAGTCTCATCGGAAAGCTCGCCCCGCTGGTGCTCGGCCTGCAGCTCCGCCAGGCGCTCCCGGGCAATGCGCACGTTCTGCTGGTTCCGGTCAAGCCCGCGCAGGTTACGCCGACGCAGCAGGGCCGCGGCGAGCAGACCGAGAACCGCCACGAGCATGGCGGCGACGATAGACCAGAATGCACTCATGACTTGGGCTCTTCGTCCGTTGCTTCAAGAAGGCGGGCGGCGCGCTGCAGCTCCGCAGGAGACGGGCCGGCGGTGCCGCTGCCGGTGTGCCGGCGAGCCACCCTGAGCAGCACGACGACCCCGATCACCAGCAGGATGAAGGGGCCCAGCCAGAGCACCGACGTCTCCAGATCGAAGGGCGGGCGATACAGCACGAAATCGCCGTAGCGAGCGACCATATAGTCCAGGATCTCCTTCTCACTCTGTCCCGCAGTCACCATCTGGTAGGTCTTGCGCCGCAGATCCCCCGCCAGCTCGGCATTGGAGGCGGCAATGTTCTCGTTCTGACAGACGGTACAGCGCAGCTCGTGGGTCAGCCGATTGTAAAGGGCCTCGTGCTCCGGGCTGGAGAACGTCCAGACATCTATCCCCGCCTGAGCAACAGAGGCGAAGAAGAACAGCAAAATCAACCATCGGGGTCTCATTTCAGCTCTCGCCCTCCAGGCGTCGGATCAGCGGGGCGACCTGGCTCTCCCAGACCTCGGGCGTCACGGCACCGATCACCTTGTGCCGGATCACCCCCTTTTTGTCGATCACGAAGGTCTCGGGGGCACCGTACACACCGAGATTCATCACTGCATCGCTGTGGGGGTCGACCCCGATCGCCACGTAGGGGTTGCCCGCCCGGTGCAGCATGTCCTTGGCGTCTGCGTCCTGGTCCCGCCAGTCGATCCCGACGATCACCACCTTGTGCTGTTGCGCCAGGTCGCTGAGGAAGCCTTGCTCCCGCCAGCACTCCTGGCACCAGGAGCCCCAGACATTGAGCAGCCAGACCCGCCCTTTGTACTGGGCCGCACTGACCGTACTGGTCGGATCGAGCAGCTGCCGCAGCTTGAAATTCGGCACCGGCTTGCCGATGAGCACCGAGGGCAGCTTGCGGGCAAAACCCGGATCGCGCCCCGCCATGAAGATGCCGCCGGCGAGCAGTGCGGCCACGAGCAGGAAGCCGATGAAGACACCCCAACGCTTCATCAAGCCCTCCCCAGCGCCGCGCCCGCGGGTACGCGCGCCGCGCGCCGAGCCTGCTGCCGATAGCGCCGGTCGGTGGCGCTCACCGCCCCACCCACGGCCATGATCAAGCAGCCCAGCCAGATCCAGCGCACGAACGGTTTCTCGGAGATGCGCAGCGCCCAGCTTCCCTTGTCGTCGAGCGAGTCACCGAGGGCGACGAACAGATCCCGGGTCAGCCCGGCATCGATGGCCGCCTCGGTCATCGGCATGGTCTGCACGTTGTAGACCCGCTTCTCGGGATACATCTCCGCCACTTCCCGACCACCCTGGGTCACCGTCAGGTGGGCCCGATGGGCCTTGTAGTTCGGACCCAGGGTCGAGGTGACCCCGTGGAACGTGTAGGTGTATGCGCCCAGCTCGAAGCTCTCGCCCGGGCCCAGGCGGATATTCTTCTCGACGGTGTACATCGAGGCCAGGGTGATCCCGACCGTGAACACGCCCACGCCGATGTGCCCCAGCACCATGCCCCAGTAGCCCCGCGGAATGCCGGCGAGCCCGCGCGGCCCGGCCATCCGCTCGCGTACGCCATTGAGGGTGACCAGGACCACCCAGGAGGCAATGGCGATCCCCAGGGCGGATTGCCAGTGGAAGGCCGGTCCCCAGATCGCCGGCAAGGTGACGCCGAGCACGACGGCCGCCAGCGCGGGCCATCGCAGTACACGCCAGAGCCGGGCGGGCTCGTCGGTCTTCCACCGAGTGGTGGGGCCGACGCCGATCATCAGCGCCAGAGGTATCGCAAAGATCACGAACATGAAGCTGAACCAGGGGAACCCGACCGAGATCTTACGCAACGCCAGGGACGGATCGACCATGTTGAGAAAGTCCACTACCAGCGGCGCGAGGGTACCCAGCAGCACCATCGCGGCGATCACCACCAGCAGCAGATTGTTGGAGAGCAGGCCGAGCTCCCGGGAGAACAGGCGGAAGCCAACGTCGCTCTTGACCACGGCCGCCCGCAGCCCGTACAGGAGCAGCGAGCCTCCCACCACGGTGGTCAGGAATATCAGAATGAACAAGCCGCGCTTGGGATCGGCCGCGAAGGAGTGTACCGAGGTGAGCACCCCGGAGCGCACCAGGAAGGTACCGAGCAGACTCAACGAAAAGGCGAAGATCGCCAGCAGCACCGTCCAGGCCTTGAACGCGCCGCGCTTTTCGGTCACCGCCAGAGAATGCATCAGGGCGGTACCCACCAGCCAGGGCATGAACGAGGCGTTCTCTACCGGGTCCCAGAACCACCAGCCGCCCCAGCCGAGCTCGTAATAGGCCCACCAGGAGCCCAGCGCGATCCCGACCGTCAGAAACAGCCAGGCGACATTGGTCCAGGGCCGCGACCAGCGGGCCCAGGCAGCGTCCAGGCGCCCACCCAGCATGGCGGCGATGGCAAAAGCGAAAGGCACGCAGAAGCCCACATAGCCCATGTAGAGCATCGGCGGGTGGACGGCGAGCCCCGGGTCCTGCAGGAGGGGGTTCAGATCACGCCCCTGAACCGGCGCCGGCACCAGGCGCTCGAAGGGGTTGGAGGTAAACAGCATGAACAGGAGGAAACCAATGCTCACCAGGCCCATGACCCCGATCACACGCGCCACCATCGTCTCCGGCACGCTTCGGCTGAACAGCGCGACGGCCGAGGTCCAGACGCAGAGGATCAGGGACCAGAGCAGCAGGGACCCCTCGTGGGCACCCCAGACCCCCGAGATCTTATAGATGAACGGCAGGTCGGTATTGGAATTGCTCGCCACGTAGGCCACCGTGAAATCGTTGGCCAGGAACGACCAGACCAGACATCCGAAGGCGGTTGCCACCAGCGCGGACTGCGTCCAGGCCGCGGGGCGCGCCAGCCCGATCCAGGCGGTTATCCTGCGATGGGCACCCACCAGGGGAAGGAACGCCTGCACGATCGCCACGCACAGGGCGAGGATCAAAGCAAAATGGCCAATTTCGGGAATCACCGGTCAGCTCCTCCTCACCTAGCTGTTTATTGGGGCTCGCTCCGGTGCCGCGTCGAGCCGGAACGAGAGGGCACATAGTATATGAAACCTGTCGCTGTCGGCAGGCCGCCGCGGGTTTGACCCGGGAGCGACGCCAAAGTTGCAGGTCGCCCCGCCCGGCACTCCCGCCAGCGGGTCCATTAGACTACCCTGGAAGCGGGTTGCCGACCATTTTCAGGCGGGTGATGACCGACGGACGACAAACCGCGCATCGCCTGTTTCTCCATGGAGATCGGCCTGCCCGATGCCATTCCCACCGACGCCGATGGCCTGGGCATTCTCGCCGGCGACACCTCCCGCTCCGCCGCCGATCTGGGCCCGCCGATGGTCGCGGTCAGCCTGCTGTTCACGGGCTTGGTGCGGCTACGCTCCCTGGCCGAGGTCCGCGGTCCTCTGCAGGCGATCTTCGCCGGCAAGGCCCATCCCCTCGACCTGCCGGGCAAGGGGCTGGTGCAGGAGATCCGCCGGGTGGGCGCGACTGGTCGATCAATACGTCGCCAAGGCGTACTTCCTCTGAAACGCAGGCCCCGCGCAGGGCGCGGGGCCTCGGTCAGGCCTCGGCTCCGATCGGCAGGATCATTTCTTGCGCATCAGCTCGGCGAGACTCTCGGCGCTCGCCGCCATGTCGTCGGGCACCTCGGCGATCTTCATGAAGGTGCCCATGGTAAGGTCCGGAAACATGATGGCAATACGGTACTTGCCCGGCAGGTAGACGACGCTCTTGCCGCTGACCAGCAGCTCCCAGGGCAGGGACGCGGTGGATTTCGGGGTCCCCGTATCCAGGCTCTGCATGATCTTCTGGATCCGCCCGCCGGCCCATTTGCCGCGATGCAGCTGGACGCCGAACGCCGTGTGGTCGGCGTCGACGTCGACCTTCCAGACCGCGGACATGTCCGAGGCGGGATCCGCCAGCGCCGCCTCGAGCCGGCGCACCGCATCCGCATGGCTGTCGAAGCTGGCGATGGCCTTGGTGTCCTCGAAATAAGGCATGAGCATCATGTAATGGTAGGACTCGAGCTCCTTGGGCGAGAGACCCTTGGCCCCGAAGCTGCCCTGATTGCCCAGGGCTTTGCTGTACTCGGCCGCCACGGCGGACAGGTCGCCGATGTGGTACGCAAAACCCATGTACATGGGGTTGACGTAGGTCACTTCGATCGACCCGTCGTCGTTCGTCACGGCAACGCGCACCACGGCGCCAAACCCGCCGTACTGGTCCTTGGCCGCCGCCTTGAGCAGCGTCGGACTGGTGGTCCCGATGATGACGGCCGATCCATCGGGATAGGGGGAGTACTGTCCGAGGATCTGCAGCCCGCCGCCCTGGAGCTTGGTCTTTACAGCCGCGACCGCTTCGTCGAGGGTCGTGCCGGAGGTGTCTGCAACGATGAACGGTCGATAGATGCCCTCTGCCTGCACCGCTGCGCTGAGCAGCAGGAGGGCGGAGCCTATCCAAAGGATGCCGATACGCGCGGCCAACCCACCCACTAGATTCATTTGCCCTGCCTCCTCCGCTATCTGATAGTTGTTCCGGCCTTAACGGCCCCTGACCGGCCAGCCCGGTCGGGTCCGGCCGCCGAGCTCCCCTCACCCGGCTGCGCAAGTATAGCCGAGCCGCTCGCGGCCCTATACGGGCCAGACCTGCGATGCACTCGGCCCGCCTGCCACAGGAGACCCGCCGCCGGGTCGATCACGCGTCAACCGGCCGCTGGTTGCCGAGCGGGCCGATCGCCGGTGAAGCGCCCGCCCGAGGCGAAGCTATTCGGGCCTCATGTGGGGAAACAACAGAACATCCCGGATCGACGGCGAATCGGTGAACAGCATGACGAGGCGGTCTATGCCGATCCCCTCGCCGGCGGTGGGCGGCATGCCGTGCTCCAGGGCACGGATGTAGTCGGCGTCGAAATGCATGGCTTCCTCGTCACCCGCTTCCTTCTCCGCTACCTGCTGGCGGAAGCGCTCGGCCTGGTCCTCCGCATCGTTGAGCTCGGAGAAGCCGTTGGCGATCTCCCGAGCGCCGACGAAGAGCTCGAAGCGGTCGGTGACGAAGGGGTCGTCGTCGTTGCGCCGCGCAAGCGGAGAGACCTCGGTAGGAAAGGCCGTGATGAAGGTCGGATGCTTGAGACGCGATTCCACGGTCTTCTCGAAGATCTCGATCTGCACCTTGCCGAGACCCCAGGAGTCCTTCAGCGGGATCTGCAGGCGAGACGAGACGGCCCGGGCGAGATCGAGATCATCGAGCTCCGTCTCGCTGATATCGGGATTGAAGTGCAGGACGGATTCCTTGACCGTCATCCGGGCGAACGGCCGGCCGAAGTCGTACTCCTCACCCTGGTAGCTGACGGTGGTCCCACCGCGAACCTCGATGGCCAGGGCGCGCAGCATCGCCTCCGTGAGGTCCATGAGGTCGTGGTAATCCGCGTAGGCCTCGTAGAACTCCAGCATGGTGAACTCGGGGTTGTGCCGGGTGGACAGTCCCTCGTTGCGAAAATTGCGGTTGATCTCGTAGACCTTCTCGAAACCGCCGACCACCAGGCGCTTGAGATAGAGCTCGGGGGCAATGCGCAGAAACATGTCCATGTCGAGCGCGTTGTGCCGCGTGACGAATGGCCGCGCGGTCGCGCCGCCCGGGATCGCCTGCATCATCGGGGTCTCCACCTCGAGAAAGCCACGCGCATCGAGATAGCGACGGATGAGCTGCACGATGCGCGTGCGGGTACGGAAGGTCTCGCGGGCCGCCTCGTTCACGATCAGGTCCAGATAGCGCTGGCGGTAACGGCTCTCCTGGTCGGTCAGCCCGTGCCACTTCTCTGGCAGGGGACGCAGCGACTTGGTGAGCAGGCGCAGGCTGTCACAGCGCACCGAAAGCTCCCCGGTCCGGGTCTTGAACAGCACACCCTCGGCGCCGACGATGTCGCCTATATCCCAGTCCTTCTTGTAGCGCTCGTAGGCCGGCTCTCCGACCGTGTCACGCTGGATGAAGATCTGGATTCGGCCGGACATGTCGAGCAGGTGGGAGAAGCTCACCTTGCCCATCACGCGGCGGCTCATCAGCCGTCCCGCCACGCAGACCCGCTGGGCCAGCGCTTCCAGCTCCTCGTGGGAGCGCTCGCCGTACTCCGCATGCAGCTCCCCCGCCACTACGTTGCGGCGAAAATCGTTGGGAAAGGCAACCCGCTGTTCTTGGCGCAGCCGATCGAGCTTGGCCCGGCGCTCGGCGACGAGCTTGTCGTCGGATTCCTGGGTCGGTTCGATGATCGCGTCGGCGGAAGGAGCTTGGTCGGACATGGGCTGGGTAATCGGTAGACAAGGGGAAAGAGGATAAACCCTGGGCAGAGATTGTTGTAGGAGCGAGCCCCAGCTCGCTCCTACACCCTCACAGCCCCGCCTTCAGGCTTGCCTCGATGAACCCATCGAGCTCGCCGTCGAGCACCGCCTGCGTGTTGCCTACCTCGATTCCGGTGCGCAGATCCTTGATGCGCGACTGATCGAGCACGTAGGAGCGGATCTGGCTGCCCCAGCCGATGTCCGACTTGGTATCTTCCACAGCCTGCTGGCTTTCCCGGCGCTTGAGCACCTCCAGCTCGTAGAGCTTGGCCCGCAGCTGCTTCATGGCGCGGTCGCGGTTCTGGTGCTGGGAGCGCTCGCTCTGACACTGCACCACGATGCCCGAGGGGTTGTGGGTGATGCGCACGGCGGACTCGGTTCGGTTGACGTGCTGACCGCCCGCGCCGCTCGCCCGGTAAACGTCCACCCGCAGGTCTGCCGGAACGATCTCGATCGCGATCTCGTCGTCGACCTCGGGAGAGACGAACACGGCCGCGAACGAGGTATGGCGCCGGTTGCCCGCATCGAATGGGGACTTGCGGACCAGCCGGTGCACGCCGATCTCGGTGCGCAGCCAGCCGAAGGCGTAGTCGCCCTCGAAGCGCACCGTGGCGCTCTTGATGCCCGCCACCTCGCCGGCGGAGACCTCCATCAGCTCGGTCTTGAGCTCGTGCTTCTCGCCCAGCGCAGGTACATGCGAAGCAGCATCTCGGCCCAGTCCTGGGCCTCGGTGCCGCCCGAGCCCGCCTGGATGTCGACGAAGGCGTTGCAGGCATCCATCTCACCGGAGAACATGCGCTGGAACTCGAGCTCCTCCACCCGGGCCTCGTAGCGGTCGACATCGGCAGCGACGGCATCGACCGTGTCCGAATCCCCGTCGTCGACCGCCATGTCGAGCAGATCGCCCGCATCGGCGATACCCGCCGACAGGGAGTCGAGAGAGACAACGACATGCTCGAGAGAAGCACGCTCCCGGCCGAGCCCCTGGGCCCGCTCGGGGTTGCTCCAGATGTGTGGATCTTCCAGCTCGCGCAGGACCTCGGTCAGGCGCTCTTTCTTGGTCGCGTAGTCAAAGATACCCCCTAAGGGACTCTACGCGCCCTCTCAGGTCCCTGATTTTATTGGAGATCGGATTGATGTCCTGCATGGCGTGACGGCTCGAAAGAAAGCGCGAATGTTACCCGAATCGGCCAACTGCCGAAACTGGGAGGCAGGCGCTTGTTGACGCGCCCCCCTTGCCTTAGGCTTTGGACGGCCCCGCACCCGAGGACCCCCCATGGAGCTCGACCTCGAACGTTTCCGCCGGCTGGTACCATTGAGCACCCTGCACGAGGAGAGCCTCGGCGCGCTGGCCTCTGCGGCCCAACTGCAGCGTTACAGCGCGGGCGACAGGCTGTTCTCCATCGGCGACGAGGATCGCGACACCGTTTACCTGCTGACCGGCGAGGTCGTGCTCAAGGACCGCAACGGCTACAGCTACGGGATCCAGGCGGGACACGCGCAAGGACGCTTCCCCCTCGCGAACATCAAACCGCGCCAGTTCGGCGCCTACGTGACATCGGCGGACGCCCAGGTGGTGCGCATCGACGGCCAGCTGTTGGAGAAGCTGGTTGCCTGGGACCACCTCACCGCCCCGCCCGACACGGGGATCGAGGTGGCCGAGATCGAGGGCTTCGCCGAGGAGGACCGGGAGTGGCTGCTGGCCCTGCTGCGTACGCCGGCATTCCTGCGCCTGCCCGGTGCCAATCTGGAAGCGCTATTCGCCGCCCTGGAGGAGCTGCAGGTCGAGCGCGGCCAGCAGATCATCCGTCAAGGTGAGCCCGGAGACTATTATTATCTGATCCGCGAGGGGCGCTGCGAGGTCAGCCGTACCCTGGGTCCGAGAAAGACCGTGCTGGCGGCGCGCGGCCCGGGCGATGCCTTCGGGGAAGAGGCGCTGATCTCCTCGGCACCCCGCAACGCGGACGTCGTCATGCTGACCGACGGCCGTCTGATGCGTCTGTCCAAGGAGCGCTTCCACGCCTTGCTGGAGCAGCCGCTGCTGCGCCGCATCGATCTGCGGCAGGCCTCCGAGCTCATCCAGCGGGGCGCCACACGGGTCGACGTGCGCACCGAGGAGGAGTTCAAGTTCTCCGACATCAAAGGGGCCCTCAATATCCCGCTGTATCTCCTGCGTCTGAGAATGCCCAGGCTCGACCAGGGCCGCAGCTACATCGTCTACTGCGACACGGGAGAGCGCAGCGCCGTGGCTGCCTTCGTGATGGCCCATCAGGGGCTCGACGTCTACGTGCTCAAGGGCGGCCTCAGCGCGGCGATGGGGGAGTAGGCCGCGGTAGGCGGTAGGCGGTAGGCGGTAGGCGGTAGGCGGTAGGCGGTAGGCGGTAGGCGGTAGGCGGTAGGCGGTAGGCGGGGATTGTAGGAGCGAGCTCCAGCTCGCGATAGCCGCTGGCACCGAAAGAGCAGACAACAGCCCGTAGCGAAGCGCATCCCGCCAAACGCGGCTCGCCGCGCCAAGAGAACCCCGTAGGCCAGATGCGGCGCAGCCGTTATCTGATGCAATGCTCAATGGGCGGATCGACCCGCGATCCACAGCAGCCACTGGTTCGCTGCCATGGCGAGCAGCACCGACGCGGCGAAGGCGTAGAGCCCATAATCCACCCTCACTTCGGCGATCGAGCCAAGCTTCACGCTCGCAACCAGAGTGGCCACCACGAACACGTCGAGCATCGACCACTTCCCGTAATGGGCGATCCAACGCACGTGCCGGCGGTGCCGAGCACTCTCGGCCGGCTCCAGGTTCCATACCCGAAACAGCAGCCCCAGCTTGAGCAGCGGCAGCAGAACGCTGAACCCGAGGATCACCGCGAAGAGCATCCACTCCCCCGCCCCGGCCAGGTTCTCAAGGCCGCTGTAGAGCGAGACCTCGTTGGAGAAGACGAAGAACTTCTCCAGGGTGAGCAGCGGCGCGAAGACACCCACCACCAGCAGGGCGAGGGCAGCCGCCAGCAGCAGGTTCAGCCCGGCTCCGGTCCTTGGATGCCGGCGCGCCAGGCTGTCCGGCCTGAGCCGGACGCGCGATCCGCGGCCCATCCTCAGCGCTCCCAGCGCAGCCCCACCCCGAGGGGCGCCTCGGCGTGAAACGGCTCGCACACCCAGAGGTCTGCCACCGCGACGAGGCGCTGCCCTGCGTAGACCAACGGGACCCGCGCGCGGACCCAGGGCGGCACCCCGATCTCCTGCAACAGGCGCTTGAGGGTCTGGCTGTGCCGACGCCCCCGGGGGCGGCAGCGCTCTCCGCCGACACGAAAGCGCACGCGTAACGGCTCCTTCGCCCAGAGCCCCGCGTCCACGCCCGCGACACCCCGGGCGGCGTGCAGCGCACCCCCGCCCGGCAGGACCAGCGGGCAATGCCCGTCCCACTCAAGCCCTTCAGTGACGCGCGGAGCATCGCGCGCTGTCTCCAGATACAGCACCCCCCGATAGCGCCGAATCTCCACCCCGGACCAGTGCACCCGGGGATTGCGGTCCGACGCGGCGCCAACCACCTCGCGCAGCACCAGATCGAGGCGGGCCGAGTCCGGCACCCGCTGCCCTCGGGAGCGGATCCAGCGGCGCAGCAGCGCCCGCGCCCCCGGCGGTGCCAGGCGCTCCACGGCGGCCAGCTCGAGCCCGCCGTCGGATCGGGCGGCCTGCGCGAGGTCAGCGTCTGCAAGGGAATCGATGAGCGCCTGGGCCTCGGCACAGTGCGCGGCGCTGCGCGACAGCGTCCGGTCCAAGGCGGGCCAGCGCCGGCGCAGCAACGGGATCACCTCGCGACGCAGGAAGTTGCGATCGAACCGGGTGTCCTCGTTGCTGGGGTCCTCGATCCACGCCAATCCCTGCTCCCGCGCATAGGCCTGCAGCTCAGCTCGGCCAAACCCCAGCAGTGGACGCACCAGCCGTCCCGCACCCAAGGGCGCCTCGGCCGGCATGGCGGCCAGCCCGCTCGGCCCGCTACCCCGCAGCAGCTGCAGCAGCACGGTCTCAGCCTGGTCGTCGCGGTGCTGGGCGCTGAGCAGCACATCGCCCTCGGACAGCAGGGTTGCCAGGGCACGGTAACGGGCCTCCCGCGCGGCCGCCTCGGGGCTCTCGCCGGAGCCCGACGCGACGTCGACCCGCAGGGTTTGGACACCGACTCCCAGATCCCGGCCGAGACGCTCGCAAAACAGCTGCCAGCGCCCCGCATCGGGATGCAGGCCGTGGTGGACGTGCAGGGCGTCTACGGGAACGCCCAGGCGCTCGCGCAGGGTGGCCAGGGCATGCAGCAGCACCACGGAGTCCAGCCCGCCGCTCAGAGCGACGCGGTATCGCCGGGGCCAAGAGAACCGGGTCAGGGATTCGAGGAGTCGTTCGCTGGAAAAGCCCATCGGGAGCGGCCTGGGACAGGATGGGTAGGCGCCTGTCGATGAGATGGGACTGTCCTACTGCGGAATAGCGGATGTCGGCAGCCCACCGGCGTCAACCGCCGCTGAACTGACCGTAGCGCATCAGGCGCTCGTAGCGGCTTTCGAGCAGCTTGTCCACGGAGACGGCGTCGATGCGGTCGAGCGCCTCGACCAGGGCAGCCTTGAGGCTGCGGGCCGCGGCATCGGGGTCGCGGTGGGCGCCCCCCAGGGGCTCGGGAACGATCTCGTCGATCAACGCCAGATCCTTGAGCCGATCCGAGGTGATGGCCATGGCCTCGGCCGCCAGGGAGGCCTTGTCCGCACTCTTCCACAGGATCGAGGCGCAGCCCTCCGGCGAGATCACCGAATAGGTGCTGTACTGCAGCATCATGACTCGGTCGCCCACGCCGATGGCCAGCGCCCCGCCGGAGCCGCCCTCCCCCATGATGGTGCAGATGACCGGGGTCTTGAGTCCCGACATGATCTGCAGGTTCCGGGCGATGGCCTCGCTCTGTCCCCGCTCTTCCGCGTCCACCCCCGGGTAGGCCCCGGGCGTGTCGATAAAGGTCAGGACCGGCAGCTTGAACCGCTCGGCGGTGCACATTAGGCGCATCGCCTTGCGATAGCCCTCCGGCTTGGGCATGCCGAAGTTGCGGTAGATCTTCTCCTTGGTGTCGCGCCCTTTCTGGTGCCCGATCGCCATCACGGAGCGGCCATCGAGCCGCGCGAGACCGCCGACGATGGCGTGGTCGTCGGCGAAGGCGCGGTCGCCGTGCAGCTCGTGGAACTCGTCGAACAGCCGGCTCGTGTAGTCGAGCATGTAGGGGCGTAACGGGTGGCGCGACAGCTGGGAGATCTGCCAGGGAGTCAGGCTGGCGAAGATCGACTCGGTCAGGCTGCGGCTCTTGTTCTGCAGCCTCTGCACCTCCTCCTGGATGTTGACCTCGGCGTCGTCTCCGACCAGGCGCAGCTCTTCGATCTTCGCCTCGAGCTCTGCGATAGGTTGCTCAAAATCGAGGAAATTCAGGTCCATCGACGAATGATACCGGAACCCCTTTTTCAGTTACATAGCGGGGGGCCGTGGCACCCGCAAACTCCCTCGGGCAGCTAGGTTGAAAGAACGGCCGATGCACCAGGGGCTGCGCAGGATGCCGGCAAGGAACGAACCGCATCGATCGCGAATCATCCGCCCCTCGTCCCCCCGATCCTGCGCCGATCGTAATCCACCTGCACCCGCTCCAGGCCGAGGAAGCGCGACAGACGGTGCAGCAGCTCGTCGTTGGGATGAGCCCGCCAGGTGTCGCCGAGGACCAGCTCTGCGCGTGCGCCTCGACCGCGATAAGAGACGGTGACCGGACAGGGTCCCCCTCGGTAAGGGGCCAGGATCTCGGCCAGCTGCTCCGCCAGCGCCTGCGGCCCGAGCCCCCGGGCATCGGCCCAGTCGGCGCCGAGAGACAGCTGCAGCCGCGCGGCGTAGGCCGCCCGCGCCTGCTCGAATTCGAACACCTGGTCGACGCGCAGGCCGAGGCCGCCGCGATACTCGTCACGGGACAGGTTGCCCGCGACCACCAGGATCTTGTCCTGCACCAGCAGATCCCGGTGAGCCTCGTAGACCTCGGAGAACAACGCGGCCTCGATGCGCCCGGTGCGGTCGTCGAGCACCACCGAGCCCATGCGCCCGCGCGGAGTCTGGCTGTGGCGCACCCCCATGACCAGACCGGCTACCACCACGGGCTGGCGCGCGCCGTAGCGTCGCTCCTCCTCGGGCAGCGCCAGATCCCCGATCCGGGAGCTGACCACGGAGACGAGCTCGGTCGCATAACGGTCGATGGGGTGCCCCGTCAGGTAGAGCCCCAGGGTCTCGCGCTCGCCTTGGAGGCGCTGCTCGTCCTCCCACTCCTCGTCCTCCGGGGGGACCAGCTGGACGTCGGGCACCGGGGGCTCGGCGGCCCCCCCCCGAACAGATCGCTCTGTCCGGCACTCTGGTTCTGTTCGTGCTGCTCGGCGAGCTTCAGCGCCAGGGGCAGCTGCATCGCCAGGGTGCGCCGATTCGGCCCCAGGCCGTCCAGGGCGCCGGAGCGGATCAGGGTCTCGAGCACCCGGCGGTTGGCCTTGCGCAGGTCGATGCGGCGGCAGAATTCGAACAGGTCCCTGAAGGGGCCCGCGCCGCCGCGCGCCGCCAGGATCCCCTCGATGGCCGCCTGCCCGACCCCTTTGATCGCCCCCAGGCCGTATACCACCGTGCGCTCGTCGGCGACGGTGAACATGTAGTCCGAGCGGTTGACGTCCGGGGGCTCCACCCCGAGCCCCATGGAGCGGCACTCCTCGATGAAGTTGACCACCTTGTCGGTGTTGTCCATGTCCGAGGACAGCACCGCGGCCATGAAGGCCGCCGGGTGATGGGCCTTGAGCCAGAGGGTCTGGTAAGCCACCAGGGCATAGGCGGCGGAGTGGGACTTGTTGAACCCGTACCCCGCGAACTTCTCCATCAGGTCGAAGATGTACGAGGCAGTCTGCTCCTCGACCCCCCGCTTGAGGGCGCCCTCCATGAAGATCGCCCGCTGCTTGGCCATCTCCTCGGGCTTCTTCTTGCCCATGGCCCGGCGCAGCAGGTCGGCGCCGCCGAGCGTGTAGCCCGCAAGCACCTGGGCGATCTGCATCACCTGCTCCTGATACAAGATCACGCCGTAGGTGGCTTTGAGAATCGGCTCCAGGTCCGGGTGCGGGTATTCGACCTTGGCCCGCCCGTGCTTGCGGTTGATGAAGTCGTCCACCATGCCCGACTGCAGTGGGCCGGGGCGAAACAGCGCCACCAGCGCGGTGATGTCGTCGAAGCAGTCCGGCTGCAGCTTCTTGATCAGCTCCTTCATGCCGCGGGATTCGAGCTGGAACACCGCGGTGGTCTCGGCACTCTTGAGCAGCCGGAACGACTTGTCGTCATCGGTCGGAACGCGCGAGATGTCCAGGGCCGGCTCGCCCGAGGCGAGGCGGCGGCTCACCGCCTTGACCGCCCAGTCGATGATGGTGAGGGTACGAAGCCCCAGGAAATCGAACTTCACCAGCCCCACCTGCTCGAACGTCGTCCTTGTCGAACTGGGTGACCAGGTTCTCGCCGCCGGCCTCGCAGTAGAGTGGCGTGAAGTCGGTCAGCTTGCCCGGGGCGATCACCACACCGCCGGCGTGCTTGCCCGCGTTTCGGGCAACGCCCTCCAGGGAGCGGGCCATGTCGATGAGCTGGGTCACCTCCTCGTCGCTCTCGTAGAGCTCGCGCAGGTCGTCGCTGTCGACGAGTGCCTTCTCCAGGGTCATGCCGAGCTCGAAGGGCACCAGCTTGGCGATCCGGTCCACGAAGCCATAGGGGTGGCCGAGCACGCGCCCGACGTCGCGCACCACCGCGCGGGCGGCCATGGTGCCGTAGGTGATGATCTGCGAGACCGAGTCGCGCCCGTACTTGCCCGCCACGTACTCGATCACGCGGTCGCGGTTGTCCATGCAGAAGTCCACGTCGAAGTCCGGCATGGACACGCGCTCGGGGTTGAGAAAGCGCTCAAACAGGAGATCGTGCTCCAGGGGATCGAGATCGGTGATCTTGAGCGCGTATGCCACCAGGGACCCGGCTCCCGAGCCGCGGCCCGGCCCCACCGGAATCCCGTTGTCCTTGGCCCACTGGATGAAGTCGGCGACGATCAGGAAGTAGCCTGGGAAGCCCATGCGGATGATCACGTCCAGCTCGGTCTCCAGGCGCTCCTCGTAGGCCCGGCGCCGCTGGACGCTAGCCGTCGCCGCGGGACCGAGGATGCGCTCCAGCCGCCAGGCGAGCCCACGACGGGCCTCCTGGCGAAAGAAGTCGCCCTCGCTCATGCCCTCGGGGACCGGAAAATCCGGCAGGAAATTCTTGCCCAGGGTGAGGCCGAGATTGCAGCGCCGGGCGATCTCCACGCTGTTGGCGAGCGCCTCGGGGATGTCGGCGAACAGCTCCTCCATCTCCCCGGGGGTACGCAGGTACTGGGCCTCGCTGTAGCTGCGGGGGCGGCGGGGGTCGTCCAGGGTGCGCCCCTCGTGGATGCACACCCGCACCTCGTGGGCCTCGAACTCCGCGGGCGTCAGGAACCGCACGTCGTTGGTGGCCACCACCGCCACGCCGGTCTCGGCGGCCAGGGCGACGCTCTCGTGCAGGCAGTCCTCTTCGCCCTCCCGAGCGGTGCGGTGCAGCTCCAGGTAGAAACGGTCGTCAAACAGCCGCACCCAGCCCTCCAGCAGGGCACGGGCGCGCTCGGGGTGACCGAGCAGCAGCGCTCGTCCCACGTCGCCCTCGCGCCCGCCCGACAGCGCGATCAGACCTTCGCAGGCGCCCTCCAACCAGGGGCGGTCCAACATGGGGCGACCCAGGTGCTGTCCCTCCCGATAGCCCCGGGAGATCAGCTCGGTAAGGTTGCGATAGCCCCGCTCGCTCTGGGCCAGGAGCACCAGCCGGAAGGGCTTGTTGGGGTCGTCCTCGTCGCGCAGCCAGCAATCCACGCCGACGATGGGCTTGATCCCGGCCGCAAGCGCGGCCTTGTAGAAGCGCACCATGGCGAACAGATTGAACTGATCGGTCAGCGCCACCGCCGGCATGCCGGCCGCGGCGGCCGCGGCCACCAGTGGCTTGACCCGGACCAGCCCGTCGACCAGGGAGTACTCGGAGTGGACCCGCAGATGAACGAACTTAGGCTGCATCCCCTCAAGCGTCGGCGGCGATGGGAAGTGCCCAATCTAACGCCCGCCGTCCCGCCGGGCAACCGGGCATGGCATCAGGTAGCGGCCGCGCTAAAACCTGACGGTCTCGGCGGCTCGGTGGGGTCCTTTCGGCGGGATGCGCTGCGCTTTCCCGCCCTACCAGCTTTCGGGGGGATGCGCGGCGCTTTCCTGCCCTACCAACTTTCGGCGGGGTCAGACCTCAGGACGGCGCATCCAAAATCATCTCGGTCGGATTGAGCCAGCTGCGCCCGTCTCGGGCGAGCAGGGCCCCGGCCGCGTGGGGCCCCCAGCTGCCGGCCGGATAGTTGGGAAAATCCCGGGCCGGGCTGTCGGCCCAGACTTCCAACAGGGGGCCGAGCAGGCGCCAGGCCGCTTCGACCTGGTCGGCCCGCATGAACAACGTCGCATCGCCGATCATGGCGTCCCACAGCAGGGTCTCGTAGGCGGCGGGACATTCGGTGCGAAAGGCCTCGCGGTAGCTGAAGCGCATGTTCACGGGGCTCAGACGCAGCACAGCCCCCGGCTCCTTGGCCACGAACTTGAGCACTATGCCCTCCTCCGGCTGGATCCGAATGACCAGCCGTGCCGGCTCGACGTTCAGACCCGATTCGGCCGGAAAAGCGCGGTGTGGGACATCTTTGAAACGCACCGAGATCTCCGAGACGGCCGCCGCCATCCGCTTGCCCGTACGCAGATAGAAGGGCACCTCCTGCCAACGCCAGTTGTCCACCTGGAGCTTCAGCGCCGCGAAGGTCTCGGTCCCGGACTGCGGATCGACCGACGGCTCTGCGCGATAGCCGGCCACCCGCGCGGCACCCAGCTGGCCAGGCCCATACTGCCCCCGGGCGGCGACCTGTCCCACGTCGTCCCGGGAGATCGGGCGTAGGGCCCGGAGGACCTCCAGCTTCTTGCCCCGGATATCTTCCGCCTCGTAGGCCACGGGGGGCTCCATGGCGACCAGGCAAAGGAGCTGCAACAGATGATTCTGGACCATGTCGCGCAACGCACCGGCGTGCTCGTAGAAGGCGCCGCGGTGCTCCACTCCCAGGGTCTCCGCCACCGTGATCGCGACGTGGTCGACATAGCGGCGATTCCAGACGGGCTCGAACATCGGATTGGCAAAACGCAGGGCGAGGATATTCTGGACCGTCTCCTTGCCCAGAAAGTGATCGATGCGGAACACCTGCCGCTCGGCGAAGTGCTTGCCGATGGCGCGGTCGATCGCGCGGAACGATTCCAGATCCTGGCCCAACGGCTTCTCCACCACCAGCCGGGTGCGCTCGCGCTGGCGCGCAAGGCCCGCCCCGCCAAGCCCGGCCGCAATGGGGGTGAACAGCGACGGCGGGGTGGCCATGTAGAACAGCTGCTCGCTGTGCACCGCCCAGGTGCTGTCCTGTTCGGTCAGCCTTCGCGCGAGGGCCGTATAGGCCTGCGCGTCCGTCAGGTCCATCTGGAGATAGCGGATATGCGCCGCGAATGCCTGCCAGTCCGCCTCGGCCGGGGGACCCCTGCGCGAGTAGCTGGTCACCCCCCCGAGGAACCGGTCCCGCAGCGCCTCGTCCGCCCAATCGAGCCGGTCGACCCCGAGCAGCAGGAAGCGCTCGGGCAGTCGAGCGTCCAGATACAGGTTGTAAAGCGCAGGCAGAATGAGGCGCTGGGAGAGGTCACCGGCAGCACCGAAGAGCACCAACTGGGTGGCCGGAAGGGTGGTACGCGGATTCTGGGTCATTGCATTGAGCCTTATGTCGGTAATGTCCGCAAAGCGCTCGCGGCGCGCTCAAAGCCCCATGGTGAGCACGAGAGCCCCCTGGTCGACGACTACGCTCTTCAACGTCATTCGCGCAGCCAATTGCCGGATGTCAGTGTCCTTGAGCGAATAGACGGGATGGCTGAGCGCGTGCTCCGCGATGGCCGTGCCGAGGGCCGCTCTCAGGCGTTTGGTCTGACGGGTCGACAGGCCCTCCACGTTCAGGTTCTCGATGACCGGATCGCTGAGGAAGAAGGACCCACTGTCGGAGACATATGAGAGCCCGGTGCTGAAATCCAGGGAGCCCCGGAAAGGGCCGCGCTGCCGGGCCAGACCGAGGCTCAGCTCGAAATCAAGCGCCACGCCGATTCGCCCGGAGCCGTTGTCCAGGTGCACCCGCGGGTGCTCGAGGGTCAGCCCGAAGATGCCCATGTAGCTCTGGGTTCGAGGAAAACGCTTGTCGAGCTTCTCCTGAAGCTGGGCCTCGGAGATACGCACCTGGTGCCCCTCACCGCTCATGTACTGACAGCCGCCGGTCGCAGCGGCGATCAGCCATACCAGAAACAGGGCCAGTGCCTTCTTTGCCATCACGCCTCCCATGTGCGGGCATCCCCGCGACCAATCATCCCACCCGCAGACGCGGCGAGCTATGCCCGACGCTCAACCCCAGGGCCGCCAACGCGGCAAAGCCCGCACCGGTCAGAAAGGTCGCGGACGCACCGAACGTGCTCCAGAGCGCGCCCGCCACCAGGCTGGCCAGCAGCAGCGCTGCGCCGCTGACCAGGTTGAAGATGCCGAAGGCCGTGCCGCGCAATTCCGACGGGGCCGCATCGGCAACCAGCTTGGAGAACAGCCCCTGGGTGAGCCCCATGTGCAGCCCCCAGAGTGCGGCCCCGCCAAGGGCCTGGGCGGGCGAGGCCGCGACCGACAGCACCAGGTCCGACACAATCAGCGTCGCGAGCCCCGCGAGCAGGACCGCCCGCCGGCTCATTCGGTCAGCGGCAGCCCCGGCCGGGTAGGCGACGGCCGCGTAGACGAGGTTCATCACGATCAGCACCATCGGCACCCGACCGAGCGCCAGCCCCACCTCCTGGACCCGCAGCACCAGGAAGGCCTCGCTGAAGCGCGCCAGCGTGAACAGCGTGCCAAGCCCGACGACCAGCCAGTAACCAGGCTCCAGGCGCCGGGCACTCGCCAGGCTCCAGGGCCGCCCGAGCCGCCCCGAGCCGGAGCGCTCGGGCTCGTGAACCGCCAAGGCGAGCAGGGCCACCGCGAGGAGCGCCGGCACCACGGCGGCCCAGAGCACCGCCCTGATATCGTTCGCAAGCCAGGCCATCAGGGCAAGCGCCGACAGAGGCCCGACGAACGCGCCGACCGAGTCGAGCGCCTGGCGCAGCCCATAGGCCGCCCCACGCCTCCCCTCCGGCGTGATGTCCGCCACGAGTGCATCGCGCGGCGCACCTCGGATGCCCTTGCCGACGCGGTCGACGAAACGCGCGACGAACACCCACAGCATGGAGGCCGCCAACGGAAACACCGGCTTGCTCAGGGCCGCGAGCCCGTATCCCAGGACCACCGGAAGCTTGCGCCGGCCCAGGTAGTCGCTCAGGGCACCGGAGAAGACCTTGCTGATCGCAGCGGTCGCCTCGGCAACCCCTTCCACCAAGCCGATCGTGAGCATCGAGGCGCCGAGCACGTCGGCCATGAATACGGGCAGCAGGCTGTGGACCAGCTCGGAGGAGCTGTCCATGAGCAGAGAGCCGAAGCCCAGCACCCAGACCCCCCTGGGAATCCCTGGCACAGCCGCGGTCTGGACAGGCGATCCAGTGCCGGGGCTCGGAGGCGGGGCATTCATAGGGCGCGGATCTTGGATCCCATGGGCATCAGACCCGCGAGTTTCCGCCCGGTTCACCGCAGGCCGCCGGGAGCGGGCCGACGCGGGGTCCGGGGTCTCAGCCCAGCCGCAGCTGCTCCAGGCTGGCGTGCGCCGGGCCTCCGCCGATATCCGGGACCAAACGCAGCTCGAGCGCATTGACTCCCACGAGGTCGACCCGGTATTCCTCGACCTCCCGGACCGTCCCGGGCGGGCTGAAATGGTATTGCTGGCGCACGATGTCCCGGTAGGACCGGCCCCGGTCGGAGGACCAGCGCAGGACGAGCTCCTGGGTGCGCTCCTCGGCGGGCTCCGCGAACACCAGCCGGATCTGGCTCAGGCGGACCGGCTGATCAAACAACAGACGTAAGACCTGTGGGCCCGGGCCCGCCGCTCGCCAGCCGGGCGTGCCCCGCTCCAGCAGCGCCGATTCGATCGGATGCATGGGGTCCTCCGACGTGATCTGCGCCTCGGCCAGTCGCTCGAACGTCCAGCCAGCCCTCGGCGGGCGCCCCGTTTTCAACGCCGTCTTTCTCGATGATCCTCTTACGCATGGCAAACCCCTCCAATCCAGATCTTGCGCCGCGGGAGCCCGGAGGTCCCCACGGTCCCACGCCGCCTTCGCTCTACTCTCATCTCCGCCCCCCGGCGCTCGGCTTGGTCGCCAGATAGCCCAACAGGCCTTTGGCGATCGCCGCTCCCTGCTTCTTCGCGTCGGCCTCGCTGGCCCCCCGAAAGATCACGTACTTGGCGGCCACAGCGAGGGGGTTCCCCATGATAAGCCCACCGGGGCGCAGCTTGCTCTGTGTGCTCGAGCCCATGAAGAGGAAGGGCTCCGAGACATTGCGCCCGAGGTCGGCAACGGTGACCTGGATCTCGACGCTCTCGGCGCCGGTCCCGAGCCCCAGGGTAGCCGCCAGGGCCCGGTTGCCCTCGTTCACCGACACGAGCCAGCCACCGACCAGCCAACCCTGCTTCGGCAGCGGCTGGCCAGCCTGTGCGGCACCCTGGCCCTGGGCCGCCGCAGGGAGATATTCGGCCGCCTGGCCCCCGTCCTTCAGCCCTTGGACTATGGCCTCGGCCAAGGCCTTGACCAGCGCCTTGGCACCGGTAGCCGGATCATCGCCCCTGAGCTCGGCAAGCTTGCGGCGCAGCGGGCCCTCCCCGCCCAGCAGCGTCTTGCGCTGGATGCGCTGCGGGTCGAGGTAGAAATCGGTGACGTACACCACGGCGGGCCGCTGCAGCGGCTGCGGGACGTCGACGCCTTGGTGCATCTTGGGAGGCTCGGCGTTGCCGCCGAAAAGCTGCTTCCCGTCGCCGAACGCGCCGCCGCAGACGAGCGAGGCGGCCAGGATAACGACGGGCCGCCCAATTCCTGCCGAGGGAGCGGATGCGCACCGCTCCTGCGGAGGCCTTGAGACCGGCCGGAGGTCTCCGGGCAAGCTCAACATCGCATCAGCTCCCGCACGGGCGCAAAGGAGCGCCGATGGATTGGGCTCGGGCCAAGGCGTCTGAGCGCCGCCAAGTGCACGGCGGTAGGGTAACCCTTGTGCACCGCAAGACCGTACCCCGGATAGGACCGATCGAGCTCCGCCATCTCGGCGTCTCGGGAGACCTTGGCGAGGATGGACGCGGCGCTGATGCAGGCCAGGGTGGCGTCACCGCGTACCACCGCCTGCACCGGGCAGCTCAGCACCGGGCAGCGGTTGCCATCCACCAGGGCCTTGGCGGGTGCCACCCCGAGGGCCTCCACCGCCCGGCGCATGGCAAGCAGGCTGGCCTGCAGGACGTTCAGGCGATCGATCTCCTCGACCTCGGCACGACCGAGCGCCCAGGCCAGCGCACGCCCTCGGATCAGCCCGGCGAGGGTGTCTCGGCGCCGCGGACTGAGCTTCTTGGAGTCGGCCAGCCCGTCGATCGTTCGTTCCGGGTCCAGGATGACGGCGGCGGCGACCACCGGACCGGCCAGGGGCCCGCGACCGACCTCGTCTACCCCGGCGATGAGGTAGCCCTCAGACATCCTTGCCCCGTGCGCGCAACAGCTCGATCACCGCTTCCGCCGCCCGGGCGTCGGAGCCCAGGCGCAGGCGCTCATGGATCTCGCTATAGATCCGCTCGATCTCGGCGACGCGCTGCGGGTCATCGAGGAAGTCGAGCACCGCGGCGCCGAGGGCTTGCGGGGTCGATGCTCCCTGGATGAGCTCGGGCGCGAGCTCGCGTCCGGCCAGCAGGTTCGCCATGGCGACATGGGCCACCTTGACCAGCCTCAACCCCCGCACCAGCCAATAGGTCAGAGGTTGCAGCCGGTAGGCCACCACCATGGGGCGCTTGACCAGCAGGCCCTCGAGGGTCGCTGTGCCCGAGGCAGTGAGCACGGTGTCGGCGGCGGTCATGACCTCGCGGGCCCGCCCGTCGGTGAGGAGCAGTGGGAGCCCCGGGGCGATGCGGGCGATCTCGGCCTCGACCTGCTGGCGAATGCGCGGGCTGGCACAGGGGATGGCGAAGCGGCAGCCCGGCCTGCGCTCGCGTAGCCAGAGCGCCGCCCGCAGAAAGGGCTCCGCGAGACGAGCGACCTCCCCCATGCGACTTCCCGGCAGGAGTGCCACCAGGGTAGCGTCAACGTCCAGGGCGAGGCGGCGCCGCGCCGCCGCGCGGTCGCTATGCAACGGTATCTCGTCGGCCAAGGGATGGCCCACGTAGCGGGTGTTCACCCCCTGCCCCTGCAGGTGCTCGGTCTCGAACGGAAAGATGCTGAGCATCAGGTCCACCGCGCGTCTCAGGGTCTTCACCCGTCCTGGCCGCCAGGCCCAGACCGTAGGGCTCACATAGTGGACCGTCGGGACCCCGCCCCGGCGCAGCCGCGCCTCGAGCCCGAGATTGAAGTCGGGCGCATCGACGCCGATATAGACATCCGGCGGATCGGCCAGGAATCGCTCACGCAGGCTGCGCCGGATGCGCAGCAGCTCCGGCAGGTGACCCAGGACCTCCACCAGCCCCATCACCGACAGCCGCTCCATGGGGACCAGGCTACGGCAGCCCTCGGCGATCATCCGCGGCCCGCCCACCCCCTCGAACCGGACCTCGTGCACACGCTCCTTGAGCGCCCTCATCAGGCCCGCGCCGAGGAAATCCCCCGAGATCTCGGCCGCTACTATGGCGATTCGGAGCATGGGCCGCCGCCGGACGGATGGGCATGGCTCAACGGGTGATGCTGCGCTCGCTGTGCTCCAGGGAATACACGAGCGCGCGCAGCTCCGGTGTGGTCTCCGCCATGGACCTCAGCTCCTCGGTGGCCTCGACAAGGCTCAGGCCCGACTTGTAAAGAATCTTGTACGCCCGCCTGATCCGCTGGATGGTCGGCTCACTGAAATGCCGGCGGCGCAAGCCCTCGGCATTCACCCCGTGGGGCTCGGCCGGGTGGCCACCGACCATGACGTAAGCGGGGACATCCTTGGAGATCACCGAGCCCATCGCACAGAAGCTGTGAGCACCGATATGGCAGAACTGGTGCACGATGGTGAAACCTCCCAGGATCGCCCAGTCGTCGATGTCGACGTGACCGCCGAGCGAGGCCGCATTGGCCAGGATCGTATGGTTGCCGATCACGCAGTCGTGGGCGACGTGGCTATAGGCCATCAGCAGATTGTCGTCGCCGATGCGGGTGAGGCCCTGGTCCTGGGCGGTACCGCGGTGCACCGTGGCGTATTCGCGGATCACGTTGCGGTCGCCGACCTCCAGACGGGTCGGCTCCCCACCGTATTTCTTGTCCTGGGGATCTTCGCCCACGGAGGCGAACTGGTAGATCTTGCAGTCAGTCCCGATGCGGGTGAGCCCCTTGAGCACGGCGTGGGGGCCAATCCAGCTGCCGCGCGCGATCTGTACCCCGGGTCCGATCACCGTGAAGGGACCAACACTGACCCCTTCGTCCAGATCGGCCGCGGGGTCTACGGCGGCGCGCGGGTCGATCAACGTCAGAACGTCTCGGGCGGTGCACATGATCTCAGCAGTCGCCGCTGTCCGACCATCTACCGTCGCCTCCCCGGTAAACATCCAGATACCGCGCTTGGTGCCCTTGAGAAAGACCTCGAGGCGTAGCTGGTCCCCGGGGACGACCGGCCGCTTGAACCGCGCCTTGTCGATGCCCACGAAGTAATAAAGCATGTTGCCGACCTCGTCAGGGGCTGTCTCCATGGCAAGCAGCCCGGTCGCCTGCGCCAGCGCCTCGATGATCAGCACGCCGGGCATCACCGGCCTGACCGGAAAATGGCCGGTGAAATAGGGTTCATTGAACGTGACGTTCTTGATGCCCAGCAGCCGCTGGCCCGGCTCGCACTCGAGTACCTTATCGACCAGGAGAAACGGATAGCGGTGCGGGAGCAGGCTCAGCACCTTCTGAATGTCCATCGCGCTCAAATCGACCTCCCAGTGCGGCCGGCCGGGACCCCGCCGCCCAATAATAAAGACTCAGTCGGGTCGCTCCCCGGCGGCGGACTCCTCCCCCGCGCCCATCGACGCGAGGGCCTCGAGCGCCTTGAGGCGGCGAACATATTCTTCCAATCGGCGAAAATTAGCGACGTTACGGCGCCACTGGCGGTTGGACTCCGCCGGCATGTTGCCGCTATAGACACCGGGCTCGTGAATGGAGCGGGTGACCATAGCCATGCCGGTGATATACACATTGTCGGCGATCTCGAGGTGACCGGCCATGCCCACCCCGCCGCCGATGCTGCAATGGCGGCCGATCCGGGTCGATCCGGAGATTCCGGTGCAGGCCGCGATGGCCGTGTGATCTCCGATCTGCACGTTGTGCGCCACCTGGATCAGGTTATCCAGCTTGACGCCGTCGCCGATCACGGTGTCGCGGATCGCCCCGCGGTCGATCGTCGTGTTGGCGCCGACCTCGACATCGTCGCCAATCAGCACGCCCCCGACCTGGGGAACCTTCACCCAGGCGCCGCCCTCATCGGCCAGACCGAAACCGTCGCCGCCGATCACGGCACCGGGGTGGATGAGGGCCCGTCGCCCAATCCGGACTCCGGCACAGATCGTCACCCGGGCGGCCAGCCGCGAGCCTGCGCCGATCTCGACACCCCACCCGATGGTGCACCCCGGGCCTATGTCCACACCGGCGCCGATCCGCGCGTCCTCCTCGACCACGCTGCCCGGACCGATCCAGGCGTTCGGCGCTATCTGCGCCGACGGGGCAACCACGGCACTGGGATGAATGCCGCCGGGGTGCGGCTCTCCCGGATGCAAGAGCGCCGCGGCCCGGGCATAGACCAGATACGGATTGTCCGTAACCAGCGCCGGAACCGTACAGTCCTGCTCCCACTCTGGCTTGATGATGACGGCCGAGGCACGGGTGACGCCCAGGTGCCTGCGATAGCTCGGATTGGCTAGAAAGCTGAGGGCCCCCGGGCCCGCGTCCTGCAGGGTATCGACATGATCGACCTCGCAGTCGCCGTCGCCCTTCAGCTGGGCACCGGTCTGCGCCGCAAGATCGGCCAGCCGGATTCTCACCGCCCCGGATCCCCGCAGCTATCGCTTGGCGGTCTCCTTGCGCAGTCGCTCCAGGACCTCGTCGGTGAGATCGATCCGCTTGCTTGAATAGACCACGCCCGTGCTCACGACCAGATCCATCTGCTCGCCCTTGCTGACGTCGCGCACGATCTCCAGGACCTGGCGGCGCAGCTTGTTGAATTCCTCGCTCTGGCGCAGATTAAGGTCCTCCTGAGCTGCAGTGAGCTCGTTCTTGAGGGTCCGCCGCCGGCTGATGATGTCCCTTTCCAGCCGATCACGCTCGTTGCTGCCCATGACCGCGGAATTCCGCGTGAGCTTTTCCTCGAGCTGCTCGAGCTGCTTCTGCTTGTCGAGCAGGTCCTGCTGGCGCCGGGAGAATTCGCTCTGCAAGGCGTTACGCGCGGCCTCGAGCTGGGGAGACTGCTCGAGAACCTTGTCCAGGTCGACGAACCCGATCTTCAGCTCGGCGCCGGACGCAACCCCCGCCGCTCCGACCGAGATCAGCCCGGCAACCGCAAGGACGAGCACTGCTTTGTTCGACATATGTTTGGGCACCCTATCAGAAGGATTTTCCGAAATTGAATTGGAAATGCTGGACCTGGTCGGTCGGCTTGGCGTTGAGCGGGTAAGCCACACTGAAGGTCAGCGCACCGATCGGTGAGAGCCAGCTCACGCCGACCCCGGCCGAGTACCTGAGCTCGCCCAGATCCACGCCAACCGGCTGCTGCGTCGCATAGATATTCCGAACGCCGTTGACGAGCCAGCCCCCGCCGAGGTTCTTGATCACGTTCCCGCCACCGATGTTCTTGACGATCGGCCCCTTGCGGAGATTGCTGATCAACGTCCCGGCTTGAATCTGGTTGATGATCTGTCGATTGCCGATACCGAGACCGAGACCGTAATTGTATCCCACGGTATCGAACACGTTGCCCGCGTCGAAGAACGTCCCGAGCCGCACCGACTTGCGCCCGACGTTCGAAGGGCAGCGGGGCCAACAGCTCGGCGCTGCCGACCACCTTGACGTTGCCTCCCAGGGACTGACCATTGGAATCACGGGGTCCCAGTGAGTAGTCCTTGAAGCCCCGAACGGTGTTGTGACCACCGGCAAAATAGTCCTCGAAGAATGGCAGGCGCTCGGTGCTGCCATAGCTGTTCCCGTAGCCCAGATCGGCCGTGAGCGACAACGTAAAATCTTGCGTAAGCGGGACATAGCGTTTCTGCACGTAATTGATCTTGTAGTACGTGAGGTCGCTTCCCGGGATCGCGGTCTCGAGGCCCAGCGACTGGGTCGCGCCTTTCGTGGGGAACAGGGCGGAGTCGCGGGAGTCCTGACCCCAGCTGACACCGAGCTTGTAGTCCAGGTATTGGTCGCCCTGGGTGTCGACGAAGTCCTGGAGCTCTCGCGAGGCGTTCTGGCCGAGCTTGAGATCGGTGTTACTCACATCGAACGTCACTCCGATGCGGTTGAGCTCGCTGACCGGGATGCCGAAGATCACCCCGGCATCGGCCACGTCGGTCGAGTAATTGGCAAGGTTCATATCTGCGTAGTTGCTCGTCTGGTAACGCAGATTGAAACCGCGGCTGACGCCGTCGACGGTGTAATACGGGTTGACGTATCCGAGCTGGTAAATGGTCTGGGCGCTGCTGTTGTTGAACGCGAAGCTCACCTGCTTGCCAGTGCCCAGGAAGTTGTTCTCACTGATCGAGGTGCTGAACACCAGGCCCTGGGACTGGGAGAAGCCGATGCCTGCCAGCAGCTGACCGGATGGCTTCTCCTTGACCTTGACGTTGACGTCGATCTGATCGGTCGTCTCGGCAACAGCAGGGGTCTCCACGCTGACCGAGTCGAAGTAGCCCAGGCGCTCGAGGCGGGTCTTGGAGAGGTTCACCTTCTCGGTCGAGAACCAGGCCGATTCCATCTGGCGGAACTCCCGGCGCAGCACCTCGTCGCGCGTGCGGGTGTTTCCGGTGAAGGTGATGCGGTGCACGTACACCCGCTTGCCGGGGTCGACAAAGAAGGTCAGCCCCACCTGGCGGGTCTGCGCGTTGATGTCCGGAATGGTGTTCACGTTGGCGAACGCATACCCGTGGTCGCCCAGCAGCTTGGTGATCCGTTCTGCGCTCTCCACCGTCTGCTTGCGCGAGAACGCCTCCCCACGGTGCAGGTGTATCAGCGGGAAGAAATCCTCCTTGGGCAGGACGAGGTCACCCGCCAGCTTGATGTCGCTGATCGTGTGCACCTCGCCCTCGGACAGGTTGATCGTAATGTACACATCGTGCTTGTCGGGGGTGAGCGACACCTGGACCGAATCGATCTTGAAGTTGATGTAGCCCCGGTCGAGGTAATAGGAGCGCAGCTTCTCGAGGTCAGCGCCGAGCTTCTGGCGCGAGTACTGGTTACTCTTGGTGAATACCGAGAGCCAATTGCCGGTATCAAGCTCGAATTGCTTGAGCAGCGTCTTGTCCTTGAACGCCTTGTTGCCCACGATGTTGATCTGCTTGATGGTGGCCGCCTTGCCTTCCTTGATGTCCAGCGCCACCCCGACCCGATTGCTCTCCAGCGGGGTGATCGTCGTCTTGAGGGTCATGGCATACTTGCCGATGCCGAAGTACTGACGCTTGAGCTCCTGCTCCACGCGCTCGAGCACCGATCGATTGAAGACCTTGCCCTCCGCCAGACCGGTGTCCTTGAGCGCCTTCAGCAGGGCATCCTTCTTGATGCTCTTGTTGCCGCTGATGCCGATCTTTGCGATGGTCGGCCGCTCGCTGACGTAGATCACGAGCACGTTGCCATCGCGCTCGACACGCACGTCTTTGAAGAAGCCGGTCTTGTAGACCGCCCGAATGAGGTCCTGGGTCTGCCCCATCCCGACGCGGTCACCGGTCTTAAAGGGCAAATAGTTGAACACCGTCCCCGGGGAGATGCGCTGCAGACCTTCGATGCGGATGTCCTGCACGACGAAGGTATCCGACGCGCCGAAGGCCGGGAGCGATATCAAGCTGCCCAACACGATCGCCAACAGTGGTTTGAGTCGCGGGTCCATGATCTGCCGTCTTGTTGTTGCTGCGGATTGTCCGCCGGACTCCTGCGCGTCATACGCAGGTCCGCGGGCCGTTCAACCCTCGGCGAGGCACCCTCGTCTCTCACCGGGCCCCGGGGCTGACGGGGGGAAAATGCCGACTTAGTATAAAGGATCTGCGGAGCCTATCCCAGCAGCCGGGTCAGGTCCACATAGAACGCCAGCGCCATCAAGGCAAGTAGAATCGCCATGCCGACACGCTGCCCCTGTAGCTGCGCCCTGTCCGACAAAGGCGATCCCTTGACCGCTTCGATGACGTAGAACAGGAGGTGTCCGCCGTCCAGCACCGGGATCGGCAGCAGGTTGAGCACGGCGAGGCTGGTGCTCACCAGGGCGAGAAACTTCAGAAACGCTTCGAACCCGTAGCTTGCGCTCTTCCCGGCAGTCTGCGCGATCGAGATGGGACCGCTCAGATTGGTGATCGAGCTCGCGCCGGTCAGCATCTTCCCGAACATCCGCAACATCAGGAGCGAGAGCTCCCCGGTCTGGCGAACCGAGGCGGTCAGGGCATGCACCGGGTCGAGCTGCACCACCACCCGATAGGGGTCGAAGAGCGCGTCCGGGATGTCGGCAGCGGCCCCGATGCGCCCGATAACGGTGCCACCTTCGCCCTGGGTCGAGCCCACCCCAAGCGCCAACTCCAGGGGGAGCCCCTTGCGCAGGACCCGCAGGTGCAGGGTCTCGCCCGGATGGGCCCGCACGATGTCGACCCAGGCTGACCAGTCTTTCACGCGCTTTTCGTCGACGCTCAGGATGAGGTCCCCGGCCCGCAGCCCTGCACGCTCGGCCGCCTCCCCGGGGAGAACCTCTCCCACGACGGGCGGTATCTCGGGCCGCTTGGGCGTCAGCCCGAGGTCGGCCAGGACATCGCCGTCGCCCCCGGCAGTGAGACGGGCCAGGCTCGCGGCGGACAGTACCCTGACGCGCTCGACCCCCGCCGCGGCGCGCACGCGCACCGGCAGGGCCTGATCTTCCAGGGATCCCGCCAACAGGGCGTAGACCGCCGTCTCCCAGGTGGGCGTGTCCTCGTCGCCAACCCGCAGCACCTCGTCGCCCGGGGCGAAGCCCGCCAGGGCGGCGGCGCTGCCCTCGGCCACCGTGCCGACCCAGGGCCGGGTACCCGTATCACCGACCACGTAGACCAGCCAGAAGGCTAGGATCGCGAACAGGAAATTGCACAGCGGACCGGCGACCACGATCGCCGCGCGCACGGCAAGACGCTGGCGGTTAAAGGCCCGGTCGACCTCCGCTCTCGCAACCGGCCCCTCGCGCTCGTCGAGCATCTTGACGTAGCCGCCCAGCGGGATCGCCGCGATCACATACTCGGTGCCGTCGAGCCGCCCGACGCGTCGCCACAAGGGGCGCCCGAATCCGATCGAAAAGCGCAGTACCCGCACGCCCAAGCGCCGGGCCACCCAGAAATGGCCGAGCTCGTGTACCGTGATCAAGACGCCCAGGGCGACAAGGAAGGCCGCCAGGGTAAACAACAGCGAGCTCATTGCCGGGGCCTCATCGGCCGCGCCGACGCGCGCTCTCTTGCGACGGCCCTGGCCTGCTCGTCCGCCGCCAGCACCGCGTCCAAGGTATCGCCCTGGGCGTCCGAGACCAAGCTCAGTGTCTCCTCGATGACCACCGGGATGCCAGTGAATGCCAGGGTCCCCTCCAAAAACGCTTGGACCGCGACCTCGTTGGCGGCGTTCAACACCGCCGGCGCCCCACCACCACGCCGGATCGCCTCATAGGACAGGCCGAGACAGGGGAAGCGCTCGGGGTCCCAGGGCTCGAAGTCCAGGCGGGCAACCTGGAACAGATCGAGGCTGGGCACCCCCGACTCGATGCGCCCGGGCCAGGCCAGCGCGTGGGCGATCGGGGTGCGCATGTCCGGGTTGCCCATCTGGGCGAGCACCGATCCGTCCGCATATTCCACCATAGAATGGATCACGCTCTGGGGATGCAGCACCACATCGACCCGGTCGGGCTCGGTATGAAAGAGCCAGCAGGCCTCGATCACCTCGAGGCCCTTGTTCATCATCGTCGCCGAGTCGACCGAGATCTTCCGCCCCATACTCCAGTTGGGGTGGGCACAGGCCTGCTCGGGCGTCACCTCGTGCAGGTGCTCCGGCGCAAGGGCTCGAAACGGGCCGCCCGACGCGGTGAGCAGGATGCGACGCACCCCCACCCGGTCCAACCCCCGACGGAAGTCCGAGGGCATGCACTGGAAGACCGCATTGTGCTCGCTGTCGATGGGAAGGATGAGCGCGCCGTGGCGCTCGGCCTCATCCATGAACAGCCGCCCCGAGACCACCAGTGCCTCCTTGTTGGCTAGCAGCAGACGCTTTCCGGCACGCACCGCGGCCAGCGCCGGGAGCAGGCCGGCGGCCCCCACGATCGCGGCCATCACGTAATCGGTCTCGGGCAGCGAGACTACCTCCTGCAGCGCTTCGGGTCCGCCGAGCACGCGCACGCCGGGGGCATCGACGACGAGACGGCGAGCGAGCTCCGCGGCACTGGCCGGGTCCGACATGACCGCATAGCGCGGCCCGTGGGTCAGGCACTGCTGGCGGAGCCCTTCGATGTCCCGATGGGCGCTCAAGGCAACCACCCGGAAGCGATCGCGGTGGCGGGCGAGCACGTCCAGGGTGCTCAGGCCGATGGACCCCGTGGAGCCCAGAACGGTGATGCCGATCACCGGGCACCCTCGAGGAGTAGCCAGCCCCAGGTGAACACCGGCGCTGCGGCGGTGAGGCTGTCGATGCGATCGAGTAGACCGCCATGGCCGGGCAGCAGCGAGCCGCTGTCCTTGACGCCGGTGCAACGCTTCAGAAGGCTCTCGTAAAGATCCCCCACCACGGAGGCCAACGTGGTCACGCAGCACAGCAGGGGCGCGGTCCAGGGCCCGACGCCGGGCAGCGGGGCCCACCAGGCGAGAAAGGCCGCACACAGCAAAGAGCCCGCCAGAGCCCCGTACAGACCCTCGCGCGTCTTGCCGGGGCTGAGGTGGGGGGCGAGCTTGACCCGGCCCCAGCGCCGGCCCACGAAATAGGCCGCACTGTCACTGACCCACACGAGGACCAACAGAAAGAGCACCATCGCCGGCCCCGCGGCCGCGCTGCGGTGCAGCAGCAGCACCGCCGCCCAAGCGGGGATCAACACCGGGAGCGCCGAGAACGCCGTAAACAGTCTCGGCCTGTTCTTGCGGCTGGGGGGGACCCGCACGCGAGCCAGCAGAACGGCGACCGTGAGCCACCACAGGGCCGCCAGACTCAACAGCCACAGGCCGACGAAGGGTTGATCGAGAAAGCGTACGAAGAGCAGCATCGCCAGAGCCAGCACCGCCAAAAAGACGGCCTGCATCCAGGGGGCGCCGATACACGCCAGACGGGCCCACTCGACGGCACCCAGCAGGACCACCAGAGCCAGCAGGAGGGCGAGGTAGTCGGTCGGCAGCCAAAGCACGACGGCGACGACGACAGGCGCGAGGGCGAAAGCGGTGAGGAGGCGTTGATCGGCCAGCACGGGGCGACTCCGCTCAGGCACGCGGCGAGGATCGGGTCGGGGCTTGCGTCTGCTCGCCGGTCTTCCCGAAGCGGCGCTCCCGCTTGGCGAAGGCGTCAAACGCCGCCTGCAGCTCGGCTTCGCCGAAATCCGGCCAGAGGCAGTCCGTGAAATAGAGCTCCGAATAGGCGGTCTGCCACAGCAGAAAATTGCTCAAACGCTGCTCCCCGCCGGTACGGATGAAGAGGTCCGGATCCGGGAGCCCCGCGAAGCTCAGCTCCCCGGCGAAGACCTCCTCGTCGATGTCCTCGGGCCGCAGGTCCCCCGCCAGGACCCTCGCCCCGATGCGCCGCGCCGCCCGGGCGATATCCCAACGCCCGCCGTAGTTGGCCGCGATCTGCAGAACCAGGCCGGTATTGTCCTGGGTGAGCCCCTCGGCCTGGGCGATACGCTTGCGAAGCTTCTCGGGAAAGGCCAAGCGCTCCCCGACGACCCGCAGCTTGACGTTATTGCTGTTGAGGCGGCGCACCTCGCGGTACAGCGCGGTCATGAACAGGTCCATCAGGAGACTGACTTCCTGCTGCGGGCGCCGCCAGTTCTCGCTGCTGAAGGCAAACAGCGTGAGCACCTCCACCCCCTTGCGAGCACACTGCTCCACGCTCATGCGCACCGCTCCCACGCCGGCGCGGTGACCCGCGTGGCGGGGGAGATGCCGCTGTACGGCCCAGCGGCCATTGCCGTCCATGATGATCGCCACGTGCCGCGGCGGACCAGTCGGGCCGCGCGCCTCTCCATCGGCACGTTGGACGGTCGGGCTGTCTGCCGACACACGCACCCCCGCAACCGACTAGACCGCCATCAGATCGGTTTCTTTGGTGGCAAGGGCGCTGTCGATCTCCTTGATGTGCTGGTCGGTGAGCTTCTGGACGATCTCCTGGCCGCGCCGCTCGTCGTCCTCCGAGATCAGCTTCTCCTTGACCAGGCTCTTGAGGTCCGCGTTGGCATCACGCCGGACATTGCGCACCGCCACCCGGGCCTGCTCGGCCTCGTGGCGCACCACTTTGATCAGGTCGCGGCGCCGTTCCTCGGTCAACGGGGGCATGGGCACACGAATCACGGTCCCCGCGGTATTGGGGTTCAGTCCGAGGTCGGACTCCATGATCGCCTTCTCGACCGGCTTTACCATGGTCTGCTCCCAAGGCTGCACCGCCAGGGTCCGCGAGTCCTCGACGCGGACGTTCGCGACCTGGTTCAGCGGGACCTCGGAGCCGTAGTAGCTCACCCGGATGTGGTCGAGCAGGCTCGGATGCGCCCGTCCCGTTCGGATCTTCGCCAGCTCCAGACCCAGCGCCTCCACGGTCTTGCCCATGCGTGCCGCCGCGTCCTTCTTGATATCGTCGATCATCGTCAGTTACCGCCTTGCACGAGAGAGCCGATCTCCTCGCCCTGGAGCAGACGCAGCACGGCCCCGGGCTGATTGATATTCATGACCCGCAAGGGCAGGCCATGGTCACGGCAGAGCACGATCGCCGTCGTATCCATCACACGCAGGTCTTTGCGGAGCACCTCGGCGTAGCTGAGCTGGGGATAGAGCACCGCGTCGGGCACCTTGAGCGGATCGGCAGAGTATATCCCGTCCACCTTGGTCGCTTTGATGAGCAGCTCAGCGCCGATCTCGATGGCGCGCAAGCTGGCGGCGGAATCGGTGGTGAAGAACGGGTTGCCGGTCCCGGCGACCAGAATCACCACGCGTCCCTTCTCCAGATGCCGGATGGCGCGGCGACGGATGTAATCCTCGCAGACCTGGTTGATCTTGAGCGCCGACATCACACGGGCCGGGATCCCGATCCGCTCCAGGGCGTCCTGCAGAGCCAGTCCGTTCATCACCGTGGCGAGCATGCCCATCTGATCGCCCACCACCCGATCGATGCCGGCCTCGGCGAGCCCGGCACCGCGGAAGATGTTGCCCCCGCCCACCACCAGCCCGATCTGGGCACCCGCCTCGTGCATCTGCTTGAGCTCGGCGGCCAACCGGGCGATCACTACGGGCGCGATCCCATAATCACCCTCGCCCATCAGGGCCTCGCCGCTGAGCTTGAGCAGGACGCGCTTGTACGCCAATCCGGTCATCGGGGGCATCGCCTCGCCAACAGCCTCGCGGAGCAGCTCGATCGCGACCCCTGCCTCAGGCACCGCGGGCCTGTGCCATCACTTCCTCGGCGAAGTTCTCGCTGCGCTTCTCGATGCCTTCACCCACCTCGAAGCGCTGGAAGCGCACCACCCGCGCACCCGCCTTCTCCAGCAGATTGGCGACGGTGAGGTCGGCGTCCTTGACGAATGGCTGGCCATGTAACGTGATCTCGGCGAGCCACTTGCGTAGCCGACCATCGACCATCTTCTCGACGATATTCACGGGCTTGCCGCTGTCGCGTGCCTGGGCCATGTAGATGTCGCGCTCCTTGTCCTGCATAGATTGAGGCACATCGGCCTCGGACACGCACACCGGGTTACTGGCCGCCACGTGCATGGCGATGTCCTTGCCCAGCTCCAGAGTGCCGCCCTCGATCTCCACCATCACGCCGATGCGCACGCCGTGCACGTAGGTGGCGATCAATCCCGAGTCGCTCTGGTAGCGGGCGAAGCGGCGCACCGTCATATTCTCGCCGAGCTTGGCGATCAGGGCCTCGCGGGCCTGCTCGACGGTGGTCTCCTCCCCCGCGTGAAGGGGCTGGCCGAGTAGCGCGGTGACGTCCTCGGCGCCGCCGTCGAGCGCACGCTCCACGACCGCCTCGGCAAAGGACGAGAAGTTCGCGTCCTTGGCGACGAAATCGGTCTCACAGTTGACCTCCACCATCGCGGTCCGTTTGGCGTCGTCGCTCGACTTGACCACGATGACCCCTTCGGCGGCGATGCGCCCAGCCTTCTTGGCGGCCTTGGCCTGACCGGACTTGCGCATCAGCTCGATGGCGGCCTCGAGGTCCCCGCCCGTCTCCACCAACGCCTTCTTACACTCCATCATGCCGGCGCCGGTGCGCTCGCGCAGCTCCTTCACCAGGGAGGCCGTGATTGCCATGGATCTGTCACCTCAATGCTAAAAAAACGTGGAATAGCAAGATGCAAGCGGGCCCCGCGCGGCACTCAGGACCGTCCTGGGGCCGGCTTTGGATTTCCGGGCTACGGCGACGCGCCCGCTCAGGCGCTGGCGCCTTCGTCGACTTCGACGAACTCCTCTGGGGACGCGCCCACCGAGTGGGCCGCGACGGCACGCCCTTCCAGCACAGACGCCGAGGCACCCTGGAGGTAGAGCTGGACCGCCCGGATCGCATCGTCGTTGCCGGGGATCACGTAATCTACCCCTTCGGTGGAGTTGTTGGTATCCACCACGGCGACCACGGGGATTCCGAGCTTCTTGGCCTCACTGACGGCGATCTTCTCGTGGCCCACGTCGACGACGAACAGGGCATCGGGCAGCCCGGTCATGTTCTTGATGCCGCCGAGGCTCCGATCCAGCTTTTCCATGTCACGGCGGATGCCCAGCGCTTCCTTCTTGCTGAACTTCTGATCCAACGTGCCATCCGCTGCCATCGCCTCGAGCTCCAGCAGGCGCTTGATCGACTGGCGAATGGTCTTGAAGTTGGTCAACATGCCGCCAAGCCAGCGGTGGTTGACGTAGGGCATGCCGCAGCGCGCGGCCTCTTCGCGCACTGCGTCGCGGGCCGAGCGCTTGGTCCCGACGAACAGGATCTTGCCGCCGTTGGAGGCGAGCTTGCCCACAAAGTTCATCGCGTCATCGTACAGCGGGACCGTCTTCTCGAGGTTGATAATGTGGATCTTGTTGCGCTGACCGAAGATGAACGACCTCATCTTCGGGTTCCAGTGTCGGGTCTGGTGACCGAAATGCACGCCAGCCTCGATCATCTGGCGCATGGATACCTTGCTCATTGGAAAACTCCAGAGTTTGTACGGGTTGGGCCTCCACGCGCCCCGGACGGCAACCCGCCGCAGCGGGCACCCGGCCGACCGTGTCGACGCGTGTGTGGGTTCTAATCGCGAATCGTTTGCGATTCGGCGGCGCGTTTTATACCATACTCGGATCGCCGCGACAATTGCCCTAGCCCGCACAAGGTCTTAATTTTCCCGGCATTTCTGCCGAGCCTACCCGATGAGCGTCACCATCAAGAGCGCGGATGAGATCCAGAAGATGCGCGTCGCCGGACGCCTCGCCGCCGAGGTGCTGGAGATGGTGGGTCCCCACATCCGCCCCGGGGTCACGACCGACGAGATCGACGTCGTCTGTCACCGCTACATCGTCGACGTCCAGCAAGCGATCCCGGCCCCGCTGAACTACCGGGGATTTCCCAAGTCGGTGTGTACCTCGGTGAACCATCAGGTCTGTCACGGCATCCCGGGCAGCAAGCGGCTGAAGAACGGCGACATCGTCAACGTCGACGTCACGGTGATCAAAGACGGCTTCCACGGCGACACCAGCAAGATGTTCCTGGTCGGCGAGCCCTCGGTGCTCGCGCGCCGGCTGGTTCGCGTCACTCAGGAGGCGATGTGGATCGGCATCCGGGAGGTGCGCCCCGGCACCCGCCTCGGGGACATCGGCCATGCGATCCAGCAGTTCGTCGAGTCCCACCACTACAGCGTGGTCCAGGAGTACTGCGGACACGGCATTGGCAAGGAGTTTCACGAGGAGCCACAGGTCCTTCACTACGGGACGCCGGGCACCGGGCTGGTTCTCCAGGCAGGGATGTGCTTTACCGTCGAGCCCATGGTCAACGCGGGCAAGCGCCAGGTGAAGCTCCTGCCCGACGGCTGGACCGTGGTCACCAAGGACCGCTCGCTCTCGGCCCAGTGGGAGCACACCGTGCTGGTCACCGAAGCAGGCTACGAGGTCCTCACCCTGCGGACCGAGGAGCTCAGCGCTGCCCGAGCCGTCGGCTGAGATGCCCGGGCCACCGTGAGCGCACCCGCCTTCGACATCGCCGCTCTGGACCAGAGCATCACCCAGGCGGTCCCACCGATCGCCGCTTTCCGCGGCGCCATCGACCAGGGAATGGCCCTGCTGCGCAGCCGCTTCGAGGCCGGAGAAGCGGTCTCACTGCTGGTCGAAGAGCGGGTGCGCCAGACCGACGCGCTGGTGAGCCGCGCCTGGGTGCGCTTCGTAGCGCCTGACGCCGACGCGAGCCTGGTCGCCGTTGGCGGGTACGGCCGCGGGGAGCTGCACCCCGCCTCCGACGTCGACCTGCTCATTCTCATCGGGGAGGAGACGCCGGCGCTGGCCGCCGCCATCGGCGAGCTCCTGACCTTCCTCTGGGACATCGGTCTGGAGGTCGGCCACAGCGTGCGCTCGGTCGAGGATTGCGTACGCGAGGCCGAGCGGGACCTCACGGTCGCGACCAACATGATGGAATCGCGCCTGCTCGCCGGCAGTGGCGCCCTCTACCAGGCGATGCGCCGGGCCACAGCAACCGACCGAATGTGGCCCAGCGAGCGCTTCTTAGCCGCCAAGCGCCAGGAGCAGCGCAGCCGCCACCGCAAGTACGACGATACCGGCTACAACCTCGAGCCCAATCTGAAGGAGAGCCCCGGGGGGCTACGCGACATCCAGATCATCGGTTGGGTCGCCAAGCGCCACTTCGGCACCGACTCCATGCGCGGCCTGGTCGAGCACGGATTCCTGACCGAGTCCGAGTACCAGACCCTGGTGAGCAGCCAGGACCATCTTTGGCGCATCCGATTCGCCTTACACCTGCTGCACGGACGCCGGGAGGACCGGTTGCTGTTCGATTCCCAACGCACCCTGGCCACCCTGTTCGGCTATCGGGATCAGGAGCAGAACCTGGCGGTCGAGCAGTTCATGCAGAGCTATTACCGTACGGTCATGGAGGTGAGCCGGCTCAACGAGATGCTGCTGCAGCTGTTCGAAGAGGCGATCCTGCTGCACGCCCATCTCGACGCTCCGACCCCCATCAACGCCCGTTTCCAGGCACGTAGCGGCTTTCTCGAGGTCACCCGCCCGAACATCTTCAAACGCTATCCGTTCGCGCTGCTCGAGGTTTTCCTGGTCCTGCAGCAGCACCCGGAGCTCCAGGGGGTACGTGCAAGCACGATCCGCTCGATCCGTGACCATCGTTATCTGATCGACGATGGGTTCCGCCACGACCTACGCACCCGCAGTCTGTTCATGGAGATCCTGCGCCAGCCCCGCGGGCTGACCCACCAGCTGCGGCAGATGAACCGCTACGGCATCCTCGCCGCCTACCTGCCCGCCTTTGCCAACATCGTCGGGCGCATGCAGTACGACCTGTTCCATGTCTACACGGTGGACGAGCACACCCTGTTCGTGCTGCGCAACCTGCGCCGGTTCTCGGTGCCCAAACACCGACGCGAGTTCCCGCTGTGCAGCGAGGTCGTCCGCAACATCCCCAAGCTGGAGCTGCTCTATCTCGCGGCCCTGTTTCACGACGTCGCCAAAGGCCGCGGCGGGGACCACTCGGAGCTGGGCGCGGTGGACGCCCGGGAGTTCTGCCGCCTCCATGGCCTGAGCGAGTTCGACGGCAGTCTGGTCGCCTGGTTGGTAGAACGCCACCTGGTGATGTCCATGACGGCCCAGCGCAAGGACGTGAGCGACCCAGAGGTGATCCGCGAGTTCGCCGAGACGGTGCGCTCCACCGAGCGGCTCGATTATCTGTATCTGCTCACGGTGGCCGATTCCCACGCCACCAACCCCAAGCGCTGGAACTCGTGGAAGGACGCGCTGCTGAGCGAGCTCTACAGCGCCACCCGTCATGCGCTGGTGCGCGGCCTGGACAGCGTCGAGGCCCAGGATACCCTGATTCAGGAGAAGCAGTCCTCGGCCATGGAAACATTACAGCGCGAGGGTATTCCGGCGGAGACCGCCGTGTCGCTCTGGGCGACGCTCAGTGTGGATTACTTCGTCCAGGCGACCCCGGAGGAGATCGCCTGGCAATCCGCGGTCGTGATCCGCTCCGATGTCAACGACCTGCCCCTGGTGCTGGTGCGGCCGACCACCCGCTGGGGATCGAGCGAGGTATTCATCTACGGCCCGGAGCAGGACCAGCTCTTCGCCCTGGCAACGACCATGCTCGATCAGCTGGCCCTGAACATCGTGGCGGCCCGAATCGAAACCGCCGACAACAACTACACGCTGCACAGCTACCTGGTTCTGGAGGAGAACGGCGACCCCATCGGCGGTCCCCTGCGGGAAGAAGAGATCCGCGACACGCTGCAGAATGGGCTGAGACACCCCGAGCGGGTCGACCCGCTGGCGAGCCGCCGCATGCCGCGGCGGCTGCTGCATTTCAGTGCCCCGACCGAGATCGAGCTCTCCCCGGATCCGCGCAACGGGCGCACCGTACTACGGCTGCGCACCACCGACCGCCCCGGCCTGCTGGCCCGGGTGGGGTTGGCGTTCGTCGACTGCGGGGTGTGTCTGCTGAACGCCAAGATCGCGACGCTCGGCGCCGAGGCCGAGGACGTGTTCTTCATCACCGCCCCCCGGGGTCGCCCCCTGAGCGACGCAACCACGCTCGACTGCCTACGAAATACCCTGCTGGATCGCCTGGGCCACACGCCGGGCGCTCGCTGAAAAGATGACGTGGAACACCGCGGTCTTGACCTGGATCAGCCGCCGCCTTGCCAATCCATAATATTATTTGATGCTGAATTTCTTTGCCTAGCGCAGCCGCAGAGTCGAACGCCGGGCCTCCGGCAGCAGATCTGTCCCTGCAAACACAAAGGAGAGACGCGACATGTACCACACCCAGCATGGAATGGCCGCGGCGATCGCCTTCGCGTTTGCCGCTACGGTCGCCTGCGGTGCCGAGGAGTCGACCACCCCGGCAGCGACCACCCCCGTGGCGGGCGCGCCCATGGTCACCGCTCCCCTTGCGACCGCCGCGGCGCCGACCCCGTCCAACGAGCCTGTCGCGGCCACTGCGACCCCAAAGTTGCCAGCGTCGGCCCCGGCAGCAGCCGCCGCCAGCGGTGAGCAGCCGAAGACCGGAGAGGCGGCGGCACTCTCCCCTCTCGACTTCCTGGACGCGGTCCGTGCCCAACGCGAAAGCCTCATCGCCCGCGAGCGCCAGGCGGCTTCCGATCGCTCGAGCGCGATGCGCAAGCAGATGGACCAGGAGCGCGCGTGGGTCGAGCAGCAGGCGCGCGCGCGCCGTTGGTTGTATGACCCCCAAGGGGCGTATCTCAGCGAGCAGAGCCACCAGCGCACCGAGGCCATGAAGGCGCAGTCCCAGGCGTTCCGTGACCAGGCCCAGCAGCAGGCCGATGCCATGCGCCAGCAGATGGACCAGATGCGCGATGCCCAGGAGCGCTGGATGATACAGAGCACGCCGCCGTATGGGTGGAACAATCCCTGGTATTACCGAGGGTTCTGAAGACGGCAGACGGGGATGGTAAAAACCGCTCAGGTAGGAGCGCAGCGCCTACCTGACACCCCGTCGCCGGAATCCTGCTTCGACGCCGCGTCGGCGCCCGAGAATTGTAGGAGCGAGCTCCAGCTCGCGATAGCGGCGCCTCCGAGCCCGGTGACCCGCTCGGTCGCGACCTGGAGATCGCCCCCACACCTTCGCCGGACAAGCCCCCGACGGGCTCCGCCCAGGCCCTGACCAACCCCTTCAAGGCCCCTGGATCAACTCCAGCGCGTTCCCGTCCGGGTCCCGGCAAAACAGCGCCTTGCGTCCCGAGCGGCTCGACGTGTAGCCGATCCCGGCGACATCCAGGGCGGCCGCCAGCCCATCGAGATCCGAGACCGACAGAGCCAGATGACGGTCCCGCCCGCCGTGGGCCGGGCGCCCCGTCACCGGGTCTGGATTGGGCAGCTCCAACAGATGGATCGCCCCGCCGCCGATGCTCAGCCAGGCACCGGGGAAACCCAGGTCCGGGCGCCCCGGATCGACCTCCAGTCCCAGCAGATCCCGATAGAAGGCCAACGCCCGCGCCGTGTCCGCCACGATCAGGCTCACATGATGAAAGCCGCGGATTCCACCACTCACGCAGTCGTCTCCTGATACCGACGCCGACCGGGCCGATCCCGCTGCGGGGTCGCCCACCCACGGCAAGGGTAACTGCAGGGCCACCCGTTCGCCGAGCTATTCCTCATAAGGATATCGAACCGCGGACGCGCAGGCGAAAGGGATCTGTAAGGTGGCGGCGGATCTTCTCGCACCCCCAGGGCGGACCGACATGGGTGCCGATGACTCATATCTGGGACGGACCGCCGATGGTGCGCTATCCTGGGGGCGGGCGCGGACACCGGCCAACCCCTTGCGAGGGAGCCTTTTGTTTCGTCTGCGCTCTCCCATGGAGGTTTCTGCCAATGCTTCACTTTCTGGCTCGCTTTGCCGGATCGGCCCTGGTGCCCCGACCGCAGCATGCCCGCTGGCTGGGCGCCTGTCTGCTCTGCCTGAGCGGGCTGGCCTCGGCGGCGACCCCCGGTGCCGATCAAATCCGCCACGACCTGGCGGCAGGCAAGCTCAAGGCCGCGGCCATCGAGGCCCGCAGCGCCCTGCGGTCCATCCCGGGGGACGAGACGGTGCGCGCCCTGCTGGTGGAGGCCCTGCTGCGCCTGGGCGCCGGGGCGCTCGCCGAACAGGCGATCCTCGAAGGCCAGGCCCAGGGCTGGGCTCCCGAGGCATGGATCAGGCCCCTGGGCCGCGCCTATCTATTGCAGGGAAAGGCACGGGATCTGCTCAAGGCCATGAAGCTCACGGGTGCGACGAGCCCCGGGGGTAAGGCGGATGCGCTGGCTGCGATCGGGCTGGCGCAGCTCAGCCTCGGCGATCGGCAGGCAGCTCGGGCCGCCTTCGATGAGGCCCTGGGGCTCGACGACGGTAACGTGGAGGCCAGGCTGGGGTTGGCACGGATGGCGATCGCGGCGAAGGATTATGCGCAGGCGGAGCAACAGCTGAAAGCCGCCCGGCGAAGCGCCGCGACGAGCGCCGAGGTCTGGGTCATCCAGGCGGCCGTGCGTCAAGCCCGGGGCGACAGCGACGGCGCGGTCCAGGCCCTGACCGAGGCGCTCGCCCGGGCGCCCGGGGACGTGGAGGTCCTGCTCGGGCGTGCGAGCCTGAACATCGCGCGTCATCATTTTGAAGAGGCCCTCAACAACGTCAAGGCTGTCGAGGCGCTGGTCCCCGACCATCCCACAGCGGAGCTCATGCTCGCCTCCCTTGCCTACGACAAAGGCGATTTCGCCAGTGCCCGGGATCGGGTGACCAGGCTGCTGAACCGGGTGCCAGAGTACCCCAAGGCACGCCTGCTGGCGGCATTGGCGCATCTGCGCCTCGGGGAGATCGAGCAGGCCGACGACCTACTCAGGAAGGTGTTGGCGGCCTCCCCGAACGATGCCGCTGCGGTTCGGGTGATGGCGGCCCTGCGCCTGCGCCAGCGCCGCAGCGCTGAGGCCATCGCCCTCCTGGAGCCGCTGGCCAAACGCCTCCCTCCGGACCCGGCCGTGCTCGGTGAGCTGAGCGGCGCCTATTTGCAGAGCGGCGAGGTCGATAAGGGCCTGGCCTACGCCGAGCAGGCCGTCGCGCTTGCCCCCGAGGATCTTCAGCTCAAGAAAGGCTTGGCCCTCGGACAGATGCTCGCCGGCCAGCCGACGGCGGCGATTCAGGCACTTGGAGCCACCGCGGATCTGGCCCAGAGCGACGCCCAGGGCGGCTTCCTGCTGCTGCTTGCAGAGCTGCAGAGCCGCCAGTTCGACAAGGCACTCGGCACGGCCCGGCAGCTGCACGAGAAGCTCCCCAAGAACCCGGCGCCCCCATACCTGAGCGGCGTTGCTCATGAGCTCCTCGGCAAGCCGGAAGAGGCACGCGAGGATTTCTCCCAGGCCCTGCAGATCAAGCCGGATTTCCTGCCTGCGAGCCTCGCCTTGGCGAAGCTCGATGCGCGCTCGGGCAATGCCGAGGCGGCGATGCGCCGTTATGAGGCGATCCTGGCGAAAGACCGCAAGAACCTGGGGGCGCTGCTGGGCAAGGCCCAGCTGGACGCCGCCGCGGGCCGACTCGACGAGGCGGTGAGCACGCTGGAGAAGGCCCACAGCGCCCATCCCGAGGCGCTGCGCCCGAGCTTGGTGCTCGCCGGCCTGTATCTCAAGAGCGCCCAGGCGGACCGGGCGGAGGACCTCCTGAAGGGCCTGCTCGCCCAGCAGGGGACGAAACCGCAGCTGCTCGAGGCGCTGGTCGAGGTCCTGGAGGCCCGGGGAAAACCGGCGGATGCCCTACGCTACCAGGAGCAGCGCGTCGCCCTGACCCCGCAGGACCCCGAGCAGCTGAGGCGACTCGCGCTGCTTCAACTTCGCAACGGACAGGCCGCCGACGCGGAGCTGACCCTGGCCAAGGCGCTGAAGCTGGCGCCCGACAATCTATCGTTGCTCGCGACCGGCGTGAAGCTCGCGCTCAAGGGGCAGCGCTACGACGACGCCCTGGTCTATGCCCGCAAGATCCAGGACGCGCAGCCCAAGCACGCAGCCGGGCTCCGGCTGGAGGGCGATGTACGCAGCGCCCAGGGCCGATTCGAGGAGGCGGCGGGCATCTATGGCCGGGCCCTCGCGCTGGAGCCGAGCACCCTGTTGCTGGGCAAGGAGGTAACGGCCCGGCAGCGGGCCGGCCAGCCCGAGCAGGCCCGCGCACGGCTGACCCAATGGCTCGCGGCGCACCCCCGGGACGCCCGGGCCCACGTCATCGCCGCGCAGCTGGCGCAGCGCACCGGCCAGGATGCCGAGGCGATCGAGCACTATGAGCAGGCGTTGGCCGTGCAGCCCAAGGCGGTCGTCGTGCTGAACAACCTCGCCTGGCTCTACAACGAACGGGGCGATCCGAAGGCCCTGGCGCTCGCCGAACAGGCCCACGAGCTCGCCCCGAACGCCGCTCCCCTGACCGACACCCTCGGCTGGGTGCTGGTCAGCGAGGGACAGATCCAGCGGGGCCTGGGCCTGGTCAAGCAGGCCTCGGAAAAGCTGCCCGATAACCCGACGATCCGCTATCACCTTGCGGTCGCCTACCAGAAATCCGGCCAGCCGGACCTCGCCCTTCAGTATCTGCGGCCTTTGGTCCAGAGCGGGAAATCCTTCCCGGAGGCCGCACAGGCCAAGCACCTGTATGCGCAACTGAGTGCGAGCGAGCGAAAAAAATAGATCGGCGCAAGCGGAGGATCCCCCACCGACGGCGACGGGTCCCCGCCCGGCCGGCAGCCGTTGCTGCGGCCCCCTGGCCGCCGGCCGGTCCGATCCCGGCAGCCGGCCGACAACACCGCGTCAGGCAGTCCCGCGCCTTGGTGGGCCCTCGGCCTATCCCCTATACTACGCCCCCTCGCGCGGACCAGCCGCTGGCGAGAAACTCATTGATTGCGCTCACAATCGGCCCGGGGATGAACAGCGATCTGGCCAAGCTACAGCCCTACCCCTTCGAGAGGCTGTCCGCCCTCAAGGACGGTGTGACGCCACCCGCCGGGCTGCAGCACATCGCGCTCTCCATCGGCGAGCCGCGTCATCCCACCCCGCATTTCATCGCCGAGGCGGTGATCGCGCACCTGCATGGTCTGTCCAGCTACCCGACCACGCGCGGCAGCACCGAGCTGCGGGAGGCCGTCGCCGACTGGCTGACCGCGCGTTTTGCCCTGCCCGCCGGGAGCCTCGATCCAACACGTCAGGTCCTGCCGGTCAACGGGACCCGCGAGGCCCTGTTCGCCTTCGCCCAAGCCGTCGTGGACCGCGTGGACGCGCCCCTGGTGATGATGCCCAATCCGTTCTATCAGATCTACGAAGGGGCCGCCCTGCTCGCCGGTGCGGAGCCACGCTATCTGCCCTGCACCGCGGAGCGGGGCTACATTCCCGAGCTTGACGCGGTTCCCGCTGCCGATTGGGCGCGCTGCCGCCTGCTCTACATCTGCTCGCCCGGCAACCCCACGGGTGCGGTGATGGGGCTCGACGTGCTAAGCCGCCTGATCGACCTGGCCGAGCGCTACGACTTCGTCATCGCCTCGGACGAGTGCTACTCCGAGATCTATCTCGACGAGTCCCGCCCGCCGCCGGGTCTGCTCCAGGCGGCCGCGCGCATGGGCAACACCGAATATCGCCGCTGCCTGGTATTCCACAGCCTCTCCAAACGCTCCAACGCCCCGGGGCTGCGCTCAGGGTTCGTGGCCGGCGACGCCGCGATCATCGAGGCTTTCTTGCGCTACCGCACCTACCACGGCTGCTCCATGCCGCCGCACCATCAGGCGGCCAGCACGCTGGCCTGGCGCGAGGAGAGCCACGTGCGGGACAATCGCCAGCTGTATCGGCGCAAGTTCGCCGCCGTTCTGGAGATCCTGGGCGGAGCGCTGGAAGTCGAGCGCCCCGCAGCGGGGTTCTACCTCTGGCCATCCACCCCCGTCACAGACACCGAGTTCACACGGGGCCTGTTCGCCGCCCAGAACCTCACCGTGCTGCCCGGCACCTACCTGTCACGTCCCGTGCGGGGAGCAGACCCGGGGGCCCGGCGGGTGCGCATGGCGCTCGTCGCCCCGCTGGACGAGTGCATCGAGGCGGCCCAGCGGATCCGAGCTTTCGCCGAAACCCTTTGAGTCAACCCCTGGAGAATTCCATGAGCGAGATCGAATCCATCATTGGCGAGGCCTTCGAGCGCCGCGCCGAGATCACGCCGCGCACCGTCGAGACCCGCGTTCGCGACGCGGTCGCCGAGGCGATCCAGCGCCTCGACCGAGGCGAGCTGCGGGTGGCGGAGAAGCGCGACGGGGCCTGGGCGCTGAACGAATGGGTCAAGAAGGCGGTACTGCTGTCATTCCGAATCAATGACAACTGGTTCATCAAGGGCGGCTTCACCAACTATTGGGACAAGGTCGAGCCCAAATACGCCGACTACAACTCGCGCTCCTTCCGCGACGAAGGGGTGCGCATCGTGCCGCCGGCCACGGTGCGCAAGGGCGCTTATATCGCCCCCTCCTGTGTGCTCATGCCCTCCTACGTCAACATCGGCGCCTACGTGGACTCCGGGACCATGGTGGACACCTGGGCGACGGTCGGCTCCTGCGCCCAGGTCGGCAAGAACGTGCATCTCTCCGGAGGTGTGGGCATCGGCGGCGTGCTCGAGCCCCTGCAGGCCGCGCCCACCATCATCGAGGACAATTGCTTCATCGGCGCGCGCTCGGAGATCGTCGAGGGCGTGATCGTCGAGGAGGGCTCCGTAATCTCCATGGGCGTCTACATCGGCCAGTCCACCAAGATCTACCACCGCGAGACGGGTGAGGTCAGCTACGGGCGCGTCCCCAAGGGTAGCGTGGTGGTCTCCGGCAACCTTCCCTCCAAGGACGGCAAGTACAGCCTCTACTGTGCCGTGATCGTCAAGCAGGTCGACGAGAAGACGCGCTCGAAGGTGGGGATCAATGAGCTGCTGAGGGATATCTGACGGACGACGATTGTAGGAGCGATCTCCAGCTCGCGACAGCCCAACTCCCCGGAATGGCGGCCCCGACGGTCGCGACCTGGAGATCGCTCCCACCCCGCACCGGGTCAGCCCGTCGACCACGGGAGACCGCCACCCAAGCCAGCCCGCAGCGACGCTATCCACCATGGTCAGGATCTATGGCATCCGCAACTGCGACACTATGAAGAAGGCCCGCCTGTGGCTGGACGAGCATCGTGTCGCTTACGAGTTTCACGACTACAAGCACGCGGGCCTCGACCGGGCGGTGCTGCGCACCTGGGTCGCGGAGCTCGGCTGGGAGGCACTGCTCAACCGCAGAGGCACCACCTGGCGCAAGCTGGCCGAGGAACGGCGGGCCCGGATCGACGAGGCCGGCGCCATCGAGCTTATGCTGGAAATGCCCTCGATCATCCGCCGGCCGGTGCTCGATCTGGGCGACCGACGCCTGGTCGGCTTCGACGAGGCGCAGTACGCCGCTCAGCTCGGCGTCTGAACGGCCGCGCAAGCCAGGACCATCCCCGTGAGCGCCCTCGCCCCGAGCCGGCGGCGACGTCCCGGTGCCCTATCTCGCTGCCGCATGCTGATCCCGGTCTGCGCGCTCAGCCTTCTGGGCACCTCGCTCGCCGTCCCCGCGGAGGTCAACACCCCACCGCCGGCGACTATCGCCGCCCATGACCCCTCCGACGCGGCCTTGGCCGCCGCCTTCGAGCGCATCAACGGCGTGCGCCGTGCGGCCGGACTTCGCGCCTTCACCTGGTCGGCACAGCTGGCCCGTGCGGCCCAGGCCCACGCCAAATACCTCGCCCAACAGATACCCCGACCGGGAGAACCGATCGAGCTGGACGCCCACAGCGAGGACCCTCGAGCACCGGGCTTCACGGGCAAGACACCCGCGGACCGAGCGGTCGCGGCCGGCTACCCTCACCGCAGGGTCGACGAGAACCTCAGTCTGGGGCGGGCGAGTCCCGCGGCGGCCGTCGACGGACTGATGACCGCGATCTATCACCGCCTGTCGTTGCTGGACGGCACCATGGACGAGCTCGGCATCGCGCGATCGGGCACGATCTACGTGCTGCTCGACGGGCGCTCCGACTATCGCGCCCTGTGCAACGGGGGCCTCCCGGCGGCGCGCTACCAGCCGTCCGCCCATTGCCTGGACCGTCGCGTCCCGGCCCGCTACCTGGAGGCGCTCTGCGGCCCGCTCCCGGCGGCGGCCCGGTACGAGCCCCCGTATCGGTTCAGCTGTCCCGGCGGCGCCCGCCTGGATCAGGCCTACATGGAGCGCTTCTGTGCCGCGCCCCCCACCGGGGCCCCGCTGACGGGACCCGGCACCTACACCGAGCCTTGCGCGCCCGGGGTCCGGATCGCAGCGGACTGGTGGCGCGCCTTCTGCGCCGACCCGCCGGCCGAGGCCCGATACCGGGGCGGCGACGGCTACTACAGCCTGTGCGACGGCAAACGCAAGGTCGACGGCAACTGGCTCAAGGCCTATTGCGCCGGCTTGCCCCGAACCGCCGATTACGCTTACAGCGGCGACTATGTAAAGGTCTGCAAAAAGCCCGTACGCATTTACGCCGAGTGGATCCGACGACTGGACGAAAACCGCCGCCACGACGAGCCCCGCGAGCTGATCTGGCCGCCCGACGGGGCTCGGGACCTCCCGCCCGCCTTCTATGACGAGTATCCGGATCCACTCCCGGACCTCGATGCCTCCGGCAATCCTTTATCGGTGCAATTCAATCCGGATCAGGCCCGGTCGGTCGAGATCCTGGACGCGCATCTGTGGCTGCGCGGCGAGCGGGGCCGGGACCGGGAGATCCCCCTGCGCCGGCTCAGCGCCCAGACCGATCCCAACCACCGGCTGGGCCCCCTCGAGTTTGCGTTCTTCCCGCTGGAGCACCTGGGATGGGACCGCCGCTACCAGGCTCAGGTGGAAGCTCGGGTTGATGGCAAGGCCGAGACCCTGCGCTGGGACTTCACCACGCGCGACCCGGGGCTGCCGGTGCTCACCCCCGGGGCCGCGGGGCTGCCTTTGCAGATCCCCGCGGACGGCCGGCTTCTGCTGTTCCTGCCACCCACCACCGAGGCGCCGCGCCCCCTGGCGAATTATCGCTACCGGGCACCCCCGACCGCCCGGGTGCACGTAACGGCGCTGGATTACAACAGCGTCGAGCTTCGTGTCTCGGGCGTGGACTGCCGGGGGATTGTCATCGAGCCGGCCAATGGCCGCTCCATCACGCTGCAGCCCCGGAGATGCCCCAGGTCTGCCACCAGCGGCCGGGGCAAAGAAGGCCCTTGAGCCTCAGCTCGCCCCGTTGCTGACGGCCTTGCGCCTGATCGCCACCCTATGTGAGATGATCGGTGCCGCTGTGGTGGGGAACTACTCGCCGGTGTCCGGGGGTCGGGCAGCTCGCCCGGTGCTCGCCTGGCTGGATCATCCCAAGCATCCCTGCGAGCCGGCTACGGCCGTTTGCATCAAGACCCTCACCAATATCGCGATTCTCGATCCCCAGCGGGACTCTTAAGAGAGGTTTCCAGTTGGCCACTGCAGATTACAGTTTCTTTCTTCGTGGGAGACCACACGGCGTGTTGCTCATCCACGGGCTGAACGGGACTCCGGCCGAGATGAAGTTTGTCGGACGGGGCTTGGCCGCTGCAGGGTTTACCGTTTATGGCATGCAGCTTGCCGGGCACTGTGGCAGTGCCACCGATCTGCGTAAAACCGGCTGGCAGGACTGGTGCGCCAGCGTCGAGCAGGCCCATGACCGGCTTCGCCTCGATTGTCAGGTGATCTTTGCCGGCGGCCTGTCGATGGGCGCCCTGCTGGCCCTCTATCTGGCGGCGCGCCGCCCTGCCCAGGTGGCGGGTGTCGCGCTCTATTCGACCACCCTGTGGCATGATGGCTGGAGCGTCCCCTTTCTACACCGCCTGTTGCCCCTGGCAGCCTATCTGCCGGGCATGTCCCGTTTCAGCGCCTCGGAACGCCCACCCTATGGCATCAAGGATCAGCGCATGCGCCAGATGATCGTCGCCCAGATGATGAAGGGTGACAGCGGTGGCTCCCGCCTCCCGGGCATCCCCTTTCCCAGCCTGTGGGAGATGCAGGGCCTGACTCGCTGGGTCAAACAGGCGCTGCCGCACATCCGGACCCCGGCGCTGATCCTGCACGCCATCGAGGACGACATCTCTAGCCTACACAATGCCCAATATCTAGAGCGGCATCTAGGCGGACCGGTCGTGACCCGTTATCTGGACGATTGCTACCATATGATCACGGTGGATCAGCAACGGGCCGAGGTGATCGCCTATTCGCTGGAATTTTTTGCCGCTCAGGCGGCGACAACCCCCCAGAATCCAATCTCTCCCACCCGACCTAGCGAGAATTTCACCCCATGAGCGCAGATCCGGCGAACCCAGATCGAGTCTACGACGAGGTCGTCAAGGCCCTCACCCAGACCCTTATGGTCGATCCGGCCCGGATCACCCCATCAGCCCGCCTGCAGGAGGACCTCGATGCCACCTCCCTGGACTTCGTCACCATCGCTATGGACATGGAGCAAAAATACGGCAAGGAAATCTTTGAAGACGCAGCCAAACAGTTCACAACGGTCGCCGATCTGGTCGAATACGTCCGCGAGCGCATCTCGGGGCTCGGAATCACCTTGTGAAGCACCGCGTTGTCATCACCGGGCTAGGAGTCGTTTCGCCGATTGGTACCACGGAAAGCCATTTCTGGGCCCATTGCCTGGCCGACCGGGGCGCCGTCGCACCCATCCCCGCGGCCTGGAGAGGCTATAGCCATTATAAATCCGGGCTGTGGGCACCGCTGCCCCCGCTGGACTACGGCCCCCTGAATCTCACCCTGGCCGAGCGCAGCCAGCGCGACCCTTCGGCCTATCTGGGTCTGTTGGCCGCTACCGAGGCGGTAGCGGATGCCGGCCTGACGCGCGAGCTGGTCAGCGCTAAAAATAACAGCTTTCGGCTGCCTCAGGTGGCGCCTGCACGCGCCGCGGTTTTTATCGGCACGGGCGTAGGCGGTATCCACACCTTTGCCTCCCTCCAGGCCCATCACCTGCTGAGGCGGCCACGCGAGGCCCTGGAACGGCTGGGTCAGCATTGTGATAACACCGGCCGCCAGGACCTGCAGGCGCTGGCCGCCGGCCTGCGGATGCCGCCCCAATTTAACCCCTTTGCCGTCTCCATGGTGATGCCCAATGCCCTGTCGGCCACCATCGGCATGAAATTCTCCCTGACCGGACCCAACTGGACCCTCAGTGGGGCCTGCGCCGCCGGCACCCAGGCGATCGGCCAGGCCTTCGAGGCGATCCGCAACGGCCGGGTCGATCTGGCCCTGAGCGGGGGCGTGGAATACGTGGGTGACGAATTTGGCGGCGTGTTCCGGGCCTTCGACGCGAGCGGCGTGCTGGTGCGCGATGGGGGCGATCCAGAGCACGCCAACCGCCCCTTCGATACAGGCCACTCCGGGATGTTGCTGGCCGAAGGCGGGGCCGGAGTCCTGGTGCTGGAGGATCTGAAACGGGCCCGCGAGCGCGGGGCAAGGATCTATGCCGAGATCGCCGGTTACAGCGAAACCTTCGATGCCTATAGCCTGATGATCATCGAGCCCAGCGGCCAGGCTATCCTCCGCGCTATCGACCAGGCCCTGGCGATGGCGGGGCTGGCACCTGCCGACATCCACTACCTCAACGCCCACGGCACCGGCACCCGGCTGAACGACGAAATCGAGGCGCGCCTGATCGCCCAGGTGTTTGGCCCGCGGGTCTTGATCAACTCGACCAAATCCCTGATTGGACACACCATTGGCGCTAGCGGAGCCATCGAGGCGGCGGTATGCGCCTTGAGCCTGCGCGACCAGACCACCCATCCTTGCCATAATCTGAGCGAGCCGCTGGCGGACCTCAATTTCGCCCGTACCACCGCCCCGCAGCGGCTGCGCACCGCCCTGTCGCAATCGTTCGCCTTTGGCGGCCACAATGCGGTGCTGGTCCTGCGAGCCTGGGAAGAGACTTAAGAATATCGGCCTCGTGCGCTCTGGGGGCCGGCTATGACGACCTCGCGGTCCTCCGCAAGGCCGGCAGCGATTTCTAACCAGCACTCGTGCAGGAGAACCTGTCGTGTTCCTGGCTCAATGTGCTGAAACGGCCAGTTCCAAGGAGGATTTTTTGCGCCATCCCCCCGCGGGTCTTTCTTGATCGACCGCTCACGCAGCATCACTGTCCAGGAACGGAGCCTTTGCTTTTTCCCTTTCCGCCCTCGGGAAACCAAGGGGGCACCATTTAGCCGACTCGGGTCAATAGGAAATTGGCCTCTGTTGTCTTTGAAATCCAGCCTTTCAAAGACACTTCTCTTGCGAGCAATCACTCGCTGTTAGCGGCCAGATTCGGCGGATAAATGGCGAAGGACCCGGCCAGGTCAACCCTTTCACTTCCCGGATTCCGCTTCGCTCCATTGGGGCTACAGAAATGGCACCGGCGCATTGCGTGGGTCCGGTTAGCGCCTCGTGTCAACCCGACTTTCATCCTGGAAACGGCAGTTGACCGCTTCGAGCAGCGATCAAGTAGTTGATTCGATCATGGCTCCAGACGAGCCTGATGGCCCCGCGGCGGATGATGGCCGCTACGACCACCAGGGCACGCTCCCTCGGGGCCGTTCGGCTGCCGGTTCCACGCTCGCCGACTCAAGGAGGGCGCAGTCCAGCCTCCTTTCGCAGGACACCGACCCAGTCACCGATCGTCGACCCGTCGTAGGCAGGCCCGGCGGGAAGATGGCCCCAGACCGGCAGCGGCCAGCAGGCATCCCCGGGTCTGCGCCCCACCAGATGGAGGTGCAGCTGGGGCACCAGGTTGCCGATGGCCGCGAAGTTGACCTTCGGCCAGTCCAGATAGTGCTTGATGAATCGGGATACCGCGTAGGCCTCCGCCAAAATCTCGGCCACTGACGGTGGGGCCAGATCCAGCAGATCCGTCGCATCGACTTCCGGCACCAGGACGAGCCAGGGCACCGCGGCATTGCGATTGAGCAGCAGATGACACAGCTCGAATCGCCCCAGCACGTGGCAGTCCTCACGCAGCCGCTCGTGGATCTCGAACATGGTCGCGGTCCTCTGGAGTCCCTGAGCGCCGCCCAGCGCAGCGCGCGGGAGACAACGCGCCCCGCAACCGAGTCCAGCCTGTCGGGGGCGGCCTCTCGCGGGGCTCCAGGGCTATCAACCGAGGGCGGTGATCAGGCCGGCCGAGAGCCAGCCTTTGAGCAGACTTGCGGCACGCACGGCAACCTGGTCGCCCGAGACCCATTTCAGAAGGGTCTCGCAGAGCCCGGCGAAGGGGGCGCCTCCGGCGATCGCTTCCAGCGCCGCGGCCTCGTCGCCGGGCAGGGAGCGGAAGCGCGTGGTCAGCTGCTGGCGCCAGATCAGGACGCGCACGACCTCGGGCAGGGGCTGCGCCGGCGGCATCGGTATCCCGTCCTTGAAGGCGCGCCATCGGACCTGGGTGTTCCAGCGGCAATCCATCCAACGCACCGAGGCGTGCAGGCGAGCCCGCAGGGCCGGCCAGGCGGCCGGCTCCACCGCTGCGGCATCGCTCTCGCGCGCGACCGGATCATCGGCGGCGTCGAACGCGCCGGCCAGGGCCCACTCGAAGCCCGCCAGCTCGGCCAGGTCTGCCTGGTCCGAATAAGGTGGCACGGTCAGGAACGCGCTCAGGTGCCGGCCGAGCCAGCGCAGCGAGAAGGCCGTCGAGGGGTGAGCCCGGACATAGGCGCGGCCCAGCTCGCCGAAGGCATCGTCTCCCATCAGGGCCCGTAGGGCCTCGAAGTCGCTCCCGAGGGCGTCGACCAGCCGGGCCTCATAGGCGTTGCGGTAGATCGCGAGCCGAAGGTCCGCACCCAGTCGCTCGTCGTCAACCACCAGATCGGTGATCCGTGGATCGCCCGCGAACAGGTGGGACTTGAACGCAGCCTGCAGCCCGCTCAGGGAAGACATGCGCGCACCCTCTGCTGGGGCTCGCCGATGGCCCGGACCTGCGCGAGCTCGCCGAGCAGCTCGTCGAACGGGGGGAAGTTGTCGTCGCGCTCGATCATGGCAGACACCGGCCCGAAACGCCTGACTGCCTCGCCATAGAGATCCCAGACAGCGGGGGCCACAGGCTGGTCGTGGGTGTCGATGAGGTAGTCGCCGTAGTCGCTGTGCCCGGCCAGATGAATCTGCCAGACCCGCTCGGACGGCATCGTATCCAGGTAGTCGAGGGGATCGAAACCGTGATTCACGGCGCTGACGTAGATGTTGTTCACATCGAGCAGCATCAGGCAGTCGGCCTCCTCGGCCACCGCCCGATAGAACTCCCACTCGCTCATCTCGGACTGTGTGTAGGTCAAGTAGCTCGAAACGTTCTCGAGCAGGATGCGCCGGCCCAGAAGATCCTGAACCTCGCTCACGCGCTGCGCCACGTGGCCCACCACCTCTGCGGTATAGGGTAAAGGCAGCAGGTCGTGCACCTGGTGGCCACCCTGGCCAGTCCAACACAGATGGTCCGAGATCCATTCGGGCTCGACCCGCCGTATCAGCGCCTTGAGCTGGCGCAGATAATCCCGATCGAGGCCGTCGGTACCCCCGATGGACAGGGACACCCCGTGCATGACCATCGGATAGTGCTCGCGAATGCGATCCAGATAGTCCAGCGGCTTACCGCCAGCGACCATGTAGTTCTCGGAGATGATCTCGAGCCAGTCCACCGCCGGGCGCTCGGCCAAGATCGCTTCGTAATAGGTCGGCCGCAGCCCCAGACCGAAGCCCAGATACGGCCTCTCGTCCGGACGGGGACACCCGACTGCCATGGCGTGCTCACGCATCAAACCTGCTCCCCGTCAACACCGAAGACCGGGGGTGGCACGGCGCCACCCCCGACTGGACCTTACTCGTCCATCACCTTTCCGCCCTTGGCGTCGCACTCCTGCTTGGTCATGTTGAGGAAGCCCTGGCCCTTGCAGCTGCCATGCCCCTTGCAGGCGTTGTTGGCCGTCTTGCAGTCGTTCTGCCCTTTACAGGCGTTCACGCCATAGCAATGGACAGTCGCCGTATCGCCTGCGGCCACAGCCATCGGGGCAGCGGCGAACAAGCCGGCGGCAGCGAGAGCGAGAGCGGCACCTGCGGTCTTGGTGGGGTTCATATGTCGATCCTCATGGTGGTGGATAAGGGCAAGTCTGTTCGTCGACAGGGGCGCTCGGAGCCACCGTCCGGCGCCCCTCGTCCGTTCTGTCTCGGAGCACGGGCACATTGCCCGCGTATCAGACGAGACCGGAAGCGCCACCCCGATATTTCAGACCAAATTCCGATTCTTGACTACGTCGCTCAACCATAGATTGGGCGGTCCAACGCCAGGTAAGACGGCGGATGCGAGTCTGCCCGGCGGGATCGCGGGGGCCTTCGGCGCCGGCCTCACTCCCGCGGCCGCCGAAACCCGCTGGCGCAACCATTGGGAGCTATACTGCCGACAAGATCGGAAGCGGCGGCAGACCGCAGTGATCCGGGTGAGGCCCCCAATGCACCGCAGCTCGCGCTCTCGTTTTCGTCCGGGACCTCTCCATCACCCATCGCAGGAGGAGCGATGAATCTTGCCTTCGACGACCTCAAGCGCGCATTGACGGCCGGCGAGCTGATCTTTCATTACCAGCCAAAGGTCGATTTTCTCACCGGAGAGATCCGCGGGGCCGAGGCGCTGGTACGCTGGACCCACCCGGCGCGCGGACTGATATCGCCCAAGGAGTTCATGCCGGCCGCGGAGCTGCGACGCTTCGTGCCGGCGATCACAGGCACTCTGTTCCCGGCGCTGGTCGAGGACTTCCGGATCATCAAGCAGACCAAGCCCTCGACGAGCATCGCATTCAACGTCTCCGCCGAGGACCTCGACCAGCCCGCCCTGGCACACATGATCGATGAGCAGGTCCGGGCGGGCGCCTTTCTTCCGGACGAGCTCGAGATCGAGGTCACGGAAGGGGCACGGGTCTTGGACAGCCCCGCGAGCCACCGCCACATCTCCGGACTGCTGGCGGCCGGCGTCGGCTTGGCGATGGACGATTACGGGACCGGCTTTTCCTCGCTGGAGACCCTGAACCGGCTTCCCTTCTCCGCAATCAAGCTCGACCAGAGCTTCGTCTTCGAGATGCTCGATTCCAGCAAGAGCGCAACCCTCGTCAAGACCAGCATCGCGGCCGCCCAGATGCTGGGGATCAAGACCGTCGTGGAAGGCGTGGAGAGCGAATCGATCTACCGCTCTCTGCTCCATTCGGGCTGCACCCAGGGCCAGGGGTTCTGGATCAGTCCGCCCCTGTCGCTGCCGGAATACCTCGATTTCCTACGCCGGGATCGGCGTTGGCCCCGATCCCCGGTCGGTATGCTGCGCATGGCCCAAATCACCCACACCTGGCAATACAAGCTGCTCGTGGACGTCGTCTGCGCGGTGCTGCAGCAGAAGAGCGAGGACAAGATGCCGCTCGATCAGATGCACATCGACCACCACGAGTGTGCGCTCGGGCGCTGGTATTACGGCGCAGGACAGGAGTTTCTGGGGGATCCGGATTTCGATGCGCTGCGCGAGCCCCACCGCGCCATGCACGAGACCTGCGAGCAGATCATCGAGGCCCTGCGCCATGGGCGCCGTCAGCAGGGCATCCGCTTCCTGCTGACGGCCCTGAGCCGCGACTCCATCCGGGTGGCCGGATGTCTGGAGCGCCTGGAAACGCGCATCCTGCTCGACGAGATCTGCGCCGACACGGGGGAGGACCTGGGTCGCGGGCTGTTGAGCTGAGCCCCGTCTGGGCCGGCACCAGTCGGGTCAGGCGCCGAGGAGATCTTCCAGCGGCGCGGGTACGCCCACGGCGTATCCCTGGGCGTAGTCGACACCGATCTCACGCAGCTTGTCCAGAATCGGCTCGCTCGACACCCACTCCACCACCGTCGCCACCCCGGCCGCGCGCCCCACGTGCTGGACGGCTTCCACGATGGCGCAGTCCAGCGGATCGCTGAGCAGGTTCTGGATCAGATGGCCATCGACCTTGAGAAAGTCCACCGGCAGGGTCCTGAGATAGGCAAAGGATGCCAGGCCGCTGCCGAAGTCATCGAGAAAGAACCGGCAACCGAGGTTGCGCATGTCCTTGATGAAGCCGGCGACGCGGCCCATATTGCTGATGGCCGCAGTCTCCGTGATCTCGAAACCCGCGCACGGGGCCAGGTCGCGCAGAGCCCCCGTCTCCTCCCTCAAAAAGGCGAGGAACCTATCGTCCGACAGCGATTGACCCGACAGGTTGATGCCGAAGGTCCATCCGCGAGCCTGTTCGGCGTTGGCACGCAGCCAGCGGAAAGTCTCTTTTGCCACCCAGCGGTCCACCATGCTCATCAAGTTGTAGCGCTCGGCGGCGCCGATGAACTGCCCCGGCAGGATGAGGCTGCCGTCCTCGTCACGCATCCTCACCAACAACTCGTAGTGCCGGACGCTGTCGTCGCGTAGCGACCGGATCGGCTGCTGATACAGGCAGTAGCGCTCCTGCTCCAAGGCACGCCGCAGGCGCGAGACCCAATCCATCTCGTTGCGGCGACGGGACAGCTCCGCGTCGGAGGCACGATAGACCTGGTAGTGCCCACCCCCTCGCTGTTTGGCGAAATAGCAGGCGCTGTCCGCGGCCAGCATCAGTCGGTCGGCCCCTTGGCTGTCACGGTCGATGACCACCAACCCGACGCTTACCCCGACCGGAAAAGTCTTGCCCTCCCAGACGAAATGGAAGCGCTGTACGGCCTCGATGATCTGCGCGGCAATCCGCTTGGCCTGCTCAATACCACAACCCTGCAGCAGCAGGCCGAACTCGTCGCCGCCGAGACGCCCCAGGACGTCGGCACCGCGGATGTGCTGGCGCATCCGCTCCGCGATCTCCCGCAGCAGCCGATCGCCCGCGACGTGGCCGCAGGTGTCGTTGATGACCTTGAACTGATCGAGATCGAGATAGCCGAGCACATGCGTCGCCGCCCCTGACTCGGCCACTTTGATCAGGGCCTGCAGCCGATGCTCGAACTCGTAGCGGTTGAGAAGACCCGTCAGCGCATCGTGGCGGGCCTGGTGATGCAGCGCCGCCTCGGCCTCGCGCCGCGCACGCCGATGCCGTGCCTCGGTCAGCTCCCGGAAGATCACCGGGGGCAGGCGCGCCAGATTGTCCTTCATCACGTAGTCGTGGGCCCCGGCGCGCATCAGCTGAACCGCCCGTTGCTCCCCGATGGTGCCCGAAACGATGACGAACGGCAGATCCAGGCCGGTATCCTTCAGGACCTCGAGCGCGCGCAGGCCGTCGAACGTGGGAAGCTTGAAGTCCGATATCACGACATCCCAGCTGTCTTGCGCCAGGCCCCGGCGCATCTCCCGCTCAGTTTCGACCCTGAGCAGGGAGGGGGCGAATCCGCCCTTGGCGAGCGCGTGGAGCAGCAGCAGCTCGCTGTCCTGCGAGTCTTCCACCAGGAGGACCCTAAGCGGGACAGGGGGTTCCGTGCTCACGCCGGAGGGGGCTCGTTGATGATCAGCCAGTAATCGCTGACCTGGCGGACCAGGGCGACGAGGTCCCGGAAGCTCGACGGCTTGCACACATAGCTGTTGGCGCCTAAATCGTAGCCAGCCGCGCGGTCCGAGGGCTCGCGCGAGGAGCTCAGAAGCACCACCGGAAGCCGGCGCGTCCGCGGTTCCCCTCGCAGCTGGCGCAGGACTTCCAGCCCGGACAAACGGGGGAGATTGATATCCAACAACACCAGCCGGGGCAGTAGATCCGGGCCGCGATCGGCGTAGCTACCGCGGCACCACAAGTAATCCAGAGCCTCCACCCCGTCCTGCACGGACTCTACCCGCAGGCGGGGGCTGCTCTTTCCCAGAGCGACATGCAGCAGCGCGCGATGATCGGGATCGTCTTCGACAACCAACACAGAGCTCATGCTTCGCCCTCCGTCGAGTCCACCGCACAGACCTCGGGCACGGTCGAGAGCAACGCTCGGGCGCTCCCCCCGTGCGTCGGGAGGGAGAAATAGAAGGTCGCTCCGGCCTCGATCGCACCTTCGGCCCAGATCCGCCCTCCGTGACGGTGGATGATCCGCTGCACGGTCGCCAGCCCGATTCCGGTGCCCGGAAACTGGCTGTCCGGATGCAGTCGCTGAAACAGCCCGAACAGCCGCGGCGCCGAGGCCATGTCGAAACCGGCGCCATCATCTCGAACGAAGAGCACTTCGTTCCCGGCATCCCCCTTGGCGCGACCCACCTCGACACGTGCCCGCGGATGGCGCCCGGTGTACTTCCAGGCATTGCCGAGGAGGTTCTGAAGCACGCTCTCGAGCAGACGCGCGTCGCCGCGCACGCTGAGCCCCTCCGCCACCACCCAGGTAACGGGGCGATCGGGGTCCTGGGCTTGGATCTGCTCGGCGACCCGGCGGGCCAGGGCGGAGAGATCGACGGGGCCCACCTCGAGCTCCCCGCGCGATGAGCGGGAGAGCTTCAACAGACCGTCGATCAGGTCCGTCATTCGGCGGGTCGCGGCCCGGATACGCTGAAGGTAGCCACGCCCCTGTTCATCAAGCCGGTCCGCGTGGTCCTCCAACAGGATCGCGCTGAATCCCTCGATGCTGATCAGGGGCGCGCGCAGGTCATGGGAGACCGAGTACGAAAAGGACTCCAGCTCCCGGTTCGCCCCGCGCAGCTCGGCGGTACGCGTCTCGACGCGATCCTCCAGCTGTCTGACCAGCTGCTGGAGCTCGCCGAACAGGCGCGCGTTCTCGATGGCCGTGCTCACCTGATTGGCGAACAGTGTAAGCAGACTCAGGTCTCGTTCCTGAAAGCTGCCGCCTCCGCGCTTCCCCAATCCGGCCAGCCCGCCGATGATCCTGCCTTTGCCGAGCAATGGGACCAACAGGGCCGAGCGCATCCCCTCCTCCCAGGGCGTCTTGTCCGGCATCCACCACTCCCGGGACTGACCGAACAGCAGTGGGCGCTGGTGGCTCAGCACCCATCCGCACATCCCGATGTGGATCTTGTAGCGAGCCCCGAGGATCTCCTCGGCATGCTCGCCGACCGCCGCTGCATAAGTGTAGGCGTCCCGGGTCTGCTCGATCATCGGGATCAACAGGGTGTCGGCCTGCAGCAGCTCGCGAGCCTTCTCGGCAACCAAATTCAGCACGCGACTCAGATCGAGCTCCGAGACGATCGCCTCGCCCACGGCCCTGAGCAGATCGATCTCGCGCTCACGCTCCAGCAGTGCCTGCCCGCCGGGATCTCCCTCGCAGATCCGCCCAAGCAGCGCATTGCCTTCCTCCAAGCCCCGCAGCCGGGTGCGCAGCTCATGGACCTCCGCCTCCAGGTCGTTGTACGAAGGCTTGGCGCTGTCCACGGCGGCGCTCAGACGATGATGTTGAACTGGGCGTTCATGGCGTCCTTCATGTACGTAGTGACCCCCTTTACCGCTATGTCCGGGATGATCAGGTCGTCCAAGCTCGACCCAAGGGCATCCACGCAGATCTGGCACAGGGTGAATTCCACCCCCAGGTCGCGGGCGGAATGGATCAGCTCCTCGAGGGTAGCGATGTGCTTGCGCCGGAGGATGACGCCGAGCAGGCGCGGGCCCAGCCCCATCAGGTTCAGTTGCGACAGGGGCAGATAGCTCGCGCCGCCTCGATTGAGGGTCTCTACCAGGTCCTGCAGCAGGAAGTCCGTTTCCAGCCTGCGATACTTGGACTCCTTGGCCGGGTCGTATATCGGCCGGCGAGAGAACAGGCGTCTGCGCCGCTTGAGGCAGTTGGCCCCGAACAGGGTGAACCAGACCTTCATCTCGACACCCATGGCGGCGAATCCCGTGACGATCATGAACGCGGTCAGGGCCTTGTCCATCTCCCCGCTCACGAGCATCACCGTGCCTTTCTTCTTGTCGGTCATCGAGCGTGTCAAACCTGCAGCAGAACCCTGACCCGCCGGCCTTCGCGGGTCACCTCGACGATTCGGTGCCCGCTCTCCTCACAATAATCCCGGACCTCGTCCTCGAAGACCGGGTCGTCTCCGATGATCAGCAGCCGCTCCCCCGCGGACATCGCCGCAGCCGCCTTGGCGAGGCGGATCAACGGAACCGGACAAGACAGGGAGGTCACATCCAACTCGTTGGGACGGTCCATGGCGGCTCCTCTGAGTGGCAGATCGCATCGGCGATGCGTGAATTATGCCCCAGTGTATCGCTTCGGATACACGAATCCCGCTGTTTCCGCCCCGGGGTGGCGAGGGGCGAGCCGATCCTTGATCCACATCAAGGCGTGCCTGCCGGGCCAGGCCGGTGGGCACACAAGCGCCCGACTCAGCGGTACTGGCGCAGGTACCACCACTCGAAAGCGCGCTTGACCCAATGCAGGGAACGCATGGCCGGAAGCACGATGCTGCGCCCTTCCGTACGCGCAACGAGCATGCCTCGGTCGTGGCTATCCACGATGCACGCGAGCTCCACCCTGAAAGTCTCGCGCGGCTCCTGACCCCTGAGCTCCGCTATCAGATTGGCTGCGGCCGCCTTCGCTTGCAGGTCTGCCATGTGCGCCTGCTTGGGCATCCAGTCGGGGCCGGAGAAGCTGCCAGAATCACCGGCTACGTAGACCCGCTCGAAGCTCGCGACGCGGCAATAGCGATCGGCCTTGATCAACCCCCCTTCGGAGCGCGGCAGGTCGGTGTTGTCGAGCCAGAGATTGCCGGTCATGCCGGGCATGAACAGGATCAGATCGGCGCCGAGCTCCCCGCCCTCGGTTATCACCTTGCGCTCGGTGAAACCCTTCATCTTGTGGCCCAGATGCGTGTCGATGCCGCGGCGCGCCATCTGCTCCAGCAGCCCCTTCACCGCCTTCGCACCGAGTCGTGCTCCCGGCTGGGCGGCCGGGCTGAAGAAGACGAGCCTGAAGCGCTCGCGGCGCCCTTCCCGGCGCAGCTGCCCATCGATGCCGAACAGAAACTCGAACATCGGCCCGCCGCGCATCGCGGAGGGCTCGTTGGGGTTGCTGGCGAAGCCAACCGCAATGGTACCGCCCTGCATGGCCTTGAGGCGGTCGCGGATCCGGACCGCCGCCTCGATGCCTTCACAGGGCGTGATGGCGTGCTCGATGCCGGGAAGCTTCTTGAGGAAACGCGCCCCGGAGCCGATGATCAACCCGTCGTTGTCGATTCGCCCGCCGTCCGTGACGAGCACTCGACCGCCTGCTTCGAGCCCGGTTGCAGACCCGGCCCGGAAGTCGACGTTCATGCGCCGGAAGAACCCGCTCAGGGGGATCACCAGATCTTCGGGCTTGCGCAGTCCCGAGGGGATCCAGATCAGGCTGGGCAGGTAGATCAGCTCGGGACGCGGGGCGACCAGCGTAATCTCGAGGCCCGGATCGGCCTCCCGCAGCTTCTGCACGGCGGTGAGGCCGGCGAACCCGGCGCCGACGACGGTGACCCTGCCCATGATCCACTCCTGGTGACTGCCCGCTCGCGCCCCGACGACTCGACCGCGCCCTCGCGTGCCTCGCCAGCGGCACAGGCCATTCTACCCCCGGGGGCACGCCCTGGCGGCGCACCGCCCGCCCTAGTAGCTCAGGAGCCGGCGGCGCGGAGCAGCGGCTCGAGATAAGGCCAGAGATTGTCGAGCACCCGGGGCTGACCCGCAGCGTTGGGATGTATGCCATCAGGCTGCATCAGGGCCCGATCGGTGGCCACCCCTTCGAGCAGGAAAGGCACCAGGGGCACGCCTCGTTCCTTTGCAAGCTCGTGATAGACTCGTTCGAAGCGTTCGGTGAAGGCCAGACCATAGTTGGGCGGCAGACGCATGCCAACGAGCAGCACCCGGGCACCGGCCGCGCGCGCAAGCTCGATCATCCGGCCGAGATTGCTCTTCATCTCCTGGGGGGAGATACCCCGCAGCCCGTCGTTGCCCCCGAGCTCGATGATCAGGATACTGGGTCTGTGGCGTTTGAGCGCCTCGGGCAAGCGGGCGAGTCCGCCGCGGCTGGTGTCTCCGCTGATACTCGCATCGACCAGCCGCTGAGGCAGCCCCTCGGCCTTCAGCCGAGCCTGGAGCAGGGCCGCCCAGGCGCGGTCGAGCGGGACCCCGTAGCCCGCGCCGAGGCTGTCACCCACCAGCAGGATCACGGGCTCGGCGGCCGCCAGCGCAGCGGCTGGCACCAACGTTATTGCCAACAGCACCCATCTCATGACCATGAATTCCAGCTCCGTCGTCGCCGCCCTCGGCCTCGGAAAGACCGTCTCGGCCCCCGGCGGCCCTCTCACCATTCTCGCCGACGTGAGCCTCGAGATCGACGCCGGCGAGGCGGTGGCGGTCCTGGGCGCTTCGGGCTCCGGAAAATCGACCCTGCTCGGGCTGCTCGCCGGGCTGGATCTGGCTACCGCGGGCGAGGCGCTGCTGTTCGGCACGCCGCTCGGGACCCTGGACGAGGATCAGCGCGCCGCCCTGAGGGCCGGTCGCGTCGGCTTCGTCTTCCAGTCTTTCCAGCTGCTGCCCGGGATGAGCGCGCTGGAGAACGTGATGCTGCCTCTGGAGCTCAGTGGCCACTCCGACGCCCGGGACATCGCCCTGGACACCCTGCGGGAGGTCGGTCTCAGCGCGCGTCTGCGCCACTACCCCAGTCAGCTCTCCGGCGGGGAGCAGCAGCGCGTCGCCATTGCCCGGGCCTTCGCCCCCCACCCTGAAGTCCTTTTCGCCGACGAGCCCACCGGCAACCTCGACAGCACCACCGGTGCCCGGGTCATCGAGCTGTTGTTTCAGCTGCGCCAGACCAGCGGGGCCGCCCTCGTGCTGGTCACCCACGACGATCAGCTGGCGGTCCGCTGCGACCGGCGCCTGCACCTGGTCGAGGGACGCCTGCGAGCACCCGGACAGTGAGCGACCTCGCCCTGGCGCTGCGCATGCTGGCCCGGGACTGGCGCGCTCGGGAGCTGCGCCTGCTCGCTGTCGCGCTGGTCGTCTCGGTGGGGGCGTTCACCGCGGTGGCCTTCTTCGCCGACCGGGTGGGTCAGGCCATGGTGGGGCAGGCCTCCGAGATGCTCGCCTCGGACCTCTCGGTGGAATCGCCGGACCCCCTGCCTGCGGCGCTCACCGAGCGCGCGAAGGCCCTGGGGCTTCGCACGGCCGAGACGATCGAGCTCCCGAGCGTGGTGCTGCACGGCGACCAGCCGGTGCTGGTCCAGGTCAAGGGGGTCAGCGACGGCTACCCCCTGCGCGGGCGTCTGCGCATCGCCGACCACGCCCTCGGCAAGGACCGGCCCGCCGGCCTGCCCGCGCCCAACACCGCCTGGGTGGAGCCGCGATTGCTCTCGCTGCTGGGGGTCCAGCCCGGTGCGACCTTCAGCCTGGGCCGGGCGCAGCTGCGCATCGGGGCGGTGCTCACCCACGAGCCGGACCGGGCCTGGAACCTGTTCCGGCTGGCCCCCCGGGTGATGGTCCGGCTGGACACCCTCGCGGCAACCGGTTTGGTCAGCCCCGCCAGCCGGCTCCGGCACCGGTTGCTGGTAGCCGGAGGGCGCGACGCGGTAGCCGGCTTGCGCACCTGGCTGTCCGGTCACATGCCCGCCGGGGCCCGGATCATCGATCTGCAGGAGGCGCGACCCGAGCTGCGTCAAACCCTGGATCGGGGGAAGAGCTTCCTGGCGCTCGCCGCCCTCTCTGCGGTCGTTCTGGCGGGCGTAGCCATCGCCCTGGCCACCCGCCGCTTCACCGAGCGTCAGGCGGATGCCAGCGCCATCCTGCGCTGCCTCGGGGCGTCGCGACGGCGGGTGCTCACGCTGTTCGGCCTGCGCCTGCTCGGGCTCGGCCTGGGGGCAAGCCTGGCGGGCTGTCTGCTCGGCTATGCCGCCCAGGCCCTCCTCGGCTGGCTGCTCGCCGGCTGGTTCACGGGCGGTCTTCCGGCGCCTTCGACCACCCCGATCCTGACGGGTATAGGTGTCGGCCTGGTCATGCTGGCCGGGTTCGCCCTGCCGTCGTTGCTCCGCCTGGGCGCGGTCTCGCCCCTGCGGGTGCTACGCCGCGACCTGGACACGCCGCCGGCTCCGGCCTGGATCGCGGTGCTGATCGCGTGCGCCGCCCTGTCCGCACTGCTGTTCTGGCAGGCCGACGACGTGCGCCTCGCCATGCGTTTCATCGCCGGGGTGGCCGCAACGCTTGGATCGCTGGTCCTCGCCGCCGTGCTGCTGGTCCGAGCGGCCGCAGCCCTGCGCCATCGTGTCGGCGGCGTGCTGCGCTACGGACTGGCGGGACTCGCCCGAAGCCCGGCCACGAGCGCCCTGCAGCTCGCCGGCTTCGGCCTGGGTATCACCGCCCTGCTGCTGCTCGCGATCGTGCGCGTCGACCTGCTCTCGACTTGGGAGCACACCCTGCCGCCGCGGGCCCCCAACCAATTCTTGATCAATATCCAGCCCGACCAGGTCGAGCAGGTGCGGGCATTGCTCGCAGCCAAAGGGCTGCACGGTGCCGGCTTCTTCCCGATGATGAGAGGCCGCCTGACCCGTATTGCCGGCCGAAAGGTCTCCCCGCAGACCTACGCATCTTCACACGCCCGCAGCATGGCGGCGAGGGAGTTCAACCTCAGCTCGACCATGGAGCTGCAGCCCGACAACCGGATTTTACAGGGCCGCTGGTGGACCGAATCCGAGCGCGCACGCCCTTGGTTCTCTGTCGAGCAGGGCATTGCCGAGCTCCTGGGCATTCGCCTGGGCGATGAGCTGGAGTTCCTGATCGGCGGCGAGCCGGTGCGCGGCGAGGTGAAGAGTCTGCGCTCGGTGCGCTGGGACTCCTTCGACCCCAACTTCTTCGTGATCGGCACGCCCGGGCTGCTCGCCGGCTACCCAGCGACCTGGATCACCAGCGTCTACATCCCGCCGGAGCGCACCGAGATCGCCGCCCAGATCGTCCGGGCCTTCCCCAGCGTCACCCTGTTCAACGTCTCGGCACTCATTGGGGAGGTGCGCGCCCTCATGGACCGAGGCGCCCTGGCCGTGGAGTACGTGTTCCTCTTCACCTTGGCGGCGGGGCTGCTGGTTCTCTACGCCGGCATCCAGGCGAGCCGCGACGGGCGCCGTCGCGAGGCCGCAGTGCTGCGCACCCTGGGGATGGCTCGGCGCCGCCTGCTCGCGAGCGTCGCGGTCGAGTTCCTCACGCTGGGGCTGCTGGCCGGCCTGCTGGCCGCTGGAGCGGCCGCGTTGATCGGACGGGTGATCGCCACCCAGATATTGGAGCTGCCCTATGCCTCAAACCCCCGGCTTTGGCTGCTCGCCGCCTGCGGCAGCGCTCTGGGCATCGGCGCAGCGGGCATCGCGGCCACCGTCCCGCTGGTCCTCACCCCACCCTGGCAGGTGCTGCGCCGGGAGTAAAGCCCGCCGACCCGGGCTATTTCCGGTGGTGGCGATCTCGAGGAGGGCAGGCTATCGGCGCAATGGTAGGGGCGAGCTCCAGCTCGCGATGGCCGGGGCGCTCATGCGCTGGAGAAACCCGGAGGTCGCCCCACCATTCCGGTCTATCGTCGACCAGCCCCCCGGTCGGCTGCGCGCTGGCCGCTGGGACATCCCCGGATTGCGCTGCGCTCCATCCGGGCTACGGTGTCGTTTTCGATCTCTGCGGGCCCACCGGATGGCCCTTCAGCGCGGAAGGCCGCGCCAGTTGCGACCGTACGCCTATAGAATGCCCCCGAGGGCCCGATGACTCGCACAGGGCCTCTGCCACGACAAACTCACAAGACGCCTGTCGACAGGTGCGGGCGTCCCGGACCCTGACATGAACGATCGCAACTTCCTGACGCATCCCCCCTGCGGCATGGACGCGGATGCCCTGGAACAATCCCTCGCCCAGCATCTCACCTACTCCATCGGCAAGACGCCGCAAACGGCGACCGCACGCGACTGGTTCCACGCCCTGGCGTATAGCGTGCGCGACCGCATGGTCGAGCGCCTGATGGCGACCACCCACGGCTACTACGAAGCCGACGCCAAGCGGGTCTACTACCTGTCACTGGAGCACTTGCTGGGGCGCACGCTCACCAACGCTCTGATCAACCTCGGCATCGAGGAGCAGGCCCGCAAAGCGCTGCAGCGCTTCGGCCTCGATCTGGAGGATGTCCGCGGATTCGAGGACGACGCGGGTCTGGGCAACGGAGGGCTGGGCCGGCTCGCGGCCTGTCTGATGGACTCGCTGGCCACCCTCGATCTCCCCGGCTACGGCTACGGCATCCGCTACGAGTTCGGCATGTTCACGCAGCGCATCCGCGACGGCTGGCAGGTGGAGCACCCCGAGCACTGGCTGCGCTACGGCAACCCCTGGGAGCTGATCCGCCCCGAGGTGCTCTATCCGGTGCAGTTCTACGGTCGAGTGGTGGAGCGCGCCGGCCCGGACGGCGGGCCTTGCTGCGACTGGCTGGACACGAATACCGTAATGGCGATGGCCTACGACATGCCCATCCCGGGCTATCGCACGACCACCACCAACAATCTGCGGCTGTGGTCGGCCAAGGCCACCCGCGACTTCGAGCTTGGCTACTTCAACCAGGGCAATTACATCCAGGCGGTGGGGCGCAAAACCGAGTCGGAGAATCTCTCCAAGGTGCTCTACCCGGACGACAGCACCCACACCGGCCGGGAGCTGAGGCTCAAACAGGAATACTTCTTCGTCAGCGCCTCGCTGCAGGACATCCTGCGCCGCTTTCTGACCACCCATGACGACCTGGACGCGATCCCCGACAAAATCGCGATCCAGCTCAACGACACCCATCCCGCGCTCGGCATCGCCGAGTGGATGCGCCTGCTGGTGGACCTCCAGGGGCTTCCCTGGGAGCGGGCCTGGGACCTGACGAGGCGCACCTTCGCCTACACCAACCACACGCTGCTGCCCGAGGCACTCGAAGCCTGGCCGGTGGCACTACTGGAGCACGTGCTGCCCCGGCACATGCGCATCATCTACGATATCAACTACCGGTTCCTGCAGGAGGTCTCGCGGAGGTTCCCGGGGGACCTCGACACCCTGCGCAGGCTTTCCTTGATCAGCGAGGAGAGCGACCGTCGAGTCCGCATGGCGCATCTCGCCATCGTAGGCAGTCACCGGGTCAATGGCGTCTCGGCGCTGCACACCCGACTGCTCGAGCGCTCGCTGTTCCCGGGATTCCACACCATGGACCCGGGGCGGTTCGTCAACATCACCAACGGCATCACCCCCCGGCGCTGGCTCGACCAGATCAACCGCCCTCTCGGTCGCCTGCTCGAACAGACCCTGGGCGCTTGCTGGGTAAGAGACCTGCGTTGCCTCAAGTCCTTGGAGCCACTGGCCGAGGATGAGCAATTCCGGAAGCAATTCCGGCAAGTGAAGCTCGAGAACAAGCGCCGCCTGGCGGCCCACATCGCGCGGGAGCTGCACGTCCAGGTGAGCCCCGACAGCTTGTTCGACGTCCAGATCAAGCGCATCCACGAGTACAAGCGCCAGCTGCTCAACGTGCTGCATCTGGTGACCCTTTACAATCGGGGGCGCGCCGATCCTGCGGCCATCCGGGCACCCCGCACTTTCATATTCGCCGGCAAGGCGGCCCCGGCATACCGCACCGCCAAGCTGATCATCAAGCTGATCAACGACGTCGCCAGCCGGGTAAACCAGGACCCGGAGATCCAGGGTCGCATCCGCGTGGTGTTCATCCCGAACTACAACGTGAGCGCGGCGGCGCTGCTGATTCCCCCCGCGGATCTATCCGAGCAGATCTCCACCGCCGGCATGGAGGCCTCGGGTACCGGCAACATGAAGCTTGGGTTGAACGGCGCGCTCACCATCGGCACCCTGGACGGGGCCAACATCGAGATACGCGACGCGGTCGGGGCGGAAAATTTCTTTCTGTTCGGGATGACGACGGAGCGCATCGAAGGGCTGCGCGCCCGCGGATACCGGCCGGCGACGATGCTGGACGCCGGAGCCGACCTGAGCCAGGCGCTCGAGCAGATCGGCTCCGGCTTCTTTTCCCCCGACGATCCCGAACGTTTCAGACCGCTGGTGGACGACTTGCTCGCACGCGACCCCTTTTTCGTACTGACCGACTTCGCGGACTACCGTCGCTGCCAGAGCGAAGTGGAGGCCCTGTATCTCCACCCTGACGAGTGGAGCCGACGTGCGATCCTGAACCTCGCACGCATGGGAGAGTTCTCCAGCGACCGCACCGCCCTCGAGTATGCGGAGAAGATCTGGGGCCTGGTGCGCGTATGAAGGCCGGCGTCAGGTAGCGCCTGCGGCGCAACCTGACCTACGCCCTAACCGCTAACCGCTAACCGCTAACCGCCAATAGCTAATACCTCGTTGGTCAATACATCCGATGCCTGAACAGCCAGCCGGCGATGCTCAGCGCGATCAGGGCGATCAGCGCCAGAGGCCACATCTGGCCGACCAGCAGCGAGAGATCCGCCCCCTCCAGGAACACCCCGCGCAGGATGATCAGGAAGTAGCGCATCGGGTTGGCGTAGGTGAGCAGCTGCACGGCGTGGGGCATGTTGGCGATCGGCGTGGCGAAGCCCGATAGGATCACCGACGGCACCATGAACAGAAAGCTGCCCAGCAGCGACTGCTGCAAGGTCACGGCAAACGAGGAGATCATCAGCCCCACGCCGATCCCGGCGCACAGGAACAGCAGGATCCCCCCGTACAGCAGCCACAGGCTCCCCTGCAGGGGCACTCGAAACCAGGCCACCGCCAGGATCATCACGATAGACGCCAGGACCACGCCGATCACCAGGCCCGGCAGAGACTTGCCGATCAGGATCTCCACCGGACGCATCGGGGTGACGAGCAGCTGGTCGAAGGTCCCCTGCTCGCGCTCGCGGGCCACCGACATGGCGGTGGTCATCATGGTCACGACCAGGGTGAGTATACCCACCAGTCCGGAGACGAAGAACCAGCGACTCTCCAGGTTGGGGTTGTACCAGGCCCGCGTCACCAGGTGCGCAGGGTAGCGGGGCTGCCCGTGCTCTCGGCCCCACCGCTCGTTGAAATTGTTGATGATCTGGGCGGCATAATTCTGGGCCACCTGTGCGGTGTTGGAGTTGCGCCCGTCCAGCAGCACCTGTACGGGGGCCGAGCCGCCGGCGGCCAGCGCGGCGGTGAAGCGCGGCCCCAGCTGCACCACCATGAGCACCTTGCGCGCATCGATCAGCTCTGCGATCTGCGCCTCGCGCTCGATCCGGTAGGCGAGGCGGAAGTTGGGCGAGCCCTCGAAGCCGGCCAGCAGCTCTCGCGCGGCATAGCCGCCGTCGCGGTCATAGACGGCATAGGGCACGTGGTTGAGATCGAAGGAGGCAGCATAGCCGAAGACGATCAGCTGGATCATCGGCGGCACGATGATCACGACCCGGCTCTTCTTGTCCTTGAGCAGCGTCAGGAACTCCTTGAGGGCCAGAGCGAGGATGCGCAGCAGCATGTTCAGCCCAATCTTCTGCTCCGCGCTTGGCGGGCCGGGATTTCAATCCCCTCACCCCAACCCGTCCCCCACAAGGGGAGGGGCTTTCCCGGCAACCTTCGCGGCGAAGTCCCGACAGGTGACACCGCCTCACCCCCCGCCGAAGCCATCCCCTCTCCCCCCGGGAGAGGGCCAGGGTAAGGGGGTCGAAAGGCCTTTTCCAGCGCGACGTCGCCCATCTGTGTCAATCCAAGCGCTTGCGGATGCGCCGCCGCGCCATGCCGAGGAAGAAGGCCGCCATGACCGCCAGCGCCAGGGCATTGGGCAGGATCACGCTCCAGACGTTACCGGCGAGAAAGAGACTCTGCAGCACGGAGACGAAATAGCGCGCTGCCACGATGTGCGTAATCACCTGGACCGCCGCCGGCATGCTGTCGATGTCGAACAGGAAGCCCGAGAGCAGAAACGCCGGCAGGAAGGTGCTGATAATGGCGATCATGCCGGCGACGAACTGGCTGCGCGCCAGCACCGAGATCAACAGGCCCATGCCCAGAGCCGCCAGCAGGAACAGGGTCGAGGTCAGCACCAGCACCCAGAGGGCGCCACGCAGGGGGACCTGGAAGAGAAGCATGGCCATGGCCACCGACAACGCCATACCACCCATGCCGAGCACGAAGTACGGCAGCACCTTGCCGATCAGCACCTCGCGCATGGTCACCGGGGTGACCATCAGCGCCTCCAGGGTCCCGCGCTCGTACTCCCGGGCCATGACCAGGGCGGTGAGCAGGGCCCCCACCAGGGTCATGTTGATGACCAGCAGGCCGGGCACCAGGTAATTGCGGCTGCGCAGCTCCGGGTTGAACCAGATGCGCGTCTCGGGCTCGGCCGGCGGCTCCACCGGGACGCCCCGTGCCGAGAGCTCGCGCCGCAGCCAGCCGCTCCAGGTGCCCTGCACGTAGCCCTCCAGCAGGCGCGCGGAGTTGGCATCCACGCCGTTGGCGATCAGCTGGATGGGCGCGTCCCCGTCGCCCTTGAACCGCGCCGCGAAATCGCTGGCCAGGATCAGCACGCCGTCGACCCGGCGCTCGCGCAGGGCCTGCAAGGCCGCCTGGCGGGTGAGAAAGCGTTGGGGCGCAAAATACTGGGACTGCTGGAAGGCTCCGACGAAGCTCAGCGCCTCAGCGCTCGGCTGCTCCACCACCAGGGCCACGGGAACGTGCTTGGAGTCCATGGAGACGCCGTAGCCGAACAGCAGCAGCAGGAATGCGGGTAGCACGAAGGCGATGGCGATGCTGGAGGGATCGCGCAGGATCTGCAGCGACTCCTTGCGCAGCAGGCCGCGCAGGCGCCGGCTCATGCCGCCTCCCGGCCCTGGATCAGGCGGATAAAGGCCTCTTCCATGCTGGGCACCGCCGCGCCCGAGGCCAGCCCCCGGCGTTTGACCTCGGCCGGGGTGCCAAGCGCCAGTACCTCACCGGCGGCCATGATGGCCAGACGGTCGCAGTACTCGGCCTCCTCCATGAAGTGGGTGGTGACCAGCACCGTGACCCCGGCCTCGGCCAGGGCGTTGATGCGCGACCAGAACTCGCGCCGGGCCAACGGGTCGACCCCCGAGGTGGGCTCGTCCAGAAACAGGATCTCCGGCTCGTGCATCAGCGCCGCGGCCATGGCCAGGCGCTGCTTGTAGCCCAGGGGCAGCTCGCCGCTCTCGTCATTTGCCTGGTGCTCCAGCTCGAAGGCCGAGAGCGCCCAGGCGATACGCTCGCGCCGGCGCGCCCCGCGCAGGTTGTAGGCGCTGCTGAAGAACTCCAGGTTCTGGCGCACGCTGAGCTGGCTGTACAGGGAGAACTTCTGGGACATGTAGCCGATGCGCCCGCGGGCCCGGGCCGGGGCGTGGCGCAGGTCCTCGCCGGCGACCTCCAAATGGCCGCCGCTGGGCGGCAGCAGGCCGCAGAGCATGCGAAAGGTGGTGGTTTTGCCGGCACCATTGGCCCCGAGCAGGCCGAACACCTCCCCCGCGTGGACCTCGAAAGCAAGGTTCTTCACGGCGTAAAAGTCGCCAAAGCGCCGTTCCAGCCCCTCCACCCGGATCACCGCCCGGCCATTGCCCTGGCGGGCACCGAAGCTGGGGGGCGGCGGGTGCCGGGTCCCGTCGCGCAGCCGGTCCACGAAGGCATCCTCGAAGCGTGGCGGCACCGGGGTGCAGACCGTGCCCTCACCCAGGCCCGCGCAGTCCGGCGCGCGGGCGGTCTCGCTTACCACCCGCACCGCCTCGCCCTGCAGGGTCGCATCCATCACCCCGGGCAGAGCGGCCAGGCGTGCCTGCAGCCGGCGCCGGCTGCCGCCGCTCCAGGTCACCTCGAAGCTGCGCCCGGCGAGCGGCGCGCTGAAGCTCTCCGGTGTACCCTGGCCGATTACCCGGCCCTGGTGAAGCAGGATCACCTCCGCACAGCGCTCGGCCTCGTCCAGGTAGGCGGTGGAGAGCAGGACACTCATGCCCGCCTGCTGGACCAGGCGGTAGACGATGGACCAGAGCTCGCGCCGCGAGACCGGGTCCACTCCCACGGTGGGCTCGTCCAGCAGCAGCAGGCGCGGCGGCTTGACCAGGGTGCAGGCCAGTCCGAGCTTCTGCTTCATACCGCCCGAAAGGCGCCCGGCAAGGCGCCTGGTAAAGGGACCGAGCCCCGTCATCTCCATCAGCTCAGCGTAGCGGGCGGGGCGCTCGGCCGGCTCCACGCCCTGGAGATCGGCATAGAGGTCCAGGTTCTCCTGGACGCTGAGATCCTCGTAGAGGCCAAAGCGCTGGGGCATGTAGCCGATGGCCGCCTGGACCGCCAAAGACTCGCGGGTCGCGTCCAGGCCGAGGACCTCGATGCGACCGGCATCGGGTACCAGCAGACCGGCCGCCAGGCGCATCAGGGTGGTCTTACCGGCGCCGTCCGGGCCGATCAGGCCGGTCACCGCCCCGGGGCGCACCGCCAGATCGATGCCGTCCAGGGCGGTCTCCCGGCCGTGCCGGGTGGGAAAGGCCTTGCGTAGGCCTTCGGCCTTGAGCACGGCCTCGCTCATGGCTCCACGCCGGCCGCGCCGTCCCCGCAGCCCGGTCGGGCCAGGGGCGCGGCACCCAGGTCGAGGGTGACGGTCACCGGCATCCCCTGGCGCAGCTCGTTCTGGGGATTGCAGACGTAGACCCTCGCCTGGTAGACCAGATCGGCGCGGATCTCGGTGGTCTCCACCGACTTAGGGGTGAACTCGGCGCTCGGCGAGATGTAGCCGATCCATCCGTGGTAGACCTTGTCGGGGAAGCTGTCGCTGTGGACCAGGGCCGGCAGGCCGGGCTTGACCTTGCCGAGGTCGGGCTCGGCCAGGTAGACCCGCGCCCACAGGGGCTTGCTCATAGCCAGCGTGTAGACCGGGCGCTCCGGCGAGGCCATGTCGCCCGGCTCGAGGATTCGGCTCTGGATGATTCCGCCGGCAGGCGCATGCAGCTCGGCGTCGTCCAGGTTGCGCCGAGCCAGGGCCAGCTGCGCCGCCAGGGCGGCGACATTGGCCTTCGCAACGTCGATGTCCTCCTTTCGGGCACCGGCCTCGGCCAGGCTGAGGGCCGCCCCGGCGGCCTCGGCGCGGGCGTCGGCGGCATCGGCCGCGGCGCGGGCATCGTCGGCGTCGCGGGACGATGCCAGCTTCTTCCGCGCCAGATCGCGCAGCCGCTGGGCGTTACGCTGGGCGTTCGCCGCCTCGATGCGCGCGGCCTTCAGCAGGGCTCGCAGCTGGTCGATCTCCTCGGGCCGCGAGCCGGCCTCCAGCTCCGCAAGGCGCGCCTTCTGGGCCTCCAGCTGCCCCTTGGCGGCATCCCGCGCGAGCACCAGCCGACGGCTGTCGAGGGAGGAGAGCAGCTGGCCGGCGGTCACCTCGGCCCCCTCGTCGACCTTCATCGCGTCGATCCGCCCGCTGGCCTCGAAGGCCAGATTGGTCACGCGCACGTCGATGTTGCCGTAGAGAGTAAGCCGGTCCGTCGGGCCCCGATCTGCGCGCCAGTGCCAGAAGGCCACCCCGCCGAGCACCAGGGCGATGAGGATCAGAATCGGAATGATGCGCTTCTTCATGGGCTCGGCCCTCCATCCGGCCTACTACCCCGTCCCGGTGAGAATTGCGGATGCGTAATTCTCACCGGGACGGGGCACTATGTTGTCAGCGACTCGGCGCCAGGCGCCTCGGCCGCGGTGAAGACCAGTTGCGCCACGTGCTCGCTCCAACCGCCCGCGAAGGCCTGGTCCGGCACGATATGGAAGACCTTCTCCAGCATCGCGGTGGCGATGAAGGGAAACACCGTCATGGCCAGCACGGAAAGGGCGGCGAAGTCCGGCCGGCCCGCGCGTGCCGCCGGGGTCCCCGCGGTGAGGGTCCGCAGCCCGGCGAGCATGTGTGAGGCGATCTGGTTCGCGAAGGCATCCTGGAGCGGCCCCTCGCGCAGCAGCACCTCGCGCGTCACCAGGGGCATGAGCCAGCGCTCCCGGTGCATCAGCTGCATGTGTCCGCGCAGCAGCTCCGCCAAGGCCTCGCGATCCTGGCGACCGGCGCTCGCGAATCCCGCCAGACGCTCCAGCGTGGGCGCCAGCACCTCGCGCAGCACCGCGAGATAGAGCCCCTCCTTGTTGCCGAAGTAGTAGTGGATCATGGCCGCGTTGGCCCCGGCTTCGGCGGCCAGAGCACGGACCGACACCGCTTGGTACCCTCGCTCAGCGAACAGCCGTCGCGCGGTCTCCAGCAGCGCGGCACGCACCGCCTCACCGTCTCGCGCCGGCCGCCGCCCGAGCCGCGGCACCTCCCCAGCCTTTCGTGCCATCGCCACCTCGATTTAAACGAACGTTTAAATTCTAGCAGCATCGAGATGGGATGCAAGGTGGACGGCAGGCGGGTCCGCGGACGGCCTGTCGCTTGAGGCTAGAGCGGGTGTCTTGACGCGCCGACGGGCGCTTGGGCAGGGATTTCTGTCGGAGGTTACTGTGACCCGAGAAACGGCAGTTGACCGCTTCGAGCAGCGATCAAGTGATTGATTCGACCATGGTGCCGGACAAACCTGATGGTCCCCCGGCGGGTGATGGCCGCTACGACCACCAGAGACGTTGAATGAGGATACGGAAATCCTTCTTCAAGACTCTGTTAAGCCGACCCGCTTCCCGAGCACGCAACGATGGGGGACTGGCGATATTCCCGTCGCACCACCACGCCCGGGCCGGCGCCGGCCGCCTCGACGACGCAGCGGCACAGGTCCGGCTCGCCGGGGAGCTCGTACATGGTGTGTCGAAGCAGCCCTTCGAGCACGCTGCGCAGCCCCCGGGCACCGGTCCCCTGGGCGACCGCCCGCTGGGCTATGGCGCTCAGGGCCTCGGGCGTGAGCTCCAGCTCCACGCCGTCGTAGGTGAAGAGCTGCTTGTATTGGCGGACCAGCGCGTTGCGGGGCTCGGTCAAGATTCTCACCAGCGCGGCCTCATCCAGCGCGTGCAGGGCCGTCACCACGGGAAACCGGCCGATCAGCTCCGGAATCAGGCCGAAATGACGCAGGTCTTCCGGGTGGGTATGCTCGAACAGGGGGGCGGTTTCGGTCGGCGCGGATTCGCCCTTCACCTCGGCATGGAACCCGTTGCTGCGAGCGCCCGGTCGGCCACTCGCAGGGCGTCTTCGTAACGATGCTGGTAGTAAAAGAACCGATAGAGCCCCACCAGCACGCTGAAATTGTCCGGCGCCAGAAAATACGCCTTCAGCAGCAGCGGCTCGGCCGCCGGCGTGCCGTAGCTCTCCGCGACGGCGGACAGCAGGCTCGCCAGCTCGGGTGACATCGGCTTGTCGAAATACAGGTCCTCACCGACGAAATCGAGCAGGTCCACGTTCATTCAGCTCCTCAGGTCCCGGCCGCGATCTTCAGGGGCAGCCGGCGGCTCGCACACTTCTTTCGCGTCGCAGAAGAAACGCCGCCCGATGGTCGCTCCCGGATGGATATCGATGCTGGTCCAGACCCGGGCGAAGTAGGCCAGAAAGCGCGCCGGGTAACGCCAGCCGGGTCGCGCTGGAACATGTTCGCCACGTCTTCGCGCAGCATGGCCCAAAGGCCGACCCTGGGCTCCTGCTTCGCCTTCATCAGGCTCACCGCCTCCATCGCTTCATCCTCCATGGGTCCATGCCCGCTCGCCCCCCAGCCGGGGCGCCGGCGCCCGGCCCAGCGAGCCGCGAGGGGGCTGGTCGAGAAATTCCAACAGCTCGGCGCTCGTCGGAGGACGTTTGGTCCGGGCCACCAGACCGCGCACCTGCTGCAGCACCCGATCGACCGACACGCCCAGCCCGGCATAGGCGCGCATCACGCTCCTCCTCTCCCATGGCCGGTATGCCGACCTCCAGCTCCGGCACCCCCAGTGCGTCGAGCTCTCGTGCAATTGCGAGCTTCTCCTCGACGGTAAACGCCACCCCGGCCGACTGCTCGCCATCTCGCAGGGCGGTGTCGTTGATCACGGGTGAGCGGGTCACGGGCGGCGCCTGTCTGGTCCCTTTGACTTTGTACGCAGCAACGCCCGTGCCAACCCTGATAGAGGCTTGAATTCAAAGGACTCGCGCCGGCGCCCGGCATACGCATGAGAGGATCACGACATCCCTGCGCGCCGTCCTGTCGCAGATGCGACAACGTCAGCTTCGAAGCGGCCGCCCAGTCGCCAATGCCTGTGCGACACCGGGCCGTTCGCGGGCAGGCGCCCGCGCCTACAACACCGAGAGACCCGCTCCCTTGCAGAGCGCGCCCTGGCTCGCGACAGGAAAAGCCAGGTCGCGTCGCCTTCCGACCCACAGGCTCTATTGATGGGCCAGACCGCCAGGTCAGTGGGCAGCGGCCACCCGACTCCTTCTCCGAGGTCGCGCCAGGCAACCCGCGAGCGCCCGGAGGATCAAGCACGACCGTTGCGCCGGCGGACCCTTCGTTTACCCTCTCAAAACCCTGGGGCTCGCGACTACAGACCTCAGTGGATCGGGCCGCCCAGTCCGACTTGCGGATTCCAGACCGTGCCCCAGACGTCGACGTAACGGGTCCTGGGCGGTACCAGCACCCGGATAATGTCCTTTCCGTCCGGTATCGCACCGTTGGCGGCAGCGGCCGCACCCGCCGCAGCGGCAGCGGCGGCGGGACACTCGGCTCCGGCGGAGCCTACGCAAGCCGCTGCCCCCGCAGCGGCCGCTGCTGCATCGACGCCGATCTTGGTGGCATCGCTCGCGAGCTTTCCTCCAACCACCTGCAGAACCGCCTCCAGCGTCTTGTCCTGGTAGGCACCGCGCGTGCAGCGCCCTTGCATCGTCGGAAAGACGTCGCGCTGCACCAGCTTCGCATTCTTCTTCATATGAAACGTAACTTTCCCCGTCTTGCGGCTTTTCGAATAGATGATCGAATGACTCGGCGTGTACCAGAGAACCCTGAGCAAGAATCCGGATTTGTTCCAGACGCACTGCTTCGCGTTGGCAACGCCGGCCGTCGCGGCAAGCATGCCCGCGGCGATGACGCAACAGATGTGCATCCATATCGCAGATCTAGCCATGTCGTGCTCCTTCTCGGGTTGGTCTCGGCCTATTGTGGAAGTGGCCAACATCACGCGATGCGTCTACTGCCTTATGGTCGTGAAGCGAGGCCGGCGCGCCACTGCGCCCCACCGCCCTTCCCGGCGACCCATCCCAGCCTCTGCGCTCAGTCTAGGCCGATCATGAGGCAGATCAACCTTCCGGGTGGTGTCTCGTCCGGGTCGATTCCGTCTGATCAGTACGGGCTTGCGCGATACCCCCCAATAAATGCACCATCGTTAAGGGTGTATCTGTATCCCCCAAAAAGCGCCGGATTTTCCACAGGGAAATATGTGCCGTAGCCCGAGCGGTACAGATCCGTCCGCGACGACTCTGTCGGGACAGACAGCCGCCCGGACGCGGAGTGCGGAGCGTACCGACGGTCACGGTGGGCGTGGCCCGGCGGCCTCATGGCGGCGCGGGAGCACGGGCTTGGACGTTCACGAGGATGCGCACCGCTGGGCCCGGACTCGGCGCGCTTACTCGGGGCGTATCGCGGGACAAGGGGCCCGAAGATGACCCATCTGGACGAGTTGCTCCGGCTGGTCGGGTACGACGCTGGCGATGAGCGGGCGATCGCTCACGAGCACGCTCGCCTGCAGGTTGCCCTCGAGCACGCGGAGGGTGAGCTCGAAGGCTGGCTGCGCGAGGCCAGCAGATCCCCACCGGACACCCCGCTGCTGCTACCCGGCTTCCTATCTGGCTTCGTCACCGGTGAGGCCGATCAGGGTTTCTACCGCGAGCAGTACCGCCAAGCGGTGCACTGGCTGAAGAACGGCCTGGATCCCGGACTCGTCGCGGGGGCACTGAGTCGACTGCGCGCTATGTTCGTGAGGACGACCGCCACCTGGTCCGCGGGGCGCACCGCCGAGGCGCTATGCCGCCGGGTGGATCTCGCCTTTGGCATACACGCGGTGGTGTTTCAGCTGGGCTCCGTGCTCGATCAGCTGGAGCGCCGCGCCGCCTACGACATTGCGCGGGTGCGCCAGAACTGCAAGACGTTATTGGAGGTCGACAGCGACCGCTTGCTCAATGCCTACGTTCAACACCTGGAATGGAAGATCCTGGCTTACCGCCTGGCCCTGGATAATGTCGCGGAGATCGACCGACTGCCGCTGTCGCCTCGGGAGTGCGATCTGGGCCGTTGGCTTGAGGACGGGGGACTGAGCACGGTGTCACCAGAGCGGGCGGAAGATGTGGTCCGCGCTCACGATAGGCTCCATCAGCTCGTGCACATGGCGCTTCGGGAGGGTCGGGGGGAGCATCCGCAGGCGGTCATCAGGTATCTGCCGGATATCGAAGCGTCCTCCGACGAGATCGTCTCGGTGCTCGGAGAGTGCATCTCCACACGCTTGCGCGAAGTCGCGATTCAGGACAGTCTGACCCGCCTGGGCACCCGGCGGCTTTTCGACAACGACATCGCCAAGTACGTCCACCGGCACCAGCGCGACGGTAGCCCCCTGGCCCTGCTGCTGATCGACGTGGACCGTTTCAAGCGGGTCAACGACCGGTACGGCCACGCCGTCGGCGACGAGGTTTTGCAGATGGTTGCCAATGCGCTGTCACGCTCCATGCGTGCGTCCGACAGCCTGTACCGGTGGGGTGGCGAAGAATTCGCGGTGCTGGCGCCCGCCGGCCGGCCGGACGACATCGGGATCGTCGCAGAGCGCATGCGCGGCGAGATAGCAGCTAACGGAGTCGCTACCGTCGCCGGAGAGGTGCACGTTACGGTGAGCATCGGCGGCATTGTAGCTGCCAGTGCCCGTGGCGGCCCACCAAACCCTGATGCGCTTTTCGCGTGCTGCGATGAGAATTTGCGCCGGGCAAAGGCCTCCGGGCGCAACCGCATCGTGATCTCCAATTATCCCAATTAAAGGCAGCGAGGAGCTCCGATGGTGCGCTGGGAAAGTCAAACGTGAATGTGCTGCGCTCGAAAGAAATCGAACCACTGCGCCATCTGCCACGGCGTAAATGGCGATGGCCGCGGCCTGCGCCGTGAAGGTCTGGACCCGCCGCCTGCGAATCTGACGCTGCCGCCATGGTCGGAGGAAGCAAGCGCGAGCCGCACCTATCTTGCTATTCGCAACGGCGGGCGCGGCACCGCGATGGCATCTTGGCCGGAGCTCACCGATCGGCACATCTGGGACTTGGTGGCCTATATCATCTCGCGCAGGAACCAGTAAGTCCTAGGCGTAAGCGGGGGCAAAGGCCTTTTGAGGATCCTCCACCGGACCGTTCTCCCCCCAATAGGGCGAGAGCTTACGCAGTTGCGCAACGATCGGCGGCACCGCAGCGATCACCCGCTCCACCTCTTCCATGGTGTTGTAGCGCGAGAAGGAGAAGCGCACGCTGCCATGTGCGGCGGTGTACGGGATGTCCATGGCGCGCATCACGTGGGAGGGCTCCAGTGAGCCCGAGGTACAGGCCGAGCCGCTCGATGCGGCGATTCCCATCTTGTTCAGGAGCAGCAGGATTGCCTCGCCCTCGATGTATTCGAAGGCGATGTTGCAGGTGTTGGGCAGCCGGTTGGACGGATCACCGGTCACGAAGCAATAGGGCACCGCGGCGAGGATGCCCGCCTCCAGCCGGTCGCGCATGGCCTTGACGAAGGTGCTCTCGAGCTCCATGGCACGGGCCGCCATCTCGGCGGCCTCGCCCAGCCCGACGATGGACGCGGAGTTCTCGGTGCCGGCTCGGCGTCCGCGCTCCTGGTGGCCGCCGCGCAGCAGCGGGCGAAAGCGAAGGCCGCGGCGCACGTAGAGCACCCCGACCCCCTTTGGGGCGTGCAGCTTGTGCCCGGACAGCGATCGCATGGCGATGGCGCTGTCCTTGAGGTTGATCGGCACCTTGCCCACCGCCTGGACCGCGTCGGTATGGAACATCACGCCAGCGACGTTGGCCCACTCGGCCATCTCCTCGACGGGAAAGAGCGTGCCGGTCTCGTTGTTGGCCCACATCACCGAGACGATGGCGACCTTGTCCGAGAGCAGCTCCTTGTACGCCTTCATGTCCAGACGGCCGCGCTTGTCCACCTTGAGGCGGTGCACCTTGTAGCCGTCCTTCTCCAGGTGCTCGCAGAGGCTCAGCACCGCCGGGTGCTCGACCACCGTGGTGATGATCGCCTTGCGCTCGGACTGGGCCCTGAGCGCGGAGAGGATGGCGGTGGAATCCGACTCGGTGCCGCAAGAGGTGAACACGATCTCGGACTCCAGCTCGGCGCCGAGCAGCTCCTGGACCTGGCGACGGGCCTTCTTCAGCGCAATGCCAACCTTGTTGCCGAACTGATGCATGGACGAGGGGTTGCCGAACTGCTCGGTGAAGTACGGCAGCATCGCCTCGACCACCTCGGACGAGACCATGGTGGTGGCGTTGTTGTCCAGATAGATGCCGTTGCTCATGACTCAGCCCCCCGCGCTGCAGGCCGCCTGCTGGGAGGCCGGCAGAACCTTCACGAGCTCGCCCAGACCTTCCATAATCGCCTGCTGAATCCCGCCCAGCGTGGTGGCCGCCATCTGGCAGCCGGCACAGGCGCCGATCATGTTGACGTAGATGTTCTTGCCGTCCACGTCCACCAGATCCACGTCACCGTGGTCGCGCCGCAGGTTGGGCCGAATCGATTCGAGGATCTCTTCGATGCGCTTGATGCGCTGGACGGTGTTGAGCTTCTTGGGCCGGGGCTTGGAAACCGACGCGGCGTTCGGATCGAAGGTCTCGCCGGACTCCGCCAGGACCCGGATCAGGATCTCCTCTATGCCCTCGTGGCAGGCCGAGCAGCCGCCTCCGGCCTTGGTGTAGTTGGTGACGTCCTCGACGGTCCTGAGGCCGTTGGCGCGGATGGTCTCCTCGATCAGCACCTCGCCCACGGCAAAGCACTTGCACACCAGGGCGCCTTCTTCGTGGTCGTCCTTCCACACCTCGCCGCGGTAGTTGGCCACCGCCGCCTGCAGGGCCTCGCGGCCCATCACTGAGCAGTGCATCTTCTCCGGCGGCAGGCCGTCCAGAAAATCGGCGATGTCCTGGTTGCTGACCTCGAGGGCCCGATCGAGGGTCATGCCTTTAATGATCTCGGTCAGCGCCGAGGACGAAGCGATGGCCGAGCCGCAGCCGAAGGTCTGGAAGCCCGCGTCCAGGATGATCTCGGTCCTGGGATCGACCTTGAGCGTGAGACGCAGCGCGTCGCCGCAGGTGAGCGAGCCCACGTCTCCGGTGGCATTCGCTCCGGTCACAGCGCCGGCGTTGCGCGGGTTAAAGAAATGGTTTTGGACCTTTTCCGAGTAGTCCCACATGGCGGCTGCCCTCTTGAAATTGCTTGAACGATCAGGCCGTGAACGAATTGCCACAGCCGCAGCTGTGCGCGGCATTGGGGTTCTGGAACTTGAAGCCGCTGGCGTCGATACCGTCGACGAAGTCCACCACCAGGCCCCGCAGCAACGGCGCGCTCAGCGCATCGACGAAGACGGTGACGGCGCCGCAGGCGACCTCCACATCCTCGGCCTCCTTCTCGTCGACCAGGCTCATCGAGTACTGCAGCCCGGAGCACCCGCCGCCGTTAACGGCGATGCGAAGCCCGGCAACTGCGTTGTCGGATCCTTTGATGAAGCGCCTGATGGCCTTCTGGGCGCTGGGGGTCAGGGTCAACATCGATTCGCTCTCCCAATGGCAAGTCTCTTGCACGGTGTTACTCAACCGATTGCAAGCGGTGTGCCATGCCTTCGGTGTCTGGCTAACAGATTATTTTTCCTGATCTTTCTGTTCCCGGGCTGACAGTGGTGCGGTTCAGAACACGACAAGCGCACTGCCTGGGTCGCAAAGCCTACAAAACGAGAGGAACGTTATGGATCTGAGAGAGCTGCAGCCCGGCGACCTGATCTACGCCGCCACCACCATCACCAACGACGGCAGCCTGCCGCAGCTGCCGGAGGGTGCGGTGATCGCCGCGCGGGGCGCCCGCGGCGTGCTGATCAACGTGGGACATCTCGAGGAGGACCCGTCCTGGGCGCTGTTCCTGGTGCGATTCGAGAACGCCGCCGGAGAGCTCGGCCCAGCCACGGGCTGCTGGCCGGAGGAGCTCTCCACGGAAACCCCGTCGAAAAATGCCGTCGGGTAGCCGCGCAGCCCGACATGCGGCGGGGCGATGCGCAGGTCGTGCGATGTGTAAGCCGGTGTGATGCGTCGGTCAGATTCGTCGGTCAGGTTGCCGCGCAGCGGCTACCTGACAATCCAGGGGCAGGGCTTGGAGCCCACCCGCTTGCGCAGTGCCAACAGGGAAGTATTCCCCGCAGTTGAAGCAGCAATCCCTGTGCCACCGAGGCCCGGCGCCGCGAACGCCGGATTTTTCACCTTGGGCTCCGGGTGCCTATCGAGTGGTCGACACGCGTTCCAGGTTCGCGAGCACGGGCCACCTGAACACCCGCGTCAGGCAGGCGCTTCGCGCCAACCTGACGAATAGCATTGCAGGGCGATGCGGGCTCCGCCCCTCAGGACACCATCGGCAGCAGCCGCGGCTCGGCCTTGACGTCGTTGCCGCGGCCCCAGACGGTGACCGCCTCGATGAACCAGCTGGGCTTGCTCGGATGGGTGCGGATCACGTCCTGCTCGACGAAGAAGCTGCCATCGGCATGGAAGACCAGGCTGCCGACGCGCCCGCCGCGCGGGTCCCGCCATTCGCCGACCAGACTGTGCTCGCCAGAGACGGGGTCGCGCTCGAGACGGAAGCTCGCCTGCTCCGGTCCTTGGATCTGCAGCTCCTCGGCGGCAAAGCCCAGGCGGCACACCTGGTCCTGCAGGGCGCGACAGACCGCGGACACCAGGGGCGAGAGGTCCTGCAGTCGGGATGTAAGCTCGTCGGACACGGTTATCCCTCCACGGCGTCGAGCAGCGAGCCGATCACGGAGCTGCCCACCAGGTCTTCCGGATCCAGGCGCCCCAGCGCCTGGAGGATTCCCCGGGCCTGCTCCGTGTCGCCGCGGCGCAGGCGGATGAATCCCAGGGCCTGGGCGAAACGCACTCTCTCTTCGATCAGCAGCATCGCGGCGTTCATGGGTGCCTCCTCGCGGGTCTCTGCTCCCAATGGACCATCGGTCCCGATCAGGGGCGGGCCTCAGCCCCAGAGCTCGGCGGGCACGAGCTTGTTCTTCAAGGGGCGCCCGTTCAGGAGGTGCTCGTCGACGACCGCGGCCACGTCCGTCTTCTTGAGGCCGCCGTACATCACGCCCTCCGGATACACCAGGACCGTGGGGCCCTCGCTGCAGGGGCCCATGCAGCCGGTGGCCGTCACCTGAACCTTGCCGAACAGCTGGCGCTGTTCCAGCTGCCAGAGGAGCTCCTCGTAGACCTCGGCGCAGCCGTGCTGAGAGCAGGAGCTGCGCGGATGACAGAGGGGACGCGACTGGGTGCAGACGAACACGTGTTTCTCGGGTTTGGGCATGGCCGCTCTCCGCTCCGATTGCTGTTGCACTCAAGCCGCCGCCGGAGCCGGCTCGTGGCCGAGACACTTCTTGGGACAGACCTTGCTGCAGGCCTGGCAACCGATGCAGTCGAGCAGGTTCTTCAGGCTCATCACCATGCTGGTGTCGTCCGAGAACCCGTCCTCATCATCGTCGTCCCAGTCTTCCTCCAGCGCTTCCAGCCCCTCAACGTCATCGCGGTCCACCAGCTCGAACACCTCCCGGGGGCAGACCTTGTAGCAGCGCCCGCAACCGATGCACTTGTGCTGGTCGAGGGCGTTGACGAACGCCGGCGTCCAGGCAACGCCTCCACGGGTCAATCCGACGATTATCTCGGGCATGGTTGTTGCCTCCTCAGGCGGCCTGCGCCTGGGCCTCTCTCAACCGGGCCTCGGCCCGGGCCCAGGCGATGCACGCGTCATAGCAGGCCTGGGAGATGCCCGGCAGCTCCTCGTAGGCGGCTGGAAGGCGGTCCTCGACCAGGTCGTGCAGCTCGCCAGCGTGCTCGGTGGCGATGCGCTTGGCCTTCTTGACCGCCTTTTCGAGGAGTTTGAGGTCGTCTTCGCTCATCTGTTGTTACCTCGATCTGATTCTTCCGGCACGATGGATTTTCCCCACCCACGGCTGCCCCGGCCATCGCGAGCGGTCGCTCGCTCCTACAGGCCCGCGACGTTCGGATGCTGGCCGATGATCTCCAACGCCACCGACAGCAGATTGTCGGCCTCGTCCTTGAACTTAGAGAGGCTGGGGAAGCCGAAGCGGTGCACGTCGCGCAGGGTGCGGTCCATCACCACCAGATTGCCGACGGTGATGACGGCGCGCCCGAACCCCTCGTGGGTCAGGTTGATCATGGGCACCGCCATCAGTCCGCACTCGGCTTCGATCATCGCGGCCAGGGCGTTGTAGAAGGCCTTCACCCGGGACATGGTGATCTCGTCCGGATCGCCCACCACCGGGATGTCGCGCTTCTGCTCCTTGGTCAGCACGAAGGGGGCCAGGATGCGGGATACGGGCCAGTTGTCGCAGGTGCCGTAGGTATCTACGGCACGCATCTGGCGCACCATCTCCTTGACAAAGGCCGATCCGAGGATCGGGTCCTCGCTCGAAATGGCAAGGGCGGCTTCACTCATGGGGGTCTCCTCTGTCTGTGTCGAGCTCGGCAATCGAAATGAACGGTGATGCCCGGCGCAGGACGCCGGGACGGTAACGGGCGCGCGCGCCGCGGGTCAGCTTACGGGTCAGCGAGAAGCCGGCGCCGAGGCCGGCGAGACCGGCCACGGCCTGGGCGCCCTCTGCGCAGCCGGCGCTGGAAGCCAGCGCCACGGCGACAAGCATGGCGAGCAGCGGAAGCAGGTAGGCCAGCAGCGAGGCGCGGATCAGAACGGCGTCCGGGATACCGATCACCACCTGCTCGCCAGACCGTGCACACAGACGGTTCTCGACTTCGATCAGGGCTACCACCGGCCCCAACCCGAACAGATCCCCGAAAGTCGCGGAACCGCAACCGGCGCGGGCGCTGCAATGGCCGCAGGCACTGCCGCGGGGCCTTGGCAGGACCCACGCCAGGCCGCCCTCGGCGCGCATCACGGTCGCGGTCTCTTCGATCATCGCCCTACTCCTCCCAGCCCGCCTGCTCCATGTCGGCGAAGCGCTCCGCCGATCGCGGCTTCTGCTGCTCGATGGCCCGGGCGAGCCAGGCACTGGGGCCCGCCCGCAGCTCGTGGCGCAGCCCCTCGACCAGATCCGCCACCGAGGCGCCGGCGCTCACCTTGACGCGCTGGATGCCCTTAGCCTTGAGCTGGGCGATGGCCGAAGCGCCTATGGCGTTGGCGTAGACCGCTATGCACCCCTCCAGGGCGTCGATCTTGCCCGCGAGCTTGTCTTCGTTACCGTCCATCGACGGCTTGCCGAACTGCACCACTTCGGTGAGGATCGCCCGATCCATGTCGACGGCATACACCGCGAAGCACTCGGCCGCGCCGAAGTGCTGGTCCACCTCTTTCATGTCGGTGGTCGCGAAGGCGACCTTGACCCGCGTGTCCATGAGCTCGCCCTCAGTCCCGCCGTCCAGAATCCGCAGGTGCCGCTGCGTGCTCATGCACTGCCTCCTCGCCGTATTTGGGCTTCTGCCCGTAGATCGAACGGTAGGGGTGGATCTCTCCCCGCTCCAACCCGAGCAGCATGTTAGCCAGCTCGAACAGCGTCCGGCGGGTGCCGCGGTATCCGATCCAGGTGCGCTGGTAGCCCCCCAGCAGGTCGTATTGGGGAAAACCCGCCCGCAGCAGCGGGACGCCGAGCCGAGCGGCGGTCTCCGCCGCATGGGAATTGCCGATCAGGACCTCGGCCCCCTGCTCGCGAGCGGCGATCTCGAGGTCCTCCAGGTCCCCGATCTTCACCTGCTCGCAGGCGATCCGCGCGAGCACCGGCGCGTTGGCCGGGGCCACCGCAGCGACCGTCGAGCCGCCCATGCCGGCGATCAGAGCGCCGAAGGCGTTCAGCAGATCGGCGTCGCCGGCCACGGCGAAACGGGCCATGCCGAGCATGAAATGGGTGTCCAGCATGGCGTCCTGGAGCTGGGCCCGCTGGCGCTCGACGCGCTCGGGTACCGGCTCCCCGGAGATCTGGTGCAGACCGTTGATCAGCTCGTCGACGGCCTCGAGGCCCATGAGGTGATCGAATCGGTAGTCCGGGACACCGGTGCGCTCGTGCAGGGCCTCCGCAGCGCCGTTCATCGAGGCGCCGATCACCAGGGTCGCCGTTGCATCGCCTAGGGTCGCCAGCTCGGACACCGGCGTGCCGCCGATGGTCAGCGGGCTGAAGTCAGTGTCGGTGACGTGCCCGTCCAGGGAGTCGGACAGGTCCGGGATCACCACCGGGCGCAGCCGGAAAAGCTCGATCAGCTCCTTGAGCTCCTCGATGTCGCCGGGGGTCAGGAAGGAGCCGACCAGGACGTTGACCCGCCGCTGACGCCGCCCGGGGCGGGTGCCCGCGTCCTCGGCCCGGGGCACCAGGGTCTCGATCGCCGCCTTGGTGGCCGCGGCGAACCCGCTCTCCAGGCAGCCGGTGAAAGCCGGCGCCGACACAGCGACCACCGGGATCTCGTCGAGCTCGGGATACTTCTTGCGGAACTGCCCGACCGCCATGCGAACGTCGGAGCCCTGAGTCTCGGCCAGCCCCGTAGTGGGCACACCGACCAGCGACGGGCGGTTCTTGCTGCAGATCGCCTTGAGGCCTTCGACCAGGTTCTCCTCCGAGCCCATGACCGCGCTCACCTGGTCCATCGCGGTGGTCTGAAGCGGGATGGGCTCGCGGAAGTGGCGCACGAAGAACACCTTGCCGAAGGCGGTGCAACCCTGGGAACCGTGCATCATCGGGATGGCACGGTGGAATCCGAGGAACGCCAGAGACGCCCCGACCGTCTGGCTCGCCTTCAGGGGGCTCACCGAGAGCGCCTTGCTGCGCTTTAGGACCTCAGCCATGGGCGGGCTCCAGCATCTGCGCAGGCGTTGCGGCCGAGTCCCCCTCTCCCTCAGGGAGACGGCCGGGGTGAGGGGATCTATCGCTGATGCTCTTGGCGTTCACCGCCCAGGGAGCAGGCGTACGCACCGCCGCCCACACCGGGCTCCCGACGGCCAGCGTGAGCTGGCGCGCCAGCGCGATCTGGGCCCCGTCGAACGCGCAGCCCCCCGCCGTGGAGCCTGGCTTGGGCCGAGCGCAGCCGGACTTGGACTTGTTGTTGTGGGAGCAGGCCGGCTCGTCGGGCAGCGCTGCGATGTCTTTCTGCTTCATAGCGTTGGCGCACGCAAGAATGGCTGTTGAAGGGGGAAGTGCAACCGGCGTGCCAAACGACAACCGAAGGATTTTGAAAGGATTTTGTCCCCGCCAGGCTTGTCGGCAACCCGACAAGACCGTTTTCGGCCTGGGACGATTTGCGACAACAAGAGCGCCAAGTAGGGGCTGTGCGGCAACCTACTCCGTCCCGTAGCCGTAGTGCGTAATGACAGCGCGGGCGTCGGGGCCTTTGAGGAAAGCGAGAAATGCACGTGCCGCGTCGCTATGCTCGCCCTTGCGGAGCAGCACGGCCTGCTGGTCGATCGGTGCGTAGTACGTCTGGGGAACCTCCCAAGAGCTGCCGGTGTCGCCCTTCCAGGCCTTGAGCTGCGATAGGGCTACGAACGCCACCTCGGCATTGCCGGTGGCGGCAAACTGGAAGGTCTGGGAGATGGACTCACCCCGCACCAGCCGGCCTTGCACACCCTGCCATACGCCGAGGTGCTCCAGCACCTGCTCGGCGGCAAGCCCGTAGGGTGCGGTCCCCGGGTTGGCGATGGCCAGACGCCCGAGTGCGCCGGACTTCAGGTAGGCCTCGCCGTCGGCAAACAGGCGGGGTTTGGCGCTCCAGAGCATGAGCCTGCCACGGGCGTAGGTGAAACGGGTGCCGGGGACGGCGAGCCCTTGCTCCTCCGCCTTCTTCGGCGTCTTGGCATCCGCCGAGAGAAAGACCTGGAACGGCGCGCCGTTTGCGATCTGCGAATACAGCTTTCCGGTGGACCCGAAGCTCGCCTTCACCTTATCACCGGTGGCCTTTTCGAACAGCGGGATGAGGTCGCGCGTCGTATCGCTGAAGTTGGCGGCCGCGCCGAGTGAAACCTCACCCGCATGCGCCGTCCCGAGCAGTCCGAGCATCAGCCCGACGGTTTGCATCACCTTCATGTTGAGGGCCTCGCGAAATTCGGTAACGGGGCGCCTAGTCAGACCGCATAGGGTCTGCGCCGCCACTCCGCCAGCACCGCCCGATCCCTCTCCGAAAGGTACTCGAAGCCCGCATCCAGATCGGCGACCACGGCCTCTCCCAAGTCGAAGGGCACCAACCGGGCGCCGACCATGTGGAAATACCAGGCGAAAGGGTATCCCGCTTGGTGATCGAAAGCGTGGATGCGGTTGGCGAGCTCGGGACCGCGCGCTCCATCATAGGGCGTTAACGATGGCAGACCGGCGGCGGTGCAGACCGCACGGGCGCTGCGCAGCATGCCGCCGTCGCCGTCCGGCGTCTCCCGCAGGGCCAGAACCCAGTGGCGGCAGAAACAGCCTGAGACGCCCGCGCAACTCTTGTCCCAGTCGGACACGAAACGCCGCAGCTTGCCGCGGTCCGCTGACTCGGGTCGCTCGCGCAGGAACGCTCCGATGTCGGTCATGCGCCGGAACAGATAGCGCGGCTCGCCGATAGGCTCGGGCACCAGGCGCGGGTAGTCCAGAGGATCGATGAATTCCTCCAGACTGTCGGGCCGCCAGTCCGGGTCGATCAGAAACCGATCGAGGACCTCCTGGAGCTCCTCCACCGGAAGCCGATAGGCAAACACCCGCCGCACCACCTCGTCCGCGTCGTCGATCATGGCCAGCAGACGCCGCTGGGGCAGATAGCGCGCAGCGATGGCCCGACGCTCCCAGAAGACATCCCCGGGGTAATCCTCCGCCAGCCCCGGGTTGACCCGGAAAAAGCGCTCGATCTGGCGAAGCCGAGCCGATTATCTCAAGCTGCTGCGCGGCTGGCTGTTCGATCCGGACGGCCGCGAGGCGGCCGTGCTCAAAGGCTGGGTGGAGTCACGCTTCGGACTGCTGGCGCGCAGCCACAAGGGTCCTTTGGGGGATTACACGGGGGATCGCTATCGCGCGTATATCAAGGAACGGGCGCTAGGTCTCTACAACACCAACGCGCTGGAGACCCAACCCGACCTGGTCTACTCCTTCTGCCAACACGAGTTGGCGAGACGTCTTCCCGGGCGGGCCCACCTGCGGCTCTACCGCGGGGTGAACCGGCTCGATGAGCACGAGATACTCGCCCAACCGCAGCCCGGCAGCTTCGTTCTCTTGCTCAACAATCTCAGCTCCTTCACAGCGACCCGGGAGCGCGCCGACGAGTTCGGCGACCGGGTGCTGGTCTGCAACGTACCCTTGGTCAAGCTGCTGTATTTCCCCGGGCTGCTGCCCGGTCTGCTCCAGGGCGAAGACGAGCACCTGGCGATCGGGGGTCTCTACGAGGTCGAGCTCGACCATCCGTGAGGATCCCTGCAGGGCTTTTGTCGCATTTGCTACAAGATGTACCTGTCCGGAGTCCGCCAGATTCTATAGACCCGCGGATTACGGCCCGCTCCAGACATGGCCCCATTCTTGCCTTTGTTTCTTCGGTAACGCCCGTCGACCTTGTGAGCCTCCCACGGGGCACCGGGCTTGCGGAGACCCTCGGCAGCGGCCCTTCCGCTGTCGGACCTTGCCACGTGGGGCAACAGCATGAGGAGAGGACCCATGACCTATACCCGCTTGTCGGAGCTCGCAGGCGGCCTGTGCGCAGGCCGGATCGTGCCCTACCTTGGCCCGGGCGTGCTCGCCGACGTGACCCACAGCGGGACCAGCCAGCCCATGCCCGCGGACAGCGACAGCCTGATCCTCGCCATGAACAACGGGCGCCCCGTGGCGCCACGCCTGATGTGGGAGTTTCCGCGCGCCGCCATGGATGTCGAGCTCAAGCGGGGGCGCAGCGCGGTCAACCGGTTTCTCACCAACACCTACTCCGATCCGTCCTGGAGCCGCGCCGCGCTGCACGACCGGCTGGCTGCGGTGAAACCGCCGTATGTGGTCGACATCAACCGCGACACCCAGCTGCAGGACAGCTACGCGGATACGCCCCATACCCTGATCCGGGGCGTCGCCCGGGTCGGGGGTACCGACTATCGCTTCCGCATCGATCAGTACGACGGCGCCGCCTACCGGGAGGTCGACCAGGCCCAGGTCGACCCGACCCTGCCGATCCTGTTCAAGCCCATGGGAAGCCCTCGTCCGGACGCTACCTTCATCGCCTCCGACGCCGATTATGTCGACTACATCACAGAGCTGATGGGCGGGTTCGCCATCCCCCGCTTCCTCAAGGAGTACCGCCGTGGCAAGCAGTACCTGCTGCTCGGTCTGCGCCTGACCCGCGACACCGAGCGCATGGTGCTGTCCGACATCATCTACGGCTCAGGCAGACCTCCCGCCTGGGCGCTGATCGCCGAGCCGACCGACAAGGAACTGCGCTTCTGCGCGCGCCTGGGAATAGAGGTGCTGGAGGCGGATGTCGGCGATCTGCTCAGCGCAGCGCCCCTCGGGCACGCCGAGGCGGAGCTCACCGCGTTGGAGATGGGCTGCTGATGACGGCGTTCAGACCCTGTCTGGGCAAGACCGCCTGTACCGAGGGTGGCGACGATTGCCGCGCCTGCGGCCGCTCCTTCGAAGAGATCGAGCGCACCCGCCAGCTGGTCAACGGACTCGCCCGACTGGCCCTGGAGATGGACTACGACAACCCCCGGGCATTCGCCGACTACGTCGCCCGTCGGCTGGTGAAGAAGGTGCAGAGCGCTCGCGAAGAGGCGGGTGCCGCCGCATGACCCTGATCCCGGGCGTCGAAGACCGGTTCGGCGCTCTGCGGGCCGCGTCACCTCCCCGGCGGCGAGTCCGTTGACCTTGACCGACCGGTCTAGTAGTGTGGCGGTCATGCAATTCGAGACAGACACCAAGTCCCGCATCCTCACCGTCGCTCGGCAGCTGTTTCACAGCCGCAGCTACGCCGACGTGGGCGTCAAGCAGATCTGCGACGAAGCGCGGGTACAGAAGGGTAGCTTCTATCACTTCTTCCCCTCCAAGCGCGACCTCGCCCTGGCGGTGATCGACGACATGGCCGACGACTGGGCCCACGGCTTCGTGGCCGAAGCCTTCGACCACAACCTGGCGCCCCTGGAACGCCTGGAGTACATGGTGGACGCGGCCTACTACTGGCAGAAGGCGGCCAAGGACATCGAGGGCCGGGTGCGCGGCTGTCTGTTCGGCAATTTGGCCCTGGAGGTCAGCACCCGCGAGGAGATTCTGCGCGCCAAGCTGATGGCGGTGTTCAATAAGACCAAGGGGAAGTTTCGCGAGACGCTGGAAGAGGCGGTGGCGAGCGGCGCGATCGCCGCCCTGGACGCGGACAGCACTGCGGCGGCAATGCTGGCCTACCTGGAGGGGGTGATCCTGCTGGCCAAGACCCAGAACGATCCCGACGTGATCCGCACGCTGGGTCCGGCGATCAAGTCCCTGCGTATCGAATTGCTGAACTAGGCCCGTTTTTTTTGGCCTTGTACTTGACCGACCGGTCATCTTCAATGTCCAACCAGTGAGAGGTAATGACCATGACAGAACACCTGCACACCCTGGACGCCCGCGGCCTGAGCTGCCCGCTGCCCATCCTGCGTACCCGTAAGGCGATTGCCGCCTTGGCAAGCGGCGAGGTTCTCGAGGTGATCGCCACCGATCCGGGATCCGTCAAGGACATCAGCTCGTTCTGCGAGCAGACCGGCCACGAGCTGCTGGAGCACACCGCGACCGACGACAGCTTCGTGTTCCGCATCCGTAAGCACTGACCGTCGGGAGGACACCCCCATGAGCAACATCGCTTCCGTGATCGACATGCCCGCCAAGGACCTGGACGCCTGGTTCGACCGACGCTTCGAGGAGAAGATGGCCGAGCGCGAGGCCGCCAAGGTCCCTGCCATGACCATCATCGCCACCAAGGGCACCCTGGACATGGCCTATCCGCCTTTCATCCTGGCCTCGACCGCCGCAGCCTTGGGCTGGGACGTCTCGGTGTTCTTCACCTTCTACGGCCTGAGCCTGCTGAAGCGCAAGCTCGACCTCAAGATCTCGCCGCTCGGCAATCCGGCCATGCCCATGAAGCTTCCGGAAGGGCCGGCCTGGATCCGCGGCAAACCGCTGCCGGTGCCCACCTCGGTAATGACCTTAGTGCCGGGCTTCGAGGGAATGGCCACCCAGATGATGCGCAAGACCATGCGCAACAAGGGCATCGCCACCATCGAGGAGCTGCGCGAGGCCTGCATCGAGGCGGACGTCAAGCTGGTCGCCTGCCAGATGACCGTGGACCTGTTCGACTACTCCAAGGATGACTTCATCCCCGAGATTGCCGAGTGGGTGGGCGCGGCCAGCTTCCTGCCCCGCGCGATGAAGGCGGACGTCAACCTGTTCATCTGAACCGACGGGGGGGGGCTTCGCCCCCCCGTCGCCGATAGACCTTGCCCCCAACCCGCAGTGCTCACCAGGGTCTCCCGCGACGCGTCGGATATGGGCGTGGGTACAAGGGACCGAGGCCACGGCAGAAGGTTGGCGAGAAAGTCTACCGTCTACCCGTCTACGTGCTTTCGATCCCCTCACCCTGTCCCTCTCCCGAGGGGAGAGGGAGGAAAGGACCCTCGGCGACCCCCGCGCTGAGCTTTTCCCTGTCTACTGTCTACTGTCGACCGTTTGCCTTCTTTGATCCTCTCTGCATCGAGAGCGGTGCGCCGCTACATCTTCACCAGCTCGACGCGCCGGTTTTTCGCGCGACCTTCGGCGGTCCCGTTGTCGGCAATCGGCTGGTCGGCGCCGTGGCCGGTGGAGCGCAAGCGATCCGCCGCGATTCCAGACTTCACCAGCGCGCCCACGACCGCCGCTGCGCGATCCTGCGATAGCTTGAGGTTGACGTCCTGTCCGCCGATGTCGTCGGTGTGACCTTCCACCGACACCTTGAGCGCGGGACTGTCCCGCAGCAGCTTTTCGACCTGCGCCAATATCGGCTGCGCGTCGGGCCGAAGTGTCGCCTTGCCAAAGTCGAAGTGGATGTAGAGCGCGATGTGCCCGTCCTTCTCGAGTGCGGCCTTGAGCGCATCGGCCTTGGGCGGCTGGATGCTCGGCTGGAAGGCCTTCTCTTCGATGACGCTGAGGTCCGTCTCGCCGCCCCCGCTGGAGACCTTGATCCATACCGGGCTACCGCTCTTCTCGAGGCGCGCATCCACATTGCTGGCATCAGTGAACAGGATCTGCGCCCCGAGCGCCTCCAGCGCAGTACGGTAGTTCTGCAGGATGTCCAGATCGCTGCTCGGCTGCGCACCCTCCCTGAGCGAGTAGCTGACCAGGTACTTCGCCCCCTGCACGGTGATCGTCTTGGTTTCATCGCCGTTGGCAATGTCGAAATCCAATTGATCGAAATGCCGCTTCTCCGGCGTGCCGGCCACGTAGTTGGGCATGTGGCCGAGCAGCGGATAATCTTTGCCAGATGGAGCGGTCAAGACCTGTTTCGGCGGGTGCTTGTTGACGACCGTCACCGTGGTCTCGCCACCGCCGCTCTCGACATGCATCCAGGTCTCCTGGCCGTTCTGTACCAGTTTCGCCACCGTGTTCGCGTCGTCCTTGTACGGGATGGTTGCACCCAGCTTCGTGAGTTGCTCCTGATAGTTCATCAGCACTTCCAGGTCCGACATAGGCTCGGCGCCTTCCTTCGGCGTGTAGTCCTGCTTGCAGTAGCTCCCCGCAACCGTGACGGTCTCCGTGTCGTCGCCCTTGGCGACGCTGAAGTCGGCGCTTTCGTACTCGTACCGCTCAGGGGGATCCTTCAGCGCCTGGTAGCTCGGAACATGGCCGAGCGGCGCGCAGTCCATACCGGCGGCATGGGCCCCGACGGCTGCAATGCTCGCCAGCAACAATCCGATCAGCAGTGCTCTTTCACGCATGTCCACTCCTCCTGCGGGGAAAACGGAGACCGGGGCGCGAATTTTCGCAGTCCTCGCTTTTGTTGGCCAGTTCACCGGAAACCCTTTCAAGGACGACCGGCCCCGTGCCACGAGGGCCGGCCGCGGATTTCGCTGCCTGAGGGCCCGCTGCACCTGATTAAACGCGGGAACAACCGTCATCACGAAACAAACGACGAACACCCGGATGGCGCCGGCCCCGACAGCTCGCAGGATGCGGTGACGAAACAACCGCGTCTGTCCCAACCGATAAGGCCCGTACCTCCGGCGTCCCGCCGGGCCAGCCGGGATGACTCCTGCCGGACCCGGCCCGCCGCTCGTCGCCCAGGCTCCTTGGCTCGATCCTTGCCTGTTGCACTGCGGAAGACCTCTGCTCATTGGCGGGTTACGCTTGTGACAACTTGGCGAATTCATTGCATTCTCTAGGCAGGTGCGGCTATATTGCACTGCAGCATTTTCAGTTTTCAGCGCGCAAGGCCGCCCCCCTTTGGCCCCCCGTGGAATAACCACTCCGCCGTTGGACAACCCGGCCCTGCGACAAGCGAGAGATCATGAGCGTCCGTAACCTCGATTACCTGTTCAAACCCCGCTCCCTGGCGCTGATCGGAGCCTCCGACCGTCCGCGCAGCGTCGGCTCGGTGGTCATGCGCAACCTTCTCAAAGGGGAGTTCGGCGGGCCTGTGATGCCCGTCAACCCCAAACACCGCTCCGTGGCCGGCGTGCTGGCCTACCCGGACATCGAAAGTCTTCCGGTGACCCCGGACTTGGCGGTGGTCGCGACCCCGCCGCACACGGTGCCATCCATCATCGGCCAGCTCGGCGAGCGCGGCACCAAAGCAGCCGTTGTGATGACGGCAGCCATGAGCCAGCACCACGACGAGGAGGGCCGCACACTCCAGCAGGCCATGCTGGATGCCGCCCGTCCCCACACCCTGCGCATCCTCGGGCCCAACTGTCTGGGCATGATCGTGCCCGCTATCGGCCTGAACGCCAGCTTCTCCCACACAGACATCCTGCCCGGCAAGATCGCCTTCATCTCCCAGTCCGGCGCCCTGTGCACCACGGTCCTGGACTGGGCCCGCTCGGGAGGCATCGGTTTCTCGCACTTCATCTCGCTGGGGGACAAGGGCGACGTCGACTTCGGTGACATGCTGGACTATCTGAGCTCCGACGCTACGGTGCAGGCCATCCTGCTGTATGTGGAATCGATCAAGAACGCCCGCAAGTTCATGTCGGCCGCCCGCGCAGCCGCGCGCAACAAGCCTGTGCTCGCCATCAAAGCCGGGCGGGTTGCCGAAGGGGCCCGGGCGGCCGCCTCTCACACCGGCGCTCTGGCCGGAGCCGACGACGTCTACGACGCCGCCTTCGCCCGCGCAGGCATGCTGCGGGTGTACGAGATCGACGAGCTGTTCGACGCCGTGGAGACCCTGGCCCGCACCCGACCCATGCAGGGCGAGCGCCTGGCCATCCTCACCAACGGCGGCGGTCCGGGCGTGATGGCGACGGACTACCTGATCGCCGCCGGCGGCAAGCTTGCCGAGCTCGCGCCGCAGACCATCGAGCGGCTGGACCAGGCCCTGCCGGACTCCTGGTCTCGGGCCAATCCGGTTGACATCATCGGTGACGCCCCCGACACACGATACGCCGCAGGCCTGTCGGCACTGCTCGCCTGCAAACAGATCGACGCCCTGCTGGTCATGCACGCCCCCACCGCCATCGCCCCCGCGGAGGAGTCTGCGCGGGCCGTAGCCGAAGCTGCGAAAGGGGCCCAGCGCAACATCCTCACCTGCTGGCTGGGGCGCCAGGGCGTGGCCAAGGCCCGTGGCATCTTCCGCGAGGCCGGGCTGCCCACCTACGACACCCCCGAGAGTGCGGTGCGCGGCTTCCTGCACATGGTGCGCTACCGGCGCAACCAGGAGCTGCTGATGGAGACCCCGCCCTCGGTCCCCAGCGAGTTCACGCCGGCCACCACCACCGCCCGGCTGGTGCTGGAGAACGCCCTCGCGGAGGGCCGGGAGCAGCTCAGCGAGCCCGAGGCCAAGGCGGTGTTCGCCGCCTACGGCATCCCGGTGGTCGAGACCCATATCGCCAGCACGCCCAAGGCCGCCGCTGCCTCGGCGGTCCAGATGGGCTTTCCCGTCGCCATCAAGATCCTGTCGCCGGACATCGTCCACAAGTCCGACGTGGGGGGCGTGGTATTGGACCTGGAAAGCTCGCAGGAGGTGGAGCACGCCGCCCAGGCCATGCTCAACCGCCTCCGGGAGATAGAGCCCGACGCCCGCATCCGCGGCTTTTCGGTGCAGCGGATGGCCCGACGCCCGGGGGCGCACGAGCTGATCGTGGGCGTGACCACCGATGCTATCTTCGGCCCGATCATCCTGTTCGGAGCAGGCGGCATCGCGGTGGAGGTCATCAAGGACCGCGCCGTTGCGCTGCCCCCAATGAACATGAAGCTGGCCGGCGAGCTGATCTCCCGTACCCGCATCTCCCGGCTGCTGGCGGGCTACCGGGGCCGCCCGCCCGCGCACCTGGACGCGATCAAGCTCACCTTGATCCAGATCTCCCAGCTCATCGTGGATCTGCCGGAGATCGCGGAGCTGGACATCAACCCGCTGTTCGCGGACCACAACGGGGTGCTGGCCCTGGACGCCCGCATCCGTGTCCACCCCAGCGATCAGGCCGGCCCGGAGCGGCTGGCCATCCGGCCCTACCCCAAGGAGCTGGAGGAGCGCTCCCGCTTGCCCAGCGGCCGCCAGATCACCCTGCGCCCCATCCGCCCCGAGGACGAGCCGGCCCACCACGTCTTCGTCTCCAAGCTCTCGCCCGAGGACATCCGGTTCCGCTTCTTCGGGCTGCTGCGCGAGATCCCGCACAGCCAGATGGCCCGCTTCACGCAGATCGACTACGACCGCGAGATGGCCTTCATCGCCACCACCACGGACGACGCGGGGCAACCCGAGACCCTGGGCGTGGTCCGCGCCATCGCCGACCCCAACAACCAGCACGCCGAGTTCGCCATCGTGGTGCGCTCCGACCTGCAACGCCAAGGGCTGGGCAAGCAGCTGATGCAAAAGATGATCGACTACGTCCGCGCCCGCGGGACCGGCGAGCTGTTCATGCAGACCCTGCGCGACAATACCGCCATGCAGCGTCTGGCCCGAAGCTTCGGCTTCGAGACCCGTCCCGGACGGGACGACGACACGGTGGACCTTTGCCTACGGCTGAATAGCTGAAGGGCCGAAAGAAAAAACTCAAGACGTCCACAAAACAGGTCACCCTGTTCATGGCCCGACCTGTCCTGTTGCACGTGACATAGAGAACCCGGGGCCGAAGCCCGGAGACCCGGGCTTCGGGGTGGAACGACCCCCTGAAAAGGCCGGTGAAAAGTCATCTTCGTGCCGGTTACCCGGCTGAGCCGATGGATCGTGCTGTCGCCGACAACAATTCAGACGTTCGTCAGACCCTATCTCATCATTCCCCGCAGCCGCGACCGAGGTGATTTTGGCATTCGCTCGGGACCGACGTGCCGGGGCAGGTCGGCGCGCACCAACTCGATACAACCCGCCCGCACCGTGCACTATCTCCGGGAGGCCGATCTCCTACGCATACTCGAGACGACCCCGGGATCCGCCGGCATTGAAGAATTGTCGCAGTGGCATAGTAAGTGCTAGTCATCTGCCATCAGGCCAACGGCGGCTTGGTGGAAACGCGGTGATTTGCTCACCGCCGAATGGGCAACGGCGTCCATTTCCGTGACCTCGTATTTTTCCGAGGCACGGGGATCGACGCCGTTTTTTTGCTGATGTCTCATTGGCTTGAGGGGATCCTTCAATGGCTTATTTGCTGCCTTCGGAATTCGCCACCAAGATGGTGGACTCGGGTGAATCCAAGATCTACATGTCCACCCGGGATACGCTGATCCGTGCCTACATGGCCGGCGCCACCCTTGCGCTCGCCGCTGTATTCGCGATCACCATCACCGTCCAGACCGGACAGCCGCTGCTTGGCGCGGTCCTGTTCCCCGTCGGGTTCGTCATGCTGTACCTGATGGGATTCGACCTGCTCACCGGTGTGTTCATGCTCACGCCGCTGGCCCTGCTCGACAAGCGTCCCGGCGTCACCCTGAACGGCGTGCTGCGCAATTGGGGCCTTGTGTTCCTGGGCAACTTCGCCGGCGCCCTGACGGTCGCCGTGATGATGGCGTTTATCTTTACCTTCGGTTTCTCCACGGACCCGGGGCCCGTGGGCGTAAAGATCGCGGGAATCGGCGTCGCACGTACACTCGGATATGCCAAGTGGGGGATCGCCGGCTGGCTCACCATCCTCCTGCGCGGCATGCTTTGCAACTGGATGGTGTCCATGGGCGTGGTCGGCGCCATGATCTCCACGCACGTCAGCGGCAAGGTCATCGCCATGTGGATGCCCATCATGCTGTTCTTCTACATGACATTCGAGCACTCCGTGGTGAACATGTTCCTGTTCCCCTCTGCGATGATCATGGGCGGCAACTTCTCCATCGCCGACTACTTCATCTGGAACGAGATCCCCACCGTCCTGGGCAATCTGATCGGCGGCATCACCTTCACGGGTCTGACCCTGTACAGCACGCACGTGCGCACCGCCCCGCGGCGCGAGCTCTCCGCCAAGCCTGCGATGGCCTGAAGGGAAGCCACAGATGGTGTCCCGGCTCCCGCTCGGGGCGGGGCGCCTTTCGCGACATGTCCAGCGCACTGATCGTCTCCGTCGGACAGCATTCCGACAAGGGCCGGAAGGCAACCAATCAGGACTTTCACGGCCTGTGCATACCCCAGGAGCCGCAGCTCGGCAACAAAGGCGTTGCTATCGCACTGGCCGACGGGATCAGCAGCAGCGAGGTCAGCCATGTGGCCAGCCAAACCGCCGTGACCGGCTTTCTGGCTGACTATTTCTCCACGTCGGAAACCTGGTCGGTGAAGAAGTCGGCTCGACGCGTCCTTTACGCGACGAATTCGTGGCTCTATGCCCAGACGCGGCGAAGCCAGTACCGCTACGACAAGGACAAGGGCTACGTCTGCACCTTTAGCGCCATGGTGATCAAGTCCTCCACAGCGCATCTCTTCCACGTCGGCGATACCCGCATCTACCGGTTGCGGGGTGCCGACCTGGAGCAACTCACCGAAGACCATCGCTACTGGGTGTCCCGGGAGCAGAGCTACCTAAGCCGCGCCTTGGGGATCAACCAGCAGCTCGAAATCGACTACCAGACCCTGCCCGTCGAGCAGGACGACATCTTCGTGCTCGCGACCGACGGCGTCTACGAGCACGCGTCGTCCGAGCTCATGACCCGGACGATCAACGCGCGCTTAGACGATTTGGACGCGGCCGCGAGGCTCATCGTCGAAGAGGCCCTGGCCCAGGGCAGCGGCGACAACTTGACGATACAGATCCTGCGCATCGAGGCCCTGCCCGACCGGGATGCCGGCGAGGTCTGCCAGCACCTGATCGAGCTGCCCTTCCCGCCAGCCCTGGCCGCGCGGATGGAGATCGACGGCTTCCGGATCATTCGGCCGCTGCACGCCAGTAGCCGCAGTCACGCCTTCCTGGCGGTGGATGGCGATACCGGCGAGCGGGTCGTCATCAAGACCCTTTCTACCGAGCAGCGCGGCGACCGCACCGCCCTGGAACGTTTCCTGCTGGAAGAATGGATCGCGCGGCGCATCGACAACGCGCATGTGCTGAAGCCCTGTGCCCTGACCCGCAAGCGCAACTACCTGTACATCGCCCTGGAGCTCATCGAGGGACAGACCCTGGCCCAGTGGATGCGTGACCACCCGAATCCCGATCTGAAGACCGTCCGCGGTCTGGTCGAGCAGATCGCCAAGGGCCTGCAAGCGTTCCACCGTCTGGAAATGCTGCACCAGGACCTGCGCCCCGAAAACGTCATGATCGACAACGCCGGTACCGTGAAGATCATCGACTTCGGTTCGACCCGGGTGGCGGGCCTGGCCGAGATCGACGACGCAAGCGCTTTGTCTCCGATCCTGGGCACGGAGCAGTATTCTGCGCCCGAATACTTCCTTGGGGAAAACGGCAGCACCCGTTCGGACATCTTTTCCCTCGGCGTCGTCACCTATCAGATGCTTACCGGGAAATTGCCCTATGGCACCCAGGTGCCCCAGTGCCGCACCCGGGCCGCCCAGCGCAAGCTCCGGTATGCTACGGCACAAACCGAAGCGCGGCCTATTCCCGCCTGGGTCGACGAGGCCATCGCCAAGGCGGTCCACCCCGATCCTTACAAGCGTTACGGCGAGCTGTCCGAGCTCGTCTACGACCTCTCCCACCCGAACCAAGCATTTCTAGCCAAGACCCGACCACCCCTGATGGAGCGCCATCCGGTCGCTTTCTGGAAGACGGTATCATTCCTCCTGGCCCTGGCCCTCGTCGCTGTGTTGACCATGCACGCCGCAGGCGCATAATCCTAGAAACAGCAGTTGACCGCTTCGCGTAGCGATCGAGTGATTGCTTGGACTATGGTTCTGGACAAACTTGGTACTCACCCATCGGGTGATGGCCGCTACGACCACCAGGGCACGCACCGCGCGGCGCCTGGCTGCGTTATAACTCGTTGGAATAGAATGACTATTCCGCCTCGTCATACCTTGCCAGACACCACGCCGCACGCACCCTGGCGGCCGTTCAACTGCCGCTTCTAGGATAATCGCCACGACGGGACCGATCGGTACACTGACGCCATTCCCTTTCACCTCCATTGCAAGGAGATCACCATGACCCGAGACGAGATCACCCAGCTCATCCTGACCAGCAAGCGCCGCAAGCGGCTCAAGTGGTCCGAGCTCGCAGAGGCCACCGGACAGAGCAAGGAATGGACCACGGCCGCCCTCTTGGGCCAGATGGCGCTGACCCCAGAGCAGGCCGGCAAGGTGGGTGCGATGCTCGATCTGCCCGCCGAAGCCATTGAAGTGCTGCAGGTGGCGCCTTACAAAGGCTCGCTGCCCACCGTCGTGCCGACCGACCCGCTGATCTACCGGTTCTACGAGCTGGTGAACGTATACGGCACCGCTATCAAGGAGTTGATCCACGAGGAGTTCGGCGACGGCATCATGAGCGCCATCGATTTTTCCATGGACATTACCCGGGAGCCGGACCCCAAGGGGGACCGGGTGCATATCGTCATGAGCGGAAAATTCCTGCCGTACAAGATGTACTGATCGCTACTTTCCCGCCCGTCGCTCGAGTGTCTTTGCCGGTATCGCCGGCAAGGGGCAGGCGAGCGGATGCTCGGGCTTCCCCGCAAATGAGGGCCATCTGCTTCGACTTTGCTCAAACATTGGCGCATCAATAACGATCGGCGTGCTACCGCACGACCTCGGCCGTCGACGGAGAAACATGATGGATTCGGAGTTCTGGCTCGAACGTTGGGGGCGCGGCGAGATCGGCTTCCATCAGCGTGAGATAAACGCGCATCTTCAGGAATATTGGAAGCGCCTCGGCGCAGCGCCCGGGGGCCAGGTTTTCGTGCCTTTGTGCGGCAAGAGTCGAGACATGCTCTGGCTGCGCTCCGAGGGCCACCCGGTGATCGCGGTGGAGGTGAGTCCACTGGCCGTAGAGGCCTTCTTCCGCGAGAACGATCTGGAGGTGCGGGTGAGGCGACAGGGCGCCTTTCGGCGCTGGGAGAGCGACGGCCTGGTGATCCTGCAGGGCGACTTCTTCGACCTCAGTGCGCCGGACCTGGTAGACGTGGCCGGCATCTACGACCGCGCCTCGCTGATTGCCTTGCCGCCCGCGATGCGGCAGCGTTATTCGGCGCACCTGCGAGCGATCGCACCACCGCGGTCGGAGACCCTGCTGGTCACCATGGATTACGAACAGGGCGCGATGAACGGCCCGCCCTTCGCCGTCGCCGAGGGCGAGGTAACGGCGCTGTACGGTGACACCTACGCCGTGCAACGGCTGTTCGTGCTCGACGTGCTGGGGGAGAACCCGCGCTTTCGCGAGCGCGGCCTGAGCCGGTTGGAAGAGCGGGTGTACCACCTGGTGCCCCGCAACAGCTGACCGGACGTCGGCCCCGCAGTTGGCTACGCCAAGCGATCTTGCTTGGAGCCCAGAATAATCCCGCGTGTTTCCGGGCCGGAGACGACCACCAGCCGAACGGCCGCGACGCATGGGTGGTTGGACATACGTATCGTAGAAGACCGCCTCTTCGCCACGATCACGGGAAAGCAAAGCGCAGGGGCCCCGATTTCAAGGCGCGGCGAAAGGCGCATCGCCTCACCTATGTAACCCTTGCCGCCCCGCCGAAGCCGGCGTCAGAGACCAGCACGATGGCCTGGTTGATCTGGCCGTAGCCCTCAGTGGCCGGCCTATACGCCGAGGCGCTCGAAGTCCCCGTAGGCGCTGCGCAGCCAGACCTTGACCCGCTGGCGCTCCATCAATCCCAAACCCTGGCCAGCGCCGTCCGGCGCCGAGTTGCTCGCCGCCCAGAAGCTCTTGTCCAGTCGGTCGATGCGTTGCATGGTGGGCTTGTGCAACGCCTTGAGCTCGATGATCGCGGCACCGAGCTCCGCCGCACGCTGCTTTGCGGGCGACTCGTGAAACATGCCGAAATCCTCGCCACGCCCCCGATTGAGCACCAGGACGTAGCGGCCCTTCTGGCCGTAGCGCTCGATGAGGTTGGCAAGCAGATTGACCGAGTCCTTGCCGTCGTCCATCACATGCCAAAGATAGAGATCTATGCCGAGCTCCTCGGCGAGATCCAGCACAGCGCCGGTCTCCGCCCAATTGTGAACATCACGCTCGGTCTGGGCCGCCAAGTCCACCAGCACGTTCACGTCTTCGCCGCTGGCAGCCTCCATGATGCGGTCGAGATTCTCCAAGCGGCCTACTTCCAGGGGCTCGGCATACCCCGAGTAGTAGCGTAGCAGTGCCCCGTGGGAGCGGTCGGTGTCGAAGCCGGTCCACGGCGTCTCCCGGTCTATCCAGTACTGGGCCAGTAGCCGTGCGACGACCGATTTGCCAACGCCGCCCTTCTCACCGCCGATCAGATGAATACGACTCATAATGGTGCAGTTTCCCCGGGTTGCTGAACGATGGGTCCCATACAAGCAATCGGCGTACCATCCGGCCGGCTCCCGGACTCCACCACCAATGGAGTCCGGGATTGCGGCGCGAGAAGCACATTGGAACAGAAATGTCGGCGGTCTTAGCCGCGTGTTGCGGGGGCGGGTTACAACGGACGACTCAGAAAGGAAGAAGACAAGACCCCGCGCCCTTCTCGGGAAGGCAAAAGACGACAGCCGACCCTTCATTCCCGCGCGACCAGCGCTCATCGGAGCCGACATCCTCTGCAGGGGACCGGACCAGGGGAAAGGATCAGGCTCCACAGGGTGACATCCGTCGAATCGGCGTAGCCACGGCGGTTAGATCAAGACCAAGTTCTCCGCCTTGGCACCTGGCACCATCGGCAGTGCCACGCCCCGATCGAATGTCACCAGACGACCTCGCTGCTTGAGCGCCAGGGCCAGAAGATCGACATCCGTAAGCTGGCGCGAGCCCAGGATATGGCTCCAGGCCACCCGCCCATTATCCAAGAGGCTGATCGAGTCGGGCCAGAACCTATGCCATTCGGTCGCCGTCGCGTCCGCCAGACGATCCGGTATCGCCACTGGCGGCAAAGCGCCCGGATATGCCGGCTGGGACAAGATGCGAATACAGCCATTCTGCGTCAGCGGGCAGGAGGCCCAGCCGTCTTCTATGTGGTCAACCAACCAGTTGCGAGCCAGCTGATGGTGCAAGTGATCCGGATCCAAGATTGCCACCAGGACGTTCACGTCCAGCAGCGAGCGCATCAGATGCCGTCCTTCTCCCGTATCCGGTCCACCAGCTCGTTGGTCACCACCCCCCCGCGGGAGTTAAACGGCCGGAACCCGTAGAAGACATCAGGCTCTCGGCTACGAACCTCGCCCCCAGCCCCCCCCGACTGGGTCAGCGCTTGGCGCATCAAGCGAGAGACGATCCGCCCCGCGCTCGTGTGCTCCCGCCGCGCCATCTCTTTAGCCGCTATCAGCAGGTCGTCTTCGATATCGAGGGTCGTCCTCATGATCGTCCTCCCGCGCACTTGATGTTTTGATGCTAGCGCATCATTCCGGAGATCACAACCGAGATGCATAGGCAGGTTCTGCTGCCACCCCAGCCGACTGGCGTCCGGCAAGAATAGTGGCTGTCCAGTTCGTTACTGGGGTCGGGCTACAACTTTGGACCAGGGGCGAGATACAGTGGCACCGTCGGGAAACCAGGCGGCAAACAGAGAACACAAACGTCGCCCTGCCGTTCCGGGAGTGCCCGGCCTATTCGAAACCCCGTCGTCTGCAAGATGCTACAATGCGAGACCTGACCCTATCGTCCCTGACCCTGTCGTCCCAATGCGAGACCTGACCCTGTCGTCCTTGAGGCTCGAAATGTCCAAGCGCCTCCTCTTCGCCCTCCTGTCCCTGGCCGCAATCTCGGTCCGACTGGTGGCGGTCCCGGCCACGGGCGCCCCAGCCGTGCCGCGGGCGGCCCTCACCGTGAGAACGATCACCCCGGTCAGCGAGCCCTGGCCGGAGACCATCACCGCCACCGGCGGGCTCTTCCCCTGGCACGAGGCGGTGATTGCCGCCGAGACCGGGGCCCTGCGCATCTTGCGGCTCAATGCGGATGTGGGCGACCAAGTGAAAAAGGGCAGCGTCTTGGTCGAGCTGGACCAGGACTCGGTGCGCGCCGACGTGGCGCAGCAGGAGGCCCTGGTCGCCCAGGCCAAGGCCGCGCTGACCGAGGCCCACGCCAACGGCGCCCGCGCCCGCCGCCTCAAGGGCGGCTCGAGCCTGTCGGAGCAGCAGGTGGACAAGTATGTCGCCGCCGAGCAGACCGCCAGCGCCAACCTGGCGGCGGCCCGGGCCCGGCTGGAGGTGCAGCGTATCCGTCTGGCCCAGACCCGCATCCTCGCCCCGGACGACGGGGTGATCTCGGCGCGCAGCGCCTCCCTGGGCATGGTGGTGCAGCCGGGCACCGAGCTGTTCCGGCTGATCCGCGGCAATCGCATCGAGTGGCGCGCCGAGGTCACGGCGGAGGCCCTGAGCCGCATCCGGCCGGGCCAGAACGCGCAGGTGCAGCTCCCCGGCGGGCAGACGGTGAGCGGCCGGGTGCGCATCGTCGCCCCCACCTTCGATCCCGCCAGCCGCCGCACCCTGGTGTACGTGGACCTGCCCCCCGGCTCCCCGGCCCGCGCCGGGATGTTCGCCCGCGGCGAGATCCAGGTCGGCGAGCGTCCGGCGCTTTCCGTGCCCGAGTCCGCGGTGATCCTGCGCGACGGCTACAGCTACGTCTTCGAGATTGGAGCCGACCAGAGCGTGGCCCAGCGCCAGGTGGTCACCGGCCGGCGCATGGGGGATCGCGTCGAGATCGCCCGGGGGCTGGAGCCGGGCGCGTCGGTGGTGCAGACCGGCGGGGCCTTCCTCAACGACGGCGACCACGTGCGCGTCGTGCCTTAGAGCCATGCCATCCCGATGAACGTCTCCGCCTGGTCCATCCGCAACCCCGTCCCGGCAATCCTGCTGTTCGGGCTGCTCTCCGTCTTCGGCATCGCCAGCTTCCACAGCCTGGGTATCCAGAATTTCCCGGACATCGAGCTGCCCACCATCCTGGTCAATGCGACCCTGGAGGGGGCGGCGCCGGCGCAGCTGGAGACCGAGGTGGCGCGCAAGATCGAGGACAAGGTGGCCACCCTGGGCGGCGTGCAGCACATCCACACCACCATCACCGACGGCCTGGTGCGCATCGCAGTCGAATTCCAGATCGACACGCCCCCGGAGGCAGCCCTCAACGACGTGCGCAACGCCGTGGACAGTATCCGCGCCGACCTGCCCGCGGATCTCAACCCGCCGGTGGTCTCCAAGCTCACCACCGCCGGCTCGCCGATCCTCACCTTCAGCGTGCAGTCGGACCGCATGGATGAGGAGGCCCTGTCCTGGCTGGTGGACAACGACATCTCCAAGGCGATGCTGGCGGTGCCCGGGGTGGGCCAGGTGGCCCGCAAAGGCGGGGTGGACCGCGAGATCCACGTCGACCTGGACCCGGCGAAGATGGCGGCCCTCGGTGTTACCGCCGCGGATATCTCGGCCAGGCTCCGCCAGGTCGGCATGGACGCTTCCGGCGGGCGCGGCGACATCGGCGGCGCGGTCCAGTCCATGCGCACCCTGGGGGCGATCACCGACCCCCGCGACCTGAGCGCCCTGGAGCTGCCGCTGGCCGATGGCCGCAGCCTGCGCCTGGAGGACGTGGCCCGGGTGAGCGACGGCGTCGCCGAGCGCAGCAGCTACGCGCTGCTCGACGGCAAGCCGGTGGTGGCCTTCGAGGTCACGCGCATCAAGGGCGCCAGCGAGGTGGCGGTGGCGAGCGCGGTGCGCGCCGCGGTGGCCCGCTTCCAGGCCAGCCATCCGCTGGTCCACATCGCCGAGGCCTTCAATACCGTGACCCCGGTGGAAGACAACTTCCACGGCTCCATGGAGCTGCTGGGCGAGGGTGCGGCCCTCGCCGTGCTGGTGGTCTGGCTGTTCCTGCGCGACCTGCGCGCCACCCTGGTCTCGGCCACCGCCCTGCCGCTGTCCATCATCCCCACCTTCCTGGCGATGTCCTATCTGGGGTTCAGCCTCAACGTGCTGACCCTGCTGGCCCTGGCGCTGGTGGTCGGCATCCTGGTGGACGACGCCATCGTCGAGGTGGAGAACATCGTTCGCCACCTGCGCATGGGCAAGACCCCCTTCCAGGCGGCCATGGAGGCGGCGGACGAGATCGGCGTGGCGGTGATCGCTACCACCTTCACCCTGGTCGCGGTGTTCATGCCCACGGCGTTCATGGGCGGGATACCGGGCAAGTTCTTCCGGCCCTTCGGCCTCACCGCCGCGGTGGCGGTGATGGCCTCGCTGCTGGTGGCCCGGCTGCTCACCCCGATGATGGCCGCCTACCTGCTCAAGCCCCACGATGAGCCCAATACCGAGAGCCGGCTGATGCGCGCGTATCTGCGCCTGGCCGGCTGGTGCCTGGCCCACCGCAAGACCACGATCGCGCTGGCCGCGCTGTTCTTCGCCGCCTCCCTGGCGCTGATTCCGTTGCTGCCCAGCGGCTTCATCCCCCCCGCCGACGTGAGCCAGACCCTGGTCAAGCTCGAGCTGCAGCCGGGCACCAGCCTGGACCAGACCCGGGCCCTGGCCGAGCGGGCACGCGAGATCCTGTCCAAGGACCCGGACGTGCGGCACATCTTCACCGCGGTGGGCTCGGTCTCCGGCGGCGGCCCCTTCGGCGAGGGAGCGGGCGCGGATGTGCGCAAGGCTACCCTCACGGTCGGCCTGACCCCACGCGCCGAGCGCCCCTACGCCCAGCAGGTGATCGAAGCGCGTCTGCGCAAGGCCCTCACCGCCCTGCCCGGGGCGCGCGTCTCTCTGGGGGCCGGCCATGCGGGCGAGAAGCTTCAGATCGTGCTCTCCGGCGACGATCCGGTGGCCCTCGATCAGGCCAGCCGCGCCGTGCAGCGCGACCTGCGCACCCTGCAAGGGGTCGGCAACATCACCTCCAGCGCCAGTCTGCAGCGTCCCGAGGTCCACATCCGGCCGGACTACGCGCGCGCCGCGGACCTGGGCGTGACCTCCGCGGCCCTGGCCGGCGCCCTGCGCATCGCCACCGCCGGCGACTACGAGATGGCCCTGCCCAAGCTCAACCTGCCCCAGCGCCAGCTGCCCATCCGGGTGCGCCTGGACAAGTCCGTGCGCTCCGACCTGGGCTGGATAGCCGACCTGCGCGTGCCCGGCCGCAGCCATCTGGTGCCCATCAGCGAGATTGCCCAAGTCAGCCTCGGCAGCGGCCCGGCCCAGATCGACCGCCTGGACCGCAGCCGCAACGTCACCTTCGACATCGAGCTGGCCGGGCGCGTGATCGGTGAGGTCCAGGCCGAGGTCGACAAGCTGCCCTCGCTACGCAACCTGCCGCCGGCCGTCCGTCAGCCGGTCTCGGGCGACGCCGAGATCATGAAAGAGCTGTTCGCCAGCTTCGGCTCGGCGATGCTGATCGGCATCCTGTGCATCTACGTCGTCCTGGTGCTGCTGTTCCACGACTTTCTGCAGCCGGCCACCATCCTCGCCGCCCTGCCCCTGTCCGTGGGCGGCGCCTTCCTGGCCCTGCTGGTCACCCACAACGCCTTCTCCATGCCTTCGGTGATCGGCCTGCTGATGCTCATGGGCATAGTCACCAAGAACTCCATCCTGCTGGTGGAGTACGCCGTGCGCGCCCGCCGCCGGGGCGCCCAACGCCTGGACGCCCTGATCGACGCCTGCCGCAAGCGCGCCCGCCCCATCGTCATGACCACCATCGCCATGGGCGCCGGCATGCTGCCGGTGGCACTGGGCTGGGGCGCCGACCCGTCGTTTCGCGCGCCCATGGCGATCGTGGTCGTCGGAGGCCTGCTCACCTCCACCTTCCTATCCCTGCTGGTGATCCCCGTGGTGTTCACTTACGTGGACGATCTGGTGCGGGGGCTAGGCTGGATCGCGCGGCGGGCCCACAGCGTCAGGACTCCGCACGCCGTGGAGGGAATCGACATGGGGGAAACCCTCAGATGATCTGTTTCGGCAGCTCAGAGATGGCTCTGCACCAAGCGCGCTGCCGATGGGCGCCCTCCCAACAGCGAATTTTCCGGTCTCCGCGTCCTGCGGCCATATCCGTCTACTCCGACACGTCGGGGACCAAGATCGGTTGAGCCGGGATCGAGGCGGATGCTTCGCTCGATCGAGGGGGAGAGCCGGCTCTATTTGACGAGATCTAGCGGCAAATCCGGCCGATATTCGCTTTCCGGCGGCAGCACACCCAGACTCCGACAGGTCGCCGGGTGCAGGGACTCACGGTGGCTCAATCGGGGGAACACGGATATCTTTTTCCCAACTGTTGTGCAATATAACCTTACCGAACACATGGGCCCAGCACTGGAGCTTTGGAGGAGACGACGATGATTAGAATCACAACGAGCCTGGCGGTTATGCTGATCGCGGCCGCGGGCGTCAACGGCTGCAGCAGGCACGTCACCTACGCGGACGTCGCACCGATCTTGCAGCAGAGATGCGCAGAGTGTCATGCCGCCGGCAAAGAAGGCGCGTTGAAAAGCGGGTTCTCGGTGCAGTCCTACGAGACGGTGATGAAAGGGACCAATCTCGGCCCGGTCATCGTGAAAGGCTCCTCGGAATCCAGCAGCCTGTATCGCATGGTCGCCGGCGAGACCGACCCTTCGATTCACATGCCGCACGGCAAGACGCCGCTGACCAACGACCAGATCAAGACCATACAGGTGTGGATCGACCAAGGTGCGGTGGAATAGCGGCAGGCACCGTTGCACCCGGACTCCCGGCCCCCCCGCGGGAGCCGCGAGGGGGCTTGCCCGCGCCCACCCCTAGGGATAAAGGGCCGGGCTCGAATGGCACTAAGTTAATGACATTGCTGTTCAAAACAATAACTTACGTGGCGCCCTGCCCGGGGGTCCGGGCGGGACGTTCCTGGAAAAGGCAGGCGTGCAGCAGTGCCAACGAAGGTGGACAGTTCGGGCGCGCCGAGCCGACACATTTATAACTCATTGAATAGTCAAGGCATTCCACCTCAACTTAGTGCCATTCGGGCCAGGATCGATTATTTCATCGACGCCCGCCGCAAGCGCGCCCGTCCTATCGTCATGACGACCATCGCCATGGGCGCCGGCACGCTGCCCGTGGCGCTGGACTGGGCCGCCGATCCATCGTTTCGCTGGCCCGTGGCAGTCGTCGTCATCGGAGGCCTGCTCACCGCCACCTTCCTGTCCCTGCTGGTGATCCCGGTGGCGTTCACCTACGTCGACGACCTGGCTCGGGGGCTGGGCTGGATCGCGCGGCGCGCCCACGGCATAAGGGCTGCGCACGCGCCATGACAGTCGACGGGTGATGGCCTGATCGCGTCGAACACAATGGCGGCGACGATCACACTGGTACAGACCGCGCATTCGCCAACAGTGGAGATGCGCGCTGCGACCGGCCCCCGGGGTCGCCGAATCAGGTCCGACAGGATGTTGCTATCGAGCAAATAGCGCGGCACCATCTCTAGGGGCTGCAGGTCGTCGTCCACATCCGGAAATGGCTCGTCCAGGGGCGCCAGGGTAGCCAGGGGAGCCAGCCACCAGCCCTTCCTCACCGGCTCCACGATCAAGCGGTCACCTTCTTTATGGATGATCGCCTCTTCTCCTTCCAGCTCGAGATCTCGCGGGATGCGGATCGCTTGGTTACGTCCGTTACGGAACAGGCGGACATGACCTTCAGGTTGGCCCAAATCATAGCCTCCAGCGGTTGGCATAGGCCATAACCTATGCCTGCGTTTCGGCCCTGTCAACGCGGTGCTCCCGATGGCTGCCGACCTGCCGCATGGCCACCGAAGCGGGAAAACGCGGGCTTCCCGTTCGTTCTCTTGACAGCAGGGGCTGCCCGCAAGGTCGGCAGCCGTGAGCTGGGTGGCCTGTTGGAAGCCACCCACGACTGTGCTCCCGCTGGACGACGTGCAGCGCAACGCCATCGAGATGAATACGTGGCCGACGAGGCACGGCCAAACTCTCGCAGAATAACCGAGCCCGGCCCTTTAGATCCCTCCGGGCGGTTCCCTTTTGACCAGTGGAGGGCGGCTGCGAATCATGCCTCGCGCCCAGCGCGGTCTACACTTCTCGAAATCGGCTTGCCCGCTACACATGGCTCTTCGCGTCCCGGGGGGGTGACGACGATGGATCTACAATGGCATGACTACTACGCATTGGGCGATGCCCAGCTCGATGACGACCACAAAGCGCTTTTGCGCGTAATGGAACAAGTGCGCGGTGCAGTGGCTGCGGCCGATCGCGCGGGGTGCGTCAGCCTCCTCGATGTCCTCATGGACAAGGCTGCCGAGCACTTTTCTCGTGAAGAGGAGCTCCTAGCCGCACTTGGTTGGCAAGGCCTGCCGGAACATGTGTCCTACCACGGCGAGCTTCTCCTGAAGGCGGAGTTCCTTAGAGCGCTTTGCGAGCGGGCTGCGGAGCCCGCAGAGATCGAGGAGCACTTCTGCGCGATCGCCGAATTCCTCGTAGATGATCTGTTGCGGGGCGACCTCGAATTCAAACCGTTTCTCGAAGAAAAGCTCTCTGCCCAGGCGATATAGGGCCACCTGCGAGTCCCGACCGGTCGGCATCCTGTTGCCCGAATGCCACTTGACCCCCTTAATCCGGCTTGCGCGGGCGCAGGTTGAGCCCCGAGCAAACCCGGTCCCCTGACCCGCGAGGTAGAGGGGCAGCGTGAGGGTGAACAGACCGCGGCGAGCGGGGCACCGCCCCTCTCCCACCGCATCCCCCACAGGATGGAGGCACCGACCGAAAGACGCCGGTCGGTTCTGGCCATCAATCCATCCATGCCTGTCGGGTGCCACACATCGAGAGCGTCGCAAGCATCAGGCGCCGCCCGCCGATCTCCTCTGGACGTCACGTGATAGAGCGCCCCCGAAGACTCTATTCGTAGCGGTCTTGCCATGCGCTCGGGGCTGTTGACATTTGTCTGAGCGAGGGTGTGGCTGGTTTCCGAAACCTGCGCCTAGTCGGTGAATACCGCGAAGAACCGCCAATGGGGGTGGCGAATAGCTATCGCTGAAACCGAGGCAGGCCAGGAGGGTGTTGGAGGGTGACCAGCGAGTCGCGGGGGTGACAAGCGGAGCACAAGTCGGCTAAATCGTCAGGGCCGTTGAGAAAGGCGCGGTGAGGAGGAATAGTGGATCTATTGCGACGGGCCCCAACACAGTCAGCGCGGAAAAGGGCCGTCATCGGACCGGGAACGGCCATTGTCAACAGCCCCTAAGCATCGCCCAACTCCGAGGATACTACAATACGAGACCTGACCCCGCGCTCTTGACCCCGCGCTCTTGACCCCGCGCTCTTGACCCCGCGCTCTTGACCCCGCGCTCTTGACCCCGCGCTCTTGACCCCGCGCTCTTGACCCCGCGCTCTTGACCCCGCGCTCTTGACCCCGCGCTCTTGACCCCGCGCTCCTCCACCTCGTAATCAATCGATGGCACCGCGCGGTCATCGGGGAAGATCGCCACCTGCTGGGCCTCGCCCTCATCGTCGAAGATCTCGATGGCGCGCGTCCAGGCCGCTTTCTGGCTGTCGTTGATCTCACCGAGGTAGAGCACCTGGCGTTGCAACACCCGATCATCGCTGGTGCGCCGGCTCTCCACCACGCTCCAGTAGCGATGGAGCTTGCCGTCTTTCTTGCGGGTCTTGGCACGCAGGAACATGCCGCCATTGTGCGAGAAAGCCCTGCGGCGTCAACAACCTAGGTCGGCACTACAACCGGTTTTGGCCCGATTTGCGCCGCCCGGCCCCCAATATTCAACAGCTTACGCAGCCCCCGCCCCCGAAATTGGGCCAATTTGCGGTTGACTTGCGGAAGTCGGGCTAGCGGAGCCGCGCCTCCCGTTCGATTTCCGGCTGACCTACTGGATCAGCAGCTATCGCTACCTTCTGGATCATCGAAACGGTGACTTCGAACTCTACTGCTTCGACGACTTGCTGGCTGACCCGGAAGCGCAGCTGCAAAGGTTTACATCGATTCTCGAGCTCGATTCCCCCTGCCTAGGTGGCCGAGGAGCGCTAACGCATCACCAAGCCGCGCCCTCATTCCGCAGATCCCGAGAACGTGAGCGGTTCGCTGGTGGACCACGCCAGAGGCTTGTACGAGGAGCTGAGGGGCGGACAGCCGATTTCCAGGATTGCGACGCTGTCGAGTCGGGGCTGGCGATATTGGACGAGAGCCATGGGCCGGTGAGACAATTTCGCGCACCGATCCGCTTTCGGGTAGCGGAGTGGTCGGACGCGGATGCGAAAGCGCGTCGGTTTTGCATCTGCGCAATCCATCGTACCGAGAGGCAAATTGCGATATGACCCAGGTGTTTTTCTCGACCGATACCGAGATCTGGTGCGACGGTTGGCAGAACATCGACCGGAAGTTTCCGGAGGCGTTCCGGCGTTACGTCTACGGCCCGACGCGCCGCGGCGATCGTGGTCTAGGCTTCATCCTGAAGGTTCTCAACGACCATGGTCTGCGCTCGACCTTCTTCGTCGAGCCCTTGTTTTCGTTGCGTTTCGGCCCGGATCCCCTGGCCGAGCTGGTGGGGTTGATCCACGGGGCGGGGCAGGACGTCCAACTCCACCTGCATACCGAGTGGCTGGACGAGAGCCGCGCTGAGCCGCTGTTTCCGCACATTCGCGAAAAGCGTCAGCATTTGATGTATTTCAATCGCGAAGAGCAGACAGCCCTGATCGCGGAGGGAAAACGGCTGCTCGAAGCCGCGGGTGCGCCGATGCCGGTCGCCTTTCGTGCCGGCTCCTTCGCCATGAATCGCGATACCCTGCCCGCCCTCCACGCCAACGAAATCTACCTGGATTCGAGCTACGACCCGGGCGGGGCGCGGACCGCGGAACGGCAGATCGCGGATGAGCGCTGGCTGTTTCAGCCCTTTGAGCTCGACGGAGTCTACGAATATCCGTTGTCGGTGTACCAGGATCGGCCTGGCAATCATCGTCATGCGCAATTGGGTGCCTGCGCGGCGAGCGAGCTGATCGGCCTGCTCGACCACGCCGAGCGTACCGGCTGGGAATCGGTGGTGATTTTGTCGCACAGTTCCGAGCTTGTGGATTATCCCACCAAGACACAGGCGGATCCTACCGTCGAGCGGCGCTTCCTGCGCCTGTGCCGTTTCCTGGAGCGTGAGCACGCGCGCCTTCCCGCCACCGCGTTTGGCGATGTGAAGCTGCCGCCGAAGCTCGCGCCCCAGCCGCCGCTCTATCGCAGCCCATCTCTGCGTACCGGGTGGCGTTTCTTCGAACAGGCCATGCGCCGGGCGCGGTATCGCCTGCAATCACGAAATGCCGTCGGCTTGGATGCCGCGACCGGATCAACACCGACCTAGGGTGTGCGCCCGCGGCGCCCTCAGGGAAAACGTACTCTAGACCTCCGAACTCATTCACCAGCCAAGGCGAATGACCCGTGAAAGACCCTTTGGACCCTTTGCTGAATTCCCGTTCCCTGGCCGATTTGAGAGCGGCCTTGGCCCCGCATTCGGCGCCCTTGAGCCTGCCCCAGATACGCCGACTGCAGGCGCACGCGTCGAGTCTCGAAAGGCCGGATCGAGATGTGCGGCTGGGTATCGTGCACACCTACACCAGCAGCCTCTTGGACCCCTGGCTGGAACTGGCCGCGGCCGTGCAGGGGGTGCGGATCGACACCTATCACGCGCCCTACGGTCTCGCGCTGCAAGAGGCGCAGCCTGACTCGGGACTGGTTCGCCACCGCCCTGACGTCACACTGTTGCTGCTGCAGCGCGAGGACCTTCACCCGGCGTTGATGGAGCCGCTGGTCGGCCGGGATCCGAAGACGCAAGAGGCGCTGCGCGGGCAAGTGGTGCAGCGCCTAGGCGGGATACTCTCGCAGTTTCGAGGTCAGCCCCTGGGCCGCATCGTGGTGACGCTCCTCCCGAGTCTGCACGGCCCGGCCCTCGGACAGTACGACGCCCAATCGGAGCGCTCCGAGGCGGCTTGGTGGAGCCGCTTTAAGTCCGATCTCGGGGAGCTGTGCCGCACTGCGGTGGACGCCACTCTGTTTCTCGATCTCGACGAGATGCTTCTGGACCTGGGCAGAGGCGGGTTCTTCGACGCGCGTTTCTGGTATACGTCGCGTTATCCCTTCGCCCCCGCGGCGGCGCGAAGTTTGGCGCAGCGCGTGGTCGACATCGGCGTCAGCCTGAAGCTGCCCAAGGCCAAGGTGATCGTGCTGGACGCCGACAATACCCTGTGGGGCGGGGTAATCGGCGAGGACGGTTTCACCGGCATCGCCCTGGGCCCGGAGTATCCGGGCAACCTCTATGTCGCGTTTCAGCGCCGCCTGCTGGACTACCAACAGCGCGGATTCATCCTCGCCCTGTGCAGCAAGAACAACCCGGACGATCTGCAGCAGGTGCTCGACGAGCATCCCCACCAGCTGATCAAGGACGAGCACCTGGCGGCGCGCCGGGTGAACTGGGTCGCCAAGCCGGACAACCTGAAGGCCCTCGCCGAGGAACTAAACTTGGGGTTGGATTCGTTCATATTCGTCGACGACAGCGACCACGAGTGTGCCGTTGTCCGCTACCAGCTGCCGCAGGTCGAGGTGGTGCAGACGCCGCGCAAGCCGTTGCTGGTTCCCGGTTGCCTGGAGCAGGTCGCGCGCCTGCAGGTGCTGTCGGTCACCGACGAAGATCGCAGCAAGACGCAGCTTTACGCCCAAGAGCGCAGCCGCGGCGAGCTACGAGAATCGCTGCATGCGGACGGCGGCAGCGTCACCGACTATCTGCGGTCGCTCAGTATGCGCATGCAGGTGGGAATCGACGACGCGAGTCAGTTGCAGCGCCTCGCCCAGCTCACCCAGAAGACCAACCAGTTCAACCTCACGACCCGGCGCTACGATGAGCGCGAGATCCGCGAATTTCTCGATGCGAGAGACTGCCTGGTGGCGCACTTCTCGCTCGCCGACACCTTCGGCGACAGCGGGGTGGTGGGCCTTGCCGTGTGGCGCCTGCCCGAGCCGGACCAAGCGCAGTTGGACACCTTTCTCATGTCCTGTCGGGTGATCGGACGCGAGGCCGAGTCGGCGTTCCTGCACGCCCTGCTGCGGGTGTTGTCGCAACGCGGTGTGCACCACGTGGTAGCCGACTACCTGCCCACTCCGAAGAATGCGCTGGTCAAGGATTTTCTTCCACAGCAGGGCTTTGTGATCGGTGAGGACGGCCGCTACCGGCGTGATTTGCAGGCGGCTCCGGCCGAGCCTGCCGACGCCTTCCCCGTAGCCGTGACCCTGAATTCGGGAACCATGGACAATACCGGGTAAGTTCTCTAGTCTTTAGCGTCTTCCGAGCCAGAGGACCAGCAGATCATGACCCTGTTCGAGCAGCTGCGTTCCGCCATTGCCGCTACCCTCGGGATTCCGGAGGACAGCCTGACGCCCGAATCTGCGGCCAAGGATATCGCCGCCTGGGACTCGCTGGGCCAGGTCAACCTGATGATGACCCTGGAGCACACGTTCGACGTGATGCTGGACGTTCGAAGATTTTCAGCGCCTGGTCTCGGTGCCGGCGATTCTCGAGTACCTGCACGAGCAGGGCGTGGAAGGCTAGAGTCGTTCCCTCTTCATGAGCCTCCTGCAGACGGTCTCCGGGCTGGTCGTTCGCTATCTGCCGAGGTCGCAGGTGCTTCGTCTTCGCGGCGCCTATCTGGACTCGAAACGGCGGCTTCGCCCCCTGCTTCGCACGGTCTACGGGAGCTTTACGACCGACGAGCTGCGTGCCCATCTCGAACAGCGTCTGGACCAGGATTTCGAGGTCCTCATGGTGCACAGCTCGGTCAACGGCATGCAGCCCATGTATGACGGCAATCCGCTGGAGCTGGTTAGGATGCTGATGGACTTCTGCGGCCCGCAGCGCACCCTGGCAATGCCCGCGTTCTATTTCGGCGACCCGAAGATCGGCGGGCCGGTGGCCACCTTCCAGCAGAAGCCGCGCTTCGACCTGAGGCGGACCCCGTCGCAGATGGGGCTGGCCACGGAGATGTTCCGGCGCAGCAAGGACGTGATCTGCAGTCGCCACCCGGTGTACCGGATCAGCGCCCTGGGACCTCTGGCGCAGACCCTCACGCAAGGCCACGAGCATGCGGCCACCCCCACGGGGCCGGGCACCCCGTTCGATTCCATGGCCCGGCGCGATACCCTCATCCTCGGCATCGGCAAGCCGTTCGAGGTGCTGACCCAGGTCCACCATCCCGAGAATGTGATGGGTGACGATTTTCCGGTACCGCGCGATCCTGGTGCCGAGTCCTTGCCCATGACGCTGGTGGATGGTCCCGAGGAGATCCGCTTCGAGCTGACGCGCGGCGCCGGTTTCCAGTGGCGGCGCAACATGTGGAAACTGCGCAAGATCATGGATCGCGAGAGCCTGCGAGAGTGGACCTTCCACCATGTGCCGATGTTCGCGACCCGCGCCGGTGCGGTCTCCGAATCGATCACCCGCGCCGCGGCTCAAGGGCTGACCATCTACGAGCGTCGCTGAGCCTCATCTTGCCACACCCGGGGTAACCGCCGTGCGCTTTCACCATATCGGCTATGCCGTCAGCAGCATCAAGGACTATCTGGACGATTTTTTCGTGCCCATATTCAAGCCCGAGTCGGTGACCGAGCCTGTCGCCGACCCCGTGCAGCAGGTGCGGGTCTGCTTTGCCGCCATGCCGGGGGGTACCACCATTGAGCTGGTGGAGCCGCTTGGGGAGCACAGCCCGGTTTACGAGATCATCGGCAGCCAGCGCGGCGGCCTTTATCATCTGTGCTACGAGGTGGGCGATCTGGATGGGGAACTGCTGCGGTTTCGCCGCCGGCGATGTCTTCCGCTCGGCAAGCCGGTCGAGGCCGCGGCCTTCGGCGGAAGGCGTATCGTGTTCCTGCTTACCCCCCAACGCGACCTGATCGAGCTGCTGGAGGCCGGGGGGAGCTAAGCGCTTCACGTTCAGACCCTACATTTCGCGCCCATGTAACGATGGATTCTGAATGAGTCACGGCAATTCCGTTCTAGCCCGCCTGCGCTTGGAGGGACCGGGGGCGCAAGCGGGAGTTGTCGGTCATGCGTAGGTAGTCGAAGACGAGGCGGACGTTGCGCGCCAGGCGCTGGATCGTTGCGGCGACGGTATCGCGGGACTTGGACTTGATGGCGCCGATGGCGAAACGGCGCAGCGCGGTGATGTTCTCGGGGCCGTGGCCGGTGCGGATGGTGCAACGATCTTCGTCCCAGTTCCAGTCGAGGATGTAGTGGCAGCCGTTCTCGACGGTCCAATGGGCGCGGTTGAAGGCCAGCACGGCAGCAGGGCTGGCGCTGCCCAGGGGTATGGCTGGTGAAGCCGTAGACGGTTTCGGTGGTGAACTTGCCGCTGGTCTTCTCGATGGTCGGGCGCTCGATGACGAAGACCTGGCCGACGCCGGGGAAGTCGAGGTAGTCCTTGACTTGAGGCGGGTGGTGGTCCAGATCGAGCGCTGTTCGATGCGCCCATGGGCCAGGGTGAGCGGCTCGCTGAAATCGGGTCGGCCGCGGCCCTCGAAGATCAGGCGGATATTCTCGCGCAGGGTCGGCTGGTTGTCTTTGACGGTGAAGACGTAGTGGGCGTTGTGCTCGATCAGGTAGGTGGCGAGCTTGCGCTGGGTCAGCAGGGCGTCGGCGGTGAGGGTCTGGCCGGCGATGTCGAGGGGTTCCAACAGTGGGATGACCATCTCGATCTCGTTGGTTTGATTGACCTCCTCGCCACTGCCTACGGGCAGGGCGCCGACTTTTTTTGGGTGTGGCAGGTCTGGCTCTGGTGGCCGACGACGCCGAGGATGTGGGTCTGGCGGCCTTCGGCGTCTATGGCATTGCACATCGTCTTGCCGTCGATGGCCAGCCCCGCGTCGGCCGCATGGATGCGGCTCGCTACGGAATTCGACTCCAGCTTCTCCGCCTGGGTAGGTGAACCTCAGGGGGTCCACCAGACCTGCCACCGGCTGGGCTATCAGCGAGCCTGCGGAATCGGTGCCTGCCGCGAGCTTTTCCCGCCAAGCTAGGCCACCCCCCCCAAGCACCCCCCGTTCGCTCGGGAAGCACTGGTTCCGCGGACCCTCCCTGGCCGGATCTTGACCAGGTCGGCGGTTCTTGGCGGATTGCTGCCTTCCGAAGCCGACCTTCCAGTCATTGAGGCTGCCACCGGGCCGACAGAGGTGTCGCTGGCGGGCTCGGCCACGCTGACGTCTATGACAATGGGCGTTTACACAATGGGGGTCCCCGCATTTCCGATGCGTGTCCCGGCATTTCCCGTATTTGCCGATGCTCGGCTCCCGGTGCGGACCCTCTGGCGTCTCCGCGCGTGCGCTTTGGCCTACAATTTAATCTGCATCCGCCGTCCGGGGGGATGGGCCAGCCGGTCTCCTGCCCAATGAACGATCCTTACTCGTCGATCATCCTTGCGTCCCTGGGGCTCGGGCTGGCCGCCGGGGTCGTGATGCACCGGTCGGATTTCTGCGTGACCGCCATGTTTCGGGATTTCTTCCTGTTCCGCGACGCCTACATGCTGCGGATGCTGGTGCTGCTGGTGGTGGGCTCCATGGCGTTGTTCGAGGTGTTGCGCTGGACCGGGCTGGTCGCGACTTACCCGTTTCCCCTGCTCGGGTCCGCCTCACTGACCAACATCCTGGGCGGCATGTTGTTCGGTGTGGGCATGGTGCTGGCCGGCGGCTGTGTGGTCGGCACCCTGTACAAGATGGGCTCCGGCAGCCTGCTCTCGGCCCTGGCCTTCGTAGGGCTGCTCACAGGTGCTACGCTCTACGGCGAGATCCACCCGTGGTGGAGCACGCTGGCTCGGGCCACGGCGATCTTTCCGGGGCGGATCACGCTGCCGCAGCTCCTGGGCGTCGACCCCCTGGTGGTGATCGGCCCCGCCGTGGTGGCCGGCGCCGCGCTGTTGCTGGGCTGGCGCCGCCGGGGGCTGCTGGCGCGGCCCGCCTTCGCAGAGGGCTATCTTCCGCCCTGGCGGGCGGCCCTGATCCTGGCCGTCGTCGGCGCGCTGTCCTACGTAATCATCGGCATGCCGATCGGCATCACCACGGCCTACTCCAAGATGGGCGCCTGGGTCGAATCCCTGTTCGCCGGGCAGCACCTGGCGCAGCTCGCGTATTTTCGGGCCGTGCCGCTGGACTACACGCCGCCTTTTTCCCACACCGCCGTTCAGGGCGGGCCGGGGCCCGGGCTCGACGCCGTCGCCGCCATCCAGTACCCCTTGATCCTCGGCATCGTGGCGGGTGCCGCGGCCTCGGCCCTGTCGCTCGGAGAGCTGCGGCTATACTGGCGCGTGCCGCTGCGTCAGTATGTCTCGGTATTCTTCGGGGGCCTGATCCTGGGGCTGGCGGCGCGGATGGTGCCGTCCTGCAACATCTGGCATCTGTGGGGCGGTCTGCCTATCCTGGCGCTCCAGAGCCTGCTGTTTCTGACGGGGCTGCTGCCCGGCACATGGCTCGGCAGCCGCCTGCTGGTGCGGTTCGTCACCAGAGCATAAAGGAGCCCCGATGGCGGAGGTGATCGAGATCGACATGCGCGGACGGATCTGCCCTTCGTGCCTCCTCATGACCCTCAAGGAGGTCAACGAAAAGGCCACGGAGCTTCGCGCCGGCGCGATCAAGCTGCGCGTGCTGGCAAGCGATCGCCAGGCCACCGCGACCATTCCCGAAGCGGTGTCCAATATGGGCTACGGCGTCGAGGTGAAGAAGCGGCAGGGGCATTACGAGGTGATCATCAGTGAGCCAGGCTGAGAGGCCGTCCCCGGCCTCGCCCCGGACCGAGCTGGAGCGGGTCGCGGAGAGCCGGGGCGCGGCCATCCGCTACATCCGTGCCAAGGTCGATCAGCTCCTCGGCGTCATGGGCACCAGCCCCCTGCGGGCCGAAGAGCTGGACGACGAGACCCTGCTCTCGCTGGACCCCATCGGGATCATCGCGGCGTCCTTCGCCCAGGTCCTGGAGCATCTTCGAGACACCAATGAGGCCCTGACCGTCGCCAAGGACGAGCTCCAGGCCATCCTCGACTCCGCCGGAGCCGCCATCCTCGTGGTGGACCCGCAGATGCGGCTGGAGGTCTGCAACCGGCAGGCCCGGGACCGGTTCTTTCCGGGCCGGGAGGCGGTGGAAGGCAGGCGCCTGTGTGACATTCTGCAGTGCCCGGGCAGCCTCATGGAACGGGATCTGTTCGCCCTCATGCTGCAGACCGGCACGCCCGGCGAGCAGGGCGATCTGGTGCACGGGGGCCGTCACTACAGCCTCGTGGCCACGCCCCTGCGCGACATACAAGGGATGGTGACCCGGGCGGTGTTCGTCTTCAGCGACTTCACCGAGCGCAAACAGGCTCAGGAGCAGATACGCCAGCTCGCCTTTTTCGACACGCTGACGGGCCTGCCCAACCGCACCTTGATTCACGATCGAATCAACGAGGCCATCGCTTTGGCGCGGCGGCAGGGTCGCTCGGTGGCGGTGCTGTTCGTCGATCTGGACCGCTTCAAGCCCATCAACGACACCCTGGGACATGAGGCCGGCGACCGTGTGCTGCGCATGGTGGCGGTGCGCCTCGAGGGCTGCGTGCGCGCGTCGGATACCGTGGCGCGCTTGGGCGGCGACGAGTTCCTGGTGGCGCTGACGTTGATCGACAGCCATTACCACGTGGCTCCGGTCGCCCGCAAGATCCTCGACACGCTGTCTGAGCCCTTCGACATCGACGGCCGGGAGGTCTTCGTGGGTGCCAGCATCGGCGTGGGCCTGTTTCCCGACGATGGCGACGGCTCCACGGATCTGATCCGCAAGGCGGACATGGCCATGTACGCCGCGAAGGAGGAAGGTCGCCACATCTTCAGGTTCTACTCGGCCGAGCTCAACCGCCAGGCCAAGACGCGTATGGATCTGGATGCCGGCTTGCGTCAGGCCCTTAACAACGCAGAGCTCAGCCTCGCGTTCCAGCCCCAGCTCAACCTCCTCGAACGGCGCATTACGGGGGTGGAGGCCCTGGTGCGCTGGGATTCGGCGACGCTCGGACCCATAGGACCAAGCCAGTTTATACCCTTGGCGGAGGAGAACGGATTGATCGTGCCCTTGGGCGACTGGGTGCTACGTCAGGCGTGCCTGGAGGCGGCGGGATGGCAGAGCGGCCGACCCGAGGGCGTCCGACTCGCGGTGAACATCTCGCCGAAGCAGCTCGCCGAGCGTAATTTCTGCGAGCGGCTCGAGCGGATTCTGCACCAGACTGGACTCGCTCCCGGCCGCCTTGAGCTGGAGATCACCGAGAACACGGTGATGGAGCGCAAGGGGACGCACCTGAAGACCATCAATCGCCTGAAGGCCATGGGCGTGGGGCTGGCCATGGACGATTTCGGAACGGGGTATTCATCCCTCAGCTACCTGAAGGATCTGCCCCTGGATCGGCTCAAGATCGCCCAGGAGTTCGTGCTGGGGGTACCCGGGAACGCCGGCCACTGCGCCATCGTGGAGGCCATCATCGCAATGGCCCGCAGCCTGAACCTCCAGGTGATCGCCGAAGGGGTGGAGACCGAGGAGCAGATGGCGTTCCTTCGGCGCCTGGCCTGCTGCGAGATCCAGGGGTTTCTGTTCTCCCCGCCCCTGTCCTCTGCCGATCTAAGGGATCTCTTCGCAGCCGGGCCGGAGCGTCTGCCTGAGTGCCTGCCAGGCTGATCCCCATCTGGTTTCCAGGTCTTGCAATCACGCATTCTATCGGAATCAGTTTCCAGCCAGCGAACGGCTCGACCGACTGTCGACTAGTGCACTCCGACGTGGTCCGCGATCTCCCGCATGGTGTAGACACCCGCAGCGTAAGCGTCCGAATCGAGCAATTGACGCCAGGGAGACTTCCACTTCCCAAGATTCGCAGCCTTGTCGGCTGCTCCGCAAAACCTGCCCCTTTGTTCCTGGACCCTCGTGTTCCTGTGTTCCGGCATATTCTTTAGCCAACACGTTCATATGAGGGGGAGACAAACCGCAGGAACAACGACGTTTCCCACCTCCCCCTGGCGGGGGAGGGAGCGGCTCGATCGGTTAGTGTTGCTGGAAGCGGCGGGTGATGGCCAGGTCAAGGGCTGTCCAGGTCCCTTCTCGCTAGCCGTCGTCGTACTGGCCCTTGAAGCTCTCCAGCACCCGCAGATAGTTCGCCCGCTCGAAGGCGCGGGGATTGCCCACGTTGCTGTGACTCATCACCCCGCGCATCTGCCCCACCTCCTCGAACCCGCGCGCTTGCATCCACTCCTCCAGTCCGCTCACCAACGTGGCGGCATAGGCAGGGCCGTTGCGCAACAGGGCGGAGGTGCTCATCACCGCGTCAGCCCCGGCCAGCAGATACTTGATTACCTCGGCGGGACCTTCCACACCGCGCGTGGCCCCCAGGGAGGCCTTAACGCGCCCGTGCAGCAGGGCGATCCAAAGCAGCGGGGCCCGTATCTCGCCGGCCGAGCTCAGCGGCAGGGTGGGCTGCACCTCCAGCTCCTGGATGTCGATGTCCGGCTGGAAGAAGCGGTTGAACATCACGAGCGCATCGGCCCCCGCTTCATCCAGACGCTTGGCAAAGTGGCCCATGGAGCTGAAGAACGCGCTGAGCTTGAGCGCCACCGGGATGCGAACGGCCGACTTCACCGCCTTCAGGATGTCCACATACTGCTGCTCGATCTCTGCGCCGGAGACCAACAGGTCCGCGTGCACGCCGTAGATGTTCAGCTCCAGGCCCGACGCTCCCGCCTCCTGCAGCTGCTGCGCGTACTGGATCCAGCCTTCGCTGGTGACGCAGTTCAAGCTCGCGATGACCGGAATCTCCAGGTCCTCTTTAGCCCGCCGAACCAGATCGAGATAACGCTCCGGTCCGACGTCGTAGGCATCGCTCTCGGGAAAATAGCTCAGCGACTCGGCAAAGCTGGCGGTGCCCGACTCCATCAGGTGGGAGAAGGCCTCGTTCTCGTGGCGGATCTGCTCTTCGAACAGCGAGAACATCACGATGGCCGCGACGCCTCCGTCCTCCAAGCGCTTCATGCCTTGCAGCGTATCCGACAGCGGCGACGCCGAGGCGACGACGGGATGCTTCAGACGCAGCCCCATATAGGTCGTGGTGAGGTCCATAGGGTGCTCCCCGATCACTTAGAGTTTGACAACGGCGTCCGGATGGAAATGGCTGCCCTTGCGACTGGCCATCTCTTCATAGACATCCCACTTCTGATGCACGACCTGCTGGGCGAGCCCCAACAGGTGCTCGCTCTCGGCCGGGTGCGCCCGCGACAGCATCTTGTAGCGCAGCTCGTTGAGCGCATAGTCCTTGAGCTTCACCGTCGGACGCGGCGAGTCGAGCACGAAGGGGTTCTTGTCTGCCTGCCGCAGGGCCGGGTTGTAGCGAATCAAAGGCCAGTGACCGCTCGCCACGGCCAGATCCTGCTGCCGCAGGCCGTGCTGCATGTTGATGCCGTGGGCGATGCAATGGCTGTAGGCCAGCACCAGGGAAGGCCCCGGATAGGCCTCGGCCTCGCGCAGCGCGAGCAGCGTCTGCTGCGGGTTGGCGCCCATAGCCACCCGTGCGACATACACGTTGCCGTAGGAAATGGCCTGCAGCGCCAGGTCCTTCTTGGCCACCGGCTTGCCCGCGGCGGCGAACTTGGCCACCGCGCCCAGGGGGGTGGCCTTGGACATCTGGCCACCGGTGTTGGAATAAACCTCGGTGTCGAGCACCAGCACGTTGACGTCCCGGCCACTGGCCAGGACGTGGTCCAGCCCGGAGGAGCCGATGTCATAGGCCCAGCCGTCGCCGCCGACGATCCAGACGCTGCGCCGGACCAGGTGATCGACCACGGAGACCAGGTCGCGGGCCACCTCGCTGTCCATCTGCTGCAGCCGGGCCTTGAGCTCGGCTACGCGCACCCGCTGCCGGCGAATCTGCGACTCGGTGGTCTGCGGAGCGTTGAGGATCTCATCCACCAGCTCAGCGCCGAGCTCTCCCTTCATCTCCTCGGCCAGACGCCGGGCGATGGTCAGGTGCTCGTCCGCGCTGAGCCGGAAGCCCAGGCCGAACTCGGCGTTGTCCTCGAAGAGCGAGTTCGACCAGGCCGGCCCGCGCCCCTCGGCGTTCTTGGTCCAAGGCGTGGTCGGCAGGTTGCCGCCGTAGATGGACGAGCAGCCGGTTGCGTTGGCGATCACCGCCCGGTCGCCGAAAAGCTGGGACAGGAGCCGCACGTAGGGCGTCTCGCCGCAGCCGGCGCAGGCCCCGGAGAACTCGAACAGGGGCTCCAGGAACTGGGCTCCGCGCACCGACGCGGAAATCGACTCGGGAGCGGTCGTTGACCGGTATGCCCTCGAAGAAGCGGACATTCTCCTTTGACTGCTCCAGGCTGGGCTCCTTGGGCTTCATGTTGATCGCCTTGATACCGCTCTGCTGCAGGCTCTTGGCGGGACAGACCTCCACGCACAGCCCGCAGCCGGTGCAATCCTCTGCATAGATCTGCAGCGTGTAGCGCGTCTCCGGGAAGCCGCGGCCGTTGATGGGGGCCGAGCTAAAGCCCTCCGGTGCCTTTGCCAGCACAGAATCGTGATAGAACTTGCCGCGAATCACGCTGTGCGGGCAGACGAAGCTGCAGTTGCCGCACTGGATGCAGATATCCGGCTCCCAGACCGGGACGAATGCCGCGATATTGCGCTTCTCCCACTTGGTGGTGCCGGACGGATAGGTCCCGTCGATGGGCAACATCGAGACCGGCAGCCGGTCACCCTTGCCCTCCATCATCACCGCGGTGACCTTCTGCACGAACTCGGGCGCCTCGGGCGGCACGACCGGAGGCATCTCGATCACGCTGCTCACGCGCTCCGGAATCTTCACTGGGTAGAGGTGCTCCAGGGTCTGATCCACGGCGACGAAATTCTTCTGGACGACTTCCTCCCCCTTCTTGCCATAGGTCTTGCGGATGGCTTCCTTGATCTTGCCGATCGCCTCGTCCCGCGGCAGCACGCCCGAGATGGCGAAGAAGCAGGTCTGCATGATGGTGTTGGTGCGGGTGCCCATGCCGGTGTCGCGGGCCACCTGGGAGGCGTCGATCACGTAGAACGTGATCTTCTTCGCGATGATCTGCTCCTGAAGCCGTCGCGGCAGATGCGCCCAGACCTCATCGGGGCCGTAGGGGCTGTTAAGCAGCAGGGTCGCTCCCTGGCGCGCGCCCTCCAGCACATCGATCTTCTCGATGAAATTGAACTGGTGACAGCCGATGAATCCGGCCGACTGGATGAGATAGGGCGAATTGATCGGATCGGGTCCGAACCTTACGTGGGAGACGGTGCGCGAGCCGGATTTCTTCGAGTCGTAGACGAAGTAGCCCTGGGCATACAGGGGGGTCGACTCGCCGATGATCTTGATGCTGTTCTTGTTGGCGCCCACCGTGCCGTCCGCGCCCAGGCCGATGAACAGCGCCCGCATCACCTCGTCGGGCTCGATGTCGAACGAGGGGTCGAACACCAGGCTGGTGTGGGAGACGTCGTCCTCGATGCCGACGGTGAAATGGTTCTTCGGCGCATCCTTCTTCAGCTCGTCGAAGACCGCCTTGGCCATGGCGGGGGTAAGCTCCTTGGAGGACAGGCCGTAGCGCCCGCCGATGACCCGGGGCAGGGCGCCGCCCGGGAGCGTGCCGCTGTCCTGGGCCTCGCTCAGCACGGTCACCACGTCCGTATACAGGGGCTCGCCGGTGGAGCCCGGCAGCTTGGTGCGGTCGAGCACGGCAATGGCCTTGACCGAACGGGGCAGGACCGCGAGGAAGTGCTCCGCCGAGAAGGGCAGACACAGGCGCACGTTGATGACGCCGCACTTCTCGCCCTGACGCTGCAGGTAGGCCACCGTCTCGCGGACGGTCTGCGCCGCGGAGCCGATGATGACCACGACCCGCTCGGCATCCGACGCCCCGTAGTAGTCGAACAGGTGATAGGACCTGCCGGTCAGCTTGGCGAAGGCGTCCATCTTCTGCTGCAGGATGCCAGGCAGGCGCGCATAGAACGGGTTGACCGTCTCGCGCGCCTGGAAGTAGATGTCCGGGTTCTGCGCCGTGCCGCGAATGAATGGGTTGTCCGGGTTCAGGCCGCGCACCCGGTGCTGACGCACCAGGTCCCGGTCGATCAGCGCGCGCATGTGGTCTTCGGAGATCAGGGTGAGCTTGTTCACCTCGTGGGAGGTGCGGAAGCCGTCGAAGAAATGCACGAAGGGCAGTCTGGCCTCCAGACTCGCCGCCTGGGCCAGCAGCGCCATGTCGTGCCCTTCCTGTACGGTGCTGGAGGCAAGCTGGGCGAAGCCGGTCTGGCGCACCGCCGCGACATCGGAATGATCGCCGAAGATCGACAGCCCCTGGGCGGCCAGCGAGCGGGCGGCCACGTGGAATACGGCGGGCGTGAGCTCGCCGGCGATCTTGTACATGTTCGGGATCATCAGGAGCAGGCCCTGTGACGCCGTGAAGGTGGTGGTCAGCGCCCCTGTCTGCAGGGCCCCGTGGGCCGCCCCGGCGGCCCCGCCCTCGCTCTGCATCTCCACCACCATGGGCACACTGCCCCAGATGTTGGGGATCTGCTCGGAGGCCCATTGGTCCGCCAGCTCGGCCATCGTCGAAGACGGAGTGATCGGGTAAATGGCGCACACTTCATTGAGGCGGTAGGCGGTGTAGGCGACCGCCTCGTTCCCTTCAAGCGTCGTAACCGGTGACGACTTCATGGATTAATCTCCTGATTCCGGGTTCATGTCGATGGCATGGCAGGGGCACTGCTCGAAGCACACCGCGCAGCCCGTGCAGAGGCTGTAGTCGTATTGGTAGCGCATCCCCGGACCCAGCTTGATGATGGCGTGCTCGGGACAGGCCCCGTAGCAGCCGTCGCACTCGAAGCAGTTGCCGCAGGAGAAGCAGCGCTTCGCCTCGTAGACCGCTTGGCGCTCGCTCAGCCCGCGCACCACCTCGTCGAAGCCGTAGCGGCGGCGCTCCATCTCCAGGTAGTCCTGGTGCACCTGCTCGGCCTCGGTCAGATAATGGATATGCAGGCGGTCGAAGGCGATCACCGCGTGCTTGGGAGGCATGACATACTGCCCGCCGCGCAAGAAGGCGTCGATGTGGCGGGCAGCCTTCTTGCCGTGCCCGACCGCCACGGTCACCGTGCGCTCGCTGGGCACCATGTCGCCGCCCGCAAAGATACCCGGACAGCCGGTCATCATGTTGGCGTCGACGATCACGGTGCCGTCGCGCTTGAGCTCGATGCCCGGCACTTCCTTCAGCAGCCCGGTATCGCTGTCCTGACCCAGCGCGAGGATCAGGCTGTCGGCCTCCAGCGTCTCGAACTGCCCGGTCGGCTCCGGATAGCCTTCGGCATTGATCTTCATCACCTCGACCTGGATCCGCGTCTCATCGATCTCCTTGATGGTACGAAGCCAGTTGATCTTGACGCCCTCCTCGATCGCCTCGTCGGCCTCGAAGGAGTGCGCGGGCATGTGCTCCCGATCGCGCCGGTAGATGATGAGCGCCTCCTCGGCGCCGAGGCGCTTGGCGGTGCGCGCCGCATCCATGGCGGTGTTGCCCCCGCCGTAGATCGCCACGCGCCGGCCCAGGACCGGCGCCTGGCCCGATGAGGCCTGACGCAGGAAGCTCACGGCATCCAGTATCTTGCCGGCGTCGCGCGCCGGGATGTCGACACGCTTGCTCAGGTGCGCCCCGACGGCGACGAACGCGGCGTCGAACCCGCCCGCTTCCTTCTCGGTCAGGACGTTCTCCACCTTGTGGTTGAGCACGAGGCGCACGCCCATGTCCTCGATGCGGGCGATCTCCCGGTCGAGCTCGACGCGCGGCAGGCGGTACGCGGGGATGCCGAAATGCATCATGCCGCCCGCCATGGGTCCCGCCTCGAAGATCTCCACGGCGTGGCCGAGGCGCGTCAGATGATAGGCGGCGGAAAGCCCGCTGGGGCCCGCTCCTACGACCATGACCCGGCGCCCGCTGGGCGGGGCGTCCAGCTCGACCTTCCAGCCCTGCTCGAGGGCGAGGTCACCCAGGAAGCGCTCCACGGCGTGGATGCTGACCGAGCTGTCCACCGCATTGCGGTTGCAGCTCCCTTCGCACGGGTGGTAGCAGACCCGACCGTGGACGGCGGGCATGGGGTTGGCCTGCATCAGCACCTGCCAGGCCTTCTCGTAGGCGCCTTCCTGCACATGGGCCAGCCAGCCCTGGATGTTCTCCCCGGCCGGGCAGGCGTTGTTGCAGGGCGGGAGCAGGTCCACGTAGACCGGGCGTTGGGTGCGAACCGCGCCGGTCCCTCTGCCGTGCTCGACCAGGTCCGCCGGACGCGTGATATCGCTGGGCTTGGGACTGCTCATCGAGTTTCTCCATCCTGTGATAGTGGTTTGGCGAACCGCAAGCCGGGGCCGTGTAATGCCGGAGCTGCGCCACGACACCGCCGCGAAACTCTTACGGACGTGCACTGCGTGCGAGCGGGACTTTTCAACTTCCGGATAGTCGTTCGACCGGCACAGCGTGCTGTCTCGGCCAAGATCGGGGCCCCGTCTCGCTGTCCGCTCGACCGACGGGATCGACGCTCTCGGCAGGAGAAGACCCCCGCCTGCTGCGCGCAACGTCTCGATCCTCACGCAAAATCGCCGATCGATCTGGGCCCGACGATGGGCGTGGCCGGTCGTGCGTCGACCCTGCCTCTTTACTGACCCCGGGGATCATAAAGGCCGCCAGTCCGGCTTGGCAATGCCGGCTACCCAGGGGGTCGGAATCCCCGATGCCGCCCCCGCCGGCAGCCTGGATGAAACCGCGACGGAGCCCCGCCCGTGGCCTGGACGGCGCGCAGCGCAATCCAGGCCTTCGAAGAGCGACGTGGCGCACCCCGGATTCCGCTTCGCTGCATCCGGGCTACAGGGAATGCCCAGAGTCTCCCCGACTTTCTGATAGCGCGCTTTATCTGTTTGTAGCTTTGCTACGACCTCGTCGACCGGACCCATTCGTTCCGGCCGGATGTCACAGGTCTCAAAAAGCCTCTCATATTCGCGCCGTAAAGCGGTTGAAAATGGAACTGTTGGCATATTCCACCTCCTCGAAATTACGTGCCTTGTACGGACCCCGACCGTTCTCCCCAACCGGAGCGCAAGAGCAGAGCGAGCCCACGCGCGTGCACCTCCGCGTTGATGGCGTTGCCGGGTTGGGGTGTCTGGCTTTGTGGTGGTCGCTTCCATCTCGGGTCGCCGCAAAGTTACACTTCATGGACGGCGCCGTGGTCGTCTACGACGCCCAGACCCTGAAGGGGATCAAGCGCCTGCCCATGAAGAAGCCCTCGGGCAAGTACAGCGTCTACAACAAGATCACCGGCTCGGAGGGCGCGAGCTGCCATCCGGGCCGGAGCGCGGCCTGCGCTCCGGACTGCAGGCAACCTCCTCCTGAGAAGGGGTGTTGTCAATTCTGCCCGCGCCCGCACGCGCTGTTATAGACTGTGCGCCGATGCGTCCCTGATCCGTGCTGCCAAGCTAGTGAACATCATCATTCTGGGTGCCGGCCAGGTCGGCAGCTCCGTGGCGGAGAGCCTCGTCTCGGAGGCCAACGAGATCACCGTTGTCGACACCGACGTCGCACGGCTCACCCAGTTGGCGACCCGCTTGGACCTGCGGGTGGTGGCCGGAAACGCCGCCCTGCCATCGGTGCTCAAACAAGCCGGGGCAGAGGATGCCGATATCCTGCTCGCGGTCACCCAGAGCGATCAGACCAATCTCTGCGCCTGCCGCACGGCCCAGGTGCTCTTCAAGGTCCCGACCAAGATCGCCCGGCTGCGCTCGGCGGATTACGCGCTCTATCCACAGCTCCTGGGCTCCGACAACTTCGCAGTGGACTTCAGCATCTGCCCGGAGCAGATCGTCACCGATTATCTGGTCAAACTGATCGAGTTTCCCGAAGCCCTGCAGGTGCTCGAGTTCGCCGACGGCCTGGTCAGCCTGGTCGCGGCGCGGGCGCTCGAAGGCGATCCGCTGGTGGGCCATCCCATCGCCGAGCTGCGCCGCCGCATGCCGGGCGTGGATGCCCGCATCGCGGCCATCTACCGGAAGGACCAGCCGATCATCCCGAACGGAGCGACTCCCGTCGAGGCCGGTGACGAGGTCTTCTTCCTCGCCGCGACCCGGAACATCCGCGACGTCATGCATCAGCTGCGCCGCACCGACCGGCCGACCCGGCGCATCCTGATCGCAGGCGGAGGCAACATCGGAGAACGCCTGGCCGCGGCCACCCAGGACGCCTATCAGGTCAAGGTCTTCGAATCCAACGAGGAGCGGGCAAAATCCCTGGGCGTCCGCTTGAAAACGAGTCTGGTGCTCGTGGGAGAGGCCTCCGACGAGAATCTGCTCGCGGCCGAAAACATCGAAGATATCGACTTCTTCCTGGCCCTGACCAACGACGACGAGAACAACATCCTGTCCGCGCTGCTCGCCAAGAGCCTGGGGGCTCGCCGCGTACTGGCCCTCATCAATCGACGCGCCTATGTGGACCTGGTGCAGTCGGACCGCATCGACATCGCCATCTCTCCGGCCCAGATCTCCATCGGTACCCTGCTGGCCCATGTCCGGCGCGGCGACGTGGCAGCCGTGCACAACCTGCGCCGCGGTGCGGCCGAGGCGCTCGAGCTGGTGGTGCACGGGGATCCAGCGAGCTCCAAGGTGATCGGCCGGCGCATCGAGCAGCTCAACCTGCCCCACGGCGTCACGGTCGGGGCAATCGTTCGTGGCCCAGCTTCCGAGCCGGGCGCCCCGGACCGGCGCCGGGTGCTCATCGCCCATCACGAGACGGTGATCGAGGCGGAGGACCACGTGATCGTATTCATGACCACCAAGGACCTGGTGCCCAAGGTCGAACGCTACTTCCAGGTCGGCTTCGGATTCTTCTGATGCCGCAACTGCTGCCCGTCATCAATGCCCTGGGGCGTCTGTTGATGGTGTTCAGCCTGACTTACCTGATGCCCATCGCGTGCTCCCTGATCTACGCCGACGGAACCCTGCCTATCTTTCTGGTGAGCATGCTCGCCTGCGTCACAGCCGGCGCCCTGCTGGTGATGGCCACCGAGCGCCGCAAGGCCGAGCTCAAGGCCCGCGACGGCTTCGTCCTGGTAGCCCTGGCCTGGACGCTGACCGCCGCCATCGCCACGGTACCGCTGATCCTGCATCAGAATATGAGCTTCGCCCACGCCTTCTTCGAGACGATGTCCGGCCTGACCACTACCGGGGCGACGGTGATGACCGGGCTGGATACCCTGGCCCCCTCCATCAACCTGTGGCGGCACACCCTGAACTGGCTGGGCGGCATGGGCATAATCGTCCTTGCGGTGGCCATCCTCCCGCTGCTCGGCGTCGGCGGGATGCAGCTGCTGCGAGCAGAGGTCCCGGGCCCCATCAAGGACACCAAGCTGACCGCCCGCATCGGCGACACCGCGGCTATCCTCTGGACCGTCTATCTGGGGATCACCATCGCCTGCATCCTCTGCCTGGTTCTGGCGGGGATGAGCTGGTTCGATGCCATCTGCCACGCCTTCGCGGCCATGAGCCTTGGCGGCTTCTCGACCCGGGACGCCAGCATCGGCGCCTTCAACTCTCCGGCGATCGAGGCGGTGCTGATCGTGTTCATGACCATCGCCGCCATGAACTTCGCCACCCATTATTCGGTCTGGCGCGAGCGCAGCTTGAGGCCGTTTTGGCGCGACGCCGAGGCCAAAGCAGTGCTCGGAGTGCTGGTGTTGAGCTGCCTGGGGTGCGCGACCTACCTTTGGTCCCGCGGGGTGTACCCAAGCTTCGGGACCTCGCTGCGCCATACGAGCTTCAATCTGGTGTCCATCGCCACGGACTGCGGGTTCGTGAGCGTCGACTACGGCCAGTGGCCGCTCTTCGTCCCCTTCTGGATGCTTTTTCTCTCCTCCGTGACGGTGAGCTCCGGATCCACCGGGGGCGGCATCAAGATGATCCGTACCCTGACCCTGGTCCGCCAAAGCTCGCGCGAGCTGAGCCGCCTGATTCACCCCACCCTGGCCGCCCCGGTCACGGTGGGCGGGGCGGAGATCCCCAACAGCGTCGTGTTTGCCATCCTGGGATTCATCTTTCTCTACGCCATGAGCGTCATCGGCTTGACGTTCCTGCTCATATTCGGCGGGCTGGACTTCATCTCGGCCTTCAGCGCCATCGTGGCCTGCATCAACAACGCCGGCCCGGGGCTCGCCCGGGTGGGACCGGCGACCAACTACCAGAGTCTCTCGGACTTCGAGGTCTGGGTCTGCAGCTTTACCATGCTCCTGGGACGTTTGGAGGTCTTCTCGGTCCTGATCCTGTTCACCCCGCAGTTCTGGCGCAGGTAGAGAGCCCGGGCACTGCCGCGAGCGCCGGACTCACCGCGGAGCCTGGGGCGGACAGGGATACCGAAAGGTGTCCTCGAGGGCGTCGGCACCCAGGGCGCAGACGTCGGCAGCCTGAGCCAGACCGACGCGGTCCAACACCTCCACCCGGCTGCCGTGGACACTGATGAGCCCCTGCTCGCTCAGGCTCTTGATGATGCGGGAGAAAGTCTCGGGCTTGACAGACAGCCGCGAGGCGACCACACCTTTGGCCACCTCCAGCTCGAAGGTGTCGGCATCCGGCGGCGCGCGCTTGAGGAGATAGCCCGCGACCCGGCAGGTCGCGCTCTGCAGGCTGAGGTCGTCGATCTCCCGAATCAGGCCGCGCAAGCGCTGACTCATATCGCCCAGCAGCAGGAAGCAGGTGTCCACGGACTCGCGCAGCATGCCGGCGAAATCCCTGGCGTCCACGCTGATCAGCTCGGCGTCGCTGAGCGCCACCGCGCTGACCGGATACCGGGGACGATCGAGGAACATCAGGGCCTCGGCGAAGGTGCTGCCGGGGGCGACCACCTCAATCACCTTTTCGTTGCCGTCCGGTGAGAGGCGAAATAGCTTGATGTGGCCTCTCAGGACCAGGTAGAAACGCTCCGCTACGTCGCCCTGCTCGAACAACGAGCGCCCCTCCTCAAGGTGGATGCGCCGGGCGAGCCGACCGACGCGCTGGACCTGCTCCGGCGAAAGGCGCGCGAAGAGCATCCCGCGCCGCAGGTCCTGCAACAACACCTCGCTCGCCGAAATCTCAGTCATATTCGATCGTCTCTGCAGCTCGGAAGAGGGGCCCGGCCAGGTTTGACAAAGGTCAAGGCCCAACGGGCCTGCCGAAAATCTAATGGGCCCACGTCGATTCCAAACCGGAGGCTCGCCTTGATGTCCCAAGCGTTCACCAAGGCGATGGCGCGCAACATATTCTACGCAAGATCGCGCTCTTCTACGGGATGCGCGCGGCGGCATGGATCTGCGGGACGCCAGCCGCGCAGCCCTGGTGGGGCCGCTGAGCGACGATGCCGAAACGGTGGAGGCCCTCATGGAGGTGGTCGATGCCACCCTCGGTGCCTGACCAAGAGCAGGCCCCCGCAGCCGGCCAGATCCTGGCGACCCTCGCGGAAATCCTGTGCCTGGACAACCTGCTGCTTTTGCCCGGCCTAGCCTTCGTCGCCCCGCTCGGACTGTTCGTCGCCAAGCGCGCGTCCGCGCCGCCCCTGGCTGCCGCACACCTTTCCCCGACCCTGTCGGCAAGCCTCTGGGCCGGCGCCCTGCTGGTCCTGGCCAATCTCCTGATCCCGGCCCTGGGCGGCTACACGGGGCCGGGGGACCTGGGCGGTGCTGACCGTCTATTTCACTGTCTGCCACTCCACGCTCGTGCTACTCGGGGTAGTCGGCCTCGCCAAGGCGATGGCCGGGCAGTGCTCGCGCCACCCCTTGGTCGCCCATCCGTTGCCTTCGGGATGCCGCCGATGAGCAGGTGCTGCGGCCCATGCGACAACGCTTGTGCCATGCGTTTGCATCCGCGCACCATCAAGCGGCGCATGTTCACCTGCACCGAGTGCGCGGAGTGCATCTCGGCCTGCATCCAGATCCAAGGGAACGATCCGCGACGCAGCCTGCTCAGATGGGTGGACAACGATTGTGCGTTGCCGGTGGTCACAGGCAGACCCGCGACAGGGCTGACCCACTGCGTGTCACTCGACGGCGCACAACCGGTCAGGGTGTCTACCGACCGTCGGGAGCGGCCAGCTTGAACCTTCGTCCGGAGCGGCCCCGGAAACAGGGCGAGCGACTGGCGGGACTGCTGTGGACCAAGGGGGAGGCCCTAGGGGCTGTTGACAATTAACGTTCGCGGTCCGATTACGGCCCTTTTCCGCGCTGACTGCGTTGCGGTTCGTCGCAATAGATCCACTATTGCTCCTCACCGCGCCTTGTCAGCACCAAAAATCGCTCGCCATCGCCCTCGCTCAGACCAATGTCAACAGCCCCTGGAAGAGGACTATTCATGATCGACCCGAAAAGCCACTGGGAACAGGTCTACACCCAACGTGCACCCACGGAGGTGAGCTGGTACCAGGCCAACCCTACCCGGTCCTTGGAGCTCGTCCGACGTTGCGGGCTCGACCGGGAGGCCGCGATCATCGACGTAGGGGGCGGGGCCTCCACCCTGGTGGACCGGCTGATCTCGGCCGGCTTCGTCCGCCCAGCGGTGCTCGACATATCCCGACGCGCCCTGGGCCGCGCCCAGGAGCGCCTCGGCCCGCTGGCCAAAGAGGTAGACTGGTTCGAAGCGGACGTGACCCGCTGGGTCCCGCCCTATCCCTACGACCTCTGGCACGACCGGGCCGTATTTCACTTCCTCGCCCACCCGGCGGACCGGCGCCGCTACTTGCTGACGCTGGAGCACGTCTTGCGCCCGGGCGGACACCTGATCATCGCGACCTTCGGCCCCAATGGGCCTGAGCGCTGTACCGGCCTTCCGGTGGTGCGCTACGACACCGCAGGCCTGCTGGACGTGCTCGGAGATCGCTTCGAGCTGCGCGAGGAAGCCGAGGAAGAGCACCTCACCCCCGCCGGGGCCACACAGGCCTTTCGCTTCTGGCGCCTGCAGCACGTCGCTGCGCCCGCCCCGATGCACGTGGCAACCCGGGCCGACTGAGATGGAAGAGCAGGTCGGCGCCCTCTGGCACCGGCTGCTCACCCGGCTGGACGAGCCCCCCCGCAGCGATCGGTAGGAGCGAGCTCCAGCTCGCGATCGCGACGGAGATTACAAGATCGCGACCTGAAGGTCGCTCCCACAGCCGCGGCGACAGCCCGAAGGAGCGGCAGCGAAGCGCCTGGGGGAATGTGGCGTGTCCCCCGACCCTGTCCTCACAAGAACGACGCCGCCCCCCAACGGCCAGGGGCCCAATCAGGTCAATTCCCGATTCCGGATTGCCCCTCCGGCCCCGGAAGCGACGATAATGCGTGGACCCCGGCCACCCGCCGCCCGAGCCCCCGCAGCCGATGAACTGGAGGAGAACACTGATGTACCAGCAAGCCCGGCCCGCCGCGGGCACGCCGCGCCTGCCGCGCCCCCTCAGCCTGCCCTTCGGACTGCTGCCCGGCCGCTTCCACTCTCAGGCCCTGGCCCTGACGTTGAACCGCGTTTTCTCAAGCGCGCTCCGCGACGGCGAGCTCGATTTCCTGCGCAACCGGGTCCTCTCCATCACCATCCGCGACGCCGTTCTCGGCTATCGCCTGATCCTCAACGCGGGCGGCTTCGCGTCCGCGCCGGCAGACCGGGCCCCCGACGTTGGCTTGAGCGGCGATCTCTACGACTTCCTGCTGCTAGCCACCCGCCGCGAGGACCCGGACACGCTCTTCTTCCAGCGCCGTCTGCGCATCGAAGGCAGCACCGAGCTGGGCCTGTTGCTGAAGAATTACCTCGATACCTTGGAAGAGCTGCCCCTACCCAGGCCCCTGCGTGCCGTCCTGGACCGGGCGGTAGATTTGTACGGGTGGGTGTTCTAGTAGCGATCTCAATAATTCCCCGCGAGCCAAGGTGCGGTCCGAAATGCGCGCCGGCAAGGCGCAGCGTGCGGCACACTTTGGGTGTCCGATTTCTCTGGACCCCGTTTCCCACCAGGGGAGAAAGCGCTTGCTCTGGTCTGCGTCTGACCGGTCGGTCGGGAGGAGTGGGGCAGCGAGCTGAAGCCCTTGGCTTTTCTCCCGCGCCATCGCCGAGAGGCGAAGCGTCGTATGCCTTTGCGCGGCCATGACGCACCGGATAGCGACCCGCCTCGCATGCTTTCCCAGCAGCTCGTGCATTCCCCGACGTCTTCCGACCAGGGACCCGAGCGTCGCTTTCCACTGCCCCGCCGGCATGGTTTACTCATGGCGCCTCCCCCGGGCACCCAGGATCCGAGTCGCGGCCGGTACCGGCTCTAGCAAGGCCGGCCGCCGAGCAGCCGCGGGCATTCGGAGCCGAACGGCCGGGCGAACGTGCCTACATAGCGTCAGATGCCCTTGAAGCGACAAGAAGACAGCAAGGTGCCGGACCGCGCCACGCGACTGCAAGCTCACACCCCGGTGATGCAGCAGTACCTGCGTATCAAGGCGGAGCATCCGGGGATGCTGCTGTTCTACCGCATGGGGGACTTCTACGAGCTGTTCTACGAGGACGCCGAGCGAGCGGCTCGCCTGCTCGACATCACGCTCACCAAGCGGGGACAGTCCGCCGGCGCGCCCATCCCGATGGCCGGCGTTCCTTACCACGCCGCCGAGGCCTATCTCGCCCGTTTGGTGAAGCTGGGCCAGTCGGTGGCCATCTGCGAGCAGATCGGCGACCCCGCGGCGTCGAAGGGGCCGGTGGAGCGCAAGGTGGTGCGGGTGGTCACCCCGGGGACGGTCACGGAGGAGGCGCTGCTGGAGGACCGGCGCGACAACCTACTGGCGGCGCTACACCACACAGGCATCGGGTACGGCCTGGCGGTGCTCGACCTGGGCAGCGGCCGGTTCGTCATCCAGCAGCTCGGCTCCGAGGAGGCACTAGCGGGGGAGATCGAGCGACTGAGCCCCGCGGAGGTGCTGCTCGCCGAAGACACCGCGACCCCCCGCTGCCTGCGCGACCGCCCCGGCCTGACGCGCCGGCCCGGCTGGCACTTCGATCTGGAGAGCGCCGGGCGCCTGCTTGCCGGTCAGTTCGGCACTCGCGACCTGGGCGGGTTCGGCTGCGCCGATCAGCCCCTGGCGGTCACTGCCGCCGGCTGCCTGCTGCGCTACGTGCAGGACACCCAGCGCAGCGCCCTGCCCCACCTGCGTGGCCTCAGCGTGGAGCGGCGCGAGGACGCCGTCATCATCGACGCGGCCACGCGACGCAATCTGGAGATAGAGCGCAACCTGAGCGGCCAGGCCCAGCACACACTGGTCGGCGTGCTGGACCGCACCGCCACCGCTATGGGGAGCCGTTTGCTGCGCCGCTGGCTGAACCGGCCCCTACGCGATCGCCTGGCCGTCGGCGAGCGCCACACCGCCATCGCGGTACTGCTGGAGCGGCACGCCTACCCGGACCTGCGCGCGCTCCTGCAGACGGTCGGCGACATCGAGCGCATTCTCGCCCGGGTAGCCCTGAAGTCCGCCCGCCCCCGGGATCTGGCCACCCTGCGCGACTCTCTGGCCGAGCTCCCGGAGATCCAGTCCCTGTTGGCGCAGCTGGACTCACCGCTGATCACGCGGCTCGCTCGGGGCGCCGGGACCCATCCGGGCGTGGTCGCCCTGCTCGGGCGCGCCATCATCGAGCACCCGCCCATGCTGATTCGCGACGGCGGCGTGCTCGCCCGCGGCTACGACGCCGAGCTCGACGGCCTGCGCGACCTTTCCCAGAACGCGGACCAGTTCCTGCTCGACCTCGAGGCCCGAGAGCGCTCGCGCACCGGCATCGCCGGCCTCAAGGTCGGCTACAACCGGGTCCACGGCTACTACATCGAGATCGGGCGCAGCCAGTCCGACAAGGTGCCGGAGGATTACCTGCGCCGCCAGACCCTCAAGGGGGCCGAACGATTCGTCACGCCGGAGCTCAAACGCTTCGAGGACCAGGTGCTCTCGGCGCGGGAGCGAGCGCTGGCCCGGGAGAAGGCGCTCTACGATGAGCTGCTCGACCGACTTCAGGAGGATCTGCCGAGCCTTCAAACCTGTGCCGACGCGCTGGCCGCCCTGGACGCCCTGGGCAATCTGGCCGAGCGCGCCGACGCCCTGGACCTATGCGCCCCGGTGCTCAGCGAGGAGCCGGGCATGCGCATCGTCGACGGGCGCCACCCCGTGGTCGAGCAGGTGAACGAGGGTCCGTTCGTCGCCAACGGGGTGAAGCTGGACGATGCTCGACGGATGCTGGTGGTCACCGGACCGAACATGGGCGGCAAGTCCACTTTCATGCGCCAGACCGCGCTGATCGTGCTGCTCGCGCGCGCCGGCAGCTACGTGCCTGCGGCGGAAGCGTGCATCGGCCCCGTGGACCGCATTTTTTCGCGCATCGGCGCCTCCGACGACCTGGCGGGGGGCCGATCGACGTTCATGGTGGAAATGCAGGAGACGGCCAACATCCTGCGCAACGCCACCGCGCAGAGCCTGGTGCTGATGGACGAGATCGGCCGCGGGACCAGCACCTTCGACGGGCTCTCCCTCGCCTGGGCCTGCGCCGTGGATCTGGCCACCCGCATTCGCGCCTTCACCCTGTTCGCCACCCACTACTTCGAGCTGACCACCCTGCCGGAGGAGTACCCGGGGATCGCCAACGTACACCTGGACGCGGTAGAGCACGGCGACACCATCGTGTTCCTGCACGCTGTGCGCGAAGGGCCCGCCAACCAGAGCTACGGCCTGCAGGTCGCTCAGCTGGCCGGGGTTCCGCGCCCGGTCATCGAGCGGGCGCGCCGGCGTCTGCTGGAGCTGGAGGCAGGTGCCCAGCGCCACACCGACGCTCAGGTGAGCCAGCTGTCGCTGTTCGCCGCCGAGCCGCCCAGCGCGGCCCTCGAGGCATTGCGCGCCCTGGACCCCGACGGACTCACCCCCCGCGACGCGCTGGCGGCCCTCTATCGCCTGAAAGCACTGACCGAGTGAGCGGGCCGGCCGCGTCGGCGACAACCCCTCCCCCCTCGGCTAAGCTCAGTCCAAAGTGAGATCAACAGGAGCCTGTTCATGACGTACGTGGTGACCGAGAACTGCATCCGCTGCAAGTACACCGATTGTGTCGAAGTCTGTCCGGTGGACTGTTTTCACGAGGGCCCCAACTTCCTGGTCATCGATCCAGACGAGTGCATCGACTGCGCGCTGTGCGAGCCCGAGTGCCCGGCCGAGGCGATCTTTAGCGAGGATGACATTCCCCCGGGGCAGGAGAAATTCCTCGAGCTCAACGCGGAGCTGTCGCGCGGCTGGCCGGTGATCAACATGAAAAAAGACGCGCCGCCCGACGCCGAGGAATGGGACGGCAAGCCCGACAAGCTCCAGTACCTGGAGCGATGAGGGGCCTGCTCGTCAGCCTTTGACGACGAACCGCATCTGCCGCCCCGAGACCTCCAGCACGTCGCCGTTGCTCAGGGAGGCACCGCCTCGGGGGACGGGCTGGCCGTTGACGCCGGGTGTCTCGCCCTCGCCCAGCTTCATCAGGAGGTATCCGCCACCCTTACGCACTACCGCGGCCGAACGGCTGCCGCGGGGCCCTATAGCGAGCACCGGCTTGGTCAGCAGCACGCGCTTGCCCTCGTGCTTGCCGTTGAGCATGCGCAGAGAACATTCGGGCACCCGCTGCGTGGGCTCAGGGATGATGTGCGCGCGCTCCTTCTCTTCGGGCTTGGCCTCGGACTCCACGACCGGCTTGCCGTTGTCCCCGACGAAGACAGTCTCTTCGAGGTCGCTGTCATGCTCTTCGGGGTCGAGCTCGTCGCGCGTCTCATAGCGGAAGTGGAAGGCGCCGACCTCAATCGTGTCGCCGTGCTTGAGCATGTGCTTGAACACCCGACGACCGTTCAGCAGCGTGCCATTGGTGCTGTTCTGGTCTTCGAGAAAGTACTCGTTGTAGACCCGGTTGAGCACCACGTGGCGGCGGCTGACGGAGGGATCGTCCAGGCGGATGTCGCAATCGGGGTCCCTGCCGACACGCAGGCGCTGCTTCTCCAAAGGCAGCGCCTTCTCCGAGCCGTCAGTTGAGATCATCATCAGCAGGGCCATCTCTACCCCCAAGAGTGGTCGAAAGATTGTTATTCGTCCCGCGGCCCGGGGGCATCGGCATCGGCCCCCCGGGTACCGATCGGGCGGGCCAGCACCAACGTCACATTATCCAGTCCGCCGTTTTCCAGCGCCAGCGTGACCAATTGATCCGCCTTGGCCGAGAGGCCGAGGGACGGGTCGGACAGAACCGCGCCCAGGGCTCGATCATGCAACATTCCCGTGAGGCCGTCTGTGCAGAATAGGAAAATGTCCGAAGCCCGGACCGGAACCTCCGCACAATCCGGCGTTGGGGCCTCGTCGATCCCGAGACCCCGGGTCAACATGCTCGCGGGAATGCCGCTGTCCAAAGCCTCCCCGACACTGGCGAACACCCCTAGCTTCACCATCTCCTCCACCAGGGAGTGATCGCGGGTCAGGCGCTCCAGGCCTTGGGCCGAGATCCGATAGGCCCGCGAATCCCCGACGTGGGCCAGGTGCAGCCGGTCGCCCCGGAACATGCCGACCACCACCGTCGTCGCCATCCCGGTGAGGTGGGGGAGCTTCTGGGCGGTCTCCGTGATCTGGCGATGGGCTTCGGCGACGGCTACCCGGATGCGCTCCTGGTGCGGGACCCCTTCCCCGGGCCCGGACAGGGCCTCCAGGATCACGCGCGTCGCGAGCTCGCTGGCCACGTCCCCGCCGCTGTGCCCGCCGACCCCGTCGGCGACCACCACGAGGCCCCGCAGCACATCGAGCGCCCAGCAGTCCTCGTTGTTGGTGCGGACCTTGCCGCGATCGGAGCGCCCTTCCATTTCGAAGCGCCGCACCTCCGCGGAAGCGGCTGCACGGAATCGATCGTCTGGGCTTGACATCCGCTGCCTCCGGCGACGCGACGTATTCAGGCCTTCGTCAGAGCGGCCCGAGAGCTCTCGGCCGCGCCCCTCTAATGGGCGCCCATCTTCTTCGCCTCGAGATAGGCCGCCAGGCGCGCCGGCGGGAGGTACCCCGGCACCAGCTCTCCGTCGGGCATCACGAGGGCCGGGGTCCCATCCACGCCGATGGATTCCCCGAGCTCGAACTCTTGCTTGACAGGGTTGGGGCAGTCCCGCTCCGGTACCGGCTCCCCGAGCTTGGCCTCGGTCAATGCCTTGCGTCGATCAGGAGCGCACCAGACCGAGACCGCCTTGCGATAGGACTCGCTGTTCAAGCCGGCTCGGGGGAATGACAAATAGCGGATGCGTATCCCCGCGGCGATGTACTGATCGATCTGCGAATGCAGCTTGCGGCAGTAGCCGCAATCGATGTCGGTGAACACGCTGACAGTGTACTTGGCCTTGTCGTCACCGAAGATGATCATCTTGTCCTCGCCCACGGCGTTGACCGCCTCGGCCACGGCCTTGCGCCGCCGGGGCTCGGTGATGCTCTGGCGGGTGTGCAGATCCGTGATGTCACCCTGGACGAGGTAGCGACCGTCGGCGGAGACATAGACCACCTGAGGGCCCACCATGACTTCATAGAGGCCGCCCACCGGGCTCGGACGGATGCTATCGATCTGGAGCCCGGGTAGGGCGACTTTCAGGGCCTCCCGGAGCGGTTCGGGGGTCGCCGCCTCGGCCGCCTGTGACAGGGATGCGACCCCGCCCAGGCCAAGGAAGAGCCCCAAAGCGAGCATGGCCGCCCAGGGGCACCGGGCACGGCGGTTCAAGATCTCGTGGAACATGAGTCGGTAGCTCCCGTCAATCGCGAAAGTTGGTGAACTGCAGAGGCAGCTTGTAATCAGTCTGCCGGAGCAATGCGATGATCTCCTGGAGATCGTCCCGCTTCTTGCCCGTCACGCGGACCTGATCGCCCTGGATCTGCGCCTGCACTTTGATCTTGGATGCCTTGATGTCCTTGACCAGCTGCCTGGCCGCATCCGAGTCCACGCCTTGCTTGATCAGAACCTGCTGGCGCGCCGCACTGAGGCTGGTTACCGGGTCTTTGATGTCCAGCGCACCGATATCGACGCTTCTTTTGACCAGCTTCTTCTGGAGAATATCCATCATCTGCTGGAGCTGGAACTCGTTCTGGGCATGCAACGTGACCTCGGCCTCCTTCTGATCGAAGCGTGCTCCGCTGCCCTTGAAATCGAACCGCGTTTCCACTTCGCGGTTGGCTTGATCCACCGCGTTGCGCACCTCCTGCAGATCGACCTCGGACACCACGTCGAAGGACGGCATCACGGCCTCCCGGCGTTGTTCGGCAAAGGCCGGGAATCTAACACATCCGGGGACGGGGGACACCCGAGGGGCGTGCCGCCGAGCCTACCAGGAAGACATCCCCAGGGCCCGGGTTCGTAGCCCGGATGTAGGCCGAAGGCCGGAATCCGGGGGTCCCAGAAGCCTCTGGGACCGGGGTCCGCGTTCCCCGGATCTCGGTAAGCTCCATCCCCGCCTTCCGTGGCGAGGCGTTCGTCGGGCTGCGATCATCCACCGGACGATCGGTCCCCGCTACTGCGCTTCTGGCTGCTCGCCTTCCCTGGCTCAACCCTGCCGCCTTCGATGACCCCCAGCCCCGCCATCCATGGCGGGGCGTTCGTCGGGCTGCGATCGTCCACCGGACGATCGGTCCCGACTCACCCTTGGCGAGGCGTTCGCCCCGAAATTTGGTCCACGACGACTTTGGCTTGTCTGTGCGAGGCGTCCCTGCCGCGACACCGGGGCTTCGACAACCCCCAGCCTCGCCATCCATGGCGAGGCGTTCGCCCCGAAATTTGGTCCACGACGACTTTGGCTTGTCTGTGCGAGGCGTCCCTGCCGCGACACCGGGGCTTCGACAACCCCCAGCCTCGCCATCCATGGCGAGGCGTTCGCCCCGAAATTTGGTCCACGACGACTTTGGCTTGTCTGTGCGAGGCGTCCCTGCCGCGACACCGGGGCTTCGACAACCCCCAGCCTCGCCATCCATGGCGAGGCGTTCGCCCCGAAATTTGGTCCACTGGACCAAATTTCGGGGCTCACCCCCTCGGGTGATGCTGCTCGTGGAGATTCTTGAGGCGCTCACGGGCGACGTGCGTGTAGATCTGGGTGGTCGACAGATCGCTGTGGCCGAGCAGCATCTGGACCACGCGCAGGTCGGCACCGTGGTTCACCAGGTGGGTCGCGAAGGCGTGCCGGAGGGTGTGGGGCGAGAGGGGCTTGTCGATCCCCGCCTGGAGTGCGTGCTTCTTGATGAGGTACCAGAACGCCTGGCGAGTCATACCCGCGCCGCGCCGGGTCGGAAACAGCTGGGGGCAGAGCCGGTCACCAAGAATGTCCTTGCGTGGTCCCCGCAGGAACTCGCCGACCCAGTGCATCGCCTCGTCCCCCAAGGGGACGAGGCGCTCCTTGCCACCCTTGCCGATTACCCGCACCAGTCCCTGGGTCAGACCCAGCTGACCCGGCTCCAGGGTCACCAGCTCCGAAACCCTTAAGCCCGTGGCATAGAGCACCTCGAGCATGGCGCGGTCGCGAAACCCTTCCAGCGTCTCGGTATCGGGCGCCTCCAGCAGCCGCTCCACCTCGCGCTCGGTGAGTGTCTTCGGCAGCGGCCGGCCGATCTTCGGGGCATCGATGCGCGCGCTGGGGTCTATCCTGGTCCAGCCCTCACGCAGGGCGTGGCGGTAGAACTGGCGAAGGCAGGAGACCACCCGGGCGGTGGATCGGGGCTTGTGCCGCTGCTTGGACAGGGTCGCGAGATAATCGAGAAGATCGAGCCGGTCAGCGCCGAGCAGGGCGCGGCCCTTGATGCCGGAAAGCCAGGCGGCGAACGCCCGCAGGTCCGACTGGTAGGCGTCGAGGGTGTTGCGGCTCAGCCCACGCTCCATCCAGAGCGCGTCGGCGAACCTTTCGATGACGGCGAGATCCGCTTCGGCGCTCACCCCGGGAGCGCGCCCTCGTGGCAGAGCAGCCACCGCTTGACCTCCAGCCAGCGCCCCCCTCGGGCCCCGGAGTATCCGCCAAGCCCTGCGGCGGCGACGACGCGGTGGCAGGGTACGATCAGCGGCAGCGGGTTGGCCCGGCAGGCGCCGCCCAGAGCCCGGGCGCTCGTGCCCAGCTCCCGCGCAAGCTCTCCGTAGGTGCGTACCCGGCCCGCCGGGATGCGCCGCAGGGCCTCCCAGACCCGGCGTTGGAACACCGTCCCCCGAGAGCTCAGCGGCAGGTGAAAGGCGGTATCCGGATTGCAGAAGTAGGCGCGGATCTGATGTACCGCGCGCGCCGCGATCTCGCCCGATGGCGCACGCAACGGCTCACCCGCGTCGAGCAGATCAACGCCGCACAGCAGCTCGCCCTCGGTGATCACCGCCAAGCGCCCGATCGGTGAGTCGATCACCGCCGCGGGATTGGACTCCTTTTCGGTCATGTCTGCCTTACCCCGCTAAGTGCCAAGACTGAGGGTCGCGTCAGGCCGAACGGAGCCGCGCGCGGATGTCGGCCCGGGCCTGGGCGAGCACCGACTCCCGATCCAGGCTGTCGATGATCTCCTGAACCACCTGCTTGGGACCGCCCGTCCCCCAGGAACGGCCCATGGCGAGATAGCGCTCCGCCGCCTGACCCACCAAGTAGGTACTGTAGTAGGCTGCAGCGCCTTGGGCGGCACCGGTCACCAGAGCGGACAAACCGGCCGTGCCGGCCTTGAGGGCCGAGGACAGCAGATTGACCACCCAGACCGCGCCCATCAGCAGCGCCATCTGGGCACCGATCGTGCGCACCAGCGAGCCCGCGTCTGCCCGGCTCAACGGCAGACCGTACACGCGTGACAGGTGCACGACCATGCTCACGTCCACGACGGCAGCGGCGACCAGATCGGCCACCGGGACCGGGTTCAGGGCCACAGCGACGCCCTTGGAGACGCAGTAGGTGCGGATCACCCGGGCCCCGAGCTCGCGGCGCACCGCCAGCATCCGCTCGCTCACCCGCTCGCTCAAGTCCCCGGCGAACAGCCCGGCGTTCAGGGCGGCCAGCGTCTTGCCCTCTCCCTCCAGGACCTGCCAGAGCCGCTCCTTGAGCGCGCTGACGTCCGGCGGGCGCTGTCGGACCGTCTCGGTCTCCTTGCCCGCCTCGTCCACCATGAGCACCAGCTGCTCGGGAGGCGCTGCACTGATCGCCACCAGGTTGCGCGGATCGACCAGCCCGATGCTGTGCCGGCGCAGGGACTCCAGCAGCACCTCGCGGTCGCCGCGGCTGTAGCGGTCCGCCTTGTTGAGCACCAGCACCAGCGGGCGGTTCTGGGCCACCAACGTTCGCAAGGCCTGCACCTCGGTCTCGGTGAGATCCCCGTCGACGACGAAAAGCACCAGGTCGGCCCGGCCCGCGACCTCGCGCGCCATGCGCTCCCGGGCCTCGCCGTCCACTTCGTTGATGCCCGGGGTGTCGATCAGGAAAATGCCCCCAGACTGGTATTCGGTCCAACGGCCCATCTGGGTCTGACGGGTCTCCCCGTGCAGGGGACTCGTGCTGAAGCGCTGTTCACCGAGCAAGGCGTTCAGGGTCGCGGACTTGCCCACGCTCACCCGCCCGAAGGCGGCCACGTGAACGTGGCCGTGCTCGAGCTTGTCCAGCATGGCCTGGACCTGAGCGTAGTCGTCGGCGAGGGACCCCCGGACCTCGGGTGGCACCCGCGGGTCGGCGAGCAGCTCACGCAGGCTCTCCCGGGCCAGCGCCAGGTGCGTATCACCCCCCGGCGTCGGAGCCGGCGGGCTGTCGGCGGGCCTGGATCGCCAGCTTTGCAAAGCGTCGCGCAGATGTTTCCAGGTCTTCAAACAGGGTCTCCCTGAACGAATCGGCGGCCTGTAACGGGTGCAGCTCCCCGCGGCTCTCCAGGCTTCGCGCCACGGCCTTGCCGAGGCTATCGAACACGAGGCCATAGGCTACGGCATGCAGCAGCCCGCCGGCCAGGGTGCCGAGGCCGGGGAAGACCTTGAGGGCATTGCCTGCGATCGTCAGCACCAGGGTGCGCGCGCCACCCACCCGACGCTGCACCAGATCGAGCAGTCGGTCCAGATCCATCTGGCGGACCGGGACCTCGTACACCTTGCAGAGCGCCTGAACCAGCCGGGTCCCGAGATAGCCCTGAATCAGCAGGTCCGTGCCGGGAGTCACCGCCGCCACCGCGCCGATCACCGCCTTGCGGGCATACGCGCGCACGATCTCATCGGCTCGCGCGCTGCGGGCCTCCTTCACGGCCGCATCGAGCTTGCGCGCGACCAGCACGAACACCGCGCTGTCGCGCAGGCTCTCCAGGATCGCCCCGTCGCGATCGACGACGCGCTGCAAAGCACGCTGCAGCCCCTCGACCCGGGGCTCCAGCGCGCGGCGGACGGTCTCCTCCCGGCCGTCGGGAAGGACCCGCACCAGCTCGCGCGCCCCGCCAGCGCGTACAGGCACCAGGGCGACCCGCGCCCCGGGGCCCAGCCGCTCGGCCAAGCGCTGCTTGACATCTTCCAGCTCCTCGGGGTTGAAGCGGTCGGTCTTGTTCAGGGCGAGCACGCTGGGCTTGCCCAGGGCGAGGATCTGGCGCAGCTCATCGAGCTGGCTGCGGGTCAGATCGCCGTCGCAGACGTAGACCACCGCATGGGCCCGCATCGCCTCCTCGCGCACCGGCGCATCCATCAGCCCGCCGACCTGGTTGGTGCCCGGCATATCCACCAACACCAGACGATCGCCCGCGGGGCTCTGCCAGGCATAGCGGGCGATCTGGGTCGTCGTCCCTCCTCGCACGTCCACCTCGACCTGCGCCCCGGGGACCAGCGCGCGGATGAGCGAGCTCTTGCCGCTGCTGATCTCGCCGAACAGGGCGAACCGCACCTCCCCCGGAGCCCGGTCCCGGTGCAAGCCCGCCAGCTCACGGCGGGCCGAGGACACGTCGATGCCCGAGTCCTCGGCCCCCTGGATGCGCCGCTCCAGCGTCTCCCGGTCAGGGGGTGGTGCAGGACCGGGGGTCGGCGTCGGCGGACGGCGCCGGACGAGCCGGAGAATCAGCAGCCCGGCAAACCCCAGGAGCGTGAGCAGCGCGCCCGCGTACACCCAGACGAACAGGGCGGGAAGCTCTCTCAGGTAGTGCCAGACGCTGAATGCGGTCTCGGTGAGCATCAGCAGCGCGATCAGCAGCAGCAGCGCGAGGAGCGCCACAGCAAGCGCAATCAGAAGCCGCACGGGGCGCTGGACGCGCAAGAGAATCAGTTCCGGTCCGAAAGGGATAAGAGAAGGGCCATCAGGCGTCGACCTCGGCCAGCGCTTTGACCGCACCCGGATGCCCTTGGGCCGCGGCCAACCGATACCAGCGCAGCGCTTCCAAGAGATTGGCCCTCACACCGACGCCGGTGCGGTACATCTCCGCCAGGTTGAACTGGGCCAGGGCGTCTCCTTGCAGGGCGGCCTTGCGGTACCAGGCAGCCGCCTCGCGCCGGTTGCGGGGCACCCCGACGCCCGTGTCGTAGAGATAGCCGAGATTGACCTGGGCGTAGACGTAGCCTTGCTCGGCCGCCTTGCGCAGCCAGCGATAAGCCTCCCGCTCATCGCGGGGGACACCCTCTCCACGACTGAGCATGTCGCCGAGACAGTTCTGTGCCGCGGCGTGACCCTGCTCCGCGGCTCTGCGGTACCAAAGCGCCGCCCGCTCCGGGTCCGGCTCGACACCGGCGCCCTGATCATAACACCGCGCCAGCCGGTACTGGGCCTCCGCTGCATGGCTCTCGGCGGCCACCTGGCACCAGTGCAGGGCCTCGGCAGGGTCCGGCCGTATTCCCTCGCCGGACTGGTACAGAGTCGCCAAACTGATCTGTGCCTGCACATATCCCTGCTCGGCCGCCTTGCGATACCAATCGAGGGCTGCATTGCGGTCCCGGTGCACGCCTTCGCCGCGCTCATAGAGCATTCCGAGGCCGTGCTGGGCGCGCGGGTCTCCCGTCTGTGCCAGAAGCTCCCACCGGCTGAACGCCCCCTCGAGATCGCCGTGGCGGTAAGCCGCAAGTCCGTCCACGAAGGCGTCCGCGCCGCCTCCCCGCAACGAGCTGCTCTGCCTACCGCGAAAAAATCTTCCGAACAGCGCCATGGCATAAATCCGAGGTTCCGCCCGCGGATTATATCGGCTCGGACCCGGCCGGGCAGCGCAGACGCGCGGTCCCGGCAAGGGTGACAGGTGTCTCGGCACCGCTGCCGCTCGCGTGCTATCGTCCGTAATCCGTGCTTCATCGTAACGCACCGATGAAAGTCCATCCGTTGTTTGCCGTTGTCGTCCTGCTGAGCGGCACGGCGACCTCGGGCGAGCCCAAGGCCGATGTGGCTGCACTGCAGGCCGAGCGCAGGCAGGTCGAGGCCGAGCGCAAGCAGCTGCATAGTCAGATCCGGGCCCAGCGCGAGCGGCTGGAGGAGCTGCAGCGCCGCATCGATGGGCTGCGCCGACAGAGCTCCGCGCTCGACACCCAGATCCAGCAAGTCATTGTCGATCGTGGCGAACCGCAAGGCGGCTCCGCCGAGGCGCCCAAGCCTCATCCAAACACCGGGCATTGAGTCAGGCGGGACGCCACCCCGAGAGCCCTTTCAGGCGTGTCCTCGCGCCGGCTCAGAGGCGTTTGGCTCCGGTAGGACCGGCCCGGGTGAGTGACCGCTTGCCGCCCGAGAACCGCGCTGCAAGATATCCGTCACATTTCTGACGTTTCTGTGACACGTTTTCCACATTGACTGTGGAAAACAGTGTGGAAAACACCTTGAGATCGGGCTCCAGGGTGCACTGCAAAGGGCCGGAAAACAAAACGGCCAGTTTTTGGACAGGCCCGCGAGCCTGTTGTATTTCAGCAAGTTACGATCTACTGGGACTCTTGACTCGCGCGGAAGAGCTGATGCACCGATCAAGTGCGCCGAACATGTGTATAAATGCCACAGACGCAGTAGGCCAAATGCCCCCCCGGGAAGCCTGATGGACGGGAGCGACGCGTTCTGGCGGCACAAGCCGTTGTCCGGGCTGAGCACCGAAGAGTGGGAATCCTTGTGCGACCGCTGCGGTAAGTGCTGCCTGCACAAGCTGGAAGACGAGGCAACCGGCGAGATCTACTTCACCAACGTTGCGTGCCGGCTGCTCGATGCCGCGACCTGCCGCTGCTCCGATTACGCGCACCGTGCGCAGCAAGTCTCCGACTGCATCACGCTGACCCCGGCCGAGCTTGCGGACCCGCGCTGGCTACCCTCTACCTGCGCCTATCGCCGACTGGCAGAGGGCCGGGACCTGCCCCTGTGGCACCCTCTGGTCACAGGCGATCCGATGAGCGTGGTGCGCTCGGGCAACTCGGTGTGCGGCCGGGTCGTCTCCGAAACCGAGGCCGACGACCTGGAGCACATCATCACCTGGGTCAGATAAGGGCCGGATAGTCTGTGTAGCCCCGCTCGCCGCCCCCATAGAAGGTGTCGTAATCGGGCTCGTTCAGCGACGCCCCCTCGGCGAAACGACGCGGCAGGTCTGGGTTGGCAATGAACAGAGTCCCGAAAGAGACCAAGTCGGCGCTGCCTTCCTGCAGCGCCCGGGCGGCATCCTCGAAGTCGTATCCGCCGTTCGCCATATAGAGCCCGGGAAACGCCCGGCGCAGGGCGGCGAAATCGAAGTGCTCGACCGTGTCGACCCGCTCGACCACGTGTAGATAGGCCAAAGCGAAGGAACCCAGCCGAGCCACCGCCTCGCCGAACGTCGCCTGCGGATCCGAATCGTCCATCTCGTTCTGTGCGCTGGCCGGGGACAGGCGCACCCCGACGCGGCTGGCACCCCACTCCCCAACCACCGCGTTGGTGACCTCCAACAGGAACCGCGCCCGCCCGGCGGCATCGCCGCCGTACGCATCGGTGCGATGGTTGGTCCCGTCACGCAGAAACTGGTCGATCAAATAGCCGTTGGCGGCGTGGATCTCCACCCCGTCGAAGCCTGCCGCGCGAGCGTTGGCGGCGCCCTGGCGAAATTCCTCCACGACCCCCGCGATCTCGCTCGGGGTGAGCTCCCGGGGGGTCACGAAAGGCATGGGCCCTTCGTAGGTCCAGGCCTCCCCGTCGGACATGACCGCCGAGGGGGCCACCGGCGTCCCGCCGTCGGACTGCAGCGCGGGGTGGGACACCCGACCGGCGTGCCAAAGCTGCAGGAAGATGCGCCCGCCGGACTCATGCACCGCGTCCACGACCGCGCGCCAGCCCTCGACCTGCTCCGGGGTGTGTATCCCCGGAGTGTCCGGGTAGCCGATGCCACGCTCCGAGACGTGGGCACCCTCCGTGATGATCAGGCCCGCGGAGGCGCGCTGGGCGTAATACACGGCATTCATCGGCTGGGGCACCCCGCCGGCAGCGGCCCGGCTGCGGGTCAGCGAAGCCATTACGATGCGATTGGCCAGGCGATAAGGCCCCAGATCGATCGGAGTGAACAAGGTTACTCCAGACCCGGGCAGCTGCTCCTCGGTCACCATCGTCGTTCTCCCGTGCGAAGGGCTGCCGCGCCTCTGGTGAGCCGACTGCCAGGCGATAACCCGGCAAACGACGCCCGGACGCTTCGTTTTGAGTCTTGAAATAATAAGCGCATCCGGGCGCCAGGTGTGGGAGACGTGAAAAAAGTGTGGCCGGCGTCTGCCGGCCGACCAGGGGCAGTGGCTTCCGGGCCGGGCGCCGCCCGGAAGCGGCGCGGTCAGAAGCGGGTCTCGTACTCGAGGACCCCTTTCAAACTGCCATCCGGGGTCGTGTCGGTCAGTCCGAACAGGTAGCCCACCTCATAAGACAGGGCGCTGTGTCCCCCCAGCGCAAACTTGCCGCTGACGACCGGACCTGCCTGGTGGAAATGCCGGTTGTTCAGCTGCAGATCATCCAGGGCACCGAGATCGCCGTAGAGCTCCACGCCAGGCTCGAACTGCGGGCTCAGAAGGTACTTGGTGCGCCAAGCGTAGCCGGTCCGGACATCCCCTGACCCGCCGTGTCCGATGTCGTGATCGAAGATCAAATTGGCGGTATGCACCCAGGGTCCCAGTGTCTTTTCGAGCAACAGCTTGACCTCCAGCTGATCGGGCTCGCCATGGGCGGCGGAAGACTCGTATTCGACATAGAGACCGGCATCGATCCAGTATTTCCCTTGCTCGGTGAGCTGGAAGATGTTCTCCCAGGCCGTGGCCGTGTGCTCCGTGGACCCATGGGGCTCCTTGCCATACTCCAGGACGACGCTGGTGAGCCACCAATCGGTCACCCCGTAGCCGACCTCGTATATCTCCTGGTGAGCGCCGTCGCGTTTGTCGTTGCTGTCGAAGTCGAGGTGGCCCCGTGCCTCGAGCTCGACCTCCCCCTGCTCGACGTTGGGAGAGTACACCTTCTGGGTGGCCTCGGCCCCGCATGACACTGCGATCAAGAGTGCGCCGAACATCCCGAGGGAAAGTCCAGCGGACAGGGGAGGCCAACGGCGGCCAAGACCCCGGGGCGGAATCGACGGGACACCGACAACAGCGGCGACGGGAGCTTCGACGGACTTGAGCGACTGGGTGGCGGACATGGACAGACTCCGGTGGGGGTTGGGGTTGGCTATTGGGCGATGATGACGCCTCTGGCGCTATCGGCGTTGAATTCTCCCATGAACGGGTAGGTGCCCGGCTGCAGAGGTCCGACATAGACGCGTACGTCCTTGCCGCCGGCGATGACCTTCTCCCGGTTGAGCTCGTGGCTCTCGAACTCCTCCGCGGTCGCGTCGCGGTTACTGATCTTGATCTGGACCCGCACCCCGGCGGGCACATGCAGCTCTGCCGGCTCGAAACGGTGGTCCTTGATCGTGAGCTCCCGCACGGCATCCTCCGCCAGGGCGCTGGTGGTCAGGCCCAAGGCCAGGATCGCTGCGACCAGTCTCGCGATAGGGTATCGAATCATGTCCGGCTCCACGCAAAGGGGTGAGTATCGGGCAATAATGATAATGATTCTTATTTGGTCGTCAACCCGACCTCATCTTGAGTTCGGCCAGGGTCGCAGCCGAGGGGCCGCCGCCGCGCTGACCGGCCTCGCCCTAGAGGTCAACGCGCCCGCGCAGCACCCGCCGGCGGTCGCTTGGCCAGCCGCTGGGGACCTCAGGCCTGGGCGGCCGGGAGTCATTCACGACGCCCCGTCGGTGGAAGGGTCCCTCACGCTGCGCTCTACGCGGATTTCGAGCTTCTTGACCCGGTGCCAGAGGCTGCGCTCGGTGACCCCCAGCAGGCGCGCCGCCTGGGCCTGGACCCCGCTACAGGCATCCAGGGCGGCAACGATGGCCTGCCGCTCGCGCCCTTGCAACCAGGCGTCGAGGCCCTCGGGCCCCGGCCCCGCCTCCTCCGGAGCGCCGAGAACCGCCCCACCGCCGTATACCCGCTCGGGCAGGTCCCGGAGCTCGATCTGCCGGCCCCGGCAGGACAAAGGGCGCGCTCCACCGCATTTCGCAGCTCGCGCACGTTGCCCGGCCAGGCATAGCGGCGCAGCGCCACCATGGCCTCCGCCGAGAATGTCTCGACCGGCTTGTCCATCTCTCCGCGCAGCCGAGCGAGAAAGGCCATCGCGAGCTCCGAAACGTCCTCGCTGCGCTCCCTCAGTGGCGGCACATGGATGGTATACACGTCGAGCCGGTAGTACAGATCCTCCCGGAAGCTACCCGCCCGCACCAGATCGGGCAGGGAACGGTTGGTGGCAGCCAGGACACGCACGTCCACCCGGCGAACCGAGTCGCTGCCCAAGGGCGAGAACTCGCGCTCCTGCAGCACGCGCAGCAGCTTGCCTTGCAGGGGCAGATCGAGATCGCCGATCTCATCGAGGAACAGCGTGCCGCCGTTGGCCTGCTCGAGACGCCCAAGGCGGTTCTGAACCGCTCCCGTGAAGGCCCCCCGCACGTAGCCGAACAGCTCGCTCTCCATGAGGTCGCGCGGGATCGCGGTACAGTTGATCGCCACCCAGGGCTGCTCGTTGCGCGGGCCACGCTCATGGATGCAGTGGGCCACCGCCTCTTTGCCGGTCCCGCTCTCCCCGGTGATCAGGATGTTGCTGCGGTAGGGGGCCACGCGCTCGATCTCTTCGCGCAGCCGGCGCATGGCACGGCTCTCGCCGATCAGGCGGCGCCGCGGCTGGGCGTCGCTCATCACCGCGTGCAGGCGCAGGTTCTCGCACATCAGCTCGTTGAGGAGCAGCGCTCCGCGTACCGCCAGCTGCAGCTCCTCCGTCTCAAAGGGCTTGGTGAGATAGTTCGCTGCGCCCGCCTGTATGCAATCGATGGCTGACCGGATCGAACCGTGGGCGGTGAGTACGATCACGGGCACCTCCGGTCGCTCACGCCGGCAATGCGCCACCAGCTCCTCGCCGGACATGCCGGGCAGCCTGAGATCGGTGAGCACCACGCCGAGGTCTGGATCGTCCAGGTACTTGAGGGCCGCCTCGGCCGATTCGGCGCCCAGCACGCGATAACCCGCATCCTCCAGCGCCATGCGGATCACCATTAGCATGTTGCGCTCGTCGTCGACCGCAAGGATCGTCGTCCGCTGCATCAGTCCCCCTCCGCGGCCGCAGCCAGCCGCATCACGAAACAGGCCCCGCGACCCTGCCCCGGGACATACTCCAAATGCCCGCCGTTGGCCTGGACCAGAGTGCTGGCGATGGTCAGACCCAGGCCGCTGCCATGGGCCTTGGTGCTGAAGAAGGGCTCGAACAGGCGCGCCACCCGCTCCAGCGGCACACCCGGCCCGTTGTCCTCCAGGGCCAGGCAGACCGTGCGTCCCTCCACCCAAGAACGCGTCTTCAGCTCCGCCGGGGCCTCGCCGATCGCCTCCAGCGCGTTGTTGATCAGGTTCGTCCAGGCCTGCTGCAGCAGCTCGCCGTCGGCGAGGATGCGCTGCTCCCCATGGCGGTAGTCGCGCACCAGTGCCACCTCCGGGCGACCGGCCAACATCAGCCGCAGTGCCCGCTCGGCTGGCTCCTGGGGATCGATCGGCTCGAACTGCGGGCGCCGATGACGCGCGAGCTGCTGGAAGTCGCGCAGCAACGCATTCAGCCGTGCCGTTTCCTCGCGAATCATGCGCAGCAGCTCGGCCTGTCGTGCGGGGTCGGCGCCGGCCTTCTCCATCAGCTGCGCCGCGGTGTTGAGCACGCCGATGGGATTGCGGATCTCGTGGGCCATGGCGAGCGACAGCTCCCCCAAGGCGGTGATCTTGTCACGCTGGAAGTCGCGCTGCTGCTGGTCGCGGGCATCGCGCAGACTGCCGGCCATACTGTTGAAGGCCTGGGCGAGGTCGCCCAGCTCATCCTGGGTACGCACCGGGATGCTGGCGCGAAAGTCCTGGGCTGCAACCCGCAGCACCCCGTCGCGCAGATCCTCCACGGGCCGCACCACCAAGCGGCTCAGCAGCAGCCCAGTCACCGCGGCAAGCAGGCCGCCGAGCAGAGCGATGCCCAGAGTGAGACGGGTCCGGTCGGTGAAGATCTCGTCGCCCCTGCGGTGGAGGAGGCCGCTGAACAACACCGCTTCGACCTGGCCGTCGGCATCAGCCACCGGCGTATACAGACCCCAGTAAGTATCGTCTTCTGCCTCGGCATTGAAATATTCCTGGCGCCGCCGGAGCTGCTCGAACGCCGCCCGCGGCAAGCGCAGGCGCAGGGGCGCGCTCTGCTCTTCCGCAAACGCCTTGGCGAAATCGTCGCCACGGGAATAGAAGAGGCGGGTCTTCAGCCCGCTCATCAGCCCCAGACGCTGCAGCAGGGGCTTGTCGAACAGCGCCCCGAGCACCACGCGGTAGCGCGGCGGGCTGCGCCGCGGCGCATCCACCACGGTCACCGCGGCCAGGAGTCGCTGGCCATCCTTGTCCACGCGCACCAGGGCCTGGTCCCGGCCGGGCTCAGGTGTCCAGCTCAGTCTGACCGGCGTAGAGGTGTAGCGCAGCCCCCCGTCCAAGTCGTAAACCTGGACGAAGCTGATACCGAGCTCCCGGGCGAGCGGCTCAAGGCGCCGCGGTATCAGCGGGTTGCTTGCCTCGACGTCCCAGTGGTCGCGGTTCACCTCCTCGAGCACGTCGGCGAACAGCCGCCCGTTGTGGTGCAGCGTGCGCAGCCAGTTCAGGTTCATCTGGGCCGACTCGCGCAGCCAGCTTTCGATCGAGGCGTCCATCCGCGCGCTGACCCAGGAGGCGCTGAGCACCCCGGTAACCAGCATCGGGACGAGGATGATGACCACCACCACCGCGAGTACCTTGCGCTGGAGGCGATTAACGCGCACCCAGGCGAGCAAGCTACGCATCCTGTAGGACCCTACGTGGCGCGGGGTCGTCAGACAGCACCGCAGCTACGCCAGACCAGATTTTCTCTTTCGATTTCATGCATCTAAAAGCAAATCGCTCGCCTGGCCCGAAACTTGCTTAGTCCATAGCAGCCATCTAACAAATTGCGATTGATCGAGGTCACCAATGCGTCTCTTCTCCGGGCCCTGCAAGGAACTGTTTGCCCCTTCCCTCGGGTTCGTAGGCGGCTACCCGAGCCGGCTGCCGCCGAGCAACGTGCCGAGCCCCACTCGCCGGACCTGGGCCCCGCTGTCGGTCGTCGGCGCCCTGGCGGCCGGCCTTGCGGTGCTCGCCCTGGTGCCGCACCAGCCCCAGGACCGCGCGGACCGTGAGCAGCTCCTGCAGCAGGCGCACGCTGGCAACGCCCGGGCGCAGCTGCAGCTCGGGCTCGCCTACCACGACGGGCGCTTCGGGCTGAGCCGCGACTCCCAGGCCGCCGCAACATGGATCACCCGGGCGGCACAGGCGGGCAGCACCCAGGCAGCAACCCGCTTGGGCGAGCTGTATGCCTCTGGCGATGGCGTCAACGCCGATGAGTCCGCCGCCCTCAGCTGGTGGCAGAGAGCGGCGAGCGCAGGCAACGTCCGCGCCGAATCCGAGCTGGGCCAAGCACTGATGGGGCGCGCAAGCACCGACACGCAGCGCGACTCCGCTCGGCGCTGGCTCGAGCGCGCGGCAGGCGCCGGCGATCGATCGGCACGCCAAGCCCTGGGTGTAGACGCCACCCAGACGGGGCTTGCCGCGCTGACCGCCGGTGGACCGGCCGTTACCGCGACCGACCAGATAGCTGAAGGAGTATACAATTTTCTGGGTCGGACCAGCCCTGCCAGCCAATCCATCGAGGCCCTCAAGCAGCGCGCGATCAACGGCGACAGCGTGGCCCAGTATCAGCTCGCGATGCGCTACCGCGACGGGGCATGGGGCGTTGATGCCGACCCCAAGCTGGCCCTGAGCTGGCTCCGGCAGGCATCCGAGCGCGGCAACCCCGTCGCTATGACGACGCTCGCTGATGCCTACGAGCAAGGCTCCCTCGGACTCGCCCCGGACGCCGCCCTGGCAGACCACTGGCGCCAACGCGCGGCGCAGGACGCGAGCAACCGCTGAGCTCGCTCGCCCGACGGGCTCGGCCCATCGGACATCGCAGCGATGCCCTCGAGTCTTCCCCTGCTCCAGACCAATCTGATCGCCTTTGCGGGCAGCGTCGGCGTGCTGCTCTCCTACCACGGCTACCTGCGCCTGCGCCTGCGTCGCAATCCGCATTACACCATTCAGGCCATCAACAACGAGGCCCGTATCGCCTGGGTCGAAATGATCATGTCCAATTCCAACAAGGACGTGCTGGCCGTTCAGACCCTGCGCAACTCGACCATGGCGGCAACGTTCCTGGCCTCCACCGCCGTGCTGCTGATCATCGGAGTGCTCAACCTGAGCCATTCGCCCGGAGGAGCCGGGGGCCTGCTCCAAGCGATCGATCTGCACAACCAGGAATCGCTGGTGCACCTGCTGAAGTTGACGCCGCTGCTGCTCGCCCTATTTTCGGCGTTCTTCTCGTTCTCCCTGGCCATCCGCATGTACAACCATGTCGGGTACCTCATCAACAGCGGCGGCCATCCTGCCTCGCCGGCCAATCCGCGCTACGTGGCGCGCCTGCTCAACCGCGGTGGCTACTACTACAGCCTCGGGATGCGCAGCTACTACCTCTCGGTCCCGTTCGTCTTCTGGCTGTTTGGCCCGCTGTTTCTGATGGCGACGAGCCTGGGACTTGTCGTGGTCCTCTATTATCTCGACCGCACCCCCGAGCAGGACAAGCTGGTCAGCGGCCCCCAGAGCCAGGGCGAATCCGGCGCTCCGATCCACTTTGTCGGCGAGAAAGCCGCCTAAGAACCGGATAGGGCAGCCAGGCATCGGCATGAACCGCACCCAGGCGGTAGCGGCGCCAGGGCAATGGACGTTATGCTGGAGGCCGATGGTTTCCGGTCTCCTGAAGATGTCTGTCTGCCGAGCGAGCCTCTCCTTTCTCATCGTTGGCCTGCTGACACCCCTGAGTGCCTTCGCGCAGCAAACAGGGGGGCTCGATGCGCGCACCATCGTAACCCGCGCCATCGAGCACTGGCGCGACGTCTCCTCCTACAGTGTGATCGACATGACCATCCACCGCCCCGACTGGGAGCGCACTCTGCGGATGCGACTCTGGACCCAGGGCCTGAAGAGCTCGCTCGTGCGCGTCACCGCCCCGCCCAAGGACGCGGGCAACGCCACCCTGATCCAGAACGACGAGATGTGGAGCTTCACGCCCAAGATCAACCGCATCATCAAGATCCCCGCGAGCATGATGCACCAGAGCTGGATGGGCTCGGATTTCTCCAACAACGATGTCTCGCGCTCCGACAACATCATCGACGAGTATGATCACCGGCTGCTCGCAACCAAGCAGCAGAACGGGCACAGCGTCTACACCATCGAGTCGGTGCCCCACGAGGACGCGCCGGTGGTCTGGGGCAAGGAGGTGCTGCAGGTGCGCGACGATTCCGTGATGCTCGAGCACGACTTCTACGACCAGGAGGGCCGCCTGGTGAAGCGCATGGTCGCCTCGGACATCCGCGAGATGGGCGGAAAAACCGTGGCCGCCGTGGAGCGCATGACCCAGGCGGACAAGCCCGAGGAGTGGACCGAGATCCGCCTACTCGAAGCCCAGTACGGTATCGCCGTCCCCCCAGGCACCTTCACCCTGTCGAATCTGCGCAACCCCCGCCTCTGAGGCCGGCATGACCCTGAGGTTGGCGTGGCGCAACATCTGGCGCAATCCCCGGCGCACCTGGCTCACCGCGGCGGCCATCGCCTTCTGCTCGACCCTGCTGATCTTCAGTATCACGCTTCAGCTCGGCGCCTACGACATGATGATCGATAACACGCTGCGCACCTACACGGGCCACCTGCAGGTCCAGCGTGCGGGCTACCAGGAGCGGCCGCGCATGCGCACCGATATCCCGGATGCCGGGGCGCTCGCCGCCAGCATACGCGACGCGACCAAAGCGGCTACCGCGGTTCGGGCCCAGGGGTTCGCCCTGATCTCATCCAAAGATCGCAGCTACGGGGTACTGGTGGTCGGCGTACAGCCGCGCTTCGAGCCCCAGGTCTCGACATTGGCGGGCACGGTGCGCGAAGGACGCTACCTCGGGGACGAAGACGCCCAAGAGGTGGTGATCGGCACCACCCTTGCGCGCAATCTCAGGGTCCGCGTCGGCGATGAGGTCACCTTACTCGGCAGCGGCCGCGACGGATCCGTGGCCGCTACGGTGCTGGGCGTGGTGGGCATATTCGATTCGGGCTCGGCGGACCTCGACCGCGGCATCCTGGAGATGCCCCTCGGGACCTTCCAAAGCGTGTTCAGCATGGGCAGCGCCGCCCACGCGATCGTGCTTCGAGCCTCCGATGTCGCGAATGCGAAGACGCTGGCCGCAAAGGTGCGGACCCTGCTGCCCGCCGACAGCCAGCTCCGGGTCCTCGGCTGGGAGCAACTGATGCCCGGGCTCAAGCAGCTGATCCAGGCCGACAAGCTCAACGGCTGGTTCATCTATGGGGCGCTGATCCTGGTGGTGACGCTCTCGATCACCAACACGTTCCTGATGGCGGTGCTGGAGCGCACGCGCGAGTTCGGCATCCTGCTTGCGCTGGGCATGAGCCCGCTGCGGATCGGCCGCCTGGTGATGCTCGAATCCCTGCTGCTGATCCTGGTCGGGCTGGGCATCGGATTGTCCCTCGGCGGCCTGGTGACGGCCTACTTCGCCCATTACGGCTTCACCTATCCCGGGATGGCCGAGATCGCAGCGGAGTTCAATTTCCCCACCCACGTCTACCCGCAGCTCTCCGCGCTCGCCATCCTGCTCGGGCCCTGCGCCATGTTCGTCTTCACCATGACGGCGGCCCTCTATCCGGCGCTGCGCATCCGCCGCCTGCGGCCCGTGGAGGCCATGAGCCGGCTATGAGCGCCGGGACCGGGGGCCTGCTGGCACGCCTCGCCTGGCGCAGCGTCTGGCGCCAACGCCGGCGCTCCCTCATCCTGCTCGCGGCGATCACCCTCGGCGTCTGGGCGATGATCGCCATGGCGGCGCTGTTCCGCGGCTGGCTGGAGGGCCAGATCACCAACGAGATCGACAATCTCACCGGCCACGTACAGATCCACGCCCCGGGCTACCGGGACGACCCGGCGCGGGAGCACAGCATGGAACCGCCGGACGCGGCCCTGAGGACGCTGCTCGACGGGCCGCAGGTGACGCACTGGGCGAGCCGCGTGCGGGTGCCGGCGGTGATCGTGAGCGAGCGCGAGTCCGCCGGTGTCAGCTTGGTGGGCATAGACCCCGAGCGCGAGCAGGGCCTGTCGTTCATCGCCCATTCGGTCCGGGAAGGGCGTTACCTCGAGAGTCCGCACGACGACGGCCTGCTCCTCGGACGCAAGCTGGCCGAGCGGCTCGAGACCGGGCTCGGCAAGCGGGTGGTGATCATGTCCCAGGGCGAGGGCAACACTATCGCCGATCGGGGCTTCCGGGTGGTCGGCGTGTTCCATGCGGACGTCGAGACGATGGAAACCGGCTTTGTTTTCACGGGGCTGAAGACCGCGCAGCGGCTGCTGGGCCTGGGTGAGCGCATCTCCGAGATCGCGCTCAAGGCGCCGCGGTATGACCATCTCGAGCCCCTCGTCGCGAGGCTGCGGGCGGCGGCCCCCGGGGAGGAGGTGCTGCCCTGGCTGCAGCTGGAGCCGCTCCTTCAAGTGATGCTCAAAATCACCGACGGCTTCATGTACATCTGGTACCTGGTGGTGTTCCTCGCCATGTCGTTCGGCCTGATCAATACATTGCTGATGGCGGTGTTCGAGCGTACCCGCGAGATCGGGCTCTTGCTGGCGCTTGGGATGCGCCCAGGCTTGATCCTCACACAGGTGCTGCTGGAGTCTCTCGTGCTGCTGGCGCTCGGGCTGGTGCTCGGCAACGTGCTCACCGGACTGACCCTCTGGGCGCTGCGCGACGGGATCGATCTGTCGCGCTTCGCAGAAGGACTGGCGATGATGGGCTACAGCCCGATTATCTACCCGGCGCTGATCCCGCGCGATGCCCTCACCGCCAATCTGATCGTGATATTTCTGGGGATCGCCGCCAGCCTCTACCCGGCCTGGCGCGCCGCCCGGACCGTGCCGGTGGAGGCACTGTCCCGCGTTTGAAGCAAGAATGGTGTTGCCCCTCCAATCCCGGGAACGATCGATGGAAACGACGGTTGTCTGCAAGAGGTTGACCAAGATCTACCGCCAGGGCGCCACCCAGGTGCGCGCCCTGGACGGGATCGACCTGGAGATCCCGAAGCACGATTTCGCCTGCCTCTCAGGACCGTCGGGCTCGGGCAAGAGCACCCTGCTGAACCTCATCGGCGGCTTGGACGCGCCCACCGCGGGCGAGGTCTGGGTCAACGCCGAGCGGGTCGACAACATGGAGAAAGGCCGGCTGGCCGAGCTGCGCCTGCACCACCTCGGCTTCGTGTTCCAGGCCTACAACCTGATCCCGGTGCTCAGCGCCCGAGAGAACGTGGAGTTCGTCATGCAGCTGCAGGGCGTGGGCGCGGCCGAGCGCGCCGCCAAGGCGCGGGCGATCCTCGCCGAGGTGGGACTGGAAGGGCTGGACGACCGGCGCCCCTCGGAGCTCTCCGGGGGGCAGCAGCAGCGGGTGGCAGTGGCCCGTGCCATCGTCAGCGAGCCGGCCCTGGTGCTCGCCGACGAGCCCACCGCCAACCTCGACTCGCACACCGCGCAGAACCTGATGGATCTGCTGCGCCACATGAACCAGGAGCACGGCATCACCTTCCTGTTCTCGACCCACGACCAGCTGGTGATGGATTACTCCAAGCGCCTCATCCGGCTGCGCGACGGCCGCATCGAGGCCGACGAGCGCCGGGACTGATCGATGCGCGCCCTCTGGCTGCTGCTGCTGTGCTCGGGCACCGCGCTGGCCGACACCCAGGTGGGCGGACACATCAAGGTCCAGCCGACCGCCACGGACTATCGCAGCGACAACCTCTCTGCCGTGTACGGCGAAGACCCGGCCCTGGATCAGGGGCTCGACCTGCGGCTGAAGCTGGAGACCCGCGGCGGCGGGTTCGACGCTGCGGTGCACTACGAGCTCCTGGGGCTCAGCGGGGATAGCGTGAGCGCCTGGGAACGCGCCCGGGCTGCCGGGCTGCCCGCCCCCGACCCGTTGCCCTCCGACGCCCGACGCCTGTTCGACCTCACCGATGTGATTCACCAAGGCGATACCACCCTAGCGGTGCAGCGCCTGGACCGCCTAAGCCTGGGCTACAGCACCCCGAGCACCGTGCTGCGGATCGGGCGCCAGGCGGTGAGCTGGGGCAACGGCCTCGCCTTCCAGGTGCTCGACTTCATCAACCCCTTCGCCCCCCTCACGGTCGACAAGGACTACAAGACCGGCGACGACATGCTCTACGGACAGTACCTCTTTGCCAGCGGCGACGACCTGCAGGCGATACTGGTGCCCAGGCGAGACCCCAGCTCCGGCGGGCTGCGCTCGCACGACTCGACCCTGGCCCTGAAATACCACGCCATGGACTCGGGCCTGGACCTGCTGGCCGCCGCTCATTACGGGGAGCCGCGCCTGGGGATTGGCATCAGCCACAGCCTCGGTGAGGCGGTCGGCCGACTCGACCTGGAGACAAGCCGGCGCAGCACGGGCGGCCGGGAGCTTTCCCTGGTAGCGAATCTGGACTATTCCTGGGTCTGGCTCGGGCGCAACGTCTATGGCTTCGCCGAATACTTCCACAGCGGCGTGGGTGCCCACAGCGAGGCGGGCTACGCGAGCCCCGATCCCGAGCTGGCGGATCGCATCGCCCGGGGCGAGCTCTACACCCTGGGCCGGGATTACGTTGCAACGGGGCTGGACGCCGAGCTGACGCCCCTCGTGCACCTCAAGCCCACGGCCCTGGTCAACCTGGACGACGGCAGCGGTGTGCTCCAGGTCAACCTGAGCTACGACTGGACCGAGAGCGTGCAGCTGCTCGGCGGCCTGGATCTGCCCTGGGGCGGCCGCGGCAGCGAGTACGGCGGGATCCCGGTGCGCGGAACCCCCTGGGTCGCGGGCGGCGGCAGCCGCGCCTATCTGCGGCTGGGGTGGTATTTCTGACCCTCCGGGAGGCCGCATCGGAGCAGGGGCCAGCCCCGGTGCAACCGCACGCGCCCTGCCCGGTTGGAGTGGAGCACAATCCGGGGTCGGCCCGCTCCCGAGGCACCGGCCCCGGATTCCGCTGCGCCTCATCCAGGCTACGGGTCTACCACCGCAAAGGCCGCCAAGCCCGCGTAGGAGCGACCTCCAGGGCGCGACCGGGCATGCCCAGCGGTGGCCCACCGATCGCGAGCTGGAGCCCGCGCCTACCAGATCGGCGATCCGGGTGGGGGACCGTTGGGCCGGCGTCGCAGCAGGCGCGTGAGCAGCCCCAGGTCGGGGGCCTTCACGCGGATCGGGCTCGGCGATGGAGACAGACCGAATCTTACCGCACTCGCCTGCGGGCCCGGCCCGCGGCTCAGATCAGATAGGGCTTCAGACCCATCTCGCTTCGCAGCCCGTTGACCTCCTCCAGCTCACCGCGCAGCGCCTCGTTCAGCTCGAATCGGACGCCACGATCGCCGGGAAACGGGTGCGCATGATCGAAATCGCCGCCGAAAATCTCCTGGGGGATCTCGTCGAAAGCATCACAGTCGCTGTCCTCCACGCCGGCATCCGGATGGTAGTGACGGCAGAACAGGCAGATCGGCGGCAGTATGCACATGGCAAGATCCGGTCGCTCCCTGGCGTGGGACAGCGTCGGCGCGCGATGGTCACGCGGCTGCGACTAACTCCGATTTTAGACAATGCCTCCAAGCGCGGGATGAAGCCGCTTCCAGGCCCAGTCCCCCTTGAAGCAATCGAAGCTCACAGACAGGCGATGCGCGCCCAGACGGATAGGCGCCGCACCCTTTCCGCCTTGGCCGTTCAACGCTCGCGCGAGCCCGGAGCACGCGCGGGCGCTCGGCGCATTTCAGGTTCGTTTCAGTTTGCCTCGCTAAGCTGGCCCCATCCAACGCAGCAGAGGAATGCACACGATGAACGAGCCGGAGAAGACGGTACGGGTCTGGGACCCCCTCGTCCGGATATTCCACTGGACCCTGGTCGCGAGCTTCGCGGTCGCCTATCTGACAGAGGAGGACCTGCTCAGGCCTCATGTCTGGGCCGGCTATCTGGTCGGCGGATTGATCCTGTTCCGCGTAGTCTGGGGCTTCGTGGGCACGGCCCACGCGCGCTTTTCCGATTTCGTACGTCCGCCGCGGGAGGTCATCAAGTACCTGAAGGATGTCGTTGCGTTCCGGGCCCAACGCTATCTGGGCCACAACCCGGCGGGGGGCGCCATGACCATCGCCCTGCTACTGTCTCTGGCGACCACCGTTGTGACCGGTATCGCCGTTTACGGCGGGGGAGAGATGGCGGGCCCCTTGGCTGGATGGCTCTCGGGAATCGGCGACGAAAGCAAAGCGGCCCTCGAAGACATACACGAGCTGTTCGCGAACCTGACGCTGGCCCTGATTATCGCCCATGTCGCCGGAGTCGTCCTGGCAAGCCTGCAGCACCGCGAGAGCCTCGTGCGCGCCATGTTCACGGGCCTGAAGGCGAAGGAGCACTGATGGGCACGTGCAACACCCTCTTCGGCACCCTGGCGGCCCTGACCTTTGCCGGCGCCGCCACGGCCGCCCCGGTCGATCACCTCCTCGGGACCTACCAGAGCCAGGGCGCCGGAGCTTTCTCGGCGGAGCGCGGCGCCCAGGCCTGGAGCGCCGGGCACCGGCCCGAAGGAAGCCAGGCGCGTAGCTGCGCCTCCTGTCACGGCGCCGACCTGACCCGGCCGGGCAAGCACCTGCGCACCGGGAAACGGATCGAGCCGATGGCCCCGTCGGTCAACGCCGCGCGCCTGACCGACCAAGCCAAGGTCGTCAAATGGCTGCAGCGCAACTGCAAATGGACCCTGGGGCGTGAATGCACGCCCCAAGAGAAGGGCGACTTCCTGACCTACGTCCGCAGCCGCTGAGGCGCTGCCCGATTCGACGGAGCCTTGACCATGAGCTCAACACAGATCCTGATACCCGCCGCCATTGTGGCGACCCTGGCGCTGGCGGCCGGAATCGCCTTGAGCGACGAGGAATTCTACGAGCGCGTCACCCGGGACATCGCCCCGGTGAAGAATTCCACATATGCGACAGAATGTGGCAGCTGTCATTTCGCCTATCCGGCGGGTCTGTTGCCGGCCGCATCCTGGGAGCGCATCATGACCGGACTCGCGTCCCATTTCGGGGACAACGCCGAGCTGCCTGCGGATACGGCCGCCCAGATCCGACAATATCTCGTAGCCAACGCGGCGGACCGCGCCGGCATCGGTCGCTCGGTGGGCTTCTCCCGCTACGACACCGCAAGGACACCGCCGCTTCGCATCACCGAGACGCCTTACTTCATGGCCAAGCACCGCGAATTGCCCAGGCGCGCAGTGCAGGACAACCCGGAGGTGAAGAGCCTGAGCCGCTGCGACGCCTGCCACACACGCTCCGCCCAGGGCTCCTTCAGCGAGAGTGAGATCCGTGTGCCCGGCTTCGGCCGCTGGGACGACTGATGCCACAGTGCTTCCCGGTGGTCGCTATCCTGGCCCTGGCCGTGCTGCCGGGAGCGACGCTGGCGGACCAGGACGAGGCGCTCCGCCTGGAGCGCTCCGGCGAGATCCTACCTCTGGAGACCGTGCTCGCACGGGCCCGTGCCCAACAACCGGGTAACGTCCTGGATGTAGAGCTCGAGCACGAGCGCGGCCGGTATGTCTACGAGGTGATCCTGCTCGACAATCTCGGCCGGGTCTGGGCGCTGGATATCGACGCCGGCACCGGAGCCCTCCTCAAGCCGGCCCGGGAGGGCAACTGAGCGATGCGGCTGCTGCTCGTAGAGGACGACCGCGAGCTGGCCGACGGACTGCGAAAATCGCTGGAGCGGGCCGGCTACGCCTTGGACCTCGCCTATGACGGGATCGAAGGGGAGTTCCTGGGGAACGAGGAGCCTTACGACGCCGTGATCCTCGACCTGGGTCTTCCGGGCCGCCCCGGGCTGGAGGTGCTCGGCCATTGGCGCGCCCGCGGCAACCGAGTGCCCGTCATCGTACTCACCGCAAGGAATGCCTGGCACGAGCGGGTGGACGGTTTCAAGGCCGGCGCGGACGACTATCTGGGCAAGCCCTTCCACGTCGAGGAGCTGCTGGCCCGCATCCAGGCGGTGCTGCGCCGCAGCGAGGGCCGCGGCGAGCCGGTGATCCGCACCCGGCGGCTGCGCCTGGACGAATCGCGCCAGGAGGTGATTCTCGACGGTGCGACGACCGTCGCCCTGACCGGCACCGAGTTTCGGCTGCTGCGCTACTTCATGCTGCACCCGGGCCACGTCCTGTCCAAGACCCGGCTCACCGAGCACGTCTACGACCAGGACTTCGACCGAGACAGCAACCTGATCGAAGTCTACATGCGCCGACTGCGCGACAAGCTCGGCGCCGGGCTGTTCGCTACCCGCCGCGGCCAGGGCTACGTGCTCGAGGACGAGCCTGAATGAGATCCCTGGAGCGCCGCTTGCAGCTCGGCCTCGGCGTGAGCCTGGTGGTGCTGCTCGGGCTTCTCTGGTGGGCGAGTGCCCTGGCCGTACGCCAGCTCACCGAGCACTTCGTGCTCTCGCGCCTGGAGCACGACGCCGAGCAGCTCCTGGCCGCGTTCGCCGCGACGCACCGCGCCTCAGCAAACACCGGCCCGCGCCTCGGGCGCATCCCGGCGGTATACCAGAAGGTCTACTCCGGCCATTACTACGCGGTACGCCTGCCCGATGGCGCGATCGAGCGCTCGCGCTCCCTGTGGGACCGCGAGCTGCCGATGCCTGGCCTCGCGACCGGCGAAAGTCGGGTGCTGCACGCTCCCGGACCTGAAGACCAGCGGCTGCTGATCCTGGCGGCGGGCTATGCCCGCGAGGCCGACGGCCGAGCCGAGCCCCTCGTGGTGACGGTGGCCGAAGACCTGACCCCCGTGGATGCCGAGATCGCTCGCTTCCAGTGGGTGCTGGCCGGGCTGATGCTGCTGACGGTCGCTTTGCTGCTCGCCGTGCAGCAGCTGATCCTGCGCCGCTCGTTCCGGCGGCTCGAGCCGGTGCGTCAGGACATCCGCCGGCTCGCCGACGGTGCAGTCGCCACCCTGGGCGAAGACGTACCGAGCGAAGTCCTGCCCCTGGTCCAGGAGCTCAACCGCCTGCTCGGTCTGCTGAGCGGGCGCCTGGAGCGGTCCCGCCATGCACTCGGCAACCTGGCCCATGCCCTCAAGGCTCCGCTCAGCCTGCTGACCCAGGGACTTGACGCAGCGGACCCGTCATTGGACCGGGGGCACCTGAAGACCCAGACCGAGCGCATCCGCGCCCTGCTCGAGCGCGAGCTCGGCCGCGCCCGTCTGGCCGGTGTCGGCCAGGCCGGGCAGCTGTTTGTCCCCGGACGGGATATCCGGGACCTTATCGACGCTTTGCAGCACATGCACGCCGCCCGACATCTCGATGTACGATTCGATGACCAGACCCACTCGCCGGTGCATCTCGATCGCGAGGACCTGCTGGAGCTCCTCGGTAACCTTCTGGACAATGCCTGCAAATGGGCGGAACGGCGGATCCGGGTGACCGCCAGGGAGGAATCCGGAGGGCTGCAAGTCAGCGTAGAGGACGACGGGCCCGGGGTATCCGACGACCTGATCGGCCAGCTGACCCAACGCGGCGTGCGCGCCGACGAAAACGTCTCCGGCCATGGCCTGGGGCTGGCGATCGCCAAAGACGTCGTCAAGCTGTATGGAGGAACAATCGGCTTTTCGCGCGCGCTCTCCCTGGGCGGGTTGCGAGTGGACGTCGTGCTGCCAAGAGGCTCCCCGGGCGAAAGCCCGCTCCCCTGATCCCGACTATCGCCCCGCAGCGACGCTCAACTCTCCCGTCCGCACCACTCGTAAATCTCCACGCTGGCGGGGTCGCACTTGCAGCATCCGCTGCTGCAGGGGGTACCGCCGGGCAGGCGCCGCACCTGGCCGCGGCGCTCCCATTCGAAGAGCATGCCGCGGATGGCGTCCGGCGAGCAGTCGAAATGCACGGCGAGATCGTATACCGCTGCTCGGCGATTGACCCGAAGATAGCGGCGGATGTCCGACAGGATCATTGCGTCCTCCTCCTGCGGCGCCTGTCTCTTGTCTAGCCGACCGCGAGGGCTGCGGCCCGCCCGCGGCGGCGCCCCCAGCTGCGCAGGGTCCAGAGTACCGCGGCGAGCACCGATAGTATGCCCAGCAGCCAGGCCGTGGAGGCCGCCGGATGAGCGGCGAAGGTCCCGGCCTGATAAGCGAGCGTCCCGGCGGACCAGGCAAGGCCGGTGGTCCAGGCGACAACGAACAGACTCCAACGACCGCCGACCTCGCGATAGATAGCGGCCGTGGCCGCGGTACAGGGGGAGTACAGCAGGATGAAAAGCAGATAAGCGAAGGCGCCGATACGCCCGTCGAAGCGGGCGACCATCGCCGAGAAAGTACCGACCGCTACCGCCTGCTGCTTGGCCGCTTGCGCGGCGTTGGAGACGTCCCCGATATTCATCCCCAGAGGATCGGAGGCGGAGCCCAGAGCGGCCGCAACGTTGGTCGGGATGCTCGCCACGGCAGCACCCAGGGCACTCCAGAGATTGAAAGGAGCAGCGGCCGCCTGCCGGCCTGCGGGGTCCGCTCCCAGCTCGGTGTAAAGGGTGTTGAGGGTCCCCACCACGGCCTCCTTGGCGAGGATGCCGGTGAACACGCCCACCGTGGCCGGCCAGTTGTCGTCCCGCACCCCCATGGGCTGGAACACCGGGGTCAGGCCGCGGCCGATCTGGGAGAGCACCGAGCGGTCGGTGTTCTCGTTGCCGAAGCTGCCGTTGATGCCGGTGGAGTTGAGCACCGCCAGCACCATCACCATGGGCACGATGATGCCCCCCGCCTTGACAACGAAGGAGCTGGTGCGCTCCAGGGTACGTATGCCCACGCCTTTGGCGGTGGGCAGGTGGTAGGTAGGCATCTCCATGACAAAGGGCGCCGACTCACCGCGCAGCAGGGTGCTCTTCATGACCAGCCCGGTGAGCACCGCCACCGCGATGCCGATGAGATAGAGCAGGAACACCAGATTCTGCCCACCTACCGGGAAGAAGGCCGCAGCGAACAGCGCATAGACCGGCAGGCGCGCGCCGCAGGACATGAACGGGGCCATGAGCACGGTGAGCAGCCGGTCGCGGGAGGTCTCCAGGGTGCGGGTGGCCATGATCGCCGGCACATTGCAACCGAAGCCGACGATCAGCGGCACGAAGGACTTGCCCGGCAAACCCACCCCGCGCATCAGCCGGTCCATCACGAAGGCCGCCCGGGCCATGTAGCCCGAGTCCTCCAGCACCGACAGGAACAGGAACAGAAAACCGACGATGGGGATGAACGAGGCGACCGTGCGCACCCCGCCGCCCAGGCCGTCGGCAAGCACCACCTCCAACCAGCCGGGGCTGCCCAGGTGACTCAGCAGGGCCTTGGCCCCATCCACGAACAACGCCGCCGCGGCCTGATCGAAGAAGTCCACGAAGGCCCCGCCGATCTTGATGGTGAACATGAACATCAGGTACATGACCACCAGGAAGATCGGGATGCCCAGGGCGCGGTTGAGCACCACCCGGTCGATCAGCCCGGTCAGGTTGCGTGCCACCTCGCCCTGGGCGTGCTGGCAGTGCCTGACCACCCCGTGCACGAAATCGTAGCGCGCATCGGCCAGCAGGATATCCACCTCGTCGCCGGTCTGCGCCTCCACCTCCCGCGACCAGGCCTGGGCCTTGTCGCAGGCCTCGGCGGTGCCCAGCTGCAGCGCCAGGGACTCCCCTTCCAGCAGCTTCAGGGCCAGCCAGTGGGGGTCCACCCCCTGGGTCTCGGCCCGCTCCCGCAGCAGCGGCAGCAGCTCGGCGATCCCCCGGTCCAGCACGGACCCGTAGGCGATAGCCGTGGCGGGACGCTGGGGCTCGGCGATGGCCCGGGCGGCCGCCTCGCGAAGCTCCGCCACACCGCTCTCGCGGGAGGCCACCAGCGGAACCACGGGACAGCCGAGCTGGGCGGACAACCCCGCCAAGTCGATCTGCAATCCCAGCCGCCGGGCCTTGTCCATCATGTTGACGGCCACCAGCATCGGCACCCGCATCTCCAGCAGCTGGCTGGTGAGGTACAGGTTGCGCTCCAGGTTCGCCCCGTCGACGATATTGACCACCAGGCCGGGCTCACCCGAGAGGATGTAATCGCGCGCGATCTGCTCGTCCACCGAGGAGGCCCCGTGGGGCAGGTCCAGGGAATAGATACCGGGCAGATCGACCACCTCCACGATGCCGCCCCCGTGGCGGTACTCGCCGGTCTTCTTGTCGACCGTCACCCCCGGCCAGTTGCCGACGTGCTGGCGGGCCCCGGTCAGGGCGTTGAACAGGGTCGTCTTGCCACAGTTGGGGTTGCCGCAGAGGGCGATGGTCGCCTGGCTCATTCGAGGCCCTCGACCCGCACGATGGCCGCCTCTTCCCGGCGCAGGCTCAGGGAGAAGCCGCGCACCCGGATCTCTACCGGATCTCCCAAGGGCGCCACCCTCACCACCTGCAGCTCGGTACCGGCGGTCAGCCCCAGGGCAAGCAGCTTCTTTCTGAACGCCTTATCGCCCGGGGCGAAGCCGAGTATGCGACCGCGGTCTCCGGTGCGCATCTCTCCGAGATGGGTGGGCATGACGGGCAAATCCAGAGGGGAAGGAAGAAATGCGAATTATTATCATCTACGCCGAAAAGTCAAGCAGCCCCCGACCGCTATGGGTGCACCGCACCCGCACCCCCCTACCACCCGCAAGCGGTGGGCGCTCACCGCGGGAAGCGGCATCAATGACCGCCCCCGAGTGACTTCTCCGTTTCCTTCCAGGACGCCTTCAGCGCCTCGTAAGAGGCCGAGAATCCCTGCTTCACCTGTTGCCAGTCCTCCACCGAGCTGTGCTTCAGACCGCCATACCATTCAGCCACCTGCTCGCGCTGCTTCCCGAGGTGGTCCAGTGCCTTGGCGGCTCTGTCGCGTGCGGCTTGGTCCATGGCGCCCCAGTCGTGCCGGACTTTCGCCCGCAGACGATCCATGCGGGTATCCAGCTCGTCCAGCGCGGCCTTGCTCTCTGCCACGGCCTGGTCCCGCTGCGCCGCGGAATAGTCCTTGATCGCCTCGGCGGCATCCTTGACCTCCTTTTTCACGTGCTCCATGCTCGCCTGCCCCGCCGGCTCCCCTGCGACGGCAAGCGGGGCTGCAGCAGGCAGCATGGCCGACGCGAGAACAACAGCGATTCGGATGGTCTTTGCGCTCATCGATAGGCTCCTTGTCGGGGTGGGATCGGAACGGATACGCCGGCGCCCGGGCTGCCCTTTACCGGCCGTGGTCGGATGCACGTCTGAAGCCCGAGGGCTCCAGGAGTCCGTCCGGCTATCCAAAGTCTACACCAAGGGTGCCCACGAGACCGTCGACACGCCGGCGGCCGAGCCCCTGCGCCTTGCCACCTCTGCTACGCTTGCCCACAGCAGCGATGCAGGCCTGCGGAGCGGCACTCCCGAGACCTGCGCGGCGCGTCTTGTGGGTGAGGCCTGTCATGCACTACGAGCTGTTTTACTGGCCCGACATTCAGGGGCGGGGCGAATTCGTCCGCCTCGCGCTTGAAGAGGCGGGCGCCAACTACGTGGACGTGGCACGCCGGCGCGGGCACGGCCTGGGCATGGCGGAGATGACCCGGCTGATGGAAGGGCCTGGGCTCGACCGGCCGCCGTTCGCACCGCCCTTCCTGCGTGCGGGGCGGTTGACGATCGCCCAGACCGCGAACATCCTGCATTACCTGGGAGCGCGGCTGGGGCTGGCACCCAAGGCAGAGCCCGGCCGGCTCTGGGCGCACCAGTTGCAGCTCACGGTCGAGGATCTAGTCGTGGACATCCACGATACCCATCACCCGATCGCGGCCAGCCTGTACTACGAGGACCAGAGGCCGGAGGCGTTACGGCGAGCGAGGTTCTTCACCGAAGAGCGTGCCCCGGAGCTGCTCGGCTACTTCGAGCGCGTGCTCGAGCTCAACGGCGGCGGTCGGGGCCACACGGTGGGCCGCAGCCTGTCCTACGTGGACCTGTCCCTGTTCCAGATCATCGCTGGACTGCGCTACGGTTTCCCTGCAATGATGGAGCGCCTGGCGCCGCGGATACCCAGATTGGTAGAGCTGCACGGACGGGTCGCACAGCGCCCGAGGATCGCCGCATACCTGGCGTCGGCGCGACGCCTCCCATTCAACCAGAACGGCATCTTTCGCCATTACCCGGAGCTGGACGAATGAGCGCACAGGCCCGTCTTCGCCAGGGTTCGGGCGGCCATGTTCGAGGGGGCTGAGAGATGGGAATTCTGATCGTCGGACTTGTCGTCTTCTTCGGGGCGCACTCAGTGGCCATGGTGGCCGGCGAATGGCGGCAGCGCATGATCGATCGCATCGGCGAGTGGCCCTGGAAGGGCCTGTACTCCCTGGTCGCTGCGCTTGGTCTGGTGCTCATCGTCTGGGGCTACGGCATCGCCCGCCAGCAGCCGCTGGTCCTCTACACCCCGCCGGACTGGCTGCGCCACCTGACGCTCATCCTTCTGATCCCGCTGTTCCCCCTGCTGCTCGCGACCTATCTGCCCGGGCGCATCCAGGCGGCGACCAAACACCCCATGCTGGCCGCCACCAAGCTCTGGGCGTTCGCCCACCTGCTCGCCAACGGCACGCTCGCCGATGTCCTGCTGTTCGGCAGCTTCCTGGCCTGGGGCGTGGCCGATCGCATCTCCCTGAAGCGCCGGGCGGAGCCCTGGGTGCCGCAGCTGCCGCGTAGCGGCGTCAACGACGCCGTCGCGGTGATCCTCGGTCTGGGTCTATACGCCGCTGTCGTGCTGCGTCTGCACGCCTGGCTGATCGGCGTATCGCCGATCGGTTGAGCCAACGCTCCCCGAGGGGGTCCCGGGCAAACGCCGGGGCAGCGGGCTCGCCTCGGTGGCTGAGCCCGAGATAAGCCCGGGCCTGCATCTCCTGCAGTCGGCTGGCGGTGCGCCTGAATTCGAAGGCGAGACGCTCGCCTGCGTAGCGATCTTCGGGGGCGGCCGCCGCGCTGAGCCGGTCGAGTGCCTCGACGACGGCCTCCTGGCAGGGATCCGGCGCTAGCCCGGAGCGGGAGACGGTTTGTCGATAGCGCTCGGTGAACAGCATCCGGCAAGGAAACCGAGGACCAACCGGCCCCCTAAGGGCCCCCGCCGACCCGGATCAGGCTGGGACCTGTAGCGGACACTCTTGGGCTACATAGAAGCTATCTCAGCATTCCCGACGAGCGCTCTCGCCCGGCGAGAGCCGCGCGGGCTGGCCCGCACAGCTCACCAAGCTCCTGCTGCGGCGCCCGGTCCGTCGCACGCCCGGCATCCACGAGCACCTCGGACGCCTCGCGACGAGTCCTGGCAAGAAAGGCGGGCTAGAACTTCACCCCCAGCTTCAGGGTCGTCAGCCAATTGTCGGCGCCAATGCTGGAAGCGCCGATGCGGCCGTTTTCGGTCCACTGATAGCGCGTGCCTACACCCAGGAACAGCGGGCCCTGACGATAATCCAGATCGGCGCCGATCTGGACCGCCCAGAGATCCGGACCCTTCCCGGCGTCGGTCTGCGTTCGCACGTAGCCCAAACCGGGCCCCAGGCCAAGTGCCAGACCCGGCGCCACATTCATGAAGTAGCGGGGGTTCATCTCCGTGGTGGTAAGCCGAACCCCGTCGTTCTCGAATCGGTTTATGTTGAGCTGGGGCCGGATACTGCCGCTGGGCGGCTGGAGCCCCGTGCAGCCCGGCGAGGGCTGCAACCCGGAGATCGCGTCCTCCCCGACGCCGGGCTCGAGACACCCCGCTGGGTCGCCCAGCATCAGCTGCGGGGTCCAGCCCGGTCGAACAGCCGGTGCCAGTACGCCTCCGGAACCGGCACCCCAAGCGACACCGCCCTGAGCCAGTCCCAACCCAGCCAGCGCGAAAACCACAGCGATCTTTTTCATAGGGGGCCTCTGAAGCCAGAGACGGCGGGCTGCCGCCCGCAAGCACGCGCCCTGGGTCACTTCTGACACAGAGAGCTGATAAGTATTTGTTAGCACGAAAACAATAAGGTCGCAATGAATCCGCTTGACAATTGTCAGCTAATCCGGCAATCCCCCGCTCGGATCTTCCGCCGCGACGCGTCTGCGGGGCTCGCTAGCGCCCTTCCAGCTCGGCCCACCGCTCGTAGGCAACCGCCAGCGCGTCCTCAAGGGACTTGTAGCTCGCCTTCGCGGCGGAGACCTCCTGGGCCGTGGATCGATAGAGCTCCGGCTCGGACATCCGGGCCTGGAGATCCGAAAGCTGGGTCTCGAGCTGCTCGATGCGCTCGGGCAGCGCGTCGAGCTCACGCTGGTCCTTGTAGCTGAGCTTGCGCGAGGCAGTGCGCGGTCTCACCGCTCGCTCTTCCTCGCGCTGGGAACCAGGGCGAGGCGCCTCCGTCACCGGGGTGCGCTGGCGCAACCAGTCCGAGTATCCTCCGACGTAGTCGCGCACCGTCCCAATGCCCTCAAAAGCAAGCACGCCGTTGACCGCGTTGTCGAGAAAGGCCCGGTCATGACTCACCACCAGCACGCTGCCCGGGAAATCCACCACCAGGGCCTCCAGCAGCTCCAAGGTCTCCACGTCCAGATCGTTGGTCGGCTCATCAAGCACGAGCATGTTGGCCGGTCGGGCAAACAGACGGGCGAGCAGCAGCCGATTGCGCTCGCCGCCGGAGAGGGCCCGCACGGGCTGGCGAGCCCGATCGGCGGTGAACAGGAAATCCTGCAGGTAGCTGATGACGTGCCGCGGCTTGCCGCGGGTCTCGATCTTCTCCCTGCCTTCGGCGACGTTGTCTTGGACCGAGCGGTCCGGATCGAGCTGGGCCCGCATCTGGTCGAAATAAGCGATCTCCAGCCGGGTGCCCAGGCGCACCTGTCCGCTATCCGGGGGCAGCTCGCCCAGCAACAATCTTAGCAGCGTCGTCTTGCCGCACCCGTTGGGCCCGACGATGCCGATCTTGTCACCGCGCAGGATGGTCACCGACAGGTCCTCGACGATGGGGCGCCCACTCCACGCGTAGCTGAGGTGCTCGGCCTCGATCGCGAGACGGCCGGACAGCTCCCCCACCTGGATCTGCATTCGGGCCTGCCCGATCTGCTCTCGGCGCCGCCCCCTTTCCTGACGCATCGCCTCCAAGGCGCGCACCCGCCCCTCGTTGCGCGTGCGACGGGCTTTGATGCCCTGGCGGATCCACGTCTCTTCCTGGGCGAGTCGCTTGTCGAACAACGCATCGGCCCGATCCTCGGCTTCGAGGGCCTCTTCCCGGCGCCGGAGATACTGGTCGTAGTCGCCGGGCCAGGACCGCAGGCGTCCGCGATCCAGCTCCACGATGCGGGTGGCCAGCCGCCGCAAGAAGGCCCGGTCGTGCGTCACAAACATCAGCGCGCCGGGGAAATCGAGCAGGAAGGCCTCCAGCCAAGCGATCGAGTCGATGTCCAGGTGGTTGGTGGGCTCGTCGAGGAGGAGCAGGTCCGGGCCGGTTACCAGGGCGCGGGCGAGCATCACCCGCCGCTTGAGACCCCCAGACAGCGAGGAGAATTCGGCGTCCGCATCGAGCCCCAGCCGGGATATCACGGTCTCGACCCGCTGCTCGGCGCTCCAACCGTCGGCCGCATCCAGCTCGTGGTGAATGCCCGCGAGCGCCGCCAACGCCGCCTCGCCGGGGTCACGCACGAGCCGCTGGCTTGCCGCGTGGTAGCGCTCCATCAGCGCCGCCAGAGGCCCCAGCCCTGCGGCAACGAGCTGAAATACGCTGCCGCTTTGCCCTTGGGGGACCTCTTGAGTCAGCCGACTGACGCGTAGCCCTTGGGCCGTCACCCGCTCCCCTTCGTCGGGCCTGAGCTCGCCGGCGATGACTTGCAACAGCGTGGACTTTCCAGCTCCGTTGCGACCGACGAGACAGATCCGCTCCCCCGGCTCGATCACGAGATCCGCGCCCGCGAACAGCTCGGGCCCGCCGAGAGCGAGATGAAGATTGCGCAGGGTGATCAAAGACATGAGCGATCTCTCAAGTGGGCGGCGACCAGACCCGTCTTCGGCATCGTGGTGAGGACTCGGTGTGCAGGAAAAACTCCAGCGCCTCCATGACGGTGCCGTCGAGACGGACATGCGGGCGAGACAAGACCCTGATCGGCCACGCGCTCGCCGCCGGGGAGGTCGACGATGTCCTGGTACGGCGGCCTCAGGCGACCGATCTCCAACGCACTCTCGACCTGGCCGGCGGCTCCGCGGCTCTCGGACAGACCCTGGGAATGGAATCGGGCGAGGAAGCCATATAAGGTAGCGAGCCAGCGCTGCGAGCTCGCCTATCCTTCATGGAATATGTGATTATTCGCATTTTACGGCATATCTATAGACACATAAAAGCCAGGACGGTGCGACCGCAGTCCAGAACGACCATCTGCCCCGGACCGGAGGACCCCTGAATGCAGACCAAGATCCTGCTCGACGAGTCGCACATCCCCACCCATTGGTACAACGTGATCGCGGACATGCCCAATCCGCCCTTTCCTTACCTGGGCCCGGACGGCAAACCGGTACCTCCGCAGGCCATGCTGGCTATCTTCCCCGAGGAGCTGGTCAAGCACGAGATGAGCACGGAGCGGTGGATACCGATCCCCGAGCCGGTGCGTGAGGCCCTGGCGCTCTGGCGGCCGTCGCCCTTGCACCGGGCCTACCGACTGGAGAAGGCCCTGGGCACCCCGGCCAAGATCTTCTTCAAGAACGAGTCGGTCAGCCCGGCGGGCTCCCATAAGCCCAACACCGCCGTCGCCCAGGCCTACTACAACAAGCAGGCCGGGATCAACCGGCTGTCCACGGAGACCGGTGCGGGCCAGTGGGGCAGCTCCCTCGCCCTGGCCGGACGGCTGTTCGGGCTGGACGTGCGGGTCTACATGGTCAAGGTCAGCTATCACCAGAAGCCTTATCGGCGCTCCATGATGCAGACCTGGGGTGCGGAGGTCTTCGCCAGCCCCACCAATCTGACCGAGTCGGGCCGCCGCATCCTGGCCAGCCACCCGGACTCCCCGGGCTCGCTGGGGATCGCGATCTCCGAGGCCGTGGAAGAGGCCGCCGGGCGCAAGGACACCAACTACGCCCTGGGATCGGTGCTCAACCACGTCTGCCTGCACCAGACCGTCGTCGGCCAGGAGGCGAAGAAGCAAATGGAGATGGTCGGCGAATACCCGGACGTGGTCATCGCCTGCTGCGGCGGCGGCTCCAACTTCTCCGGCATCGCCTTTCCCTTCTTCGCCGACAAGGCCGCGGGCAAGGACGTGACCCTGGTCGCCGCCGAGCCCAGCTCCTGCCCGACCCTGACCAAGGGCCTGTACACCTACGACTTCGGCGACACGGCCGGACTCACCCCGCTGATGAAGATGTACACCCTAGGGCACGATTTCATGCCCCCGGGCATCCACGCCGGCGGCCTGCGCTACCACGGTGATTCTGCCCTGGTCAGCCAGCTCCATCACGAGGGACTGGTCGATGCCGTGGCGATCCCGCAGCTCGAGACCTTCGAGGCCGGCGTGCTGTTCGCCCGCACCGAGGCCATCATCCCCGCGCCCGAGTCCTGCCACGCCATCGCCGCCTGCATCCGGGAGGCGCGCCGCTGCACCGAGACCGGGGAGCCCAAGACCCTGCTGTTCAACCTCTCGGGCCACGGCCACTTCGACATGTCGTCTTACGACCGCTACTTCAGCGGAGAGCTGGAGGACTACGAGTATCCGGCCGAGGCGATCGCCGATTCCCTGGCCCACCTGCCGAAGGTGGCAGCAGCTTGAGCCGTCGGGAAGCCCCCGACATCTCGCCGGCCGCCCCGCTCCGGGCTCGGGACCACCATCCGAGGACGGATGCGGGCGCTGCCGCGGGTCTTGGATCGTGAAGATCGTCAGTCTGCGGCAGGCCTGGAGCGGTGAGGCGGACTGCCGCCACTGCACGTTGCGCGCGTCGGTGCTATTCGCCGGTCTCGAGGAGAAGGACTTCGAGGCCATTCATCAACCCATAGACCAGTTCTCCCTGGCCGCCGGCTCCGCGCTTTACCGCGCCGGGGAGCCGGCGACCTCTATGTATACAGTGCGCTCGGGTCTGCTCAAGCTGGTCCAGTACCTGCCGGACGGGGCCCAGCGCATCGTGCGCCTGGTCAAGACCACCGACGTCACGGGGCTGGAGGCCCTCGTCGGCCAGCCCTACCAGCACCACGCCGTGGCGCTCCAGGCGACAGAGGTCTGCAGCCTTCCAGCCCCCGTGGTCGAGCGGCTGAGCCGGGAGAGCCCCGCGCTACACCGGGAGCTGCTGAACCGTTGGCACAGGGCTCTCAGCGAGGCGGACGCCTGGCTCACGGAGCTCTCGACCGGGGCCGCGAAGCAGCGGGTCGCTCGCCTGCTCTTGCGTCTCGTGCGCGACGAGGCAAAGAGCGAGTGCGAGCTGTTCAGCCGCGAGGACATGGGAGCCATGCTCGGTATCACCACGGAGACGGCGAGCCGCACCATTGCGGAGCTCAGGCGCCAGAGCCTGCTGGTCGAGAGCGGGCCCAGCCATTTCCTCGTGGACGTGCGCAATCTGGAGCGCATCGCCGAAGGCTGACCACCCGCTCGGCGGCGCTTGGCGGATTGAGAAATTTCAATGCACCGAGGCGGCAACCGCGCCTAAATTCTGAAGCTTGCGCGGCCCGCGCCGCCGGATTCAGGCCATTCCGTCCGATGAAAACCTGTCTTGCGCAAGAGACCTATGCGGTGTTCACCCTCGAGATCGAAAAGGGCGAGACCGACTGTCGGAGCATCGATGACGTCATCGAATACTTCAAGGCCAGGATCGAAGAGCACCCGCTCGCCTGCCTGGTAGCGGTCTTCGACCACCTCGCCCATACGCGGGGACTGCGGCAAGGCCGGGTCAGCGAGGACATCCTGAGTGCCAGGAGCGTCGTGCTGTGCTTCGGCATCACCCTGCCCGAAGCGCGGGCCATGGCCGCGCGACCGCGCGTCATCGGCATCTGCGAGCTGCCCGACCGCTTTGTCGTCACGTTCCTCGAGGCCCCCATGCCCGTCGCCAACACGACGATGGAAGGCTGGGCGCTGGGGCTGGTCGGCCCGCAGCCAACCCTTAGCCCGCATTGATCACCATCCTGGTGCTGCGGCGCACTCGGGACAGAAATGCGGGTTAGCGACCGGTCGAAGCGCTCCGACACATCCATCCATACTCGGCGCCTCCTCGCCGCCTCGCCCACTTCACCCCGTACGAATAGCCGGTCAAGTGCTACGGGTTTTGCGAATTCGCAATGCCAAAGGGCGTGGGCGCGACTACCTTTAGCGCGGGACGCCCCATCAGCGCAACAGCAGGTGGGGCGACGTCGAATCGCTGATCGTCCGGAACCGGTCGGTCCCTTTCGTCGCTTAGGGTACATTTGTCGTAACACCCCGGGAGCCACTCCATGCTCGAGCCGTCGATGATCGATCTGTCGCGGATACAGTTTGCGGCCACCGCGCTCTACCACTTCCTGTTCGTGCCCTTGACCCTGGGGATGTCCTGGATCCTGGTCATCATGGAGTCGGTGTACGTGATGACCGGCAAAGAGGTCTACAGGGACATGACCAAGTTCTGGGGCAAGCTGTTCGGTATCAACTTCGCCTTGGGGGTCACCACCGGCCTGACCATGGAGTTCGAATTCGGGACCAACTGGGCCTATTACTCCCATTACGTGGGCGACGTCTTCGGGGCGCCGCTCGCCATCGAAGGACTGATGGCCTTCTTCCTGGAGTCCACCTTCATCGGGCTGTTCTTTCTCGGCTGGGAGCGCCTGTCCAAGCGCCAGCACCTGGCCGTAACCTTCCTCACGGCCCTCGGCTCGAACCTGTCCGCGCTCTGGATCCTGATCGCCAACGGCTGGATGCAGAACCCGGTGGGCGCGGAGTTCAGCGCGGAGACCATGCGCATGGAGATGCAGAGCTTCGCCGACCTGCTGCTCAACCCGGTGGCCCAGGTGAAGTTCGTGCACACCGTCTCGGGCGGCTATGTCACTGCCGCCATGTTCGTCGCCGGCATCAGCGCCTTCTACCTGCTCAAGCGCCGCGACCTGGGCTTCGCGCGCCGCTCGTTCGCCGTGGCCGTGGGCTTCGGTCTGGCCTCGGCGCTCTCGGTCATCGTCCTGGGCGACGAGTCCGGCTACGAGGTCGGCGACGTGCAGAAGGTCAAGCTGGCCGCCATTGAGGCGGAATGGGAGACCCAAACGCCGCCGGCTGCCTTCACGGTATTCGGCCTGCCCAACACCCAGGCCCAGGAGACCGAGGACGCGCTCAGGGTGCCTTGGGTGCTCGGCCTGATTGCGACCCGCTCGGTGGACAAGCCGGTCATCGGCCTCAAGGACCTGCTGGCCCAGCACGAGAAGCGCATTCGCAGCGGCATCGTCGCTTATGGCGCGCTGCGGAAGATCCGGGACGGCAGCGCCAGCGCCGAAGATCGCGCCCAGTTCCAGGCCCACAAGAAGGACCTCGGCTACGGGCTGCTGCTCAAGCGCTACACCGAGCACGTCACCGATGCCACCGAGGCGCAGATCGCGGCGGCCGTCCGGGACTCCATCCCCAACGTCGGTCCGGTGTTCTGGAGCTTCCGCGTGATGGTCTTCACCGGAGTGTGGATGCTGTTCCTGTTCGTCTCGGGCTTTTATCTCATGGCCCGGCGGCGGGTCGAGAAGCACCCCTGGCTGCTGCGGCTGTTCCTGTACAGCATCCCGATACCCTGGATCGGGGTCGAGACAGGCTGGCTCGTGGCCGAGTACGGCCGCCAGCCCTGGGCCATCGGCGAAGTGCTGCCCACCTTCCTGGCCACCTCCAGCCTCCAGGCCAGTGACGTGCTCATCAGCCTGATCGGGTTCGGGGTCTTCTATACGGGGCTCGCGATCATCGAGATCTACCTGATGTTCAAGTTCAGCCGCATGGGACCCAGCTCCCTGCACACCGGGCGCTATCACTTCGAGAGTGGCTCGGCCGGCATGGCGACCCTGGCCACGGCCCCACAGCGGCCGCGTGAAGACTAATCGGAGGACCTCGGGATGATCATCGATTACGAAGTGCTCAAGCTCATCTGGTGGGTCCTGGTCGGCGTGCTGCTAATCGGCTTCGCCGTCACCGACGGCATGGACATGGGTGTGGGTGCGCTGCTGCCTTTCCTCGGCAAGAAGGACGAGGAGCGCCGGGTCATCATCAACACCGTGGGACCCCACTGGGACGGTAACCAGGTGTGGCTGATCACCGCCGGCGGGGCGATCTTCGCCGCCTGGCCGGCGGTATACGCCGCGGCTTTCTCGGGCTTTTATTTCGCCATGCTGCTGGTGCTGTTCGCGCTGTTCTTCCGTCCGGTCGGCTTCGACTACCGGTCCAAAGTCGACGACCCGCGCTGGCGCAACGCCTGGGACTGGGGCCTGTTCGTCGGGGGGGCCATCCCGGCCCTGGTATTCGGCGTGGCCTTTGGCAACCTGCTCCAGGGGGTACCCTTCCATTTCGATGCCTTGCTGCGGCCCTTCTACACCGGCGGCTTCTTCGGCCTGCTCAATCCCTTTGCGCTGCTCTGCGGGCTGGTCAGCCTGTCCATGATCATCATGCAGGGGGCCGTGTGGCTGCAGCTGCGTACCGAGGAGCCCATGGCGGGCCGGGCCCGCACGGCCGCCCAGCGGGCCGCGCTGCTCGTGATCGCCACCTTCGCCCTGGCGGGGGTCTGGCTGGCGCTCGGCGTCGACGGGTACCGCGTGGTCTCCATGCCCCCCCTTGACGCCAGCCCCAATCCCCTGGCCAAGGAGGTGCAGATCGCCGCGGGGGCCTGGATGGCAAACTACAAGGCGTACCCGCTCACCTGGGTCTTCCCGATCCTGGGACTCGGTGGTGCCGCCCTGACCTGGCTGCTCGCGCGTGCCAACCGCCCGGGCCTGGGACTGCTCACCAGCTCGCTCGCACAGGCCGGGGTGATCCTCACCGCCGGCGTCTCGATGTTCCCCTTCATCCTGCCCTCGAGCACCAATCCCGTGAGTAGCCTGACGGTCTGGGACGCCACCTCGAGCCATCGGACCCTCACGGTGATGTTCTGGGCGGCGGTCCTGTTCGTGCCTATCATCCTGTCCTATACGGGCTGGACCTACTACAAGATGTGGCGCAGGGTCACGGTCGCCGAGATCCGTGAGCAAGAGCACCTCGCCTATTGATCGGCTCGCCCGAGGGGATGCCATCGGGCTAAGAACAGAATCGGAGATCTACAGATGTGGTACTTCACCTGGATCCTCGGCGTCCTGCTCGCCATGTCCTTCGGCGTGATCAATGTCATGTGGCTGGAGAACGAGTCCTGCCTCGACGAGGAGGAATGCTCCAAGTAGCCGCGCTGCGCGAGTGACGGCCCGGCCCCGGCAAGGGGCCGGGCCTTCCCGTCCGAGGCAATCCCCGGCGCTCCGCCGGAGCGCCTGGCCAGCCGCCGAGCCGATGCCGGACCCGAAGACAGTCGCACAATGGCTCAGGACCGGCCGGAGCGGGGCCGGGCCCTATGTCAACCTGGCGGTGGCGCTGAGCACCCTGGCAGGACTGGTCGTGATCGCCCAGTCCTGGCTGCTGGCCGGCATCGTGGACGCGGTGATCTTCCGGAGCGCGGATCTGACCGCGGTCATGCCGCGCCTGTGGGCGCTGCTCGGGCTGTTTCTGCTGCGAGCGGCCGCCGTGCGTTGGTCGGAGCAGCTCGCGTTCAGGGGCGCCGCGCGGGTCAAGCTCGCCCTGCGGGATCGTCTGTTCCGCCACCTCCAGGCCCTGGGGCCGGTAGGACTGGCCGGAGAGGCCACGGGTGAGCTCGCCAACACCCTGGTGGACGGCGTGGAGGCGCTGGAGGCCTACTATGCCCGTTATCTGCCGGCCCTTTCGCTGGCAGCGTTGCTACCGTTGGCCATTCTGGCTTTCGTATTCCCGCTGGACTGGATATCGGGGCTGGTGCTGCTGTGCACTGCCCCGCTGATCCCGCTGTTCATGATCCTGATCGGCAAGGGGGCCGAGCGACTCAACCAGCGTCAATGGCGGGAGCTCGCCCGCATGAGTGCGCACTTCCTGGACATGGTCCAGGGACTCACCACCCTCAAGCTGTTCAACGCCAGCCGCCGGGAGGCCGAGCTCATCGCGCGCATCTCGGACGAGTACCGCCGCAGCACCATGTCGGTGCTGCGGGTGGCCTTCCTGTCGTCGGCGGTGCTGGAGTTCTTCGCCACGGTGAGCATCGCCGTGGTCGCCGTGCTGATCGGCTTTCGCCTGCTCGCGGGGCGCATGGATTTCCTGCGCGGTTTCTTCGTGCTGCTGCTGGCCCCCGAGCTCTACCTGCCCCTGCGCAGCCTGGGCACCCATTACCACGCCCGTCTGGAGGCGCTCGGCGCCGCTGAGCAGATCCTTGACCGGCTGGAGAACCCCGCCCCACCGACCCCGAAGCGAGTCCAACCGACCCCGACAGGGCGCCGTCTTGCCATCCGCTTCGAGGATGTGCACTTCGCCTACGAGCCGGGCCGCGAGGCGCTGGCCGGACTGAGCTTCAAGATCAGGGCGGGTGAGCGGACGACGTTGGTCGGCCCCAGCGGCGCAGGCAAGACCACGGTCGTCAACCTGCTGTTGGGCTTCATCCGCCCCGACGCCGGACACATCAGGGTCGGGGGGACGGACCTCGCCGAGATCGATCCCGAGGCCTGGCGGGCCCAGCTCGCCTGGGTCCCGCAGAGCCCGAGACTGTTCCACGGCACGGTGTTGGACAACATCCTCCTCGGTCGCCCCGACGCAGACATGGGCGCCGTAGAAACAGCAGCGCGCAATGCCGGGGCCGAGGCGTTCATCCGCCGTCTCCCCGGGGGCTGGGAGGCCCCTGTCGGCGAAAGCGGACTGGGGCTATCCGGGGGCCAGGTCCAGCGGATCGCGCTCGCCCGAGCCTTTCTGCGAGACGCTCCGCTGGTGATCTTCGACGAGCCCACGGCGAGCCTGGACACCGAGAGCGAGCAAGCGATCGCCCGCGCCATCGAGCGTCTGGCCAAAGGGCGCACGGTGCTCACCGTCGCCCACCGGCTCCGCACCGTCCGCGACGCCGACCGTATTCTGGTGATCGCCGACGGACGCCTGGCCGAGGAGGGCCGCCACGACGAGCTCGGCGCCCGAGAGGGGCTCTACCGGCGCATGCTGCTGGCCAGCGGGGCCGGCTGACATGACCGAGCTGCTCAGAGTGCTCAGACTCTACCGGCCCTACCGCGGCTGGATGGCCCTGGGCATGCTGCTTGCCTTCCTCACCCTGATCGCCAACGCAGGGCTGATGGCGCTCTCGGGCTGGTTCATCGCCGCCATGGCCATGGCCGGCGTCGCCGGCGCGCCCATCAACTACTTCACCCCGGCCGCAGGCATCCGCGCGCTCGCCATCCTCCGCACCGTCGGGCGCTATCTGGAGCGCCTGCTGACCCACGAGGCGACCCTCCGTCTGCTGGCCGGCCTGCGGGTCTGGTTCTACGAGCACCTCGAGCCCCTGGCCCCGGCCGGGCTCCAGGCGGCACGCGGGGGCGACCTGCTCAGCCGCATCCGGGCGGACGTTCGACAGCCTGGAAGGGATGTACCTGCGCATCCTGCTGCCCATCGTCGTGGCCGGGGCGGGCGTTCTGGCGGTCAGTCTCTTCCTTTGGCTGCAGCACCCCAGCCTGGCCCTGGCGAACCTCGGCTTTCTGCTTCTGGCTGGGGTCGCCCTGCCGCTCTGGATCGGCCTGCGGGCACGGCCGAGCGCCGAGCGGCTGGTCGAGACCCGATCCGCCCTGCGTACAGCGGTGGTCGACGGGGTGCAGGGGATGGCGGAGCTTGCCGTCTACGGCGCGGCCGAGTCACAGGCCGCGCAGCTCGACCGCTTGGGCCGGCGCCTGGTCGCCGATCAGGACCGCCTGAGCGGGCTCAGCGGCGTCTCCCAAGGGCTTCTGGGGCTATGCGCCGGCCTTTCTCTGTGGCTCGTGGTGGTGCTGGCCATCCCCTTGGTGCGAGAGGGGCTTCTGCCCCCCGCCAGCCTCGCCATGGTGGCCCTGTTCACGCTGGCGGGCTTCGAGGCCGTGCTGCCGCTGCCGGGCGCCTTCCAGGTGCTCGGAGAGACCCTGGCCGCCGCGCGCCGGCTGTTCGCGATCGTCGACGCCGAGGTGCCGGTCCGCGAGCCGCCGGGGCCCTCACCTCGGCCCCGGGACAACTCGATCGAGCTCGAGGACGTCGGCTTCGGCTACCGCCGCGACGCCCCGCGGGCCGTCGAGGGCCTGAGCTTCCGGCTGCCGGCCGGGTCGAAGCTCGCGGTGCTGGGCGCTAGCGGGGCCGGCAAGTCGACGCTGATCAACCTGTTGTTGCGGTTCTGGGAGCCCCAGCAGGGGCGCATCCTGCTGGGCGGGCAGGACCTGCGGACCTTCCGGGGCGAGGATGTGCGTCGCCAGATCGGCGTGGTCTCCCAGCGCACCCATCTGTTCAACGCCCGGATCCGGGACAACCTGCTCCTCGCCGATCCGAAAGCCAGCCAGAGCGCCATCGAGCAGGCCTGCCGGACGGCGCAGATCCATGACCTGATCGAGTCGCTGCCCGAGGGCTACGACACCTGGGTCGGGGAAGGCGGGGTGAAGCTCTCGGGGGGGCAGGCGCGACGCATCGCGATCGCCCGCGCCCTGCTCAAGGACGCGCCGATCCTGCTCCTAGACGAGCCCACGGAGGGGCTGGACGCCCCGACCCAGCACGCCCTGATGCAGGCGCTGTTTCAGTTGATGGAGGGCCGCAGCGTGCTGCTGATCACGCACCGGGCGGGCGGTCTGGAGGGCATGGACGAGATCCTGGTCATGGACGAAGGACGCATCCTGGAGCGGGGTGCGCCCGCAAGCTTGCGCTCGGCAGGGGCGCACTACCGCGAGCTGACCGGATTCCTGACGCCGGAGAGCCCCCCTGACCCCGAGGCGCGGTGCCGATAGACGCTGCGTCAGCCCGGTGCCCATCCCGTGTCGGGCGTTCAGCGTCCGTAATGGGCGCGCACGTAACCGTCAAGGATACGCTTGAACTCCTCGGTGATCCCCTCCCCCTTGAGGGTCAGGGTCTTCTCGCCGTCGATGTAGACCGGCGCGGCCGGACGCTCCCCGGTCCCCGGAAGGCTGATGCCGATGTTGGCGTGCTTGCTTTCCCCAGGACCGTTGACCACGCAGCCCATGACCGCCACGGTCATGTTCTCGACGCCGGGATAGTCGCGCTTCCAGACCGGCATGCTGCGCCGCAGGTAGCCCTCGATGTCCTGGGCGAGCTGCTGGAAATAGGTGCTGGTGGTGCGTCCGCAGCCGGGGCAGGCCACCACCATGGGCATGAAGGCCCGCAGGCCCATCGACTGGAGGATCTCCTGGGCGACGACCACCTCCTGGGTCCTCGGGCCGCCCGGGTCGGGGGTGAGCGAGATCCGGATGGTGTCGCCTATGCCCTCTTGGAGGAGTACCGCCAGGGCCGCCGTGGACGCGACTATGCCCTTGGAGCCCATCCCGGCCTCGGTGAGCCCGAGGTGCAGGGCATAGTCGCAACGGCCGGCGAGCCGCCGGTACACCGCGATCAGGTCCTGCACCCCGCTCATCTTGCACGAGAGCACGATCCGGTCGCGCCCCAATCCAAGCTCCTCGGCACGTCTCGCGCTGTCCAGCGCCGAGGCCACCATGATCTCGCGGGTGATCTCGTCGGCATCCAGGGGCTCGGTGCTGCGAGCGTTCTGGTCCATCATGCGGGCCACCAGCTCGGGGTCCAGGCTGCCCCAATTGACGCCGATGCGCACCGGCCGGTCGTAACGGCAGGCGGTCTCGATCATGACGGCGAATTGGGTGTCCTTCTTCTCGCCGCGGCCCACGTTGCCCGGGTTGATGCGGTACTTGGCCAAGGCCTCGGCGCACTCGGGATACTGGATCAGCAAGCGGTGGCCGTTGTAATGGAAGTCGCCAATGAGCGGCACCGAGACCCCCCGCCGGTCCAGCACCTCACGGATGGCGGGCACCGCGCGGGCGGCCTCCTCGTTGTTCACCGTGATGCGAACCAGCTCGGAGCCGACGCGCGCGAGATCCGCCACCTGCAGGCTGGTCGCCTGCACATCGGCGGTGTCCGTGTTGGTCATGGACTGCACCACCACCGGCGCGCCGCCGCCGAGGGTGACTCCACCGACTCGGACACCGACGGTGCGGCGACGGTTCGCGGACGATACCGACATGGCAAAGACTCTGGCTAGGGGCCGGGTTGAGGATCATACCCGAAGCCGGCCGGGCGCTGCACTGAGGGGCCCCGGGCGCCCCGCGCCGCCCGGCAGCCGACGGGCGGGGCCGAAAAAAAAGAGCCCGGCATCTGGCCGGACTCTTCGCTTCGGGCGGCGCTCCAATCGCGGCGAAAAGCCGCTCCTGGACACGAGCGCGTCGCAGCCGACGGCCGCTTCTATTTCAACTTGCCGATACCGAGCATCTTCAGGATGTACTTCTCGTAGATCGGCTCCGAGGTGCCCTTCTTCATCTTGCGGATGAAATACTTCTCGAAGGCGATCTTGGCCATGTGCACCCACTTGCCCTTCTTGAACCAGGCCACGTTACGCGGCGGGATCTGGGGCAGAGCCACGAACGCGGCGCCGGTGTCGCCCATGTCCGCGAGGCAGATGGCGTTCCAGGTCGCCTTGGTGTCAAGCGGCTTGCCGGCCAGCTCGTTGGCGATGTTGTGCACGATCGCCGTGACCATGGACTCGATCATATAGCCGGTCTTCGGGGCACCGGTGGGCACCGGCGTCGCCTCCACCGGCGGGATGGCGATGCAGACGCCGGCCGAATAGATGTTCTGGTACTTGGGGTTGCGTTGGTACTCGTCCACGAACACGAAGCCGCGGGGATTGCACAGCCCCTCGACCTTCGCGACCGCGTCAACGCCCTTGAAGGCTGGCAGCATCATCGAGTATTTGAACTCAATCTCGTGGTCCTTGAGCTTCTGGCCCTGGTCGTCGTACTGCTCGACGAACATCTTGCCCGGCTCGACCTTGGTCACCTTAGCGTTGGTGATCCAGTTCATGTGGTGATTGCGCATCTCCGATTCGAGCATGCCCTTCGAATCGCCGACCCCGCCCAAGCCGAGATGACCGATGTAGGGCTCGGAGGTGACGAAGGTCATGGGCACCTTGTCGCGGATCTTGCGCTTGCGCAGGTCCGCATCGAGGATGAAGGCATATTCGTAAGCCGGCCCGAAGCAGGACGCGAAAGGCATCGCGCCGATGATCACCCGCCCGGGGCTCTGGAGGAATTGCTGATAGTCCTCGTAGGCCTTCTCGGCATGGTCGATGGTGCACACCGAGTGAGTGTTGTTGTCGGGCCCCGCCCCCTGCACCTCTTCGAAGGCCAGCCGCGGACCGGTTGCGATGATCAGATAGTCGTACTTGATGCCCTTACCGTTGGCGAGGGTCAGGGTATTGGTCGCCGGATCGATCTTGTCGCAGCGCTGGTCGACGAAGTTGATGCCCTTGCGCTCCAGGTAGGCGCGGATGGGGAAGGTGATGCTGTTGCGGTCGCGCCAGCCGACTGCAACCCAGGGATTGGACGGAACGAACTGGAAGTAATCCCGCTCGTTGACCATCGTGATCTCGTGCTCTTTCCCAAGTGCGTCGCGAAGCTCGTATGCACAGGGCATACCGCCGGTCCCAGCACCCAATACCACTATGTGAGCCATCTCAGTATTCCTCCTTCGGTCTCAAAGATCTTTTCGTTATGGCCGGCCCCCTGGGTCACGCCGGGGCCGCCCGGGACAGGACAGGGTAAACCCTTCCACCATGTGCGCAATGTCCATGCCTGTCACGCGGAGCCCTCGGGAAGGGTCTTGCAGCCAATTACTATAGGCCAAAACCGATGGACTGACGCGGCCCAGGGACCGATCGGCTGTCAGCGCCGGACAGGCCTGGCAGAGAGACAGCTGCCAGCGTCAGGACGACACCCCCGGCCGGGGACCTCAGCCGATGCGCCCCGGACGCCTCAAGAATCCGAGGATGCGCTCTGCGATATGCGCGTCGTGCTCGAAGTGCAATTGCATCTCCTCGACCGCGTAGCGGCACCTCGACATACCGATGTTCTGCAGCCTGTAGCGGCTCACCGCGCCCCCGGGGGCGGCCGCCCTCGACCGCGGGAAGGGAGAGAAACTGGCGGCAGTCCGGGGAGAGCAGCAGGTCTCGGACCCCGTCGATGGTGTGGTCGGGGCTGACGGCGTCGACTCGCACCAGCAGGGACGAGATGTCGCTCACGGTTAGGCCAGGTAGACGACCCTCGGGCCGGAGAGCATAGAGCGGCAATCTTACGGGAGCCGGGCAGATCGGTGACAGAATGGGCGAGCTGGGGAAAGTCAGCGAAAATCCCGGCTGCGCGTCGGCAGTCGCCCGAGCAGTGCGCTGTGATCCTGCAGCTGCCTGGCCACCAGATGCAGCACCCCGTCCTGGCGCTGCACCTCGCCCAGCACGCCGAGCAACCGGGCGTTGAGCAGTATCAGGCGCTGGCGCTCGGCCAGCCGCTTCCAGACGATCAGGTTGATCTGGCCCGTCTCGTCCTCCAGGGTGATGAAGGTGACATCGTTGGCCGAAGACGGGCGCTGACGGTTGATCACCAGCCCTCCGGCACGCACCCGATCGCCGTGGCGCCGCGCCCGGAGCTCCGCGGCACTGATCAGGCCGCGGCGACGCAGCTGTTCCCTCAGCAAAGCCAGCGGGTGGCGCCTCAGGCTCAGCCCCAGGCTGGCATAGTCCGCAACGATCTCCTGACCCTCGGTGGGCTCGGGCAGATCGGGGATCTCTTCCTCGCGGGGGCCTTGAGCCGACGCCGGAGCCATCGCTTCCACAGGGGGCTGATCGAGCAGCGGCAGCGGCGCCTGGACCCCCGTGACCTGCCAGGCGGCCCGGTGGCGATCGCCCGAGAGCCCCCGCAGCGCATCGGCCGCCGCCAGGGCCTCCAGATCGACCCGCCCCACCAGGGCCCGATGGGCCAGATCGTCCACGTCCAGGAGCGGGCCCGCGGCACGCGCCGCCACCAGCCGCTCGGCCGCGGCCTGGGACAGCCCCCTGACCATGCGCAGACCCAGCCGCATCGCCGGCGCGGGGACGTTATCCGCATCCTCCCCCGCTTCCAGGGTGCAGTCCCAGTGGCTGTGGCGCACGTCTACCGCCCGGACCTCCACCCCGGCACGGCGGGCCGCCTGCACCAGCTGGGCCGGCGCGTAGAATCCCATGGGCTGGCTGTTGAGCAGCGCGGCGAAGAAGGCCGCCGGCCGGTGGCGCTTGAGCCAGGCCGAGACATAGACCAGCAGCGCGAAGCTGGCGGCGTGGGACTCCGGAAAGCCGTACTCGCCAAAGCCCAGGATCTGGCGGTAGATCTGGCGGGCGAACCCCTCTTCGTAGCCGCGCTCCATCATGCCGCGCACCAGCCGCCCCTCGAACTGCTCCAGGGTACCGCGGCGGCGCCAAGCGGCGATGGAGCGGCGCAGCTGATCGGCCTCCCCCGGGGAGAAGCCCGCCGCTACCATCGCGACCTTGATTACCTGCTCCTGGAAGATCGGCACGCCCAGGGTGCGTCCCAGCACTTGGCGCACCGCCTCCGAGGGGTAGGTCACGGGCTCCAGACCCTGGCGGCGCTTCAGATACGGGTGGACCATGTCGCCCTGGATAGGGCCGGGACGCACGATCGCCACCTCGATCACCAGGTCGTAGAAGCACTCGGGCCGCAGCCGCGGCAGCATGGCCATCTGGGCGCGCGACTCGATCTGGAACACCCCGACGGTGTCACCGCGCTGGATCATCCGGTAGACCGCCGGGTCCTCGGCAGGGATGTTGTCCAGGCCGAGCAGGTCATCCGGCCGGGGGCCGTACCGGCCCCGATAGGCGTTGTCCAGATCGAAGGCCCGCCGGATGGCCGAGAGCATGCCGAGCGCCAGGCAGTCCACCTTCAGCAGCCCCAGGGCCTCCAGGTCGTCCTTGTCCCACTGGATGACGGTGCGATCGGCCATGGCGGCGTTCTCGATAGGCACCAGCCGGCACAGGGGCCCGCGAGAGATCACGAAGCCGCCCACGTGCTGGGAGAGGTGCCGAGGGAAGCCGAGCACCTCCCCGATCCGTGCCAGGACCCGTTTGAGCAGCGGATTGTCCGGGTCCAGGCCGGCGTCGCTCAGCCGCTCCAGGGCGACATGCTGGCCGTCCCACCAAGTGAGGCTGGCGGCCAGGCGCTCGACCTGATCCAGGTCGAGCCCCAGGGCCTTGCCCATGTCGCGCACCGCGCTCTTGGGCCGGTAGGTGATGACCGTGGCGGCCAATGCCGCCCGCTCGCGGCCGTACTTCTGGTAGATGTACTGGATCACCTCCTCGCGGCGCTGGTGCTCGAAGTCCACGTCGATGTCCGGGGGCTCGTTGCGCTCGCGCGAGATGAAGCGCTCGAACAGCAGCTCCATGCGCGCCGGGTCCACCTCGGTGATGCCCAGTGCGTAGCAGACCGCGGAGTTGGCCGCCGAGCCCCGGCCCTGGCAGAGGATGCCCCGACGCCGGGCGAAGCGCACGATGTCGTGCACGGTGAGGAAGTAGGGCTCGTAGCGAAGCTCGGCGATCAGCGCCAGTTCATGCTCTACCAGGTGGCGCACCTTGGCCGGCTCCCCGCCGGGCCAGCGCCGGCGCAGGCCCTGCTCGGTCAGCTCGCGCAGCCAGGCGGCGGGGCTGCGCCCCGGCGGGACCAGCTCGTCGGGATACTCGTAGCTCAGCTCGTCCAGGGAGAAGCGGCAACGTCCGGTAATCTCCAGGGTCTCGGCCAGCAGCGCCGGGGGATAGAGCCGGGCCAGGTCGGCACGACGGCGCAGGTGGCGCTCGGCGTTGGGCTGCAGGGCGGCCCCGGCCCGGCTCAGGGGGACACCCAGCCGCGCGGCGGTCAGGCTGTCCTGCAGGGGTCGGCGGACGCGGCAGTGCATGAGCACGCCGCCGGCGGCGACCAGGGGCAGCCCGGTTCGCTCGGAGAGCGCCTCCAGGCTGGCGAGCCGGTCGTTGTCCTCGCCGCTGCGGTGCAGCGCCACCCCGATCCAGGCCCGCCCCGCAAAGCGCCCCGCAAGCCAGGCCCCCACCCCGCCCTCGGCCTCCGGCTCGCCTCCCGAAAGCCAGATCGCCAGACAACCGTCGAGGCCCTGCGCCAAGTCCGCGCGTCCGAGATCATAGGTGCCCTTGGCCGCCCGACGCCGCCCCCGGGTGATGAGCTCGCAGAGATCCCCGTAGCCCGCCCGATCAACGGCCAGCAACACCAGCCGTGCACCCTCGTCCAGGCGGATCTCGGTGCCGATCAGGAGCTTGAGCCCACAGGCCTGGGCCTCGACGTGGGCGCGCACGACCCCGGCCAGGGAGCATTCGTCGGTGAGGGCCAGCGCCGCATAGCCCAGCCGATGGGCACGCCGCACCAGCTCCTCGGGGTGGGAGGCCCCGGTCAGAAAGGTGAAGTTGGACAGGCAATGCAGCTCGGCATAGCCCGGGGCGGCATGGGACATGGCAGCCAGGAATACTGTATTTATATACAGTATTTAGCACAGCCACGAAGACCGGTCCATCGATGGCCACGCGAAGATAGGCGGGGCCGGGCCCAGCTACGGCCGGAACGCGCGGGATCAGGCTCCGCAGCGGGCGAGATACTGCACCAGCATGCGGTAGCGGTCCTTGAGCCGATCGTCGAACAGCGGGTCCTGACCCGACGGAAGATCCTTTGCCAGGGCATCCAGCTCCCCATCCGACAGCGCCGCCTCGACCAGGGGGAGCAGATCGTCCTCCTCGACCCGCAGATGTTGGCGCTGCAGACCAAGATAGTCCCGGCCCAAGGCCTCGACCTCGTCGCGGCGCTGGACCGCGCCCTGCATGATCCCCTCCAGGGCGTGCCGGAACGAGCGGGTCATCTCGATCAGGGTCTTGTGCTGACCCTCGACCTCATCGACCAACCCCTTATGCTCGGCGTGCCCCGCCACATAGCGGTCGAAGATGGCATCCTCGGCCTTGTGGTGGACGCAGTCCGCGTACTGCTCCACGTAGTCGAGGATATCGATCATCAGCTCAAGCTCGGGCTGCTGGCCGGCATGAAACAGGTCCAGCTGCCTGCCCAGTAGATCGAGCACCTGATCTAGCCGCGTATGGTCGAGGTGCAGATGCTGGAAGATACGGTGCATCGAGCCTCCGTCGGCGGACAAATCCGCATCAGTGTAATACTACTCCGCGCCGCCCGTGCGGGCACTCCGGTGCGGAGCGAGCCAGCGCCACAGGTGACCCGTAGGGCGATGCTCTCCGGTCAGGATGTAGGCCAGAGAGCCCCGATTCTGCAAGGTCCACTCTATCCGATCCCGAACCTGGTGGCGTCCACACAGCAGCAGACGGTCTCCAGGCCGCAGCACCGTGTCCGGCTCGGGCAGCACGATGCGCTCTCCCGGGCGCAGTAGCAGCAGAGCGACGGCCGCCAGGGCTCGTTCGCGCTCCAGCGGATCGGAAAGCACATGGGACAGCAACACCCGTTGCCCCCCCGCGAGCGCATGGGAAACGGCATAGGCGCCGTCGCGATCGACCAGGACCTCCCAGACCGCGGGCACCCGGCTGGCGACCATTGCGGTGATCCGGCTCAGCAGCTCGCAGGCCCAGCTGTCGGGCTGATAGCTCGCGATCTGCTCGAGCTCGTTGAGCAGGGGCGTGGCCAACAGCACCCTGATCTTGTCCGCGATGATGGTCGGAGGGTGCATGACCATGGCGGCCTTCACCGCCTCCACGATGGGCTGGCTCTCCTGCAGGTTCTGGCGCAGCACCACGAACAGACCCGGCTTGAGCCCGAGGGCGGTCATGACGATCGACAGGTTGTTGGCATCGTCGCTGGTACCGGCGATCAGCCCCACCGCCCGCTCGATCTCCGCCTCGCGCAAGGTGTCTGCCTCGGTACCCCGACCCACCACGCAACGACTGCTCGGCGTGCCGGTGTGCTCCGGCGCGGCCTCTATCACGACGACCTCCAGCCCGAGCTCCTCCATCCGGGTAAGCACCGCCTTACCGAAGCGCCCATAGCCGCACAGGATCCAGAGCCCCTGACGGGGAGGGAACAACGGCTCGGGCAGCGCCTCGCCGCGGCGCCCGGTCAGCCAGCGGTGCAACAGCGAAAGCCCGGGCGTTCGAACCGCCACCGCGAAGCGGGAGGCGAAGGTATCGAAGGGGTCGACGATGTGATCGGTGCCAAACGAGGCCAGGTTGGCCTCCACGTCCCGGGAGTCGGCGCGGCAGATCACCGGCAGCCGAGGACGCAGCAGCTTGCTCGCGATGGCGATCTTGAGGTTCACTTCGTTGAAGTTGGTCAGCGCGGCCACCCCGGCGCAGCGGGGATGCCGCAGGCCGGCCTCCAGCAGGTGTTGGGGACGGCCCGCATCGCCGCACAACGCGGGCACATACTGGCGCAGGCCCTCCAATCGCAAGTGGCTCACCCGCTCCGGGTTGATCTCCACGACCACCGCGAGCTGGTCCCGGTCGGTCAGCGCCTTGACCAGCGCGCTGCCGGTCTCGCCGTAGCCGCACACCAGGTAGAAGCGCTCAGCCAGCCGGCGGACGCGTCGTACAAAGCGCCGCTCGCTCACAAACTGGCGAAACGCCGGGTCCTGCAGCAGCGCGATCAGGGTGCCGATGGAATAGACCCAGACGATGACGGTGAGATAGATCGTGAAGGTCACCCACAGACGCTGGGCGTCGGTGAGCTCATAGGGCAGCTCGCCGAACCCGATGGTGGTGGCGGTGTAGCTGAAGAAGTAGAAGGCGTGGAACAGATCCATGCGCCAGACATGCCCCGCGGCGTCGCGCCCGGGGATGAGCACGAGCCCGAGCATCGCGACGGCGTAGGTGACAATCAGCGTCAGCAAAGGCGCACGCATGCGCCGGAAGACGACGAAGACGATGTTCTCCATCCGTCCCACCCGGGCGCTCAGCGCTTCAGCATGACGGTCTCGATCACCAGCAGCACCACCGAGACCACGTTGGCCAGCATGGCGCCCCCGGTAAGCGAGACGATGCTGGCCATCACGGCCGGGGTGACACCTTCCTGGCTCGCATGGGCGGCTACGGCCCAGACCACCGCAGCGGCCAGCAGCTGCAGCACGGCGACCAGGCTGGTCGCCAGCAGCACCGCCCCGATCTGGGTCCGCTCCCCGAACTTGAGCACCGTGGCAATAAGGTTCACCACGATCACCGCAAACAGCTCGTAGACGTCGTGATGGGCGACGTTGTCGATCTCTCCCAGGAAGAAGCCGAAGTTGAGGGTCAACGCGAGCACGATGAAGAATCCGAACACCACCTTTTCGGGATTCATTGCGAAGCTCCTCTCTTGTTCTCGTTCACGACCAGCGGCAGTTGCCCCGTCCCAGCGCTACTCTCGCACATCGGGTGGACCCGCGTGCAGTGCCGGGAGGTCAAGGGCGACCACAAAGCGCATTTCTCCGGACGAGGCGCGAGCGCGTCAAGACCCCGGTGGCCGCTCGCCGACCGCCGCATCGGCGGCGAGACGGTCGCTCTTTCGCCGCCCTTCTGCCCGCATCCATTCTCTCGAAAAGCCATCTACGCTCCCCCGCGGGGGCCTTGCGTTGTTACCATCCGTAACAGCTGCTAGGCTTGCTTCATGCTCCCCCCCCGCGGCTCCGAGCATCGGCTCGACCTGGTTCTTCTGCTGGGTCTGTTCGCTGTGTTGCTGTTCGCCTCGCCGTTGATGACCTGGTGGGCGACGCCCAAGAGCCCCTGGTACCTCCCCTACGTGCTCTGGGCGCTGCTGATCGCCCTGGGCGCGTGGCTGCAACGGCACCGCGTTCGGCATGAGCCATGACCTGCCGGTCCTCTTCGGCGCCGGCATAGCCTATCTGGGGCTGCTCTTCCTGGTCGCTTTCGCGACCGATCACGGCTGGCTGCCAGAGCGCTGGACCCGCCATCCTGCCGTCTACGTGCTCTCGCTCGGGGTCTATGCCACGTCCTGGAGCTACTACGGCAGCGTGGGCTTTGCCAAGGCCCAGGGGTTCCAATTCCTCACCATCTATCTGGGCGTAACCATCGCCTTCCTTATGAGTCCCCTGCTGCTGCGGCCCCTGCTCAGACTGACGCGAGACTACCAGCTGATCTCCCTCGCGGACCTCTTCGCGTTCCGCTACCGAAGCCAGGCCGCCGGGGTCCTGGTGACGCTGTTTATGCTGATCGGTACCCTGCCGTATATCGCACTGCAGATCCGCGCGGTGACCGAATCGCTGCGCGTGCTGACCCAGGAGGTCGCCCCGGAGCTGCTGGCCCAGGGATTCTGCGTCGTGCTCATCTGCTTCGCCATCCTGTTCGGTGCCCGCCACATCTCCCCGCGGGAGAAACACCAGGGGCTGGTCACGGCCATCGCCTTCGAATCGCTGGTAAAGCTGCTCGCCCTGCTCACGGTCGGTCTGTTCGCCGTTTTCGGGGTGTTTTCGGGGCCCACCGCGCTTGGACGTTGGCTCGCCGAGCACCCGCAAGCGGTCAGCGATCTCTACGAGCCGATGCACCAGGGCCCTTGGACCACCCTGTTGTTCCTGGCCTTTGCCGCCGCCTTCCTGCTACCCCGCCAGTTCCATATGGCGTTTACCGAGAATGCCGAGCCGCGCGCGCTTGGAACGGCGAGCTGGGGGTTCCCTCTGTTTCTGCTGCTGCTCAACCTCTCCATACCCCCGGTGCTCTGGGCCGGCGCCCATCTGGGTCTACAGATGGACGCCGACTATTTCGTGCTCGGGATCACGCTGAAGCCACCTGCCCCGACCTGGCTCCCGGTGCTTGCCTTCATCGGCGGCGTATCCGCCGCCAGCGCCATGGTGATCGTCACGACGCTCGCGCTCTCGGCCATGTGCCTCAATCACCTGCTGATTCCGGCCAGCTATCCGGACCCGCACCTCGACCTCTACCGGTGGCTACTCTGGAGCCGCCGCCTGCTGATCGCCGTCATCATCCTTGCCGGCTATGCCTTCTACGCGCTGCTCCAGCACACCGGGGGACTGGTCCAGCTCGGGCTGATCTCCTTCGTCGCGGTCGCTCAGTTCGCCCCCGGGATCATCGGCGTGCTGTACTGGCGCCGCGCTACCCGCGGAGGGTTCATCGCGGGGCTCGTCGCGGGCATTGCGGTTTGGACACTTACCCTGCTCCTGCCCCTGCTCAGCCCCTCGGGCCTCGTCGCGGCGGGTCTCAACCTGCACGACCTGAGCAGCCTGTCGGGCCTCGACCATTGGGGGCTCGCCACCTTCTGGTCGCTGACCTGCAACAGCGGCCTTTTCGTGCTGGTGTCTCTGCTCACGCCCCAGAGCCGCATGGAGTGGGAGGCCGCCCACGCCTGCTGCACCGAGGTGTTCACGCCGCTCATGGGGGCGGTCTCTGCGGGCTCTGCCGCCGAATTCACCGAGGCCCTGACGACCATCCTCGGCAAGCGGACGGCGACCCGGGAGGTGAGCCAGGCTCTCAAGGACCTGGATATGGCCCCGGACGAGCACCGGCCCGCCGAGCTCAGACGCTTGCGCGAGCGTATCGAGCGTAATCTTTCCGGACTGATCGGCCCCCAGATGGCCCACATGATCGTGGACCAGCGCCTGCTGCTGGACGCTTCGTCCACCTCGGCACTGGCCGACTCCATGCGCTATGTCGAGCAACGGCTGGAGGAATCCCGCTCCCGCCTGGAGGGGCTTAGCGCGTCCCTGGACAGCTTGCGCCGCTATCACCGGCAGATCCTCCTCGATCTGCCGTTGGGCGTCTGCGTGATGGGTTCCGACCAAACCGTGCTGGTCTGGAACCGCGCCATCGAGGTGATGACCGGTCTGGACAGCGCCGAAACGCTCGGCTCCCCGCTCTCGGCGCTGCGCCGGCCCTGGGGCGACACCCTGTCCGCTCTCGCGCGGGCCCAGGACCGACACATCCACCGCCTGGAGGTGCGGCTGGGGGGGCGGGCGCACTGGTTCAACCTGCACAAGGCGACCACCCTGGACCCGAGCCTCAGCCCGGACGATCCGGTCTCGCGCACCGGTCTGGTCATCCTGCTCGAGGACCTCACCAGCCTCGAGACCCTGGAGGCGGAGCTCGCCCACAGCGACCGCCTGGCCTCGGTGGGTCGTCTCGCCGCGGGCGTCGCCCATGAGATCGGCAACCCCGTCACCGGCATCGCATCCCTGGCCCAGAACCTGCGCGAGGAGAACGCCGACCCCCGGGTCCAGGAGACCCTGGAGGAGATCCTCCAGCAGACCCACCGGATCTCCGGCATCGTGCGTGCCCTCATGAGCTTCAGCCACAGCGGCTCGGTAGGCCTGGAGACCCAGGAGCTCCGGCTGGCACCCCTGATCGACGAGTCGGTACGTCTGATCCGCCTCACCCATCGGGGCAAGCAGGTCGAGTACCACGTATCCTGCCCCGAGGACCTGAGGCTCAGGGGCGACCGCCAACGCCTCTCCCAGGTCCTGGTGAACCTGCTCGCCAACGCCTGCGACGCCTCCCAGCCCGGTCATCGGGTGGAGGTGGTCGCCGGCACCGACGAGGAGGGGGTCTGGACCGAGATCCGCGATCAGGGCCAGGGCATCCCCGAAGACCTGCGCGATGCCATCTTCGACCCCTTCTTCACGACCAAGCCCCCCGGCGAGGGGACGGGACTGGGGCTGCCCATGGCCTACAAGATCATCGACGAGCACGGAGGCAGCCTGAAGATCGACTCCGCGCCCGGGAGCGGCACGCGCGTGACCATCCGGCTACCATCAACCCCCCAGGCCAGCGCCCCATGACCAAGCTACTGATCATCGAAGACGAGCAGGTGATCCGCAGTGCGTTGCGCCGGCTCCTGGAGCGGCGCGGCTTCAGCCTGGCCGATGCGGAGTCGGTGGAGCAGGCCCAGGCCGCGCACGATCTCCAGGACTTCGACCTGATCATCACCGACTTGCGGTTGCCCGGCGCCCCGGGCACGGCCGTCATCGATCTGACCCCGCAGGTGCCGGTGCTCGTCATGACCAGCTATGCGAGCGTGCGCTCGGCGGTGGAATCCATGAAGCTCGGCGCCGTCGACTACATCGCCAAGCCCTTCGACCATGAGGAGCTCGTGCTTCTGGTCAAGCGCATCCTGAAACAAGGCCAGCTGGAGCGGCAGAAGGCCGCGCTCAAGTCCGATGTGGACCGGAGCTATCCGGTCGGCGGCATGATCGGAAGCAGTCGGCCCATGCGCGAGGTGTTCTCCCGGATCGCCAAGGTCGCCCCGACGGACTCCACGGTCCTCATCCTCGGCGAATCGGGGACGGGCAAGGAGCTGGTGGCAAGGGCGATTCACGAGGGCAGCCCGCGCCGTGAGGCACCGATCGTCGCCGTCAACTGCGCAGCCATTCCCCAGGACTTGATCGAGTCGGAGCTGTTCGGCCATGAGAAAGGGGCCTTTACCGGGGCGGGGGCTGCCCGCACCGGGCTGGTGGAGAGCGCCGACGGCGGGACCCTGTTTCTCGACGAGATCGGCGAGCTCTCCCTGGAAGCGCAAGCCCGTTTGTTGCGGGTGCTTCAGCAAGGAGAGGTCCGCCGGGTCGGTGCCGACCGCTCGCGCCACGTCGACATCCGCCTGGTGGCGGCCACCCACCGGGACCTGCAGCGCCAGGTCGGCGAGGGGCGGTTTCGCAAGGACCTCTACTTTCGCCTCAACGTCGTCGAAATCCGTCTGCCGCCCCTGCGCGAGCGCGGCGACGATATCGAGGAGCTCGCTCAAGTGCTGCTGGAGAAGATCTGCCAGCGGCTCAACCGTGCCAGCCTCAGATTCACTCCGGAGGTCCTGAGACGGCTGCGCGAGCACAACTGGCCGGGCAACGTGCGGGAGCTGGAGAATCTCATCGAGCGGGCGGTGATCCTCGCCGAAAGCGAGCTCATCGACGAGTCGCTGCTGGCCATCAATCCTCCCTTTTCCGAGGGCAAAGCCGACACCTCGGACGCCGCGGACCCGCTCTCTCTCGACGAATATTTCGTCCAGTTCGTCCGCCAGAACGAGGGCCGGATGACCGAGACCGAGCTGGCGCGGCGCCTGGGCATCAGCCGGAAGACCCTCTGGGAGCGGCGCCAGCGTCTCAACCTGCCGAGGGCGCGACCCACGGGCTGATCCGCTGGGGCGCAGGCGCTGGGCTTGCCCCGCAGGCCAGGTGCGCGGCAGCAGCCCGGTCCCTGCCCGGTCTGGTCTCGGTCCACCCCCCGGGATCGGCGCGGGGCTCGGCTCCCAGACCGGCGCGGCCCCCCCGGGGTGCTACTTGCCGTATAGGTTGTCTCGTGGTTTGGTTCCTGGTCTCCTACGGCTTCGGCATCCTGCTCGTGGAGCCCCTCAACAACATCCAGCTCGGGGGTTACAAGCTGGGATTCTGGTTTGCCCAGCAAGGGTCCATCTATGTCTTCCTGGTCCTGATCTTCTTCTACGCCTGGCGTATGAATCGGCTGGACCGCCTCTTCGACGTGCACGAAGACTGAGGGGGGCACACCATGGATCTTCAAACCATAACGTTCATCGTCGTCGGTGCCACCTTCGCGCTCTATGTCGGCATCGCCATCTGGACCCGGGCGACGGCCACGGGCGAGTTCTATGTCGCCGGTCGCGGCGTGCATCCGGTCGCCAACGGCATGGCCACTGCCGCGGATTGGATGTCCGCCGCCTCGTTCATCTCCATGGCCGGCCTGATTGCGTTCAAGGGTTACGACGCCTCGGTCTACCTCATGGGCTGGACCGGCGGCTACGTGCTGCTGGCGATGCTGCTGGCGCCCTATCTGCGCAAGTTCGGCAAGTTCACGGTGCCCGAGCTCATCGGCGAGCGCTACTACTCCCAGACCGCACGCATCGTTGCCGTCATCTGCCTGATCGTCGCCTCGATCACCTACGTCATCGGCCAGATGAAGGGCATGGGGGTCGCCTTCTCGCGCTTCATGGAGGTGGACTATGACATCGGCCTCTACACCGGCATGGGCATCGTATTCGTCTACGCCGTTCTCGGAGGCATGAAGGGCATCACGTACACCCAGATCGCCCAGTACGTGGTTCTGATCTTCGCCTATACCATCCCTGCGATCTTCATCTCTCTGCAGCTCACCGGCACTCCGATCCCGCAGCTCGGCCTGGGCGGCAGCCTCGCCGATGGCACCCACCTGCTCGCCAAGCTGGACCAGGTGCTCGTCGACCTTGGTTTCGGAGCATACACGGCGAAGAAGGGCACCTCGCTCAATATGGTGCTGCTGACCCTCTCTCTGATGATCGGCACTGCGGGCCTACCCCATGTCATCGTACGGTTCTTCACGGTGCCCAAGGTCCGCGATGCCCGCGCCTCGGCCGGCTGGGCCCTGGTGTTCATTGCCGTCCTTTACACCACCGCCCCGGCGGTGGGGGCCATGTCCTTCTTCAACCTTGCCAAGACCCTGCAGCCCGGCGATGTCGGCTCGCCCACTGGAAACCTACTCATCAAAGACTTGCCGATCTGGTTCAAGAACTGGGAGAAGACCGGTCTGCTGGCCTTCGAGGACAAGAACGGCGACGGTCGCATTCAGTACTACAACGAGAAGAACGACGACTGCGCCCCCAAGGCCGCGTCCTACGGCTGGAAGGGCAACGAGATGACCAAGATCGACGCGGACATCATGGTGCTGGCCAATCCCGAGATCGCCGGTCTACCCAACTGGGTCATAGCACTGGTGGCGGCGGGAGGCCTGGCAGCCGCGCTGTCGACGGCGGCGGGCCTGCTCCTGGCAATATCCTCCGCGGTCTCCCACGACCTGCTGAAGGGGATCTTCATGCCCAACATCTCGGAGAAGACCGAGCTCAGGGCGGCACGCGTGGCCATGGCCGGGGCGATCGCCCTAGCCGGCTACTTCGGCCTACATCCACCGGGGTTCGCAGCCCAGGTGGTGGCCCTGGCGTTCGGTCTGGCCGCCTCGTCGATCTTCCCGGCACTGATGATGGGGATCTTCGACAAGAAGATGAACAGCACCGGCGCGGTCTTCGGCATGCTTAGCGGGCTGCTGTTCACCCTCATCTACATCTTCTGGTACAAGGGGTGGTTCTTCATCCCAGGCACCGAGATGCTGCCCAACAAGGAGAGCAATTGGGTGCTCGGCATCCAGCCCGAGTCCATCGGCGCGGTCGGGGCGCTGCTCAACTTCTGCGTCGCCTGGGCGGTGTCGAAGGTGACCGCGCCACCGCCGGACCACATCCAGCACCTGGTCGAGGACATCCGTGTCCCGCGAGGTGCCGGCCTGGCCACGGCTCACTGATACCGTTCGCGGCGAAGGCCCCGCCCCAGGGCGGGGCCTTTTTCCTCCCATGAGTCTCCAGAGGAGCGCTTTCGGGTCAAGGACCTGGCACGATCTCCGGGCTTGCCGGCAAACGGCCGCAGCCTGCGCCATTGCCCCCGACGGCGCCCCTGTGCAGATTCTCATCAACGGGTAAGGCCCCATGGAAGTGGAGCTGATCGAGATCCGGGACTTCCTGGCCGAGCACCCCCCCTTCGACCGCCTGCCCGAGCCGGTGCTGGACAGCCTTCCCAAGGCCCTCTCGGTGCGTTATCTGCGCCGCGGCAGCGCGTTCCCGCCCCGGGACACCGGGGGCCGGTTCCTCTACATCCTGCGCACCGGCGCGGTGGAGCTGCGCGGACCCGGCGATGTGCTGCGCGATAAGCTCTCCGAGGGAGACCTGTTCGCCGGGGCTTGCGCCGCCGAAGCGCACGACGAGCAGGTGCAGGGCCTGACGGTGGAGGACAGTCTGGTGTATCTGCTGCCCTGCGCGGAGCTGGAGACCCTAAGGCGTGTGCACGCCCGCTTCGACGAGCACTTCGCCACCTCCCTGGGAGAGCGGCTGCGCCTGGCACTGAGCGGCATGCAGGAGGGTCAGGGCCGCGTCAATCTGATGACCGTGGAGGCCCGTCAGCTGATCGGCCGGGCTCCGGTGTCCATCCACCCCGATGCCAGCATCCGGGACGCGGCCCGGCGCATGACCGCCGAGCGGGTCTCGGCCTTGCTCATCTGCGAGCACGGGGAGCTGGTGGGCATCATCACCGACCGCGACCTGCGCAGCCGTTGCATCGCCGAGGGTCTGTCATACGACGACCCGGTCGGGCGGATCATGTCCGACCGCCTGGTGAAGGTCCGGGCCGACGCCCCGGCCTTCGAGATCCTGATGACCATGACGCGCATGAATATCCACCATCTCCCGGTCCTGGACCGGGAGCGCGTGGCTGGGATGGTCACGGATACCGATCTCACCCGCTTCCAGAGCGCCAACTCGGTCTACCTGGTGGGCGACATCCGCAAAGCGGCCTCGACGGAGGCGCTCGGCAAGGTCGCCGCCGAGCTGCCAGAGCTCCAGGTGCAGCTGGTGAGCGGCGGCGCCAACGCCCACCAGCTGGGCCAAGCGATGACCTCCGTGATCGACGCTCTGACCTGCCGACTGGTCGAGCTGGCGCTCGAGCGCCTGGGCGCCGCACCGGTGCCCTTCGTCTGGCTGGCCATCGCCTCCCAGGCCCGGCGCGAGCAGACCGTGCATACCGATCAGGACAATGCCCTGCTGCTGGACGATGGGTACCAACCCGACCGGGATGGCGCCTATTTCGAGGAATTGGCCCGCTTCGTTTGCGAGGGTTTGGACGGCTGCGGCATTCGCTTCTGTCCGGGCGCGGTGATGGCCTCCAATCCCGATTGGCGCCAGCCCTTCGCGATCTGGCGGGGCTATTTCGACGGCTGGATCAATGCCCCCGAGCGACGCGCCCTGATGCTCGCCTCCAACTTCTTCGACATGCGAGCGGTGTACGGCGAGACGAGGCTCTATGAGGAGCTGCGTCACGAAATTCTGGCCCAGACCCGCGACAACGGCATCTTTCTCGCCCATCTTGCCGCCAACGCCCTGACACAGCGCCCACCCCTGGGATTCTTCCGCAACCTGGTGCTGATCCACGACGGCGAGCACGACAACACGCTCGATCTCAAGCGCACCGGTCTCATCCCCATCGTCGACATCGCGCGGGTACATGCCCTGTCGGCCGCCCGGGACGAGCTCGCAACGCTCGATCGGCTGCGTGCCGCCGCAGAGGCCGGCCTGCTCAGCGGGGAAGGGACCGAGGACCTGGAAGACGCCTTCGAGCTCATCGGCACCCTGCGCGCCCGCCACCAGGTCGCGCAGATCAAGGCGGGGCTGGCGCCCGACAACTACCTGGCGCCCGACGGGCTTTCGAGGCTGGAGCGCAGCCACCTGAAGGACGCCTTCGCCGCCATCAGCACCGTGCAGGGCGTGCTGGCCCAGCGCTACCACACCGATCGCATCTTTTGAGCGATGCTCGGCTCGCTGCTCAGCCTGGACCTGCGCCGCCGCCGCCTGCTGGCCAAGGCGCCGGGCGGACCGCTGCGCGAGTACCTGTCCCAGCCCTTTCCCGCCCCAACCATGGACGCCCGCCAGGCGCCCTATCTCGCGCTCGATCTGGAGACCACCGGTCTCGATCCGCGCTCCGATGCCATCCTCAGCGTCGGCATGGTGGCGATGAACGGGGTCCAGGTGGAGCTCAAGACCGCCGATCACCGGATCATCCAGGGGAACCGCCCCCTGGCCGAGGAGAACGTGGTCGTCCACCGGCTCACCGACGACCGGGTCGCCGGCGGGGAGTCGCTGGTCAGCGCGCTGACGCTGGTGCTGCAGCGCCTGGCCGGGCGGGTCCTGCTCGCCCACCATGCCGAGATCGAGGTGTACTTTCTGCGCTTCGCCCTGGCCCGCGTGTTCGGAGGTGGCTTTCTGGCTCCCGTGGTGGATACCCAGTGGATCGCCCACCGCACTCTGGAGCGGCGCAATCAGCCCTTCGGATGGACGGCGCTACGGCTATTCAACCTGCGCAAGGGCTACAATCTGCCACGCTACAATGCGCACAACGCGCTCAGCGATGCGCTGGCGACGGCAGAGCTGTACGCGGCGCAGATCACGGAGCACCAGGGAAAGGGTCCGCTGCCGCTGAAAGCCATGCTGCGCGGACTCTGATGAGGGCCCGGCTGCAGCCCTGAGCCGGCGGCCCCATAGCGTACTGCCGGGACAAACGAGACAACAATCACAACCGGGGGCCGGGTCGCTGCAGCCCCCATCAACCGAAGAAGACTGGAGGAATCCAATGTCCGACAAGGTCTATCCCGTACCGGCCGCTCTGGCCGCAACCGCCCACATCAATGCCGCCCAGTACGAAACAATGTACAAGCGCTCCATCGAGGACCCCGATGGCTTCTGGGGCGAGCAGGCCGAGCGTTTCGTCACCTGGTTCAAGAAGTGGGACGGCAAGGTGATGGACTACAGCTTTGATCCCGGCAACCTGTACATCAAGTGGTTCGAAGGCGGCAAGCTCAATGTGACCTACAACTGCCTCGACCGCCATCTGGCCGCCCGCGGCGACCAAACCGCCATCATCTGGGAGGGCGATGACCCCACCCACGACAGGCACATCAGCTACCGGGAGCTACACCGCGACGTGTGCAAGCTCGCCAACGTGCTCAAGTCGAGGGGGGTAAAGAAGGGCGATCGGGTAAGCATCTACATGCCGATGATCCCGGAGGCTGCGGTCGCCATGCTCGCGTGCGCCCGCATCGGCGCCATCCACTCCATCGTGTTCGGCGGATTCTCCCCCGACTCGCTGCGCGACCGTATCCTGGACTCGGACTGCCGCGCCCTGATCACGGCGGACGAAGGGCTGCGCGGCGGCAAGCGCGTGGGGCTCAAGAAGAACGCTGACACCGCCCTGAAATCCTGCCCGAACGTCGCCACGGTGATCGTGGTCCGGCGCACCGGCGGCGACGTGGCCTGGACCGAGGGGCGGGACCTCTGGTACGACGAGGCCATGGCCGCGGCCTCTGCGGACTGCCCGCCGGAGGAGATGGATGCGGAAGACCCCCTGTTCATCCTCTATACTTCCGGGTCGACCGGCAAGCCCAAGGGCGTGCTGCACACCACGGGCGGCTATCTGGTGTTCGCCGCCATGACCCACGAGTACGTCTTCGACTACCGGGAGGGGGAGGTCTATTGGTGCACCGCCGACGTCGGCTGGGTCACCGGGCACACCTATATCGTCTACGGCCCCCTGGCCAACGGCGCCATCAGCCTGATGTTCGAGGGCATCCCCAACTACCCGGACATGTCGCGGTTCTGGCAGGTGGTAGACAAGCACAAGGTCACCACTTTCTATACCGCGCCCACGGCCATCCGCGCTTTGATGCGGGCCGGCGACGATCCGGTCAAGAAGACCTCGCGCGCCTCGCTGCGCCTGCTCGGTACGGTGGGCGAGCCGATCAATCCGGAGGCCTGGGAGTGGTACTACCACGTGGTCGGCGACGCCCGCTGTCCGATCGTCGATACCTGGTGGCAGACCGAGACCGGGGGCCACCTCATCACGCCCCTGCCCGGCGCCACGGACCTCAAGCCGGGCTCGGCGACCAAACCCTTCTTCGGGGTCAAGCCCGCGCTGGTGGACGCCTCCACCGGACATCTTCTGGAAGGATCCGCGGAGGGGGCCCTGGTGATCACCCAGCCCTGGCCGGCCCAGATGCGCACTGTTTTTGGCGACCACCAGCGCTTTGTCGACACCTACTTCAAACAGTATCCGGGCTACTACTTCACCGGTGACGGCGCACGGCGCGACCCGGACGGCTACTACTGGATCACCGGACGCATCGACGATGTGCTCAACGTCTCGGGCCACCGCCTGGGCACCGCCGAGATCGAATCCGCCCTGGTGCTGCATCCGCTCGTGGCCGAGGCGGCCGTGGTGGGCTTCCCCCACGACATCAAGGGACAGGGCATCTACGCCTACGTGACCCTGATGGCCGACGTCGAGCCCACCGACGCGCTCAAGAAGGAGCTGGTCACCCTGGTGCGCAGCGAGATCGGCCCGATCGCCACGGTAGACGTCATCCAGTGGGCTCCGGGCCTGCCCAAGACCCGCTCGGGCAAGATCATGCGCCGCATCCTGCGCAAGATCGCCGCCAACGAGGCATCGCTGATCGGCGACACTTCAACGCTGGCCGACCCGAGTGTCGTCGAGAGCCTCGTCGAGAACCGCGCCAACAAGTAGTCGGTCCATTGAGCGGCCCAGGCCCGATCGCCGCAGCGGTCGGGCCTTTTCGCTGCGTGCCGACCCCCAACGCCGGGAGATCCGCTCGATGTCCAAGACGCGTGAAAGGGACCGGTCGAAGCGCCCCCTCTCCCACCGGGAGAGGATCGGGGTGAGGGGATCAGCGAAGCAACCGGCCGAGGTCTGTTGGGCCCCTCCGCACGAGCAAATCCCGGAGGGAGAAACCGCGGCCTCTGCAGCTTTTTCCATACCGTCGCAACACCATCAATGCCTGGGAGGAACAGACCCTTGGGAGCACAGATAAAGGTCGGCGTTTTCGTCGACGCCGAGAACATCCGCTACAACGGCGGCTACCAGATGCGCTACGACGTGCTGCGCCGTTTCGCCGCCCGCGACGGCGGCGAGCTGCTGCGCCTGAACACCTACATGACCTACGACCAGGAGCGGGCCCGCGAGGACAGCGAGTACGCCGAGCGCTCGCGCGCCTTCCAGCAGCAGGTGCGCGAGTTCGGCTGGAAGATCACGGTCAAGAACATCCGCCGCTATACAGATGAGGAAGGCAACGTCACCACCAAGGCCAACGCCGATCTCGACATGGCGGTGGACGCCATGCTGCAGGCCGACAACCTCGACCAGATCCTACTCCTCACGGGCGACGGCGACTTCCTGCAGGTGGTCACCGCGCTGCAGAACAGGGGCTGCCGTGTCGAGCTGATGGGATTCCGCAACGTCTCGGCCCAGCTGCGCCGCCAGGTCGACGCCTTCTACTCCGGATTCCTCATCCCCGACCTGCTGCCCTTCTCCTACGAGCCGCGCAACCAGTGGGGCGCACCCGGCTCCTGCGTACGCGGGGTCTGCACCAAGTGGTTCGCGGACAAGGGCTACGGCTTCCTGCGCTTCGTCAAGCGAATCTCCCCCAACCTTTGGATCACCGACCCACGCGACCCCGAGGCGCCGTACAACAGCGCCTTCTGCCACATCCACGAGCTCGCCGAAGGGGTCACCCCCGAAGACCTGCAGAACCGCGACACCATCGTCGAGTTCTACCTCAAGGAGAGCGAGCAGAAGGACGAGAGCCTGGTCGCCACCAACGTGCGGATGGTGTACTCGGGGCGGTGAGCCGCGGCGGGGCTGCCCGAAGCAGTCCGTTAACTTCGGGTCAGGTCACGGAGAGCCCTCGCGACCAACGGACGGTCGCTGGGGCATTCAATCGCATTCGATCAAAGCGTCTCGATCCCTCGGCTCAGCCTTCCGAACGATGCGTCCTGGATCCTAGAAAAAGCAGTTAGCCATTAGCTGTTAGCGATTAGCTTAGCCAGATTAGCAAGTTAGCTCGCTCGGAGTCCGCCGCAGGTCTCACCCGCCGGGTGAGCGGCCGCGGTCGCCATTTTGGCAATTCAATCAATAGCTAACGGCTAATTGCTAAAAGCTAACTGCGCTTTTCAGGTTGATAGACCCCGTTTCCGCTGCCATAGCGCCAGATGATTGTGTGAGCGAGCACCGCACCGGCCCGGAGACATCTCCCTCTCCCTTCAGGAGAGGGCCGGGGTGAGGGGGTCAACACACTAACCAACCCTTTCAGCCCGACGAGACCGTCAACCCGCCTCCCTGTGGCCCCCCACCGAGCTGAGCGCGTCGCCTCCGCAAACGAATCCGCAACAGGCAAGCTGACGAATATTCCTTGAAATGTTGCTATTGACATGCTGTTTTTCAAGGAATACGGTCCTTCCATGATCGACCGACCCCATGCCCAGTCCCGGGTCTACGAGCTGTTCCGCGTCCATCCCTGCGTCGCCATACTGGGGCCGCGACAGTGCGGCAAGACCACTCTGGCCCGTATAATCGCTGTCCGGGAGCCCAGCTGCACCTTCTTCGATCTGGAGTCACCGCTGGATCTGCGCAAGCTTTCGGTGCCCATGCGCACCCTCGGGGCACTCACCGGCTTGGTGGTCATCGACGAGATCCAGCGCCTGCCGGATCTGTTCGGCGTCCTGCGGGTGTTGCTCGACCGGCCCGACTCCCCGGCCCGTTTTCTGCTCCTAGGCAGCGCCTCGCCGACCCTCGTGAAGGGCGTCTCGGAATCCCTGGCGGGCCGGGTGGGATTTCTGGATCTCGGCGGGTTCGACCTGCGGGAGACCGGCGCCAACAGCCAGGATCGGCTCTGGGAGCGGGGCGGCTTTCCGCGCTCTTTCCTGGCTCCTGACGAGACCGCCTCCTTCGACTGGCGCGAGGGCTTCGTTCGAACCTTCCTGGAACGGGACATCCCGCAGCTCGGCATCAGCGTGCCCGCCGAGACCCTGCGCCGGTTCTGGACCATGATCGCGCACTATCACGGCCAGGTCTGGAACGCCGCGGAATTCGCCCGCTCCCTGGGCGCCAGCGAAGGGACCGCCCGGCGTTATCTGGACATACTCGCTGGCGCCTACATGGTCCGGGTGCTGCCACCCTGGTTTGAGAACCTCTCCAAACGCCAGGTCAAGGCGCCAAAGATCTATGTCCGTGACAGCGGCCTGCTGCACGCGCTGCTGGGGCTCCCCACCCGCGACCATATCGCGGGTCACCCCAAGCTCGGGGCCTCCTGGGAGGGCTTCGCCCTGGAGCAGACCCTGGCCCTGTTCCGGAGCCGCGACGCCTATTTCTGGGCGACACACGCAGGGGCAGAGCTGGACCTGTTGCTGCTGATCCACGGCAAGCGTTACGGCTTCGAATTCAAGATCTCGGACGCGCCAGGCTCGACCCGCTCCGTCCGCATCGCCCTGGCGGACCTGGGGCTGGAGCACATCTGGATACTGTATCCGGGCATCGAGCCCTACGAGCTGGACGAGCGTCTCTCGGTCCTGCCGCTACGCAGCCTCCCGGAGCTGCTCGGGAGACTGAGCACATAGCGACGGTGAGCGCGGGCCCGCCGTGGTCGCCCTCGCTCAGCGTCGAACAGCAAAAGTGCGACCCTGTGCAGTTGCGGAGCTGACCGCGACGCTCTTGGTACGAGACCCCTTGTCAGGACTGCCGCTGGGGCTATCGCCGGTTGGATCGTAGCGCATCGGGGGCTTCAGAAAGGCGCATTTCAAATGGCCGTAGATCATGGTGTCGTGGTCGCGGACTCAGCTGATCTGGCCGAAATCGTCGCGTTGTCGAGGCGGCTTCCGGAGGGGAAGGGCGGTTCCGGGAGGGCTAGGAGACCTGGTCCGGCAAAAGCTGGCAGATGCGGGCTCATAGCCGCTTGGTAGGAGCCGCCGTAGTGAAATCCCGATTCTTCCACCCAGCGGAAATCGGAGAAAGAGAGTTATCGCGTGTCTCGCCGCTAAGTATCGCGCACCCGCACAGCCGTTACACTTCGTTACCAAACGTTACCGCCGCGAAAGGTCTGTGGCTGGCCGCTTCCCTATGATGGCTTCTGTACCCAACCCCACCCATCGAAGGAGACAGCCATGAGCAAGACAGCAGGCCTGTGGATCGGCACCATCGCCGCCGCCGGCATGATCGGAGCCGTGGCGGCGGCCATGCCCGAGGGGAGGCCTCGCCTGCCCCAATGGCCCGGCGAGGCGTCGGTGAGCCCGAGCCGTCTGGACTCGCTGGTGGCCCAGGCCACTGCGCGCCTCCAGCTCACGGGTCCCCAACAGCAGAATCTGCGGGTGCTGATGCAGCGTCTGGGCCAGGCGCAGCGCTCTCTTGCCCAGGCGCGGGCCGAGGCGCGCACCGGCATGCTGGATCTGCTTGCCGCCCCGAGGCTCGACCAGCAGAGCGCTCTGCGGCTGGCCAGGCAGCGCGGCCACGCCGTCGAGGCCGAGGCTCCCGCGGTCATAGAGGCATTCGCCGATTTTCACGACAGTCTGGACGACCTGCAGCGCGAGCGTCTGCGCGAGCTCATGACCGCGGGCATGTACGCCGGGTACGGCCATCCGGACGTGATCCTCTGACCCCGAGCAGCGCCGGGGCCTCCACCCCCGAGAGAGACCGGCCGGTCCGGGGCCCGGACGACCCGCGCCCGCCCCCCGGGGACATCCCAGCCGATCGCCGCCCCAGGGGTAACACGCGTCGGCCCGATCGGGTTATGGTTGTTGCCGGCCCCCGCGCGCACCGATGATCCACCGCCGAAGCCATTCATGCATCGCCTTTTGCTGATCGACGACGACGAGCGTCTGGCCCCGCTGCTGGCGAGCTACTTCCAGCGCTTCGACCTGGCCCTGGAGAGCGTCACCGATCCGATCGAGGGGCTCGGTCGAATTGCGGCGGATCGGGGCATCGAGCTGGTGATCCTGGACCTGATGCTCCCCCAAATGGATGGCTTCGAGGTCTGCCGGCGCATTCGTCGCGACAGCCAGGTACCGATCCTGATGCTGACCGCGCGCGGTGAGGTTATGGACCGGGTGATCGGCCTGGAGCTCGGGGCGGACGACTACCTGCCCAAACCTTTCGAGCCACGCGAGCTCGTGGCGCGCATCCAGAACATCCTCCGGCGCACGGCCCCCCCCCGGGCGGGCGTCGACGCGGTCCTGCACTTCGAGGGCCTGTCGATCGACCGGGAGCGCCAGGCGGCCATCCGCAACGGCCGGCCCCTGCCGCTCACCGCCATGGAGTATCAGCTGCTCGTGCTGCTGGCAGAAGCGCCAGGGCGACCGTTCACCCGGGACGAGATCCTCAACCGGCTGCGCGGCATCGATGCCGACGTCTTCTCCCGCGCCGTGGACATCCTGGTCAGCCGCTTGCGTCAGAAGCTGCGCCCCGGCGAGTACATCCGCACCGTGCGCGGTACCGGCTATGCGTTCGTGGGCGCCTCGCCTTGAGGGGCTTGTGGACCCGCCTGAGCCGCTCGCTGTCGACCCGGCTCATGCTGCTGTTCCTGGTCACCGCCGTGGCGTTGACCCTGATCCTGCAGACCGCCCTGCGCTACTCTCTCGCCCACAACTTCCGCCACACCCTGTTTCCCCACGTCGCGCGGTATGTCGACTACCTTACCGCGGAGATCGGAGCTCCGCCGGACCTGGCCAAGGCGCGCCATCTCGCGGATACGCTGCCCATCGACATCCTCATCCAGGGCCCGCGCGTGAACTGGTCGTCGGCGCCCGCCGAGCTACCCGTTGGACCCGGCTCGGCCCTGGACACCGCCCCCGCCGGCGGCTGGGGGGATCGTTTCTTCGTGCGCAAGCTTGCCGACGGACACCGGATCCTGTTCCGCTTCCAACCCTTCGCTGCCGGCGACCCGAATCCACGCATCGGTCTGCTGGCGGTGGCAAGCATCCTACTGGTGCTGTTGCTGGCCTATTGGGCGATCGGCCGGCTGTTCTCGCCCGTCGCGGCGATCCGCGCCGAGGTGAAACGGATTGGGGAAGGCGAGCTCGGCTACCGCATCCGCATCGCGCGGCACGACGAGCTGGGCGACCTGGCCCAGAGCATCAACGGGATGGCGGACGAAATACAGGCGATGCTGGAGGCCAAGCGCCAGCTGTTGCTCGCCATCAGCCACGAGCTGCGCTCGCCGCTCACCCGCGCCCGGGTCTCGATCGAGCTGGTCGACCCAAGCCCGGCCCGGGAAGAGATCGCGCGCGACCTGGGAGAGATCGACCGCCTGATCGCGGAGCTGCTCGAGACCGAGCGCCTCAACATGCGCCACAGCCCGCTGCTGCGCACGTCGGAGTCGCTGAACGGGCTGGTTCGGGAGGTGGTCGACAAGCACTTCCCGGAAGCCGCCCTGACCCTGGATCTCGACGCGACACTCCCCGAAATGTCACTCGACGCGACCCGCCTGCGGCTGCTGATCCGCAACCTGATCGACAACGCGCTGCGCCACGGGGGCGAGGGTCCGATCCGGATCGGCACGGGCCTGGAGTCCGACCACGCCGTCCTGCGCGTCACGGACCAGGGGTCCGGGATCCCGGCCGAGCACCTGCCCCACCTCTTGGAGCCCTTCTACCGCGCCGACCCCGCCCGCCAGCGCAAGACCGGCGGCTTCGGGCTGGGCCTCTATCTATGCCGCCTCATCGCGGAGGCCCATGGCGGATCGATCCAGCTCAGGAGCGGTGCCGACCAGGGCACAGAGATCTCGGTGAGCATCCCGGTGGAGCGGAGGGTAGCCGCCGCATGAGCACGCGACCGCGGGAGCCTACAACATCGAGACCTTGTAGCGTCGCTCCTGTCCGGGTAGGCGAACGATATCCCCGATGTGGGTCCCGAAGCCGCCATCTGCGCGGTCCTTGAAGTAAAGGCGCAGGGTCTCGGCTACCACCGGAAAGGCGAGCCGATCCCAGGGGATCTCCCGCTCGGCAAGCAGCTGCACCTCCAGGCTCTCCTGCGTCGGACCGAAGCTGGGCTCGACCATTCGGCCCCGGAACAGCAGATAGATCTGGTTGACGTGGGGCAGGTTGAAAGCGGTGTAGAGGGCCGTGATGTCCACCCGGGCCCTGGCCTCCTCCAGGGTCTCGCGCGCGGCACCTTCCATGGTCGTCTCCCCGTTCTCCATGAACCCGGCCGGCAGGGTCCAGAGGCCGTAGCGCGGCTCGATGGCGCGCCGGCAGAGCAGGATGCGCCCCTCCCACTCCGGGATGCAGCCGGTGACCACCTTGGGGTTTTGATAGTGCACCGTGGCGCAGCTCGGGCAGACGAACCGGGGCCGGTTGTCCCCCGCCGGTACGCGCAGCTCGACGGGCGAGCCGCAATGGCTGCAGAAATTCATCTCTCGTGCGGAAACCTGGCTGTCATCTTCGCTTGTCATTCTGACCGCCCTGGCGCGCCGCGGCAACGCGCTGACCGCCGGGATCCGCCCTCGTGGCGACCCGCGGCTCCGCAGCACCCACGGGCCCGGCACCGCGGCCCCATGTCGGCGGGAGGAAGACTGACTCAGTGGCCGCCATTCCCCGCTTGTCCGGTCGCCCGACCGGCGCCGAGCTGTTAGCATTCGTCCCCGGTCGTTTCCCCATCCCGGAGCAGGAAATGCTGGGCTACTCGGCTCCCCCGGGCACCCCCGACACAGTCGCCGCCGTCGACCTGGGCTCCAACAGCTTCCACATGATCGTCGCCCGCGTCACCGACGGGGAGCTGCAGGTCATCGACCGACTCCGCGAGATGGTGCGCCTCGCAGCGGGGCTCACCGACACCAAGCAGCTCGCCCCCGGGGGCTCGGAGCGGGCCCTCGCCTGCCTCGAGCGCTTCGGTCAGCGGGTACGGGCCATGGCCCCCGGCACGGTGCGCGCCGTGGGGACCAACACCCTGCGCCAGATCCACGATGGGGGGGCCTTTCTGCAGGCCGCCGAGGCCGCGCTCGGCCATCCCATCGAGGTCATCGCCGGACGCGAGGAGGCCCGCCTGGTCTACCTGGGTGTGGCCCACGGCCTGGCCGCCGGCACCGAGCGGCGTCTGGTGGTCGACATCGGGGGCGGAAGCACGGAGGTCATCGTCGGCGAGGGCTTCACGGCCCACGAGCGCGAAAGCCTCTACATGGGCTGCGTCAGCATGAGCCGGGCCCACTTCGCCGACGGCAAGATCACCGCCTCGGCGATGAATGCCGCCGAGACCGCCGGGGCCCTGGAGCTGCGTCCGGTCAAGAGCGAGTTCCGTCACGCCGGCTGGCAGCTCGCGGTGGGCAGCTCCGGCACCATCAAGGCCATCGAGTCGGTATGCCGCGCCAGCGGATGGACCCAGCAGGGGATCTCCGCCGAGGCGCTCAAGCGGCTGCGCAAGGCGCTGATCGACGCCGGTCAGGTGGACAAACTGGACCTTCCCGGCCTGGCCGAGGAGCGCCGCGCGGTCTTCCCCGGCGGGGTCGCGGTGCTGCTCGCGGTGTTCAAGGCCCTGCGCATCGAGCACATGCTGGTCTCGGACGAGGCCCTGCGCGAGGGTCTGCTCTATGACATGCTGGGGCGCATCCGCCACGAAGACGTGCGCGAGCGCACCGTCAACGCCCTGCGCCAACGCTACCAAGCCGACGTGCGCCAGGCCAAGCGGGTCGAGGTCACCGCCCGGCGCCTGCTCGGCCAGGCGGCCCAGGACTGGGACCTGCTCAGCCCCGAGCACACCGACCTGCTCGCCTGGGCGGCGCGGCTGCACGAGATCGGGGTCGTGGTCTCCCACAGCCAGTTTCACAAGCATGGCGCCTACTTGATCGCCAACTCCGACCTCTCGGGATTCTCCCACCAGGAGCAGGAAGTGCTCGCCGCCCTGGTGCGAGGGCACAGGCGCAAGTTTCCGGTATCGGTGCTCGATCAGCTGCCGGCACCGGTACGCACCTCGGCCGGGCGCCTGTGCATGCTGCTGCGCCTGGCCGTACTGCTGCACCGCGGACGCTCGGCCATGGCCCGCCCCAACCCGCGGCTCTCGGTGAGCGGAAGCAAGCTGACCCTGCGCTTTTCCGAGGGCTGGCTCGACCGCCACCCTCTGACCCGCGCCGAGCTGGAAGAAGAGAACAAGCGCCTCGAAGGGGCCGGCTTCCGTCTGGACTTCGCCTGACCGGCCCGGGCGGGTTAGAGTAGTATCGCGCCGCAGCGGCGAGCGCACACCCCGGGGGCACCGAGCGAGTCGCGCCACGACCTTGAGCGAGATTTTCCTCCTTCTGCTGTCCGTCGCCATCCTCGGCTGGGGTATCCTGAGCTACAACCTCCTGGTGCGGGACCGCAACCGCGTGCTCGCGGCCTGGAGCGACATTGCGGTGCAGCTCAAGCGCCGCCACGACCTGATCCCCAAGCTGGTGGACGCGGTCAAGGCCTACGCCGGCTACGAGAGCGCCCTGATCACAGAAACGGTGCGCCTGCGCAGCGCTGCCGAGGGCGCCGAGGAGCCCGGGGAGAAGGAGCGGATCGAAGGCGCGCTCGGCGGGCAGCTGCGTCGGCTGATCGCACTCGCCGAGTCCTATCCGGACCTCAAGGCGAATACCCAGTACCTGAAGCTCATGGAGCAGCTCACCGAGGTGGAGCAGACTATCCAGTATGCCCGCCGGTACTACAACGGCGCGGTGCGAAACCTCAACGTGCGGATCGATTCCGTCCCGGACATGGTCATCGCCCGGGCGCTGGGCTTCCGGCCCGCGCGGTTCTTCGAGCTGGAGAGCCCCGTGGAAGGCGTTCCTCCGTCGCTGTCATGAGACCCCTCCTCCGGCTGCTCGCGCTGCTGGCGCTGCTCGTGCAGATGCCCACCTGGGCCTCCGAGCGGATCCTCGACTTTCACAGCGAGATCCAAGTGCTGGCGAGCGGCGCGATGAACGTCGAGGAGCGCATCCAGGTGCGCGCCGAGGGGGATCAGATCCGCCGCGGGATCTACCGCGACTTCCCGACCCGGTACCGCGACGCGGCCGGCAACCGCTATCGGGTAGGCTTCGAGCTGCTCGGCGTGAGCCGCGACGGCCATCCCGAGCCCTACCATACCGAGCGGCTCTCCAATGGCGAGCGCATCTATGCCGGCGAGAAGAACGTCTTCCTGCGCCCAGGCGAGTATACGTACAGCATCCGCTACCAGACCGACCGCCAGCTCGGGTTCTTCGCCGACCGCGACGAGCTCTACTGGAACGTCACCGGCAACGGCTGGGCCTTCCCGATCGAGCACGCCAGTGCCCGGGTCACCCTGCCCCCCGGCGTGCCGGCCAGCGCGGTCCGCACCGACGGGTATACGGGTCCCCAAGGCGCGAAGGGCAAGGATTTCGTCAGCCGCATCGACGACGACGGCACCGTCTCGTTCGAGACCAGCGCTCCCCTTGGTCCCAGGGAAGGGCTGACCATCGTGGTCGACTGGCCCAAGGGCTATGTCCACGAGCCCACATCCGCGGAGCGCATCGAACATCTGCTCGCCGACAACCGCGAGGCGGGGGCGGCGTTGGGCGGGATTGCGCTGGCGCTCATCTATTACCTGCTGGTCTGGCGTGCGGTGGGCCTTGACCCCCCCAAGGGTGTGATTATTCCCGAGTACAGCCCGCCGGACGGTGTCTCCCCGGGGGCCATGCGCTTCATCCGACGCATGGGCTACGACAACAAGATCTTCGCAACCTCGCTGGTGAACCTCGCCGTCACGGGCTATCTGCAGATACACGAGGCGACCAAGGGCAAGTTCACCCTGGAGAAGACCGGCCGGCAGCCGAGCAGCAAGGCGGGACCGGGGGAGGCAGCGGCGAGCAGCGCCCTGTTCGGGGACGGCGGCACCAGTCTTGCGCTGGAGCAGAGCAACCACGCCAAGCTCTCCAAGGCGATCAAGGCCCAGCAGGGCGCGCTCAAGCGCTTTTACGAGAAGACCTATTTCGCCACCAACAGTAGCTACCTGCTGCCCGGGATACTCCTTTCCGTAGGCACCCTCGGGGTCACCGTTCTCATGGTTCCCTCGGGGGATGCGCGCGGGCTCGCCGCCTTTCTCTCGGTCTGGCTGAGCGTCTGGACCCTCGGCGTGATCGCTCTGGTCGGCGCGGCCTATCAGGCCTGGAGATCCGCCTCCGCCGGCGGCTATCTCCAAGCCGTCGTAACCAGTCTGTTCGCCATACCCTTCGTGGGCGCCGAGATCGCAGTGCTGGGCGTCTTCGGCAGTCAGGCCTCGATCTGGGTGCTGATCGCGCTGTTCACCCTGGTCGGGATGAACTACGCGTTCTATCAATGGCTCAAGGCACCCACCCTGGCGGGGCGACGCCTGATGGACCGGATGGAGGGCTTCCGGCTCTACCTATCCGTGGCCGAGCAGGATGAGCTGAGCTTGCGCCACCCGCCCGAGAAGACCCCGGAGCTCTTCGAGCGCTACCTGCCTTTCGCCATGGCCCTGGACGTGGAGCAGCAGTGGGCGCAACGCTTCGAGGGCGTGCTGGCCCGGGCGGAGGCCGACGGTACCTACCAGCGCCCGGGCTGGTACCGGGGCACCAGCTGGAGCAGCGGGCAGCTGGGGGCCTTCAGCTCGGCCATGGGCGGTGCCCTGGCCGGTGCCGTGGCCTCGTCGTCCCACGCGCCGGGCTCTTCCTCGGGCATGGGCGGCGGGGGCTCCTCCGGCGGGGGCGGAGGCGGGGGCGGAGGCGGCGGATGGTGAGCAGGGTGACCTCGCAAGACCGCGGGCAGCCCTTATCGCGTCAGGAGGTCTTGTGAGCAAGCAGCACCGCGGAGTCTGGGCATTCTCGGATCGGTCCCGCCGGCATGTGCTCGCTGCCGTCGCGCTGGCCCTGGCGTCGTCCACGGCGATGGCAGCCCCCCCGGCAGCCGCCGGCGCGCGGCCGCCCACGAACGCCCGTGGGTGGGTCGTGCTAAGTCCGCGCTGCCTGAAGGCACCGCGCCACAAGGCCCTCACGCGGGACGCCTTCGGGCTGGCGGGGGATCTCTATCTGGACAGCTTCAAGCGCAAGCTCGAGAGGACCTACGTGATGTCCCAACCCCAGCCGTTGGCGGATGGGAGCATCCCGGGGGGTCAGGTCCAGCTGGAGATCGTGCTGGACACCCAGGGCCACCTCTGCGGATACCGACCCTGGGGGCAGGCAGCCCCGGCGCTGGTGAAGGCGGCCGCAGGTCATCTGCTCTCCGTGGCCCCTTTCCCACCGCTGCCGGGGTCCATCGCCGCGGTGGCGGATGCCGTTCACCTGGTGCAGAGCTGGAGCTATCGCGGCAAGCGGACCCGCGCGTCGCTCATGCAGCACCGGCTCGATCTGCAGGGCGGAGGCGACACTCATCACCAGACCGGAAGCGCCCGCTACAACGTCGGCGTGCCTCTGCCTTGAGCCGGCCCCGGGACCCTGTTTCACCGCACTAAGCCGTGGATAATCGGGGCCGATGAGCCCTGCAACGCACCCGTCGCCCGAAGGCCTGAGCCCCCAGCAAGGGACCGGCGCATCGCCGCGGCCTGACCTCGCCATCTTCAGCCCCACCTTCAACGACGGCGGCGGCGTAAGCCGAGTGTTCGTCAACCTCGCCAACGGCATCGCGGCCCTGGGCCGGCGCGTGACCCTGATCCTGATCCGCAGCGACAGCGCCTTTCTGCGCCAGCTCGCACCCTCGGTCGAGGTCATTTGCCTGAGCAAGCGCCGGGATCACGACCTCGCCAGCCGGCTCCTGCAGTACCTGCGCGAGCACCACCCTCGGGCCGTCCTCACCGGGCACGTCCGGGACGATGCCATCGCCGCCCTCGTGAAAGACCGGCTGAACGACCCCCGGGTGCGCTTCTATTGCGCCGTCGGTACCTCGCTGCCGGAGCAGGCCCGCTTGAACCGCAGGGTCCCACTGGCCGTGTTGCTCTACCGCCGCCGCTTCCGGCGGGTGCTCGCGCGCTTCGACGGCCTGGTCGCCAATTCCCAAGCCGGTGCGCAGGAGCTCGCGGAGTTTCTGGGCCTGCCTCGGGAGCGGATCGCCGTGACGCCCCTGCCCGCGGTGACCCCCGAGCTGGGACGGCTCGCGCTCGAGCGAATCGACCATCCCTGGATCGCCGATCGGGGAATCCCGGTCGTCGCCGCCGCGGGCAGGCTCGCCCGGGTGAAGGACTTTCCGACCCTGCTGCGGGCCTTCGCGTTGCTGCGTGCAGAACGCCCGTGCCGCCTGGTGCTGCTAGGGGGCGGCCGTCAGCTGGGCAAGCTGCGGAAACTGGCCCGACGCCTGGGGGTCGCCGAGGACCTGGCCTTCCTCGGGTTCGTGCCCAACCCTTACCCGTACATCGCCGGGGCCCGGCTGCTGGTGGTCTCCTCCCTGCGCGAGGGAGGCCCCAACGTGCTGATCGAGGCCATGGCGCTGGGCACGCCGGTGGTGTCCACCGACTGTCCGAGCGGCCCCCGGGAGATCCTGGATGGCGGGCGCTACGGAGCGCTGGTACCACGCCGGGACCCCCGGGCCCTGGCGGCGGCGATGGCGGCCACCCTGGACAGCCCGCTCCCCGCCGAGACCCTGCGCGAGGGCGCCGCGCGTTTCAGCGTGGAGCGCAGCGCCCTGGCCCACCTCCGGGCCTTCGGGCTCTGACCGCGCAGGCCGCCGGGGACCATGATCGACATTCGCGCGGCTACCGAGACGGACAAGCCTCAGGTCCTCGAGCTGATCGAGGAGGTGTTCGGGACCGAGGAGGCCGAGCGGGCCGCTCGGCGCTGGCGCTGGCACTGGCACCAGGACCCTCGCCTGAGCCATCCCGGCTACCGAGGCGTGGTGGCGGAATGGCGGGGCCGGCTGATCGCCAACCTGACATGCATCCCGGCAGGTCTCTACATCGCGGGCGAGGCCGTGCCCGCTTGCTGGGGGGTGGACAACCTGATGCACTTCGGCCTGACCCGCCAGGCCCTGCGCGAGCAGCAGCCCTCGGGCAGTCGTGCAAGCGCCGACCTCTCCAAGGGGCTGGCGCTCGCCATGCTCGACCATGAGGCCGCTGGTTCCATCCAGCTCGGAAAGCACGTGGCCAGCAAAATGATCACCATCGGGACCCGTGAGGGCATGGGATTCGAGCCGATCCCGGGGAGCGGCCGGTGGACCCGGCGCATCTCCACGACCCCCCGGATGCAGCGGGGATTGGGCAAGACCCCGGGCGCCCTCGTCGGCGCCCTGGCGAACCTGACGCTGCCGCCCATCCCCCGTTCCGGACTCGAGGTGCAAGTGCTCGACGGCCCATTCGACGCACGCTTCGACGGGCTCTGGGAACGGGCCCGACACGAGCACCCCGCAATCACCCGGCGCGACGCCGCCCTGCTCGAATGGCGCTACCGGCTCCATCCCGACCTGGAGTACACGGTGCTGCTGGTGCCCCAGGGCCGCGAGATCCGCGGTTATGCCGTATTCTCCCGCTACGTCCGGGCCGGTCGACCCCGAGGCAAGCTGGTGGACCTGCTTACCCTGCGGGGGGATAGGAACGCGGCCGCCGCGCTGATCGGTACCGCCCTGCGGCGGCTACGCCGCCACGGGGTGGAGCGGGCCGAGCACTACGCCTGCTCGGCAGAGCTCGATGCGCTGCTGCACCGCTTCCGCTTCGAGCCCACGCCCAAGGCCTACCCGGTCATGCAGCGCGGCCTGCCGACAGCGACCCTGTACGTGACCGACGGAGACGGCGATGGGGCTTAGGAGCCTGTTCCGCAGATGGGCCCAACTGCGAGCGCGCCGCGCCGGGCGCAGGGCGGATGCCGTCGCGGAGCACGGCATGCGCCGACAATGGCTCCTGCTCATCGGCCGCTGCGATCGATCTGCCCTGGCTGCGCCCCAGCCGGCAGCCCTGTCACCGCTCTATCCCCCCGAAGACGTGTTCTGGGCCGACCCCTTCGTCTGGTCACGGGACGAGCGTTTCTTCGTCTTCGTCGAAGAGCTGCCCTATGCCGCGGGACGCGGCCGCATCAGCGTCCTGGAGCTGGACACGCAGCTGCGTCCCGCGGGTCCCGCGCTACCGGTCCTGGAAGAGCCCCACCATCTCTCCTACCCGTTCCTCTTCGAGCATGCGGGCGAGCTCTACATGCTGCCCGAGATGCAGCAGGCAGGCCGGGTGGACCTGTACCGGTGCATCGAGTTTCCGGGGCGCTGGGAGCGGGTTAAGACCCTCATCAACGGGCAGCGCATCGCCGACGCCACGCTCATCGAGCACGACGGACGCTGGTGGATGTTCTGCGCCGCCAAGCGCCGGGGCCGACGCATCAACGAGACCCTGCTCGCCTTCCATGCACCGAGCCCCCTGAGCGAACGCTGGACCCCCCACCCCGGCAACCCTCTGGTGGAGGACTTCAGTCGGGCCAGGCCGGCCGGGCGCATCCTGGTCGATGACGCGGGACGCCTGCTGCGCCCCGCCCAGGACTGCGTGCGCCGATACGGCCACGGTCTGTGCCTCAACGAGATCCTGACGCTGTCGCCCGATGGCTACGCCGAGCGCCCGGTTTGGAGGATGAGCGGTGAGGAGGGCGGAGGCTGGCGGGCCATGCACCACATCGACTGGCACCGCGGGGTGCTGGTGATGGACGCCCAACGCCTCCTCCCCAGGGGACCGAGCCGATGAAGCTGCTGACCTTTCGCAACCTCCGCGTGCTGGTACTGCTCTGCCTGTTGCTGCTTGCCGCCGCCTATACGGTCGAGCAACGTCGCAGCACCGCGTACTGGCTCGAGCCGGTCGACCTGGTCATCTATCCGGTGAACGGCGACGGCCTCCCGGAGACCCGCCGATATATCGCGGGCCTCAAGCCCGCGGACTTCTCCGCCATCGACCGGTTCATGGCCCGTGAGGCAAAGCGCTACCAGCTGATCGAGGACCGCCCGGTGATCAGCCGTTTGGGTCCTGCCTTGGACAGCCGCCCGCCCGAGCCGCCGTGGAACGGCGGGGTCGTGCGCATCGTGCTCTGGAGCCTGGAGCTCAGGCTCTGGACCTGGCGTCACGACCCGGCCGGGCCGGGCGAGGGTCCGCGGGTCCGGATGTACCTGGTCTACGAGCAGGGACAACCCGGCGAGGGGATCGACCGCTCGCTCGGTCTGCGCAAAGGGCTGGTGGGCGTGGTCCACGCCTACGCCCAGGCCGGGCAGACCGCTCAGAACGCGGTCGTCATCGCCCATGAGCTGCTTCACACCTTCGGCGCCACCGACAAGTACGACGCAAGCGGGCAGCCCCGCTATCCCGAGGGCTATGCCGAGCCCCAGCGCTCGCCCCGCCTGCCCCAGGTCAGGACCGAGATCATGGCAGGACGCCTGCCGCTAGCCCCGGGGGACTCGAAGATGCCCGAGAGCCTGGACAGCTGCGTGATCGGCCGGCAGACAGCGCGCGAGATCGGCTGGGTGGACCAGGGCGACTAGCTCATTGCCCGCGACCGCGGGCCGACCCCGAGAAGAGCGTCACCAAGGCACAAGCCGCTCAGGCTCTCACTCCTTGCCGCCGGTCTCCGACTGGCCACCGCCGGCGGCGGCCATACCCATCATGCGACGGAAGAAATCCATGCTCGCCGCCGCCCCCGAGAGATAGGGCTGGACCAGGCTCATGGGGTCGTAGCCTTCCACGCCGGCGGTCATACGCTGGCGAATCTGGTCCATCAGCTCGCGGTTGAAGGCCTCCACATCCGGGAGTCCGACCAGTCGGCGCATCTCCTCGGGGCTCATCTCAACGTCGATCCTGATGTTCACGGCGGTCCTCGCAATCGGTCACGGATCTCCTCTTCCTAGTCTAAGCCGGCGCACACCGCAAGGCCCGGGACCCAGGCACCCGGCTCAAGGCCGAGAAGGGCATCAACTTCCCGGATACGCGATTCGACCTCAGCGCCCTGACCGCAAAGGACATCGAGGACCAGGCTCCCTTCCTACATGTTCTTCTTCGAGATCCGTACACCGCCGGGCGAGCGCGCGCGAAAGGCCGCAATCCCTTCCCGCATCCGACCGTGCGGAAGACCCCGTCGGACCAGGATAAGGTATATCCGGCCTGCCGGCGCCCTGGGGCAACGCGACCAGGTGACCGACCCGCGACACGATCGTGCCGCCCGACCCAGGGCTTACGGGATAATATCGGCTTTCGCCCCGTCCTTCGGTATCGAGCCAGAGGCTCGGAGAAGCCGGGCGTCGGGGCAACGAACACCAGGAGTATCGCCAACATGTGGGATTTCGAGACCAGCAAGGCCCTGGCAGCCATGCGCGCCACCGCACCGTTCATCGCCTTGCGGCTGATCGTCTACTTCGGGGTGGCGCTGGCCTATGTGATCGGCACAGGCGCCGGGGCGGGCCTGGGCTACGCGGTCACCGCGTTCTCGGACGAGCCGGGCGGCGGCGCCGGGATCGGCGGCATCCTGGGCTTCGGGGTGGTGAGCGTCGCCCTCTACTGGGCCCGGGAGTATCTGCTCTACCTGGTCAAGGCCGGACACATCGCCGTGCTGGTGAAGCTGATGGACGGCGAGCAGCTGCCCGCCGGCAAGGGCCAGATCGACTATGCCCAGGGCGTGGTGCGCGAGCGCTTCGCCGAGGCCTCCTCGCTGTTTCTCATGGACCAGATCGTCAAGGGCGTGCTCAGGGCCGTGAACGGCATGCTCATGACCATCGCCTTCCTGCTGCCGATCCCCGGTCTCGACGGGCTGATGCGCCTGGTCCGCCGCGTGCTCACCCTGTCGCTCACCTACGTCGACGAGATCATCCTCGCCTACAACCTGCGCACCCACAGCGACAACCCCTGGGCAAGCAGCAAGGACGCCCTGATCCTCTATGCCCAGAACTACAAGGGCATGCTCAAGAACGCCCTGTTTCTCATGCTGATCCAGTACGGGCTGGCGCTGGTCATCTTCCTGGTCATCGTCGGACCCGTGGCGGCGCTGGCCAGTCTGCTGTCCCAGGGTCTGGCCGCCTGGTCGGTGGTCATCGCCATCGTCTTCGCCTGGAGCTTCAAGGCCGCCCTGCTCGAGCCCTTCGCCATCGCCGCCCTGATGCAGGCCTATTTCAAGATCATCGAGGGCCAGAAGCCCAATCCGGACTGGGACGAGAAGCTCACCGGTCTCAGCGCCCGCTTTCGGGAGCTCAAGGACAAGGCGGCGACCTGGGCCGGCGGCGCCCTCCCTCAGGGGACGCCCAAGCCCGAGCCCGGCGGTCAGGGCACCTGAGCCGTCGGACACGCCCGGGCCCTGCGGCGGGTACGCCGAGGGGTCTTGATGGGGACCCCGCGCGAACTACACTGCCTATAGCTTCGACCCGACCGGAACGGTATGCGCGTTGTGCAGCGCCCCGCCGGCGAGCGGTGACCAGCCCGACGATCCGCGGGGCCGCGGAGCGTCGAGGCATTCGCGGGCGCGTAGGGGGGCGGGTCTTCATCGACCCGAAGTGAGCGTCCCTTCAGGCAGCGGTCGACGCTGGCTGCCTGCCCCCCATGGCGGGGGCCATGATGCTGTATACCTTCACGACGGAAGAGCTCCAGACGGTCCTGATGCAGCTGGACCAGGCGATCTACAACCACGAGCAGTGGTCCCAGGCACTGAACCGTACGCTGATTTGCCGGTCCTTCTACGATCAGCGCGACGTGCACAAGGACGCGCACCGACAGTGTCAGTTCGGCCAGTGGTACTACCAGTACACGTCGGCCCGGCTGCGGCGACTGCCCGCCTTCGTCTCGATCGAGAACGAGCACGCCCGGATGCACGAGCTGGCTGCGCGTCTGCTGGTCACCACATCGACCGGCAAGCCCATCTCCCCTTACGACTACGACGGCTTCGCCCAGGCGCTGGAGCGGATGCGTCTGCAGGTCCATTCGCTCAAGCGCGAGCTCAATGAGCAGCTCTACAACCGCGACCCCCTCACCGGCGTCAACACCCGCATCGGTCTGCTCACCGAGCTGCGTGAGCAGCACGAGCTGGTGAAGCGCCAGGTTCAGCCCTGCTCCGTGGTGATGCTGGACATGGACCACTTCAAGGCGATCAACGACGCCCACGGACACCCCGCTGGCGACCTGGTGCTGACGGCGACCGCCCGCTACCTGATGGAGCATGTGCGACCTTACGACAGGATCTTCCGCTACGGGGGCGAAGAGTTCCTGATCTGCCTGCCCGCCCTGGACGCACGGGCGTGTCTGAGCGTGTCGGATCGGCTGCTGGAAGGGCTGGCGCAGATGGCTTTCGACCCCGGTGACGGCACGGTCGTGAAAGTGACCGCGTCGCTGGGCATCGCGGAGCTCGACGGGCACCTGCCGGTGGAGGCCAGCCTGGACCGGGCAGACAAGGCCCTCTACGCGGCGAAGGCCGCGGGAAGAAACTGCGCCCGCGTATGGAGCGCCGACCTCTGAACGGGGCCTCCTGCCCGGTGGTCTGGGCCACCCGAGACCCTGACACAGGAACGCGCCGCCGCGCTCAGAACAGCATAAGCGTGGCCAGCAGCAGGAACACGAAGAACCCCATCGCATCGGTCATGCCGGTGAGGATGACGCTGGAGCCCATCGCCGGGTCGCGCCCGAGGCGGTTGAGCAGCGCCGGGATGCCGACCCCCACCAGGGCCGCAAGCGCCAGGTTGACGATCATCGCCACCCCGACCACTATCGAGCCGGGCAACAGGCCCGGAGCATAATTGTTGAGCCCAGAAAGAGTATTTGAACCGCCAAGGCGCCAAGATCGCCAAGTTTTTCAAGGAAATTTCGCGGAAACGAGCATCACCCGTTGGGGGAAGCAAGTTCTTTCACTTTCGGTACCTGTCTGCCTTGGTGTCCTTGGTGTCCTTGGTGTCCTTGGCGCCTTGGCGGTTCCAACTGCCTCTCTTGGTTGAAGTGCGCGCTTTCCCCCGGCGGCGCTCCTGTCGACAAACGGCCCTGACGCGCGCGATGCGGGGCGCGACCTTTGCTACCTGGAGGCCGGCGGTATCCAGATCAGCGGACGGACCGGGGCGCGGGGGGATCCGCCTGGGGCGCCGGGGCCTCGCCCGGCGTCGACAGGGTCCGCGACTCCGCGCCCCGATCGCCGAGGAGGCGGCGCACGGCGACGAAGAACACCGGGACGAACAGCACCCCCAACAGGGTCGCGCCCACCATGCCGCCCATGACGCCGGTGCCGATGGCATGGCGGCTGTTGGCGCCCGCCCCGCTGGACAGCGCCAGGGGCGTGACTCCGAGGATGAAGGCGATGGAGGTCATGAGGATGGGCCGCAGGCGCAGTCGGCAGGCCTCCAGGGTCGCATCCAGCAGCTCGCGGCCCTGCTGGCGCATGGTATTGGCGAACTCGATGATCAGGATGGCGTTCTTGGCCGACAGGCCGATCACGGCGATCAGCCCCACCTGGAAATAAACGTCGTTCTCCAGACCGCGCAGCCAGGTGAAGCTCAGGGCCCCCAGCACGCCCAGCGGCACCACCAGCATCACCGCCGCCGGCAGCGACCAGCTCTCGTAGAGGGCGGCCAGGGCGAGAAACACCACGAGCAGCGACAGGGCGAACAGGATCGGGGCCTGCTGTCCGGAGAGGATCTCCTGGAACGACTGCCCGGACCACTCGTAACCGATCCCCTTGGGCAGGTCCTTGCGCACGATCTCCTGCATCGCCGCCATGGCCTGACCGGAGCTGTGGCCCGGCGCCGCACCGCCGTTGATCTGGATCGTATCGTAGCCGTTGTAGTGGTCGATCGCCGGCGGGGCGACCTGCCAGTCGTAGCTGACCACGCTGCTCAAGGGCACCATGCGGTCCAGGCCGGCCTCGCGGCCCGCGATGTAGTAGCGGGACAGGTCTTGCGGACGGCTGCGGAACGGGGCGTCGGCCTGCACCATCACCTTCAGCACCCGGCCCTGGTAGCTGAAATCGTTGGCATACACCGGCGCCAGCATGAGCTGGATGGCCTCGTAGATGTCGGGCAACGACAGGCCCATGGATTGGGCCTGGACCCGGTCCACGCGCAGGCGGACCTCCGGGGCATCCTCCAGCTGGTTGGGGCGCACCCCGGCCAGCACCGGGTCCTTGGCGGCGGCCGCCAGCAGCGCGTTCCGAGCCGCCTCCAACTTGGCGTGGCCGAGGCCCGCTCGGTCTTCCAGGCGGAAGTCGAAGCCGCCGAACCGGCCCAGTCCGCGGATGGTCGGCAGATTCACCACGAAGATCCGGGCCCCCTTGATGCTCTGCAAGGCCCCGTTGGCCCACTGGATGAAGGCGTTGACCTGCTCGTCGGCGCGCTTGCGCAGGCTCCAGTTCTTGAGCCGGATGAAGCCCAGGCCCACGTTCTCGCCCTGACCGACGAAGCTGAAGCCGGCCACGTCGAGTACCTTGTCCACCGCCGGATGCTTCTGGATGATCCCCTCCATCTGACGCAACACCTGGCCGGTGCGCTCCATGTTGGCGCCCGGGGGCAGCTGCACCAGGATCAGGGCATAGCCCTGGTCCTCCTCGGGCAGGAAGCTGCCGGGCAGGCGCGTGAACAGAAAGCCGGCCAGGGCGACCAGCGCTAAAAACGCCACCATCCAGCGCGGGGTGTGGTGAATGGCCTGGGCGACGCGGCGCAGGTACGCGGCGCTACTCCAGCCGTAGAAGCGGTTGAAGCCGCGCAACAGCAAGTTGGGCTCGCCGTGGATCGGCTTGAGCAGGGTCGCGCACAGCGCCGGGGTGAAGCTCAGGGCCATGAGCGCAGAGATCGCCATGGAGATGGCGATGGTCAGGGCGAACTGGCGGTAGATCGCCCCCACGCTGCCGCCCACCAACGCCATGGGGATGAACACCGCCGCCAGCACGGTGGTCATGGCCACCACCGCGCCGGTGATCTGGCGCATGGCCTTGCGCGCCGCTTCCTTCGGCGGCAGGCCCTCTTCGGTCATGATGCGCTCGCAGTTCTCCACCACCACGATGGCGTCGTCCACCACCAGGCCGATGGCCAGCACCAGCGCGAACAGGCTGAGCACGTTGATGGAGAAACCGACGATGTACATGCCGGCGAAGGCGCTGGTCAGGGCCACCGGCACCACCAGGGTCGGGATCAGGGTGGCGCGCAGGTTCTGCAGAAACAGCAGGATCACCAGAAATACCAGCACCACCGCCGCGACCAGGGTGTAGACCACCTCCTCGATGGAGATGCTGATGAACTGGGTGCTGTCGTAGGGTACGAACCAGCTCACTTTGGGGGGGAAATACTTCGCCAGGGCATCCATCTTGGCGCGTATGGCGTCGGCGACCTGCAAGGCATTGGCATCCGGCGCGAGCTGGATCGCGAAGCCCGCAATCGGCTCCCCATTGACGTGCACGTCGTGGCCGTAGCTCTCGGCCCCGAGGTTGACGCGCGCCACGTCCTTGAGACGCACCGTGCTGCCGTCGGAGTTGGTGCGCAGGATGATGTCGGCGAACTGGTCGGTGCTGGTGAAGCGGCTGGCGGCGGTCACCGAGGCGGTGAACCCCTGACCGCTGATGCCCGGCTCGGCGCCGATGGACCCGGCCGCGATCTGCACGTTCTGGTCCCGGATCCCGCTCAGGACCTGGGCGGCGCTCAAACCGTAGCCGTGCAGCTTGTCCGGATCGAGCCAGATGCGCATGGCGTAAGCGGCACCGAACAGCCTGGCCCCGCCGACCCCGGGGAGGCGCTGGATGGGATCGAGCACCTGGGCGGCGATCAGGTTGTTCAGGGCATAGGTGTCCATGCTGGGGTCCGTGGACTTCAGGGCCACCACCATGAGGAAGTCGTTGTTGGTCTTGGCGACCGTGATGCCGTTCTGCACCACCTCCGCGGGCAGTCGCGCCTGCGCCACGCTGAGCCGGTTCTGCACCTGCACGGCGGCGATGTCCGGATCGGTGCCGTTGATGAAGGTGAGCGTTATGTCCACGGTCCCGTTGGAGCGGGAGGTGGACTCGAAGTACAGCAGGTTGTCCACGCCGGTGAGCTGCTGCTCGATGACCGAGGTCACGGTCTTCTCGATGTCCTCGGCGCTGGCGCCGGGATAGGCGGCGCTGATGCTCACCTGGGGCGGGGCGATGGGCGGATAGGCCGAAACGGGCAGCCGGAAGATCGCCGCGGTGCCGGCCAGGGTGATGAGTATGGCCACCACCCAGGCAAAGATGGGCCGATCGATGAAGAAGGCCGGCATGGACTATTTCCCCGCCTTCGTGGCGACCACGACAGCCTTGGCCACCGCCCCCGGCTGCACCTTCTGTAGCCCCTCCACGATCACCTGGTCGCCCTCGGCGAGCGCACCGGTCAGTATCCAGTCGCTGCGGGTCATGCCGTGGGGGGTCACGCGCCGCTGCTCGACTTTGCCGGCACTGTCGACCACCAGCACATAGGCGCCCTGGTCATCGCGCAGCAGGGCCGACTGGGGCAGCAGGAAGGCATTGGGGATATGACCGAACGTCAGGCGCAGGCTCACGAACATCCCCGGCAGAAGCCGGCGCTCCGGGTTGGGAGCCACGGCGCGCAGCGACACCGCGCCAGTGCCGGGATCGACGGCCAGATCGGAGAAATCGAGCCGCCCCTGTTGGGGATAGCCTGTGCCATCGGGTAGCAGCACTTGCACGGACGCCACGTCGGAAGCCGGGGAGCTGCCCCGATCCCCTTCCGCCGATCGCAGCTCCTGCAGCTCGGCCACCGACTGGCTGAAATTCACGTAGATGGGGTCGATCTGCTCGATGGTGGTCAGCGGGGTCGCCTCGCCCTGCCCCACCAACGCCCCCTCGGTCACCAGGGCCCGACCGGCGCGGCCCGCGATGGGGGCCGTCACGGTGGCGTATCCCAGATCCAGCTGCGCCTTCTCCACGTTGGCCTGGGCCTGCTTGACCGCCGCGGCGGTGGTGCTCCGCGCGGCCAACGAGGTGTCCAGGTCCTGGGACGACAGCAGCTTCCTGCCCTCGAGCTCGCGATAACGCTTGGCGGTCAGCGCGGCGTTCGCCGCATCGGCCTGGGCCTTGGCGAGGGCCGCCTGCTCTGCGTGCAGGGCCGCCTCGAGCGGGGCAGGGTCGATCCGGAACAGGATCTGACCCGCCTTCACATCGGTCCCCTCCGTATAGGCGCGCTGCAGCACGATCCCCGCAACCCGCGCCCGCACCTGGGCAACCCGAGTGGCCGCCAGCCGCCCCACGAGCTGCCGAGTCAAAGGCAGGCTCTGTGCATGGGCGCGCACAACGCTCACCTCAGAGGGCGGCGGGGCCGCAGCGGGGCCCTGCGGCGTCGCCGGGCCGCAGGCGACGAGCAGCAGCGCGCTGGCTCCGAGGAGCAGGGGAGAGAAGCCTGTGAGTCTCATGGATGAATCCTTGAGCCGGGTCTAGGGAGCCATTGGGGTCGTCCTCTGACGAGCGGGTGCCGTCGAAACCCCGACCAACACCGTATCGACGGGCGGCGAGCGGCATCGGCTCTGTCGCCGGCCCGGCGGCCCCGCAAGGCATGGGCCCTCACCCGGAGCGGAGCCAAGGCTCTCGTCGGGGCCCATTCTAGCCCAGGACGAGCCGATACCGTCCGAGCGACGGCGAGATCCAGTCCAACGCCGCGCACCATACCGAGCCGTCTCGGCCAAGACGTGCGGCTCACGGGTCGGCCGCCAATTGCTAGACTAGGCAAAGCGACTCAGGGCGCTGACGGAGCCCTGGAAGATCGTCTTTGCTGCGGCCTGCGCACACCAGCAGAAGACAGCACCATGGGTCACCGCCCGGTAGGATTCAAGATCGCGGACACGGGGAATCTCACCTGCTCCGGGTCTCCTTAATTGAGGCAAGACCCACGGAAATCCATGGTCGACACGCTGCTGGAGGCAACGTTGGGATGAGGGATCTAGAGGCGAACGCGCTCTTACAGCCACGGGGCTCGCCCTGGGTGTTGGCGGTGGACGACATACCCGAGAACCTGGGGCTGCTCGGCGAGCTTCTTCAGGACGCGGGCTACCGGGTCAAGGCGGCGAGCTCGGGTGGGGCTGCGTTGCGTGTGGCTGCCCGCGAGCCCCATCCCGACCTCATCCTGCTCGACGTGATGATGCCGGAGATGGACGGCTACGAGGTCCTGCAGCATTTGCGCGAAGACCCCAAGACGCGCGAGATCCCCGTCATCTTTCTCACGGCGATGGATGACGCGGAAGATGAGGAGCGTGGCCTGGAGCTTGGCGCTGCGGACTACATCACCAAGCCGATCCGGCCCGCGTTGGTGCTGGCGCGGGTGCGCACCCAGCTCGAGGCCAAGCAGGCCCGAGACTGGCTGAAGGACCGCAACGCCTTACTCGGGGCGGAGGTCGACCGGCGCATGCAGGAGAACGAGATGATCCAGACCGCGAGCATCCGCGCCTTGGCGCATCTCGCGGAGATCCGCGATTCCGAGACCGGCAATCACATCCTGCGCACCCAGGCCTACGTGCACCTGCTGGCGACGCGGCTCAAGGGCCATCCGCGCTTCGCCGCCACCTTGAGCAACCGCTACATAGAGCTGGTCAGCCGCTCGGCACCCTTGCACGACATCGGCAAGGTGGGCATCCCGGACTCGATCCTGCTCAAGCCCGGCAAGCTCACCCCCGAGGAATGGGAGATCATGAAGACTCACGCCCAGCTGGGCGCGGAGGCCATCGCGATGGCCGAGCGGGACATGAACGAGCCGCTGGAGTTTCTCGCCCTGGCCAAGGAGATCGCCCACTGGCACCACGAGCGCTGGGACGGCAGCGGCTATCCCGATGGCCTGAAGGGCGACGAGATCCCGCTGTCCGCCCGCCTGATGGCCCTGGCAGACGTATTCGACGCCCTGATCAACCGCCGCGTCTACAAGGCGGCGATGTCCTTCCCAGAAGTGCGGGACATCATCGCAGCGGACCGGGGCCGGCACTTCGATCCGGACCTGACCGACGCCTTTCTCGGCGCGTACGAGGAGCTCGTCGGCATCGCCCGCTGCTACCCCGAGGCCGGCTGAGCGTCGGCGCGGGCCGACCGGGCCCGAGGCAAGCCTGATGGCGAGCGAAACACCGGATGCTCCACACCGCGCGACTCCGACCGAGCCTTCCAGGGCGACCGCCCTGGGCGTCGTGCTGGTCTATGCGGGCTTCGCGGCCTTGTGGATACTGCTTTCGGACAAGGCCCTGGAGTGGCTGCTTGGCGTCCCCGCCCCGATCACGCTCTTCAGTAGCATCAAAGGTCTGGTCTTCGTTCTGGTCACCTCCCTACTGCTCTACGCCCTGGTCCGCCGGCTGTCGGGCGCTGCAGAGACCGTGCCGCTGTCCCCCGTGTCCCGGCGGCGCGCGATGCTGTCACTGCTGCTGCTCAGCATCGGCGTCGCGCTCCTCACCGGGGCCGGGATCAGCTACGACCTGGCCAAGCGCAAGGCCGAGGAGGTAGCGCGGCTGCAGGCCATCGCCGGGGTCAAGGCCCGTCAGATCGCCGACTGGCTGGATGAGCGGCAAGGCGACGCCCTGTTCGCCCAGTCGAGCCGCTACTGGGCCGAGCTCTACCGCAGCTGGCGTGACCGCGGCGACCAGACCAGCCTGGAGCGGCTACGCAATCGTCTCGACCAATATCGGGAAGCGAAGGGGTTCTTCGATGTCCTGCTCATGGACGGGCGGGGAGAGCTCGTCTGGGACACCCGGGGCGACCGCCCCGCGGTCGGTCCCGCCCTGGTCGCCGCCGCTCGCCAGGCAGCCGCCGATGACCGGGTAGGCCGGGTCGGGCCCTACCGCGACCCAGCCGGGCGGCTTTGGATCGATTTCGTCTCCCCGCTGACTAGCCAGGACAAGGTGCCGGGACCGGTGGTGGTGTTGCGAGTCGATCCGACGGCGCACCTGTTCCCACTGTTGCGCACCTGGCCGGTCCCGAGCCCCAGCGGCGAGACCCTGGTGTTCCGGCGAGACGGCGATCAGGTGCTGTTTCTCAACGGGCTGCGCCACCGCGCGGACACTGCGGTGAAGCTGCGGCTGCCGGTCGCCGAGCCTCGGCTGCTGGCCGCCCAGGTGCTGCGCCAAGGGGTCGACCTGGCCGGCGCGATTCAGGGGGTGGACTACCGGGGCGTCCCCTCGCTGGGCGTGCCCCGGGCGATCCCGGGCACGGACTGGTTTCTCATCGCCAAGGTCGATCGGGCCGAGGTCTACGCTGATGCAGCCCAGGATGTAATCGGGCTGGCGCTGACCGGGCTGCTGGTGCTGCTGGCGATGAGCGGCGGTGCGGTGGTGCTGCGCCAGCGCCGGGAGCTGGCCGCGTCGTTGCGCGAGCGCCGGATCCAGACCGAGCGGCTGCAGGCGCTGCAACTGCTGGACGCGATCGCCGAGGGCTCCACCGACGCTATCTTTGCACTGGACGCCCGGGGGCGATTCGTGCTCCGCAACGCTGCCGCGGCGCGCGTGACTGGCAAGAGCGCCGCGGAGGTGCTGGGCCGCGGCGAGGGGGCGCTGTTCCCGCCCGAGCAGGCGGCCCGGCTGATCGAGGAAGACCGGGCCGTGATGGCGTCGGACGAGCGCCGCACCGTCGAAGAGACGTTGACGACGCCCGAGGGCGACCGGACCTATCTGACCACCAAAGGACCCCTGCGCGACGCCGATGGACGCGTCATCGGGCTGTTCGGCATCGCGCGGGACATCACCGAGAGCAGACAGGCCCAGGATGCCCTGCGGCGGGCCAACCGCGCCCTGCGCACCCTGAGCGCGTGCAGCCAGGCCCTGGTCCGCGCGACCCACGAGGAGCAATTCCTGAATAACGTCTGCGGGCTGCTGGTCAACGTCGGCGGCTATCGCATGGCCTGGGTGGGGATTCCCGAGCAGGACGCAGCACAGACCGTCCGACCCATAGCTCAAGCGGGCCTTGATGACGGTTATCTGGAGGCCATCCGCATCTCCTGGGCCGACGACGCGCTGGGGCATGGCCCCACCGGCACCGCTATCCGCGAGGGCCACCCCGTCAGCTGCCGTGAGTTCGGATCCGACCCCAGATTCGCCCCCTGGCGCGAGGCGGCCCTGGAGCGCGGCTATGCCTCGTCGATCGCGCTGCCGATCCTGGTCGACGACAGCCCGAGCCCCTGGGTACTGACCACGTATTCGGGCAAGCCGGATGCCTTCGATGCCGACGAGGTGGGGCTGTTGAGCGAGCTCGCCGAGGACCTGGCCTTCGGGATCCGGGCACTGCGCGACCGGGCCGCTCACCGAAGGGTGGAGCAGACGCTGGCACGGGAGCGCGGCTTGCTCAAGACCCTCATTGCCACCCTCCCGGACCTGATCTGGCTCAAGGACCCGGCTGGGGTGTATCTGGCGTGCAACGCGCGGTTCGAGCGCCTGTACGGGGCCCAGGAGGCCGCCATCGTCGGCAAGACCGACTACGACTTCGTGGACCGGGACCTCGCGGACTTCTTCCGCGAGAAGGATCAGGCCGCCATGGCCGCGGGCGGGCCTTCGATCAACGAGGAGGAGCTGACCTTCGCGGTAGACGGCCATCGCGAGCTGCTCGAAACGATCAAGACCCCCATGCTCGATAGCGAGGGTCGGCTCGTCGGGGTGCTGGGCATAGGCCGGGACATCACCGAGCGCAGGCACGCGGAAGACGCCTTGCGCGAGAGCGAGGCTACCTACCGCTCGTTGTTCGACAACATGCTCAACGGCTTCGCTTACTGCCGGATGCTGTTCGAGAACGGCGAGCCCGTGGACTTCGTTTACGTCAGCGTCAACCGGGCCTTCGAGGCCCTGACCGGGATGAAGGACGTGGTGGGGCGTAAGGTGTCTGAGGTCATCCCGGGCATCCGCCAGAGCGACCCGATGCTCTTCGACCTATACGGCCAGGTAGCCTCTACGGGCCAACCCGAGCGCTTCGAGCTGTACGTCGAAGCGATGCACATGTGGTTTTGGCTCTCGGTCTACAGCCCCAAGCCCGAGCACTTCGTGGCGGTGTTCGACGTGATCACCGAGCGCAAACAGGGCGAGCAGGCGCTGCGCGAGAGCGAGCGGCGCTTCCAGGACATCGTCGAGGCCTCGGGTGACTGGGTCTGGGAGGTGGATGCAGACGGGCACTACACCTATGTCTCGGACAGCGTGACCAACCTGCTGGGCTATACGCCGCAGGAGGTCATCGGGCGGACCGTCTTCGAGCTGATGCCGCCGCAGGAGGCGACGCGCGTGGCCGCGGCGTTCTCCGCCATCGTCGAGCGCAAGAAGCCCTTTCGGGACCTGGAGAACACCAACCTGCACAAGGACGGCACCCCCCGCTATGTCCAGACCAGCGGTATGCCGATCTTCGGCCCGAAGGGGCAGCTGCTGGGCTATAGGGGCCTGGACAAGGACGTCACTAAGAAGCGCCTGGCGGAGCTGGCCCTGGTCGAGAGCGAGGAGCGCTTCCGGGTCATGGCCCAGTCGGCCCAGGACGCCATCCTGATGCTGGATCGCGAGGGCCGGGTGACCTTCTGGAACCGGGCCGCGGAGGCCATCTTCGGGTATCTCGCCGAGGAGGCTGTCGGCCGCAATGTGCACCATCTTGTGGTTCCCGCCGAGTACGTGGACCGCTATCAGGCCGGATTCCAGCACTTTCAGTCCACCGGCGAGGGGCCGGTGGTGGGCCGGACCGTGGAGCTACCGGCCCGGCGCAAAGACGGCACGGTTTTCCCTATCGAGCTGTCTCTGTCCGCGGTCCGGCGCGCAAACGACTGGCTTGCCATCGGCATCGCCCGGGACACCAGCGAGCGCCAGCGCGCCGAGGCACAGATTCGCAAGCTGTCGCTGGCCGTGGAGCAGAGTCCCGAGAGCATCGTCATCACCGATCTGGATGGACGCATCGAGTACGTGAACGACGCCTTCCTGGCCTCCTCCGGCTACAGCCGCGAGGAGACGCTGGGACAGAATCCACGCATGCTGCACTCGGGAAAGACGCCCCGGGAGACCTACCAGGCCCTCTGGGACACGCTCACCCGGGGCGGCGTATGGAAAGGGGAGCTCTGCAACCGCCGCAAGAACGGAGAGGAATACCTCGAATTCGCGCTGATCGCACCGATCCGGCAGCCGACCGGCGAGATCACCCATTACCTTTCGATCCAGGAGGACATTACCGAGCGCAAGCGCGTCGGGCAGGAGCTGGACCGCCACAGGCACCACCTCGAAGAGCTGGTCGCGGAGCGGACCAGGGACCTGGAGGCCGCGAACCGGCGCCTGCGCATCAGCGACGAGCGGCTGCAGATTCTGTTTGCCATGAGCCAGCGCGCCAGTGCAATGGACGAGGCCGAGATCGTCCAAGACGCGATCGACACCGCAGTGCGGCTCACCGAGAGCGTCATCGGCTATCTCCATTTCTTCGACGAAGGTCAGAGGGAGATCCAGCTAGTGGCCTGGTCCAGCGGCACGCGGGAACACTGCAGCGCGGAGTACGACAGCCACTATCCGCTGGACGAGGCGGGTGTCTGGGCCGATACGGTGCGCACGCAGGAGCCGGTGATCCACAACGATTTCCAGAGCCTCGCCGGTCGGCGGGGATATCCGGAAAGACACGCCCACGTGGTCCGACACCTCGGGGTCCCGATCGTCGAGAACGGCAAGGTCCGGCTGCTGCTGGGGGTAGGCAACAAGGCAATGGCCTACGACGATGCGGACGTGCAGGAGCTACAGCTGCTCGGGCACGATCTCTGGGCCATTCTGACCCGCCGGCGTGCCGAGGACGAGCTGGCGGCCGCCCGAGACGCTGCCGAGATTGCCAACCGGGCCAAGAGCGCCTTCCTGGCCAACACCAGCCACGAGATCCGCACCCCGCTCAACGCCATCGTCGGACTCACCCATCTGCTGCGGCGTGGGGCGCCCACACCCGAGCAGGCCGAGCGACTGGCCAAGATCGACGCCGCCGCGGGCCACCTGCTCTCCATCATCAACGACATCCTCGATCTGTCCAAGATCGATGCCGGCCGGATGGAGCTGGAGCAGCTGGACTTTTCTTTGAGCGGGGTCCTGGATCACGTGGCGTCCTTGATCGCGGACGAGGCGCACGCCAAAGGGCTGAGCGTCCGGGTCGAAACCGATGAAGTGCCTCCCTGGCTGCGGGGCGACCCGACGCGGCTGCGCCAAGGGCTGCTCAACTACGCGGGCAATGCGCTCAAGTTCACCGAAAGGGGGGGCATCGTGCTGCGTGCCGCGCTGCTGGAAGAGAACGGCGATTGGCTCCTGGTGCGATTCGAGGTGCAGGACACGGGGATCGGCATCCCGCCCGAGAAGCTCTCGGGCCTGTTTCGGCCCTTCGAACAGGCGGACGCCTCCACGACCCGGCGCTATGGCGGTACGGGCCTGGGGCTCGCCATTACGCAGCGGCTTGCGGAGCTGATGGACGGCGATGCGGGGGCCAAGAGCGTACCGGGTCGCGGCAGTACCTTCTGGTTCACGGCCCGGCTCAGGCCCGGAAGGGGGGTCATGCCTCGGGCCGACCTGGAGCCGCCGCGGGAGGCGGAGACCGAGCTGCGCCGCCTGCACGGCGGGGCCCGGGTGCTGCTGGTCGAGGACAACCCCATCAACCGGGAGGTGGCCCTGGAGCTGCTGCACGGGGCAGGACTGGCGGCGGACACCGCCGGCGACGGGCGGGAGGCCGTCGCCAAGGCCCAAGCCGCTGCCTATGAGCTGATCCTCATGGACGTGCAGATGCCGGGGATGGACGGCCTGGAGGCGACCCGCTCGATCCGGGCATTGCCGGGGCGCGAGCAGGTGCCGATCCTGGCCATGACCGCCAACGCCTTCGCGGAGGACCGCCGGGCCTGCCTGGAGGCGGGAATGAACGATTTCGTCGCCAAGCCGGTCGATCCCGAGACGCTTTATGGTGCCCTACTGACCTGGCTGCCCTCGGCGATCGGCACCGCACCGTCGGCGCTGCCGGTCGCCGACACGGCCCGGCTCGAACGGCTGCACGCCGTTGCGGGGCTCGACCCGGCGCGCGGGCTGGCCTCGGTCCAAGGCCGCGTGGACAGGTATCTGCGCCTCCTGCACCTGTTCACGGAACAGCACGGGAAAGACAGCGCGCACGTCCGCGAACGGCTTGCCGAGGACGACCTCGCCGCGGTCCGGCGGACGGCCCATGCGCTAAAGGGCGCAGCCGGCAGCCTCGGGGCCTCCGGCGTGATGGACGCCGCCCGGCTTCTCGAAGCGGCGATCCGCGAGGGTGCAGCCGATGGCGAGCAGAAGCGCCTCGCCGAGGCCCTGGCAGAGTCGCTCGACGCCTTGATCGACGGCCTCCGGCGCGCCTTGGTCGAGGCGCCTTCCGAGGCGGCCGTCCCTGCGTCCGGCGCAGAGCGGCTGGCCGACGTGCTGGAGCGTCTCGAGGGGCTGCTGGAGTCCGGCGACATGGAAGCCAGCGCCCTGGCGCGGAAAGAGGAGCAGTTGCTGCGTGCCGGACTCGGCGAGAACGCCGGCCGCCTGCTGGAGCGGATCGGCGCCTACGATTATGAAGAGGCCCTGAGGCTGCTGCGGGCCACCGGGGAGTCCGGCCCGTCATAGGGGGAGCCACTCATGACAAGGATCGCCGATCTTCGCATCTCCGACATCATCAGCCGGGACGTGCAAACCATTGCGCCGAGCTCGACCCTCTGGGCGGCCGCCGGCCTCATGGCCCGAGCCCGCGTCTCCAGTTTGGTGGTTACGAGTGCGGACGCCAAGGCCCTGGGGATCCTGAGCGCCGGCGACCTGGTGCGCCTTCAGGCACGAGGCGTCACTTTCTCGACCCGGGTATCCGAGGTCGTCGACGGGACCCCGATGAGCATGCCGATCGGCCAGGACCTGCGGTCCGCGTACGTCATGCTGCGGCGCGCCGGTGTCACCCAGATGCTGGCAGACGCCGACGGCCGGCTGGCGGGGCTGGTCAGCGAGACGGATGTCTGCCGCCACCTCAGCGCAGAGGGCCTGGGACGCGCCGGGGACCTGGGGTCCTTGATCGAGCGCGACATCCCCAGGCTGGGCCTCGGGAGCAGTCTTGGCGAGGCCCTCGCCGCCATGGCCCGGGACGGGCGCGGGCTCATCCTGGTGATGGGGTCCGAGCGGCTGCTCGGCACGCTCAGCGAGCGGGATCTGCCGGAGCTGCTAGCGCAGAAGAAAGACGTGTCAGCCCTCCCCCTGGGCGAGGTCATGAGGGCTCCCCCGGTCACGATCCCGCGGGACCGACTGAATGCCGAGGCCCTGGAGCTGATGGACCGATCCCGCATCGAACACCTTCCCGTATTGGAGGCAGATGGGGCGCTGCTTGGCGTTCTCACCCGAGCTCGGATGCTGGAATGTGTCGGTTTCGAGCTGCTCGAAGAGAGCATCGAGGAAGAAAGGGTATTGAGCCGGGCAAGCTCCGAGAGCGAGAGCCGGCTGGAGCTCAGGCGGATGCACGCCATCCTCGACGCACTCGTGGAGGGAGCCACGGACGCAATCTTCGTCAAAGACCAGTCCGGGACCTGTGTGCTCGCCAACGGGGCCATGGCCCGGCTGATTGGGCGCCCCATAAACGAGCTGGTGGGCCGGGATGACTTCGGGCTGTTCCCGGCCGAGCTGGCCGAGCGTTATCGCGCCGACGACCGGCGCATCATGAGCACCGGCGTGACCGAGACTTACGAGGAGCCGGTCGTGACGCCCGCCGGCACCTTCGAGTTTCTGACCACCAAAGGCCCCCTGGTCGTCAACGGGGAGGTCCGGGGGATTTTCGGCATAGCCCGGGACATCACCGCACGCAAGCACGCCGAGGAGGCCCTGCGCCAGAGCGAGGCCCGCTTGGACTTGGCCCAGCGCATCGCCGGGGTGGGCCATTGGCAGATCGATCCCCGGGGGCACGTGCTGATCTGGTCCGACGAGATGTATCGCCTGACGGGGCTCGACCCGACCGGCGGCCCGCCCTCCTGGAAGACCTACCTGGACTGGGTGCACCCCGAGGACCGTGCCCGGGTCCGAGAGGCCCAGTCCGAGGTACTGCGCACCGGCAAACCCACCCAGACAGAGTTCCGTAACAACCCGGCCAAAGGACCGAAACACCACTTCGTCCATCGGGTGGAGGCCGAGCTGGACTCCAAAGGCCGGGTCACGCGGCTGGTCGGAACCTGCCAGGACGTGACCGAGCTGTGGCGGGCCGAGGCCGAGGCCCGCCAGCGCGGGGCCGTCCTGGAATCGGTCTTCCGGGCCATCCCCGACCTGTTCTTCCTGATGGACGGCGACGGTACCATTCGGGACTATCGGGCGCAGCGGCCATCCGACCTCTATGCGCCTCCCGAGCAGTTCCTCGGCAAGCGCGTCCAGGACGTGGCACCGCCGCAGATCGCCGAGGCGTTCGAGCAGCAGCTGCGAGCGGCGCGCTCCCAGGCGGGAGTGGTCTCCTTCGAGTACACCCTTCCCCTGCACGGGAGCGAGCGCCGCTACGAGGCCCGGCTGAGCAGACTGGAAGGCGACGGACGGTGTGTCGCTATGGTGCGGGACATCACCGAGCAGCACCAGGCCCGCCAAGTGTTGGCCGAGAGCGAGAGGCGCTATGCCCTCGCCGCGGCCATCGGTCGCTCGGCCGCCTGGGAAATGTGGCCGGTGAAGGGCAGACTGTTCTTCGACGACAACCTCCCCCGGGTGATGGGCTATGACAAAGGAGACCTGTCCGAGGCGCTCGAGGACTGGCTCAGGATCATCCCGGATCACGCCCGGGCTGGGTTCGAAGCGGCGCTGGAGACTGTCGCCGAGGGGCGCTCCCACCGCTTCGACCTAGAGCACCCGGTATGCCGCAAGGACGGCTCCGTCGGTTGGGCTCACGTCACCGGCGAGCGTGTCAGCGCGCCGGGTGAAGAGCCCCTTCGCCTGATCGGCTCGTCGATGGACATCACCGAGCGTAAGCACGGAGAGTCCGAGCGGGAGACCCAGCTCGGCGAGCTGCGCCGCTGGCACGAGGCGATGCTGGGGCGGGAGAGCCGCATCCTGGAGCTCAAGGGCGAGATCAACACCCTGCTCGCCGAGCTCGGGAGGCCCCCGCGCTATCGCAGCGTAGCGGATACGACGGATGACCCTGCCGGTGACTGAGCCCGGCTTTCCCTATCGGTGGTCCGATCTGGCGCGGCTCGGCGGGCTGGCGCTCGTCTATGTGCTGGTGATCCGGCTGGTACTGACCTACCTGACCGCCGATGGCTTCGTCTCGATCGTGTGGGTACCCAGCGGCCTGGGGCTCGCGGTATTGCTGATGGGCGGACGCAAATACTGGCCCGGCATCCTGATCGGGGCCACATCCGCCTATATGAGCGCGGGCTGGGCGCCGGCCCCTTCGTTCCTCTTCGCTCTGAGCAACACCGTCGAGCCGCTGGTCGGCGTCTGGCTGTTGTCCCGCAGCAAAGGTTTCGCGGTCACCCTGGAGGATTTCACGAGCTTGCTCGCCCTGGGCGCCGCCGGGGCGGTCAGCGCCGCGCTGGCAGCTGCGATCGGGGTTTCTGCGCTGCTGATCTGGGGCGGCCTCTCCTTGCGGGCTGCTCCCCATGCCTACCAGCTCTGGTGGATGGGCAATTTTCTGGGCATCCTGGTCGTGGCGCCTCAGCTGCTGGCCTGGCGGCACCCGCCGCGACACTGGCTGGCCCGAGACAAGCTGCCCGAGACCCTGCTGTTTGTCCTGTTGACCTTCGCGTCCGGCCAGGCGGTATTTCTCGGCTGGCTCAAGAGCTCGGTCGGTCCCATTTCCCTCGGTTATTGGATGTTCCTCTTGTGCGCTTGGGGGGCGGCACGCTTCGGCCGTCATGGCGCCTTGCTCGTGATCGGCCTTTCGGCCGTCCAGGGCCTCCTCGGAGCCTTGATCGGGCGCGGATTTTTCCACACCGACCTGGCGGCCACCCAGCTGACGAATTACTGGTTCTACCTGCTCATCCTGACCTTCACCGGGCTGTCGCTGGCGCTGGTGATCGAGGGCCGGAGCCGTGCCCTGGCCGCCGTGCGCCAGGCGCGAGAGGAGGAGACGCGGCTGCTGAACACGGCAGACCAGTCACGCCGGGTGCTCCTGAGTCTGGCGGAGGATCAGAGGGCCACGGAAGCGGCGCTGAAGGCCGAGCGGGACCTCGGCCAGCGCTATCTGGACACCGTGGAGGCGGTAATCGTAGCGCTGGATACGCAAGGCCGGATCAATCTGCTCAACCGCAAGGGCCACGCGCTGCTGGGCTACCAGGACGGCAGCCTGCTGGGCAAGAACTGGTTCGCTGTCTGTCTGCCCGAGCCCCAGGGGAAGCGGGGCGCTGACAGCCTGTTCGAAGACTTCCTCCAGGGCGGACTGGAGGGGGGCGAATATCACGAGAATGAGGTTCTGACCCGTAAGGGAGAGCGCCGGCTGGTGGCCTGGCACAACACCGTGCTGCGAGACGCTCAGGGCACCATCACCGGAGTGCTCAGCGCCGGCGAGGACGTCACCGAGCACAGGCGGGCCGAGGAGGCGCTGCGCCGCAGCGAGGAGCGCTACCGAACCCTGCTCGAGATAGCGCCGTTTCCCGTGGTCATCACGCGCATACGTGACGGCCTGCTGCGCTACGGAAACCGTCGCGCAGCCGCGCAGTTCGGCATTGCGCTCGAGGATGGCATAGGCCTCCCGGCAACCCGGTTCTACGCCGATTCCGCGGAGCGGGAGCTGTTGCTGGGGAAACTGCGCGCTCAGGGTAACGTCCGTGACCAGGAGCTGCGTTTGGCCACCCTGGGGGGACAGCCCTTCTGGGCGCTGGTCTCGGCGGCGATCATCGAGTACGAGGACGAGCCGGCGATCTTCGCCGCAATCAACGACATCACGGACCGCAAGCTCGCCGAGCTCGCCCTGCGCGAGAGCGAGGCGTTGCACCACTCTACCGTCATGTCCCTGGCCGAGGGCGTGATCGTCTTCGATGCCGAGGGCCGGATCCTGTCGTGCAACCCGGCAGCGGAGCGCATCCTGGGCCTCACGGCGTCGGAGATCGACGCCGACGTGCCCTGCGTGGCGGGCCGTAACCCGATTCGCGAGGATGGCTCACCCCTGGCCGAGGAAGAGCGCCCGCTTGCCCGGGTGCTGTCCACGGGTCAACCCCAGCGCGAGATCCTGCTGGGAGACCGTACCGCCGACGGCAGGCTAATCTGGCTTCGGCTCAACGTCGAGCCGGTGCGCGGCGAGACCGATGGGCAGAGGGTTGCGGCGGTGGCGTCGTTCGTCGACATCACCGAACAGAAACAGCTGAATGACGAGCTGGAGCGGCATCGCCATCACCTTGAGGAGCTGGTGGAGCAGCGCACCGAAGAGCTGGCCGAGGCGCGCGAGCGGGCCGAGGCCGCGAGCCGCGCGAAAAGCGCGTTCCTGGCCAACATGAGTCACGAGATCCGCACGCCGATCAATGCGATCGTCGGGCTGACCCACCTGCTGCGGCGCGGCCGCCCGACGCCCACCCAGGCCGATCGCCTGGCCAAGATCGAGTCCTCGGCAACCCACCTGATGTCGGTCCTGAACGACATCCTGGATCTGTCCAAGATCGAGGCCGCCCGCCTGGAGCTGGAGGAGACCGATTTCGCACTGGAGGGGGTGCTGGACCATGTGCGCTCGCTCATCGCCGAGGAGGCGTCGGCCAAAGGGCTTGCCGTGGAACTGGACAGCGACGCGGTTCCGAAGTGGCTGCGCGGCGACCCCACGCGACTGCGCCAGGCCCTGCTGAACTATGCCGCCAACGCCGTCAAGTTCACCACCCAGGGGACCATCAGCTTGCGGGTGCGTCTCGTGGAAGAGAAAGACGACCAGGTTCTGCTGCGTTTCGAAGTCCAGGACACCGGCATGGGCGTCGCGCCCGATCAGCTCAGGCGGGTGTTCGGCACCTTCGAGCAGGCTGACGCCTCGACCACACGCAGATACGGAGGCACCGGGCTGGGGCTCGCCATCACCCTGCGGCTGGCGGAGCTGATGGGGGGGGACGTGGGGGTCGACAGCGAGCTCGGTCGCGGCAGCACCTTCTGGTTCACCGCGCGCCTCGGGCGCGGCCAGGGAGCGCCGGCGCTCGGCCGCCCACCCGACCAGGATGCCGAAGAGCAGCTGCGGCGGCGCCCCCCGGGAACGCGGGTGCTGCTGGCCGAGGACAACGAGATCAACCGAGAGGTCGCGCTCGAGCTGCTGCACGCGGTCGGCCTGAGGGTGGACTCTGCGACGGATGGTCGTGAGACGGTCGCCAAAGTCCGGGAGAATCCCTACGCCCTGATTCTGATGGACGTGCAGATGCCGGAAATGGACGGCCTGGACGCCACCCGGGCGATCCGGGCCCTGCCGCGGGGCGGCGATCTGCCGATCCTGGCCATGACGGCCAATGCCTTCAACGAGGACCGACGGGCCTGTCTCGATGCCGGAATGAACGACTTCGTGGCCAAGCCGGTCGACCCCCGCGCCCTCTACGACGCCCTGCTCAGGTGGCTGCCGGAGCAGGGCCCCGTCCGCCCCGCGCCACCGGCCGCCAAGCAAGAGCAAGAGGCACACTGGGAGCGGCTCTCGCGCATTCCCGGTCTGCAGCCTGGCCGGGGAAAGGCGTTGCATCTCAGCGTAGAGGCATATCGGCGTCTCTTGCAGTTGTTCGCCGATCACCACGCCCGCGACGCCGAGCTGATCGGCGAGCGGCTGGCTGCCGGGGATCTGGGCGAGGTGCGTCGCCTGGCCCACGCACTGAAAGGCGCGGCGGGCAATCTGGGGGCCGTCGAGGTATCGGTTGGCACGCAGGCCCTGGAAGAGGTGCTCCGCCGCGGCGGAGCCCGGGCCGAGATCGCGCAGTGCGGCGCACGTCTCGGCTCGGCACTGACCACCGTGTTCGCAGGCATCCGGGAGGTCCTGGCCGAGGCCGAGCCGGGATTGGCCCCGCCCGGGGAAGACACCGGACGTTCTCGGCGCTTTGCTGGCACGTCTGGACTTCCTGCTCACGGCTGGCGACATGACGGTCAACGAGCTGGCGCGTACCGAGCAGCATCAACTGCGGGCGGGCCTGGGCAAGACCGGTGAGAACATCTTGAAGTGCATCGACCGCTATGATTACGAAGCAGCCAGCGAGTTGGTTCGAGCCACGAGGTCTCCAAGCCAGGGTCCGGCCCCGCCGTCCGACGGGTCCGAGGAGACTGAACGGAACGGCTGAGGCCCGTTCGGCCGATACGGAGGCACCGCCAGCCCTCGCGGCGATTGCGGGCGTTCGACCCGGAAATCGATCCACCGGATCGAGGGGCGGTAAACGACTTCGGGTGTTATGGCGCTGCCATCCCTGGCGAAGCTCCGAGGCTTCGCCCATCCCCAGCCCCGCCATCCCTGGCGGGGCGTTCATCGGGCTGCGAAGGTCCACTGGACCTTGGGTCCCGGCTCACCCAAACACGCCATGCAGAAACCACTGGTGCTGGCCGCGCAGCTCGCGGAAGATCCACAGACGCACGCCCTCGGGAGTGCGGGCGACGTAATAGTCCCGGGCCTGGTCGACCCCGTCCCACCAGCCGGACTCGATGCGCCGACAGTCGGTCTCCAGGACCAGCGGGCCGCCGCGCCAGGGTCTGCCCTGGCGCAGCTCCAGGGGCTCGGGCCTGGCGAGCAGCCAGGGGGGACCGCTGCCCAGGACGCCCGCCGGCTCCGCCTCTTCCCCCGGAGGGGTCTGGCGGCTGGCCCGCTCGGGGCGATGGTCGGCCATGAGGGAGAGCCCCCGTACCCGCTCAGGCCCCAGACGGGCGCGCAGGCGCTCCAGCAGGCGGATATCGCTTCCGTCTCGCCGGCCCGCCCGAAGAAACAGCTCGCCGTTTCTCGAGGCCAGCGGCTCGGGACAGTCCACGGTGAGTATGATCTCCCGCACCGGTGCCGGCAGCTCGATGCGCTCCAGTCGCTCGCGCAGCAGCTCTATGATGGGCTCGGCCTCGCTCAGGGGCTCGAGCAGGCCGAGCCTGAAGCGGGTGGGCGGCGGAGCGGCATGGACAAGCGTCCAGTCCAGGCGCAGGGCCCCGGCCTGGCGCCCGATGAGAAAGCCCGACAGCTCCAGGACCAGACGGCGCGCCCCGAACAGCAGGGCCTGGGCAGCATGCACCTCCGAAAGCAGCTCCAGGCGCCCCCGGTAACGGGCTGGAGGCTCGAAGATCGGGCGCGGGTCCGGGGCCTCACCCAGCAGGCGGTCCAGCCAAAGCACGAAGTCTGCACCGAAACGCCGCGCCAAACCCGCCCGGGGCAGCCCGAGCAGCCCCCCGGTTAGCTCCAGCCCCATGCGTCCCAGCGCACCGAGCACCTCGGGCTCCAGGCCCAGCGACTGCAGGGGCAGCTCGGCGAGCACCTGCCTCAGGGCATGCAGATCCTCCATGATCTCCCCCCAGCCCGCACGCGCCAGGCGCAGGGCCCCCTCCGGCGTGGGCGCCAGACAAAGCCGGGCCTGATAGCCCAGTCCCCCCAGACCCTCCCGGACAGCCCCCAAAAAGAGCCGCGGACCCTGAAAGAGGCGCAGGCTCCCGGCCGCCTCCAGCAGCAGGCCCCGCGGCACCAGGCTCACTTGGGAGGTGAAGCGCTCCGCCCAGGCGGCGAGAGCGGCCAGCGCCGCCTCTTCGCGGACCGGATCACGCTCGATCAGACGCAGATCGGCCGCCAGCGCCCGGGCCGCCCCCGCAGACATCCCGGGCCTAAGACCGAGGTCCGCCGCCGGCGGATTGGGCAGCAGGATGCGGGGCCCACCCCCGCTGCGCTCGACCACCGCCAGGGGCGTCCCCGTAGCGACCCCACGGCTGAAAATCTCCAGGGGCAGACAGGGCAGATGGACAGCGAGCCAACGCATGGACCGGGCAGGCTCACTCAGGGACGGGCGGCTTGCGCAGGCGCCACCCCGGCGAGCGCCTGTCGGAGGACAGACGAAACCTTCGGGGAGTCGAGCAGAAGAGGACCCGGCGACCAGGCACCCCGGCACTTGAGGATGCGCACCTCCAGCCCCCCGGGGCGGGCCGCCACCCGCAGACGCAGGGGGGCCGGCGAGGGCTCGACCTGCGCAGCCTCGGGGCGAAACAGAAAGCCCGTGGCCTGGCCAGCCTCGGCGGCGAGCTGCAGGCGGCGCAGGCTCCGCATCTCCATCCGGCCCGGCCAGCCCAGCACGGCGCTGCAGGCGCCCGAGCGCAACGCCTGCTCCAAGGCCCAGAGCCCCTCGCGCCCGTCCGGGGCATGGATCAGCAGCAGCCGGGAGAGATCCAGGCCGGCCCCGGCCCAACCCGGGGCATAGGGATCGAGCGGCGGCGCCACCAGGGCGACCCAGCGGCTGTCCCGGCTCAGGCGGGCGAGCGCCGGCAGGATGAGCTCCAGGCCACCGCGGCCGGGACCGCCGGCCAGGATCTCCACCAGAGCGCCCCGGGGCCATCCCCCGTCCGACAGCAGGGTATCCAGGTCGGCGAAGCCCGAAGGAATACCGTCCCCGGCGCTGGGGGAAGGGGACCGGCCACGCCACAGGTCGGCACGGCCGCTGATCAGCTGATCCAGACTCGTCATGGCGAAAATCGCACCGCGAACGTTCTTCGACCTAGGTTCAACTCTCAGGAAAGATCGCAAAAGTCTGTCGAAGCGCCCCCTCTCCCCCCGGGCTGTCTATTACCCATACCGGAGACAGCCGCTACGGGCCGCCCGGAATCGAGGGGTGGAAGATGGTGAAGGTCTCGGTGATGTCAGCAAGGCGATTGAGACCGCGCCAGAGTACGGTGGCGCCGGGATGGCCGTCGCCTTTGCGCCCGAGAAAACCACCGAGCTTGGCCACCATGCGCATCGCCTCGCCCAGGGTCGGCGGCGTTTCGGGCGGTGTGGGCGAGCGCTGCTGATGGCAGACCAGCGCCTTCCACTCGGCCTCCTCGAAGAACACCGAGCAGGGGATCTCGGGGGTCTCGCGGCCGAGCTTGGTGAGGTGCATGACGCGCCAGGCGACCACCAGATCGATGGCCAGACAGGCCTGCAGGCTGGCGCTATCGCCGAGGCGACGGTCCTCGATGCGGCAGCCGCTTTTGAGGGTGCGATGAAACACCTCGATATTCCAGCGCGCCGCGTACCAGCCCAGGCGCTCGATCGCCTCCTCCAAGGTCGCGGTCGGCACCGTGGTGAGCAGCAGCCATTCGACGGGATCGCTATCGGCAGGCGCCTCGACCTCGATGGCATGGATGCCCCACAGCCCCAGCAGCGGGGCGGCACTGAGCCGGTTTGGGGGGCACAGCTGGATCGGCGCACAGCGGACCTGCAGCGTGGCGCGGCGCGCCTTGCGCCCGCCGCGGGCGGGGATGCACAGCGTGCAGCCGCCGAGCACCGGCTGAGCGGGCAGGAGCTCCCACAAGAGCTTGTGCTCGTGCGTCTCCTCGACCTGGCGCTGGGTGGTGCGGCTGGCGCGCACCAGCAGATCCGGACCCGCGGGGCGCTGGAGCGGCGCCGCAAACAGCTCGTAGATATCGGCCTCGCGGTCGGCGATATTGACCAAACGGGTGTGCGGGCACAGGCGCTGGAGCTCTGCGGTGCGCTGCAGGCTGGTGAGCCAGCGTTGGCTTTCCTTCTCCTCGATGGGGCGTTTCTTGCGCTGTTTGGCCTGGCCGATCTGCTGCGGGTCGCGCGCCCAGACCTGGACGTCGATCAGCCCCAGCGCTACCCCCTCGGGGGTCAACGCCAGGCTCTCGTGCAGCTTCAGTCCCTGCGCGGCGTCGGCACGGGTGTTGATCGGCCCCAGCTCGCGCGTGGCCGCATGGGCCTCGTAGTTGAGGCTGGTGGTGTCTTGGGCGACCAGCACCAGCGGGTGCTCGCCGATACGCCCGGCGGTTGCCTCGTAATGGGGATGCAGCAGCGTTTGCAGATTCACTTGCGCGTTGTGCAAGAACCGATAGGCGGCTTTGGTCGCACTGGCCGCGCCGTTCAGCGCCGCACTGATGGGGGCGGTGGGGTGCTCGCCAAACGCCTGCGCCAACTGCAGCAAGCGCGGGCGCAGCCGCGCATCGGGAAAGTCCACCTGGCCGAATTCCTGCTCGGCCCAGGAGGCAGAGTGCTCGCCCGGCGGCGCCAGGCGCAGCACCGGCGCCGGACGCTGGCACAGGGGTGCGCGCCAGTCGCGCTGCAAGGGCAAGACATACACGGCCTTGACCCCGGTCCCAGCGCTGTTCGCCCGGTCCTGGCGACCGCGTCCGGCACTCTCGCCCAGGCGCCGCCAATTGGCCGCCTTGTACACCGTCCCAGCAAAGTGCCGCTCATCGACGAAGGTCTCCAGCAGCAGCGGCGCATACCCGTAGCGCGGCGGCCAATCGCTGCGCACCCGTGCCGCGGCCAGCGCCAGCACATGCGAGCCCAGGTTGGGCACCTCGATGGTGGGCAGGATCAGAAAGCGACTGTTGGCTACCACCCGCGTGAGATTGGCCCGGCGCGCGTGGGCGCACCAGCCGATCCACTCATCGCGCGCCTTCAACTGCCAGGCCGCAGCGCTGAATGCCAACGCACCCAGCCAGCCGGCCACCGGCGAGCGGATCAGGTAGCGCCGCTGCGCCCCGCACAGCGGCCCGCCGCCCAACGGATGGTAGCCTGCCATCATCGCGCGGTACAACGCCGAGAGACGCCGTCCCTCCACCGCGACCAGCTCCAGTGCCCCAAGCTCCTCGAGCGCACCGGCGAACACCGGCGCCTCGAACGGCTCGGGCGCGACCCCAGCGCGCCCCTGCGGCGCAGTCCGCTGCGCTTCGGGCAATGTGAGCAGACCACGCCGCTGCAATTCCACCAACGCTTTGCGGCTGCTGACCTCCTGTGGCTTGCCGTTGGCACCTCGCCAATTGAGCCAAGCGCAGACCCGCCGCGACAGTCCGCTACGCGTCACGCCAGGCTCCGCCGCTGCCGTGCGCACGCGCTCGATGAGCGAGGCGGTGAAGGTCTGCCCGAAAAGTCGCATGGGGCAGGACAATACCGCCAATCAATAACTGTGTCCAGTGTGTCCAATAGACAGCCCCCCGGGAAAGGGTCGGGGTGAGGGGATCAGCTTTCTCGTCCCCCCTCATCCTGGCCTTCTCCCTGAGGGAGGAGGGGCAGGGTGCCCCCAGCCGTTGCGATGCCAGTCGCCCTATGGAGGCCGTGAGAGCGATGTACTGAGGACCTGTTCCCCCTCTCCCCCCGGGAGAGGGTCGGGGTGAGGGGATCAAGACAGGTCCACGCGCAGCACCCCCACCCCACGCCCCTCGATCACCAGCTCGCGCTCGCGCAGATCCACCTCGATGGGCTGGAAATCCGGATTCTCCGGCAGCAGACTCACCCGGTAGGCACTGTGGCGGCGAAAGCGCTTGACCGTAACCTCCTCGTCCAGGCGCGCCACCACCAGCTGACCGTTCTCGGCCTCGGGCGTGCGGTGCACGGCGAGCAGGTCGCCGTCGAGGATGCCCGCATCACGCATGCTCATGCCCTGCACCCGCAGCAGATAGTGCGCCGCCGGGCGGAACAGATCCGGGTCGACCCGCCAGTGGCCCTCCAGATGCTCGGCGGCGAGGATCGGACTGCCTGCCGCGACCCGGCCCACCACCGCCAGCTCCTGAGCCGCAGGCCCGTCCACCAGCAAGCGGATGCCGCGAGAGGTGCCTTTGCACAGCTCGATGGCACCCTTGCGGGCCAGGGCCTGAAGGTGCTCCTCCGCGGCGTTGGCCGAGCGAAAGCCCAGGGCGGCGGCGATCTCGGCGCGGGTGGGCGGATAGCCGGTGCGCGCCAGCTGGCGGCGGATGAGATCGAGGATCTGGCGTTGACGGGGTGTCAGGTCCATGGAAGCGCCCAGCGACAGTCGGATACTGTAATTCTATACAGTATCTGAAGGTCGGCAAGACCCGGCACCTTTTTCCCCGGACGCTCTGACCCCATACAATCGGTAGTCGAGCCCTTCCTCACAGGGGAAGTGTCGCAAAGATCCGCGAGCTGGCTCACGGGATTTTCGCGACCCCCTCATCCGAACGTTCATGGCGCACATCCTGTGCGCCACTTTAAGGGAGGCTTTCAGCCGTGCACATCGGCTATCCTGCCGATGTGTCCCCCTGGGGAAGAAGGAGCAATACCCCCCCCTCCCACCGGGAGAGGGCCGGGGTGAGGGGGTCAATAAGCCATAGCCCTGTTCTTGGTGCCGATGAGAGAGAGCCCGTGACCCAGCCGCATCCGCCCCCCGCCCCGCCCTTCGGTGTCCTGCTGGTCAACCTGGGCACCCCGGACTCGCCGGAGGTGGCGGACGTGCGCCGCTATCTGGCCGAGTTCCTGAGCGATCACCGAGTGATCGAGGCCCCGCGCCTGATCTGGTGGCCGGTGCTACACGGGGTCATCCTGCGCCTGCGCCCCAAACGTTCCGCAGCGGCCTATCGCAAGGTCTGGACCGCCGAGGGCTCCCCCCTCATGAGCATCTCGCTACGCCAGCGCGCCGCCCTGGAGGCGGCCCTGGCCCAAACCTTCGGCGAGCCCGTCCCCGTGGCGCTCGCGATGCGCTACGGGAGTCCGTCCATCGACCATGGCCTGGGCGAGCTTCGCGACTCCGGCGTCGACCGGGTGTTGGTGCTGCCGCTCTATCCCCAGTACTCCGCCAGCACCAGCGCCTCGATCTTCGACCGGGTAACTCAGGTGCTGCGGGGGTGGCGGGTGATACCGGAGCTACGCTTCATCCGCCACTACCCGGATCACCCGGCCTTCATCGCCGCGCTGGCCGAGAGCGTGCGCCGCTTCCAGGCCGAGAACGGCACACCGGATCGCCTGCTCATGTCCTTCCACGGCATCCCGAAGGAGTACGAGGACAAAGGCGACCCCTACCGTAGCGAGTGCGAGCGTACCGCCCGGGCGCTGGTCCGGGCCCTCGGTCTCGGCGAAGGCCAGTGGCACATGACCTTCCAGTCCCGCTTCGGACCCAAGGAGTGGCTCAAACCGTATACCGATCAGACCCTCAAGGCCTGGGGTCGCGAAGGCATCAAGGACGTACAGGTGATCTGCCCGGGCTTCCCGACCGATTGCCTGGAGACCCTGGAAGAGGTCGACGTCGAAAATCGCGGGTATTTCCTGGCTTCCGGCGGGGAGCACTACCGCTACATCCCCGCGCTGAATGACAGCTCGGACCACATGGATGCGTTGGTCGACCTGGTGCAATCCCAGGTCGGCGGCTGGCTCGACGCCCGGACGAGCGAGGCGACATCATGAGCGATCATCCGCACCCAACCGAGATCCGTGTTCACCAGAAGACCCGGATACTGGAGATCGCCTTCGATGATGGCGCCCACTTCGAGCTGCCTTGCGAGCTGCTGCGCGTCTTCTCGCCGTCGGCGGAGGTGCGCGGCCACTTGGGCAAGGGCGCCAAGCTGGTGCTCGGCAAAGAGAACGTGAGCATCACCGACATCAGGCCCGTCGGCAGCTACGCGATCAAGATCTTCTTCGACGACGGCCACGACTCGGGCCTGTTCGACTGGCGCTACCTCTACGACCTCGGTCGCCGCCATGCGATCCTGTGGACCATCTATCTGGAGCGGCTACGGGAGGCGGGCTATCAGCGCCGCGAGCCCGGCGGGCCCTCCGCCGAATCAGAGGACCCCGGGCAGCCCTGAGCCTCGGCGATTCCGGGCCCGGCGCTCTGCGTCCGGCAAACCCCTTTGCCAGAAGGGCCCTAAAGGCGCCTACGCTATACTCCAAACAGGCCTTGCCCGCCGCATCGCAGGCCGGTCCATTGCGGACAGCGAAGACCCGAGGATGAAGCTTCCAGTCGACCAGCTGCGCATCGGCATGCACGTGGAAGGGCTGGACCGGCCCTGGCTGGGAACGCCATTCCTGTTTCAGGGCTTCACGATCGAAGCGAAGACGGACATCGACCAGCTCAAGAAGTATTGCGCTTACGTCTACGTCTCGACCGAAGAGGCCCCGCCCCCCAAGCCACCGCCCTTCAGACAAACCGACAAGGGCGCCATCGCCCATCGGTTGGAGCACCTGTGGCGAGCCAATGGCGGTCCGCGCCTTGACGACGCCCAGATCATCCGGCAGGTCGCCTACGAGCGACGGATTCCCGTGGAGCAGGAGCTGGCGCGGACAGAGGGCGTGCGGGGGGAGGCCCAACGGGTCCTCGATGGCCTGTACGACGAGCTGCGGATGGGCCGAAGCATCGACACCGGCTATACCAAGGCGATCATCGGGGATCTTACCGACAGCGTGCTGCGCAACCCCGATGCCCACATGCTGCTCGCCCGTCTGCGGGTCCGGGACCAATACGCCGCCACCCACAGCCTGAACGTGTGCTCCCTGGCCCTCGCCTTCGGTCGGCATCTGGGGATGGCACGCGACCACCTGCAAGAGCTCGGGCTGGGCGCACTGCTCATCGATGTCGGAAACATGCGGCTCCCGGCACAACTGCTGAGCAAGCAGGCGCAGCTGAGTGCCGAGGAGCTCGAGATCGTCAAGCAGCATCCGATCCATGCGATGGAAATCCTGCTGGAGAGCCGTGAGCCGTTGCCCCCCGCGGCCGTGGAGGCGGTCTACACCCACCACGAGCGCATGGACGGATCGGGTTATCCGCGCGGGCTGATGGGTGCCGAGATCCCGCTCTACGGAAAGCTGATCGCGATCGTCAACGTCTACGATGCCGCGACCAGCGACCGGGCCTACCGCAGGGGCCGGTCGCCGAGCGACGCGCTGCACGAGCTCTACAGCCTGCGCAGCGGAAAGTTCGACGAAAATCTGGTGGAGCAGTTCATCCAGTGCCTGGGCATCTACCCGGTGGGCAGCGTTCTCAAGTGCACTACCGGCGAGATCGGCATCGTCATCGCCCAGAATCCGACACGGCGATTGCGGCCCCGACTGTTGCTCGTGCGGGACCCCGACGGCCATCCCTACCCCATGCCCAAGATCATCGACCTGTCCCTGTTCTCCGAAGGTCAGGCCATGGACGTGACCAGGATCGTCGATCCACACGACTTCGCCATCCACGTCGCCGACTATCTAAGAGATCTCTCCTGGGCACGCGCGCCGGCGCAAAGGCAGGATCAGCACTGAGGTCGACGGATATGGAATTGCGAGCCGAGCCCGATGACCGGACTACCGGGATCATCGACGCGGTCGTGGTGGGCATAGCCCATTTCGATGCCAAGGGACGCTGTGTCTGGTGCAATCAACGTTTCGCCGACCTCCTCGGCCTTGGCCGTGCGGAGCTGGCGGGCAGGTCATCGAGCGCGCTGCTGCCGGACATCGCCGCGGAAGGCACCCTGCGCGTGCCGGCGCCAGGCGGGGCTGAACGGCAGCTTCAGGTGGCACTGGTGCCGATCGGAGCCCAGGCCGGGGCCCCGGGGGCGCGGTCTGCACCCTGGTCGACGTTACCGAGCAGAGACAGGCAGAGCACCAGCACCGGATGACGGAGGCGGCACTGCGCAGCAGTGAGGCGCGACTCAAGGAGGCGCAGCGCATCGCCCATATCGGTAGCTGGGAGCTCGACCTGGGGTCCCGGCGGCTGTCCTGGTCGGACGAGGTCCACCGGATCTTCGAGATCGAGCCGGGTGCGTTCTCCGGGCGATAGGAGCAGTTTATCGAAGTCGTGCATCCGGACGACCGCGAGGAACGTCCAGGAGAAGCTGGAAGCCACGGTACGCGCACGCGGCTCGTTGATCACGGTGCATCGCCTGCGCATGGCCGACGGGCGGGTGAAGTTCGTCCAGGAGCGCGCCGAGGTGGTCCGCGACGACCAGGGCGAGGCACTCACGGTCAAAGGCACGGTCCAGGATGTCACCGAACGACGCCACCTCGAGGACCGCATGCAGTGCAATCTCGCCGTGCTGGAGCGAACCGGGCGCATCAACAGCCTGGGCGAGATGGCAACCAGCGTCGCCCACGAGCTCAATCAGCCCTTGATGGCCATCGGCAACTACGCCGGCGGCGCCATATTGCGTCTGCGCCAGCAGCCGACCGCGGATCCCGCCCTGCTCCAGGCCCTCGAGCGCATCGCCGGGATCGTCGAGCGCTCGGGGGCCATCGTCAAGTGGATCCGCTCCTTTGTCGGCAACCAGGGGGTGCAGAAGCAGCGTATCGACATCAATTCGGTAATCCGTGAGGGCTTGTTCCTGGCGCGCCCGGAGGCCAGGCGAAACAGCATCCTGGTCCGTGAGGCCCTGGCGGTAGGTCTGGCCCCGATCAGTGGCGGCCCGGTGAATCTGCAGCAGGTGATCGTCAATCTGGTGCTCAATGCCGTGGAAGCGAGCGAGGACACCCCGGCAGTGCTGCGCGAGATCCTGGTCGAGACCCGTGAGGCGCTATCGGGAGAGATCGAGATCAGCGTGGCCGACCAGGGAAGCGGCCTGAGCGCCGAAGTGGCCGCGAGCCTCTTTCAACCCTTCGTCACCACCAAGCCGAGGGGCATCGGAATGGGCCTGTCCATCGCCCGCACCATCGTGGAAGATCATGGGGGCCGCATCTGGACGGAGCCGAACAGTCCGCGGGGAACGGTGTTCCGGATCCGACTTCCCGCTTTGGAGCCGGACAAGACATGAGCGAGCCAGGCAGACAGACGGTCTTCGTGGTCGACGACGACAAGGACGTGCGCGAATCCCTGTGCTGGCTGTTCGAATCGATCGGGCTGCCGGTGGAGGCCTTTTCGAGCGCCGAGGCGTTTCTCGAGCGCCATCGCCCGGAGCAATCGGGCTGCGTGGCGCTCGACGTGCGAATGCCCGGGATCGGCGGGCTCGGCCCGCTGGAGCGGCTTTGCCAGGCCGGCATCCTGACTCCGGTGGTGGTGATCACCGGTCACGGCGACGTTCCCATGGCGGTCAAGGCCATGCGCCTCGGCGCGGTGGATTTCCTCCAGAAGCCGGTCAACCACGAGGATCTGCTGGAGCGCGTCCGCCAGGCCCTGCACCGGGATGAGGAGCTGCGCGGCAGCTTCGGCGACTACCAGGCAATCTCGGAGCGCTGGAAGCTGCTCACCACGCGCGAAGAGGAGGTCCTTGGTCGCCTGGTGGAAGGCCAGGCCAACAAGGTCATCGCAGTCGAGCTCGGGATCAGCGCGCGCACAGTGGAGACCCATCGCGCCCGGACCATGGACAAGCTGCGCGTCAAGTCCTTCGCCACCCTGGTAAAGCTCGCCATGCTGTACCGACGCGCGACCTGAAGCTCACCGATTCCAGGGCACCGGGACCGCTGGGGCGGTAACCGGGCTCCTCCCGTGTTCGTCGTCGAACCCCCGAAAACGCCTATCAAGGCAACCTTGCCATGTCCCGGCAATGCCGTCCGATGAATTTTCCGTCGCTCTGAAATGCGCACGAAAATTCGCCGCCTCACGGCCGCTTTTCGCCGCCCCGCAATTCTACCGATAGCCTGGGTACAACTACGTACGGCGGCTTCGTCTATTACAAATAACATCTGCTTTTTCCGATAGTTACATCGCAATTTCCACGCACAGCGAGGCCGGAAGCCCACAATTTCTGAAATCAGCTGCGACTCCTAAAGTACCAGATAAGAGAGGCGATAGCCCCCCTACCGAATCCCCGGACCTGAGCCGTATACAGCACCGGGGATCGGTCCAGGCAAACGGACTGGAGAGCGCTGAAATGAACACCACCGCCTGCAACTGCACTGAGCTCATGGCGAAGCTGTTTCTCGCATTCATGCTCCTGACCATCGGTATCGTCGCTTACGCGGCCCCCCCCCAAGGCCCCGCCCGGACTGTTCCAGGCCTCGCACATGCCGAGCCACCCGCAGCTTCCGCCCAACGCCATGGCCGGCAAGACACGTTTCGTCCAAGTCAACCCGGCTCAGCTCAAGAGCGACCGCCTCACACTCAACTTGCTCGACAACCAGACCTACACCGCCAAGCGTAAACGCTGGGTGGAAAATCCGAACGGCAGCACCGTATGGCTCGGCAGCGTCGAAGGCATGAATGACTCGGAGATCTCGCTGGCCACTTACGGGCAGGCCGTGGCCGGCACGATCCGCGTCGGGAAGAAGATGTACTCGATACGGTATTCCGGAGACGCCGTGCAGAGCCTGAGCGAGGTCAACGCCTCAGAGCCTCTGCCGGAGCTGGATCCGCTGATCGCGGAGCCCGACAAGCTGTCGACTACGACCTCCCCTGCTTCAACGTCAACCTCTACCAGCTCCTCGGTCAGTGCCTCCACGGATACTGGCGAGGTGATGGATGTCCTGGTGGGATACACACCCGCCAGCAGGATCGCCAACGGGGGATCTGACGGCATGCAGGCGCTCATCGCGCTCGCAGTCGCGGAGACCAACCAGGCCTATCTCAACAGCGGGGTCAATACGAGCCTGCGACTGGCCTACAGCACGGAGGTGTCCTATACCGAGTCGGGGGACATTTACACCGACATCGGACGATTGACCGACCCGAACGACGGCTATCTCGACGAAGTGCACGCGCTGCGCGACGCCTACAGCGCGGATCTGGTCTCCCTGATCGAAGAGAACAGCCAATACTGCGGTACGGGCTGGCAGATGACGAATGTCAGCTCGGCATTTCAAGACCATGCCTTCAACATCGTGGCCAGCCAGTGTGCGACGGGGTACTACACTTTCGGCCACGAATTGGGGCACAACATGGGCCTCAGCCACGACCGAGCCAATTCAAGTGGCACCGGAGCGTACCCGTATTCGTACGGCTACCAGGAACCGAGCGCTGCCTTCCATACCATCATGGCCTACGTCTGCCTTCATGGCTGCCCCCGGATCCAATACTTCTCCAACCCTCGCGTCGCGTACAACGGACTGCCGACCGGCGTGGACTACGCTGCAGATCCTGCGAGCTCGGCAGACAACGCCTTGACGCTCAGCCAGACTGTGTCTGTCGTCGCCGGCTTCCGAGACAGCTCCCTTGCGGGCCCGCCGGCGGCTCCGACCAACCTGGTAGCGTTCACGGCAGGCGCCGACAGCGTCGAGCTCAATTGGACGGACAACAGCACCACCGAATCGGGCTACCTGGTCGAGCGCTCCGACGACCAGTCGGGCTTCGTACAGATCGCCTCGCTCGACCGTAACACCACCGGCTTCGCCGACACGGGCCTCGCCCCGGCCACGACCTACGGCTACCGGGTGCAGGCCGTCAATCCCGCGGGTGACTCCGCTCCCAGCAACGTCGCCACCGCCGGAACGCCGGACCCGAGTCTCGACATCCAGCAGCAGAGCGATGGCGAAGTGTCCGTTGCCGGCGTCGTCAGCGGAGACTACAGCCTCACCTGGGCCGCCGACGGCAGCGCCGAGTCCATTCGGGAAGTGACGAGCCACGGGAGCCCAAGGAGCCGCTACGGCTATCTGGAGCACGTGTGGACCTTCGACCTGCAGACCGCCTCTGTCCAGGAGCTCGATGTGTCCGCCTGGACTGACCCGAGCGCCATCGACAGCTTCACCTTCGCCTACTCGACCGACGGCTCGACCTACACCGATATGTTCTCGGTCGGAGCGGCCAACGGCGGACCCATGACCTTCACACTGCCGCCCGGCATCTCGGGACGGGTCTACGTGCGGGTGATCGACAGTCTCCGCGTCGCCGGATTCGCATCGACCAGCACCGTCTACGTCGACCAGCTGACGGTTCGCTCGATGAGCGTGCCCGGTGAGGCGCCGGTCGCCCCCTCGGGCCTGGCGGCCTCCGCGCTGTCCGCGGACGGCATCGCCCTGAGCTGGAGCGACAACTCGACCAACGAGCTCGGCTTCCGAATCGAGTCCTCCGTCGACGGCACCGCCTGGACCTGGCTGGCGAACGTGAGCGCCGACCTGACCGGCTACGCGGACTCCGGCCTGGCCCCTGGCAGAGCACCCACTACTATCGCCTGCGGGCCTTCAGTGACGCCGGCGTGTCCGCTCTGGCCGGGCCGGTCGCGGCCACCACTCAAGCCCTGCCGCGGATCCCGCTGGGCGTCACGCTCGGCAAGGCCAAGGGCAAGACCGCCGCCGACCTGGCCTGGTCTGGCGCTACCACCTCCAAGGTGGACATCTACCGCGATGGCAGCGCCCTAGTAGTGGGCGCCAAGAACGACGGAAGCCACGCCGACCCGCTCAACCTGAGCAGCGGCAGTTTCACGTACCGGGTGTGCCAGGCCGGCTCGTCAGCCCTCTGCTCCGCCGACGTGCTGCTGAGCTTCTGATCGGGAACGACCCGCGACATTTCAGCGCGAGAGCCCGTCAAGGACGACGGTTTTCGGGACTGCCACCCCTCGGCAGTCCCGTTCTTGCTTACGTCGACGCGCCCCCCGAGAGCCAGCGGCCGGACGAGCTCCCCCGGCGATCCGCCGCGGCCGGTGTTTACCCGGGTGCACCTTGGTCTTAAGCTTACGGCGGACCGGGCACAACTGGTCGCTGGGCAAAGGCGCCGTGGCGCTCTGCCCCAGGACGACGCCGACAGACATTGCCTGAGCGTCAAGTAGAGCCCCGGAGCGCCACCTAAGCCTCCCCGACCCGGAGCCCGTCGTTGCGGATCGTGCCGCCGTTCACCCTGCCTCGGATTCGTCTTCCCGTTGCTAGCGGGCCCTGGGCACCCCTGGCGATCACCTCGTCGCTCTGGCTTGCATTCCTGCTCTTCGGGCCGGTACTGAACGTGCCTGGCACCCCCTTCCTCGCCTGGCGCTCGGCCCTGGGGCCAGCTCTGGCCACGGTCGGCATCCTGTCCGGTGTCGCGCTGTCCGTGGGCGCTGCGCGCCCCTCCCGCCTGGCAGGAGCCACAGCGGCCATCCTGCTGGGCTGGGCCGGAACGCTGGCCTTGTATTCCCGCTGGTATGCGCGGCACCACCTTTCACTTTGGTTTCGCCTGCCCACACCAGAGCGACTGATCGGACAAGGACTGGGCAGTCTCCTGGCAGGGCTGGTCCTGGGTTGGCTTGCCGCTTGGCTGGTGCGGCTCGCGCTGGCGAGGCTGCGGGTCAGATGCACGGCACTCAGCGGAATGGTGCTGGGAGGACTGATGCTCGCCTGTGCCCTCGTGCTGGTCCTGGTCCCTTTCGCCCCCGACCACCAGGTCACGGCCCCGCTGGCGCACGCCTCGGCCGCCTCCCTAGCCCAGATCCCGCAGCGGGTCTATGTGCTGATCAAGGGGGCCATGATCTGGGTGCCCCTGGGGCTCGTCTTGGGTATCGCAGGGGTGTCGCGGGTGCCGCGGCGCTGGGTGCCCGCCGCCCTGATCGGCTTCTTCGTCGTCGGCTGGCCTTTCTTCCCCGGATTGAAGGTATCGGACCTCATGGAGGTGCTGTTCGCACCCGTGGGGATCTGGGCCGGTCTCTGGCTCGGCGAAAGGACGGTGCGCTCCATGAACCTCGCGGCAGCCGAGGACCGCGGCCCCGTGCAGCCCGAAGCGGCATCGGCTAAACCTGCGCGACCCGGCCGCCCGGAGTTGTTCCGGCTGCCCCGAGCGGCCCTCTTCGCCCTGGCGCACCCGAGCCCCCGGGCGCTTGCCCCTGCCCTGGCGCTGCTCGCCCTGGCGGCCTGGGCCTGGTGGGACTTCCCGGCCTTCAAGCCGGCCCTCGGGATTGCGCTGCTGCTGTACCTCGGGCTGCTGCTGGTATTCCGCCACGCCTGGCTGATCCTCGTCCCGGCGGTCCTGCCCGCGCTGGATCTCGCTCCATGGACCGGGCGCTTCTTCTTCGACGAGAGCGATCTCTTTCTGCTTGTGACCCTCGGGGCAGCCCTGCTGCACCGCCCGGACGCGCAGGCGGGCCCCTTCCTGAGCCGACGGCTGGCCGTGCTCGGCGCGCTGTTCGCCGCAACCACCCTGATCGCCCTGGTGGTAGGTCTGCTCCCGCTCTCACCCCTGGACGCCAACGCCTTCGCGACCTACTTCAGCCACTACAACGCGCTGCGCGTGGGCAAGGGATTTGCCTGGGGTCTGGGCTTCTTCCTGCTGCTGCGCTGGAGCCTGCCGCAGGGCTCGGAGCTGCCGGCGAGGCTGTTCACCCTCGGCCTGCTGCTCGGGCTGATCGGCGTGGTCCTGGTCGGCGTCACCGAGCGATCCCATTACGGGAGTCTGCTCGACTTCTCAACGACCTACCGCATCACCGCGACCTTCGCCAGCATGCACACGGGCGGCTCCCACCTGCCTGCCTTTCTCGCGCTGGCCGTGCCCTTCGTCTGGCTCTGGATGGCGCGGACGCGCAACCCTCTTGCCTTTCTCGCGGCCCTCGCGCTGCTCGCCGGCGCCGCTTATCTGGTGATCGTCACGGTCACTCGGGCGAGCTTCCTGGCGCTTGCCGTCGAGCTAGCCCTGCTGGCCCTGTTCTGGCTTCGAGCTCTCAAGGGCGGGGACTGGGTGCGGATCGCCACCTCCCTCGTCGCCTTCGCGGGAATGACGGTGGTCGGCGGCGGCCTGCTGCTGCTCGGGACCGAGGGGACGTACTTTCAGCAGCGCATGTCGACGGTAGATCGCGACGCGGGGACCCGGCTGGAGCACTGGCGCGACGCGGTCGGCATGATGGACCCCGACATCGGCACCCGACTTTTCGGCATGGGTCTGGGCAGATTCCCGGAGACATACCTCCTGCGCAACCGCGGGGGTGTCGTCCCCGGCAACTTCCGCTACGCCTCCGAGAACGGCGACGGCTACCTCCTGCTCGGCTCCGGCGAGACCCTCTACCTCGCCCAGCGGGTGCAGGTCCAGCCGTTCACCCGGTACCGGTTGTCGTTCGACCTGCGCGGGGACGGCAAGCATCTGTCGATTACCATCCCGCTGTGCGAGAAGCACCTGCTCGACTCCCGCCGCTGCGTCTGGCACAGCTATGAGCTGCCGGGCGGCAAGGGATGGCAACACAAAGAAGCGACGATCGACAGCGGGGAGATCGGCTCGGGCAGTTGGCTCTCCACGCCGCCGGTAGAGCTCTTCCTGTACAACGAGGCCAAGAATCAGCTGCTCGGGGTGGACAACCTCAGCCTGAAGGATCCTCGAGGGCATGAGCTGCTGCGCAACGGGGATTTCTCCGAGGGAGGCGACTTCTGGTTCTTCCGCACCCACGAGCACCTCGCCTGGCACATCAAGAACCTGTGGGTGTCGATGCTCTTCGAGCAGGGCTGGGTCGGGCTCATCGTTTTCAATCTGCTGTTGCTCGACGCCCTCGCTGAGCTGGCGGGCCCCGCCTGGGGCGGCCGCCCGGTACCGGCGGCGGCCTTCACAGCGGTGCTCGGATTCTTGATTGTGGGGCTGTTCGCCAGCCCCTTCGATGCCCCGCGGCTCACGGCGCTTTTTTTCGCCGTGCTGGCGATCGGCCTGCGGGCCGCGGAGCGCTCGGACACTCCCGGTGAGCGTGAAGCAGCCGGCGCGGGCCCCGTGATTGTCCCGGAAACGGTAGCAGGTGGGGCGCGGCTACTGATCCTCGCCGAGATCGGCTACCTGCCTCCGAGCGAGGCTCACCAAGAGGCCGGACCTAAGCACGCAGTGGGATCCGACTTGTCTACCCGCTCGCCTTGCACCGACACGCACTCCTGACAGTAGTGTCGCGGCCACTAACGAGCGTACCCTATTGCCTTGGCGCCTTACCTCGAGCCGCCCCGGCGGGGCAACAGGGAGCCCCGGCCTCGCGCAGAGTTTCCACCTGACCCGGGTGACAGCTACCCTACCGCCGTGGCGGCCCGTTTGTGCGAGCTTTGGTTCCGGGACGCGGGCTATGTCGGGTCGTCGGAACCGATGATCAGGCCCAGGGGTCATTTGTGCGAAGTGGCCCCCGATCCGGGGGCTCGCAAGACTGTGCTTGCCTGGGTAAGCTATCGGGAGCCATCCTGACCGCCCCGCTCCGCAAGGCCTATACAGTGATCCGATCCAGAACCCGGGACTCCGTCCTGCGCCTGCTCGCCCTAGCCGTCGCGCTCGCCTGCGCGGCATCTGCCGGCCTGGCCGCCGACACGCCGCCGCCTTCCCGAACAGCGCCGAGCGCCGGCGCCCCGGCGCAGCCCCTGTACGACGGTACGCCGGTCGGCGTTACGGCTGAGGGCTACCCCTATCGCGGCGATCCCAAGGCCCCGGTCACGCTCGAGGAGTTCAGCGACTACCTCTGCCCGTACTGCGCCCGCCATGCCCAGCAGACCCTACATGGTCTGGTCGAGCAGTATGTGCGCACCGGGAAGCTCCGCTACGTGTTCCGGGACTTCCCAGTCACCGAGCTGCATCCGGGGGCGGCGGCCGGTGCGGCGGCGGCACGCTGCGTTGCCGAGCAGGGGCCGGTGTTGTTCTGGAAGATGCACGATGAGCTGTTTCGCCGACAGTCCGACTGGAATCGGCTTCCCGATCCGAGCAAGTTCTTAGCGGCTGTCGCCGCTCAGGTGGGCGCCGACAAGCAGGCCTACGAGACCTGCATGGCCTCGCCTGGGACGCTCGCGGCGGTAGACCGCAGCGTCGCGCGGGCCGTGGCGCTGGGCTTCATCGGTACGCCCAGCTTTGAGGTCTACCGTACGCAAGGCGGGGAGGCGTACAAGCTGCTCGGTGCTCGGCCGCCCGAGGTATTCACTCAGTGGGTGGACGCGTTGCTGACCGGCCATGCGCCGCCGCACCAGGCGAAGCACACCCTGCCGCTATGGGCCAGTGCGGCGGGTCTGGCCCCCGACCCGGGTCGGCCAGGCTTCACCAGGGCCGGCGATCCCTACAAGGGCGACCCCAAGGCCAAGCTTAAGGTGGTGGAGTTTACCGATTTCCAATCCGCGTCGTGCAAGCGCCAGGCGCTGCAGATCCAGCCAGGGCTCGACCAGGACTTTGTTCAGACCGGGCAGGTATTCTGGGTGGTCAAGAACTTGCCATCACAGATCCACAGGAACGCGCTCTCGGCAGCGACCGCGGCGGAGTGCGCCGGCGAGCAAGGCAAGTTCTGGAACATGTACAGATTGCTGTTCGAGCGCCAGGACCAATGGAGCGAGGGCGACCCCGATAAGCTGCTGCCGGCTCTGGCGGACAGCCTCGGCCTCGATCGAGGACGCTTCGATCGCTGCTTCAACGGCAGGAAGGGCTTGGAGCGGGTGGTCGCCGACCTCTATGACGCGCGATCGACCTCGGTCCGCAGCGCCCCGGCGTTTATCTTCCTTTACGGGGGAACCGCCGTCTTGTCTCAAGGGGGCGAGTCCGCGGACCGCTTCCGGCAGCTCCTCCAGAGCAGGTATGAGCTGGCAACGGGCAGCGGCACGGGGTCCGACGCGAAGACGGCCCCATAGAGGCGGGGCCCTGGTAGGCACCGTGCGGGCGCTATGCCATCCCGCGGCGCCGGCAGAGATCCACGGCATTTCCCGAAAGGCCCTTGCCGGGGGCCTGCGGCATCGGCCGTGTAGCCCTCGGTGGCCGTGGCGTCGGCCTCATGTCACCGCCCGCGAAGCCTTTTCACGGCACCCAATCCCTCTCTGCGAAGCCCATCCCTACCAACACTTTTCTGTGCCGGCCGGCAAGCCGCTCTTGTCCCCCGTCTGATCGATCGTCGCCTGGGTACATTCGCTGTCGCCGGCCTGGGACGTGCCGGCCACCGGTGTGGCGCTTGCGGTGAACTCCGTCGAGCTGGGCCGATTGATCGCGATCGTATAGTAGCCGCTCTCGGAATTGCCCGCCGCGAGGTCCGAGGACAGGGACAGGCTCGCCGGATGACTGGTGTACCCCCCATTGACGGTGAAATAGCGCTCCTCGGCCTCGGCGATCTCCAGTAGGGCGGTACGGGCGTCGGCCCGCCGGACCTTCCGGATCTGCTTCGTATACAGCGGATAGGCGATGGCCGACAGGACGGAGATGATGATCACGACGATCATCAGCTCGATCAGAGTCAGCCCTGCCTGGTTGGAGCGCCGCATCGATCAATTCCCCCTGCCATGGCCCAATCCAATCGCCGGCTCACTGCACTTGCCACCACGCCTTGCGCCCCCGCTCCAGCGGGCTGGGATTCTCGGTAACCTTCTGGAGACCCCCGCCCTTGGTGCCACTGGCATACTTGTACTCTTGCTCGCCGCTCGGCGAGCTCAAGATCGCCGGGCGCTGAAGTATGCCTTGCTTGGATTTCACGCCCGACGGTATTTTGGTCGAGGTTGTTCCCGAGCTCGAGGTGACCGTCGCGTAGTCCGCGACATCGAAGCTCCCGTCATTGTTCAGGTCGAACACAGGCCTTTGCAAGGCCCCGCCGGTGGCCGCGTCGAGCTCCATGAGCCAGCTGGTGCCACCGGCCTCGCACGGGGCGGTGGACGGTATGGCCGTGGTGAAGATCAGGCGGCCGCCCCGCAGGATCGGCGCGTCGACGACCGACTCTCCGGTGGTGGGCAGATCGAGGAACCAGCCGCGCTGGGTGGTCCAGTCGATGGTGTTGTCGCTGACGACCCGCACCTCGGTGCTCACTCCCGAGGCGGTATAGGTCACGTCGTTGGTCACGGTCTGCTTGACCAGCGTGCTGCTGCTGGCCGAGTGATTGGTGACACTGGCGACCTGGGAGCCGTCGTCCTTGTCCCAGATGCCGTAGACCGTATTCGGAGAGACGGCGTTGTTTGGATCCGAGTCGGTGAGCTCATAGTACTTGCCGGTGCCGAAATAGACCATGCGCCCGGGACTGCCCAGCGGATGGACCCCGACCTCCGGTCGGCTGGTGATGTACTGGTGCTGGGTGCTGCTGGCTTTGGCTGCGAACAGCCGCGATATGCCTGCGCTCGTAAAGCCACCGCCACCGCTGCCGGCCTTCAACCGCCAGAGGTTGCCCTGCAGGTCGCCCACGTAGATCAGGTCCACCAGGCCATCGGCGTCGGTGTCCACGGGCGCCAGGGTGCTGGCGCCGTTGCCCGGTCCGTTGTCGAGCGTCAGGGTCTTCACGACAGCGCCGGTCCGCACGTCCACGAGATAGACCACCGCCTTGCCGCTGGCGCTGTTGTAGCCGTTGCCGAAGGCCGCGACCCATCCATCACCCTGCGCCTTGAACACCGCGGGCCGACTGAACGTGTAGCCGAGATCGGAAAAGCCGCTACTCGAGCTCGACAGCTCCCACAGGGCGAGGGAGCCCGCGTGAGCCTCTGTAAATTGGTTGGGATCGGTCACATCCAGGGCGAAGATCGCACTGCCGCCGGCGGCGAGGCTGCCCACGAGCACCGTATGCCAGGCCCCCCCGAAGAAGGCATCGACCACCGTGGGCGCCCCATCCACCATGTAGCGGTGCGTGTAACTGGGGGAGGTCAGCGCGCTCAGCGGAGCGGACAAGACGGTGGAGCCGGACAAACTGCCGAACACGGCGTTGGGCACATAAGCGATCTTCTCCTCCCCCCCGTCGCTGCCGGAGATGGGGCTCCCGTACTGGTCGCGGGCGGGCGCTGCCGAGGCGCCGTGCAGCATGCCGTCGCTCGAGCCGAAGTAGATCATGGTCTCTCTGTTCTGGTAGGTGGTCTTAAAAGTCGAATAGAGAACGCTCTCGAGGCTGTCCGGATAGGTGAAGCTCGGAGCAGCCACCAACGCCGGGGTCGAGTGGATGATGGCGCCCAGGGGCGTGCTGCGGTTTCTGAAGCTGCCGGAATGGCGCTGCTCTTTGCTGCTATCGCCCCGTAGGTAATTCAGGCGGAAACTCCCCAGCCCGTCGCTGGCCAGGGTCGGGCTCGTGGGGTTGGCGTTGAGCAACGCCTGCTGGCCGGCGCTGAGGCTGGACCAGCGAAAGGGCACGCCGACCGCAGGAGCGTTGGGATCGTTAGGATCGGTGCCCCAGGTGATGATCTGCCTGCCGGTGTTGTAATTCTGCGCGGCCAGCTTGGCGCCCACGTCCCACTCGGCGTCGCTGGAAGTGGCGTTGGCGGGGGAGACCAGGCTGTTTGTGTTGTCGAGAAAGTTGCCGGTATTGGGATCGACGCGGAAGGAGAGCACCTGGCCCGACCAGTCGGTGCTGTCGAAGCGCGCCTGATAGACGCGCGTGCCGGTATCCAGGGAGACCGTATTGGCGACCACCGAGGAGGCCGAGGAGATCGCTGCGATGGTCGCGAGGAACTTCGATAGCTCCGGCCCCAGCTGGGAGGGGTTGTCGGCATAGAAGAAATTATCCGGCACCCCGTCGTTGTCCGAATCCCACTCCGCGGGCTTGTCGGGTAGCTGATACCCGGTGTCTCCGCTGCTGTCCTGATCCTTGAAGCCACCGTACTTGGCCGCATAGAAAAGCGGATTGGGCAGCAGGGTGGCGCTCGAGGCCCCGGGGGAGAAGACCTTCACATCAGGGCTGCTCCAAGTCGTGCCCGAGGGCCTCAGCCCGGTGGGGTTATTGCTGCTGTCGAGGACGGTGCCATTCTGGCCGCCCGGGCGCAATACGTTGGTGTAGGTCCCGTCGGCGGTGCTGCCCGAGACCGAGAAGCCGAAGCGCAGGGCGTTGCCCGCGTAGGCATCGACCACCCGGTTGGTGACCCGGACTTGGTTGGCACCGACCGTCAAGGGGCTGGAAGTAGGGCCGTAAACGTCGTCCCACCGCCCGTCACCGTCGTCGTCGTGTTGGTGACACTCGGCGGTGCCCACGCAGATCGCCAGCTGGGTGATGCCGTCCTTGTCGTAGTCGTTGCCCCAGGGGGAGTCCTCCCAGGTCGCCAGCACCCGGGCATAGGTCAGCTGGCCGCTGCCATTGACCGTCATCTGGCGCACAAAGAGGTCCGTAAGGGTACCGACACGCCAGCCGCTGTCGGTGAGGGCGGCCGATCCGGTGTTGTTCGCACCGACGTTGGGGATGACCTGGATCTTACGGTTGGTCCCCACGGGGAAGGTCAGCTGGGGCAGCTCCTTGGAGAGCGCGACCACATAGGTGCTCACCGTCTGTCCGGCCCCGGTGTCGGGATCGTTGGGACGGTCCGGGCGGATATCCGTGATATGGGCCTTGTAGGCGAGGCCGGCCACGTCATAGCCACCCTCGATGTAGGGCGCGGTCGGGCAGATGCCCTTCAGCCGGGACAGCGAGGTGAACGCTTTGGCGCTGCAGACGTCGTAGTCGCTGGCGCTGGTGGGGGTGCTGCCGTTGTCGCCGATGAAGACATTGCCGCTCAGGCCCTCGGCGGTCCCTATCTCGTCGGTGTCCGTCGCGGCGTCCCCAAGCACGCTGGGCGTGTTGCTCAGCTCATCGGTGTCGAAGGAGTTGTCCGACGACGAGATGATGATCACATTCATGGGGGCGCACCACTCGTCATCGTTCGGCATGGGGTCGTCCCAGGCGGCCTTGTCCCTGTTGAGCAGGTCGCTGCTGGTGGTGTCAAAGGCGCTCGTGGCGCTCGTCGTCCCCGACCCATCCGGCTGCGCGAGATAGCGCAGGGTCTCCATGTAGATCTCCGCGACCGGGTTGCCCCAGTCGGTGCACTGGCGTCCCGAATCGGTGCTGTGCAAGAAGTCGCTCTTGGAAATGCCATAGGTGTTGCAGTCGTTGTAGACGTGACCGCCGAAGTTGTACTGGTTGAGCGTGGCCCGGTTGAGGGTATCGATGATGCCGGGGTTGCCGGTGAAGGTGCCGTTGGAGTTGATCTCGTTCTGCGAGGCGGTGCTGTTGCCGGCGAGTTGGCCCACGGTACGGCGCAGCACCCCCCCCGAGGCGTGCTTCTGATAGTCGCCCGAGACCATGCCGAAGCGCACCGTCCCGTCCTGTCCGTACTGCTGCAGCAGGCCCGTGGGCTTCTTGACCGTGCCCGATCCGTAAGCGGTGCAGTTCGACTCCTCAGTGCCCGAGACGCAGACGTGAACCAGGACATTCAGACCGTCGGACGAGCCGGAGGACATCAGGTTGTTGGACGTAGACGGGGTTTGGCCGGTGCTGCTCCCCCATTGGCACTGGTGCACCTCGTCCGAGGCCCAACGCGGATAGGAGCCGGAAGCCACGAGCATCTTCGGTGGGTAGCTGCTGGTATTGGTGGTGGCGGAATTGCTGTCGGAGCTCAGGGTGGCGTTGCAGACCGAGATGGCCGAGGAGGTGAAGGGCGTGAAATTGCCGATATCGGTGCCCGCGTACACCTTGGCGAAGGCGTGCACATCGGTGGTGAGCAATGTGCGCTGCAGCACCGTCTCGCTGGCGTTGTCCGTGGAGCGCAAGCCACCGTAGAGCACCTTGCGCAGGATATCGATGCGCGTCATGGTGGCCCAGTTGAGGAAGTTGCCGCTCCAGCCGTTGGCCTTCGTGTACCCACCGGTCGCCGTGCAGCTGTGGCCGTTGGTCCCAGTGGCGAGGCCGCCCGGCTCGAAACGGTTGCTGCTGTACGTGTAGCAACGACTGCTGTCGAAGTAGCCGTAGTAAGTGAAGGTGTCGGTGTAGCTGGTGTCCGGGATGCCGTCGCCGTTCAGGTCGTTGTAGTCGGGATAGGCCTTCTTGAACAGCTGGTGGTCGATCGACAAGGACAGCATCACCATCGGCCGGGCGGTCCCGGTCAGGAACAGGGGCGCCTGGGACGGGTCGGACCAGGCAAGACTGGAGTGCAGCCCCATTGCGCAGAGCAGGGCGGCCGCGATCCAGTAGCCGGAAGAGCGCAAGAGCGCTCGATGGCTCCTTGCTACAACGGACCTTCCTTTCAGTTGTGGGATCATCGGTAGTAGCTACTCTGTAGAATGACGGTGGAACGGCCGGTCAGGCCGGTGCCCCGGGCGGTCACCCGGTAGAATCGAATGGTCGGCGTCTCCCGCTGGAAGCCTACGACCAGGCTGCTCATGGGCAGGTCGAACTGTGCGAGCCGCTCGATGTAGTAAACCGGGACCGACTCCAGGTCGGCGGTCACCGTCGAGAGGCTCACGGCCTTCAAATAGTTATTCGTCCCGGTCTGATAGGCCAAAGGATCGAGGCTGGGGTCGCCCTCGAAGGTCCCGTCACTGCCGTTCCAGGCCATGGCATCGAAGGTCGTATTATTGGCGAGCAACCCCTCGCCATCCCGCAGACCCGCCTCGGCCGCCTCCAAGGCCAACTGTCGGTTACGGAAGTTGCCCACGATGTGCTCCTGGATCGTCGTGCTCTGGCTCGATGCCAGCCCCAGGATCGTCAGAACGGTCAGAAAGATCAGCACGGTGATCAGCACCGCGCCGCTCTGCCGGCGCCAGCCAAGCTCGGATGTAGAAGGCAGCTTCATGGCGTCTGGTTTCTCAGCGAGGCGAAGCCCGTGAGCTCCTTGTAGATGCGCAGGTCGTCACTCGTCGATGGCGTGATGGTAGCGCCGGCGAAGGAGTAGCTGACCCGCGTGCTGAGGCTGTTCTCCACGCTGTCGGCGAGCAGCGAGACCCTGACGCTGACGACCTGCGACCAGTTCGGGACCGCATTGGCGCTGACATATCGGTCGGCCTGGCGATCGCCGTCCTGGTCGATGCCGTAGATCAGCTGCAGATTCGAGACGCCTTCGGCGAGCTCATCGGTGGCGCCGGTGTCCAGGTCACGCCGGTACATGGCTTGGATCGCCTTGCCGGTCGCGCTCACTCGCCCGGTATCGCCCACGTAGAAGGCATACGCGTAGAACTTGGCGACAACCGCGTCCGACTGGAAGACCTTGGAGAGGTTCGTGCCGTGGGAAAGCTGCAGTACGGATCCGCTGTAGGCGACGCCGGTCACCCGGAAGATGTTGGCGCCCTCGCAGTCGCTGATCAGTGCCAGGTCGCCGGACTTGAAGTCCTGGTAGCCGAAGGCCACCGGGACCGCGGCGCCAACCGTTACCGGGGCGCCGGTGAATCCCACACCGGCGTGGCCCGCCCCCCGCACCACGAGCAGGTCGGTGCCGGCATAGGCGCTGACGCTGGAGGGCAAGACACTGCAGGAGTAGCTGCCATCACACCCACTGACGGGCGTCATATCCACCGTGCCCGAGGCGAGCACCCTGGGGGCGGAGATCTCGCTCCCGGAGCAGCCCACATAACCGGCCGCGCGAACCGCCTGGACCAGCTGGTCCATGGCGTAGCGTCCGCTCTCCACGACCTGGCCCAGGCCTTGCTGGGTCTTGAACGTGAGCTTGTTCGCGACGAAGACTTGCACTGCCGCGAAGAGCAGCAGCAGGCTCAGCACCAGCGCCACCAGCAGCTCGGCCAGCGCGAAGCCCTGCTGCCGACCCGGGACCGACGAAACCCGTGGCACCAGGGTCTTCGCAACGTAGGGTACATCTGTCGCCGACGCGAGGAGGGTGCGGCGCCGAGTCATCGCAGGCTCTATTGCGAAAGCCCGCAACGCCGGCCCTGGGTGCAAGACGCGTGCATCCCGCCCGGCGGTCGTCGCGCGATGGGCGTCTAGGGCGGTCACAGCTCGGTTGCCATCCGGAAGGTCATCAGAGCGCCGGACTGTCTGGAATCGGTCCAACGCACCTCGATGACCGCCGCACCGGCGAGGGTCGAGATCTGGCCGTCCCCGTTGGGGAGGCGCCTAAGGGCGTTGAGCCAGGCCCCCTTGTCCGCGCTGGCCATGTCGGAGGCCGAGCAGGTGCTCGTGCAAGTGGTGGTCGGCGCGCTGGCGCCGAAGCTGGTGTCATAGCCATGACCCAGGGCCTGGGCACGGTTGGCGCGCATGCGATCGAGAATCGCCCGCTCCTGGATCACCACCTGGGAGCGCAGGAGGCCGTTGTAGGCGTTGCGCACCGTAGCCGCCTGCAAACCAGCGAGCCCGAGCAGGCCGACCGAGAGCACGACCAGCGCCACCAGCAGCTCGATCAAGGTAAACCCGCCGTTTCGCCTGAGCCCCTTCATGATCTCCGCCCTTGTCAGGGACAGGTGTCCCCCGAGCTGATTCGGCTGGCGCGCACCTGTCCGATCGCCGTAATCTGCACGCACCGGTCCTGGGTCTGCGTGGACCCCGTCTGATGGATGCGCAGGCCCACCGTGCCGCCGGTCCCCGCGGTTCCGTCCCCGGCAAAGCGCACGAACGGGGAGCCGAAGGTCAGCGTCGGGCTGCCGCGCAGGGCGTCGTTCACCCGGATGAGGGCCTCGCCCGTATCGAGCTCGCCGATGGTCGGGCCGTCGTCGACGAAAACCAGCCAGCCGTCGGCCCAATTGTAGGAGCCGGTATTGCAGGTCTGGGCGCCCCTGACCCGGGCACACACCGCCACAGGGCGCCCGCGCGTGACCGCCTCGGAGCGTGCCAGGGTCAGCGCCGCCACCAGAGCGCTGGTCTGGGCTGCGGCCAGATTGTTTGCCTGCAAGCTCTGGTAGAGGGGGGCACCGATGGCCAGAACCACCGCCATCACGGCCAGCGTCGTTACCAGCTCGACCAGGGTAAACCCGAGATAGCCCTTCATGTTGACCTGATGTTGATTGTCAAAGATCTCGGCCGAACGACTGGAACATTGTGATGAATCTACACTCCCACTCCTGGGGGCAAAAGGGACAATAGCACGACCACCGAGCGCCGACCCCCTCCCCGGAGGCGCTGATGAGGCAAAAATATCCTTTCCGATCAGTCGGATAGACAGTATCGCCCGGTCCGCTTCAGTTAGACGGACGGAGGATCTGGCAGGACGAGCGGTAGGCGGCTGGCTCGCGTTGCGGCTCGGACAGCCCCCGGCCGATAGACCGACGACCTGCCGGCGCCGCCGGTGCAAGACTGGCCGCCCGAGTCACACCTGGCGCGTTACGCGGCGGGTGTCGTCGAAGGGCTGGGCCTCTCGGCTCAACTCCAACGTGGCGCACGCACGGTCCTGCACCGAGGGTGCCCCTTGAGGGGGGCAACCCCTGGTGTGAGATAGCTTGGCGATCGATCACTGGCGACGTTGGCGCCTGATGAGGGGGCCGAACAGGAGCAGGCCACCACCGAGCAAAACAACCGTAGACGGCTCTGGAACGCCTGTCGGCGGGTCCGCGCTAAAGGCATCCAACAACACATTATTCGGCAGCGAGCCCAGCGTGGGATTCACGGCGACTCCCAGGTACCGGTAGGTGAAGGCGCCCGGCACTGGCAAGAACAGGTTGTTAGTCGTCGCCCCGCCGATAAGCAGTGTGCCCAGCACGCCCTCAGTATTCGACCCGAATACGTCAAAGTGCTCGTCCTGCGTGACACTCTGCATGCGCACCTGCGGATTCGACCAGGTCAGATAAATCGCCCCGAGGTCGATCTGCATGAAGTTCGCAATCTCGTAGCCCCCCGAGCCGTCTGACTGGAGCGTCAGCTCATTATCGGTTGTGTCGGCCAGGCCGAGGCCATGCTCATTGGTATCCGGAGAAACGGGGGGATTCGCGTCCTTGAAGTGCAGCTCGTGGGGCGTCCCATTGGCGTTGTACCCACAGGCCGTCAGCGTGGCAGAGCTCTCGGTCACGCCACGACACGCGATGTCTGCTGGCGGTGGGGGACCCAGATCTCCGAAGTCCGTGTTTGCGTCAGCCTTTACGTCGGTGCCAAAATCCCAGATCGTGGTCGCCTGTGCCGCGGACATGGCCAGCGTGAACAGGACAGCGGGCAGAAAGATCATCAGCTTTTTCACGGTATACCCCCCAGACAGTAACCATCACAAGAGACTTATGCGTTTCTTTTTGGCCGTACCCAACCGCCAAAGAGCCAGCGCCTTGCTCCGGCCCTTTGACACACCCCGCCCGCCCTTCCTCGCGAGCCCCGCCGGCTGTTCCGCCGTTCTTGTGGGCGCGTCAGTATCGCGCATCTGGTGCGATTCTCGCAATTGTAGCGCAGCGGTGGCTCTGGGCAACCCCCATCAGGCGATGTCGGGGGTGGGCCCGAGGGTAAGCGGCATCTGGGTCTCGATCCGCCAGCGACCGCCGGTTGGCGGGGTCTGGAGGGGGCGGGCTGGGATCCCGGCAGCTCAGTCGGCACCGGCCGAGCGTTTCGAGGAGCCGACGCCTTTGTCAGAACCGGCCCGCGGCGTCGAGCAGATGAAGCAGGCGCTCAGACCTCGGCTGGCCGTGCGGTCTGTAGGCTGCGCAAGCCGGCGGTGGAGCCGGTCTTCGGGATCATCAAATCGGTGATGGGCTTTCGCCAATTCCTGCTGCGCGGGCTCCAGCAGGTCGGACACGGATGGACGCACGCCAGCGACCCGTCGCGCCGGGAAGGGCGCTCCCACACAGGGGTAGGGATCTGTAGGCGCAGCATTCCTGCCGCGATAGCCTCCTGGCACGCAAGACCTTTGGGTCCCCTCACCCCGTCCCTCTCCCGGGGGGAGAGGGCGGTTTTCGGCAAGGCCCTTCGACACCCCCCGGGGTTACGGGGACGCCAAAGGGAGGGCGACGATCAGGCCACCCAAAGGCAGCGCCATGAGGGTGAGGGTGCCCGGCTCCGGAGTGGCGTTGACGCAAACGAGCACCTTGCAGCTGCCGGAGTTGGCGCCGAGCGCGCCGCTGTAGCTAAAACTTCCCGGGGCGAAGGTTATCGTGCCCCCCGTTCCCGCTGGTGAGGGTTAGCGAGCTGAGGTCGATGTCACCATAGGAAGGCGGGCCGCTTGGTATCGATGAAGCGGGAAGATGGCGACCGCAGGGTTACAGATCGCCGACAGCGCTACACGAACGGCCGCGGCCCGCGGAGCGAGCCTGGGTGCCCGGCAATCCGCTGAGCGGAGCCGGCGGCTTCCGTCCCTCCGACGGATGAAGCGACCGCCGCGCCCGGGCGGACGCCCCGCGCTGCGGAGAACCTGTGTGAATGGCCGGACGCGCAGCCCAGCCCTTAGCGAGTGGTGGACGACGCGCAATTCGGGGTGCCGGGCCGCGCGACGGGGCGTTGGCAACGCCCCCGCCAAGGCGCCCGCGCCGGGCTGGAACGTCGCTACCCCGGCGTTCTTCAGCCGCGCAGCGACCGCCGCCGGCGTCGAAGGGCGGCCAATCCGGCCAGCGGCAGCAGCATCAGGGCGGCCGTGCCCGGCACCGGAAGGGCGTCGGTACAGGCGATGACCTTATAGGTCCCGCTGTGGCCGCTGAACTTCCCCCCGGTGTACGAGTAGGCGCCGCCGGAATCGAAGGAAATGGTGCCTCCGGCGCCCGAGGTGAGGTGCAGGCCGTTGAGATCGAAATCGCCCCAGCCGACGGCCCCCTGGGTCGCCGGGAAAGGATCCGGGATCTGGGTGGGGAAGCATTCCGCGTTCGGCCCGCTGCAGTCGGCGGGGAACTGGCCGTCGTTGAGCACCAGGCCGTTGCTGAAGACCCCCTCCTGCTTCATCTTGATGACGCAGTCGGTGCCGCCGCAGAAGGCCTTGAATCCGCCCGTGCCGAACAACGTGCCTCCGGGGTCCGGGGACACGACACCGCTGGAACGTCAGACGGAGGATGCGGCAGACCTCGTCCGGCGCCTGCTCGTCCACGGACACGTCGTCCACATTGTTGCCGTTGCCCAGGGCGATCCGGATCTGATAGCTCCCGGGCCCGAGCAGCAGCACGCCCTGGCCCTGCTTCCAGTCGGCTGTCGGCGCTCCGTCGAGCGTTCGATCGACCGTGGCCAGAGACGAGAGGAGCGTCGTCCCCGCTTGGTCGTAGATGCCGACCGAGGACACGAAAGACGGAGTCAGCCGATTGCTGAACCAGGCGTCGAACGTCACCTTGCTTCGGAATCCCGGAGGCCCCACGGTGCCCGAAATCGTGAAATCGCGAAATACAGTGGAGTCTCCGCCGATATCCAGATATTGGCTACCGTCGTGCGGCAGGGGCCCGGCGGCGTAGGTCGACGAGGTGATTTTGAGCAGGTTCCAGGTGCCGCTTGTCTTGCTCCACCCGGTGGGCGCCAGATTCAGGTTGTTGTCGTTCTCAATGGGTGCTACAGGCGCCTCGAAGGACCCATTGACCAACACCTCGGCCGCCGTTGCCGGCCCGGACACGCAGCCCAGTGCCGCCACAAGCGCGACACAGAGGAACCGTGACGCTCTCTCGCCCCTGCTTGCATCCATTCTTCCGCCCCCTGACTGAAATGAAAAGCCGGCCCAACGCGGCGCACTCTGCGCAGAGCCTAGCATCAATAAGGCTTCAGTATAGCTACCTGGCCCGCATTCTCCAAAGGCGCTTGCCCGACCCGGGATCAGACCGCGGGGCCGCCAGCCCCGTCAGGGACGGTTTGAATAGCCCCCCCGGCACCCAGCTCCCACCCGGGACTTGAGCCGCTTGGCTCCCGAAGCGAAGAGCGCGCCCCGTATGACCGGTCGCGACCGCCCGCAGCACGATCGCCGCCCCCACCAGATGACAGAGCAGATCCCAGTAGCCGATGCCCAGGAAGGCTCCTCCTCATGTCAGAGACCGAGATCGGCTACCTGGGTACGGATCTCAGGCGCAGCCTGGTCAGCTCGGACCCCGCGCGGCTGGCCAACCCCGTGGCGGACAAGACCGAGCGCATCCTGTTCGAGCGGACCGGGCTCATCAACCTCCTGGCCCGGATCAGGGCCGCGTCCGCTCCAGCGGGGCAAGGGCTGAGCCCCAGGCTGCACGACCTCCTGCGGCCGGCGGTTCGCTACGCCGTCACCGCGATGCAGGTTGCCCAGGTGTTCGCCGTGCGCCTGGTGGTCCTGACCCTCGCCACCCCGGTGTTCGGGCTGTTCAGCCTGGTGGCGCTGGTCGACGGGCTCGTGCAGAACGATTCCACTTATCCCAATGGACTGCCCTGTTCAGATAACCGGAGCCACCTCTCTCTCAGCCGGGCCCCCCGCCATCGCCGCGCCGGGCAGCGCTTGCGGGTAGTCGGTGGCTGCCGTGTCCAGGCGAGGCGCATCGCCCACCTTGGACGACAGGTCCCGGAGCAGGATCGCCGCGGCGATCAGCTGGTAGAGCAGGTCCCAGTACCCGATCCCGAGAAAAGCCCCACCGACACAGTACCCGACCAGCGACGCCCGCAAGGCCCGGGCGTAATCGGCGACCCTCCCAAACTCCGCGCCCCTCGGATGGCGCCACGCAAGGCGCGTCAACCCGATCAGAGTCCCGAGTATAAGCGAGAACCACAGGGTGAAGGTGACGAATCCATGCTCCGCCAGGATCTGGATGTAGGCGCTGTGCCAATCCCGGGGACGCGCCCCGAAGATCCAGCCACCGAACCCGGCTCCCAGCAAGGGCCTTCCCGAGGCGAACGCGATTCCCTTGCGCCAAACGTCGAGCCGCCCCTGGGCCGACTCGTCAGTCTGGTAGGTCGAGATGGTCTCCATGCGCTCGAACCAGTGCTCTGGAAAGAAGGCCAGGGCAGCGACCAGAGCCAAGGCGATCGGCACGGCGATCAACGCCTTCCTCCGACTATCAACGAGCAGCACCAGCAGGGTCGCGCCCAGTGCGAGCAGCCCGCCGCGCGACCAGGAGGAGAGGGCCGCGAGCACGCTCAGGGCGATGGCCACGGCCAGCACGGCTCTGAGCCAGCGATCGGCGCACTGTCGAAACCACAGCGCCAGCAGCGGGATGGTCATGATCGCGGCCACCGCGAAGGCGTTGTTGTCGTAATACTGGCTGCCGGGCGGGCCATACACGCGGTCCGAGAACCCGTGGATGATCGCCCAATAGCCCCCCTTGAGGGCCACCAGACCGAATGAGGCCGCCGTGGCCGCGAGCAGCAAGAAGAGCTTCTGGCGGGTGTTGATGAGCACCAGGATCAGAAAGGCCGACGCGAGCACCGCGCTGACCTGGAGCAACCGCGGCCAGGCAAAGAACGGAAAGGCGGAGAAATAGGTGCTGACGAGCAGACCGAGCCAGAAGCCCAGCAGCGCCAGCACCCGCCAGTCGCGCGGCGGGAGCTGGCGGTCGCGGGTGAAGAGCGCCCCCAGGACCGTGGCCGCGAACAGGGTCTTGTAGACCGGGAAATCCCGCACGAAGGCCCCTGCATAGGTCTGGGGCTGCAGGTAGCCGACGAACGCCAGCCCTATCACGCCGAGCCAAGGGCGCCACAGCGCCAGGGAGACCAATGCTGTAAGCGACAGGAATACTCCATAGTCACGCATGAGAGCCAGTCCCGCAGGTCAAGAGATCGACAGCCGGCGTCTCGCCGAGGCGGCACCACGCACGACCGGGGCCACCGCCTGCAGTGAGCCGGGCGCTGCCGTGTCCACCAAACGAAGCGCCCGAGCCCGCACTTCGAACGACGACCCGCGGAGGCCGTCCCGGTGCAATCTGTCGGGCTTGCGTCCGTTCGGTGGCTGAATATGACATGTCCTTGCCCCATAGGGCATATTTCCGGATAGAGTAGCCCAGCCCCCGGGGCATCACGTGAATCTCGGCCACACCCCGATAACATCGTGGAGCGAGCTCCCGCTCGCGATCGCCGGGCCGGCCGTGGGTAGGGAAAATCTATCGCGACCTGGAGGTCGCTCCTACCGGGAAGGTCGGTCATCGCCGCGGTGGTAGGAGCGAGCTCCCGCTCGCGATCGCCGGGCCAGCCGTGCGTAGGAAAAATGCATCGCAACCTGGAGGTCGCTCCTACCGGGGGGCAGGGCGTCGCCGCAATTGTGGAGAGAGCTGGTGAAAAGTGCTCGTTTCGGGCCTACCGTCGACTCAGATTTGGTTACGTAGCCCCAGGCTGTCCGGGTAGGGGTTGAGGTAAACCTGGCGGCCGATATAGGGATCGGGCAGCCGCCGGAAGTGGTGCCGGATCAGGCTGATGGGCACGATCAGGGGCACCTCGCCCCGGCGGTAGGCCTCGATGGCCTCCCGCATCTCGGCCTTCTCGTCCGGCGCCAGGGCCTGCTTCAGATACCCCAGGATGTGCTGCAGGACGTTGATGTGGCGCTCGGGCCCGACGCGCCGCTGCAGGGCCGACATCAGCTCGGCCCGGTAGGCCTCGCCGAGGGCGGCCAGATCCTTGCTCTTGAGATCGGCGAGCAGGCGTCCCAGGCGCTGGTAGGCTGCCTGGGAGTGGGCCATGACGAGGTACTTGTGGTCGCTGTGAAAGGCGATCAGACCCGCGGCGCTCAGGCCGCCTTCCGCCAGGGTCTGCCAGCGTCGGAAGACGAAGACGCGATTGACGAAATTCTCGCGCAGCACGGGGTCGTCGAGCCTTGCCTCCTCCTCTACCGGCAGCAGCGGGCACTGCTGCATCAGCACCCGGGCATAAACGCCGCTGCCCCGGGCCCCGGCCACCCCCGCATCACCGTAGACCTTGACGCGGGCCATGCCGCAGCTGGGCGAGCGGCTCTTCAGGATGTAGCCGCTGATGCCCCCGAGCCGGGCGGCGGTCTCGCGGGCGAAGCCCTCCAGACGGTCGGTGGCGTCGATGGAGCGGTCCCGGACCCCCACCGCACGGGGGCGCAGCGGGTCGCCCACCAGCTGGATCGGCGGGCGCGGGATGCCCAGCCCGATCGCCACCTCCGGGCAGATCGGCACGTACTGGAAATAGCGCGCCAGAGGCCCGGTAATGAAGGCGTCGCGCTTGTGTCCGCCGTCATAGCGGACCCGCTCGCCGAGCAGGCAGCTGCTGATGCCGATCTTGATCGGGGTCTCGCCCGCAGGCTCCCCGGACGGATTGCTCGCCACCGCCCCTCGCACCGAAGGGCCGCCGAGGCCCCGCCTGTGGAACAATGGATCTGGGAGCGATGATTCTACATGAAGGCGAGAACTACCCGGCGGAGCGTCCTGGCGGCCATGCTGCTGGTGCCGGCAGCGGGCTATTGGGTGTTGAGGCTGGCCGGCGCCCCCTACGGCTCCGCGGCGCGGCGGGCGCTGCTCCGGGGCATCGACAAGGTCGGACTCGGCGGGAGCGGGATCGAGCGCCTCCTGGCGCCTGGTCCGCGGTTTCCCCAGTTCGTCATGGACGGCCGGCTGCGCGCGGACCACCCACGGATACTGTGGGCACGCACACACTCGTGGACGGAGCTGAGGGCGCTGGTGCGGGAGCGGATGCGCCGCCAGGCCGCCGATCCCGTTCCGGGCTACGCCTGCCCCGGGCCGAGCCTGGCCGGGCAAGCTGTGTGCGCGCTCGTCGGCCGGGACGAGAGACAGCTGGCTTTGGCCATCGAGCAACTACTCGCCTACGGGCCTGAGCCCTCCGACCTGTCCGGCCGGCCCGGGACGCTCTGGGAGCTGGCCCTCGCCTACGATCTGCTGGCGGCCAGTCCGGCGCTCAACACCGACCAGCGAGCCGCGATCGAGACCCGCATCGCCGGGCATCTGTCGGGACTGCTCGAGCTGCTGGATTCGGACGGCCCTTCCCTCTGGCACAGCCGGGCGTCGTTCTCGGCGCAGGCCTGGCTGGCCGCTTCGGTGCTGAGTCCGAGCTCGCCGACGACTCGCGAGCTCATCCGGCAGGCCCAGGCCCATTTCCTGAATGCCATCGAAGCCCTGTCCCTGACCGAGGCCTGGCCGGAGGGATACAACTACTGGGTCACGACCCGGGCGTTCTATCTGACCCTCGCCTCCGCCGCCTACCTGAACGCCCTGGAAGGCGCCGCCTTCGCGAAGAATGTGCGCACGGCGATCCAGCGCGCCGGCCTCTGGACCCTCTATGCCACCCGCCCGGACGGGCAGATCGAGGGCCTCGGCGATGAAGGGCCCCGAGTCGACCTGCGCGAAGAGACGTGCCCGGTGATCGACCTCATCGCCCAGCTCACCCGCGATCCGGTCATGGCGACCTTCTCGGCCTACATCGGCCGGCTGCGCGGCGCCTCCAGCTATTACCGCGACTACCGCTGGATGTATCCGCTGTTCCACGACCCATCGGTGAGGCCCTTGGCCGGCGTCGACCCGCGGACCCTGTCCGGCCTGGAGGCCTACCTGCCCCCCGCGGAGATCTTCGGCCGAGGGGCGATGAATCAGGTCTACCTGCGCAACGGCTGGGGGCCTGGGAGCACCTTCATCAGCTTTCGTGCCGGCGCAAGCTTCACCCAGCACGGACACTACGACGCGGGTCACTTCTCGCTCTTCAAAGGGGCCCCGCTGGCCCTGCGCAGCGGCACCTACGGGGGCTTCTTCTCCGCCCACCGGCTCAACTACTACCTGCGCACCGTGTCGACCAACTCACTGCTGGTGCTGCGCCCGGGCGAGCGGGTGCACCCCAACCGCTTCTTCCGGGACAACGTCGCCGACGGTGGCCAGCGGCTGGTGATGCCGACCGGCAGCTCTGTGCTCTCGGTGGACGACTGGCGGAGCAACCTGGATGGGGGTCGGCACTTCGAGGGCGGCTCGGTGCGCACCTTCCGCCACACGGGAGCCCTCACCTACGTCGATGCCGACCTCACGGGCGCCTACAACAGCAGCCGCTACAGCGAGAACGCCGACGGCGGCAAGGTCGGCCGGGTGCGCCGCGAGCTGCTCTATCTCCACGACGAGGACCGCCTGATCCTGCGCGACGAGCTCAGCGCCACGCGCCCCGAGTACACCAAGAAATGGCTGCTCCACGCTGCGGCACGACCCGAGATCGACGGTGCCCAGCTGCTCAAAGGCACGCCGGACAACGGCATTCTGCAGGCCCCGCGCGGCCCCGTGCGGATACGAAACGGCGCGGGCTCGCTGCGCATCGACCCGCTGCTGCCCGAGGATGGGCTGGTGCGGCTGTTGGGCGGGCCGGACTACCGGTTCTATGTCGAGACCGACGGCGACGACGGCGACCTCGATGGGGCCAACCAATCCCAGGGGGCGAACATACAGCCCTGGTTCGACGCGGGACTCTGGAGGATCGAGCTGCAGCCCGGCGCGCCGAGGACCCGAGACCGCTTCCTGGTGGTGCTGACCCCGGATCTCGCCGGAACCGAGCGCGGGCCGCCCCGACGCCTGGCGCTCCCCGACCCGATGGTCGACGGCATAGCCCTAGAACGCTCGCTGGTCCTGTTCGTGGACGATCGCCGGGTCCTGCCGCTGGCCGTGCAGGTACCCGACGGCCAACGCCGTCTGATCCTGGTGGGCCTGGCCCCGCTGTCCGATGTGTTGCTCGAAGTCGGGACCTCGGCCGCTACCCCCTTGCGGGCAGACGATGAGGGCCTGCTGGTCTGGGACCGGGGCGCGCCCCTGCCGGCCCGATTCACCCTCACAGCCGCGGGCGGCGGCTGATCGGCGTCTCTTCCTGGGGCACGGCCGCGGGAGCGAGCTCCAGCTCGCGATAGCCAGAGCACCGCGGGACACCTCGGCCATCAGGGCCGGGAACGGCGCTTGCCCCGCCCCGTGGGACTGCCAGGATGTATGCCCCGAAGCCCACCGCGGTCCGCCCCGCCCTTGCGACCGCCCGGAGCTGCTTGAGGCAATCCCGTGTGCTGGGTCCGAAAAGGCCTCGGGGGAGCCCCGTCGGGCCGACGCACACCTTCGGGCATAGCCCCAGTCCCCCTGGGCTGCCAGGCCGGCACCAGATGGCGCTTGCCGTTGCCGATGAGATCCGCCCGGCCCATGCCCTTGAGCGCCTCGCGCAGCAGCGGCCAGTTCTCCGGATCGTGATAGCGCAGAAACGCCTTGTGCAGCCGGCGCTGGCGCCCGCCCCGGGGCACGTACACCGGCTCGCTGTCGCGGCGTACGCGATGCAGGGGATTGCGCCCGCTGTGGTACATGGCCGTCGCCAGGGCCATGGGCGAGGGCAGGAAGGCCTGCACCTGGTCGGCGCGAAAGCCGTTGGCCTTGAGCCAGAGGGCCAGACTCAACATGTCCTCGTCGGTGGTCCCCGGATGGGCGGCGATGAAATAGGGGATGAGGTACTGCTCCTTGCCCGCCTCCCGGGAGTAGCGGTCGAACAGCTGCTTGAAGCGGTCGTATGCGCCCATGCCGGGCTTCATCATCCGCGACAGCGGGCCCTCTTGCGTGTGCTCCGGGGCGATCTTGAGGTAACCGCCCACATGGTGCGTGACCAGCTCACGGACGTACTCGGGCGTCTCCACGGCCAGGTCGTAGCGCAAACCCGAGGCGATCAGCACCCGCTTGACGCCGGCGGTGCCCCGGGCGCGGCGGTAGAGCCGGATCAGAGGCCGTTGGTCGGTGTCCAGATTCTTGCAGATCGAGGGATAGACACAGGACAGGCGCCGGCAGGACGACTCGATCCGGGGGTCCTTGCAGTGCAGCCGCCACATGTTGGCGGTCGGGCCGCCCAGGTCCGAGATGGTGCCCGTGAACCCCGGCACCGTATCCCGCACCGCCTCGACCTCGCGGATGATGGAGTCCTCGGAGCGGCTCTGGATGATGCGCCCCTCGTGCTCGGTGATCGAGCAGAAGGTGCAGCCTCCGAAACAGCCCCGCATGATATTGATAGAGAAGCGGATCATCTCGTAGGCCGGGATGCGGGCATCCCCGTAGGCCGGATGGGGGCGGCGCTGGTAGGGCAGCTCGAACACCCGGTCGAGCTCCCGGGTCATCAGCGGGATCGGCGGCGGATTGACCCAGAGCTCTCGGGGGCCGTGACGCTGCACCAGGGCGCGGGCATTGCCCGGATTGGACTCCAGGTGCAGCAGGCGTGAGGCATGGGCGTAGAGCACAGGATCGCCGCGGACCTGCTCATAGGCGGGCAGACGGACCACAGAGCGGGTCCGGTCCTCGCCCCGGGGCCGGCCATGAAAGCTCACCACCCGCGCCGCGCCCTGCACCTCCGGCGCAGAGCAGCCGGGCGGCTGCTCCACGTAGGGGCTCGGCGGTGCCCGAACAGGTCCGGGACTATCGATCTCGGTGGAATCGATCTCTGCCCAGCCCGCCGGCACAGCGCCGCGCACCAGGACACTGCCGCGGATCTCCTGCAGAACGCCGATCGGCTCGCCCGCCGCCAGGCGGTGGGCGATCTCCACCACCGCCCGCTCGGCATTGCCGTAGAGCAGCAGGTCCGCCTTGGCGTCCAGCAGCACCGAGCGGCGCACCTTGTCCGACCAGTAATCGTAATGGGCGATGCGCCTCAGACTCGCCTCGATGCCGCCGATGACCACGGGCACCTGGGGGAACGCCTCGCGGCAGCGCTGGGCGTAGACGATCACCGCCCGGTCCGGACGCCGTCCGCCCGCGCCCCCCGGCGTATAGGCGTCATCGCTGCGCAGGCGCCGCTCGGAGGTGTAGCGGTTGACCATCGAGTCCATGTTCCCGGAGGTCACGCCGAAGAACAGGCTCGGGGCACCCAAGCCGCGAAAGGCCTCCGCCGAGGTCCAATCGGGCTGGGCGATGATCCCGACGCGGAATCCCTGGGCCTCGAGCACCCGCCCGATCACCGCCATGCCGAAGCTGGGATGGTCCACATAGGCATCGCCCGTCACCAGGACGATGTCGCAGGCGTCCCAACCGAGCTCGTCCATCTCGGCGCGCGACATGGGCAGGAAAGGGGCCGGCCCCAGCTTCGCGGCCCAGTGGCGTCGGTAGGAGAAGATGTCGCGGACTGGCTGCATGGCGGAAGGGCAAGCGTCAAAGCCCGAGTATATCACTCGGCCTTTGGCGGGGCTTGTTTCAGGCGGTCATTGGGCTCGTCACGTAGCCGCTGCGCGCCGGCCTGACCAAGGGTTCTCCCGCTATGCCGTTCGCGAGCAGGCGCGCGCTCCTACGCCGGGGCTCCGGTGGACCCGAAGCCACTGCGCAGCAACCATTTGAGCAGGGTCGCATACAGGGACTCCGGCTCCACCGGCTTGGCCACGAAGTCGTTCATCCCAGCGGCCAGGCAGGCCGCGCGGTCGTCGTCGAAGACATTGGCGGTCATGGCGAGGATGGGTCTGTCCGCCCAGCCGGGCAAGGCGCGGATCAGACGCGTGGCCTCCAGGCCGTCCATCACGGGCATCTGGACGTCCATGAGGATCAACGCATAGTCGCCTCCTGCGGCCCTGGCCTTGTCCAGCACTTCACGCCCGTTCTCGGCGCTGTCCACCGCCAACCCGACCGCGTGCAGCAGCTCCAGGGCCACCTCGCGGTTGATCGCATTGTCCTCGGCCAGCAACACCCGAGCCCCCCTGTATCGCAGGCGCAAGGCGGTCTCGGCGTCATCCGGACGCGGCGCGTCCACCGGGATGATGCCGTGGCCTCGGCCCACCCGGGCGGTGAACCAGAAGGTGCTGCCTTCGCCGGGCACACTCTGCACCCCCACCTCCCCGCCCATCAGCTCCACCAGGCGTCGGGTGATGGTCAGGCCCAGGCCGGTGCCGCCGTACCTGCGGCTGGTGGAGACGTCCCCCTGCTCGAAGGCCTGGAACAGGCTGCCCAGTTTTTCCGGGGCGATGCCGATGCCCGTGTCCTGCACCTCGAAGCGCACGCACAGCCTGTCCTCGTTCTGCTCGAGCAGCCGGGCACGCAAGGCGACGCTGCCCCGCTCGGTGAACTTCACTGCGTTGCCGGCATAGTTGAGCAGGGCCTGGCGCAGGCGCGTGGAATCGCCTCGCAGCCACGGCGGCACATCGTCGCCGTCCACGCTGAGGACCAAGCCCTTGGCACGGACCTGATCCCCGATGAGCGAGGCCACGTGGTCCAGAACGCTCCTCAGGGCAAAGTCGCTGTCCTCCAGTCTGAGCATGCCGGCCTCGATCTTGGACAGATCGAGGATGTCGTTGATGATCGAGAGCAGGTGCTGACCGGCGCGGTCGATCTTGCCGAGGCGCTCTGCCTGGTGTTCCGTAACCCCGTCGCGACGCAGCAGATGGGTCAGTCCCAGGATGGCGTTCAGGGGCGTTCGGATCTCGTGGCTCATGTTGGCCAGGAAGGCGCTCTTGGCCTGGCTCGCCACCTCGGCGTGCTGCCGCGCCTCCACCAGCTCCTGTGTGCGCTGCTGCACCAGCTCTTCCAGGTGGTTGCGATATTGCGCCAGCTCCTCGGCGACGCGCTTCTTGTCAGTGACGTCCCCTTTCACCGCCACGTAGTGGCTGACGCTCCCGTCCGGCTGGCGTAGCGGGGCGATGATGGCCAGCTCCACGTATTCGCTGCCGTCCTTGCGCTTGTTGACAAACTCGCCCGTCCAGGGGCGACCTCGAGTGAGGCTGTCCCACAGGGCAACATAGGTCTCCCGCGGGGTCTTTCCGGATTGCAGGATGCGCGGGCTCTGGCCATGCACCTCCTCGCGGGTGTACCCCGTGGTCTCCACGAAGGCCTCGTTGACGTACTCGATCTCGGCCTCCAGGTTGGTGATGACGATGCTCTCCGGACTCTGCTCGACGGCCTGGGCGAGCTTGCGCACCCGGGCCTCCATCTGGCGAACCGGGGTGATGTCACGGGCGATGCCGAGCACGCCCGCGAGCTTGCCGTCGGCATCGAGCATCGGGGTCCTGATGGTCTGCACCAGCTTGCGGTGGCCGTCGGAGGCGAAGGTCAGCTCCTCCTCGTTGACGCTGGGACCGCCCGCCCTGATGGCGGTCAGGTCCTTCTCACGGAAGACATCCGCCTGGGCCCTGTCCACGAAGTCGTAGTCGGTCTTGCCGAGGATGTCCGCTTCGGGGGCGCCGTAGAGCGCCTCGAAGCGTGGGTTGCAGGCCAGATAGATGCCTTCCGGGTCCTTCAGCGAGACCAGGTCCGGGATGGTGGCGACGAGGGTGCGGTAGCGCTTCGCGCTCTGACGCAGCTCCAGCTCCGCATGCTTCTGCCGGGAGATATCGCGGTTCGCACCGCGACGCCCGAGATACACGCCTGCGTCGTCATAAAGGGGCTGGCAGTGGTGCGCAATCCAGCGGACCTGCCCATCGGGAAGGACGAAGCGCAGCTCGAGCTCCCCCTCGTCGGGGCTTGCCGTATTCCGGACGTGCGATAGATACGTTGCGCGGTCCGCGGGATGAATGATGCGGACCATCAGGTCCGGGTCGGCAATGAGCTCGTCCGGGGCGTGCCCGGACATCTGGGCCCACGCGGGCGAAACGTACCGGAAACGCCCCTCAGGGTCGATCCAGAAAATACAGTCCGCCGCGCTATCGGCCACCAGGCGGTATTTCGTTTCCGACTCCGCCAACCGCAATTCGGCCCGCTTGCGCTCGGTGATGTCGCGGGCGATGCCGAAGATCCCCATGGCCTTGCCCGACTCGTCGAACAGCACGCCCTTGGTGGTTAGGAGGGTGCGCTCCCCCGCCACCATAGGCAGGGTCTCCTCGATCGTCTCGCTCGCGCCGCTCTCGATCAGCCTTCGGTTGACGGCCGACTGCACGCGGGCCACCTCCGGGGGGAACACCGCGGTCCCGTCCCGGCCGATGACCTCACCGGCGGACTTGCCGGTCTCCCGCTCGGCCGCCCGGTTGAAGAGGATGAAACGGCCTTCCAGATCTTGTGCGAAGATGGCGTCCGCGGAGCCGTCGGCGATGGCGCCCAGCAGCTTGGAGGCACGCAGACGCTCGGCCTGGACCCGGCCCAGTCGTCGGGAGAACGCGAGCTCCCCGCGCTGGCGGCTGATGAAGAGCCAGGCAAGGCTGGCGAGCAGCAGCAGGAGGCCGGCCAGAATCACGAATGAGGCGTCGCGGACCGCGTCCTTGTCGAGCTCCGATCTGTCCATCTTGGCCACCAGATACCAGTCCGTCCCGGGAACCGCCCGCACCACCCCCACGGCGGGAACGCCCCGGTAGTCCACCCCATCGACGCGCTCGCCCAGCCGGGCCTTGCCCCGTGCGACCTGCACGGCCAGCACCCGGGCCGCCGTCAACGGCACGCGCGGCCTCACCGCGCTGTGCGCGGCAAAGCGCAGCTCGTTGAGGAACTGCACGCTGTCGCCATCGCGCCGGAACAGCAGCGTCTCACCGCTGCTCGTGGGCACAGGCCAGGCGCGCAAGGTCGGATACAGATAGGTTTCCGGATCACTGTCCAGAACAAGGATCGGGCCGCGCTCGGCGTCCGCCGCCTTGATAGGGACGATATAGTCAATATGGATCCGGCCGGCGGAGTCCCGCCTCGGATCCAAGCGCACCAGCCGATGCTCGGAGGCAGCCCGAAGGGCGGCGGCGCGCAGCGCGGGGCCAATGGCAGGCTGGGCGTCTGCGGAATCCCAGAGGGGCTCCCCCTGGGCGCTGAGCATCAGGATGTGCGGAACTTCATGATGCCGGCGGTATTCCTGGAGTCGCTCGATCAGCTCATCCCTGCTGGCGGTGTCGCCGGCATCTCGCCAGCGCCGATAGAGGCGCGCCCAGCGGCCGTTGGCCTGGGCGTAACCCGCGTCCCCGTCACGCTCTTTCAGCCATCGCGCGATCTCACGCACCTTGGCGTCGCCGATGGCGTACAGCCCCGCTATCCCCGTGCGTTCCCGATCCTGATACACATAGGCGACAGCGGCCGCGGTCAACGCGACGATGACGAGCCCCATCACGAGCTGGGGCAGGACGCCCTTCGCCGAAGGCTTTTGCTGCTCATCCGTGGCGGCAGCCGTGTCCGATCCCGGGCCATCCGGGACCTGGGAGGCCCGGGAGACGAAGCGCTTCAGCAACAGGAACAGCAGCAGCGAGGTGACGGCTACGAACGCCCAGCCCTTGACCGTGCCGGCCAGGGCAAGGCTGGCGGAATCGTGGAAGAAGAAGCCCAGCAGCCGGTCGGACAAGAATATCCACAGGGCGGCCGCGACGGCATAGATGAGCACCGCCTGCAGAATCCTGTCGCGGGTCCGAGACCGCGACGGCGTCGGCCGGGGCCCGTTCGCTGACGCCATGAAGCCGGCCTCCCATCCAGTGGACACCGGTGGGGTCCGCACCGGTATAGCAGCGCTGCACCCACGGGCAAGCGCCAGTATAGCGCTCCGAGAGGCCGGTTATCGCAATCGGCGGCCGATCGAGGGTCGCTTTTCCCTGTCTACTGTCTACCTTCTTCTCCGGGCCGCCACCCGCAGGCGCAACGCGTTGAGCTTGATGAAGCCCGTGGCGTCGCCCTGGTGGTAGGCCCCGGAGTCCTCCTCGAAGGTGGCGATGGACTCGTCGAACAGGCTGTCGGTGTCGGACTTGCGCCCGGCCACGTAGACGTTGCCCTTGTAGAGCTTGACCCGGACCACGCCGTTGACCGCCTGCTGGGACTGGTCGATGGCGGTCTGCAGCATTCGCCGCTCCGGGCTCCACCAGTAGCCGTTGTAGATCAAGGTGGCGTAGCGCGGCATCAGGTCGTCCTTGAGATGGGCCACCTCGCGGTCCAGGGTCAGAGATTCCATGGCCCGATGCGCCTTGAGCATGATCGCCCCGCCGGGGGTCTCGTAGCAGCCGCGCGATTTCATCCCGACGTAGCGGTTTTCCACGATATCGTCCCGGCCGATGCCGTTGGCGCCGCCCAGCTGATTGAGCCGCGTGAGCACCTGGGCGGGGCTCAGACGCTCGTCGTCGATGGCCACGATGTCGCCGTGCTCGTAGGTCAGCTCCACGTAGGTGGGGGCGTCCGGGGCCCGCTCCGGGGAGACGGTCCAGCGCCACATGTCTTCGCTGGGCTCGACCCAGGGATTCTCCAAATCGTAGCCCTCGTAGGAGATGTGCAGCAGGTTCGCATCCATCGAGTAGGGAGACTTCTGCCCGGCGCGCTTCATCTCCACCGGGATGCCGTGGGTCTCGGCATAGCGCATCAGCTTCTCCCGGGAGAGCAGGTCCCACTCGCGCCAGGGCGCGATGATGCGGATGTCGGGCCGCAGCGCGTAGGCGCCCAGCTCGAAGCGCACCTGGTCGTTGCCCTTGCCGGTGGCGCCGTGGGAAATGGCATCGGCACCCGTGGCGTTGGCGATCTCCACCAGGCGCTTGGCGATCAACGGGCGGGCGATCGAGGTGCCGAGCAGATACTCACCCTCGTAGATCGCGTTGGCCCGGAACATGGGAAATACGAAGTCGCGGACGAACTCCTCGCGCAGGTCCTCGATGTAGATCTCCCTGACCCCCATCCGCTCGGCCTTGGAGCGCGCCGGCTCCAGCTCCTCGCCCTGGCCGATGTCGGCGGTGAAGGTCACCACCTCGCAGCCGTAGTTGTCCTGGAGCCACTTGAGGATGATGGAGGTGTCGAGCCCGCCCGAATAGGCGAGCACGACCTTGCTGACGCCGGAGTGAGACATCGCTTGCGCTCCCGAAACAGTGCCCGCCGGGCGGACGGTCCGCGAAAAAGCGGCGGATTATAACCCGGTTTGCACGTTCAGCGTGTCGAAGCCTTCGAAGGGGTCGACGACCGGCTCGGCACCCGCATGCTCCAGGGGATCCTGGCGCTCCTGGCGGCGCCAGCGCGCCACGATATCATCGACATCCAGGTCCTGGGGACCCCCTTTCCAATAGCTGTAGAAGTCCGTGTCGTCGGAGTTGGGGGTCGGGTCGGGCCGCTTGACTTGGAACCGGGTGGGCAGGGGGATCGCCTCGCCCAGGGCGAGGCACTCGCCGCGCCCCAGGGCGGAGAGGGTCTCGATGAGATCGCGCTCGGCGTCCGGCACCAGGTCGCGCACGTAGTCCTGGTCGCTGGGGTTGGTGATGCGCAGGCACAGGAAATTGCCGCATTGGGCGAGCACCGTCTCCGAGAGCTCGTGGGGACGCTGGCTGACCACACCCAGCGCCACCCCGTACTTGCGCCCCTCCTTTGCGATGCGCTCCATGGCCCGCCGCGTGGAGTCGTATTGGCTGTGGCCGGCCCTGGGGATATAGGCGTGGGCCTCCTCGCACAGCAGCAGGATCGGGAATTCCTTGTGCTGCGGGTTCCAGTAATTGAACTCGAACGCGAGTCGGCCGATCTGGGCCGACACGGTAGGACGCACGTCGAAGGGTACCGAGCTCAGATCGATCACGGTGATCTGGCGCTTGGGGTTGCCCAGACCGACGAAATCGCGCAGCAGCCCGGTCAGGGTCTCGGAGGACTTGCGGTGCTTGGGCTTGAGCAGGAAATCGTAACGGACGTCGTTGAAACGGCTCTGCAGCTTGATCAGGAAGCTGTCGAACTTGCCGTACAGCGGCCCCTGGGTCTTGCCGAAGTTGGTGGTGTACTCGTTGGCGTGCTTGAAGTGGCGGTAGAGGTCGACCAGCGAGAAGTACACCGGAGAGTCGATGGAGATCTTTGGCAGGTCCAGATGCTTGTTGGCCTTCTTGCGCAGGCTGTGCACCACCTCACGCAGGAACGCAATCTGAGTCGAGGACTCCTTGTCGTCGCGGTCCACCAGCAGGTCGACGAGCTCGGAGTAGGTCAGCAGCCAGTAAGGGATCTCCAGCTCGCGGGCGTCGATATAGCGGTAGATCCGCGGATCGAAGGCGGACTCCATCTGCCCCTGCTCGTCGCGCCAGCAATACTCCCCGTGCAAATCGAGCAGGATCACGTGGGCGTTGGGCATGACCTGGACGGTACGCTGGACCAGGCTCGCCACGGTCCAGGACTTGCCGGCCCCGGACTGGCCCAGGATGGCGAAGTGACGCCCGAAGAACTTCGCCGGGTCCAGGCTGACCTCCAGATGCGGACGGGCCGGGAGATAGCCCACGGTGAAGCCCTTGTCGTAGTAACGCACGAACAGGGATCGGATCTCATCCTCGGCCACCACGTGAACCTGCGCCCCGGGGGTCGGGAAGCTTGTCACGCCGCGGGTGAAGACCCCCTCACCGCTGATGGTACCGAGCGGAATCATGGTCAGCAGACGCTGGGGCTGCGCGCTACCCGCGGGCGCCTCGGTCTTGCTGGCCCGGATCACCATCGCCAGCAGCCGGATCTCGTCCTGCCGGACGGCGACGTAGGAGCCGATCTGGCCGACCCGCACGTGCTCCCCTTCCAGATCGATCACCGGAAATTGTCCGTCGACCCCCCCGCGGATGGCAGCGGTAAGGCTCGCGCCCTGCACATCGACGATCTCGCCGATGAACGTGTGGGAATTGGCAGGCATCTGGACGTGGACTCCGAACGTTCTTCATTTGGTGGGCCTCGGCAGCCCGACGGCTAGTGTGATGTTAGCGGAAATCCCACCCCATGCATCAATCCCCGTGCGCTGCTGTGAAGTCTGTTTCCCCGCAGAAGCGAAATTTCCGCGTTAAAGACGGCCGAGAAAGCTCTGCAGGGCCTGTGCGAGCTCATCCGGTCGCTGGGCGTAGACCCAATGGCCGGCCCCGGCCACACCCCGAAGCCGCGCAAACGGAAACAGCTCGTGGATCGCCCGCTCGCTCTCCGGGGAGACATAGTCAGACTCGGCCCCGTATACGAACTGGACAGGCCCGAGATACTGGCGCCCGGGCGCTACCGGGGGAAAATCCAGGAGGCGCCCGATCGAATCGCGAATTGCCCCGAGATCGATACGCCAACGCCAGCCCCCCGCTCCGTGAACCAGGTTCTGCAGCAGGAAGCCGCGCAATAGCGGGCCCGGAAGCGAGCGGGCGAGCAGGGCATCGGCCTCCTGCCGGTCCCCGAGCGCATCGGTGTCCACCGAGGCCAGCGCCGCGAGGATCGCCTCGAAGTGGCTCACATGGTCCACGTAGCGCACCGGCGCTATGTCGACCGCCACCAGGCCTGCCACGCGCTCTCCGGCCTCCAGCGCGAGCCACATGGCCACTTTGCCGCCCATGCTGTGACCGACCAGCACGGCTGGGCCGACGCCCAGGCGATCGAGCAGCCCAGCCAGATCGGCCGCCATCGCGGGATAGCTCATCGCATCTGCGTGGGGCGAGCGCCCGTGGTTGCGCAGATCCGGGAGGATCACGCGGTGGCTGGCCTCGAACCGGCGCGCCACGCCCCCCCAGTTGGCGGCCGAGCCGAACAACCCATGCAGGAAGACCAGGGGCGTCGCGCCCGGGTCACCGTATTCCCGATAGTGCAGGTGCATGGACAAGCGGGCCGTAAGGCGCGGGCCGCAGCGCGAGCGGCCTGCCTCGGGGGTTCTGGAATCAGCCTTTCTTGCGCGGCGGCAGCAGATCGGTGATGGTCCCCTCGCCCATCTCGGCGGCGAAGCAGATGGTCTCGTTGAGCGTCGGATGGGGATGGATGGTGAGGCCGATGTCTTCGATGTCGGCGCCCATCTCGATCGCCAGTACGGTCTCGCCGATCAGCTCCCCGGCGTTGGGGCCGACGATGCCGGCGCCCAGGATGCGCTTGCTCTGGGGATCGAAGAGCAGCTTGGTCAGCCCTTCCTCACGGCCTATGCCCAGTGCCCGGCCGCTCGCGGCCCAGGGGAAGACGCCTTTCTCGTAGGCGATGCCCTTCGCCTTGGCCTCGGTCTCGGTGAGACCCATCCAGGCGACCTCGGGGTCCGTGTAGGCGACCGAGGGGATGGCCATGGGGTCGAACAGGCTGGGCAGGCCGGCGATGGTCTCGGCGGCCGCCTTGGCCTCGTGGGTCGCCTTGTGGGCGAGCATGGGGTTGCCCACCACGTCGCCGATGGCGTAGATGTGGGGCACGTTGGTGCGCATGTGCTGGTCGACGGGGATGAAGCCGCGCTCGTCGACCTTGACCCCGGCCGCATCCGCGTTGATCAACTTTCCGTTGGGCGCACGCCCCACGGAGACTAGCACCCGATCGTAGACCTGGGGCTTGTCCGGGGCGTGCTTGCCCTCGAAGCGCACCTTGAGGCCGCCCTTCTGGGCCTGGATCTCGCTGACCCGGGTCTCCAGCATGATGCTGCGCACTCGCTTCTCCAGGCGCTTCTGCAGGGGCCTGACCAGATCCCGGTCGCACCCGGGGATCAGCCCGGGCTGCAGCTCGACGATGTCGATCTGCGAGCCCAGGGCGCCGTAGACAGTGGCCATCTCCAGACCGATGATGCCGCCGCCGATCACCAGCAGGCGCTTGGGCACGTCCTCGAGGGCCAGGGCCCCGGTCGAGTCCATCAGGCGCGGATCATCGTTCGGAAAGCCGGGGATCTGCACCGCCCTTGACCCGCACGCGACGATGCAATGGCCGAAATGGACCAGGACCTGACCGTCGGCGGTCATCACCGAGAGCCGTTTGGGGGAATCGAAGCGCCCAACGCCGGTCAGCACCTGCACCTTGCGCTGCTTGGCGAGCGCCGAAAGCCCGCCGGTGAGCCGCTTCACCACCTTGTCCTTGCCCACGCGCAGCTGGTCCAGATCGATCTTAGGCGCCCCGAAGCTCACGCCCATGTGGGCCAGCTCGGCCGCCTCGGTGATCACCTCGGCGGTGTGCAGCAGCGCCTTGGACGGTATGCAGCCGACGTTGAGGCACACCCCGCCGAGGCGCTCATAGCGCTCGATCAGCGCCACGCTCAAGCCCAGGTCGGCGGCGCGAAAGGCAGCGGTGTAGCCGCCAGGCCCCGCACCGAGCACCGCCACCTCGACGTGGATCTCGCCGGCCTGGACGGCCGGCACGGGCGCTGCCGCGGCCGCGGTCGGCTGCGCGACCGACGGGGCCGGGGACTCGGAAGGCGCGGCGGCTTCCGTCTCCAGGCTGAGGATGCGCCCGCCCTTGCCGATCTTGTCCCCGACCCGGACATGCACGGCCTTCACGGTGCCGGCGCCCGGGCTGGGAATCTCCATGGTCGCCTTGTCGCTCTCCAGGGTGATCAGGGACTGCTCGGCCTTGATCTCATCCCCCGGCGCGACCAGCACCTCGATGATACCGACCTGATCGAGCTCTCCGATGTCGGGCAGGGTGACCTCAACAGTGTTGCTCATGGGTGCGCCTCTTGCTCAGGACAGGGCGATCCGCAACCGGGCTGGCCGGCGCGCCGGATCGCTGAAAACCATCAAACCGCGACACAAGACCAAGCGAATCCGATCAAAGCAGCAGCCTGCGGATGTCGCCCAGCAGCTCCCCGAGGCGGGTGATGAACCGAACACCCTGGGCGCCGTCGATCACCCGGTGGTCGTAGGACAGCGATAGCGGCAGCATCAGGCGCGGATCGAACTGGGTACCGCGCCACACCGGCCTCATGACCGAGCGCGAGACCCCGAGGATCGCCACCTCGGGGGCATTGATGATCGGCGTGAACGCGGTGCCGCCGATCCCGCCGAGGCTCGAGATGGAGAAGGTGCCGCCCTGCATGTCGCCGGGCAGCAGCTTGCCCTCGCGGGCGCGCCGGCTGGTCTCGGCCAGCTCGGCCGCCAAGTCGAAGATCCCCTTGGCGTCCACATTGCGCACCACGGGCACCATCAGACCGCTCGGGGTGTCCACGGCCACCCCGATGTGGATGTACTTCTTGTAGATCAGGCTATCGCCTTCGGGCGAGAGCGAGCTGTTGAATTCCGGCAGGTCGCGCAGGGCTGCCGCGCAGGCCTTCATCAGAAACGGGAACAGCGTCAGCTTGACGCCCCGCTGGTCCGCCGTGGCCTTCTGGGCCGCCCGGAAGGCCTCCAGCTCGGTGATGTCGGCCTCGTCGAACTGGGTGACGTGCGGCACGCTCAGCCAGCAGCGGTGCAGATGAGCCCCGCTGAGCTTCTTGATGCGCCCGAGCTCCTCGACCTCGATCGGCCCGAACTTGGCGAAGTCCACGGCCGGCATGGCCGGCAGCTGAAAGGGACCCGCGACAGGGGCTGCGGGCGCCCCGCGGCTGACCGCACGCTTGACGAAACCCTGCACGTCTTCCTTGAGTATGCGCCCTTTGGGCCCCGCACCTTCCACCAGCATCAGGTCCACACCGAGCTCGCGGGCAAAGCGGCGCACCGCGGGGCTGGCGTGGGGCTTGCGGCCCTTGGCGATGGCCACCATGTCCGCGGGACGCGGCATCACCGGGGGCTGCAGCGGGGCCTTCTCGCCGGGAGAGCGCTCGAGCGACGGTGCCGGCTCTTCTTCGGGCGCTCCGGCGACGGCCTCGGGGCCGGGAGCAGGCTGGGCGGCCGCGGGCGCCTCTGGGGCATCCATGGTGAGTATCGGGCCCCCGGCGCTCACCTTATCGCCGACCGCCACCTGCACCGCCTTGACAACGCCGGCCCAAGGCGAAGGGATCTCCATGGTCGCCTTGTCGCTCTCCAGGGTGATCAGCGACTGATCCACCGCGACCCGGTCCCCGGGGGAAACGAGTATCTCGATCACGCCCACGTCCGTGAAGTCGCCGATGTCCGGCACGACCACCTGGATCTCGGCCCCGGAGGCCGCGGGAGGCCGGGTCGGCTGGGGCACAGGCTCGGCAGCCGGGGCCGCCTCGCGGAGCGCAGGAGCCGGGTCGGCCGGGGCCTCGCCCGGCTCCATCGTGAGGATCAGGGCGCCCTGGCTAAGCTTGTCGCCGACCTTGACCTGCAGCGACTTGACCAGGCCGCCGTAGGGCGACGGGACCTCCATGGTCGCCTTGTCGCTCTCCAGGGTGATCAGCGAATCCTCGGCCTTGACAGTATCGCCGGGTTGGACCAGCACCTCGATCACGTCGACCGAGGAGAAGTCTCCGATGTCCGGCAAGCGTACTTCAGTCTCTTTTCCCACTCTTGGTCCTCCGGGGCGCCCGATGGGGTGCTGGGGGGCAGTGCTCTGCCGCTCAAACGGTCCAAGGATTCGGCTTGTCCGGATCGATCTTGTACTGCTTGATGGCCTTGGCCACGACCGCGGGCTCGAGCTGGCCGCTGTCGGCCAGCGCCTTGAGGGCGGCGACCGTGACGTAATAGCGGTTCACCTCGAAGAACTTGCGCAGCTGGCTGCGCATGTCGCTGCGCCCGTACCCGTCGGTGCCGAGCACCAGATACCGCTGCTTGACCCAGGGACGGATCTGGTCGGCGTAGAGGCGGATGTAATCGGTGGCGGCCACCACGGGGCCCTCGGCATCGGCGAGCTGGGCCTCCACGTAGCTGACCCGCGGGGCTTCGTCCGGGTGGAGCAGGTTCCAACGCTCCACGTCCAGACCGTCGCGGCGCAGCTCGTTGAAGCTGGTGACGCTCCAGAACGTCCCCGGCTACCCCGAAATCCTTGTCGAGCAGCTCAGCGGCGGCGATCACCTCACGCAGAATGGTGCCACTACCCAGCAGCTGCACCCGGGTCTTCTTGCGCGAGCCCTTCTGCAGCAGATACATCCCCCGGATGATGCTTTCCTGAGTCCCTTCCGGGAGGGCCGGCTGGGGGTAGCTCTCGTTCATCACCGTGACGTAGTAGAAGACGTTCTCCTGCCGCTCGTACATCCGCTTCAGGCCGTCGTGCAGGATCACGGCGAGCTCGTAGGCGAAGCAGGGATCGTAGGCCCGGCAATTGGGGATGGTGGACGCCACGACCTGGCTGTGGCCATCCTGGTGTTGGAGGCCCTCGCCGGCCAGCGTCGTGCGCCCCGCCGTGCCACCGAGCAGAAAGCCGCGCGCCTGCATGTCGCCGGCCGCCCAGGCCAGGTCGCCGATGCGCTGGAAGCCGAACATCGAGTAGAAAATGTAGAAAGGGACCATGTTGATCCCGTGGTTCGCATAGGCGGTGGCCGCCGCGATCCAGGAGGACATGGCCCCGGCCTCATTGATCCCCTCTTCCAGGATCTGGCCTTTCTTGGCCTCGCGATAGGACATCACCTGGTCGGCGTCCACGGGCTCGTAGAGCTGGCCCACCGAGGAGTAGATGCCGAGCTGGCGGAACATGCCCTCCATGCCGAAGGTGCGGGCCTCGTCGGGCACGATGGGCACCACGTACCGGCCGACGTTCTTGTCGCGAATCAGCGTGCCCAGAAAGCGCACGAAGGCCATGGTCGTTGACATCTCGCGCTCGGCGCTACCCTCCAGCAAGACCTTGAAGAAATCCAGCTCTGGAACCTTCAGCGGCGGGGCATCGACCCGCCGGACGGGCATGTAGCCGCCGAGCGCCTGGCGACGCTCGTGCAGATACTTGATCTCCGGGCTGTCGGCCGGGGGCTTGTAGAAGGGTGCCGAGCCGATGACATCGTCGGGGATCGGGATGTTGAATCGGTCGCGGAACTGCTTGAGCGCGGCCTCGCCCATCTTCTTCTGGGAGTGGGTAATGTTCATGCCCTCCCCGGCCACACCCATGCCGTAGCCCTTGACGGTCTTGGCCAGGATCACCGTCGGCTGGCCACGCTGGCTGAGCGCCGCCTGGTAGGCGGCATGGACCTTCACCGGATCGTGGCCGCCGCGGTTGAGCCGCCAGATGTCCTCGTCTGTGAGGTTGGCGACCATGTCGGCGAGCTCGGGATACTTGCCGAAAAAATGCTTGCGGGTATAGGCGCCGCCCTTGGCCTTGTAGGCCTGGTAGTCACCGTCCACCGCCTCTTCCATGCGCCGCACCAGCAGCCCGTTCTTGTCCCGGGCGAACAGCGGGTCCCAGTAGCTGCCCCAGATCACCTTGATGACGTTCCAGCCGGCCCCGCGGAACACCGCCTCGAGCTCCTGGATGATCTTGCCGTTGCCCCGCACCGGCCCGTCCAGGCGCTGGAGATTGCAGTTCACTACGAAGATCAGGTTGTCCAGGCGCTCGCGGCCCGCCAGCGAGATGGCGCCGAGGGATTCGGGCTCGTCCATCTCGCCGTCGCCGAGGAAGGCCCAGACCTTGCGCTCGTGGGTATCGAGCATGCCGCGGTCTTCCAGGTAGCGCAGGAAGCGGGCCTGGTAGATAGCCATGATCGGGCCCAGGCCCATGGACACCGTCGGAAACTGCCAGAACCCGGGCATCAGCCAGGGATGCGGATAGGAGGATAGCCCCTCGCCGTCGACCTCTTGGCGAAAGTTGTAGAGCTGATCCTCGCTGAGGCGTCCTTCCAGAAAGGCCCTGGCGTAGATGCCCGGGGCCGAATGACCTTGGAAGAACACCAGGTCGCCACCGTGATGGGGCGTGCGAGCCCGGAAGAAATGCTGGAAGCCGACATCGAAGAGCGTCGCGCTGGAGGCAAAGCTCGAGATGTGTCCGCCCAACTCCGTGGAGAGCCGGTTGGCCTGTACGACCATGGCCATCGCATTCCAGCGGATGAATGACCGTATACGCCGCTCCATCGCACGATCGCCCGGATACCGGGGCTGGCGCTGCACGGGGATCGTATTGACGTACGCGGTGTTCGCGCTGTAGGGCAGGTATGCGCCGGAGCGCCGGGCCTTGTCGATCAGCCGCTCGATGATGAAGTGGGCGCGCTCCACCCCCTCTTGCTCGAGGACCGCTTCGAGGGCGTCGAGCCATTCCTGCGTTTCCTGCGCATCCAAATCGGGTTTAGCTGCCATGGCGCCACTCTGGGGGTAGTCGTTGGGCCTGCCCGGGCCCCGCCGGACGCGAGCAGAGGAGATGGGCCATTAGAATGGGTGGATCGGCAAAATTCAAGCGACCCAAGGCCGCGACGATCCGAAAAGAATCGACCTATATTCTGGATTTTCAACCACTAATGGCGCAGGTCACAACGACCATCAACCTCGAGAGCGAAGGGCCCCGACACCCGGTCTAAAGCCCGATTTTCCGTGGCCTTCGTGCGGCACACAGACAGGCCGCTGATAGCGAACAAGGTGAGCGTTCAAAAATGAAAGAAACCGAGAAATGGTGCAGGAAGGCGCCGTTGATCGTGCCAAGCAGGCTCGTGGTCCCGGGTAAAACACCGGGGAGGAAGGCCACAGCTTGTTCCGTATACCGAAAAAGCGAAGGCGCACACGACCTGAGCCGGGTGCGCCTTCTCGCTGCTGCCCCTCTCGGCGCGGCAACGATCCGCGGTGCGGACCTGCTCAGAGGGCGGCGGTGTCGAGCTTCCGGGCCGCCTGGCGTTGCTCCTCGATACGCTTGAGGACCTCCGCACGGCGCGCTTGCATTTCCTTCAGGCTCTTCTCGCGCCGGGCCTCCATCTGCTTCACCAGCTCTTCGTGGGAGCTGGCGGTAGACGGCACGGCGGTCGGAGCAGGACGAGCCAGGGCGTCCCGAGCCTCCTCGTAGAACCGGCGCTCGTCATTGGCCGCCTGCTGCATCAGCTGGCGCTCCATGTCGTGGACACGGAACATCGGGTCGTAGACCCCGGCGTAAGGCGCGGCCAGCGGCGGCTGAGTCGCGGCGAACTGCTCCGCCAGCTTGCGCTGGGCCTCCACGGCCTGCTGCAGGGCCTTCTGCTGCTGCTCCGCGAATGCCTTGTGCTGCTCCGCGAACGCCTTCTGCCGCTCGACGAATGCCTGTCGCTGCTCGCTGATCGCCTTCTGCTGCTGCTCGACAAATGCCTTCCGCTGTTCGGCGAACGCCTTCTGCCGCTCGCTGATCGCCTTCTGCTGCTCCGCAGTGGGCGCATAGGGCTGCACACCGTTGGGATTGGCCCAGTAAGGGGCGTAATAGTCGTAATAGGGCCCCGAGCCGTTGCCCTCAGCTACCGTGTTTACGCGGTAGTTGAAACCATCGTCCGCCCAGCCGTTCGGACCCCAGCTCCAGGCGCCGACGGACACCGATGCGGTGGCCAGGGCGGCGCCGATGATCGCCTTGGAAAACTTGCTCATTTCGCGCTCTCCCAATTCTTTTCGTTAACCTTTTTCACGAAAAAGGCCGCGACGTCCGCGCGGCCTCGCGCACCTCCCTGTGCGCTTGGAGATCCGTCGGATCCGCCCGCGTTACTTGCTCTCGGGTGCAGTCGCCGGGGCAGCCGGGGCCGCGGGAGCGACGGGAGCGTACGGAGCGCCATAGCCCGGGTAGCCGTAGCCACCATAGCCGGGGTAGCCGCCGTACGGGCCGTAGCCGTAGCCGTAGGGATAGCCGTAGCCGTAGCCATAGCCGCGCCCGTAGCCGGAGCCGTAGCCGGAGCCGTGGCCGCCGCCGCTCATCGACATGTTGAAGTCGCCCGAGCCCCAGCCGTCGCCCATCCAGTCGTCGCCCCAGCCGTTGTTCCCGCCCCAGGGGCCGCCGCCCCACCAGGCGTTGGCGGAAGCGGAAGCGGCGAGAAGGGCAGCAACAGAAGCAGCCTTGATGATATTGTTCATTGCAGTCTCCTTAAGGAAATTAGGGATTCTATTCTTCGTCCAGTTAGAAAGCGGATCCGGCCTCGCTTCCTGGAAAAAGATAATATAAGAAAATTCTAAAATTGCAAGAAAAAATTTCCTTATGCCGGCATTATCCAAGAGCGGAGACCGCGCGACCCACCCGCCCCGGGGGCCGCCCGGCCGGAGGAGACGTTCAGTGAGCCAGGGGCTCCGGCGGGGGATTGCCGTCGTAGACGTTGTTGCGCCGATTCTGCAGGTAGCTGTCCTTGGTGAAGCTATAGGGGTCCAGGGATTCCTCGACCAGCCTGGATGCGGTCAGCAAGTCGGCACGCCGGTCCACGAAGTACACGGCGTAGAGTCCGGCTTCCGCCTGCCAGGGTCTTACATAGTCCACCGGGTTGGTATACCAGTCACCGACCCAGCCGACTGTGTCACGCACGGAGCTCGGGCCGAGCAAGGGCAACACCAGGTAAGGGCCGGGCTTCAGACCCCAGACCCCCAGCGTCTGACCAAAGTCCTCACCGTATTTGGGCATATCCAGATTGGTCGCGACGTCCACGAAGCCGAGCACCCCCACAGTGGTGTTGACGACCACGCGCCCGACATCGGAGCCCGCCCGCTCCATCTTCAGCTGCAATGCGTTGTTGATAGCGGAGCCAACGTCTTGAAGATTGGAGAAGAAGTTGGTCACGCCTCGATTGACCGGCTCGGGCGTCACCTTGCGGTAGCCCTCCGCAATGGGCTTGAGCAAGGCCTTGTCCAGCTCGTCGTTGAAGCGGTAGACGGCCCTGTTGACAGGCTCCAGCGGGTCCCTCGGATCACGGTCTTCCTTGGGCGTGCTGGCGCAGCCCCCGACCGCCGCCGCGCAGACCATCGCCACCGCGAACCGTCCGGCGCTCCAATTCGTCGTGAACATACGTAGCTCCTTCGAGATCTCAGCGTTCCGCCGTTCCCCAGACCCAGTCCGGGCAGGCTCCGCGGAAGAATACAGGTAAGCATAAGCAGCGTCCCCCACGGCGGCAAGCGGATGCCGAGTCGGACGGGACGGCTGGCTCTTTCACGCCCCTCGCTTCTCCCATATGCTGGGGTCACCATGAGCGACTCTTCGTACAGCCCTCGGGTTGCCGGCCGGTTTCGCGGATATCTGCCCGTGGTGGTCGACGTAGAGACGGGGGGATTCGACCCCCGCACCGACGCCCTGCTGGAAATCGCCGCGGTAACGTTGCGCATGGACGAGGGCGGACGGCTGCACCCAACGGAGGCTGTGGACTGTCACGTGCAGCCGTTCACGGGCGCCCGGCTGGACCCCAAGGCCCTCGCCTTCAACGGGATAGATCCCGGACACCCGTTCCGGTTTGCCCTTCCGGAAGGCGAGGCCCTGCAAAAGGTGTTCTCGACGGTTCGCGCGGCGGTAAAGGAGAGCGGCTGCAAGCGCGCTATCCTGGTGGGACACAACGCCTTTTTCGATCTCGGATTCATCAACGAGGCCGTGGCACGCACCCGGATCAAGCGCAATCCCTTCCACCCCTTCAGCACCTTCGATACGGTGACCTTGGCGGGCCTGGCTTATGGTCAGACCGTCCTGGCGAAGGCCATGGAGGCGGCGGGCCTGCACTGGGACGAGGGAGCCGCGCACTCCGCCATCTATGACGCGGAGCGCACTGCGGAGCTGTTCTGTCGCATCGTCAACCAATGGGCGGACGTCTGCCCAAGCCCGCAGTGGGAGCTCGGCGCTGAAGCTTCCGACTGAATCGGCGAGCACCCGCCCCTCGCCCCCGTCCGCCGCCGGCTCTGGGCCGCGGCAGGGGGTCAGGCCGAGCCGGTGGCCCCTTGCTCCTGCCCACTGCCCCAGGTCTCAGCCGCCTCCTCGACCATCGTCTGCAGCTCGCCGCTCGCCTTGAGCTCCAGGGTAATGTCGCAGCCCCCGACCAGCTCGCCGCTGATGTAGAGCTGCGGAAAGGTCGGCCAGTCGGCGTAACGGGGCAGGTTCTGCATGATCTCCTGGTCCGCCAGCACGTTCACATACGCAAACTTGACGCCGCAGGACTTGAGGGCCTCGGCGGTGCGGGCGGAGAACCCGCACATCGGAAACTGGGGAGTTCCCTTCATGTACAGCACGATCGGGTTACCTTCGACCTGCTCGCGAATGCGCTCTAACGGGTCCATCGACTGACCTCTGCATGTGAATGGGGGAGCTCACAGTTAGATATGGCTCCGCCCCTCCGAGTTCAAGCCCGCGCGTCGCGCACCGGACAAGGTGACGGGCGCCGCAGCCGGCGGTCGGTGAGAAATGCGGGCTGCGTCCAATACCGTTAACGCTGTGACGGGCTGCCGGAGCGCTGTCCGAGACTCGTTCCGAGGGCGTTTGCGGCCAGGACGGCCGCAACCGAGCCCCCAGGGAGGGGTTTACGGCGTCCCTCGGAACGGGTCCTGGATAGTGCTCTCCCCCAAGTAAACTGGTTTGGGGCTAGACCTCGTCCACCTGCCGCTGCAACCAGTACTCCAGCAGGGCGCAATGCCAGAGCTTGCTGCCGCGTATGCGGGTGTGGTGCATCTGCGGGGCAGAGAACAACAGATCCAAGTAGGCTCGGCTGTAGACCCCGCGCTCCCGGCACGCACGAGAATCCAGGATGTCGTGCATGAACGCAAGGAAGTCCCCGCGCACATACTTCAGCGCCGGCATGGGGAAATAGCCCTTGGGCCGATCGATTACCGCATCCGGGAGCAATCCCCGCGCCATGGCCTTGAGCGGATACTTGCCCCCGTCCCGGAGCTTGAGCTGCGGCGGACAGCGCGCCGCCAGCTCGACCAGCTGCTGATCCAGGAACGGCACGCGCGCCTCCAGACCCCAGGCCATGGTCATGTTGTCCACCCGTTTGACCGGGTCGTCCACGATCAGGGTGGTCACGTCCAAGCGCAGCACGGCGTCCATGAAGCTGTCCGCGCCGGGCTCCGCAAGCAGCCCGGCGATCAGCTCGCGCGTGTGATCGGCTCCGCGAAACGGGGCCGTGACCAGGGTCAGAAGCTCCTCGTGATCCCGGTCGAAATAGTGGCGGGCGAAGCGCTCGACCGGGTCGGCCTCCGGCTCCGCCATCATCCGCGGATACCAGAAGTAGCCGCCGAACACCTCGTCGGCACCCTGCCCCGACTGCACGACCTTGACCTCGCGGGAGACCTGCTCGGAGAGCAGATAGAAGGCCACCGCATCCTGCCCGAACATGGGCTCGGCCATGGCGTCCACCGCCTCGGGCAGGCGTCTCAGGACGTCATCGTTCGGCACGTGGATCTTGCGGTGATCGGTGGCGTAGCGATCCACGACCTGATCCGAGTACTCGAACTCGCTACCCTTCTCCTCGGGCTGGTCCTCGAAACCCACCGAGAACGTCTTCAGCCGGTTGACGCCGCTCTCGGCCAGCAGCGCCACCAGCAGGCTGGAATCCAGACCGCCGGAAAGCAGCACCCCCACCGGGACGTCGGCGACCTCGTTGCGCTTGCGTACCGCGCCGCGCAGGGCCTCGTGGATGGCCGCCAGCCAGTCCTGGTCGCTCATCGGCTCGGCGGGGCGGCGGGCCTCCAGCCGCCAATAGCGCTCGGTCTCCTGCCCACCCTCGGAGTCGATCAGCATCCAGCTCGCCGGCGGAAGCTTGCGCACCCCTTTCAGGATGGTCAGGGGCGCAGGGACGACTCCGTGCAGCGTGAACTGGTGGTGCAGCGCCACGGGGTCGATCGCCCTGTCCACACCGCCCGCGGCGAGCAGCGCCTGGGGACTGGAGGCGAAGCGCAGCCGCTCACCGTCGGCGCTGAAATACAGGGGCTTGATGCCCAGACGATCGCGGGCGAGAAACAGGCGGCGGCGGCGCATGTCCCACAGCCCGAAGGCGAACATCCCGTGCAGCCGCCGGACGCACTCGGTGCCCCAGGCGTGCCACGCTTTCACGATCACCTCGGTGTCGCCGTCCGAGAAGAAGTGGTAGCCCTTGGCGCTCAGCTCCTGGCGTAGCGCCCGATAGTTGTAGATGGTGCCATTGAAGACCAGCACGAGCCCCAGCTCCTGGTCGACCATAGGCTGGCTGGAGCGCTCGGACAGATCGATGATGGAGAGCCGCCGGTGGCCGAAGCCGAGCGTCCCGTCGCTGTAGCTGCCACCCCGATCGGGTCCGCGCCGCCGCAACCGCTCGGTCATGCGGGCCACTGCCCCCAGATCGGCCGGGCGACCGTCAAACCGCAGCTCTCCGCAGATACCGCACATGGCCGGCGGACTCCTCAGTCTCGGCTGTTGGAACGCTCAGCGCAGCCTGATCCAGGCCTGTCCAAGCAGCCTAATCCAGGCCTGTCCAAAATGCACCCGGCCGGCCTGCGCCGCGCCCGTGGGACGGGGGCCGCGCCCTCGACTATCCTGAGAGCTAGGAGTCTGTCGGACGTGGGACTGTTCTGCTGCGGAAAGGCGCATATCGGCCGGATTTCCCGATCCATTTCGTCAAATAGCAATGGCTATTCTCCTCAATCGATCAAGAAATCCGACTCGATCCCGCTTTCCCTCGCTACGGACCCCAAAGTCCGACAGGCTCCTAGCTTCCACGAGCAGGAGCACCGCCCAGGCCGCCCAGGTGCCGGAAGACCGGATCGCGAAGGGCGTCTTCCTCAAAGAAGAAGCCCGCTACCTGCTTGCGGTGCCCCCAGCGCACCGCGGGGTGCGGCTCGGCGCGATGGCCGCACGCACCGGACGGGACCGGTCCCTGGCGCCCGAGAAAGACGTCGCCGCCGGCTTCGAGGGCCGCGACCCCGGCGCTGTGCCACCCTTTGGGGCAGCGTGCGGGCTGGATGTCATCGTGGACGCATCGCTCACCAGCCTGGCCAACGTCTACTTGGAGGCCGGCGATCATCGCCATTTGATCCATCTGAGAGGAGACCGGCTCCCGCAGCTGATGCGCGGGGCCCGGATCGGGCATTTCACCCACCCCGGATGATGGATCGAGGGCGCGGCCGCAAGCGGCGGCTGCGCTGATCGGCGCGACAGCGCCTACAGAAGATGGAGGGAGTGTTCCATGCGTTTACCCCTGGAAGTGACCTTTCGCGACATGCCGCCCTCTGAGGCCCTCGAGACCCGGATCCGCGAAAAGGCGGCCAAGCTGGACCGCTTCAGCGATCAGATCATGGGCTGCCGGGTGGTCGTCGAGCTGCCCCACAAACACCATCACAAAGGCAATCTCTACCGAGTCCGAGTGCTGATCAGCGTCCCCAGCGGTGAGCTGGTGGCCGACCGCAGCAAGCAAGACCATCACGAGAGCGAAGACGTCTACGTGGCCCTGCGCGACGCCTTCCGCGCCATCCAGCGCCAGCTGGAGGACTATGCCCGGGTACGCCGGGGCGAGGTGAAATGCCACGACGAAACACCCCGCGGCCGGATACTGGTGTTGTTCCCCGCGGAGGATTACGGCCGAATCAGCACCATGGACGGTCGCGAGATCTACTTTCACCGCCACGCCCTGGTCAACCAGGACTTCGACAAGCTGGAGGTCGGCACGCCAGTGCGTTACGTGGAGACGACGGGTGACGAAGGCCCTCAGGCGAGCGCCGTAACCGTGCTCGGCGCCGAGCACGCCGCCGCCTGAGCAGGCCCCGCACCTCGCCAGGGGGGGCCGGCATCAGCCTTCTCCGCTACCGGCCCCCCAGCCGCCTCCACCCGGCGTCTCGATTCTCAGCCGGGCCCCCGCGGGAAGCGCGACCTCGATCTTGGGCGGCAACGGCTCTCCGTTGCAGAGGTTGCGCCCCGGCTTGCCGGGGCACCCCCCTCCCGTTCCCCAAGGGGCGTGCCAGCGGCGCTCGGTCAGCAGGGACACGCGGGCAGGGGCGAGCAGCTCCAGCTCCCTCACCAATCCGTCGCCCCCGGGGCGCCGGCCCTCCCCGCCCGAGCCGCGGCGCAAGGCATAGGCCCGTATCCGCAGAGGAAACCGGCTCTCCAACACCTCGATCGGGGTGTTGCGGGTATTGGTCATGTGGGTGTGCACACCGGAGAGACCGCCGCCGAGCGGCCCCGCCCCCATGCCGCCGCCAATGGTCTCGTAATAGTCCCAGCGCATGCCGGGGCAATCGCTGCCCATGGCCAGGTTATTCATGCTGCCCTGGCTCGCGGCGGGGATCCGCTGCGGCAGCGCCTTGGCCAACGCCCCCATCACCGCATCCACGATGCGGGTGCTGGTCTCCACATTGCCCGCGGCCACCGCCGCCGGGCGGCAGGCATTGACCAGGCAGCCTTCGGGGGCGGACAGGCTGATCGGCCGGAATGTCCCCGCGCAGGCGGGGGTCTGGGCCGGCATCAGGCAGCGGAACACGTAGTACACCGCCGCCGCGGCCACGGACAGGGGGCAATTGATGTTGCCTTTCACCTGAGCCGCGGTTCCCTTGAAGTCTACGTGTATCCGGCCACCGCGCACCCTGACGCACACGCGGATGGGCACGTCGCGGGTTCCTTGGCCGTCGTCGTCCATGAGATCGCAGAACTCGTACTCTCCGTCCGGGATGGCAGACAGGGCGTCCAGCGCAAGCCGCTCCGCGTACTCGTCGAGCGCGCCCAGGCCGGCGGCAAAACCATGGGCGCCCCAGGCATCCACCATCCCGACCAGCCGGTGCCGACCCGCCCGGTTGGCACTGAGCTGAGCGTAGAAATCGCCGAAGGACTCTTCGGGATTGCGCGCTCCCCCTGCCAGGCCTTCCAGCAACCTGTGATCCAGAGACCCCGCTCGTACCAGGTACGCCGGCTCGATGATCCGCCCCTCTTCCTCGAGGCTGGAGGAGACCGGCATGGAGCCCGGCGCCTCGGCGCCGATGTCCGCGTGGTGCGCCCGGTTGACCACGAAACCGACCCGCCGGCCCTCGACCAGCACCGGCGAGATGAGGGTGACATCCGGCAGATGGGTGCCGCCGAGGAACGGGTCGTTGAGGATCACCACGTCACCCTCAGACCAGTCGAGCCCCGAGACGATGCCCCGCATCGCATACGCCATGCTGCCCAGATGGACCGGGATATGGGCGGCCTGGGCGCACAGCTCCCCCTCGGCATCGAACACGGCGCAGGAAAAGTCCAGCCGGTCCCGGATGTTGGGGGAGAAGGCCGCATCGCGCAGCACCGCCCCCATCTCGTCGCAGACCGCCTCCAGGCGGCTCGCGAACACGCTCAGCTCGACCGCATCCACCGGGGCCCCCTTGATTCCGCGCAGGTCATCGCCAGTTTAGGGCGGATCTGCCCGAGAATGTCCGCCGTCGACGGCCAGGCCGCCGTCCGGCGGCGGTTGTCGCCGACACCCAAACGGCCCCTTGCGGGGCCCCGATGCCAAGGACCAACACGGAGTCAAGCCATGCCACACCAGCTACCCGCCCTACCCTTCGCCAAGAATACCCTCGAGCCCATCATCTCGGCCGAGACCCTCGATTACCACTACGGCAAGCACCACCAGGCCTACGTCACCAACCTGAACAACCTCATCCCGGGGACGGAATTCGAGCACCTGCCCCTGGAGGACATCATCAAAAAGGCCCAGGGCGGGGTGTTCAACAATGCCGCGCAGGTCTGGAACCACACATTCTACTGGAGCTGCCTGCGCGCCCCGACCGAAGGCAACACCCCCAAGGGCCGGCTGGCCGATGCGATCAATGGTGCCTTCGGCTCCTTCGACGCCTTCAAGGAGCAGCTCTCCAAGGCCGCGGTGGGCAACTTCGGCTCCGGCTGGACCTGGCTGGTCCAGAACGCCGACGGCAGTCTGGAGATCTTCAACACCTCCAACGCCGGTACCCCGATGACCTCGGGCAAGACCGCCCTGCTGACGGTCGACGTCTGGGAGCACGCGTACTACATCGACTATCGCAACGCGCGGCCGAAGTACCTCGAGCAGATCTGGAGCATCATCAACTGGGACTTCGTCGCGGGCAACCTCGCGGCCTGATCCGAGGGGCGGCCGGGCAGCACCCCGGCCGCTCACCTGCCTCGCACTGAAGGGAGGGGCCTGGCTGAGTAAGATCCTCGGCCTTTTCCCCCATCGGTCCGATACCCTCATTGGCCCAGGAGCCTTCATGAACCCGCTGAACAGTATCGTCGGCACCATCGTGGCCGGCCTCGTGCTCGCGATCCTCTTCTCCCTCGGGCTCAGCCGGAGCCCCAACATCGCGAGCGCACCGATCGAATGGACTATCTGGCTCCACGTTCTGGCCGGCATCACCTGGCTGGGCCTGCTCTACTACTTCAACTTCGTCCAGCTGCCCGCCGTCGCCGCCGCCACGGCGGACAAGGACGGCCCGGGCCCGGCTGCGATCAGCCGTTATGTGGCGCCTCGGGCCTTGCTCTGGTTCCGCTGGGCCGCAGTCGTCACCTGGCTGTCCGGGGCCGCCGCCCTGGGCAGGATGGGAATCTTGGTACCGGCGATGACGTTCGATCATTTCACGTTCTCTACCGCCAGCTCGGTGATCGGCATGGGCGCCTGGCTGGGGACCATCATGCTGATCAACGTCTGGGTGCTGATCTGGCCCAGTCAGAAGAAGCTGCTGGGACTGGCTCCCGCAGGCGACGCCGAGAAGGCTGCGGCAAAGCGGCTGGCCTTCATCGCCTCCCGGATTAATACGGCGCTGTCGATCCCCATGCTGATGGGCATGACGGCCTTCGCCCACGGCCTGCCGCTCTGACCGGCAAACCGCGCGCGCTCGGGCCCGACACCCGGGTCCCGCCAAGGTTTCCGATCGGGATCGCAGGCCCCGGCCCCACTTGATGCTAGAGCTCGAGGGAACGAGCGCAGGCCCTGGCGCTCCAACGGAGCAGATGCCCTGTCAGCCGTGAGCCCTACCGCCATGACCCGTTTTCTGCCATCGATAGCGTTGCTGAGTCTCGCCCTGCTGCCCCTGCCCGCTGCCCCGAGCGCCCTGCCGTTGTCCGTGGGGGGGCAGGAACTGCCGAGCCTTGCCCCGATGCTGGCGCAGGTGACCCCCGCAGTGGTCAACATCTCGACCAGCACGGTCATCGAGACCGAGAACAATCCGCTGCTGCGCGATCCGTTCTTCCGGCATTTCTTCGGCCTGCCCCAGGAGAAGCAGGAGCGAGAGAGCCTGGGCTCCGGGGTGATCGTCGACGCCGAGCACGGTTACGTGCTGACCAACGACCACGTGATCGACCAGGCCCAGGAGATCACCGTGACCCTGAAAGACGGGCGTCGCCTGCCCGCCACGCTGGTCGGCGCCGACAAGGAGACCGATGTCGCGCTGGTCCAGGTGAAGGCCGATCACCTGACCGCCGCGCCCCTCGCGGACTCCGATCGATTGCGGGTCGGCGATTTCGTGGTGGCCATCGGCAGCCCATTCGGGCTGAGCCAGACCGTAACCTCGGGGATCGTGAGCGCGCTGGGCCGCACCGGGCTCGGTATCGAGGGCTACGAGAACTTCATCCAGACCGACGCCTCGATCAATCCCGGGAATTCCGGAGGACCCCTGGTCGACCTGCGCGGCGAGCTGGTGGGCATCAACACCGCGATCCTGGCCCCGCAAGGCAGTAGCATCGGGATCGGCTTCGCGATCCCGGCGAACATGGTCCGGGCGGTCATGGGTCAGCTCATCAGCCATGGGCAGGTCCGCCGGGGGGCGTTCGGCGTGGCCGTGCAGGACCTCACCGCGGACCTCGCCACGGCCATGGGGCTGGAATCGCGCAAGGGTGCCGTGGTAGGGGCGGTCGAGGCCGACTCTGCCGCCACCCGGTCGGGCCTGAAGGTCGGTGACGTGATCGTGGACATCAACGGCCGACCGGTCGAAGGTGCGGCGGAGCTGCGCAACCGGCTCGGGCTGATGGAGATCGGCACTCCGCTAACCATCGGGGTCATCCGGGGCGGCCGCGCGCTGAGCCTGAGCGGCGCGATCGCAGACCCTTTGGAGGGCTACGTGGAGGGCGCCGGCATCCACCCCGCACTGAGCGGCGCCCGCCTCGGCGCCGTCTCGGAAGGCTCGGGCGCCTCCCGCTACCGAGCGGTACGGGTCGGCTCGGTCAAGCGAGACAGCCCGGCCTGGGATCTCGGGCTGCGTGAGGGCGATGTGATCATCGAGATCAACCAGCATCGCCTGCACGAGCCCCGGGACATCCGCGCCGTGCTGGGGCGCGATCAGGAGATTTACATGCTTCAGATCCGGCGCGGCGACGAGCTACTGGCTCTCATGAGGCGCTGACCCGCGCGACCGCCGGTGTTGCGTGATGGCCGGCGGGTGCTTAAGATCGGCGGCTCTCCGTCGATAAGGACGGCGCGGCATGGGTAGTCCCTGGGCGCTCAGGGCTGCCTTTTACTTTTTTCGGAAACCCGAAGACGATCATGGCTGATTCGCTGATGGCCACGTACAACCGGTTGCCCGTGACCTTCGCCCGCGGCGAAGGCGCCTGGCTCTGGGACACGGACGGGAACCGTTACCTCGACGCGGTGAGCGGCATTGCGGTCTGCGGGCTGGGTCATGCCCATCCCGACGTGGCGGAGGCGATCTGTCGACAAAGCCGCGAGCTCGTCCACACGTCCAATCTGTACCGCATCGCCGCCCAGGAACGACTAGGCGACCGGCTCACGGCGGTCGCCGGGATGGATCGCGTATTCTTCGCCAACTCGGGGGCCGAGGCCAACGAGGCCGCCATCAAGATCGCCCGGCTCTACGGCCACCGCAAAGGCGTGGAGGTGCCGACCATCCTGGTGGCTGAGAACAGCTTCCACGGCCGCACCCTGGCCACGCTCACCGCCACCGGTAACCGCAAGGTGCAGGCGGGGTTCGAGCCCCTGGTGCGAGGCTTCGTGCGCGTCCCGTACGGCGATGTCGAGAGTATACAGCGAGCCGCCGAGACCACCCGGGAGCTGGTCGCGGTGCTGCTCGAGCCGGTCCAGGGCGAGGGCGGGGTCAACCTGGCGCCCGAAGGCTACCTAGCCACTGTGCGCGCGTTGTGCGACCAGCATGGCTGGCTGATGATGCTCGACGAGATCCAGACCGGCATGGGGCGCACCGGGCGCATGTTCGCCCACCAGCATGCGGGCATAGTGCCGGACGTGATGACGCTGGCGAAGAGCCTGGGCAATGGAGTGCCGATCGGCGCCTGCCTGGCGCGCGGCGCGGCCGCCGAGGTCCTGGGCCCGGGCACCCACGGCTCGACCTTCGGCGGCAACCCGCTGGCCTGCGCCGCGGCCGAGTCGGTGCTCGAGGTGCTGAGCTCTCAAGGGCTGCCGGCCCGGGCCGCGAAGCTCGGCGCAGACATCCTCGCGGGACTGCGCGAAGCCCTGAGAGACGTCTCGGGAGTCATCGCAGTGCGCGGTCTCGGCCTGATGATCGGGGTGGAGCTCGAGCGCGACTGCGGTGAGCTGGTGGGACGCGCCCTGGAGCAGGGATTGCTCATCAACGTCACGGCGGGGCGGGTGATCCGGCTGCTGCCGCCACTCGTGCTGAGCGACGACCAAGCGGACACCCTGGTGGCCCAGGTCAGCGCGCTGGTCCAGGCGTTCTTCGCAGGCTGAGGATCGGCCACCGCCCGAAGACGGAGAGCCCGAGGTGAGCCAGACCCCACCGCGCCATTTTCTGTCCCTGCTCGATCTGTCCCCCGAGGAGCTGCGCACGCTGATCTCCCGGGCCATCGAGCTCAAGCGGATGCGTTACGCGGGCGAGATCCATGAGCCGCTGAAGGGCCTCACCCTCGGGATGGTCTTCGAGAAATCCTCGACCCGGACCCGGGTCTCGTTCGAGGCGGGCATGACCCAGCTGGGCGGCCATGCGATCTTTCTATCGCCGCGGGACACCCAGCTGGGGCGAGGGGAGCCGATCGAGGACAGCGCGCGGGTGCTCTCGCGTATGGTCGACTGCATCATGATCCGCACCTTTGATCAGGAGACGGTGCGGCGCTTCGCCGAGGTCTCCAGGGTACCGGTCATCAATGCCCTGACCGACCTGCTGCACCCCTGTCAGCTGTTGGCGGACATGCAGACCTGGTTCGAGCGCCGCGGCGACATCGCCGGGCGCACGGTGACCTGGATCGGCGACGGCAACAACATGTGCCATTCGTACGTCGAGGCGGCCCGTCAGCTGGATTTCCAGCTGCGCATCGCCTGCCCAGAGGGCTACGACCCCAATCCGGAGGTGCTCGCGCCCGCTGCCGACCGGGTCCGCGTGCTACGCGATCCGATGCGGGCGGTCGAAGCAGCCGACCTGGTGGTCACGGACGTTTGGGCGAGCATGGGCCAAGAGGAGGAGCAGCGCCAACGAGTGCAGGCATTCGCCGGCTACCAGGTCGACGATGCGCTCATGGGCCGCGCCGCGCCCGATGCGCTGTTCATGCACTGCCTTCCAGCCCACCGCGGTGAGGAGGTCAGCGCCTCGGTCATCGACGGGCCACGGAGCCTGGTCTGGGACGAGGCCGAGAACCGGTTGCACTCCCAGAAGGCGTTGCTCGAGCTACTGCTTCTCTGACGGTCATCTGCCGGGCGGGGGAGCTCGGCGCTCGCGATCCGTGTCGCGCGTCTTGGACAAGGCGCCGACGATCTGGAAGAATGCCCCGCCGCTGGGATTGCCGCCATGGCGCCGGGATCGGAGGTCACCATGAGAAATCTGCTGCTAATCGCCGTTCTGGCGCTCTTGTCCTGGGGCGTCCGGGCTGCTGTCACCACGCGATACGTCACAGACGAGTTCCAGATCACCGTGCGCAGTGGCGAGTCCACCTCGCATCGGATCTTGCGCATGCTGTCGAGCGGGACGCCGGTGCAAGTTCTGAGCACCAATGCCGACACCGGCTATTCCCAGATCCGCACCGCCGACGGCAAGACCGGGTACGTGCTCACCCACCAGCTCATGGACAGCCCCAGCGCGCGCGATCGGGTCGCAGCCCTGGAGAAGAATCTCCAGGACCTGCAGGCCGAGCCCGGACAGCTGGGAGCGAAGCTGGCCTCGCTCCAGCAGCAGCACGGCCAGCTCACCGAGGCCTACCAGAAACTACAGGGGGTCAAGAACGACCTGGAGCAGGAGCTCGAAACCATCAAGCGCACCTCGGCCAACGCGGTGCGCATCGCCAACGAGCGCAACGAGCTGCGCCAGAACGTGGCTGATCTGACCAGGGAGCTCGAGGGCGTCAAACAACAGAACCGGGATCTCAACAACGACTCCTCCCAGCGCTGGTTTCTGATCGGCGGCGGGGTGCTGGTGCTCGGAATCTTCCTGGGACTGATCCTGCCACACCTGCGCTTCCAGCGCCGCAAGAACTCCTGGGGGTCGTTGTAGCCCGGTATCGCGAGCGGGAGCTCGCTCCTGCCGAAGGTGGCGCCGGGGCTCAGCGGCGCTTCAGCTGGGAGACGTCGCGCACCGCTCCGGTCGCCGCTGAGGTGGTCATGGCAGCGTAGGCCTGGAGCGCGGCGCTCACCGGACGCTGCCGCTCAACCGGTCGCCAGGCCCGATCCCCGCGCAGCTCCATGGCGGCCCGGCGGCGCGCCAGCTCCTCATCCGAGACCACGACCCGGATGCTGCGACTGGGGATGTCGATCTCGATGGGGTCTCCCGGCTCCACGAGGCCGATGGTGCCTCCCTCGGCGGCCTCGGGCGAGACATGGCCGATGGAGAGACCCGAGGTGCCCCCCGAAAAACGCCCGTCCGTGATCAGGGCGCAGACCTTGCCGAGCCCCATCGACTTGATGTAGCTCGTGGGGTAGAGCATCTCCTGCATGCCGGGCCCCCCGCGGGGCCCTTCGTAACGCACGATGACCACGTCACCCGGGTGCACCCCGCCCTTGAGGATCTGGTCCACGCCCTCCTCCTGGCTCTCGCAGATGACCGCCGGGCCCGAGAACTTCAGGATGGAGGCGTCCACCCCTGCCGTCTTGACCACACAGCCTTCTTCGGCCAAGTTGCCGTAGAGCACCGCCAGCCCGCCGTCCCGACTGTAGGCGTGCTCCAGGTCCCGGATGCAGCCCTCGGCCCGATCCAGGTCCAGGCTCGGCCAGCGCTTGCCCTGGCCGAACGCCTCGGTGGTCGGCACGTTGCCCGGGGCCGCTCGGTACAGGCTGTGCACGGCCTCGGCAGTGGTGCGGCGCACGTCCCAGGCCTCCAGGGCCTCGCCCATGCTGGGGCTGTGCACGGTACGCACCTCGCGGTTGAGCAGCCCGGCACGGTCGATCTCCCCGAGTATGCCGAGCACGCCCCCCGCCCGGTGCACGTCTTCCATGTGGTACTTCTGGGTCGCCGGGGCCACCTTGCACAGGTTGGGCACCCGCCGGCTGAGCCGGTCGATGTCCACCATCGAGAAGTCGACCTCCGCCTCGCGGGCTGCCGCCAGCAGGTGCAGGATGGTGTTGGTCGAGCCGCCCATGGCGATGTCCAGGCTCATGGCGTTCTCGAAGGCCGCAAAGGTGGCGATCGAGCGCGGGAGCACCGAGGTGTCGTCCTGCTCGTAATAGCGCCGCGCCAGCTCCACCACCAGGCGTCCGGCGCGCAGGAACAGCTCACGCCGGTCGGCATGGGTCGCCAGCAGAGAGCCGTTTCCCGGCAGAGAGAGGCCCAGCGCCTCGGTCAGGCAGTTCATCGAATTGGCCGTGAACATGCCCGAGCAGGACCCGCAGGTGGGACAGGCCGAGCGCTCGTAGCGCAGCACGTCCTCGTCGCTCTGCTTGGAATCGGCGGCGACGACCATGGCATCCACCAGGTCGAGGTGCTTCTCCTCCCCCTGAATCACGGCCTTGCCCGATTCCATGGGTCCGCCGGAGACGAATACCGCCGGAATGTTCAGGCGCAGGGCGGCGTTGAGCATCCCCGGGGTGATCTTGTCGCAGTTAGAGATGCACACCAGGGCGTCGGCACAGTGGGCATTGACCATGTATTCGACGGCATCCGCGATGAGCTCCCGCGAAGGCAGCGAATAGAGCATGCCGCCGTGACCCATAGCGATGCCGTCGTCCACCGCAATGGTGTTGAACTCCTTGGCGACCCCGCCGACGCGCTCGATCTCACGGGCCACCATCTGACCCAGATCCTTCAGGTGCACGTGGCCCGGGACGAACTGGGTGAAGGAGTTGGCGATCGCGATGATCGGCTTCGAGAAATCCTCGTCCTTCATGCCGGTGGCCCGCCAGAGGGCCCGGGCCCCGGCCATGTTGCGACCCTGGGTGGTGGTGCGGGAGCGGTACTGGGGCATGATGGTCTCCGGTAGGCATCGCGTGGCGGGAGAGATTATCCGTTATTCGGCAACCGCGCCCCAACCCCGAGGTCCGGGCGACAACCGGATCGGCGCCCATGAGCGCGCCGCCGTGCGTCACCGAGGGCCTCATTGCCCGGGATAGCCGCCCCAGGGATCCGGCGCCCAGGGCTCTCCGGGCATCGGCTGTACCTTCATCCGCTGGTACCAGTCCTCGGCTTGGAGCCGATGCGCCTCCATGGCGCTGCGGCGGGCCTTGGACATATCCCTGATCCATTGCCCGTAAGGATCTTGCCAACGGCCCGCAGTCTCGCGCCACTGCTCCATGGCCGATTGGCGCTGACGCGTGCTCTCCCGCAGCTGGGCGGCTTGCTGTTCCACCCAGTTCCGGCGATCGGTCACCCAGGGGGGCTGTTGCCAATCGCCCCTGCCGTATCCCTCGGGCGCAACATCGGACTGCCTGTCGAGCGCGTGGGCGGAGGGGCCGGCGTTGGTAGGGGACGCCCAAGGCGCTGATATGGACCGGGTGGCTCCCGCCCTGCCGGTCGCGTCCGCCGATACCACGGAGACCCAGGCACCGAGCGCAACGGCGGCCAGCAGCACACCGGAGGCGGGCTTGAGTGAACGCATGTCTTTTTCCTCCTGGTGCGAAGCCCGAAGGCTTCAAGTTCGACAGGATGTGGAAAAGCATATCCGTAAAGCCTATCTCATCGGCCGCGCGCGGCACGTTGCCGTCCGAAATGCGTGCCGAAAAGGCGCACGGCGCCTAACAGCACGCCCTGTACGGGCAAGCGGTGCAGGGCCGCCGGCACGCGTCTCGGACGCAACCCCTTGGGCAGCCAGGCAATCTCGACCCTTGGCTTTGCTGCAGCTCGCTCGTGTCGAGCCCCGGGGCCAAAACCGCCGCGCTCGGGGCCGTGGGTGATCATGAGATAGTTTCTAGTCTTCTACCGCACGGAAAGCAAAGAAAAGCCCCGCGTCGCGAGCTGGAGCTCGCTCCTACCGCACGCCAGCACGCCGGAGGCTCCTTGGGGAGCCCGGCCGGAGAACCCCCCCGAGGGGAGGCTTCCGGCAGCCGTCGCACGAGCCCCCTTCTATACTTCGAAAATATGTCCTGAAGCCTTCGCCCGGGACCTGAGCTCCGGACCTTGCCGTGATGTCCGCACCAGCCTCCATAAGACCCGCAGTTATGCGAAAGAGCGACCGCACCCGCCAGCGCATCGTGGACAGCGCCAGCCGGCTGTTCTACCGCAAGGGCTACAATCGCACCTCCTTCAGCGATGTCGTCGAGGCGGCGGGGGTCCCCCGCGGCAACATCTATTACTACTTCAAGACCAAGGACGACATCCTGCGGGCGGTCATCCGCCACCGGCTGGACACCCTCGGGCAGATGCTCGGCGAATGGGATAAGACCCTGCCGGGCCCCTACGAGCGCCTTCGCCGCTTCGTGCAGCTGCTGCCCAACAATGCCGCCTCCCTGGCCCAAGCGGGCTGTCCCATGGGCACTCTCAACGCCGAGCTCGGCAAAGACCAGCCGGACCTGCGAGGCGAGGCCCGGGCGATGTTCGACCTGTTCGGCACCTGGTTGGAGCGCCAGTTCGCCGAGCTGGGATACGCCGGGCGCTCCCGCGCGCTGGCTATCGGCTTGGTGGCCCGGGCCCAGGGGATCAGCCTGATGGCCTTCGTCTATGGCGATGAGGAATTCCTGGAGAGAGAGACCCGGGAGCTCGAGCGCTGGGTCGACGGACTGGCCAGGGAGTAACCTGCACCGCGGGGTCGTTGGAACCGGATTTCCCCGGGCTCGTCCCACCCGGCTCGGGGCCTGTTCCCGCGCCCGCCCCGGGCCGCCTATGTGCGATCCACCGGGACGGGTGATGCGTGCCCATCGGGGTGCCGTGACGACGGGGGCCCCGCCGCGTCCTCCCGTTGAACCTCTATCCAGAACCTGCTGCCCGGCCCCGCCCGATCTTCGAAGCCGACGCTGCCGCCCATCAGCTCCGCGCGCCGGCGGGCGATCAGCAGCCCTATGCCCGTCTCCGACGGCCATCCCCCTTCGGCGCCGGCACGATCAGGTGTGTTGTACGACCTCGCCTGCGGCACGCCTGTCACCCCCGGGGCCGTGACTTCGATCGTGACCCTCAATCGGCCTGGCGAGGACTGGCCGCACGAGAGCCGGATGGCCCCAGCATCCGCGCTGCACTGCACGGCGCTGGAGAGCAGATTCACCAGCGCCTGCCTGAAATGCACCAGATCGATAAGGACCCCGCAAGCGGCGCCTCGCGGAATCTCGTCGATGAGGTGTATCCGTCTCTTGCTCGCCGACGCCTGGACCACATCGAGGCATGCAGCGGCGACCTCGTTCAAGGGACAGGGGCTCAGCGAGAGCGGCGCCTTTCCGCGCTCGATCTTTGACAGGTCGGCCAGGTCGGAGATGAGGGCCAACAGGTGTTGGCCCTCATCGACAATCTCGCGGGCGGCGGTGCGCGATGACTCGCCCGCGGCGTTGAGCTCCAAGAGCCTGGCGAATCCCAGGATCGCGCTCAACGGGGTCCGCAGCTCGTGGGACATCTGCGAGAGAAAGTCCGATTTGGCGCGGCTTGCGGTCTCTGCGCGGTCCCTCTCCTCCTTCAAGCGCTCCGCCAGGACCGCCTGCTCGAGCCCCAGCCGCAGCGACGACTCGATCGCCCGGGAGAGCGACAGGGAAGTTGCGATGAGAAACCCCACGAACGGAATGGCGAGCAGAGCCAGGTAGACGTAAGGCGCGCCGCTAAACGCCAAGGAGAGCGTGAACGGCAGCAGGGCCGAGAGCATGTAGAGGACGTAGACACTGGGAATGGCGGACAGATAGCCCACCGCGGTGGAGACCATTCCGATGAGGACGAATCCCACGACCAGCTGGTAGGAGACCGGAAGCACACCGAAGATGAGCGTGAGCGCTCCCCAGAGCATGCCGGTCGCGGCGGCGCCGAGAGTGAACAGATTGCGCCAACGGGCCAGATCGGGCTGTCCCGGCGCACGCTGCTCGTAGGAAAGCGCAAGGGCGAGCCTCAGGGCGACGACCCCGAGCAGGGAGAGCAGCCATAGCCCGAGGGCTGCCTTGGGCGCCTCTCCCCACAGCACCAGGGCCATGGCCACGCCGAAGATCGACGTGCTCGCGAGGCCCCGCGGGTTGGACCTGAAGAGGAGCGCCAAGCGCTCCTCGGCGACCCTCCTGTCAACGACGTCCGCTTCGGGTGCCGCCTCCGTTGGCGAATCAGTGCTCATCCGCGAACCCCCTCGGCGGAGCGCTGCCCCGCAAAGCACCTCGGGCGACGGCCATCGCCGGATCCCAGGGAACGGCGCATCGTCCCCGACGATGTCATGCCGCGGGGAGCCCGCCCAGGCCCCTGAGCGGGACGCACGCGTGAATCCTGCCATTCGAAGCCCGGAACTTCCGTCCGACAGGCGCCTAGTAAACCCGATCGCGGCCCGGGGCGGCAAGCCGTGATCGGATTCGCGAATGGGCGCTGAGACCCTCCCGCGCCTCTGCTCGGGCCGAATAGCGCCCATCGAGCCCCTCCCCCGCCCAGCAGGGCCCGAGCCCGCGGTGGCATGACGGCGCAGAAACTCCCAGGCCCACCGGGCGGCCCCCAGGTCACGGGCGAAGGCACCGGCAGCGGGATCGGCCCAGTCGGGCATCCCGCCACTTTGTCAGAAAAGCGCCGGAGCAACGAGCCGCTTGCGACACCCCGCCGCTGCGCAGAGAATCAGGCGATGAGCCTCCCATCCATCGAGCACATGGTAAAAGCGCTGATCGCTGCCCCTTCGGTCAGCAGCGTCAGCCGCCAATGGGACCAGGGCAACGAGGAGGTAATCGTTCTGCTGGACACCTGGGCCCGGCTGCGCGGGTTTCGCACGGAGGTCATCAGCATCCCGGGACATCCGGGCAAGCTCAACCTGGTGGCAAGCGCGGGAGCCGGACCGGACGGGCTGGTGCTGGCAGGCCACACCGACACGGTCCCCTACGACCCGGGCCTCTGGTCCTTCGACCCCCTGCGCCTGACCGAATCGGGCGGGCGGCTCTACGGGCTGGGCACCTCGGACATGAAGGCCTTCTTCGCCCTGGCCCTGGAGGCCGTGCGCGACCTCGACCTGGGCGGGTTGAAGCACCCTCTGGTCCTGCTCGCCACCGCCGACGAGGAGAGCTCGATGTGCGGAGCCCAGCGCCTGGTGGACCTGCACCTGAGGCTCGGCCGCCACGCCGTGATCGGCGAGCCCACCGGCATGCGCCCGGTGCGCATGCACAAAGGGATCGCCATGGAGTCGATCCACGTGCACGGGCGCTCCGGCCACTCCAGCGACCCCTCCCTCGGCCTGAGTGCCCTGGAAGGCATGCACCGGGTGATCGGCGCCATCCTGGACTGGCGCTCCGAGCTGCAGAGGCAGCACCGCGACGAGGCCTTCCGAGTGGCGGTGCCCACCCTGAACCTGGGGCATATCCACGGCGGCGACAATCCGAACCGGATCTGCGGCGACTGCCAGCTGCACATCGACCTGCGACCCCTGCCCGGGATGCGTCTGGCCGAGCTGCGCGAGACCCTGCGCGGGCGCATCGAGCGCATCCTCGAGGGCAGCGGGCTGCGCTTCGAGATCAAGCCTTTGTTCGGCGGTATCGAGGCGATGGAGACACCGGCGGATGCGGCCATCGTGCGCGCCGCGGAGGAGCTGACCGGTCACAGCGCCGAGGCGGTCGCTTTCGGCACCGAAGCACCCTATTTCAGGGCCCTGGGCCTGGAGACACTCGTCCTTGGCCCGGGCGACATCGAGCAGGCCCATCAGCCCGACGAGTACCTCCTGGCCTCACGCATCGGCCCGACGGTGGACCTGCTGCGTGGGCTCATCCGCCGGTTCTGCCTGTGACGCGGGTGGAGGGATGAAAGCCGCCGCGCAGGCTATTTTCGCTGACCAGAGGACGCCGGAGCTCGGGGCGTCCCAGCCATGGGGACTCGTACCGTGTCACCACCGAGAGAACAGGACCGTTTCGTCGACTGGCTCCGCAGCTCCTCTCCTTACATCCACGCCCATCGGGGGCGCACCTTCGTGGTCCTGTTCGGCGGCGAGGCAGTGGCCGATCCCGCGTTCGCCCATCTGGTGCACGACCTGGCGCTCCTGCACGGTCTGGGTATCCGCCTGGTCCTGGTGCACGGGGCGCGCCCCCAGATCGAGGCACGGCTTCGGGAGCGCGGGGCGGCGCTGCACTACATCAACGGGCTGCGGGTCACCGACGACGCGGCGCTCGCCTGCGTCAAGGAGGCGGCGGGCACCGTGCGCGTGGAGATCGAGGCCCTGCTCTCCATGGGGCTCGCGAACTCGCCCATGGCGGGTGCCCACATCCGGGTCGCCTCGGGCAACTACGTCACCGCCCGCCCCATCGGGGTACGCGACGGCGTCGACTACTGCCATACCGGCATGGTGCGCCGCATCGACGCCGAGGCAATCCGCCAGCGGCTGGGCTCCGGAGCCATCGCGCTCATTCCACCTCTCGGGTATTCGCCCACGGGGGAGGTGTTCAACCTGAGCGCCCCGGACCTGGCCACCTCGGCCGCCGCCGCCCTGGGTGCCGACAAGCTCATCCTGTTGGTGGAGGGCAAAGGCCTCACCGACGGGCGCGGCCGCCCGGTCCCCAACCTGCTGCCCCGGGAGGTCGATGAGCTGCTGCAAGGCCGGCGCAAGCTCCCCGAAGACCTACGCCATGCCCTGGACGGGGCGGTCGCCGCCTGCCGGGCTGGGGTCAAGCGCGTTCACCTGCTGCCCCGCGGGATGGACGGCGCGCTGCTGCGCGAGCTGTTTACCCGCGAGGGGGTGGGCACACTGCTGAGTGCGGAGCCTCACGAAGAGACCCGCACGGCGCGCATCGAGGACGTGGGGGGGGTGCTCAAGCTGCTTGCTCCCCTCGAGGAGAAGGGCGTGCTGGTGCGCCGCTCCCGTGAGCTCCTGGAGACCGAGATCGACCGCTTCACCCTGGTGGAGCGCGAAGGCATGGTGATCGCCTGCGCCGCGCTCTACCCTTATGCCGCTGAGGCCATGGGCGAGATCGCCTGCCTGGCCGTTCACCCGGAATACCGCAACAGCGGGCGCGGGGAGGCGCTGCTGCAACGCGTGGAGGCCAAGGCGCGGGACCAGGGCATCCGGCGCATCTTTGCGCTCAGCACCCAGACCAGCCACTGGTTCCTGGAGCGCGGTTTCCGGAACGTGCCTATCGACGCGCTGCCCATGGAGAAGCAGAAGCTCTACAACTATCGGCGCAACTCCAAGGTGTTCATCAAGGTCCTGGACTGAGCCGCAACGCGCACCGTTTCGGCGCATTCCTTGCCCGGCGCGGGGGCGCAGCCCGCTACTCCCGCTTCCTGCTCGTGCCCCATGCCGTGTTCGCGCCACCCGAGGTTATGGCACGGCCCTTGCTGTTCTAACGGGGGCAGAGCAGGCCCCAGGTGGGCCGAGGAGGCCCGGATGCGCCGCCATTATATGAAGCTCGCCATCACGCTGGCGGTGGGTACCTTCCTGCTGGCTGCCAATGCCTATGCACTTCTCACGGGAGCCCTGTTACCCTTTTACCGACTATTTCCTTAAAGGGCAGCGGGACCTCGGACTTCCATGACCGACACGACCCTCGCCATCATCCTCGCCGGCGGCTCGGGCAGCCGCCTCGACCCGCTCACCCGCGATCGCACCAAGCCGGCGGTGCCCTTCGGCGGCAAGTACCGGATCATCGATTTCACCCTGGCCAACTGCCTGCACTCCGGGGTGCGCCGGGTGCTCGTGCTCACCCAATACAAGTCCCACTCCCTGCAGAAGCACCTGCGCGACGGCTGGTCCATCTTCAACCCGGAGCTCGGCGAGTACATCACCTCGGTGCCGCCCCAGATGCGCACCGGCGCCAACTGGTACGCCGGCACCGCCGACGCCATCTACCAGAGCCGCTACCTGCTCGAGCGCAGCCGTGCAGAGCTGGTCCTGATCCTGGCCGGCGACCATATCTACCGGATGGACTATGCCGCCTTGGTAAAGGAGCACCGGACCCGGAGGGCCGAGCTCAGCTTGGTGTGCATGGATGTCAACGTCCGGGAGACCGCACGCTTCGGCGTTCTCTCGATGGACGCCGATCAGCGCGTCGTGCGCTTCGAAGAAAAGCCGCAAGCGCCGACGCCCCTGGCGGAGGACCCCTCCCGAGCGCTGGTGTCCATGGGGATCTACCTGTTCGACAAGCGGCTGTTGATCGAGGCCCTGGAGCGCGACAGCACCGACCCCGGATCGAGCCACGATTTCGGCCGAGACATCATCCCCGCGCTTATCGGGACCCACCGCGCCTTCGGCTACCGTTTCGGCGGCACGGCGGGAAGGGTCACCCAGGATCGCTATTGGCGCGACGTGGGGACGCTGGATGCCTATTACGAGGCCAACATGGCGCTGCTCGACCCTGTGCCACCGCTCGATCTCTATCAGCCGGACTGGACCATCCGCACCTACCAGGCCCAGCATCCCCCGGCCCGCACGGTGCCCGGGGAGTCGGGCAGCCAGGGGGTTTTCATCAACTCCATCGTCGCGGGCGGCGTCATCATCGCGGGCGGCGGGGTGCATCATTCGGTCCTGTTTCCGCGGGTGCGCGTGGACGACGGCGCGATCGTGGAGGACGCGATCCTGTTCGAGGGTGTCGAGGTCGGGCCCCAGGCCCAGGCGCGGCACTGCATCGTGGAGAAAGGGGTCCACATCCCCGCGGGCGCGGAGATCGGGATCGATCCCCGGGCCGATCGAGGCCGTTTCGTGATCTCGGACAAGGGGGTTGTCGTCATACCCAAGGACGCCCGCTTCTGAGCGGCCTCCCGATGTCTCGGGAGGCCTCCGTGGCGGGGGTGCGCGACCGTCGTCTCTCGGTCGCGCCGATGATGGAATGGACCGATCGGTTCTGTCGCTACTTTCTGCGCCTGATCAGCCGGCGGACTCTGCTCTATACCGAGATGGTCACCACCGGCGCCCTGCTCCACGGCGAGCCCGAGCGATTCCTGACCTTCCACCCGGCCGAGCACCCGATCGCACTCCAGCTCGGCGGCAGCGAGCCCCGGGAGCTTGCCCACTGCGCCCGGCTCGGCGAGCAGCGAGGCTACGACGAGATCAACCTCAACCTCGGCTGTCCGTCCGACCGGGTCCGATCCGGGCGCTTCGGCGCCTGCCTGATGGCCGAGCCCGCACGGGTCGCCGAGTGCATCCTGGCCATGGTCGAGACGGTTCGGGTACCGGTCACCGCCAAGACGCGCATCGGCATCGACGCGCGCGACGGCTACGCCGAGCTCGTGGACTTCGTCGGTACGCTAGCCGCGGCCGGCTGCCGGGTGTTCATCGTCCACGCGCGCAAAGCCTGCCTCCAGGGGCTGAGCCCGAAAGAGAACCGCGAGATCCCGCCCCTGCGCTACGATCTGGTGCACCGGCTCAAGGCGGATTTCCCGGAACTGGCGATCGTAGTGAATGGGGGAATCGCCTCCCTCGAGGCCGCTGAGCAGCAGCTGCAGCGGCTGGACGGCGTGATGATCGGCCGGGAGGCCTATCGCAATCCCTGGATACTCGCGCAGGCCGACCGGCGCATCTTCGGCGATCCTCATCCGGTGCCCTCCCGGCATCAGGTCATCGAGCGTTTCCTGCCCTTCGCCGAGCACGAGTTGGCAGCCGGGGTCCCGCTGGGCCGGATGACCCGCCACCTGCTGGGCTTGTTCCACGGCGCGCCGGGCGCGCGCGCCTGGCGCCGGCGGCTGTCGGAGCGTGCCCATCGGCCGGGCGCCGGCACGGAGGTGATCCGCGAGGCCCTGGAGCGGGTCCCCGGCCCGCTCTGAAGGCAAGCACAGAGCGCCGCCGTGGACTGGCTCAGCCTCTCCCTGCTCTGCGCCTTCAGTCTGGCGACCGCCGACGCGGCCACCAAACGCTGGCTGCAGGGATACGGCACCCGGGAAATCACGCTGGTGCGCTTCGTCTGGCCGGCGGTGCTGCTCGCGCCCCTGCTCGTCGTCGAGCCGATGCCCGCGCTGCCGCCACCGTTCTGGTACTGGATGGCGATGCTGCTGCCCGTCGAGATCCTCGCCATGCTGCTTTACATGCGTGCGATCCGCGATTACCCACTCGGGCTCACGCTTCCCTATCTGGCCTTCACCCCGGTGCTCGTCGTCCTCACGGGTTGGGCACTGCTCGGCGAGCGCGTGTCGGCTCGCGGGCTCGCGGGCATCCTGCTGGTGGTTGCGGGGGCCTGGCTGCTCAATCTGCAGACGCCCGACCGCAGCCACTGGCGTACCCTTGTGACGCCGCTGGGGGGGATTGTGCGCAACCCGGGCTCGCGCATGATGCTGGGCGTGGCCGCCCTCTACAGCCTGACCTCCGTAGGCGGCAAGGGCGCCATGCGATACATGCCACCCGAGCAGTTCGGTGCCTTCTACTTCGCGTTGCTCGGGACGACCACCCTGCTGATGTTCGGGCTGCACCGTCCGGCCCTGGTGCCGGCACTTTGGCGCCGCCCCCTGCCGACTCTGGTGGTCGGCGCCTGCATGGCGGCGATGGTTTTCACCCACTTCCTGGCGCTCCAGAAGGTGGAGGTGGCCTACATGATCGCCACCAAGCGTACCAGCCTGCTGTTCGGCATGATCTACGGGGCGCTTTGGTTCCACGAGCGCGACCTGACCGTCCGACTGCTGGCCGGCACGCTGATGGTCGGCGGTGTGTTTCTCATCTTGAGCTGAGACGGTGGACGGGGGTTGTGAATCGCGACCCGGAGGTCGCTCCTACGGCAGCTCGCGATCGAGGGGCGCAGCGGCTCGAATTCGATCCCCCGTAGGAGCGAGCTCCAGCTCGCGACAGGCATCGGTACAGAACCGGAGATGCGCCCATGAGATCCCGCTACGACGACATCGCGCCCTACGTCACCAAGGACGGCTCGATCATCCGCGAGCTGATGCACCCCGCGGTGCACGGCAACCGTGCCCAGAGCCTGGCGGAGGCCCGGGTGCCGCCCGGTACCCGCACCCTGACCCACCGCCACCTCCATAGCGAGGAGATCTACCACGTCACTGCGGGAGAGGGGCTGATGCGGCTGGGCGGGGAGCGCTTCCGCATCGGTCCCGGCGACAGCATCTGCATCCCCCCGGGAACGCTCCACGACCTGGAGAGCACCGGGCGCGAGGATCTGGTGGTGCTCTGCCTGAGCGCCCCGGCCTACAGCCACGAGGACACGGAGCTGGTGCCGGAGAAGACGGTAGACGGCAGCCCTCGTAGGGCGGGAAAGCGAAGCGCATCCCGCCGAGCCGGCTAAGCCCGTCAGGTCGCCGCGCAGCCGTTACCTGACAGATCGCCCCCCATCTATCGCGCGCTGGGGGCCATCAGACGCGCCGCGAAGGCCTCGATGGGGAAGGGCCCATGGGCGGGGACGGAGAGCGCCCTTCGGAGCTCCCCCTCCGTGAGAGGCTCCACCGAGCCTAGCTGCGTCTCCAGCACCTCGAGGCCGGCCTCCGACGGATCCGCGCCAATCGCAACGCGCTCCGCAACGCGGCGACGGAACAATGCCGCGTCGCCCTGCGGAGCCAGGATGACGAACGGCAAGCCCCGCGCCGCGGCCAGGGCCGCGAAGGTCACACGCTGGGCCTGCTTCAGGAAGGTGGCATCCGCCACCGCGGTGAATCCGGCGTCCAGGATCGTCGCGCAGGTCTCGAGCAGCTGGGCATAGGTGCGCTCGGTCAGGTCGTCGGTGTAGATCCCGCCCTGCAGCGCCGAGTCCGAGCGGGCCTCGGCGGCGAGGCCCGCGAGACGCTTGCGCTCCACATCCGAGCGCACTCGTATGGCCTCATGGGCCTCGATCAGGGCCCCGGCCGCCCGGCTCTTGCCGGAGCCCGAAACCCCATGGGTGATTACCAGGGCTTGGGCCGCAGGCCGCGTGTAGCGCTCGGCGAGCGCCGCGTAGCCTGCGTAGGCGGCGAGCACCGCGGCCTTGTCCGGGTCGCTCAAGCCCGGCTGCCCCAGGCGAATCCCGGCGACCTTGGCGCGCACCATCGCCCGGTAGACCTGGTAGAAGCGCAGCACTGGCAGGCCTGCATAGTCGCCCGTGCGCTCCAGATAGCGGTTGAGGAAGCGCCCGCCGAGGCCGGGAAGCCCCTTCTCGTCCAGATCCATGACCAAGAAGGCCACCTCGCTCAGGGTGTCGATCCAGCGCAGGGAAGGATTGAACTCGATGCCATCGAAGATGATGACCTCGCCGGCCTCCAACACCATGTTGCCCAAGTGCATGTCGCCGTGGCACTCGCGCACGAGCCCCTGAGCGCGACGCTGCGCCAACAGGCCCCGAAGCTGCTGGTAGTGCCCCTGGGTCCAGCGCTCCAGACGGGCAAGGCGCTCGAGCTCCGCAGGGTCGTCGACCAGCGCGCGGATCTGGTCGAAGTTCTGCTGCATGGGAAAGAGCACCGCTTCCGGGGTACCGTAGGGCGTCGCAGGATCAACCGCGGGGATTCCGGCGTGGAAGGTCGCCGCCTTGTCAGCGATCGCGTCGATCAGCTCCGGTGTGAGCGCAGCCAGGTTCTTGGAGAGCAAAGCGTTGGCATCGAAACGCCGCATCTTGACCGCATATTCGATCGGCTCGCCCTGCCCGCCGAGCACCGGTCGCTGTGGCGTGCCCGTGATTGGCACCACGTCCAGATAGACGTTGGGAGCCAATCGCGCGTTGAGCCTCAGCTCTTCATGGCAGCAGTAACGGCGCCGGTCCAGGGTCGAAAAGTCGAGAAATCCCAGATCCAGCGGCTTCTTGATCTTGTAGGCCAGGTCGTCGGCGAGCAGGACCGAGGAGATGTGCGTCTCGATGCACTCGATGGCCGCGGGGCGCCCCTGGGCGGGCCAGTTGCCCGGATCCCGGAGGGCGGCGATCAGGGTGCTATGATGTTGCGCTGTAGACATGGGCGAGGCCGCATCCGGTCTTCGATCGCAAAGGTGCGCAGTATGCCCAGCGCGCTCGGGGACTGACAAGGACCGAGCCCTCGTCGCGGCCCGGCCGCCGGCCGCGGCCGTTCCTTATCCCCAGACCGAAAAGGAGGCACAGCCTGTGTCCATCGACCGCATCATTCTCGCCTTTGCCGGCGCCGTCATTCTGGTGACCCTGCTGCTCGCTCACTACCACAATCCGAACTGGCTTTGGCTCACGGCCTTCGTCGCGGCCAACCTGCTGCAGTCGGCATTCACGGGCTTCTGCCCCATGGCGATCATCCTGAAGAAGCTGGGCACCAAATCCGGCGCGGCATTCTGACGCGATCGCCTGGCAGGCCAGAGTCAGGTAGAGGGAGCGAGACGTGGGTTGCGGCACAGAGCCGCTACCTGAGGTTTTCCCGCTCGGCGCCTCGGGTAGCTGCGCGCCCGGACCTACGCGGCGGGGCGCCAAGCCGAGCGCGACGTTCCGTCGCCCCGATCCCCGCAGGATAGCTGAGCGCCGCGGCTGGGGCGCCCGGCTCAGTCCTCGTCGACGTCGGCCGGCCGGGCCCAGAGATCGTGCTCGTCGGACCCGGTGATCTCGACCTCCACGAAATCGCCCGGGTCGAGCTCCCAGGCGCCGGGGATGTACACCAGTCCGTCGATCTCCGGGGCGTCGCCCGTGCTGCGGGCGATGATCCGGTCGTCTTCGACCTCATCGACCAACACGATCTGACGCGAGCCGACCTTGGCCGCGAGGCGCTCGGCGCTGATCCCGACCTGGAGCGCCATGAGCCGCTCGCGCCGCTCCTCCTTTTCCTCTTCCGGCACCGGGTCCGGCAGGGCGTTCGCCGCGGCACCCTCCACGGGCGAATATGTGAAGCAGCCGACCCGATCCAGACGGGCTTCGCCCAGGAAATCGAGCAGCTCGCCGAAATCCTCCTCGGTCTCGCCCGGGAAGCCCACGATGAAGGTACTGCGCAGGCTGAGATCGGGACAGATCGCGCGCCAGCTCCGAATACGCTCCAAGGCCCGTTCCGCGGCAGCCGGGCGCTTCATGGCCCGCAGGATGCGCCCGCTGGCGTGCTGCAGGGGCACATCCAGGTAAGGCAGCGCCTGACCCTCGGCCATCAGCGGGATCAGCTCATCGACGTGCGGATAGGGGTAGACATAGTGCAGCCGGACCCAGGCCGGCAGGTCCCCGAGGGCGCGTACCAGCTCCTGGATACGGGTCTTGAGCGGCCGCCCCCGCCAGAAGTCCGGGCGGTACTTGAGGTCGACCCCGTAGGCGCTGGTGTCCTGGGACACCACCAGCAGCTCGCGCACCCCCGCCTCCACCAGCCGCTCCGCCTCCCTCAGGACCTCGCCGATCGGGCGGCTCACCAGATCGCCGCGCAGCGCCGGGATGATGCAGAAGGTGCACCGATGGTTGCAGCCCTCGGAGATCTTCAGATATGCGTAGTGCCGGGGCGTGAGCTTGATCCCCTGGGGCGGGAGCAGGCTCAGGTAGGGGTCGTGGGGCTTGGGGATCTGGGCATGGACCGCGGCCATGACCGCCTCGTAGGCGTGCGCGCCGGTCACGGCCAGCACGCCGGGATAAGCCACCCGCACCTCGGCCTCCCGGGCGCCCAGGCAGCCGGTGACGATCACCCGCCCATTTTCGGCGAGGGCCTCGCCGATGGCCTCCAGGGACTCCGCTACGGCGGCGTCGATGAAGCCGCAGGTGTTGACGATCACCAGATCCGCCCCGTCGTAGCTCGGCGAGACCCCATACCCCTCGGCGCGTAGCTGGGTGAGGATGCGCTCGGAGTCCACCAGGTTCTTTGGGCAACCGAGACTGATGAAGCCTATCTGGGGCGAATGATCGGTCATGGGGATCGGGTGTGGCGGGTGACAGGGGCGGCCGGACTCAACGAGGGCTCATACCCCTTGCGGCCCGGGCGGGCGCCGCGTTTCAATGGGCCAGGCGGAACACCTCGGCGCGGTAACGTTTGACCAGCTCCGGCCTTTCCCCTTCGAGCATCTCCAGAAGTGCCAGCATGGCGTCCCGCGCCCGACCCCCGCCGAAATCGGCATCGCGGCGCAGCACCTCCATGAGCTGCTCCAAACCCCCGTCATAGTCGTCGGCCAGCACGCACCGGGCCGCCAGTTGGTAGCGGCTCGCGCAATCGTCCGGCGACGCGTCGATCAGCGCACGCAGAGCATCCGGCTGCGATCTACCCTCTGCGGCCACGATCAGGCCCAGGTGGCCCCGCAGGCGCCGGATCTCCGGGTCGCCGCGCAGGGCTTCGGGCAGGGCCTCCAACAGAGCATCGGCATCCCCGTTGCGCTCGAGCCGCATCAGCATTTTCGCCATCGTGGCAGGCAGTGCCGGGGCTTCGGGCTGCTCCAGGGCACCCTCCGCGAGGATGCGCAACGCCTGATCCGGGTCCCCCTGCTCCCAGGCGGCAAGGGCCTGGGCCTTGATCCCCGCGGGTCGGCTACCCAGATGACGGTCGACGATCCGCCGATAGTCGGCCTCGGGCTGCATGCCCCGCACTTCCTCGACCACCCGGGCGTGCCTGAACAGCTTGAAAGAAGGCAGGCTGCGAACCCCGTAGGCATCGGCGAGACGGCGCTCGCGGTCGGTGTTCACGCTGACGAGCAGGAACCGCCCGGCATATTCCTGAGCAAGGCACGAGAGCAGCTCGCGCTGGCGCAGCGAGGGTCCCGCCCGCGGCGACCAGAAATCGACCAGGACCAGCCCGCGGCGCGAGTTCTCCAGGACCAGGTCCCCGAAATTCTCGCCGGTGCCCTCGAGGATGAAGGCCGGTTCGGCCATCAGGCGCAGCCCCCGCCGCCTCCGGGCAGCAGGTCCACCAGAGAAAGGTCGCGCGTCTCCGGCCCCATCTCGACGACGATGGTCTCCTCCAGGGCCATCTCGCCGGCTGCGACGTGCGGGAGCAGCTCCTCGGCAATCTGCAGGATGATGAGCATGCCCTGGCGATCCCGGTCGGTCATATCGCTGACGGCCTCGATCTGCTGCCTGAGCTCCCCGACGTAGCGGCGCAGCGCCGCCCCCTGCCCCGCCAGGTCGAGCGTGCGAAACGCCGGGCCGAAGCTGAGGTGCAGCTCCCGGCCCAGGCCGTCCGGCTGGTCCAAAACGCCGATCTTCAGGGGACCTTCGATCAACATGGGACGACTCATGGTGTCTGCTGCTGCTTCGGTACCAACGGGTGGGCCAGTCTAATATGCGGTGCTCGCCAGAAAAAGTCCGGCCGGGCAATTACTTAGCAAGCGAGTGGAAATATTCCCTTAGATCCGGTAAGGAGAAGCCGATCCTCGCCGTCGTTGTCACCTCCCTGCAACCTGTGCCACCATCTTCTTGCACGAGGACGGGATTCGACCGAATCGGCGACAACCGCCAGGGAGGGGGAAGGCACGAGCCGGCGGATCTCGAAGTATTTCTCACCCGAGCCCGACGCTGCGATCGCCGGCCGTCAGGGGTAGAGGTCATGAAGAACTGCAAGCTCTGTGGGTTCAGCAAGGTCTGCAACGATCTGCCCGGCATCTGCATCATGATGCAGTTCGCCGCCGTCGCCCTCCTGGCAGGCGCCCTGGCCTACCTGTTCATCTCCCAGGAGCTCCTCAAGTAGCGGAGGACGCCGTTCACTTACGAGGCGGCGCGGCCGGCTTGAGTCTTGGCCGGCTTCGCTTGCGCTCCGCCGCCTTGATTGCCTGCTCCTCGCGCTCGGCGGCGAGCAGCAGCATGGCCTCTTCGAGGCTCAGCTCCCGTACCTCGTAGAGCGGCGGGCTATCCGGTTTGGCGGTCTCGACAATCTTCTGGATGGTCATATGCTGAACACTCCTCATGCATGAGACAAAGATTAAGCCGTTCCGGTTCGCTCGGCTTCGCACCCGCGCACAATTCCGAGACCCAGGTCGCATCGCGCCCGACGGTCGGTCGATTTGACGGGGCAGACGGCGTCCGTTAGAGTCCGCCGAGCTTGAGGTGCCCGGGTCCCCAGCCCCGGGTTAAACGAGAAGCCGGTGCGCGACCAGCGTCGCCATGCCGGCACTGCCCCCGCAACGGTGTGCAAGGTCAAAGGCCGGCAACACGCCACTGAGCCTCGGCTCGGGAAGGCGCCGGCCCCCGGGATGGCTCCCGCCCTGCGAGTCCGGAGACCGGCCCCAAGCCCCATGACCCGGGTGTTGCGGAGGGCGACGCCGGTGCTGACACTCGGCATGCAGGCGGTGCGCTCCTGCGCGCCAGTTTGCCTCTGCACCCATTCCCTCGCGACCCCTTCCCGCGGAGCGACTCGCCCGGTCCGCCCGATCTCGAAAGGAAGGGCGCATGCGCCGTCGACAGATCCTCTGGCTTGCCCTGGCCTGCTCCGCCGCCACGGCCGCCGACGAGCCGACCGTTTTGGAGCCGGTGATCGTCAGCGGCCAGCGCACCGAGACAGCGGCCGCCGCCGCGCCGGTGGGAGTCACCGTCATCGACCGCGCAGACATCGAGCGCAGCGGCGCCGCCAACCTGGCCGAGCTGCTCGCGTCGCGTGCCGGGATTCACGTCTCCGACCTCTACGGAGACGGGACCGACGCGACCGTGGACATGCGCGGCTTCGGCCAGACGGCCGGCTCCAACACCCTCATCATGGTGGACGGGCGCCGCCTCAACAACAGCAGCGACATCGCGCCCCCGTCCCTGGCAGACATCGACCTGGACGACGTGGAGCGGGTCGAGATCGTGCGCGGCAGTAGCGGTGTGCTCTACGGCAACCAGGCGGTCGGGGGCCTGATCAATGTCATCACTCGCACCCCGACCCAGAGTCATGCGGACCTTCGCCTGGAGACGGGCAGCTACGCTGGGCGCGGCTTCAGCGTGCGCACGGCCCTGGGAGACGGAGCGAGCGGGGCGGAGGCCTGGGCATCGAAGCGCAGCTCCGACAATTACCGCGACGACAACGCGACCGATCTGCAGCGCTATGGCACCCGGTTCGTACAAGGGGGCGACTGGGGCCGGATATCCCTGGAGGCCGAGCACATCCAGACCGACCAGCAGCTGCCGGGGTCGCTGTTCGCCTCCGAGATGCGCGCCAATCCCCGTCAGTCCGCGCCCGACTACGCCGGGGACTTCAGCAACGGCGGCGACGATGTGCTGCGCCTCGCCCTGCAGCAGGCCCTCGTCGGCGGCTGGCGTCTGGAGACCGAGGTCAGCCGCCGCGACGAGCACCGGGACTTCCAGATCAGCTTCCGCGGCTACCCCGGCAGCCCCTCGACCCAGGACCGTACCACCGACACGATCAGCCCGCGCCTGGTCGGCCAGCTCAGCCCCGGCGGTCTACGCACGGATCTGACCCTCGGGGCGGACTGGGAGCACACCGACTACCTCCTGCGGACCGCCTTCGGCCCCCAGGGGCTCGTGCAGACCATCGGCGGCGTGTACGTGCAGACCAGCACCCGGCTCGGCGATGCCTGGACCCTCACGACCGGGGTGCGCCGTGGCTGGGTCGAGAACCTCATCAGTCAGCAGCAGACGCTCTACCTGGGAGGGTACGTTTCCAACGAGCTGCAGTCCTACGATCGCCCCGACTCCCTGAGCGCCGCCTCCCTGGGGGTCTCCTGGGCACCGGCCCCACCCTGGCGCCTGTACCTGCGCGCCGACCAGAACTTTCGCTTTCCCACGGTGGACGAGCAGACCAACGTGGTGTCGGGCCAACCCGTCGGTCTGAGCACCCAGACCGGCACCTCCTACGAGACGGGCGCGAGCCTGCGCTGGCCTGACGGGCTCGTAGAGCTGGGCCTGTACCGCCTCGACCTGCACGACGAGATCAGCTTCGACTCCTCGACCTACTACAACGTCAACCTCGAGCGCACCCGACGGGACGGCCTGAGCCTGGAGACCCAGTGGTCGCCGACCCGGGGATGGCGGGTCGGGGGCGACTATGCCCTGACCTCCGCCCAGATCACCGGCGGGCCCTTCCAGGGCAACGACACGCCCCTAGTCCCGCGGTACACGGCCAAGCTGTTCGTGGAGAAGGACCTGCCGGGGGGATGGACCCTGCACACCGAGGCCCTGCGGGTCGGCAGCCAGGTGCTCGGCGGGGACTTCAACAACCGGTTCCCCCGCCTGGACGCCTATACCCTGGTGAACCTCGCGCTGCGTTACCAGCACGGCCCCCTGAGCCTCACCCTGCGGGGAAACAACCTGCTCGACGAGCGCTACAGCCAGTCCGGCGCGGTCGGGTACGACGCGTCCTTCACCCTGCGGGACGCCTATTTCCCCGCCCCGGGCCGTAATTTCCGGCTCGAAGCCGGGTATCATTTCAACTGAGCTGCCCCGGAGCCTCGCCCGCAGAGCTGTCATGCCCAACCGCCTCACACGCATCTGTACCCGCACCGGCGACGACGGGACCACGGGCCTGGCCGACGGCACGCGCCTGGCCAAGGACAGCCCGCGCATCGAGGCCATCGGTGCCTTGGACGAGCTCAACAGCCTGCTCGGCGTGCTGCTCGCCCAAGGGGTCTCGGGACCCATGCGCACGACCCTCGTCGAGGTGCAGCACCGCCTGTTCGATCTGGGCGGCGAGCTGTCGCTGCCGGGGCGCACCCTGCTCTTCGCGGAGGCGGTCGCCCGGCTCGACCAGGCCCTGGATCGGCTCAACGCCCCTCTGCCGCCCCTGCGCGAGTTTGTCCTGCCCGGCGGGCCGCCGGCCGCCGCCCATTGCCACCAGGCCCGCACGGTCTGCCGCCGGGCCGAGCGGCGGCTGGTGCAGCTGAGCCGAGCCGAAGAGGTCGGGCCCGACGCCCTGAAGTTCCTCAACCGGCTCTCGGACCTGCTGTTCGTCATGGCCCGCACCCTGGCCCGCTCGGCCGGCGCCCCCGAGGTCGGGTGGAGCAAGCCGGAGTCCCCCGGACCATGAAAGGGCCTGTCGTCCTCATCGGGATCGGCGAGATCGGCAGTGTCCTCGCCCGCGCCTTCCTGCGCTGCGGCTATCCGGTCTACCCCGTGACCCGCTCGACCGTGCTGGCCGAGGCCGCCCGGGACTGGCCGGAGCCGCTGATGGTGGTCTGCGCCGTGGGCGAGGCCGACCTGCAACCCGTGCTCGCCGGCCTGCCGGGAGCCTGGACCGAGCGCCTCTGCCTTCTGCAGAATGAGCTGCTGCCCGCCGCCTGGACGGGTATCCCGAATCCGACCGTCATCTCTATCTGGTTTGAGAAGAAGCCGGGGCAGGAGGTGAAGGTCATCGTCCCCTCCCCGGTCTATGGTCCCCAGGCCGCTTTGATCGCCGGGGCGCTGGAAGGCATAGGCATTCCCACCCGGGTGCTCGACAGCCCCGAGGAGCTGCTGTTCGAGCTGGTGGTGAAGAACCTCTACATCCTGACCAGCAACATCGCCGGCCTGGCGGTCGGCGGAACCCTGAGCGAGCTCCAGGAGCACCACCTGCAGCTCACCCGGGACCTGGCGGACGACGTCACCGACCTGCAGGAGGCCCTGACCGGCGTGACGCTCGACCGCGGCGCCCTGTTCCAGGCCATGCTCCGCGCCTTCGAGGGCGACCCCGATCACCGCTGCATGGGCCGTAGCGCCCCGGCGCGGCTCGCCCGTGCCCTCGAGCACGCCGAGCGCCTCCGGCTGGACGTGCCGACCTTGCGGGCGCTTGCCCGCGACCGGGCTCGCTGAGCATCCATTCCGATGACCGCCCCGGGCAACGTCGCGCGGGTGGCTCCCGGCAGACGGGTGACCTTGCACCTCGCACTGAGCCTCCCAGACGGCACCGAGGCGCTCTCGACCTTCGGTGAGGAGCCCCTGAGCTTCGTCATGGGCGACGGCACCCTGACCGAAGGGCTGGAGCTGTCCCTGTACGGGCTGCGGGCCGGCGACCGGGAAGCCCTGGAGCTCGACCCCGAGCAGGCCTTCGGCCTCCGCGACGAGAGCCTGATCCAGACCCTGCCGCGCTCGGACTTCCCGCCGGACATGACCCTGGAGCCCGGATATATCCTGGCGTTCACGACCCCGTCCGGCGATGAGGTCGCGGGGCAGGTGCTGGAGGTCGGGGGACAGCAGGTTGAGTTGGACTTCAACCACCCCCTGGCGGGGCGGCCCCTGCACCTGCGGGCGCAGATTCTCTCGGTCGATTGAGCGCGCCTCGATCGCATCCCCGCCGATCGCCCCTTTCCGTGGGAGCCATCTGCAGGTCGCAATCACCGATCGTCACCTCGCCTGAAGCGGAAATCGCTCCGGATGCGAAATGATGGCGTCGGTCAAATCAACGTCCAGATCCGGCCAGTAATAATGCCCCGGCGTGGGCTCTTCAACCCGCAGGATCTTTCCCACTGGCACGTCCCTGAACCAGGGGAATTTCTCGTAGGACATGAATAACTCGTGACCACGAGCGAGCAGCCACACCCCATGGCTTGAAATGTGCGTCACTTCAATCTGGGAAGTGATCGTGCCAGGCGCTCTTGAGCTCATCCCGATGTACCTCGATGATCTGCTCGATTTCTCTGAGCTGGCTGCGCGACAGGCGGAAGTTGTTCGCCAGCTCGATGTCCGGATCCATCCAGAACTTCGCCTCCCCATCGCCGCAGTGCACGTGAACGTGCATCCGCGACTCCTCACGGGAGAAGAAGAAAAAGCGATAACCCTTCTCTCGAAATACGGTCGGACTCATGTCGCCATCATGATAGCGCAGGACTCTCCAGGTAACGCATGACACGGGTGAGGGTCGTCGGTCGGGTTGCGCGGCGACCCGACGCCGCAGATGGCCGATGACCCCGCGTGGCCAGATCTGACTGCAAGCGGCATCCCGGCCCGGCGAGTCCGTGGAGCCGGCATTCCCGCCGCGATACAATGGCTTCCGCTTCCGAAACCCGAGTCCCCGCCATGAAGATCATCCTCGCCAATCCCCGGGGCTTCTGCGCCGGCGTGGACCGCGCCATCGACATCGTCGGGCGCGTGCTCGAGCTCTTCGGGGCCCCGATCTACGTCCGTCATGAGGTGGTGCACAACCGCTTCGTGGTGGAGAGCCTGCGCGCGCGCGGCGCGGTGTTCGTCGACGAGCTCGACCAGGTCCCCGACGGGGCGACGGTGATCTTCAGCGCCCATGGGGTGTCCCAGGGGGTGCGCGAGCAGGCCGAGCGGCGCGGCCTGCAGGTATTCGACGCCACCTGTCCCCTGGTCACCAAGGTCCACCTGGAGGTGGCGCGGCACTGCCGCGACGGGCGCGAGGTGGTGCTGATCGGCCACCGGGGCCACCCCGAGGTCGAGGGCACCATGGGCCAGTACCGTTGCGACGGCCGGGTCGGCTCGGTGCATCTGGTGGAGACCGCGGACGACGTCGGCCGGCTGGAGATCCGCCATCCGGAGACCCTGGCCTTCGTCACCCAGACCACGCTGTCGATCGACGACACCGAGCGCGTGATCGAGGCCCTGCGCGCGCGGTTCCCGCAGATCTCCGGTCCGAAGAAGAACGACATCTGCTATGCGACCCAGAACCGCCAGGACGCGGTGAAAGCACTGGCGCGGCGCTGCCCGGTGGTGCTGGTGGTCGGCTCACCCAACAGCTCCAATTCCAACCGCTTGCGCGAGATCGCCAAGCAGGTCGGCGCGGCCGCCTACCTGATCGACGGTCCCCAGGACCTCGAGCAGGAATGGTTCGCAGGGGTCTCCGACGTCGGCCTCACGGCCGGGGCCTCGGCCCCGGAGATCCTGGTCTCGGAGGTCGTGGCCCGCTTGAGCGCCTGGGGCGCCGAGGGGGTCGAAGAGGCCCAAGGGCGCCAGGAGGAGGTGGTATTCGCCCTTCCCAAGGCGTTGCTGAGGGGTGCTTGACCGCAGGCCCGAGCCCCGTTTCTCACCGACCTCTTACCGCGGCGCACGTCTGCGGCGTTGCGCTCGGCCCGGCTTGTGGACAATCACCTTCACCTTCATACAAGCCGCCTCCGATATTCGAGCCCCTGCTCCTACCAACGGTGACCAGGCGCCGCACATCTGCCAGGTTACGCCGCTTCTCAAGCGCGAGCACCCCAGCCAAGCCATTCCCGGACAGCACCTTCGCCAGCCCGCATTTCTCACAAGCCTCCTGCCGCGGCGCCCGATCTGCCCTCGTCGGCTGCGTCGGGCGCGGCCCGTGGGCGGGCCTTGGCATCAACTTGTTCGGCGGGATGCGCTTCGCTTTCCCACCCTACGAGGGTTTCGAGTACGCCTGCGCGCCCGCCCAGTCGCGCGCCTTGCATCCACGTGCATCTGGGACGCCTCTCAACGAATGCAGGTGAGAAATGTTGGCGGGCCGGGATCAGGGACACCCCTCCAGTCCGTAGGTCTCCGAATTCGACGTGCAGACCCGGACCCGCCCCAGGCGGCTCACCACCACGCGGGCCTCGACACCCTCCCCGGAGACGAGGCGGATGGTGCCGTTGCCGGCGGTACCGTCCATCGGATCGAAGGTGATGCGCGACACGCCCCCGGGAAAGAACCTGGGGAGGGCTTGCATCAGCACCCCGGCGCCTATGTCCTGCGACGTCCGGACCTGCCTGACCCCGTCGATCGCACAGTCGCCGGCCAGGCAGTCGCAGCCGGTCTTGCCCTCCGCCAGCCCATAGCACCACTGGGTATCCGAGACCCGCCCGAAGCTCAGCGTGACGGGCCGGTTGCGCTTAATCGCCTCGCTGCGCGCCAGCCACAGATCCGCGTGAAGCGCCCGAGCGGCGCCTCTCAGGGTGCTCTTGTCGGCCAACGCGCTGAAGCCCGGGACACCGACGGCGAGCAGCACCGTGAGCACCGCCAGCGCCAGCACCAATTCCAACAGGGTGAAGCCCCGGGAGGGCCAAGCGCAACAGCGCCCCCATCCAGACCAGCCCTCGACCGGGGGGAGGCCAGGGACTGAGGGACTCAGGGGATAGAAGCCCCGGGCAGGGCTTTCGGGTTGTGCAGCGCGCGTCCGTGTCGAGGGCATATCCATTGCCTCCTTGGTGATCCAGGGCCCGTCCCGGACTCTGGCTGATGCTCAAACAGCTTGGGCGGGCCTGTCAAGGGCTGGGAGCCCGAGGCTCGACGGTGCCGCTCGCCCGGGGGTCACCGCCGGACCAGTACTTCAGGGGCGGGCCCGACAAGGCGGAAACGACGCCCGTCGGCCCCACCGCTCAGGGGCCGATATAGCCATAGGTGAACTTGAAGAAAGTCCCGTCTTGCTGCGCCGTGGTGAAGCCGCTGGTACCGTCGGCGGTCAGTGGTAGCGACGGCGACACGGAATAATTGCTACTCGGTGCGCTGGCAACAACGCCCACGCCGATAGTGAGCGACGTCGCGGTCGAGGGCACGTAGCAGTTGAATTTGCCTATGCCGTTGGCCCAACTGCCGACCGAGCAAGTGGGCTGCGTGACCACGTTGTCCAGGCTGGTGACGATGAACTGCGTGGAGTCGAGTGCATTAGCATTGTGGCCGTGTATGGTGACCGTACCGTCCGTGATGACCTTTACGACGAAGGTACGCGAGCCGATTGAGGGTGTAACCGTGACCGGCAGGGAGCTCGGCGCCACGCTGTAGCTGGGGTACACGGCTTTACCGAAGTAAGTGCTGCCGTCGGTGATGCCGTCGGTAATGCCGGTGTTGGCGTTCTGGATGTCGGACCACGCCAGGGCGCTGGTGGGAGCCGACACGGTCGCACCCGCCTGGACGATGCTGCGGAAGTAGGAGCCGTAGTAGTTGTTGTTCGGGTCCTGGATCAGGTCGATGTCCTGGTTTTGCACCGTCACCGTGCGGGGCTGGACAGCGTATCCAACCGGCGCGTAATAGCTGACGGGGGTCGCGCAGTTCTTGCGCGGGGAGCTACCCGTGAGGTTGCAGCGCGGATACCACTCCGACAGCAAGGCGGTGTTGACCTCGTGGAAGGGCACGTACTGCAGCCTGTCGTCCTGGCCGCTGGGGAAGTTGTTGGGGTCCTGCAGGAAGTCGATCTCATCCGGCGTCATGTCGTCCACGAAGACCGTGCGCGACTGGGCCTGGGTGACCTGCGCCGGCGTCAGGCTGATCCGGGTATTGGCCATCTGGGCCACACCGGTGTAGAGCGGATTGGTCGGGTTGAGAACGGTCCCGCTGGCGTCACTGCTATGGCCGATCACATTCTGGACGATCGACTTGACCCGGGCGATGTAGGGGCTCTGCAGGGTCCCGGTGCTACCCAGGTCAGAGTCCTGGACGGTGGTGAACCCGGCCACGTGCCAGTCCGGAAACACCCGCCAGAACCCGTCCACCCGCTTGAACCGGCAGCTGTCCTCGTAGGCGTCGTTGGGATGGAGCGCCTCGCTCCAGGTCCCGCCGGAGTAGTGGTAGTGCTTCATGTAATAGGCCGTACCGCCGTCCACACTGACGGACCGGTATTCATTCGGGTCCCTGTGGGCGTCGTAGCAATTCAGCGCGCGCGTCGGATCGCTCGGGTCGCAGCTGTCGGCGAGCGCGACGTTGTCACCGTCCGGGTCGAAATGGGTCGCACAGCAGGTCTGGCAAAGAGCGTACTCGGCACAGGCGTCTGCGTTGTTGGCGCTGCAGTTACCCTGAGGTAGAGCAACAGTGGTCTCGCCATAGCTCTTGAGGAGCTGCTTGCCCACCCGATCCTGGAGCGCCGAGCCGTTCCACAGTGCCCGGGAGACCGCGTAATGGAGGGGGGCATTGTGGTTCGGCGAGCCGACGTTGCCGTCCAGCTTGCAGGTGCAGTTGAGCGTGATGAAGTCCTCCTGGACCAGGTTGGCGTACGTGTTGTTGCCGAGGTTGTTGTAGGTTATGGTGCTGAAGGTGACCCCGACCACCAGCCCGTTCTGGACGATATCGGGTAGGGGCTTGCTGGTTTGGCGCTGCTTGCCGCCGCCCACGTCCACCGGGATCGAGACGACCTCCGGAGCGCCCTGGGGGGTGTAATGGACCACCGGCGAGGTGCGGTCCGGCTGGGGTGAGCCGCTGCGGGCCAACATGGAAGGCGCCACCGAGTTGATCTGCCCAGGGATGCTCACCGACTGGCTGACCCCCGAGGGGTCGAGCCAGCTGGCGGTGACGGTGACCTGCTTGAAGTCCGAGTAAGTCGGAATCGTACCCCAGCTGCTATTCCAGGCGCTGGCAAGCACAGGAGCTCCGCCGTTCGGTGGGTAGTAGTAGTCGGTCTCGGTCCAAGCGAGCGTATAGCCCACGTTGGAGTCCGCGATGCTTACCGCGCCCGAGGGTATGCGTAGGGTTGAGCTGCCTGAAAGCTTGGTCCCACCGGCATTGTCCTGGATATCTGCATAGCCGAAGGTGGTGGTCGACCCGCTCGCAGGGTCCTGATAGGAGAATTGGCGCAGGTCCTCGATCTTCTGCTGGGCCAGCGCGGAGGCGAAGGTGCGCGCCTTGGCGTCGCTGCTGGCGACCATCAGGCCTCCGAGGAAGCGGGCCAGGGCGACCAGGGCGACCGAGAAGATCACCACCGCGATCAGCACCTCGATCACGCTGAAGCCGCGCTCGGGTGCCCTATGGGGATGCTTCATGGTGGTCACCTCGAAATCACATGTCACGCCAGGTGCCTGGAATCCGCGCCACCCTGGCACCGCCGGCGCTCTGAGAGAGATTCATCAGCACCTTCTTCTCGTAGCGCAAGACCAGCGTCCCGTTGGTCAGATTGACCCCCTCCGCCAGGATCGCGCCGTAGACCTCGGCTGTCCCGTTGATGTCTATGGTCGCCCCGGCGCCGTCGTTATTGGCGTCGAAGGCGAACAGGAGCCCGAAGACCGTCGTATTCGAGTTGAGGCGCATCTCTCGGTCCTCCGCCACGACGATCACCGGGTTGGCGATCGAGCCGACAGTGGCCCCCGTCGCAACACGGCAGGTGCCTGTGACCCAGATGATCCCGGTCGAGCTCGGGCCCAAGCCGGTGCAATCCGGGACCACCTGGGCCTTGTTCTTGATGAGCGTGTACTGCGTCCGGGAATAGCCGAACACATAGGCGAACAGGTCGGGGGGGAACGGGGTTGCGTTGCCCAGGATGTCCCCCCCATTCTGGGTCGCCCCCGTCGCTCCACCAACCGTGTGGTTGTCTTTGTAGCTGAGTTGACCGGTCGCGTTCGCATGAGAGCAGCTGCAGCTGCCGCCCCCGGACGCCGGACAGGTGTAGACGCCGCTGTTCGGGTCCAGGGTAGGCGTGCCGGACTCGAGGAACTCGCCGAGCTGGCAGGTCACGGCATTAGAACCGATCGTCACGGACTGGTTGGACCAGGCCGAGAGCGGCACGCCCGGCCCGCCCCCGTTGGGGTTAGTGACCAGCTCGATGTTCCCGCCCAGGTTGATGCTGCTCGAGGCGACCAGAGGGGCATCCGGCGGGCTCGCCACCTGCGGGGTCAGGTCGATGCCCTGCTGCACCGTCGCCTCCCCGCTCTGGTCGGCCGAGTAGCCCGTGGAGACGACGAGGAAGGCCGATCCCAAGCCGACCTTGGGGGCCACGCCATCGCAGACATTGTTCTCGTCGGTGTCCGCGCAGAGCGCGGCGAGATAGACCTCGGCGGGCGCATCCCCGTTGGCCGGGGAGGTGAACATACTCTTCGGCTTGGAAACGGGGCCGGCCGCGTTGGTGCCCGGGAGCATGGCGGGGGCCGTCCCCCCTGCTGAGGTGTAGACGACATAGTCCGCGACGCTTGAGCCCAGCCAATGATTGGCAGGGGGAGAGAAAGAGATGCCGGAAGGATGGGCAGGCGGCAGCGCCCCTTGGGTCTGGAGATCCTTGATCGTACTGCAGGGCAAGGTGGTCGGCAGCGAGCCGCCGCAGCCCAGCCAATGGACGTTGCCGGTGTGGACCCAGCCTCCGACATCGCTCGAAGCGACGTAGGTGCGGTTCGCGTCCAGGTAGGTCATGGCCCGCTCGACCCCGGCCTCGGCGGCCTCCAGGGCCTCGCGGGTGCGGATCTCGTTGGCCGTGATGCGCTGCCGCGTCAGCCCGGTCTGGGCGGCGTAGAACACCACGAGGGTGAGCGCCGTGAGGATGACGAGGGCAAAGATCAGGGTCCCGAAGCCGGCCTGGCGGGCCGGCCCGGTCTGCTGCTTGCGATATGCTTTGGCACCCATGGTCGTCACCTCGGGACCTCAGAGCTGGGTCAAGTGATCGTTGCGGACTCTGACGGTCTCTTCGAGGGTACGGCTCACCGTGGCCCCTCCACGCAACGTCGCCTGTCCGGTCAGGCTGATGTGCACGTCCCGGGTGTTGACTTGCACGGTGCGATCGGTCAGCTTCACTTCGACCACGGACGGAACCACGGTGAAGATCAGTGCCTGGATGTTCGCGTAGGTGGTCCACGTCAGATCCTCCCAGTCCGAATCGCTGCACGACTTCCCGCCCTTCCGCTTTTCAACAGCGCCGTCCTTGAGCCGCCAGCCGAATTCCTCATCAGGGGAATCCACCTCTGCGTTCCCATTCTCGTCATAGGTGTAGAGCAGGCAACCCGGATTGGCGCCCAAGTCGGAGTGGTCCTCATCGATACTAAACCCGCTGTCGAAGGTCGCCGTACCGCTGGTCTTGGGTGAGACCGCGTAGGCCAGGCCACCGGCGTCGTAGCCGGCTCGGCGGATGTCGCGGGCCATCAGGTTGAGCGCCGCCGAGAGCTCTACCTCGAGCTCGGTGAGGGTGTTGGTGTCGTTTTGGGCGGAGACAGTCCCGACATAGACGTACAGCACGGCGGCGCCGACAGCCAACCCCAGCACCAGGCTGATCAGGAGCTCGACCAGGGTGAGACCCTGCTGGCGCTGCGTCGAGGGCGCGGCACCCGCACCGCCCCACCCTATCTTGCCGAGAGGCAGACCCGCCGTCGGCACGAACCTCGACCCCATCGCTGACACTCCTTGTAACCGATATTGCGGGCCGTGTTGGCGCTGTCCAAGCAGATCAGGGCCTAGCCGAGCAGGCTGAGCTCCACGTCGATCTGGATGCCGTAGCCGGAGATGAGTCGCGCGGTCCCGCTGTACTCCGTTCCATTCGGGGCTTGACTTCCGTGTACCCGCTATACGTGATGCTCCCGGGACGCTCAGCAAAGGTGCGCAGCGCGCCTCCTGTTGCCGATGCGAGGCGCCGCGCTACAGCCCTCCCTGGTCGGCCAGGGACTTGACATCCGGCATCCCAAGTACAAGCCGAATCCAGCGCCCGGGCAAGGGCTGCAACAATCGCCCCAGCGTGAGCCCAGTCTGTCGCCCGGCAGCTCACACCGCTGGCGCTTGTACAGCAGCGCCATCTCGTATAGTTTAGAGCATGCCTATCCGGTTAGCACGGGCTCATCTGGTCCCAGTCTGGCCTGGAGACGCCACGGGTCACCGACCTGACCACAGGATGGGCATTCGAATCCTTCTGGCCACCGGATACGCTCCAGATGGCGAGCGCAGGCTGCCTCATCAGGGAAGAGATGCTGAAACTCCAACAGACTCCGCGGGTAATCGGACATGCGCCGGAGCATACCCCAAAGTGTCAACCTGTTCTAACCGGGTAGGCATGGTTTAGAGTTTAAGCGAGGCTGGCGCCGAGCACTATCCCTGGGCCGCACCGTCGTTCAGAATTTGGCGGTTTCATCGGATCGAGGCCCCCAACGGAGCAAGAGCCAATGATCGAGCGGCACGGGATGGGACTCACGCTCATCGAGCTCTTGGTCGTCATCGCGATCCTGAGCATCGTGGCGGCGATCGGCTACCCGCTGATGACCAAGTACGTCCAGAAGGCGCGCCGCGCCGAGGCCAAGTCCGCATTGCAGGACCTCGCGCTGCGCGAGACCCGTTGGCGGGTGAACAACACCACGTACACGTCGACCCTGAGCGATCTGACCGATCTGTCGCCCGCGACTACGCTGCCCACCACCTACTACACCTATTCGGTGGTGGCGGCCAGCACCACTGCATCGGCGTTCAAAGTCCAAGCGGACGGGAGCGGCACCTCCCAGGCGACGGACACGCAGAACGGCACGAGCTGCAAGATCCTCACGGTGAATGCCAGCAGCGGCCACGGCTCGAGCGCCGCCTGCTGGTAGCCCTGCAGCCTCAGGTACGCCGACCGGCAGCGCACCGAGCGCGACAAGGGCATCGACATCCATGGCTCCCTTGCTCCGATCTTCCCGATGACCGACTGCATCGTCATCGGCGGCGGCATCATCGGCATGCTCAGCGCCCGCGAGCTGCGCGAAGCGGGGATGGACGTCTGCCTCCTCGAGCGCGGTGAGACCGGCCGGGAGTCGTCCTGGGCGGGCGGCGGCATCCTCTCGCCCCTGTACCCCTGGCGTTACCCCGAGGCGGTCACGCGGCTCGCCGCCTGGAGCCAGGCGCATTACCGCGCCCTGGCCGAGGAGCTGGCGCGGGACACCGGCCTTGACCCCCAGTGGGTCCAGAACGGGCTCCTGATCCTCGATACCGAAGAGCTCGCGCAGGCGCGGGACTGGGCCGAGCGACACGGCGTGCGCCTGGACTGCGTCGGGCGGGAGCGCATCGCCGAGCTGGAGCCCGCCCTGGCCGACCCGCCCGAGCAGGCCATCTGGCTTCCGGACGTCGCCCAGGTGCGAAACCCGCGCCTGGCGGCAGCGCTGCGCCTGGACCTCGAGCGCCGGGGAGTGGACATCCGGGAGCGCGTGGAGGTGCACCGGATACTCGCCGAGGGCGGCCGCGTAACCGGGGTGGAGACCGATCGGGGCCTGCTGGAGGCTCCCCGGGTCGTCGCCTGTGCCGGTGCCTGGACGGCGGAGCTCCTGCGGGAGCTGGGCACCCAGCTCCGGGTCCAGCCGGTGCGCGGCCAGATGATCCTGTACGACGCCGAGCCCGGCCTGGTGCGCCGGATCGTGCTCGGCCAGGGGCGCTACCTCATCCCGCGCCTGGACGGCCGGATACTGATGGGCAGCACCGTGGAGTACGCCGGATTTCAGAAGGAGACCACGGATGCCGCTCTGGCGGAGCTGTCCGCCGTCTCGCGGCGGCTGTGTCCGGCGCTCAAGGACTATCCGATCCGCCGCCAGTGGGCAGGTCTGCGTCCGAGCTCGCCCCAGGGCATCCCGTTTATAGGTCCCTTCCCCGGCCTGGAGGGCTTGTACGTCAACGCCGGTCATTTCCGCAACGGGGTCGTGCTTGCCCCAGGGTCCGCCCGCCTGCTCGCCGACCTGGTCCTGGGACGCCCAACGATCGTCAGGCCGGAGCCTTACGGCCTGAGTGCGCCACGCGAGTGAGCCGCGGAGGCTGACCGTCGCTTGTCTGTCCATCGGGGCTTGCTTATACTCGCCCCCTTTCCGATGGCCCCCTAGACACACCAGCCACCGTAGCTCAGTTGGGTGAGCCGAGACCCTTTGTCCAGCGGACAAAGGAAGCTCGGCGAACGACCGGCCAGGACGGCCGGGCTGGGGGTCAACTGAAGTCTCGGAGTTGCGCCAGGGATGGCAGGTCCATACTACACACACCGCGCCACCGTAGCTCAGTTGGTAGAGCAGCCGATTCGTAATCGGCAGGTCAGGAGTTCAAGTCTCCTCGGTGGCTCCATCTCTTCTCTCCGGGCAAAGCGCCATGACCCGGCTATTCGTCAACCGGCTCACCATCATCGACTTCTCGTACCTGGACCCGGAGCGCGGGCTTCTGGGCGAGAGCTGGCTGGTGGACCTGGAGCTGGAGGGCTCGCTGGATCGCCAAGGCATGGTGGTGGATTTCGGACGCGTCAAGCGTGAGGTCAAGCGCACGATCGACGAGCACTTCGACCACAAGCTGCTGGTCCCCGGCCGCTACCCGGGCACACGGACCGAGGACATCCCGGGCGGGCGGCGGCTGCGCTTTCGCGACCACCAGGGCCATGAGATCCTGCACTGCTCGCCGCCTTCGGCGGTGCGCACGATCGACGCCGACGCAATCACCCCGCAGGCCCTGGAGCGCGCGATTACCGCAGCGCTGACTCCCGGTCTTCCCGAGAACGTCGATGCCCTGAGCGTACGCGTCTATCCGGAGCCGATCGACAGCGTCTTCTATCAGTACAGCCACGGCCTGCCGCAGCACGAAGGGAACTGCCAGCGTATCGCCCACGGCCACCGCTCCCGGCTGGAAATCCACCAGGATGGCAGGCGCAGCCCGGCCCTGGAGGTCGAGTGGGCCGAGCGCTGGCGCAACGTCTACATCGCCACCCGCAGCCACGTCCGAGGCGAGCTTACCCGTCAGGGCATCCGCTATTTCCGATTTGCCTACGAGGGCGGCCAGGGTCGCTTCGAGCTGGAGCTTCCGCAGGAGCGCTGCTATCTCATCGAAGGTGAATCGACGGTCGAGAATATCGCCCGGCATCTGGCCGAGCGCCTGGCCACCGACCACCCCGGGCACCGCTACCTGGTCAGGGCATTCGAGGGGGTCGACAAGGGGTCGGTGGCCAAGAGCGGCGTGCCAGCCTGAGGGCTGGATCGCGAGCTGGAGCTCGCTCCTACGGGCGGTCGAATTCGAGGCGGCGTCCGCGGACCGCTTGGTCGATGGTGCCGCGGTCGTAGACCTTTCGGCCGTTGACGAAAGTGGTGAGCACCCGCGAGCTGAGCCAACGCCCTTCCAGGGGCGACCAGCCGCACTTGTAGAGCACGTCTTCGTTACGCACCTCGTAATGCGCATGCAGGTCGACCAGGACCAGATCCGCCCAGTAGCCCTCGCGCAGGAACCCCCGTCGGGCGATGCCGAACAGGCGGGCCGGGGCGTGGGTCAGCTTGTCCACCAGCAGGTCCAAGGGCACCAGCCCTGCGTGGTAGAGCTCCAGCGCCATGGGCAGCGCGTGCTGCACCAGCGGGAGCCCCGAAGGGGCCCTGAAGTAGGTCTCGGCCTTCTCCTCCCGGGTGTGGGGGGCATGGTCGGTGCCGATCAGATCGATGCGCCCGTCCACCAGGGCGGCCCTCAGCGCGTCGCGGTCGGCGCGGGTCTTGATCGCGGGGTTGCACTTGATCCAGGACCCCTTCGTTTCGTAATCGCGCTCGTCGAAGCACAGGTGATGGACGCAGGCCTCGGCGGTGATGCGCTTGTCCGGGGCGGAGCCGCTCTGGAACAGCGCCAGCTCCCGCGCGGTGGTGAGATGCAGCACGTGCAGGCGGGCCCCGTGGATTCGGGCGAGGTCCACCGCCAGGCTGGAGGAGCGAAAGCAGGCGTCCTCGCTGCGGATCTGGGGGTGAAACCGCATCGGCACGTCCTCGCCGTAGCGCCGGCGGAATATCTCCTCGTTGCGCAGGATCGTGGGGGTGTGCTCGCAGTGGGTGGCGATCAGCACCGGGGCGTCGCGAAACAGCTTCTCCAGCACGGCGGGATCATCCACCAGCATGTTGCCGGTGGAGGCCCCCATGAAGACCTTGATGCCGCAGCACTGGCGCGGGTCCAGGGAGCGGACGACGTCGAGGTTGTCGTTGGTCGCGCCCAGATAGAACGAATAGTTGGCGAGCGAGTGCTCCGCACCGAGGCGGTGCTTGTCTTGAAGTGCCTCCAAGGTCACGGTCTGGGGCCTGGTGTTGGGCATGTCCATGTAGCTGGTGATGCCCCCGGCGACCGCGGCGCGCGACTCCGACTGGATGTCGCCCTTGTAGGTGAGGCCGGGCTCGCGGAAATGCACCTGATCATCGATCACGCCCGGCATGAGCAGTGCGCCGGCCGCATCGATGACCTCGGCGGCGGCCACCCAGCCGAGATCCGGCGCGATGCGCTCGATGCGGCCGTCGCGGATCAACAGGTCGCCTTCGCTGCTGTGGCCCTCGTTGACCATGCGGGCGTTGACGATCAGCGTCGTGCTCATGGCTGTGCCTCGCGCGCGTCAGTCATAGTCCCGGTCCTTCCAGCCCCGCACCACCGCAAAGGTGTCCGCATCGTCCCTCAACGGGCGGCCCGCGTAGGCCTCGGCGGCCTGGCGGACCTCCGCTCGCCCGACCCTCAGGAACGGGTTGGTCGCCAGCTCCAGGGCGAGCGTCGAGGGGACCGTGGGGCGGCCGGCGGCACGCAGCGCCCGGTCGTCGCGACGGCGCTGGGCCAGGGCGGGGTTGTCCGGCTCCACCCACTGGGCGAACCCGAGATTGGCCAGGGTGTACTCGTGGGCACAGTAGACGAGCGTCTCCGGCGGCAGCTGGGCGATGCGCGCCAGGGAGTCGGCAAGCTGGGCGGCGGTGCCGTCGAAGACCCGCCCGCACCCGGCCGCGAACAGGGTGTCGCCGCAGAACAGCACCCCCTCGCCCCAATAGGCAATGTGGCCGCGGGTGTGCCCCGGCACGTCCAGGACCCGGAAGCTCGCTTCTATACCCGGGATCTGCACCCGGTCGCCCTCGCGCAGGCGAAGGGTCAGGGTCGCGATCTCCTCGCCAGCGGGGCCCCAGACCGGCACCTGGGGAAAGGCCGCCTTGAGCCCGCGCACGCCGCCGGTGTGGTCGCCGTGGCGGTGCGTGATCAGGATCCCCGAGAGCTCCAGCCCCTCGCGGGCCAGAGTCTCCAGCACCGGCTCCTCGTCCCCCGGGTCCACGACCGCCGCGGCCGCACCATCGGGGTTGCGCAAGAGCCAGATGTAGTTGTCGTCGAAGGCTGGGATCGGGGTGATTTCCAGGGGGCGGACCATGGCTGCGTCGGCGTCCGGGCTAGGAGCGATAGAGCTCATCGGGGTCGATCAGCGGATCGCTGATCACCTCCAGGCGATCGCCCCGCACCGCGTTGTAGAAGCAGCTGCGCCGCCCGGTGTGGCAGGCGGGACCCGTCTGATCCACCAGCAGCAGCAGGGCGTCGCCGTCGCAGTCCAGGCGCAGCTCGTGCAGGCGCTGCACCTGGCCCGAGGTCTCGCCCTTGCGCCAGAGCCGGCCCCGCGAGCGGGACCAGTAGCAAACCCGCCCGGTCGCGAGCGTCTCCTCGAGGGACTCGCGGCTCATCCAGGCCAGCATGAGCACCTCGGCGCTGTCGTACTGCTGGGCCACCGCCGGAAGCAGCCCCTGCTCGTTGAACGGCAGGGCCTCGATCGCCTCGTTCCAGGGCAGCGACTGCCCCGCTGCAAAATGTTCGGTGTCCTTCAATCTCATCGTCGCCTCCGGCCCGCGCGAGCACCGGGGCGGCGCCGGGGCGGGCTTGTCGGATGATAGCATCGACGCGCACCCCGCCATCGGTGCGGTCGCTGTACATCGGCCCGGGCACCGGGGGACAATGAGAGACCCTCGGGCGGAGATCCGACGTTCCACGATCCGATGCACGTCTTTCGAATCAGCTTTCTGAGCCAGGGCCGGGTTTACGAGCGACACGCCGGATACAGGATCGGACCGCTGAGCTGAGCGCTGTGCCCGCGGCAAGGCATTGCCCAAGGCCGGCTGAGAAGCGCGATCCGTATCATGGAGCCGGCATGACGAAAGCCCCTCAGCCTCAGCCCTCTACGTCCTTGCGGGAGAGCATCGCCCGCCAACGCGCCTCGCTGCTGAACATGCTGGTCGACCCGCTCGGGCGGATCGCCCGCCGTTGCGCCCGGGTCTGGCCCGAGAAGGGGGCGCTCGACCGCGTGCTCCTGGAGGGACTGCGCGAGATCCCTTACTGCAAATTTCTCTATGCGATGGACCTGGCGGCGCGCCAGATCAGCGCCAACGCGTCGGCCGAAGGACCGATCGATGCGGACCTCGGTCGCGACCGCGCGGCGCGCCCGTACATGACTGAAGACCGCCCCAGCAAGGGCCTGCGTCTGTCCGAGGCGTACATCAGCCTGCGCGCCAGCCGCCCCTCCGTCACGGCGGTCCAAACCGTGCGGCGGGACGAGATCCTCGTCGGTTTCCTGGGCGCCGACTTCGACCTGCGCGACCTGCCGCTCACCCGCGAGCTCTACCAAGAGCCGGGTCAATGGAAACAGCTGCGGGGCGACCCGGCCATCCGCAGCACGCTGTTCCAGCAGCGCCGCTTCGAGAGCCTGATGGATCGCCACATCGACGAGGTCATCCCGGTCCTCGATGAGCTGATCACCCAGCACGGGGTCTTCCACAGCAAGATCCACTTCTCAAGCAGCCGGGCCACCCTCTGGCTGATGGACGACCCGTACCGCTTCCGCCTGCTGGGGCTCGAGGAGCTCATCGACCCGGACACCTGCCTGGCCTATCCGCACCGCCCCTACCCCGCGGACGCCACGATTCCGGCGCAGCAGATCCGGGCGATCCTGGACACCTTCCGACACCTGCGTTTTGCCGACGAGACCATCTATCTGCGCTCCGGCTCCCTCAACATCTTCAACGGCATCGTAGGACTCAACTTCTCTTGCGACGGATCGCACTACATCCCGTTCCACGACTTCCTCGCGAGAGACTCGGCCTTCTGGGAAGGCATCGGCTGATATCCGGGGCCACCTGCCCGAGCCCGGGACCGGCAACGGGCAAGTCGCCCGGGAAAGGATTATCCTAAGGATTATGCTTTGCGGGGTTAGGGAGCCGAAAGGGAGTGACAAACGGTGGGCAAACTGATCACCCGACTGTTGGTGTTGATCGCGATCCTGTTGGCCGCGGCCATGTACCAGTTCAACCAGGTTTCCAAGGTCCAGGACCCCGAGCTGATCCGCCGGGCCCAGCAGGCGCTAAACGATGATCTCCACTCCAAGACCCTCGGGGAGATCTCCGAGTCCCTGCCGGGGGACGGCTCCCTGGAGGTCGTCGCCGACCAGGCCGGCTCCCTGATCACCCAGGACGTGACCGTGACCGCGATTCGCGCGGCTCGGACCCTGTTGCCATGGAGGCAATCCGCAACGGTGGTGCTGCAGCTGGACTTCGTGCTCGAGGAGAACGGAGCCAAGGTCCTGGTCGGGCAACGTTACCTGCGCTTTGCGCCGACGATCGATCACGGCTGGCGCTACCTGGGTGAGACCAACTTCAAAGGCTTCTACACGAACCTACTCTGATCCCGTCCTATTATGACCGGCCTGCAGGATCGGATGGCTCGCCACGGCTTCGAGTCGAACGACGAGTACGATTATCAGGTCCACTGCCTGATGTCCGGTCCATTCCAAGGGGTCCGGGCCCTCAATGTCGAAGGAGACTGCGGACGCCGCAAGACCGCCTTCGCGAGCGCGCTGGCACAGGCCCTGGAGTACCCGTATGTCCTTTACCACGACTTCACCCAGCAGAGCCCACCCCAGCCGGACATCATCCTGCCTCCCACCAAGGACGAGCTCGGGCGCGAAGAGCCGCCCATCGAGCCCCTCGATCAAGTGATCAGCGAGGCCTGCGCGTTCAGCGAGGGCGAAGGAACCATCCTCATACTCGACCAGCTCCAGGCCGCCGATTTTCGCCAGCACATCCGGATCTACCAGCTCCTCACCCAGGCGCGATGGAGCTTCCGGGATGCGCTCTACTACGCAAACCGACAAAACCTGCTGGTGTTCCTGGTCTCCGAGACACCGCTCTATCACTCTCTGCAGAAGCACAGCTTTCGCGTCTGGGTAAACCGGGTCTCGTCGCGACAGGTGCCCTATCGGCCGCGGGATGTCGGGCTCGAGGAAAACGCTGCGGGGCTCCTGGAGCAGTTGGGCCGCTTATTCGAGGGTCTGGGGCTGGCCCCGACGCGCAGCGAATACATCCGCCTCCTGGGCGACATCCAGAGCAGCGTGCGAACGGCCGATGCGCTGCGTCACTCCCTCTACGGATGGACCGAAGGAGTGGATCGGCAGCTGCTATATTCGGCGCAGACGCAGCCCGCCATCGACGCGGTGGTCCAGACGATCCTGCAGTACATAGGCGTGGATGAGGTGGAGCTGGTCGATCACGGCTCAACCGCCCCGATCCCGCCATGACGGAAGGGGGCCACTCGCGCGGCCTGAGGCCAGAACTATCCGATGCCTCGAGGCGCCAGATTCCTGCTCTTTCCCCTAAGGAGGTAAAAGACCATGGCCACCATCGATAACGACCGCGAGCTGCGTGATGCCCTGCAGGGTATGGCCCTCGATCTCCAGCGGACCCTGGCAGGGCGTTTCGTATTGAGCGTCATCGACCTCACGGGGGACCACCGCCTGAGGCGCGCGGCGGAGGTCGCGGCGAATCCAAAGAGCGCCCCCGAGGAGGTGGAAGAAGCGTTTCGAACGGCGCGCTCGATCGCGGTGGAGACCTATACGGCCTGCGGGCGCGATGCGGACTGGGCGGCCCAGGCCGAGCACTTCGTAGCGGCCGCCTGCGCCGCCGCCCTGACGCCCGAAGACTGGCTGGGCTCGGGCGTCAGCCCCGCCTGGAAAGCGGCGATGCATGCCCGCATGGCGAAGAGCTCCCACATGATCGAGAGCGGCGAGGTCAGCATCGACAATGAGGCAGAACGCCAGTACGTGATCGCCAATGAGCTGCTTGCCTGACCGATTGAGGGAAATCCCCCGTTTCGGCTGGGGATCTTGTCGATAGATGACCCTCGCCGGCCGGGCGGCCTGTCGCGGCTCGGCCGGCCCTCCGCGGTTCCCGCGCCGAATAGGCACCACCGGGCCTGGAATTGCGCGGGGCCGACCCCCAATTGCCTTGGTTACCGTCAGACAAGCAAGAGGTGGGAGCATGAGCGTGCAGGAGACCATCGAAAGCCGGATTCGCGAGGCAGTCGCCCCGCTGCATCTCGAAGTCGTCAACGAGAGCGGGATGCACAGCGTGCCGGAGGGGTCCGAGTCCCACTTCAAAGTGGTGGTAGTGAGTGACCGCTTCGTCGGAGCCAGGCCGATCGAGCGACATCGCATGATAAACGCGGCACTCAAGGCCCAGTTCGAATCGGGCCTGCACGCCTTGGCACTCCATGCCTGGACCCCCGAGGAATGGTTCGCCAAAGGGGGTACGACACCCGCCTCTCCCCCCTGCTTGGGCGGGTCGAAGCACCCCTGAGAGGCCAGGGCCCAGCGCCGTCCGAAGCCCGAATCAAGACCGGGGCACCGCCGAAGGACCGGCGGGCTGTACAAAATCACACGCTATCCAAAACCACACATTTCGCAGTATGATGGTTAGCCTTTTCCGCTCGGAGAGCCTGCGATGTCGTTCTGCGCCCACGTCAAGTCCTACGCTCGCCATCACGAATGGGTCTCCGATTTGTTCTCGGCCCTGGCCGTGGTGCTTCTGTTCGCCTCGATCTGGGTAGCCACCCAGTACCAGCTTCCGATCCTCAGCTGGATCGACCGCAATGCCATGTTGCACGCACCCGCACTGGTCGGCGCTGTGGCGATCGACGCGGCGCTCATCTTCGGGTTCCTGTGCGTAGGCTCGGCTCGCTGCCCCGAGGAAGGCGGATGTTTTCGCACCTTCCGGGGTCGCCGCCACGGCGCTGGCGGCGTCGGCACCATGTTCCGCAATTGGATCCATCATATCGAGCGAGTGGGCAAGTCCCATCGCTGAGCACCACCGCTCTCCCGTGCCTGGGAACCGAGGGTATCTCGCTCGCCTCGCGACGGACCCTGGTAAGAAATACGCGCTAGAATCACGCCCAAAACCGCCCATGACACGATTGGGAGAACACCGGAATGAGCGACCCGCAGTATAAGAACGACCCCTTGTACCACCTGCTGCGCCTGGGTCAGATCGATGAGTTCAACAGGCGCCGCGGGCAGGGCGAGTCTTGCGACCTGGTGGAAGCCGATCTGCGTCACCTCGATCTACGCGGTATGAGTCCGCGAGGCCTGGACATGAGCGGAAGCTACCTGCGGGACGCGGATTTGCGGGGTCTGGATCTGCGCGACACCCGCCTGGAGGGCGCCAGCATCCACAATGCCAAGATCTCGGGCGCCTGGTTTCCCCGCGAGCTGGGAGCCGAGGAGATCAACCTGTCCTTGATGCACGGCACCCGCATGCGCTACGCGAGCTGATGGCGATTCCGGGTAGTCAAACGCCCCCGTCGAGCTGATTCAGCAGGTTGCGCGCGGCCGCCACCTGCTCGACGTCGCCTTCGACCAACACCTCGTAAAGCAGGGACCTCGCGAGCCCATCCTCGCCCCGCCCGCACAGCTTCGCGGCTCGCTCGAGTTTTTCGGCCGCGCTCTCTTCACCGGAAGGCTCATGCCCTTCCTCGGGCGCATCTTCGGGCTCGATACGGTCGCGGCCGGGATCACCCGCGCCATCCGAGGGCAGCTGAAAACCGGTCGGCGGCATGGGCTCCGGCGGGACCGCGGCCCGTGCGGGCGCGACCGATGCCACGGCCGCAGCGGCCTCTTCCGTCTCCTCCCCCCCCTCGGAGCGCACGAAGAACCGTGAGAAGAACAGACCCAGCTCGAAGAGCCCCCACATCGGCACCGCGAGCAGGGTCTGCGAGATCACGTCGGGGGGGGTAAGGAGCATGCCCAGGACGAACGCCCCGACGATCACATAGGGCCGTTGCTTGGCGATGCTCTCCCGGTCGACCACCCCCATCCAGACCAGCAGGATCGTGGCGATCGGTACCTCGAAGCCCACGCCGAAGGCGAAGAACAGCCTGAGGACGAAATCGAGGTAGTGACTGATGTCCGTCATCACCTCGACACCCGCGGGGGCGGTGTGCACGAAGAAGGCGAAGACCATCGGAAACACGACGAAATAGGCGAACGCTATGCCCACGTAGAACAGCACCACGCTGGAAAAGACCAGCGGCAGGACCAGCCGGCGCTCGTGGCGATACAGGCCGGGGGCGACGAAGCCCCAGAACTGGTAGAGCACGTAGGGCATGGCTAGGAAGACCGCCACGATGAGTGTCAGCTTGAACGGGGTCAGGAACGGCGAGGTGACCTCGGTCGCGATCATGCTCGCCCCGGCGGGCAGCCTGCTCATCAAAGGCTTCGCGACGGTGGTGTAGATGGTGTTGCTGAAGGGAAACAGCGCCGCGAACGCCAGGGCGATCGCCACGAGCATCCGCAACAGCCGATCACGCAGCTCAAGCAGATGGGAAACGAAGGGCTGCTCGTCGCCGCCCTCCGGAACCCCGCTAGTCGTCGCCATGGGACCGCCCCTCAGCACCGCGACCCGTTGCGGGCGCGCTGGCCTCGGGCGACTTCTCCGGGCCAGGGTTGCGGGGCGTTTCCCTGGTCTCTTCGATGATCCGATCCAGAGGGTTGGACCGCCCCTGCTCGCCCAGGATGCGCTTGAGCTCCTCGGCCTTGATCTCCCTCTCGATGTCGGCCTTCACCGCACCGACGAAGCGCCGGGCCCGGCCAACCCAGAGCCCCGCGGTGCGCGCCACGGAGGGCAGGCGTTCGGGGCCGATCACCAGCAGCGCCACAACGGCGACGACGACCAGCTCCCAGAATCCGATGTCGAACATGGGTGTTCACCGCCCGCCCTGCTCGGCGGTCCCGGCGGGGCCTAGGTGGGGGGTCAGGAACGTTCCTTGTCGCGCGAGGTAACCTCGCCCTCGATCACGTCGGACTTGTCTTTTCGCTCCAACTTCTCCGGCGCCCGCTCCTCGTCCGACTCCTCGGATTCCCTCAACGCGCCGCGGAAGCCCTTGACGGCATTGCCGAGATCGGCGCCGATGTTCTTCAAACGCTTGGTTCCGAAAAGCAGCAGCACGATGACCAGGATGATCAGGAGCTGCCAGATGCTGATACCGCCGAGACCCATAGGTGACTCCAATTGAAGCTTAGGCCGGCCCGCAGGGACCGCCAGCATTGAGCCCGATGCGGCCATGATTGGCTCCCGGGCGTACATAGCCTCTTACAATAATACCCCAAACTCCCGCCCGGGCCCGAGAGCCGACCTCAGCCTCCCCGGCGGGCCTTCTCCTCCAGACCCGACAGCCCGAAACGGCGCTCGAGCTCGGCCAGGACCTGGTCGGGACCCAGCCCCAGGTGGGAGAGCAGCACCAACGAATGGAACCAGAGGTCTGCCGTCTCGCACACCACCTTCGCGGGGTCCCCGTCCTTGGCCGCCATCACAGTTTCGGTGGCCTCTTCGCCGATCTTCTTCAGGATGGCATCCAGCCCCTTGGCATAGAGCCGCGCCACATAGGAGTGCTCCGGATCTCCCGCCTTGCGACTCTCCAGCACCTCCGCCAATCGGTGCAGGGTGTCCGTCACGACTACTTGCCCTGTAGATCCGTCAGCAGGCTGCGCAGGCCCTCGGCAGATTCCGGGGGACGAGCCACCTCACCGGCGAAGATCTGCCGGGGAGTGAGATCGAAGGCCCGGTAATAGAGGGCATCGTCGCCGTCGTCAATCTGCAGCACCGCGCCGTCGAGGGAGACCCCCGCGAAAAGACCCCGGCTCCGGGAGTAGGAATAGATCTCCGCCTTGAGCCCCGCGTCCGTGGCGGCGGACGCCTCGCGACCCACCGGGCCGGCGGCCACCGAGGCATCGGCCCCGAGCGTGAACTTGCGCTTCAGCAGGCTTTCGATACCCCGGCGCGACTCGAAAACGAGCACCACGTCCGTCGACTGGGCCCCGATCTGCCAGCCGACGCTGCCCCCGGTGATGGACACGAACACGGGGTCGCTCCAGGTCCCGTTGGGGCGTCTGACCACCAGCACGCCCTTGCCGTAGCGCCCCCCGATCACCAGCCCCACCTTGAGCACATTGGGGATCACCGCGACGCCCTCGGCATTGCGCAGCAGAGCCGGCGGGATGCCCTGCTCGGGAATGCGGGCCACAGCGTCGACGACCTCCATCACCTCGTCGAGCTTGGCCTCCTGATCGGATTCGGCGAATGCTACCGCGGGCACGCAGAGCGCCAGTGCGAGCGCCCAGGACCGGACGCGATGATTGGACATGGTGATTACCTCCTCGTCTCTCCAGCTTGGGCACTCACAGCCGCACCTCCACACCCCGGGCGGCCATGAATCGTTTGGCTTCACCGATGCTGTATTCGGCGAAATGAAAGATGCTCGCTGCCAGAACGGCGTCGGCGCCGCCCTGCTTGACCCCATCGACCAGGTGCTGGAGATTGCCCACTCCCCCCGAGGCGATCACGGGGATGGGCACCGCCTCACTCACGGCACGGGTCAGCTCCAGGTCGAAGCCCGCCTTGGTGCCGTCCCGGTCCATGCTGGTGAGCAGTATCTCCCCGGCCCCGAGCTCGGCCATCCTGCGGGCCCAGGCGATCGCGTCCAGGCCCGTGGGCTTGCGCCCTCCGTGCGTGAAGACCTCCCAGCGCAGCGGCTCGCCCCCGGCGCTCGCCTGCTTGGCGTCGATGGCCACGACAATGCACTGCGAGCCGAAGCGGTCGCACACCTCGCGCACGAGCTCTGGGTTGAACACCGCGGCGGTGTTGATGGCGACCTTGTCGGCACCGGCATTGAGCATCCGCAGGACATCGGCGGCCTTGCGGACGCCCCCGCCCACGGTCAGCGGGATGAAGACTTGCGAGGCCACCCGCTCCACCACGTGCACTATGGTGTCGCGCTCATCCGAGCTGGCCGTGATATCGAGAAAAGTGATCTCGTCGGCCCCCTCCTCGTTGTAGCGGCGCGCAACCTCCACCGGGTCACCGGCGTCGCGGATCTCTACGAACCGGACACCCTTGACCACCCGGCCGGCATCTACGTCGAGACAGGGGATGATGCGTTTTGCTAGCGCCATGACATCGCCTTGAAGTCCGCGTACACGATTGCCGCGGCTACTCGCCGCTCAATTCGTCCATGAGGCTCTGACCTTCGGCGAAGTCCAGAGTGCCCTCGTAGATGGCCCGCCCGGTGATCGCGCCCAGGATGTTTTCCGTCTCCGCCTCGCACAGGGCGCGGATATCGGCAAGGTTGGTGATGCCGCCCGAGGCGATGACCGGCACGCGCACCGCGTTGGCAAGCGCCGCGGTCGCGCCCACATTGGGGCCCGAGAGCATGCCGTCGCGGCCTATATCCGTATAGACGATGGCCGAGACGCCGTCGTCCTCGAAACGGCGGGCGAGATCGATCACCCGGTGGTCCGTGATCTGCGCCCAGCCGCTCACCGCCACCATCCCGTCCTTGGCGTCCAGCCCTACGATCACGCGACCGGGAAACGCACGGCAAGCCCGAGCGACGAAGGCCGGCTCGCGCACCGCCTGGGTGCCGACGATGCAGTAGGATACGCCGGCCTCGAGGTAGGCCTCGATGGTCGCCTCGTCCCGGATGCCGCCGCCGACCTGAATCGGCAGCTCCGGGCTCGCCGCGGCGATATGCCGGATGGCCGTACCGTTCACCGGCTCGCCGGCGAAGGCCCCGTTGAGATCGACGAGATGCAGGCGTCTGGCACCGGCGTCCAGCCAGCGGCGGGCCATGGCCGGCGGGTCGTTGGAGAACACCGTGTCATCGTCCATGCGGCCTTGACGCAGCCTCACGCACTGGCCGTCCTTCAGATCGATCGCAGGAATCAACAGCATCTGGAAGAGTCCTCTCCGACCCCGGGCGATTGGTAGGTCAGGTTGCGGCGCAGCCGCTCCCTGACAACCGGTGGGCTCCTTCGGTCAAGCAGCCACTACCGGACAAACGATGAGCTCCCCCGGTTACGGCCTCCACCTCACGAAGCTCTCCAGCAGCCGCAGCCCGGCCTCGGCACTCTTCTCCGGATGAAACTGCACGGCGAACAGATTGTCGCGCGCCAGCACGCTGGTAAACGAGATGCCGTGCTCGGTCCTCGCGGCGGGCAGCAGGGTATCCAGCGGATCCACGTAGTAGCTGTGCACGAAGTAGAAGCGGGCGCCGGGCTCGATCCCGGCCCAGAGGGGATGCTCACGCGTGGGCCAGACCCGGTTCCAGCCCATGTGGGGGATCTTGAGCGGCAGCCCTTCAGGTCCGGCCATGTCCCCTCGGAAGCGTCGGACGCGGCCCGCGTAGAGCCCCAGCAGATCGGTGCCCCGGTTCTCCTCGCTGAAATCCATCAGGACCTGCAAACCCATGCAAATGCCGAGGAACGGCCGGGTGCTCGCCGCCTCCAGCACCGCCCGGCGCACGTGGTGGGCACCGATGGCCGCCATGCAATCCCGCGCCGCGCCCTGCCCCGGGAATACCACGCGGTCGGCCCCCAGGATGACCTCGGTGTCGTCGGTCACCAGCACTTGGTCGCCCGCTGCGGCCACGTGCTCGATGGCCTTGGACACCGAGCGCAGGTTGCCCATGCCGTAGTCGATGACTGCGATGCGCTGCGCCACGCCGGGGCCCTCAGAGCGCGCCCTTGGTGGAAGGAATCGCATCACCGAGGCGCGGGTCCGGCTCCACGGCCATGCGCAGGGCGCGCCCGAACGCCTTGAACAAGGTCTCGGCGATGTGGTGGGCGTTGCGTCCACGCAGGCTGTCCAGGTGCAGCGTCACCGCGGCGTGATTCACGAAGCCCTGGAAGAGCTCGTGAAACAGATCCACGTCGAAGCTGCCGATCAGCGCGCGCGGAAACTCCACATGCATCTCCAGCCCGGGACGCCCCGACAGATCGACGACGACCCGCGACAACGCCTCGTCCAGGGGAACGTAGGCGTGCCCATATCGACGGATTCCCTTCTTGTCGCCGACCGCCTGGGCGAATGCCTGCCCGAGGGTGATGCCGATATCCTCCACCGTATGGTGCGCGTCGATATGCAGGTCTCCCCGGGCGCTCACCTCCAGATCGAACAGCCCGTGGCGCGCCACCTGGTCGAGCATGTGATCGAGAAACGCCACGCCGGTCTCGAGCTTGGAGCGGCCGCTACCGTCCAAGTCCAGACTCACGCCGATCTGGGTCTCTAGGGTCTTGCGCTCGACGCGGGCTTTGCGCTGCATGGGTCTCGCCTGGGGTTGAGGGCCGCGGCCGGGGGAGTGCGCATTCTATGCGAAAACCCAGTCCGGCAGCGATGCAGGTCGGCCCAGAAGGCTCGGCCCCGACTCCCGCTCAGGTCTCGAGCCAGAAGGTGACGGGCCCGTCGTTGACCAGCGCGACCTGCATGTCGGCCCTGAAGACGCCTGCTGCGACCACCGCGTGGCGCTCACGGGCGAGCCCGACCAGGTATCCGAACAGACGCTCGCCCTCCGCGGGCGGCGCGGCGCTCGAGAAGCTCGCCCGCATGCCTTTGCGCGTATCCGCCGCCAGGGTGAACTGGGGCACCAGCAGCAGACCGCCGCGGACATCCCGAAGACTCAGGTTCATGCGGTCCTCGGCGTCGGGGAACACCCGATAGCCGAGCAGCCGCTCCAGGAGCCGCTCGGCGCGCGCCGGTGTATCTGCGTTCTGCACGCCCACCAGGACCAGCAATCCCCGCCCTATGGCCCCGACGGGCCGAGCCTCGACCTCCACACTCGCCCGGGCCACCCGTTGGAGCAGCCCGATCATCGCAGCTGCGCCGCGAATCGGTCGGTCGCTTCTATGAGGGCACGTCGGATTCCGGGCTCCGTGGCGGAATGACCCGCATCGGGGACCACGAGAAGGCGCGCCTGCGGCCAGGCCTGCGCCAGCTCCCAGGCGGACTCGAGCGGGCAGATGAGGTCATAGCGGCCATGCACAATCACACCGGGGATGCCCGCCAGCCGGTCGGCCTCCGCCAGCAACTGCTTCGGGCGAAGAAAGCTATCGTGCACGAAATAGTGGCTCTCGATCCGAGCGAGGCTGAGCGCCACGTGGGGATCGGCGAAGTGATCGACCACGGCCGAATTTCCCCTGAGCGTCGCAGTGCGGCCTTCCCAGACCGACCAGGCCTTGGCCGCCGCCATCCGGGCGAGCTCGTCCTCGCCGGTCAGGCGCCGGTGAAACGCCCCCAGCAGATCGCCGCGCTCGGCGACCGGGATGGGCTCCACGAAGTCCGCCCACAGATCGGGGAAGATGCGGCTCGCCCCGTCCTGATAGAACCACTGGATCTCCCGCAGGCGGCACAGGAAGATCCCCCGCAGCACGAGCGCGGACACCCGCGCCGGGTGGGCCTCGGCATAGGCGAGGGCCAGGGTGGAGCCCCAGGAGCCGCCGAGAACCAGCCAGCGCTCGATGCCCAGCCGGGCTCGGATCTCCTCAATGTCGGCGACCAGATGGTCCGTGGTGTTCTCGCGCAGCTCGGCATGGGGGGTAGAGCGCCCGCTACCCCGCTGATCGAACAGGACCACGCGGTAGAGCTCGGGGTCGAAGAAGCGCCGATGATAGGGCTCACAGCCTGCGCCGGGGCCGCCATGGAGAAACAGCGCCGGCAGCCCTTCCGGATTGCCGCATTCCTCCACGTAGAGGCTGTGCAGGTCGCTGACCGCAATGCGGTAGCTGGTGTACGGCTCGATCTCGGGATACAGGTCTTGCATGGCAGCCCAGTCTAACATCGGGCAGCGGTGCCGCCCGGCCCGCGGAGACGCCGAGCTTGTAGGAATTTTCCTACAAGACTTCCAGAAAAGGCGTACAGACGCCGACGCCGGCCCCTGCCACGATTAGACCGTCGCCACCCAGGACCAGCAAGGAAAGCGCCCGACGCGCAGGGACGCCAAGGACGAGCCCTAGCCAACCGAGCCCGGCGACAACAGCCCCGGCGCAAGGATTGCCGCCGGGGCTTCTCTTAATCCCCCCGCCCAATCCGCACCCTCAGCTGCTCACCGGCGACCGATCCGGCCTTGCTCCGCCCGAGCGAGCCGCGCGCTTGCGCTCGTGCTCCTTGAGGTGGCGTTTGCGGATACGGATCGCCTTGGGGGTCACCTCGACCAGCTCATCGTCCTCGATGAACTCCAGGGCCTGCTCCAGGCTGAAGCGGACCGGCGGCGTCAACAGGATATTCTCGTCGGAGCCCGCGGCGCGGATGTTGGTGAGCTGCTTGGCCTTGAGCGGATTGACCGTGAGATCGTTGTCCCGGGAGTGGATGCCTACCACCTGGCCTTCGTAGACCTCTTCTCCAGGACCGATCAGCATACGGCCGCGCTCCTGGAGGTTGAAAAGGGCGTAGCCCAGGGCCTTGCCCGTGCCGTTGGAGATCATGGCGCCGTTGCGCCGCTCGGCGATCCCCCCGGGATTGGCAGGGCCGTAATGGTCGAAGATGTGGTATTTGAGCCCGGTGCCCGAGGTCAGGGTCATGAACTCGGTCTGGAAGCCGATCAGGCCGCGGGAGGGGATCTCGTAATCCAGGCGCACTCGGCCCTTGCCGTCCGGCACCATGTCTTTGAGATCGCCGCGACGCTCGCCGAGCGCCTGCATGATCGCCCCCTGGCACTCGTCTTCGACATCCACGGTGAGCTGCTCGTAAGGCTCGCAGATCTGCCCGTCGATCTCCCGGAAGATGACCTCCGGGCGCGACACGGCAAGCTCGTAGCCCTCGCGGCGCATGTTCTCCAGCAAAATCGAGAGGTGTAGCTCGCCGCGCCCGGAGACCCGGAACTTCTCCGGGTCGGTGCCCTCTTCCACCCGCAAGGCCACGTTGTGAATCAGCTCGCGCCCGAGGCGGTCCTTGAGCTGGCGCGAGGTCAGGTACTTGCCGCCACGCCCGGCGAACGGCGAGGTGTTGACCTGGAAGGTCATGGTGACCGTCGGCTCGTCCACGGTCAGTGCCGGCAGGGGCTCGACCCGAGCCGGGTCGCACAAGGTATCGGAGACGTTGGGGGCCTCGATGCCGGTCAGGGCGACGATGTCCCCGGCCTGGGCCGAAGGGACCTCATAGCGCTCCAGGCCGAGATAGCCATAGACCAGCCCGATCTTGGCCCTGTGCCGGTCGCCGTCGCGCTTGACCACGATCACCTGCTGATTGGGCCGCACCGTGCCCCGCTGGATCCGCCCAAGGGCGATCGCCCCGACGAACGAGCTGTAGTTCAGGGTCGAGACCCGCATCTGAAACGGGCCTTCCTGATCGACGTTCGGCGGCGGGCAGTGCTGGACTATGGCCTCGAACAGCGGGGTCATATCCCCGCCCCGCACATCCTCGCTGAGCCCTGAATAACCGTTGATCGCCGAGGCGTACACGATCGGAAAATCGAGCTGCTCGTCGCTCGCCCCCAACCGATCGAAAAGCTCGAAGACCTGATCGACGACCCAGCTCGGACGGGCCCCCGGCCTATCGATCTTGTTGACCACCACGATGGGGCGCAGGCCATGGCCGAACGCCTTGCTCGTGACGAACCGGGTCTGCGGCATGGGCCCTTCCTGGGCATCCACCAGCAGCAGCACCGAATCGACCATGGAGAGCACGCGCTCCACTTCCCCCCCGAAGTCGGCGTGCCCGGGGGTGTCTACGATATTGATCCGGTAATCGCGCCAGCGAAGGGCGGTGTTCTTGGAGAGGATCGTGATCCCCCGCTCGCGCTCCAGGTCATTGGAGTCCATGACGCGCTCCACGGGGCCGAAGCGCTCGCCGAGGGTGCCGGACTGCTTCAGGAGCTCGTCGACCAGGGTCGTCTTGCCGTGGTCAACGTGGGCGATGATGGCGATATTGCGCAGACTCTCGATCAAGGTGGCGGGAACCGGTGGGGAGGGGCGCGCGCATTATAGCGATTTGGAACGCGCGCGGCGCGCTGGCTCACGGCCGGGTGCGCTCTTTCACAAAGCCGCTGGGGGGCCACAAGAGAGGATCGGTGCCCGCTCGGTCAGCCATCTGTCGTGTTTGCCAGGCTGTATGCCACCGTCGCGAGCGACCGCTTCCGAGCCGATCAGGCATCCCGCCAAAAAAACGACCGACGGCGACAGAGGGTCATGGATCGCTCGGCCATTCAATCAGTTGCAGAACAATATTAGGGTTTTGCATGCCAAGTTCCCGTCACGGGCCTGTCACGAAAGCGTTTCATGGCTTACCCACAGAAACGGTGGATAAGATTGTGGGAAAAATGCGGGCAATGGGCCCGGGCCCGCAGCGGCACTAGGCCTGGGACGAATTGTGCATTTTCCGACCAAGCTCAAAATCATGATTATTTTCAATCTGTTATGGCTTCTTGACGGCCCGGGAAGAGGCCTTGGAGCCCGACATCGTTGGAATCGACACTCGCAAGGCGGGTTGTGCATAAACGGTAGCGCCACGCAGGGGGGAACAGGGTGAGCGCTCGCCCGCACCGTGGGGACGGATTCCGTGCGAGCCCCGTGAATCCATTAAAATCTCCGAATCTTTGAATTTTATTATTTTTCAATTCCCTATGCCCAACTTCCCCTTGCGTCGGTGAGGAAAAGCAACGAGTATATGCCTCGACGAAACGCCGCCCTGCCTACGCGATACCCACCCGCCCCACCCTTGAGCGGTCGCCCCAACCGAAGGTGCAGTCTCCCACCATGAACCCGTCAGACCTCAAGCCCGTTCGCGAGCATATCGGCTCGCAGGTCATCGGCCAGCGCAAGCTGATCGACAGCATGCTGATCTGCCTGCTGAGTAACGGACACCTGCTCGTCGAAGGCCTGCCAGGGCTCGCCAAGACCACCGCGGTAAAGGCGCTGTCCGAGGCTGTCGAGGGAGACTTCCACCGCGTCCAGTTCACCCCGGACCTGCTGCCCTCGGACCTCATCGGCACGGACATCTACCGTCACGAGAAGGGCGACTTCGAGTTCCGTCCCGGCCCGCTGTTCCACAACATCATCCTGGCCGACGAGGTGAACCGGGCCCCTGCGAAGGTGCAATCCGCCCTGCTCGAGGCGATGGCGGAGCGTCAGATCACCGTCGGGCAGCGAAGCTATCCCCTGCCCGCCCTGTTTATGGTGCTCGCGACCCAGAATCCGATCGAGCAGGAGGGAACATACCACCTGCCGGAGGCCCAGCTCGACCGTTTCCTGATGCACGTCTGGGTGGGCTATCCGACCCGCGAAGAGGAGCTGGCGATCCTGGAGCTCGACAGCCGCCAGCAGAAGACTAAGCCCAAGCCGCCGAGCAATCCGCTGCCTCAGGAGGACCTGCTCGCCATGCGCGCGGACGTCGCCAACGTCTACCTTGATCCCAAGCTGCACAGCTACATCGTCGATCTGGTGCACGCCACACGCAATCCCGGCGCCTACGATGAGAGCCTGGCCCGCTGGTGCCGGTTCGGCGCCTCGCCCCGTGCCAGTATCGCCCTGGCCCGTTGCGCCCGCGCCCGGGCCTGGCTCGACGGGGACCAGTACGTGGCGCCGCACCATATCCAGCAGGTCGCACCCGAGATCCTCCGCCATCGCGTGCTGCTGACCTTCGAAGGCGAGGCCGAAGGGGTCACGACGGACGACTTCGTCGCTCGCCTCCTCGAGATGGTCGCCATCCCCTAACCCGGGGAAGTCGTAGACGCAGTACCCTATGACACTTCAGCCCCGTCTCGACGACCTGCTCGAGCTCCGCCATCGAGCCCGCACCCTGGGACTCGCCTCGCACCACCTCGTCAACTCGACATTCAGCGGCCTATACGCATCGGTGTTCCGGGGTACCGGCCTGGACTTCGAGGAGGTGCGCGAGTACCAGGAAGGCGACGACATCCGCAACATGGACTGGAAGGTCACGGCACGCACCAACCTTCCCCATATGAAGGTGTTCCGGGAGGAGCGCGAGCGCAGCGTGCTGCTTTGCGTGGACAAGAGCCCGCAAATGAGCTTTGGCACCCGGGGCACCTTCAAGTCCGTCCAGGCGGCCCGGGCGGCGGCCCTGCTCGGTTGGGCGGCCAACAGCCTGAACGACCGTGTCGGCGGACTGCTGTTCGGCAACGTCGCGACCGGCCAGCAGCACTTCCGGCCGACCAAGGACCGCCGCGCCCTCTGGCGCCTACTGCACGCCCTGTCGCGCCCGGGAGGCGAAGAGCCGTCCGCGGGGGATCCACTCTCGGCGGCCCTCAAGCGGGCAGAGCAGACCTCCAACATCGGCAGCCTGATATTCGTCATCGGGGACTTCAACCGGGACATCGGCACCCTGGAGCAAGGACTCGGGCGCATCTGCCAGCGCCACAGCGTGGCCCTGTTGCCGGTCGATGACCCGACCGACCGGGAGCTCCCGTCCATGGGACGGGTGGTGTTTCACGACGCTCACGGAAGGCTCGTCGAGATCGACACCGACGACCCCAAGGGCCGGGCGATCTACGTCGAGACCTGGAGCAACCGTCGGCGCCTGCTCAAAGCGGTTGCCAACCGCCTCGGCCTGCTATTCATCCCGTTGCAGACAAACGAGGACGTCCATCTGACTCTCTCCCGGGGCCTGCAACGGCGTCTTCAGGCCAGGGCGGTGCGCTGATGGCGACCCCGAACATCCCGATCCGTGACATCCACGGCCTGGACCCTATTCCCTGGTGGCCGCCGGGACCGGGCTGGTGGCTGGTCGGGCTCGTGCTAATAGCGGCCGCTGCGGCGGTGTGGCTATTGGCACAACGTCAGCGCCACCACCCTCTGATCGCTGCCAAGTGGCAGCGCGATGCGCGCCGTCGGCTACGCAGCCTGCGCAAGCGGCAGAGCCATATGAGCACCAAGGAGGTCGCCGGGGAGCTCTCGGAGCTGCTGCGCCGCATCGCCATGGCGCGCTTCGACCGCAAGAGCTGCGCCGGGCTGGCAGGCGAAGAGTGGCTGGCCTGGCTCGCGAGCCGCGACCCGGCCCACTTCGATTGGCCTCGCAACGCCCGGATACTGCTGGAGCTGCCCTACGCGCCGCCCGGCCGCGCGGGCACCGAACGGCCCCTCTTCAACCTGTTGATCGACGCCACCCTGGCCTGGGTCTCGGCCAGTGAGCAGCCGCCGCCGGCAGGAGCCCAGGGTGTTTAGCTTCCACTGGCCCTGGCTGGCCATCCTGCTGCCCGTGCCCCTGCTGGTGCGCATGTTCTGGCCGCGCAAGCGGGCGGTCCGCGAGACGACGAGCGAGACCATACGCACCACGCTGCTACACCCCTCCATGATCCACCTGCAGGAAGCCTTCGTCACCAAGCGCCCCGGCAAACCGCTGACCAATACGATCTACAGCGCGCTGCTGGGACTGCTCTGGGCGCTGCTCGTCCTGGCCCTGATGCGCCCCCAGTGGCTGGAGCCCCACACCGAGGTCAAGACCGCGGGCTACGACCTCATGCTCGCCGTAGACACCTCCCGCTCGATGACCGCCCTCGATTTCACGGTGAACGACAAGCCTGTCAGCCGCATGGCCGTGGTCAAAGGGGTGATCGACAAGTTCATCCAGAGCCGCGCGGGCGACCGCATCGGCCTGACCATCTTCGGCAATCAGGCCTTCGTGCTCTCGCCTCTGACCCTCGACGGCGAGGCGGTGCGCCGGATCCTCGACGAAGTGCTGCCCGGCATGGCGGGAGACGCCACAGCCATCGGCGACGGTATCGGTCTCAGCGTCAAGAAGCTGCGAGACCGACCCAAGGGCTCGCGGGTGCTGATCCTGGTCACGGACGGCGAGAACACCTCGGGGGTAATCCCCCCGATCGAGGCCGCGCGCCTGGCCGCCCGGGAAGGCATCCGGATCTATACGATCGGCGTCGGAACGAACCAGAAAGAGCTGCAGATGCTCGGCCGCGACGGGCGATACCACATGGAGACCAACGTCGGGCTGGATGAGGATGTGCTGAGGAAGATCGCCGAGACCACCGGCGGGGCCTATTTCCGGGCCACCAACGCCCGGGCGCTCGAAGAGATCTACCAACAGATCGACAAGCTGGAGAAGACTGAGGCGGAATCGCGCACGGTCATGGTCCCTTCCCCGCTGTTTCGCTGGCCTTTGGGGGCCGCCCTGCTGGTGCTGGTGCTGATCGGCCTGTTCCCCGAGCGGCGGATCGCCCTCGGCACCGGGGGCGGCCATGCCTGAGGCCGGGTTCCATTTCGCCGCGCCGGGCTGGCTCTGGGCCCTCCTGGTACTCCTGCCCATGGCCTGGTGGCTCAGGCGCAGCCCGGCCCACGGCTACCAGGGGCGCATCCGGCGCTACGCCGACGCCTACCTGTTTCCCTATCTCACCGGCACACGCGATCTCAACCCGGTAGAACGTTGGCGCAATTTCGGGTTCTGGGCCCTCCTCTGGTCGCTGCTGGTGCTCGCCATGGCGGGCCCCCGCTGGGACTTCACCGACGTGCGCCTGTTCCGGCCAGGGGCCAACCTCGTGGTCCTGCTCGACATCTCCAAGTCCATGGACGTCGCCGACGTGCGGCCCTCGCGCCTGGCCCGCGCCCGCCAGGAGCTGGAAGACCTGATCAATCTGAACCGGGAGCTGCGCATCGGTCTGATCGCCTTCGCCTCCGTGGCACACGTAATCGCCCCCATCACCGAGGACGCCAAGAGCATCCGCGCCGAGCTGCCGGCGATCTCCACCGACCTGGTGGACCTGCAGGGCAGCCGCCTGGCGGTCGCCTTGGACCGCGCCAAGCAGCTGCTCGCCGGCCAGCCCGCGGACAGCACCAACAGCATCCTGCTGATCAGCGACGGAGACTTCGTCGAGCCGGGACTGGAGGAGCAGATCAAGGCTTTGGCGGCCAAGGGTATTCGGTTCTTCGCCTTGGGGGTGGGCACCCCGGGGGGTGGCCCGGTGCCGGCCCGGCTCGGCCGCTGGCTCACCACCCCGTCCGGCGCCCCCGTGGAGTCGCGTCTCAACGCCGAGCAGCTCGAGCGCCTGGCAAAGGCCGGTAACGGAGAGTACATAGCGGCCGACTACAGCGACGACAACGTCAAGCGCATCCTGCGGCTTGCAGCCCAGGGGCAGAAGGCGCGCGCCGCCGCCGGGGACGAGCGGACCCGCGTCTGGAACGAACGCTTTTACTGGCTGGTCTTAATAGCGGCGGCCCTGGTGCTGCCGCTGTTTCGTATCCATACCCGTTCGAGCGCCCCGGAGACCAAGAAGTGACCTGCTGGATGTGGAGACCCATCGCCGTGTTGTTGGTGTGCGGCCCGACTCTGGCAGGGGCCGGCTGGTTCGACAATCGCGCCCAAGAAGGCTCCCAGGCCTTCGAGAAGGGCTCCTACGCCGAGGCGGCAGCCCTGTTCGACGATGACTATCGGCAAGGAGTAGCACTGTACCGCGCGGGCAAATACCGGGAGGCGGCCGACGCCTTCAAGCGCGTTACCCGCAAGGACGTGGGGCTCGACGCCCGTTACAACCTCGGAAACGCACACTTCAAGCTGGCCCAGTACGACAAGGCCGTGGACGATTACGAACAGGTGCTGGAGCAGGACCCCGACAACGCCGACGCCCGGTACAACCTAGGCATCGCCAAAGCCATGCTGTTCAAGACCGATCCCAAGGCGTTTGCAAAGCACGAGCAGAAGCAGGAGGAAAAGCGCCGGGAGGAGGAGAAGAAGCAGGAGGAGAAGAAGCAGGAGCAGAAGAACCAGGAGCAGAAGAACCAGGAGCAGAAGAACCAGGAGGAGAAGAAGCAGGAGCAGAAGAACCAGGAGCAGAAGAAGCAGGAGCAGAAGAACCAGGAGCAGAAGAAGCAGGAGCAGAAGAACCAGGAGCAGAAGAACCAGGAGCAGAAGAACCAGGAGCAGAAGAACCAGGAGCAGAAGAAGCAGGAGCAAAAGAAGCAGGAGCAAAAGAAGCAGGAGCAGAAGAACCAGGAGCAGAAGAAGCAGGAGCAGCAGAAACAACAACAGCAGCAACAGCAGTCATCCGGCAGCAGCGGCTCGGAATCGAAGGAGGAGAAGGAAGGCGAGAGCGGGTCGCAGCAGAAGGAACAGAAGGAAAAGAAGGACCAGGAAGAGAAGAAGGACCAGAAGGGCGAGAAAGATCAGAAGGAGCAAAAGGAGGAGAAGGGCGAGCAGTCCAAGGAGCAGCAGGCGGGCAAGTCCAAGAGCGAGTCCAAATCCGAGAGCGGCTCATCGAAGGAGCAAGCCGAGGGCAAGTCCAAGGGCGAGCAGAAAGAGAAGGGAGCGTCCAAGGACCAGACCAAGGGCGAGAGCGCGGAAAAGGCGGCCCAGGAGGAGGCCCAGAAAGGCAAGCAGCAGAAGGAAGAGAAAAAGCAGAGCGCCGAGGGCGACAAGGAACAGAAACCTGAGGAGAAGTCAGGCGAGAAACAGAAGGAGCAGAAGGAGGGAGCCAAGGGCGAGAAGGAGCAGAAGGAGGGAGCCAAGGGCGAGAAGGAGCAGAAACCCGAAGAGAAATCAGGCGAAAAGCAGAAGGAAGAGAAGGATCAGGGCGCCCAGGGCGAAAAGCAGAAGCGGGAGCAGGAATCCGGCGGCAAGGAACAGCAGCAGAAAGAAAAGTCCGGGGAGTCAAAGGACAAGACCCAGCAGTCCGAGAAGGGCAAGGGTCAGGAGAAGCAACCCAAGGCCGGGGAAGGCAAGGACGAGAAGGGAGAGAAGGCCGGCAAGAGGCCCGAAGAGCCCAAGGATAAGGGAAAATCCGAAGAACATCGCGAGCAGCAACATGATACTGTTGGGGGTCCGAAGAAAAAGGAGAACGCCAAAGGCACCAACAAGGAACAGGAGTCTAAAGAGCCAGCGGGCAGCGGCGAGCAGCCTCCGCCGCCTGAGATGAGGGTGCCCCCGAGCGAAGGAGTGTCGGCCGTCGACAAGTTCGACCAGCTTGGCCAGACGCCGGATGAGAAGTCCAAGCAGGGCAAGGGAGAGGCCCTGGAGCAGGGCAAGGGCGCCAGTGACGCGAGCACGATCCTGATCATGGAGCAATGGCTCGACCAGATCCAGGGCGACCCGGCATTTCTGCTGCACAACGAGTTCATGCTGGAAGAGAGCCGGGCCGAACAGCTCAAGGGACGGTCGCTGCGCGAGCCAAGACCCTGGTGAGAATGCCGAGAACCGAGGCGGATGTTGATGTTGAAGAGTAGAGCTACCCTTGCGCGGGTCGCGCTTGGCGCGACCCTCCTGCTGGCTGGTCCGGCTTTGGCATCGGCACCGCCGTTCGGTTTCATGCCGGTGACCGAGACCTACCAGTTCCGGCCCCTGGAGCAGGGTAGCCAGGGGGTCCCACCGGTCACCCCACCCCCAATCGGATATGGCGTCCAAGCGTCGCAGCCGGGACCCATGGGCGCCTATGGCTTTCCCGGCGGCCGTCCTCCGGCCTATGGCCCGCCATCTGGCTGGCCCGGAGTGCCCAGCGGCCAACCCTACGGGATGGGTTATGGCCAGCCCCAGTACGCAGCCGGGCAGGCCATCAAGCTCGAGACGACACTGAGCGCGAGCGACGCCTATACCCAGCAGAACCTGGTGTATACGCTGCGCATCCTGAGCGACGACAACCTGCGCACGGCCGATCCTGTCCTGCCCGAGACCGACGGCCTGGTCTTCCAGCCGATCGACGGGCCGGTCACCCGAACCGAGGTGGACAACGGCCGCCAGAAGATCGTCAACGAGTTCCATTACGCCGTCACACCCGTGCGGGTCGGCGCGCTGGAGCTGGAGCCCGCCCACGTCACCGGGGAAATGGCGCAAAGCGGCCGGGCGTACGACGTGAGCGACTCCGAGCCCCTGAAGCTCAACGTCAAAGCGGCGCCCACCCAGATGCTGCCTTGGCTCCCCCTGCAGGACCTGAGCGTACAGACACGGGTCAAGAACGGCGACAACCCCGCGGCCGGCCAACCGCTGACCCTCGAGATCGAGATGAAGGCGGTCGGAGCGACCGGCGCCCAGCTGCCCTCTCTGGAGAAACAGCTGGAGAGCCCGGACTTCCGCGTTTATAAGGAGAAGACCGAGACCCACGGCATGCTGTCTGCGGACGGGCGCCAGATCGAGGGCCGTCGGGTCGAGTCTTTCACCCTGATCCCGCAGCACGGCGGGCGGGTGCGGATCCCCTCCCTGGGGGTCAACTGGTGGAATCTGCGCTCCGACCGTGCCGAGACCCTGATGCTGCCGATCCGCCAGCTGGTCGCCAACGGGGGCCTGCGCGGCGAAGGCGCCTTCGGACTGACCGCCACGAGCACCTTGTTCCCGGCAGGCTCCCCACTGGTGTTCTGGCTTCCGCTACTGCTGGTCGCTTTTCTTCTCGGCGCCTACTGGTCCTGGATCTGGGCACGCCGCCACGGGCTCGCGCGCAAGATTCTTGCCCAGGTCTCTCACCTGCTGGGACCGGCCGACAGCCGCATTCGCCAACTCGTCGAGCACCATTCGCCGCGCCGCTATCTGCACCTCGCCCGCCAGGGTTTCATCCAGGCGCTACCGCGCTCGGTGCGACTCTGGTACTGCGTGCGCTATGTCAACGGCGAGACGGAGCCGCGGGACTGGTGCCAGATGTTCAAGTTCCTCGCCAACAAGCACATCGGAATATCGCCCCAGCTACCCATGCCGGAGCTGGGCGAGCGCCTGATCGCTTCCCACCCGAAGGCGGACGCATCGGCCGTGCGCAAGCTGATGAGCGAGCTCGACAGTGCCATTTACGGCAGCGAGTCGCTGGATTTCGAGGCCTGGAAACGGGAGCTGCGCCAGCAGCTGCGACCGCGGATCATCCCTGCCGGGCGCGGACTGCGCGCCCTGCGCCGCGCAGTGCACAAGCTGCCGGACCTCAATCCGCGGCCGATCTAGGCCACCGCCTGGCCCTTCACCCGCCCCGATAGGGCGGGGCAGCGACTCGATTGCCTCTCCGCCGGGCTGAGCCACGCGAGACAGACCGCGGCGCCACCGTAGGAGCGAGCTCCAGCTCGCGATCCGTTCGCGGCCAGGGCCCTGATCATCGCGACCTGGAGGTCGCTCCTACGAACGAGTTATAACGCAGCCAGGCGCCGCGCGGTGCGTGCCCTGGTGGTCGTAGCGGCCATCACCCAATGGGTGAGTATCGAGTTTGTCCATCGCCTTGGTCCAACCCATCACTCGATCGCTGTTCGGAGCGGTCAACTGCCGCTTCTAGGTTCAATCACCTTCCATGCGGAACCCGATGTTCAAGGTCACCTGCCAATGGGCGACCTTGCCGTCGACGATGTGTCCCCGGGTCTCGACGACCTCGAACCAATCCATGTGACGGATCGTTCGCGCAGCCCGCTCGAGGGCATTGCGCACTGCCTCGTCGCTGCTCAAAGCGGACGAACCGACGAGCTCGATTTTCTTGTAGACGTGATCACTCATGGCGGCCTCATGCTCAGGATCAAGGGTGATAGCAAAGGTTGATCTTAACCATCCGAGCGATCGCGGCCAACATCTGCCACGCCAACGCCGGTTACAGAGGGTTGACCCCCGCCGAGGCCCTCTATAGCTTGATCGGCGGCCGAACACTCAACCGCGATGGATCCCCAGATCGAGACCGACGAGACCCGACTCAGCCCTTTGGAGATTCGCCATGCCCTGCTCAACCTGCAACGCGAGCGGATGGCGGGCCCCTTCGTGGTCGGCTGGCTCGGACTCCTCTACTTTCTGGTCTTGCGGGGGGGCCTGTCTGCCATGGGGCTCGCCGGTGCCCTCGAATCCTGGTGGACCTTGGTCGTGGCGCTGGCCGCCATTCAGGTCGGGGCTCTAGGGGTGCCGGTCTGGCTGTCGGCACGCTCGTCCCATTACCGCTCGCTCCTGGGTCCGATCCGCTACCGCTTCGAAGGCGGCGAGCTGTGCGGGATAGGGCCCGGGGATCGCCGATTCTGCCTGTCTTACGCGATGTTGCGGGGCGTCCGGTGGATCGACCACCTGCTCGCCATACGCCAGGCGGACGGTCGATACCTGCTGATCCCGAAGCGGGCCTTTCCCAACAGGGCGAGCCGGGAGGCCATCGTCCGATTGCTCGGACACCCGGCCTTGTCGGTGGCGCCGCTACCGCCAAGCGCTGGTCCTTGGTCCCGTCTCGCGGCCAATCTCAGGGCGGGGCTCGGCCTGGTAAGCCTGCGCTCGGGCTCTGCCGAGCGGCTCCGTCCCAGCACCGAGCAGGTGCTGATGCTGGCTCTGGCGGCGCTGGCGATAGGCGTCGCGGCGGACCGCCTCGCGGTAGCGGGTCCCGCCGAGCTCAACGTCTACGGTTTTGAACAGCAGGCCACCCAGGTGGTGGCCCTCATGCTGGGCGCACTCTGGGTGTCCCGCCTGCTCAGCCAGACCGTGCCATTCCTGTGGATACTGGTGGCTCTGCTCAGCATCGAGCCCTTCACCTCGCTCGCAACGCGACTGCTCGATCTGATGCCGGACAGCTGGCTCCCCGAGGACGCCGTCATCACCCAGGCGGTCTACCTCCTGCTGTTCCTGTGGATCGTCCGGGTCTGGCTGCACGCCTTACAGTCCCTGGCACCGGACCGCCCGCAAGCCAGCGCCACGGGGGTGCTGGTCCTGTTCGCGGTCACGGTCCTTCCGTTCTGGTGGCTTCCTGGTCAGAGCTTCTGGGACGCGGCCGCGGGACCCGGGTCCGATGAGCCACGCGTCAACGTCGAGGACACCTACTACGCGCAGCCGAAGATGCTGAATCGCGCCCTGGACCAAATCCAGCCTGGGCGCCCTGGTAAGGTCGACCTCTACTTCCTGGGATTCGGCGGCTACGCCGCCGAGCCCGTCTTTCGCCGAGAGGTCGAGCACGCCAAGCAGATCGTCGATGCCCGGCTCGACACCCGGGGGCGATCATTGCTGCTGATCAACGACCCGAAGACCCTGGATCGGTTCCCGATCGCCTCGATCAGCAATCTGCGGATAGCCCTGAAAGGGCTCGCCGAGAAGATGGACCGGGCGGAGGACGTGCTATTCCTGTATCTCACCAGCCACGGCTCGGAGAACCTGCTGGCGGTGGACTTCAAGCCCCTGCGGCTCAACGAGCTCGCCCCCGCGGAGCTGCGCGAGATGCTCGACGAGTCCGGTATCCGCTGGCGCGTCTTGGTGGTCTCCGCCTGCCACTCCGGCAGCTTCGTGGATGCCTTGAAAGCCGAGGGCACCCTGGTCATGACCGCCTCCGCGGCGGATCGTGCGTCCTTCGGCTGCGCCAGCGAGAACGAGTACACCTATTTCGGGGAGGCCCTGTTCCGGGACGCCTTCGCCCGGACCCGCTCGTTCACGAAGGCATTCTCCATTGCGGCCCAGCGCATCTCGGAGCGCGAGCACGAGGACCACGAGACCCCCTCGCAGCCTCAGATCTCCGTCGGCCGTGCCATTGGGGCGCAGCTGATCCGGCTGCAGCGGCGGCTGGACGGGACGAACACCGCGGGGTCGGAGGACTGCCCCGCCGGGCCGGGCACGGCACCGGCGACCTCTCCGGCCTGCGGCCAATGACCCTGATGGGGTTTCCCGGGGCCTCGGCCGACATGCGTCCCCGGCATGGGTAGCATCGGGCGGGGCACCGGAGCGAGCTCAAGCCCGGGAGCCGGTCCGATCCCAGGCGAAGGTGCAATCGAGCTCGGAGAGCACCGAGATGAGGCCGCTCTCGCCTTCGAGCATCACCGCCAGAGGCGGGCGGCCGAAACGGCGGTTACGTTGGCGTATCCAGCGAGCCCCCATCTCCGGGTTTCGGGGATAGGTGGTGCGCAGGGCATCGGCGATACGCAGCACGTAGTCCACCCGACGCAGCACCTGGTCCTCGTCCGGAAAAGGCTTGCCATCCCGGAACTGGTGGAATGTGCGAGCCCGCACGCTCTCCGGCATGTCTAGCACCGAGCGCATCTCTTCGGTTTCCAGGCGCCAGCCGTCCAGGACATTCATGGTGGCCCGGGTGAGCGCGACCCGGGCATCGGTCTTTGTGTCGCTCATCAGAGCTCCTGGGGGTTCCGATCCGACACTGCGCAATCGGTCGGAATTGAGGGGGGTTTCACTATACCATGGACGCCGGGGTATATCCAGGTAATTCACTAAGGATTAGCCCCGAGCAGGCTGCGCCACCAGCGCCGGCGCGCCGCCCCGAGGCGGGTCGCCGGAAGATCGCAAGGCCGCAGCTTGCTCATCACCCAGCCCGGCAGAGGGGGATTGGTGCTGTAACCGCAGGTCACACCGAGGTTGTGGGGGTCGTAGATCTTGACGAAGGCCGGGTCCTTGGGCTCGTCGGCGTACACGATGCCGCAGTAGTCTTCCCGGTGCTCGGCCCTGAGCAGGGTATCGATCCGGGCGATGAACTCCGTGAGCCGCGGCTCCGAAACCGGCGCCTCGGGCGGTGGCTCGCCGATCGCGTAGATGTACCAATCGTCGCCACCCTTGCGCCGGATCACGTCCCAGAGGGCGTCGAGCTGCGGCCAGCGCAGGGCAGAGGTGAAGCTGCCCCGGAAGGCATTGAGAAACGGGTCCGCATCGATCATCTGTGCCTGGCTCATCGATCTCTTTCCTCACCGCTGCCCGCCAGACCTCCGCCGTCGCCCGGCATCCCGGCCGCGCGCCGCGAAACGGACCTGGGGAACGAGTGAATCAGCACGGTCTGGCGCTTGTATAATGCAAAGTTTCCAACGCCAGAACAATGCCATGAGCCAAGGCGAAGCGCTCTTCCAATCACACCTGCCCGAGCTGAAGCTGCTGCACCGGGGCAAGGTACGCGATATCTACGAAGTGGATGCGCAGCATCTGCTGATCGTCACCACGGATCGCCTTTCGGCATTCGACGTGGTGCTGCCCCAGCCCATACCGGGGAAGGGAGAGGTGCTGGCTCGCCTGTCCAACTTCTGGTTCCGGCGGACCCGCGCCACGGTTCCGAATCACCTCTCGGAGCGACCGCTCTCCCAAGTGGTGCCCGACCTCGAGCAGCGTCGCACCCTGGGAGATCGCGCGATCGTGGTCCGCAAGCTGAGGGCCCTGCCGGTCGAGGCGATCGTCCGCGGCTACCTGATCGGCTCGGGCTGGAAGGACTATCAGCGCACCGGTGGGGTCTGCGGCATCGGACTTCCCGAAGGCTTGCGGCAGGCCGACCGCCTGCCCGAGGCGATGTTCACCCCTTCCACCAAGGCGGCCGTCGGCGCCCACGACGAGAACATCAGCTTCGAGCAGGCCGCCGAGCTGTTGGGCGACGACCTCGCCGAGCGGGTTCGCGATACGAGCCTGCGCATCTACTCCGAGTGCGCCGCCTATGCGCTGCAGAAGGGCATCATCATCGCGGACACCAAGTTCGAATTCGGCCTGGATGCCGAGGGAAGGCTATACCTGATCGACGAGGTGCTGACACCCGACTCCTCCCGCTTCTGGCCCGCCGACGAGTATCGGCCGGGGACCAGCCCACCGAGCTTCGACAAGCAATATGTGCGCGACTATCTGGAGACCTTGGACTGGGACAAGCGTCCGCCGGCGCCGGATCTCCCGCCCGAGGTGATTGCGAGGACTGCGGAAAAATACCGCGAGGCCGAGCGGCAACTGACGCGGGAGTGACGCCTTTGGTCAGATTCTGACACCCTGGGTCGGAAACTAGACCCTGGTCACGGATGTCTCCCGGCTGCGGGACTCTAATGGGTCTCTGAGCAGCGGGGGCTCTGATGACCGGCAAGATTCAGAATTTCGGCAACCAGGCGAGCGAGTGGCTCTGGCAGCGGCGCTTCGATCGGCTGTATTCACCCCACACCGGCTTGCGGGGCGACCCGGCACGGCTCCGTCTGGTGCTTGGCCTGGCCGGCAGTGGGCTGGACTGGCTGGCGGGCCTGCTGTCCGGCTCGGCGCCGCGGGTCCGTTTCTATAACGAGCCGCTGAAACGCATCACCCCGCCGCTGACTCTTTCCGGCGGGGCGGACCGTTGTGCGAGCCACTTTTCCAAGGCCCTGCCCGCCGAGCATTCCCTGCTGCGGGTCCTGCGCATGCTCGTCGAGCCGGACAACGTCTGGGCCAACGAGCGGATGAGCAACCGCCTGCCCCACGCGACCTATGACCCTTGGATCTGCCTCGTCAAGGAGAGCCGAGCGCTGCTCGCCTCCGAGGCCCTCGTGAAGGGGCTCGGCGCCCGGACGCTCTTCGTGGTGAGCGAGCCGGTGCGAGTCGTGGACGGGATCTTCGCTCAAGGAGGCCTGGAGAACCCCTATCTGGCCTACGAGGAGCAGGCCACGTTGACGCCGGCATTCCTCTCCCGTTTCCTGCCCCGGGACCGGGAGGATGCCCTCGCCTCGGCACGCATCATCGGGCGGCTGCCCCGATCCCGGGAACGCTCGGTGCTGGGTCGGGCATTGACCGCCGGCCTGATCAACCGGATGCTCCTGATGCTGGCGGCCCGGTCTCCGACTGCGACGGCGGTGTCCATCCATCGGCTGGCACGCGCGCCAAGCGCTACGCTGCGCCTGCTCATTGAGATGCTCGGCAATGACTGGCGCGAGACCGCCGAGCTGCAAGTGGCCGACGCTGCCGCGAACCTGCCGGGCGTCGGACCGGGCGAGTCCAGGCTCCACGTCCCCGCCCTGTGGGAGCCACTCCGATTCCTGTCGGCAAGAGAGGCGGTGGCCTGCCGGGACATGCTGGCGGAATGTGGGCTCGCAGGCGGCGATACCGACGAGCTCATCAGCGATGTGGTCGGCGTCTCGGTGTTTCCGCCGAGGCGACACTCCACCCACCCCACGGGAAGCCTTCCGGCGGCTTCGCCGGCCTGACGACCCGCCAGGCCACCGGGCGGGCGCGTTCGCAGCCGGTTTCAGCCCACCACCCGGCGCCAGTAGGTCCCGCGCCAGTAATAGAGCACCGTCGGATCCCGCCACGGATAGCTGTCGGCGTAGCGCTCGCCTCGTCTCGGCTCTTCGATATTGTCGATGTGCGGGTCGAGGGGGCGCCAGCCCGCTTCGAGGTCTTCGTCCTCGACGGGCCTGCGGGTGAGCCCCTGGTTGCGACGCTCGGCGGCGCCGAACGCCTGATAGTTCAGTTGAGCCTCGTGCAGGCTGACCCGGTTGCTGCTCCCCGGCATGCAGGCGAAACGCAGCTGGGCCAAGTCATCCTCCCAGCCGCAGATCGGGCAGGTTTCGTGGTGGCCCGGCTCGTGGACAAACACCAGGTGACCACAGCACGGACAGGGAAATCGCGGATCAGCGTACATATCCAGCCCTCCCGGGGACTCGGGACACTGTACCAAGGCGAAGCGCCCCTTTCCGGCAGGATCGCCCGATTCCGGGTAACAGACCGGAGCCCGGTTGGCGGCTGGGCGCAAACCCGCCCCATAACGAAAAAGGGGCGCCGAAGCGCCCCTTGGTCTCAAACCGGGCACGCGCCCCGCTCAGTTGACCTTGGGGTCGAGCTCGCCCTTGGAGTAACGGCCGGTCATGGCCTCCAGGCTGAGGGACTTGATCTTGGAGGCGTTGCCGGCGGTACCGAAGGCCTCGTAGCGGGCCTTGCAGATCTGCTTCATACCCTTGGTGGCGGCGGTCAGCCACTTGCGCGGGTCGAATTCCTTGGTGTTTTCGGCCAGGAACTTGCGCACCGCACCGGTGGAGGCCATGCGCAGATCGGTGTCGATGTTGATCTTACGCACGCCGTGCTTGATGCCTTCGACGATCTCCGCCACCGGCACCCCATAGGTCTCGCCCATGTTGCCGCCGTAGGTGTTGATCATGGCCAGCCAGTCCTGGGGCACCGAGGAGGAGCCGTGCATCACCAGGTGGGTGGTGGGGATGCGGGCGTGGATCTCCTTGACCCGCTCGATGGCCAGGATGTCGCCGGTGGGCGGACGGGTAAACTTGTAGGCGCCGTGGGAGGTGCCGATGGCGATGGCGAGCGCGTCCACGCCGGTCTTCTTGACAAAGTCGGCGGCCTCCTCGGGATCGGTGAGCAGCTGGCTGTGATCCAGCACGCCCTCCGCACCTATGCCGTCCTCCTCACCGGCCATCCCGGTCTCCAGAGAGCCCAGGCAGCCCAGCTCACCCTCGACGGAGACGCCGCAGGCGTGGGCCATCTCTACGACCCGGCGGGTCACATCCACGTTGTACTCGTAGGAGGCCGGCGTCTTGCCGTCCTCACCGAGCGAGCCGTCCATCATGACCGAGCTGAAGCCCAGCTGGATAGAGCGCTGGCAGACCGCGGGCGAGGTACCGTGGTCCTGGTGCATGCACACCGGGATATGCGGGAACTCTTCGATCGCAGCCAGGATCAGGTGGCGCAGGAAGGGCGCCCCGGCGTACTTGCGGGCCCCGGCGGAGGCCTGGACGATGACCGGGGAGTCGGTCTCGTCCGCCGCCTCCATCATGGCGCGCATCTGCTCGAGGTTGTTCACATTGAAGGCCGGCACGCCGTAGCCGTGCTCGGCGGCGTGATCAAGCAACTGGCGCAGGGAAATCAGTGCCATGGGAGTCTCCTTAGGTGTGTTGAATGCGTTCGTTCGGCTCGCTGCAATGCAACGGTCAGTCGGCCGGCAGCACCGTGTGCTCGCCGACGCGCATGATCTTCATGATGTTCGTCTGGCCCTCCACACCGGAGCGATCGCCCTTGGTGATGATGACCAGGTCGTCGTCCCGCACCGTGCCTCTTCGCAGCAGCTCGTCGATGACCTCTTCGTTGACCTTTGCGATATCCGTGCTCGCCACATCGAAGCTCACGGGGTAAACGCCGCGGAAGAGCGTTACTTTTCTACGTGTAGACACATGCCGAGTCAAGGCAAAGATGGGAATACCCGAGCTAATGCGTGACATCCACTTCACCGTAGAGCCCGACTCGGTCAGCGCCGCTATGGCCTTCACGCCCAGGTGATTGGCCGTATACATGCTGGCCATGGCGATCGCCTCGTCGACCCGCCCGAACACCGAGTCGATACGGTGGTCCGAGCGACGCACCAGGGTCTGCTTCTCGGCCTCCCGGCACACCCGATCCATGGCCTCCACGGCCCGGGCGGGGTACTTTCCGGCCGCGGTCTCCGCCGAGAGCATCACCGCATCGGTGCCGTCGAGCACCGCGTTGGCCACGTCGAACACCTCGGCCCGGGTGGGGATGGCGTTGTCGACCATGGATTGCATCATCTGGGTGGCGGTAATGCACACGCAGTTCAGGGAGCGGGCCTGCTTGATCAGGCGCTTCTGCACGGCGGGCAGCTCCGCATCGCCGATCTCCACGCCCAGATCGCCCCGGGCAATCATGATGGCATCGGAGGCATCGATGATCTCCTCGATGTTCTCCAGGGCCTCGGCGCGCTCGATCTTGGCCACGATGCCGCCCGTGCCGCCCGCTTCGGTGAGCAGGCGACGGGCATGGCGCACGTCCTCGGCGCTGCGCACAAAGGAGACCGCGACATAGTCGGCGTCGATGCTCGCGGCGAAGCGGATGTCGTCCCGGTCCTTGTCGGTGAGGGCCGGGGCGGATAGCCCGCCGCCCTGGCGGTTGATCCCCTTGCCGTCGGAGAGCACACCCCCGACCACGACCTTACAACCGACCCGGCTGCCGTTGACCGCCTCGACCCAGAGCACGATCGCCCCATCGTCGAGCAGCAGGGTATCGCCCCGGGAGACGTCGTCCACCAGACGCGGGAAGGTCGTGCCGACCCGCGTCTCGTCCCCGCCATCCAGGGGGCAGTCCGCATCCAGACAGAACCGGGCACCCGCGGCGAGCGTCACGGGCCCCTGCTTGAATCGGCCGATGCGGATCTTGGGACCCTGCAGGTCCACCAGCAGGCCGACCTGGCGGCCGCTCGCCTGGGCGCGGTTGCGCAACAGCTCCGTGCGCTTCGCGTGGCCTTCGTGAGTGCCGTGAGAGAGATTGACCCGCACCACGTCGACGCCGGCGTGGATCAAGCCATCGAGCACCTTCAGGTCATCGGTAGCCGGACCCAGGGTCGCGACAATCTTGGTACGTCTGAGCATGTCGGTAGCTACCAGCTGCCAGCTGCCAGTCACCCGCAGCCAGCTCGGGGCTGGCGGCTGGTCCCTGGGGGCCGGACGCTCATCAATCCTTCGCGCGCGCCTCGAGCATCGCCACGGCCGGCAGGGTCTTGCCCTCCAGGAACTCCAGGAAGGCACCGCCGGCGGTGGAGATGTAGGACACCTTGTCGTAGATCTTGTACTTCTGGATGGCGGCGATGGTGTCTCCGCCGCCGGCCAGGGAGAAGCCCGGGGCGTTGGCGATGGCCATGGCGACGGTCCGGGTGCCCTCGCCGAACTGGTCGAATTCGAACACGCCCACCGGGCCGTTCCAGACGATGGTGCCGGCCTTGGCGATGATTGCCGCCAGCTCCTGTGCCGACTTCGGGCCGATGTCGAAGATCATGTCGTCGTCGGCCACCGCCCCGGCGTCCTTGAGCACCGCCGGCTCCTCTTCGTCGAACTTCTTGCCGCAGACCACGTCCACCGCGATGGGGATATTGGCCCCGCGATCCTTCATCTTCTCGATCAGGGCCTGGGCGGTGGGCACCAGGTCGTGCTCGCACAGGGACTTGCCGACGTTCTTGCCGGCGGCCTTCAGGAAGGTGTTGGCGATACCCCCCCGACCACCAGCTGGTCGACCTTCTCGGACAGGGCCTCGAGCACCGTCAGCTTGGTAGAGACCTTGGAGCCGCCGACGATGGCGACCATCGGACGGGCCGGATTGGCCAGGGCCTTGTTCAGGGCGTCCAGCTCTTCGGCCAGCAGCAGGCCGGCACAGGCCATGGGCGCGAACTTCCCGGCGCCGTGGGTGGAGGCCTGGGCGCGGTGGGCGGTGCCGAAGGCGTCCATCACGTAGACGTCGCAGAGGCTCGCATACTTCTTCGCGAGCTCCTCGTTGTCCTTCTTCTCGCCCTTGTTGAAGCGCACGTTCTCCAGCAGTACCAGCTCGCCTTCGGCGATCTCGGGCGCGGCGTCCACATAGTCCTTGACCAGGCGCACCGTCTTGCCCAGCAGCCCGGATAGGTAGTCAGCCACCGGCTTGAGCGAGCTGTCCTCGCTGTAGACCCCCTCCTCGGGGCGCCCCAGGTGGGACATCACCATGACCCGGGCACCGGCCTTGAGGCAGTGCTCGTAGGTGGGCATGGAGGCCTTGATACGGGCGTCACTGGTGACCTTGCCGTCTTTGACCGGGACGTTGAGATCGGAACGAATCAGCACGCGCTTGCCCGCCAGGTCGAGGTCGGTCAGCTTGATGAAAGACATGGAGAAACCTCCTCAGGAATTTGCTCTGAAAGGACTCAGGGTCAAGGTGGGCCTTGCCTGAGCACTCTCGGGGTATCAGCTACCAGCTACCAGCTACCAGCGGCCAGCTCGATCGCTGGCCGCTGGCGGCTGGCCGCTTACTTAGCTACGTGCTCCACCATGCGCAGCATGTTGCAGGTGTAGCCGTACTCGTTGTCGTACCAGGCCACCACTTTGACGAAGGTGGGGTCCAGGGCGATGCCGGCCTCGGCGTCGAAGATGGACGGGGTGCTGCGACCGCGGAAGTCGGTAGCCACCACCTTCTCGTCGGTGTAGGCCAGCACACCGGCCAGGTCGCCGGATTCGGAGGCCGCCTTCATGGCGGCGCAGATGTCCTTGTAGGAGGCGTCCTTGCTCAGCTCGACGGTCAGGTCGACAACGGACACGTCGGAGGTGGGCACGCGGAACGCCATGCCGGTCAGCTTGCCGTTGAGCTCGGGCAGCACCTTGCCCACCGCCTTGGCCGCGCCCGTAGAGGACGGGATGATGTTCTCCAGGATGCCGCGGCCGCCGCGCCAGTCCTTCATGGACGGACCGTCGACCGTCTTCTGGGTGGCGGTGGCGGCATGCACGGTGGTCATCAAACCACGCTTGATGCCCCAGTTGTCGTGCAACACCTTGGACACCGGCGCCAGACAGTTGGTGGTGCAGGAGGCCGCGGAGACGATGGCCTGACCGGCGTAGGTCTTGTGGTTCACGCCGTACACGAACATCGGGGTGGCGTCCTTGGAAGGCGCGCTCTGCACGACCTTCTTGGCCCCGGCGTCGATGTGCTTCTGGCAGGTCTCCAGGGTCAGAAAGAAGCCCGTGCACTCGATCACCAGGTCGGCACCGACGTCGCCCCACTTGAGGTTGGCCGGATCACGCTCGGCGGTCAGGCGGATGCGCTTGCCGTTGACGATCATGGTGTTGCCGTCGACGGCGATGCTGCCCGCGAAGTTGCCGTGCACCGAGTCATACTTGAGCATGTACGCCAGGTAGTCCGGGTCCAGCAGGTCGTTGATGCCGACCACCTCAATGCCGGGGAAATCCTTGGCGATGGCGCGGAAAGCCATGCGCCCGATGCGACCGAAACCGTTGATGCCGACCTTGATAGTCATAGTGTCACTCCGTCAGGTTGCTGAGACTGAAATTGCTTGTCGCGGACGGGTCCTCAGCGGACCTCCTCGATGGCCTTGGCGACGTTCTCGACGGTGAAGCCGAATTCCTTGAAGAGCTGCCCCGCCGGGGCCGACTCGCCGAAGCGGTGCATGCCGATCACCTTGCCGCCGAGTCCGACGTACTTGTACCAGCCGCCGGTCACGGCCGCCTCGACGGCCACGCGGGCGGTGACGGCCGAGGGCAGGACCGACTCCTTGTAGGCCGCGTCCTGGGCGTCGAACAGGTCGGTGCTCGGCATGGAGACCACGCGCACCTTGCGGCTGCTCTGGGCCGCGGCCTTGACCGCGATGTCCACCTCGGAGCCGGTGGCGATGACGATAACCTCCGGCGTCCCGTCGGTGTCCACCAGCACGTAGCCGCCGCGGGCAATGTCGGCGACCTGCTCGGCGCTGCGGGCCTGGTGGGCCAGGTTCTGGCGCGAGAAGATCAGGCAGCTCGGCCCGCTCTTGCGCTCGACCGCCAGTTTCCAGGCGACCGCCGTCTCGACCGTGTCGCAGGGGCGCCAGACGCTCATGTTGGGGATCATGCGCAAGGTGGGGATCTGCTCGACCGCCTGATGGGTCGGGCCGTCTTCACCCAGTCCGATCGAGTCGTGGGTGTAGACGAAAATCGTCGGGATCTTCATCAGGGCCGCCATGCGCAGGGCGTTGCGGGCGTACTCCGAGAACATCAGGAAGGTGCCGCCGTAGGGGATGAATCCGCTGTGCAGCGCCACACCGTTCATGATCGCGGACATGCCGAACTCGCGCACGCCGTAGGACAGATAGTTGCCGTCGGCCACGGTGTCGCTGATGCTCACCGAGCCCTTGTGGAAGGTCAGGTTCGACGGGGTCAGGTCCGCCGAGCCACCGAGAAACTCGGGCAGGATGGGGCCAAAGACATTGAGGGTGTTCTGGGAGGCCTTACGGGTGGCCGGGGACTCCCCCTTCTCCGCACACTGGCGGATGAATGCGTCACTCGCCTCGGTCCAGCTCGCCGGAAGCTCGCCGGCCAGCCGGCGCTCGAGCTCGGCGGCCAGCTCGGGGAACGCCTTCTCGTAGGCAGCAAGCTTGTCGTTCCAATGGGCCTCGGCGTCCGCCCCCTTGGCCTTGGCGTCCCAGCCCTCGTAGATGTCCGCCGGGATCTCGAACGGCGGGTAATTCCAGCCCAGGTTCTCCCGGGTGGCCTTGATCTCGTCAGCGCCCAGCGGGGCACCGTGACAGTCGTGGCTGCCGCAGAGATTCGGAGCGCCGTAGCCGATCACCGTCTTGCAGCAGATCAGGCTCGGCTTGTTGTTCACCGACTTGGCCTCGTGGATCGCCTTGTCCACCGCCTCGGCACTATGGCCGTCCACATCCCGCACCACGTGCCAACCGTAGGCCTCGAAACGCTTGGCGGTGTCGTCGGTGAACCAGCCCTCGGTGTGCCCGTCGATGGAGATGCCGTTGTCGTCCCAGAAGGCGATCAGCTTGCCCAGGCCCAGGGTGCCGGCGAGCGAGCAGGCCTCGTGGGAGATCCCCTCCATCATGCAGCCGTCACCCATGAACACATAGGTGTAGTGGTCGATGACGTGATGGCCGGGCCGGTTGAACTGGGCGCCCAGGGTGCGCTCCGCCAACGCCATGCCCACGCCATTGGAGATGCCCTGCCCCAGCGGGCCGGTAGTGGTCTCGACGCCGGGCGCGTACCCGTACTCCGGATGACCCGGGGTCTTCGAGTGCAGCTGGCGGAAGCTCTTCAGGTCGTCCACGGACAGCTCGTAGCCGCTCAAGTGCAGCAGGGAGTAGAGCAGCATGGACGCGTGTCCGTTGGAGAGCACGAAGCGGTCACGGTCGGGCCATTTCGGATTGGCGGGGTTGTGCTTGAGGTGGCCGTTCCACAGCACCTCGGCGATGTCGGCCATGCCCATGGGCGCACCCGGATGGCCGGAGTTGGCCTTCTGAACCGCGTCCATACTCAGCGCCCGGATAGCGTTAGCGAGTTCTCTGCGTGAGGGCATAGGTCTCTCCTGTCTGCAAAGGCTGGAAAATAGATCGTTCTGGTGCGGATCAGCTGCTATGCTGCCTTGGAAGCCCGACTTCCGGCGTACCCCGCCGCCCATCCGCCGATAAAGCACGCCCGCCCGCGCCGATCGACTCGGCGCGCCACTCGCGCTGAAAAGTTCTTTTACCGGACCCCGCGTCTACACACCGCCCGGATAGGCTCGCCGGGTCGGTTTCCAGGGGAAGGCCGGCTATTCTCCCCCAAACTCCCCAGCTGCGGCAACTCTTGGCGCTCGCCGCCGCGCCCGGGTGTGGGCGCGAAAAACGGCCCAACGCGGGGAGCTCATCACAACTAACTGATCTTGTTATTTTTTTCTATGGCTCAGGGCGCGTCAGGCGGCACGCCACTTGATCGAGCAGCCCATGCTTGAAATCTGCTCCCGAGGCCCCTGGCCCCTGGCTGCCACCTGACTCATGGCTTCGAACAGCTCGCGTCGGGCATCGGGCACGCTCGCCTTGCCGCTCGCGTCCAGACGCCCACGGTACTGGAGCGCCAGGTCGGCGTTGTAGCCGAAGAAATCGGGGGTGCAGACCGCGCCGTAGGCCTTGGCCACGGCCTGGGTCTCGTCCAGCAAGTACGGAAACGGAAACCCCAGGCCGCGGGCGACCCGCTGCATGTTCTCGAAGGAATCCTCTGGATAATCGCTCGGATCGTTGGACATGATAGCGACGCTGCCCACCCCGAGGGTCCGCAGCTCGCGTGCGTCCCGGATGATGCGCTCGATCACCGCCTTGACATAGGGGCAGTGGTTGCAGATGAACATCACCAGCAGCCCGTTCGGGCCACGGCAATCGGCCAGCGTCCAGACCTTGCCGTCGACCCCCAACAGGGAAAATCCAGGGGCAGGCAGGCCAAATTCGCAGACGGGGGGGCTTAGCAGGGCCATGGCTCGAAACCTCCAGATTTTAGTGAGACACTCGGTACGGCGGGTAGCTCCCCGCAGCCAAGGGCCCATTCTGTGCCCGAAGCGGGGCTCTCTCAACAACGACGACCGGGGGGACGCTTGGCGGTGCCGGCGGCCGATGCCACTCCCACGCCCCATGCAGAGCAGGGGGCCACGGTGGGAGCGAGCCCGTATGGATCGCGACCTGGAGGTCGCTCCTACCTGCCGGGGCGCACCAGGCCGCCGAGGCCTACGTCCTCCAGCGCGCCCTCCAGCAGCTGGCGCACCGCCGCGGGGTCCTCCAGGCGCAGCGCCGTGCGCACCAGCTGGCGAGCCCGCGACACGCTGAAGCTGCGCACGACGCGCTTGATCCGCAGCAGGCTCCCGGCGCTCATGCTCAGATTGTCCACCCCCATGCCCACCAACAGCACGGCCGCCAGGGGGTTGCCCGCCATCTCGCCGCACACCCCCACCTCCTTGTTGTTGTTGTGTGCGCCCGCCACCACCTGCGCCAGCGCCTGCAGCACCGCCGGGTGCAGATCGTCATAAAGATTGCCCACCTTGGGGTTGTTGCGGTCCACCGCGAGCAGATACTGAGTCAGATCGTTGGTGCCGACCGAGAGGAAATCCACCCGCCGGGCCAGGGCCTCGATCTGGTAGACCGCCGAGGGGACCTCGACCATCACGCCGATTTGCGGCATGGTGACCGCATAGCCCTCCTCCTGCAGCTCATCGTGGGCCCGCTGAATCAGCGACAGGGCGTCATCCACCTCGGAGACGTTGGTGATCATCGGCAGCATGATGCGCAGGTTGCCGAAGCCCACCGCCGCCCGCAGCATCGCCCGCACCTGGGTCAGGAAGATCTCCGGGTGATCCAGGGAGACCCGGATACCCCGCCAGCCGAGGAAGGGGTTCGACTCTTCCGTCGGAAAGTATGGCAACGGCTTGTCACCACCTATGTCCAGGGTGCGCATCACCACCGGCCGGGCCCCGTAGGCCTTGAGCACCCGGCGGTAGCTCGCGACCTGCACGGCCTCCCCCGGGAAGCGATCACGGATCATGAACGGCAGCTCGGTCCGGTACAGGCCGACGCCTGCCGCATCCTCGGAGCCGAGGATGCTCATCTCGGAGACCAGCCCGGTGTTCAGGTAAAGCGGCACCTGAACGCCGTCGAGGGTCTCGGAGGGCAACCCGCGCAGGGTCTCGAGCTCCGCAGAGAGTGCCCGCTCGTCCGCGGCCAGGCGCTGGTACTCCTCCATCACCGCCTGGGCCGGCGAGATGTAAATGCGACCCCGGTAGCCATCGACGATGACCTGGCGACCCTCCAGCCGGCCCACCGGGAGATCGGTCACGCCCATCACCGCGGGTACGCCCATGGCCCGCGCCAGAATGGCCACGTGAGAGGAGCTCGAGCCCCGAGCCGAGATCACCCCTGCGAGCTTTCCCGGGGGCGCCTCGGCGAGCTGCACCGCGCTCACGTCCTCACCCACCAGCACGCTCGCCAGGGCGTATTCGCCGACCCGGGGCGATTCCCGCTGCAGGTGCATCAGGATGCGTCGGCCCAGGTCGCGTACGTCCGAGGCCCGCTCGCGCAGGTAGATGTCCTCCATCCGGTCGAAGACCCGGGCATGCTCCTCGATGGTCTGGCGCAGGGCACCCTGGGCCCACTGGCCGGAGCGGATGCGCTCGACGCTACGCTCCACCAGGGTGTCGCTTCCGAGCATCAGCAGCCAGGCATCGAACAGGGCCCGGTCCTCGACATCCAGCGTCTCGCCGACCCTGTCCTGCAGCGACTTGAGGTCGCCCTCCACGGCCTCGACGGCCGCCCGGAAGGTCTCTTCCTCGGCCTCGGGGTCGTCCGCCGTGCGGTCGGGCACCGCATCCAGGTTGGCCTCTGGATAGATGACGACCAGGGTGCCGATTCCGACACCGCTCGACCCCGGGCGTCCCTCCAGGAAGCACCCGGACGGCTGCCGGTCCCGGAGGCTCGCCAGCTCGCCGCTCGCCTGGGCGTGGGTGATGGCGCCGGCGAGCTGCGCGGCCAGGGTAAACAGGAAGGTCACCTCGTTGTCGTCGAAGCTGCGCGGCTCCTGCTGGCGCACGACCAGTACGCCGAGCACCCGGCGATTCTGGATGATCGGTACGCCGAGAAAGCCCCGGAATCGCTTCTCGCCCGTCTCGGTGACATAGAGGTAACGCGGATGGGAGGGTGCGTCATCGAGGTTGATCGGCTCCGCGCGCTCGCAGACCAGGCCGATGAGTCCGCGATGCAGCGGCAGGCGCACCCGACCCACGGCCTCGGGATTGAGGCCGTCGGTGGCCTGGAGCACGTGCTCGCGGGTCTCGAAATCGGTCAGATAGACCGAGCAGACATCAGCGCGGATCGCTTCCTTGACCCGACGTACGATGATCCGCAGCGCTTCGCCGAGATCCGGCGCTGCATTCACCTCGTGCACTATGCTGCGCAGGACATCGAGCATGGGGACGGCTCGGGTGGGGGCGCGAGTCGCGCGCCGGAATCAGCGCCGATTCTGGCGCAGGTAATTGGACTGGGACCGGACCGGGGGGCCCTCGGGAAACAGCAGGGGCGCCAGCTCCTCCAACGCCCGGGCGTACACCCCCCGCTTGAAATACACCACCTCGCGCAACGGCTGCCAGTAGCGCACCCAGCGCCAGGAATCGAACTCCGGCTTCTCGCTGTTGGTCAGGCAGAAGTCGGTCTCGCAGCACAGCACCCGCAGCAGAAACCACCGCTGCTTCTGCCCAATGCAGAGCGGCTCGCAGTGTCGGCGAATATATCGCGGAGGCAGCCGGTAACGCAGCCAACCGCGCGTGCACCCGAGAAATTCGACATGGTGAGGCTTAAGCCCCACCTCTTCGTCGAGCTCGCGGTACATCGCCTCCTCTGCGCTCTCATTCGGCTTGATACCGCCCTGGGGAAACTGCCAGGCGTTCTGTCCGAGACGACGTCCCCAGAACAAACGACGCTGATTGTTGCAGAGGATGATGCCGACGTTGGGTCTGTATCCTTCCGGGTCGATCAAGGCTGTTCAACGCAATCGACTTGAGCTTGACGCAAGTCTTTCACAAACCCCGGTTTTCCGGCAAGGTCGGCGAAACGATAAGGTATTGCTAATAAACGAAATTCGGTATCATGGCACCCTGCCCCCGGACACCGGCGGGTGCCCCTCCCCGAATCGCGGAGCTCCGACCTTGGCGTTGGCCATCTTCGATCTCGACAACACCCTCCTCGGCGACGATTCCGACTATCTCTGGGGCCGGTTTCTCGTGGAGCTTGGTATCGTCGACGACGCCTACTACGAGGAGGAGAACGAGCGCTTCTACCGGGAATACCGGGAGGGCCGCCTCGACATCCACGAATTCCTGCGCTTCTCCCTCAAGCCGCTCTCGGAGCACCCCATGGAGCGTCTGCTCGGCTGGCGCGCGCGGTTCGTCGCCGAGAAGGTCGAGCCGGCGATCCTGCCTGCGGCCCTCGAGCTGCTGCGACACCACCGGGAGACCGGCGACAGACTGCTGATCATCACTGCCACCAACGCCTTCGTCACGGCTCCGATCGCGGAGCGTCTCGGAGTTCCCCACCTGATCGCCACGGAGCCGGAGCTGCGCGACGGGCGCTACACCGGCGAGGTCTCGGGCCTTCCGAGCTTTCGCGACGGCAAGGTGGAAAGACTGGATCAATGGCTCAAGGACCAGGGCGAGACCCTTTCCGGCAGCTGCTTCTACAGCGACTCCCATAACGACATCCCGCTGCTCGCCCGGGTCGATCACCCCGTGGCGGTGGACCCGGACGCAAGTCTCGCGGCCCACGCCCGGGCGCATGGCTGGCCGATCATCAGCCTGCGCAACGGCGAGCACCCATGCCCACACCCCGGACCCCACCGCTGACCCGAGGGACGGTACTGCTCGGTGCCCTGGCGGTCCTCGCCGTGGGTGCGCTGCTGGTCGCACTCGCCTTCGGCAGCCTGAGGATCGACCCGACCCGGGTGCTCCAGGCCTTGCTGGGGACCGGCCCCGACCTCGACCGAGAGATCGTCTTGGGGCTGCGGCTTCCGCGGGCGCTGAGCGCCTTCGCAGTGGGAGGCATGCTCGGCCTGGCCGGCGCACTGATCCAGGTGCTGCTGCGCAACCCCCTGGGCGACCCTTACATCCTGGGCGTCTCCGGGGGAGCGGCGACCGCGGCGCTCGCCGCGATGCTCGCCGGCGCTGCCGGTCTGGCGGTGACCGGAGCCGCCCTGGCCGGCGCGCTGTTGTCGACACTGCTCGTTTTCGCGCTAGCCCATGCGCCGGGCGCTCCCGCCACCCCGACCCGCTTGCTGCTGACCGGCGTGGTGACTGCCGCCGGCTGGGGGGCGCTCATCAGCTTCATCCTCAGCCTCAGCCCAGCGCCCCGACTCCCGGGCATGCTGTTCTGGCTGATGGGCGACCTGGGCGATGACGCGAGTCCTGCGCCGGCCCTGGGCCTGCTCACCGCAGGGGTGGCGCTGGCGATCGCCGCGGCCCCACAGCTCAATCTGCTCTCGCGGGGCGAGATCCCGGCGGCCGCTCTGGGGATCTCCGTGTCGCGACTGAGGGTCGGGCTCTATTTCGGCGCTTCGGCACTGACCGCTGGGGCTGTGGTCCAGGCCGGCAGCCTGGGGTTCGTCGGGCTGGTCTCACCCCACCTGGTCCGGCTGCTCGGCGGGCGGGACCACCGCATCCTGCTGCCGGGTGCCGTCCTCTTGGGGGGGAGCTTGCTCGTGCTCGCCGATACCCTCGCCCGGACCCTGCTCGCGCCGCGTCAGCTACCGGTCGGCATCCTCACGGCCCTGATCGGCGTACCGCTCTTCCTGTACCTGCTCACCCGGGGGCGGAGCCCTTGAGCGCTGCGGGCGCCGGTCCCCTGCTGCAGGCCATGGACCTCGATGTCTCGGTGGCCGGGCTGGCGGTCTGCCGCGCCCTCGAACTGTGCATCGAGCCCGGCCAGTGCTGGGCGCTGCTGGGGCGCAACGGGGTGGGCAAGACGACCCTGCTGCACACCCTTGCCGGCCTGCGCCCCGCCGACCGCGGCGACATCCGGCTGCTCGGTGAAAACATCGCGGGGCTCGGGACTCTCGAGCGCGCAAGGCGCAGGGGGCTGCTGGCCCAGGATGATGAGACGGCCTTCCCGGCCACTGTGCTGGAGTGTGCCCTGACGGGCCGCTTCCCGCACCTGGGGCGCTGGGGGTGGGAGCGCGCCGAGGACCTGGCCCTCAGCCGCGAGGCACTCCGACAGCTGGGATTGGACGGTTTCGACAACCGCAACATCCAGACCCTGTCCGGCGGTGAGCGTCGACGCGTCGCAGTGGCTGCCCTGCTCGCCCAGGACCCCGTGATTGCCCTGCTCGACGAGCCCACCAATCACCTGGACCCCGGTGCCCAGATCGCGGTGCTGAAGCTGCTGCGGCGCCGATTCACCCGCGAGGGCCGAAGCATCCTGATGGTGCTCCACGACGTCAACCTCGCCCTGCGCTTCAGCGACCGCCTGCTCCTGCTATTCGGCGAGGGACGGTGGCAAGCGGGGCCGACTGCCTCGCTGGCCGACGCCCGCCACCTGGGTGAGCTCTACGGTCACCCGATGGAGCTGGTCCAGGGCCCGAGAGGCCCCCTTGCCTTTCCGCTCTGATCGTTTACATGCGCCGGGGGCGACGGCACAATCGCAGCGCTCTGTCGCGCCAAGGGCCCACAGATGAGCCGTTCGGACAAACCATCCCAGGGCGAGCGGGTCCGCGCCTACCATGAGCTGAGCAAGCATCACCTGGACCGGTATGCGCCCGGGCCGGGGAAGCTCGATTGGGCCAACCAGCCCGACCCGTTCCGGCGCTTCGACGGCAGTCCACCTGTCGAGCTGCCGCTGGCTGCCGACGGGATCGATGCCAGCTTCTCTGCCCTGCGTCGCCCGGGCGCGGTGCCGGCGGCGCCCCTGAGCCTGGACCGCGTCGGAGCCCTCCTGGAGATCAGCCTCGGGCTTTCGGCCTGGAAGAGCTCTGGCGGCAACCGCTGGGCGCTGCGCTGCAACCCGTCCAGCGGCAACCTGCACCCTACCGAGGCCTATATCGTTTGCCCCGGAATTGCGGGGCTCGGGGCCGGCGTCTATCACTACCGCAGCTTGGACCACTCCCTGGAACAGCGTGCGGCGATAGACCCGTCCCAAGACTGGGACGGGGCGCTGGGGGAAGGACTGATCCTCGGCCTGAGCTCCATCCATTGGCGGGAGGCCTGGAAGTATGGGGTCCGCGCCTACCGCTACTGTCAACACGACCTCGGCCACGCCCTCGCCGCGGTCCGCTACGCGGCGGCGGCCCTGGGTTGGAAGGCCATACTGGGGCAGGACTTGCGCGACGCCGAGATCGCCCGGCTACTCGGCCTGAGCCGGGCCCACGACTTCAGCGACGCGGAGCCCGAGCACGCCGACCTGCTGCTCGCCGTCGGGCCGGAGCCGGACCGGATCGACATCAGCACCCTGCTGGAGCTGATCGGCACCGCCCGTTGGTCAGGACAGGCAAACCGGCTGAGTCCGCATCACCGGCCCTGGGATGAGATCCCGGACGTCGCCGGCGCGGCGCGCAAGACCTGGGTCCTGCCGGAGCGTTGGGACCCGGCAGAGCTCCCACCCCTCCCGGCCCCCTCCCGCGCCCTGGCCGCGGTGCCTCTGGTGCGCGGGAGGCGCAGTGCGCTGGCCTTCGACGGCCGAGCGACAGTGGCCAAGACGGACTTCTTCACGCTGCTCGATGCCCTGCTGCCCCGCGAGGGCGTGCCACCCTGGGACGCGCTGCCCTGGGCACCTCTGGTCCACCCAGTGCTCTTCGTGCACCGCGTCGAGGGACTGGAGTCGGGGCTCTATCTCCTCGTGCGCAACGGCGAGGCCGAGGCCCGGCTGCGCACCGCCCTGGGCTCGGACTGGAGCTGGCAGCGCCCGGCAGAAAGTCCCGCACACCTCCCTCTGTTTCGGCTCAAGCCAGGCGACCTGACCGAGCTGGCGCGGCTCACGTCCTGCCATCAGGACATCGCCGCGGACTCGGCCTTCGCCCTCGCCATGCTGGCCGATTTCGACGCCGCGCTCGCTCGGGGCGCCTATTGGTACCGCCACCTGTTCTGGGAGGCAGGAGTGCTCGGGCAGGCGCTGTACCTGGAGGCGGAGGCAGCCGGCGCTCGCGGCACCGGCATCGGCTGCTTCTTCGACGACGCCGTGCACCGGATGCTCGGCCTCGCCGGCTCTGAGTGGCAGGACATCTACCACTTCACGGTGGGCGCCCCGGTCGAGGACCCCAGGATCGAGACCCACCCACCGTACGCCCACCGAAAACAGCCCGCCGAGGCCTGATGCGGGGGCCTCGGCGGCCCCCCCAGGGGGTTAGAAACGGCTGCCGACCGCGACCCGGTCGGGCTCACCCTGTCCCCTACAGGGCGAGGTCGCGGTATTGGGGCGGCCTCCGCGGCGCGTCGGCAGGCACCCGCACGGGTCCTTGCGGGAGGGCGCCGGGTCCTCCCGGGAAGCGCCGGGGCGGGACAGCCCCGCAGGCCAATCGAGCGCCGCAGCGCGAGCTCCCTGCGACGTGTCGGCTGGGGCGCCGGGGCTGCGAGCCGTCGACGGGCACCGAAACCGGGTCGGGCAGCACGCGGCGGCGATCGCCAGAGGCCCGTGGCAAACCGAAGTCGTGAGCTGCCTCAATCCGATCAGGCGCGGCTCGAACTAGCATTAGTATGGGGGCTCGCTTATCAAGCAGGTAGGTGGGTACGCGCCGCCTGCCGGGACGGCGAGAGCGCCCCCCGTCCCGTTCCTCGCGGCCAGGGGCGAGGGGAGTTCCGATGCAACCCGGAAAGACCCGCTACAAAGTACGCCGGTTCGGAATTATCCGAACGATCCTCCGGTTCTTCATCGACTCGCCGTTGACCCCCCTGATCGTCGGCGCCTCCATCATGCTGGGCGTCCTCGCGGTGCTCCTGCTGCCGCGGGAGGAGGAGCCCCAGATCACCGTGCCGATGATCGACGTCTTCGTGCAGATGCCCGGCGCATCGGCCAAGGAGGTAGAGCAACGGGTCACCAAGCCCCTGGAGAAGCTGCTTTGGGAGATCCCCGGGGTCGAGTACCTGTACTCCACGGCGAGCCCGAGCCGCTCCCTGACGGTCGCCCGATTCTTGGTCGGCTGGAACGAAGAGGACGCCATCGTCCAGCTCAACCAGAAGCTCTACTCGCACTATAACCTGATCCCGCCCGGGGCCTCCCAGCCCTTGATCAAGCCTCGGCGTATCGACGATGTGCCCATCCTGGCCCTGACGCTGCACGGCGGAGGCCAAGACAGCTATGCGCTGCGGCGCATCGCCGCCGCCGTGGATGACCAGATCAAGCAGGTGCGCGACGTCTCCGAGACGACCCTGATCGGCGGCGAGCGCCGCCAGGTGCGCGTCGAGCTCAATGCCTCGCGGCTCGCCTCCTACCAGATCGATCCCAGCCGCGTGGTGCAGATGCTCCAAGGCGCGAACCAGCAGACCCGGGCGGGCTCATTCCCCTCCGGCGACGAGGAGCTCATCGTCGAGACCGGCGGGTTCCTGCGCGACATCGAGGACGTGGGCTCGGTCGTCGTCGGCGTACATTACGGGCAGCTGGTGTACCTGCGCGACATCGCCAGCATCAAGGATGGTCCCGAAGAGCCGACGACCTACGTGCTGTTCGGCAGCGGGGGGGCCCGAGCGGGGGCAGCGGTACAGCCGGCTCGCGGTCAGGTCGAGCAGCCCGCGGTGACCATTACGGTGGCCAAGCGCAAGAACACCAATGCGATCGAACGTCGCCAGCCAGGTGCTGCGCAAGGTCGAGCTGCTCAAGGGCGACCTGATCCCGCCGGGGGTCGAGGTGACGGTGACCCGCAACTACGGGCGCACCGCCACCGACAAGTCCAACGAGCTGCTGTTCCACATGGGCATAGCGGTGGTGGGTGTCACGGTGCTGATCGCCCTGGTCCTCGGCTGGCGGGAATCCATCGTGGTGGCCGTGGCCATCCCCGTGACCCTGGCACTCACGCTGACCACCTTCTATCTCCTGGGCTTCACACTCAACCGGGTGACCCTGTTCGCCCTCATCTTCTCCATCGGCATCCTGGTGGACGACCCGATCGTGGACGTCGAGAACATCGTGCGCTATTTCCGGATGCCCGAGAGCCACGATCGCTCCCTGCTCGAGCTGACCATCGATGCGGTCAACGAGGTGCGAAGCCCGTTGATCCTGGCCACCCTGACGGTGATCGCGGCGGTCTTTCCGATGGCCTTCGTGCAGGGGCTCATGGGACCGTACATGCGCCCGATCCCGGTAGGGGCGACGGCGGCCATGATCTTCTCCATGGCCGTCTCCTTCGTGGTGACACCCTGGGCCGCACACCGCATGCTGCGCTGGCACGCGAAGAAGGGGGAGGTGACGCAGCAGCGCGAAGATTGGACGACGCGGCTCTACCGGCGCCTGATGGGGCCCATGATCCATCATCCCTGGCGGGGGGGGCTCTTCCTGGTGGTCATCACGCTCCTCCTGCTTGCATCGGTCACCTTGGTCGCGACCGGCAGGGTCAAGGTCAAGATGTTGCCCTTCGACAACAAGAGCGAGTTTCAGGTCATCGTGAACATGGACGAGGGCTCCAGCCTGGAGCACACCGCCGAGGTGGCGAGGGAGCTCGCCGCGGCAATCCGGACCGAGCCCGAGGTCGTCAACTATCAGCTATACGTCGGCACGGCCGCGCCTTACAACTTCAACGGCCTGGTGCGACATTACTTCCTGCGGCGCGGCCCCAATATCGCCGACATCCAGGTCAACCTGGTGCCCAAGGACGAGCGCGACCTGCAGAGCCACGACATCGCCAAGCGCGTGCGCGAGAAGCTCCAGCCGATCGTCAAGCGGCACAAGGTGCGCATTGCAGTCGCCGAGGTTCCGCCGGGTCCGCCGGTTCTTCAGACCCTGGTCGCCGAGGTCTACGGACCGCGCTACGACGAGCAGATCGAAAATGCCAGGAAAATCCGCGAGATCTTCGCGCACACCCCGGGCGTGGTCGACGTGGACTGGTACATGGAGGCCAACCAGCCGGAGCTGCTGTTCCGGATCAATCACAAGAAGGCGGCGCTTCACGACATCCAGGCCGAGCAGATCTCCCGGGTCATCGAGATCTGCGAGGCAGGCGCCGAAGCGGGCCTGCTGCACGCGCCCGAGGAGAAAGAGGACGTGGCGATCCGGGTGCGCCTGCCCATCGGCGAGCGGGCCGACATCACTTCGCTGTTGCCGGTCCCGTTGAGCAGCCCCCAGGGCACCCACGTGCCGCTCGGGGAGCTGACCGAGATCGTCCAGACCACCGCTGAGAAGAGCATCTACCACAAGAATCTGCTGCCCGTGGTCTATGTCACCGGCGACGTGAGCGGCGCCGAGGAGAGCCCGGTCTACGCCATCCTCAAGCTGAACCAGGAGATCGAGCAGATCAAGCCGGTAGGCTCCACCGAGGGCAAGCCCCTGGAGATCTGGAGCACCCACCAGCCGTTCTCGACCCAGCAGCCGTCCATGAAATGGGACGGTGAATGGCATATCACCTACGAGGTGTTCCGCGATCTAGGGGCGGCCTTCGCCGTCGTCCTGGTGCTGATCTACGCCCTGGTGGTGGGCTGGTTCCGATCCTTCCGCACGCCGTTCATCATCATGGCGGCGATCCCCTTTTCGCTCGTAGGCATACTGCCCGCTCACTGGGCCCTCGGGGCCTTCTTCACCGCCACCTCGATGATCGGGTTCATCGCCGGCGCCGGCATCGTGGTGCGCAACTCGATCATCCTGGTGGATTTCATCAAGCTGCGGGTCAAGCAAGACATGCCGCTGGCCGAGGCCGTGATCGACGCCGGGGCCGTGCGCTTCCGCCCCATGATGCTGACCGCCGCAGCGGTGGTGGTGGGCGGCAGCGTGATCCTGTTCGACCCCATCTTCCAGGGCCTGGCCATCTCGCTGATGGCCGGGGAGGTGGCTTCGCTGCTGCTCTCCAGGATGGCCGTCCCGATCATCTACCATTTCGCGATGATGAAGCAGCCGGGTGCGGAAGCGACTTAGCCCCATTTCTCACCAGGCTCCTCGTATGACGACCCCGTGGCTCAGGTCAGCATGCCGGGCATGCCGATGTAGCCGGGCAGGCCACGGACCCGGCCGAGCCAGGCGCGCACGGCGGGATAGGGGTGGAGATCGATGCGGCCGTCCGGCGCCAGGGCGATATAAGGGTAGACCGCGACATCCGCGAGCGTCGGACGGCCCAGGGCCAGCCAGCTCCGGCGGGACAAATGCGCATCCAGTATCGCCAGCAACCGCGCCGTGACGGCCTCGGCCGAGGCGAGATCCACCGGTTTGCCGAGCTTGTGGTGCACCCGCAGGAGCATGGGTCCGCGGGCCACTTCGTTGGCGGCCGTACACAGCCAGGCCGCGACCTCGGCTAGCCCGCCGGGATCATGCGGCAGCCAGTCGGTGGAGCCGTAGCGCCGTGCGAGATACACCAGGATCGCCTGGCTCTCGCGCAGCCTGAGCTCGCCGTCCACCAGCACCGGGACCTCGCCGAAGGGGTTCATGACGAGAAACTCCCGGGATCTGTGGTCTGTACCCTCGGGATCCAGCGGCACGGAGACGTATTCTCTGCCCAGCAGCGAGAGCATCAGGCGAACCTTGTGACAGTTGCCAGACCGGGCGAATTCAAACAGACGGATCAAGGCGTGACCTCCCGATGGACCTTCGCAAAGCCGCCGTGCCGGACCCGCGGGCTCCGCGGGCCCAGCCCTCAGGCGACATCGATCTGCCCGGGCGGCAGCAAGCGGCGGGCATACCCGGGCACGCGCTGGGGCTGCTTGGGGAAAGGCAGGGACTCCAGCAGTCGGTGAGCGCTCAGGTCAGCAAGGAAAAAAAACCGGCAGCACGAGGCAACCGGTTTGCGAGAAGAGAACTGGCGCGCACAACAGGCGCGAGGCTTATCCGAGCTACAAGCACATATTTCGCCGCCAATGCGATCGGCCGACAATCAGGATGTTCCCTGATGCCGCGAGGGGTCGACCATCAGCGCTTGCACAGGGGCCGCTCGTCCGGGTGCTCGACCGCATCGACGATGGCGCTGACGAACGCTCCGATCTCCTGGGGCGACAGGGCATCCATGACCCGGGCCAGCAGGCGCGGCTCCACGGAGGCCAACACCCTGCGCCCGTCTGCGAGGCTGACGATGACTCCGGCCGAGTGCACGTGGGCCTCGCCCTCTTCCTCGGCCACGAGCCGCTCGCTGATCTCCAGCATCTCCTCGTAGAACGCCTCTATCTCGTCAACCAGATGCGCTTCGATGTCTTCGGGCAATGCCACGAGAAACCCTGTCTCATCGGCGGTGCAACGAGGCTCGAGCCCCTGGGAACGCACGCGCTCGGCGAAGCGGGTCCAAGGGCCTTCATGAAAAAAGATGTACTCGAGCATGGTTGGTCCTCCGATCCTTGCCCGGCTCAGCGGCGCCTGACTTTGATGCGCAGAACATGGGCAGCGCAAGGCCGGCGCGGGTCGTCGTTGCGTATGACCGTCTCGGCGCGCAGGCGCAGCCCGCGACGCACCAGCGCCGGGTACTTTTTCGCCATGTCGATGGCATTGCCGAAGCCCAGAAAATCGGGCAGTGCCATCAGATGGATATGCCGCGCATGGCCCTGCGCCACTCCGCATCGTACAGGACCCGACGCATCGCCTCGGCCCAGGGCCCCAGCTCGATGCCGAAGAGGCGCTCGAACGTCTGGGCGGCGGTGATCTGGTAGGCCCCCTTCCCGGGCAGCGCGTTCGCGCGAGCCTGCCGATGCGTCGCCGCACCGCTCAGAACCCGCGTGCGCCGAACAGGTCCGCGATCTCCGAGTAGCAGAACACGGGCCCGTCGCGGCACACGAAACTGGGCCCGATCTGGCAGTGCCCGCACAGGCCGATGCCGCACTCCATGTTGCGCTCGATGCTCAGCCAGATCCGGTCGTCCGCGAGGGCCTTGTCGCGAAGCTGCGCGATGGCCGCGAGCATCATCACCTCAGGCCCGCACAGCAGGGCCACCGTACCTCCCACGTCCAGGTCCAGGCCGGCAAACAGGTCCACCACCGTCCCCGGATGAAAACCCTCGACCCCTTCGGTGACATCGGCCGCCAGCAGGACCTGGGTGTCCGGCTCGCGGCTCCAGGCGCGGTAGCGCTCTCGCCAGATCATGTCGTCGACGTGCCGGACCCCCTGCAGGATGCGCAAACGCCCGTACGCGCCACGCCGGCGCATCACGTAGCTGATCACCGACAGCATGGGCGCACAGCCGAGTCCGCCGGTGACCAGAACCAGGTCTCGGCCGCGGGACTCGGCAAGGGGCCAGCCCCGCCCGAAGGGACCCCGCACGCCGACCCGGTCGCCGGGGCGCAGACGCTCCATCGCCCGGGTCACCCGGCCGATCGCTCGAATGGTGTGATCGATGTGCTCCCCGTCTTCGGGGTCCGAGGAGATGGAGAGCGGGATCTCGCCCACGCCGAACGGAGAGACCATGTTGAACTGGCCCGGCTCGAAGCGGTAGGCCTCGACGGCCGCCGGCTCGGTGTAGCGCAGGCGCAGGGTGAACACCGTCGGCGACTCCTGAATGCGCTCGGTCACCTTCGCCTCCCGCGGGCAATGGACGCTAGCGGACATCGCCGACCCATCTCCTGCTGCAACGCCCGCGCCGCCGCGCGCCGCGCATCCGCGCGTATCCCCGGCGCCACTCGGCGAGCCCCGATGAGCCGCGCGCGCTAGTCACCCTCGGACTCCCCCAGCAGGGCCCGGGCCTCTTCCACTATATCTATCCCCACCGGGCACCAGGTGATGCAGCGCCCGCATCCCACGCAGCCGGGACGTCCGTACTGGGTCTGCCAGCCCGCCAGCTTGTGGGTCGCCCACTGGCGATAGCGCGAGCAGACATCGATGCGCACTGGCCTGCCGTGCAGCACGCTGTGGCCCTGGCTGAAGCAGGAGTCCCAGGAGCGGACCTGCTCGGCCGAGCGCCCGTCGAGGCTCGCACGCGACCCGGCGGTGAAGCAGAAACAGGTTGGGCACACGGCGGTGCAGTTCCCACAGGCCAGGCAGCGCTTGGCCACCTGCTTCCAGCGCTCATGATCGAGGCGGTCGAAGAGCCCGGCGAGCTGCTCGGCCCTCGGCAGCCGTCTGGACTGGGCCGCGGCCGCCGCATCCGTTGCCGAGCGGGCACGCTCGATCTGCTCCTGGGAGGCCGGTGCCAGGGGCAGGGATTCCATCAACGCCCCGCCTGCGGCCGTGCCCGAGCGCACCAGGAAACCCTCGTCGAGCTCCGAGAGGCCGATGTCGAACCCCGAGGCGAGGGCCGGGCCGTCACCGGTGGACACGCAAAAGCAGGTCGGCGCCGAGCGCGCACAGTCCACCCCGACCAGGAATAGCCCCTCGCGCCGGACGCGGTAGTGCGGATCGGGCTCGATGCCGCCCAGGAAGTGGGCGTCCTGCAGCGCCAGCGCGGCCAGATCACAGCCTCGCACCCCGATCACGGCGAGGCCCTGTCGGGTCTGGGGGGCGGGGCGGAACGACAGGGCGCCGTCGCCAGCGCGCTCGGCGCGCCAGAGCACCTCCTCCGGCGCAAAGACAAGGGGCTTGAGCCCCTGGGGGCCGGTGGTCCATCCGAACAGGCGGGGCGACGAGCTCTGGTGCTTCACGCGGTAGCTTCCGGGACCCTGGTCCTCGATCCATCCGAGGGGCATGCTCATCGACTCCTCGATCGGCTGAGAAGGATCGCCCCGTCCCTCAGGCGCGCCCCGAGGCAGCGATACCCCGCTCCGCGCAAGGCATCGAGCAATGACTGGAGGTCCACTCTCGCGAGAAAACCGCACCCGGGGGAACCCGGGCCTGTCCCGGTCTCGTTCACGTTCACGTTCACGTTCCGAAGCCCTTCGGTTTCGCAAGTCGAACAGAACGCGGCTGCGCTCCGCTCCAAGCTTAGCCCCGATGGCCTCGGACCGTCGGTCAGGCGGGCTAGCCAGACGACCCCCGGCGCCGGGCTTCTGCGTCGCCTGCGGCCCCTGTTCGGCAAGGGTGCGTGCTGGATCGCAGGGGGCCCCCCTGTGCAACGATCCGACGCAATCGAGCATCCCCTCCGGAGACATGGACGCCGCGGAGAGCCAACTCAGCCAACTGGCCGTGTCGAACACCACTTGGCCGGAGAGCTTCCGCTATGTACGGGTGCTGACGGCTGCAGCTTCGCGCCGACAGAGAGCCTCCGATCCAGGCAGGGGGGAGCCGGACACCAAACCCGGGCGACGCCAGAAAATTTTACACTCGCTGGGGGCCCGATTTGTCGACCCAGGTCGGCGCTGGAGGCAGCGGACCACCTGGCGCCCTGGGCACCGGAGGCGTGAGATTCCCTCCGAGGCCGTTTCACCCGTTCTAGTGCGCTGCAGCGCAAGACAGAAGGGCCCAGCAATCGAGCATGCCCGGCGAGTAAGACTGCTACCGTCAGAAATTTTTACACGTTTAGCGCCGACTCCGGAGGACCTCTTTCCAGGGCCCGCCACGATGATCCAGGAGCCCCGTCTCTACTCGGGGTGACGGGCGAAAAACCCTCGGCAACCCCCCACCAAAAAAAAGACCGGCGGCCTCTCGGCCCCCGGTCCTCGCTTCGGACCCGCCGCGAGCTGGAATCAGGCCTTACGCCAGCGGCGAGCCATGCCTAGAAGACCCAGCCCCAGGAGCGCCACAGTACCCGGAGCGGGGGTTTTGCCCGTCTGCTCGATGAAGGAGTTGGTCACACCCGTGATGTGGTCCCCGGCCGTGCTGGTAAGGAACGTTTCCTGAACCCAGATCTCAGTTAAGCCCGCAATACCGTTGAAGGGCCCCACGTTGCTCCCGTCTGAGCTGATAAGCGAGCCCAGCTCCGTCAGGAACGCGTCGCTGTAGAATTGCTTGGTGACACTTGCTCCCCCGCCGGCGGTCTCCGTGGAATCGAGAAACGCGCTCAGGAAATGATTGTTAGCGTCCTGCGAAAGATCGATCGTAACAGAATACCGCAGAACGATATTGTACGGAGCGGCCGTCAAGTCGGAGGGGTTGCCAAAAGTTATTGTGTGCTCGTCTTGCCCGGCGTTCGGACTGTTAGGAAAGGTGGTGAAGGTGAGGGAAGTCGTTCCCGGCAGCGTGTCGCCGGTGTTTGAGATGTACGTGTAGATCTTATCCTGGTCCTGGCAGACTCCGGCACTAGTCCAGCCGGAGAAGGTCGTGATGGTGCCGTTTCCGGGGTCGTTGTTGCAAAGGACGGGAGCCGCTAGCGCAGACTGAGCCAAGCCGGTACCGGCCAGCAAGACGCCTAGGGCGAGGAGCTTCGTAGCTTTCATGGTCGAGTTCTCCAAATTATCCTGAATGTTGCAATCTTCACTGTTGGTCTGCCGCGCTGCGTCCCGCCTTTAGCGGTGACATCAACCTCGCTGGTCAACCTGAGTCGGACACAGATCGATCGCCGATCGTTCCTTGGTGTCTAAGGTAAGCACACTCCATGCCATTGAAGAAAACTGTCTCAAAAACAATCGGTTAGTTTTTTCCGATACGTCGGTCCTTCGCCGATTGTAAAAATTTCTGACACTCCAATACCCGCCCATGGAAGGCCGCTAGCCCCAGGCATCCTCCGCTCTCGCTCAGAGCGCCTTCGCAAACGATACGGCGGGCCGTGAGGCATCGCGACCGGGTCGTATCCCCCGCCGAATGCCAACAGACCTATGTTTCCCGTCAAACTTCCTGCGCGTCGCGGATCGCCTAACACCGGCACGGGCAGACTTCCCCGGTCTATCAGCGAGCCCCGCGCCGCAGCCGAGCAAGCAGCGCCTGCGTCTCGGCCTTCACGGAAGCATCATCGCCAGCCGCCAAGGACTCCAATATGGCGATCGCCTGGTCGCGCTGGCCGAGGGCCTCCCGGGCCATGGCCAGGTGCAGCTTGATCTCGGCCGACTCAGGCTTCAGGGCGGACGCCTTGGCCAACACCTCGCCCGCCCTCGCGGCCTGGCCGTTGGCCAGCAGAGCAAGACCGAGGGTATCCAGCACGTTCGCCGATTTTCCGGCCCGCTCGGCTGCCTGCTCGGCATAGCCCAGGGCCCGTTTTGGGTCTTCCGACCGAAGCAGCCAAGCGAGGTTGTTGAGCGCCTCGACGTTGTCGGGCGACAGGGTCAGGACCCTCTCGAAGCTCGAGATCGCCTCCTTCGCACTGCCCTGGCGCATCAGGATCGAGGCCAGGGCCAGCTCGGCCGCCGTATCCTGCGGTCGCTGGCTGACCCAGGCCCTCAAGCGGGCCAGCGCCTTCGCGGAGTCCCCCATCTGCTCCTCGATCGCCGCGAGGCGAAGCACCCACTGGCCATTCTGGGGAGCGGCCTCGGCCGCGCGTTGATAGATCGCGAGTGCGCCGGCCCGGTCACCCTTGTCCAGGGCGGCCTTCGCCGCCTCATCGACGAACCTCGGGAGATCGGGGAAGGTCTTGCGCAGATCGGCATAGACCTGCCGGGCCTGCTCGACATCCGAGGACATGCGGACGAGTTGCGTGATCAGACTATCGGCAGCAGGGTCGGTGGGATCGAGCCTGAGCGCCGCGTAGAGCTGCTCCTGCAGACCCTGGCGGTTGCCGTTCTCGGCGTAGGCGCGGCTCAGCAGATAGCGAGCCGAAGCGCTGTCTGGAGCCGCCGCCACGAGGCGCTCCCCTGTCCGCGCCGCGTTCGTGTAGTCCGCCGCAGCGATCTGGGCCCGCATGAGGGGCGCGAGAAAGCGAGGGTCGTCCTGGTGGCTCTTCTCCACCTCCCTGAGCAGGGCAGTCCCGCGCAAGGGAACGCCGGTCTGGGTGTAGTACTTGGCCAAAGCAGCACGGGGCGCAAGCTCGGTGGGTTTTTCCTTGATCAGGCCTCGAGGCGATCTCGGAAAGCTGCGTCGCGACCATCCTGCAGATCGAGAATCGCCAGATTGATCTGCGTTTGGAGGTCCCCAGGCTTGCGCTCTAGGATCTTGCTCGTAGTATTTCCTAGCCGTGGCCCGATCGCCGGCCCGTGCGGCGAGGGCGGCCAAGGCCTGCGCAGCCGACAGATTTTCCGGCTCGACTTCAATGCGCCCGCTCAAATGCCTTCTTGGCCCCCGACCGATCTCCGCTCTCGTCGAGCACCAATCCCATCAGATTCCAGGTATCTGCCTTGTCGGGCCAGCGCTTGGTCATCTCCCGGGCAGCAGCCTGCGCCTGCTCGATCATGCCTTGCTTGTAATAAGCCGCGAACAGCAGCACCCGGGCGGGAAAAGACTCGGGCTGCTTCGCGACGGCCGCCTCGAGGGTCTCGATCGCCTGAGTGGGCTTGGCGTGCTCCAGCAGACTCGCGCCCACGGCGATCTGTTGTTCCGGCGACGATGCTTCGGGTCCCTCATTCCCGACGGTCGCAGGCTCCGACTCCGCGTATTTTCCCTGGGAGGCCCTGATCCGCCCCATCAGCTCACGGGTCTCCTGGGTCCCGGCGCCACCCGCCACAAACGGGCGCAGCGCCTCATCCGCGCCGGCGGCATCACCGAGGCGCATGCGCACCGTGGCGAGCATCCGCGCCAGCCCCTCGGCCTTTGGAAAGGACCCGGAGGCCTGGCTGAGGTACGAGTTGGCCTGCTCCCATTCGCCCCGACTGAAATGGATCGAGCCGAGAGCGAGCGCGGCTTTGACATTCTTCGGGTCACGCGCCAATACCGCCTCGAACTGCGTTTGAGCGTCAGAGATTTTGCCTTCCTGGACGTCGAGCATCCCCTCCGTCAGCGCGATCTGGGGTTCAAACTTGATGTAGTCGCTTCAGTTGTTCGATGTCTGCTCGAGCCCCTTTGAAATCCCCCAGCTCGGTCCGGACCTGCGCGCGCTTGATCATGTAAGCTGCCGTAGACGGGGCCATGCTCCGCCGCCTTGGTATACGCCTGCTCCGCCGCCTTCAGATGCCCCGGCGCCCGCTCCAGATCTCCGAGCAGGCTCCAGCCCAAGACGGAAGACGGCTCGACCTTCAGCACCCTTTCCAGAGCGCGCACGGGCTTCGTCGTAGCGACCTTCGGCCAGGTCCAGATTCGCCTTCGCAAGCAGCGCAGTCATGCTCCCCGGCCTGAGCCGGATCGCTTCATCCACTGCGGCCCGGGCGCCTTCCTTGTCGCCTTGGGCCAGTAACGCGTCTCCCCGCAACGCGCTCATGTCCGCCGCCTCCTCGTCGGAAAACCCGGCACCCCCATCGAGCACTTGCAAGGCTTCGGCCGTCTTGTTCTGCAACAGCAAGGCCTTGGTCAGCCCCTCGACCACCGGCGCCGTGCTCATGCCCAAGGCCATCGCACGGCGAAACTGCGTCTCGGCGTCGGAGCCCAGGAGCACCGCCACATAGGCCTGGCCGAGCAGAAACCGGCTCTCCGGATTGTCCGGCTTGGCCTGAATGGCGCTCTTCAGATCTACGATGGCACTGCGGTAATCGTGCTGCACCATGAAGGAGCGGGCCTGCTCGAGACTGTCCTGTTCCGAGGGGGCGTGCGACATCTTGCAGCCGCTGGCACCCAGAACGAGCCCCAGAAGGGCGACAAGAAGACGCACGATCGGCAAGAACGGGGATGTCGGCATATGGCACCTTCCTGGAGGTACGGCGCACCAAAGTTAGTCATTGTATGGCAAAAGGCCGCCGTATCGGCAGGCCCGCGCAGGACGAAAGGGGCAACAGGGCGAGACTGGGCAGGCCAAAGGTCCGACCCACGCGGGCCGGTACCTCGGGTCGAGGGATATGCAAAGGCCGGCTGCACGCGCGCAAGCCCGGGGCTCTCCCAGCCCCGCGCGGAGAAAGCCTCCGGAGCAGCGACCGGTCGGGGCCGTGGCCCAGTCAGGAGGCGGTCTTCAATCGACCAGCTCGGCCTGCAACACCCGCTCGAAGCGCATCCCATCCGCTGCGGACTCCACTTCGATGGTGTCGCCCGGCCCGAAGCGTCCGGCCAGGATCGCCTGGGCCAGGGGGTTCTCCAGCTCCTGGCGGATCGCCCGCTTGAGCGGACGGGCCCCGTAGACCGGGTCGAAGCCCGCCTCCCCGAGACGGTCCAGCGCAGCCTCGCTCACCTCCAGCTGGATCTCGCGCTCGGCCAGGCGCCGGCGCAGAAAGCCGATCTGGATGTCGGCGATGCGCCGGATCTGGTCCCGGGCCAGGGGATGGAAGACCACCACCTCGTCCACCCGGTTGATGAACTCGGGGCGGAAATACTGGCCGACGATCTCCATGACCGCCGCCTTCATCTCGGCGTAGCGCTCCTCTCCGGCCTTCTCCTGGATCACCTGGGAGCCCAAGTTGGAGGTCATGACCACCACCGTGTTGCGAAAATCCACCGTGCGCCCCTGGCCGTCGGTCAACCGCCCGTCGTCGAGGACCTGCAGCAGCACGTTGAACACGTCCGGGTGGGCCTTCTCCACCTCGTCCAGGAGTATCACCGAGTAGGGCTTGCGCCGCACCGCCTCGGTCAGATAGCCGCCCTCCTCGTAGCCCACGTAGCCGGGCGGGGCGCCGATCATGCGGGCCACCGAGTGCTTCTCCATGAACTCGGACATGTCGATGCGCACCATCGCCTCCTCGGTATCGAACAGGAACTCCGCCAGCGCCTTGCACAGCTCGGTCTTGCCCACCCCGGTGGGGCCGAGGAACAGGAAGGAGCCGTAGGGGCGGTTGGGGTCCGAGAGCCCCGCCCGGGAGCGGCGGATGGCGTTGGAGACCGCCCGGATCGCCTCGTCCTGACCGACCACCCGCCGGTGCAGCCCCTCCTCCATGTGCAGCAGCTTCTCCTTCTCGCCCTCCAGCATCTTGGACACCGGGATGCCGGTCCACTTGGAGACGATGTCGGCGATCTCCTCCTCGGTGACCCGGTTGCGCAGCAGGCGGGGCGCGGGCTGCTGCTCGGCCTGGGCGGCCGAGGCGAGCTGCTTCTCCAGCTCCGGGATGCGACCGTACTGGATCTCGGACATGCGCGCCAGGTCCCCTGCGCGCCGGGCGGTCTCCAGCTCGATGCGCATGCGGTCGAGCTCCTCCTTGATATGGGCGGCGCCCTGGACGGCCGCCTTCTCGGCCTTCCACACCTCCTCCAGGTCGGAGAATTCCCGTTCGAGCCGCTCGATCTCCTGCTCCAGGTCGGCGAGGCGCCGCTTGGAAGCCTCGTCCTTCTCTTTCTTCAGCGCTTCCCGCTCGATCTTGAGCTGGATCAGGCGCCGGTCCAGGCGGTCCATCTCCTCAGGCATGGAGTCGATCTCCATGCGGATCTGGGAGGCCGCCTCGTCGATCAGGTCGATCGCCTTGTCCGGCAGCTGGCGGTCGGTGATGTAGCGGTGGGACAGGGTCGCCGCGGCGACGATCGCCGGGTCGGTGATCTCCACCCCGTGGTGCACCTCGTAGCGCTCCTTGAGCCCGCGCAGGATGGCGATGGTGTCCTCCACGTTGGGCTCGTCCACCAGCACCTTCTGGAAACGGCGCTCCAGGGCGGCGTCCTTCTCCACGTACTTGCGGTACTCGTCGAGCGTGGTGGCTCCCACGCAGTGCAGCTCCCCGCGCGCCAGAGCGGGCTTGAGCATGTTGCCGGCATCCATGGCCCCTTCGGCCTTGCCCGCACCCACCATGGTGTGCAGCTCGTCGATGAACAGCACGATGTTGCCCTCCTGCTTGGCCACATCGTTGAGCACCGCCTTGAGCCGCTCCTCGAACTCGCCCCGGAACTTGGCGCCCGCGATCAGGCCGGCCATGTCCAGGGCCAGGATGCGCTTGTGCTTGAGCCCCTCGGGCACCTCGCCGTTGACGATGCGCTGGGCCAGGCCCTCGACGATGGCGGTCTTGCCCACCCCCGGCTCGCCGATCAGCACCGGGTTGTTCTTGGTGCGCCGCTGCAGCACCTGGATGGTCCGGCGGATCTCGTCATCGCGCCCGATCACCGGGTCGAGCTTGCCCTGCTCGGCCTTCTCGGTCAGATCGATCGTGTACTTCTCCAGGGCCTGGCGCTGCTCCTCGGCGTTGGGGTCGTTCACCGCCTGGCCGCCGCGCAGGGCCTCGATGGCCCGCTCCAGCGCCCCCTTGGAGGCCCCGGCCTTGCGCAGGATCGCACCCACCTCCCCGCGGTCCTCCACCGCGGCGAGCACGAACAGCTCGCTGGAGATGTACTGATCCTTGCGCTGCTGGGCCAGCTTGTCGGTGAGGTTGAGCAGCCGGCCGAGCTCGTTGGACGGGTAGACCTCTCCGGCGGAGCCCTGCACCGAGGGCAGCCGATCCAGAGCCTCGCCCAGCGCCGAGCGCAGCTGATTCACGTTCACGTCGGCCTGAGTCAGCAGGTGCCTGACCGTCCCACCGTCCTGATCGAGCAGGGCGACCGTCAGATGAATCGGCTCGATGAACTGGTGGTCACGCCCCACCGCCAGGCTCTGGGCATCCGCCAGCGCCATCTGAAACTTGCTGGTCAAGCGATCCATTCTCATCCGAATTCTCCGAGCTTTCGTAAGGTTTTGCGCAAAGTTTGGGCCGACCCGGCGCTTTTCAACGGCCCGGAAGCAGCAGTTGCGGGCCGGCAATGGCTGGCGAGATATCTGTCTCGCACAAACGGCCCACACCGCAACGCCGGACCGAGATCCCGGGGCGGTCTCTCGACGAGCCCCGCTGCCCCGGCCATGGCGGTGTCGGCCGTACTTCGGCTCACCGCCTGCTTAGACGACCGGTATAATCCTTTCGGCCCCCGTTCGCCATCGACCGGATACCCTGACTTGCGATGACCCCGGAGATCGAGCTTTCCATCGTCATGCCCTGCCTCAACGAGCGGGACACCCTGGCCACCTGCATCCGCAAGGCGGCAGGTTTCCTGCGCGGCTCCGGCATATCGGGCGAGATCGTCGTCGCTGACAATGGCAGCAACGACGGCTCGCCCGAGATCGCCCGCGCCGAGGGCGCGCGCCTTATCGAGGTCGCCGAGCGCGGCTACGGTGCCGCGCTGTTGGGGGGCATCAAGGCCGCAAAAGGCAAGTTCGTGATCATGGGCGACGCGGACGACAGCTACGATTTCTCGCAGCTCGCCCCCTTCGTGGAGCGACTCCGGGAGGGTCAGGATCTGGTGATGGGCAACCGTTTCCGCGGAGGCATAGCCCGGGGCGCCATGCCGCCCCTCCACCGCTATCTCGGCAATCCCGTACTGTCATTCTTCGGACGGCTATTCTTCAAGAGCCAGGTCCATGATTTTCATTGCGGTCTGCGCGGGTTTCGCCGCGAAACGATCCTGGCCCTCGACCTGCAAACCCCGGGCATGGAGTTCGCGAGCGAGATGGTGGTGAAGGCGGCCCTACGAGGCCTGCGAGTCACCGAAGTGCCGACAACGCTCTCCCCGGACGGCCGCAATCGACCGCCGCATTTGCGCAGCTGGCGAGATGGTTGGCGGCACTTGCGCTTTCTGCTGATCTATAGTCCCCGCTGGTTGTTTCTCTATCCGGGGCTCTCTCTCATGGCGATCGGCCTGACCCTCACGACGGTGCTGGCGGTCAACCCAGTCACCGTCGGTCCCTTGTCTTTCGACATCCACTCCCTGCTGTATGGCGCATTTTTCGTTCTCCTGGGCTTCCAGCTCGTCTCTTTTGCTGTCTTCTCCAAAGTGTACGGCATCGCTGCCAGACTGCTACCGAAGGACCCGAGACTGGAAGCACTGCTGAGCGTCACGTCTCTGGAAAAGGGGGTCGTCCTCGGAGCGATGCTCGTCTTGGCCGGTATTGCCGGATCCATCTACGCCTTGATTACCTGGGGCGAGGCGGGGTTCGGCGGCCTGGATCCGCGTGCGACGATGAGGATTACCATACCTTCCGCAACGGCCATGTCGCTCGGTGTTCAGCTCATCTTCGGCGCCTTCTTTCTTACGTTCCTGCGGCAAGGCCCGGGCTAGGGGTCCAAGCGCCCGAAAACCCGCGCCTGGCTCGCTATCCGCCGCAACCGCACTCCGCGCCGACTCTGAGGTAGGCTCCAGGTGCAAATATTGTTTGAGGAATGATCTATGAGCCTCATCTCTGGCCAGCGCTTTGGCTCCGGTGCTTTGCCCTTCTGGATCATATATGAGCACCGTGCCCGCCGGCGCTTCGCCGCTCTTTATGCCCGCGGAAAGGTCGCCACGGACTGCGCCCGCGCAGGCCGCTTGGGGGCCGCGATGATTGCCGAGACAGGCGCCTCTCACGCTCACCCGTCGGACCGATCCGGCGAAGCTTCCGGGCGAGCCCGCCGAGCGTCCCACGGCGGATGACAGTCTGTCCATGCACGTCCTCCCCCGCCATCTCCACAACATTCTCATGTCAAGCCAGCTGCTGCGCTTCGTCCTCGTCGGCGCCATCAACACAGTCTTCAGCTACAGCATCTACGCCGGGCTTATATTCCTAGGGATCGGCTATGCAATCGCTAACCTGGTAGCCTTGATAATGGGCATCCTTTTCAGCTTCAAGACCCAAGGTCACCTGGTTTTTCGCAATCCTCGCAATCGGCTTCTCGGTCGCTTCGTACTAGCCTGGGCGTTTATCTACGTTACCACCGTAGCCCTCATCGGGCACCTCATCCATCATGGATTCGACCCTTATACCAGCGGAATTCTTGCCCTGCCTTTTAGTACGGTTTCCTCATACCTGATTCAAAAGTACTTCGTCTTTCGTGTGACCCACTCTCCGACAAGCAACGACACCGCCCCGCAGCCACATACGTCCTCTTCCGACTCCGCACCGTAGCTTCCCTCCGACAACCCCAACGACCGCTCCTCCCAGATCGTTTGCCCCCGTTAGACTGACTCCCCTTTTCCAGCTCCCCATGCACAGCCCGTCCCGACAGGCGTCTCCAATCGCGCGAAACATTACTTGTGAAGTTCGTATTAAGCGCAACCAAAGACATCATTCCTTCACACCCTCCCGCTGCGCCCCGCAACCAGTTCCGCCGCTCTCTTTCCGCTCATGAAGCTCTGGTTACTCCACAGATAACCCCATTCCCCGAAACGCCCCGCAGGCACTATCCCTGTCTCCCTCAACCACGCCAAAACACGATCCCTGCGCTCCTCCATCCCGATGTCGAACACCACATTCCCATACGGCACCCGCCGGTGATGCATAAACAGAATGTCCTTGCCCTTGGCCACCCCGAGCTTTTCAAGCGCCATCATCGTATTCTCCTTGAGCTCTTCCGGCGAATGCTCCATGGGCCGGTAGCGAGACGAATAGATCTCGAATTGCATCGAGCTCGTGCCTTCCGGAGCGTTGTAGGGCGATTCCAAGCTCGGAGCATGCGCACGTGCAGCGAGAATGTCCCTATCATAAATGTAAAACCATAAATGCTTGGGCACGTCAGGGCGAGTAAACCCTATTGAGATCAGATCAATCTCCGTCGCAAACAGCGTCGCCGCATCGGCACGAACATCCGATGGGACATCATCAATCATCTCAATCAAGCGAGGCAACGGCACCGTATTGACCAATGTACTATATTCCTTCTTTTCACCATTTTCGAAGGTGACCTCCTTTCGCATTAGATTTATCGCCTTCGCGCGCATCCCTGCCACCACCACAATTCCTTCCAGCATCGGCTCTATAAAGGCACGATAGCCGCCCCGCTTCGGGTAACGGACTTCGCTGAGATAATACGTGTTCGACGTTCGGTCTGTCATAGCCCCTAGCAGCACTTCCCCAATCCGAGCGCGGCGCATCCGGTCTCCGATCCATGCCGTTCCCAGCTTCTCCGCCGGAACCGTCCAGTATTTCTCCGTGTACACCAGGGGCCAGCGCAACGCGATAGGCTCGCCGTATTGATAAATAAGCCAATCGCGGTAATTTCTCACCTCTAGCTCCGGCCGGTTGACCAATCCTTCGATCAGCTCAGCCCGCTCTTCCGGCAACAGGGGATGCATGTTGTTCTGCACCGGGTGACGCAACCATATATTACGATCCCAGCACCACGTCGTTGCCGAAAGAGTAAAATACTCCGACCGGTCAAAGATCTCCCGCACCTCCGGTTCCTTCGCGAAGGACACATGCACGGCCTGGTCGAAACAGAACCCTTCTACCATGAAATGGTCTAGCAGGCCTCCCGCTCGCGGCAACGCCTCATAAAGTGTGGCATCCAGCCCATGCCTTTTCAGAAAATAGGCCGCCGTGATCCCCGCGATTCCCCCTCCCAGAATGACGATGCTCATACCACCTCCTTGTACGATGTTCCATTCAGCACAGCCTTCAGACCTGCCGCGAGGTCATATCGGCTCCTCCAGCCGATAGCGGACCGCAGCGCCGACGGATCGCCAACCAAGAACTGAACTTCGTCGGCCCGCATCGGAATTTCCCCAAAGTGAAGCAACATCCGATCATACCCCCCAGTCGTCGCAACCGCTCTCGCAAACTCCCCAACGCTGTGCCCAACACCCGTGCAAAGATTATATGCTCCGCTTCGCAATTTCTCCTGCCTAAGCCCTTCCGCTATTCGCCACAGCCCCTCGGCGACGTTGTCCGCATAAATGAAATCCCTCACTTGCGTGCCGGACGACAACGCGACCGGCTGCCCCTCTCCGAGCTTCCTGAGGAGGGTCGGCAGCAACCTATGCGGAGCTTCATGCGACCCGTAAACATTGAAAATCCGCGCCACCGCAACGGAAACCCCTAGACTTGCCCCGTACGTCAGCGCCATTTGCCCCCCAACGGCCTTCGACGCGCCGTATAATTTTCCAACTCCAGCGGAGACAGCTCCGTCAACCTCTCCTCGCCGGCTTGCCACCGATATTCCGCGCTGCTGCCAGCAATCACCACCGCTCTTGCCTTGTGCCGAGCCCCCAGTTCCACGATGCGCGGCGCTAAGAAACTATTTATCGACGCTAAAAGCCCGATGTCGCGCTCCGCCGGATGCACGCCCGCACCCAGCAAATGCACAACGATGTCGATCTCGGTATCCCCTAACGCTTCCGCCAGCCGCGAAGAGCCAAAGTCCTCCACCTCTATATTCGCAATATCCGAACCCTCCACCGGCCGCCGCCCTAGCGCGACCACTTTCGGCATAGGCGAGATGTTTCTTCGCAGCCAATCCACTACGCTTCGCCCAACCATCCCGGTTCCACCGGTCAGCAGGACGGTAAGATTTTCCTCTGGTTCAGCGGACACGGCGGCCTATCGACTGATATCGCGCGCCTCCCGCATGCCCTTCCTCAAACATGCAACGGGCGTCAAATAGCACCTTGTTCCTCAGATCTAGCCCAGCGAGGTCCCGATATTCATCCCATTTCGTTGCAACGATAATCGACTCGACCTCCGCAACGCGCGATCGCCAATCCTCCACAAACTCCACCTGGTCGGCGTCCGGTCCCGCGGCGCGCCGGAAATTCCCCGTCGCTACCGGATCATGGGCAACGACGTGGCACCCAGCCGCGAGCAAATCCCTAACGATCTTCAACGAGGCGGACTCCCTCACATCGTCAGTGTCGGGCTTGAAAGAAAGCCCAAGAACTAGACATTTCTTCCGCTTTAAGTCCCCAAGCTCCGCGACGAGAATTTGGCAAACCTGGTGCGGCTGACGCTCGTTGACGGCCAACACGGCATTCAATATGTCCATACCCGCGCCAAGACTCTGGCCCTGGGAGCGCAAAGCCTCCACGTCCTTTGGAAGACAACTCCCTCCAAAACCGCAGCCCGGAACGAGATACGCAAGAATCCCAGGCCTAACCCTCATCCCGTCTTCCCGAAGAGGATTCCACCGCTTGTCCAGATGAACACCTCGCACCACGTCCATCATATCGACTCCTCCCAGCGCAGCGGCCACATTGGCGATCTCGTTGATGGCAGAAATTTGGACCGCAAGGAGGGCATTATTGGCATACTTAATGAACTCTGCGGTGCGCGTATTAACATAAAGTTTCTCGCAACTCCACGGCGCGTAGATATCGTCGAGAAACTGACGTGTCAAGGAATCCTCGAAACCGAGCACGATTCGATCCGGTTCCATGAAATCGAAGACCGCCTGCCCTTCACGCAGAAATTCCGGGTTCATGCCAAGGCCAAAGGCTTCGGCGCCTTTGCCGGCGCTCGCCTCCAACTCTGTCCTCACCACAGTGTCCGTTGTACCAGGAATCACGGTACTCTTGACAACTACCGGCAAAAACCGGTCACTTCTTCGGAGGTAAGTACCGACATCCCGCGCCGCTCCTCGCACATATTTGAGATCGATGACTCCATTCTCGCTCGGCGTGCCAACCGCGACGATAACACCCTCGCTTTCCTCTAGGGCCTCATCCAGCCGCGTCGTCGCTTTGAATTTGCCGCTACCTCGCACCTCTCGAAGTAGTTCAAGAAGACCCGGCTCGTAAAAATGCGGTTCTCCGGAGTTGAGCCTCGCTACTAAACCCGAATCGAGATCGACGCATGCCACGTTGTGTCCCTTGACGGCCAAGCAGAGTCCTGACACCAGCCCAACGTATCCTGTCCCGACGATCGCGACACGCACCTAGTGGGCCCCTTCCTCTTGAAGCAGGAACTTCAAGTACCGCCGGACACCGTCTGCAACCTGCACCTGCGGGTTATAGCCGATCAGACGTTGCGCCTTTTCGATAACCGGACGGCGGCGGTTCGGATTATCGACCAAGTAATCACTCTCGCTGCTCGTTTGAAATACGGCGTTTCCCTCATAGCCTATCAACTCGTGCCCCGCTTTTCGAAAAATTTCCGCGAGCTCCCGCACACTGATCTCCGGCCTATCCATCCCGATGTTGAAATAGTCGTATTTTCCGTGCAATAAGCACAGAAGATACCCCATGATAGCATCCGATACGTAGCAGAAGGTCCGCGTTGGAGTACCGTCAGACAGGATAACGAGATCCTCCTTGCTTAATACGGCGGATGCAAAATCCGCGGGCAGCCTCTTGTCCCCCAACCGCATCCCAGGGCCATAGTTGTTGAAGGGCCGCGCAACTGTAATCGGCATGCTGTACTTCTTAGCGAAAGTCATGCACAAGGTTTCGCCAAAGCGCTTGGACTCATCGTAGCAAGCGCGGGGGCCCGTACAAGAAACGTTACCCCGGTACTCCTCGTCGGACGGAATGTGCGCGGGGTCAGGGTCCCCATAGATCTCACTGCTCGAAAAGTATAGAATGCCTTGAAGGCTTTCGGAGCCACGATAAAATTCAAACAGCCGGCGCAAACCCCAAATATTCGCGTCGATCGTTTCGATAGGATATTGCCTGTAGAAGGTCGGTGCCGCGATCGAAGCCATATGGATAACAAATCGGGCATCTCGAGCCTGCGGCACCACTTCAAGGCCCTCACGTGCAATGTCGAACCGCAGCAGCTCGAGCGTGCCCGGAAACTGGCCCGCCAGCGCGGCCAGCCACGCGGGCATTCCCAGGAGAAAGGTATCCAGCCCAATCACCTTTACGATTCCGAGCCGCTCCGCATAGCGGACCAGATACTCCATGAAATAATAGCCAAGAAAACCCGCGCAGCCGGTAACCAATACCGTGGCTCCGGAGAATCTCTGCCGCGGGGCGATAACAGCGTGAATGCCAGCCAGGTCTTCGTCCAAAATAGGTCCTGTCATTGCGAAATCCCCCATGGCGCACGGTCTCCCCGGTACATCGCTTGGCCCCGGATGTCTACGACCACGTCTTCCACGGCGCCTGCCCCCGCCCCCATAGCTCTTCCAGGTACATTCTGTCACGCAACGTGTCCATTGGCCGCCAAAAACCGAAATGTCGAAAAGCGGACAACTGACCTTCCATCGCGAGCCGCTCCATCGGCTCACGCTCCCAGATTGTCCCATCTCCATCGATGTAATCGAGCACTTCACACTTAAGCACGAAGAATCCCCCATTGATCCAGGTGCTATCGCTCTCCGGCTTCTCCTTGAAATCGACAACTTTGTCGCCGTTCAAATTTAGTGCACCGAACCGCGCTGGAGGCCTCGTAGCCGTTACCGTGGCGAGCGTACCGCTAGACCGGTGAAATCTTAAGGAAGCCGAAATATCGATATCGCCCACCCCATCTCCATAGGTCATGAAAAACTCTCCCTGGGGCAAATAATCGCGTACCCTCTTCAGCCTTCCTCCCGTCATCGTGTCATCACCGGTATCGATAAGGGTAATCGTCCATGACTCCGCATTGACATGGTGAACGCGCATCTGATTCTTAGACATGTCGAACGTCACATCTGATGTATGCAGGAAATAATTAGCGAAATACTCCTTGATCATGTACCCCTTGTAGCCCAGGCAGACAATGAATTCGCAGACGCCATGAAACGAATAGATCTTCATAATATGCCACAAGATCGGCTTGCCCCCTATCTCCACCATCGGCTTGGGCTTGACTAATGTTTCTTCGCTCAGCCGAGTCCCAAGCCCGCCGGCGAGAATGACGGTCTTCACATTTTTCTCCTATGGTCTGGCGGCGAATAGCGGCGCCGCGAAAGGCCCCACCCGATTCGCCAATAGCCGAAAATGGCTGTGCCGCCGACACCAATAGCGCGTGCCGCATCGCAAATCAGCTCGTTGAGGTCCGGCAGCGACGCCTACTCTCCCGAGAGACCTCCCTTGAGGGGCAGCACAATTGAAAGCACGCCGAGAAAGAGTAGCTGTGCGCGCACCGGGTATACTACCATAGTGCGCAGCACACCCAGCCAGTGGCTGGTCCACCGGGCCCAAACGGGTCAGCCTCGTGGACTCGCAAAATGCCCGGCCCCTCATCAGTGGCGAACCGCTAAGCGATGAAACATCTGCCTTAGGATCTCGTTCACATAGGTCCTCGCAACACCGATCCGCCGATCCATCATTGATATTCTTCGCATACGGAAGCTTCGCCATCCGATCGATCATGGTCAGATAGTTCTCCCTTCGGAGTCGACCCAGCCGCACACTCGTGTTGTCTCCGGAAAGCCTAAACGAGCATTGCGCTCCGGGGAAAGCGTAAGCGTCTCCGTAGGCCAGGAGGCGAACCCAGTAATCGAGGTCGATCAGATACGGGAGTCCGGCAGAAAAGCCGCCTACCCGCGCTGCGGTCTCGGCCCGGAAAGTGACTGCAGCCGGCTCCCCGATGACGTTCATTCCCTGAAGCACGTTGCTGCGGACGAGCCTCGCCCTGTCGACCACCCCCCGGTGGCCGAATCGCGCCACTACCAGCGAGCGCCCGGCTCGGTCTATCAATTGGCGTGCGCTATATGCGAAAACGACGCTTTCCCGACCTGGCTCTTCCAAGACCGCAACGCGCGCGGCAACGGCGTCCGGGGCCAGCAGGTCATCTGCAGGCAGTAACGTAATGTACTTACCCCTCGCGAGCTCGAGACACCGGTTCCAGTTTGCCTCCATTCCGAGGTTGCGAGGGTTGCGAAAAAAGCCAATCCTCGGGTCCCGGTATTGATCGATCAAAGCGCTGGTAGCGTCGATCGAGGCATTGTCGACGATCACCACCTCTAGCCTCGGGTAGGTCTGGGCGAGCGCCGAATCCACAGCTTCTTGGATGTAGTCGGCACAATTGTAGGCGGGGATGCAGACGCTAGCTAGCGGCGGGAGCGGCTCAGACGGCGGGCGCCCGTCCCTAGGGATCGCCACCCCCTGCCGTCGCCTCTCCGTCGGTCCGCTGTCGCCGCCCGAGAAAGACCCCCCCTGTCCCAACCCGCCGGGTGCTTCGACAGAGACCACCCGTTCATCCCACATTGTCAGTCCGTCCGCGTATTAAGTGCCTGATCCAATCCATCGGACTCGGATTGGAAAGCTCCCCGCTGCGGATTTGTTCCAGAAGGCCCCGTGCATCCTTCAGTATCTTGCCGGCGTCCTTCGGAGCAATCGTCAGCAGCTGCTGAAGCGTTCGCTCGGCGAGACCGAGGTCACCCACGACGACCGCGGAATAGGCGTACTGATACAAGTCTTCCAGGGCTTCGCTCCTCACATAAGGATTGAGGGCTTGGCGAAATGCTGCGTACGCCTCATCGAAATGCTTCGTCAAATAGAAGCAAGATCCCATGCGGGCATAGACCACACGCCTGTATTCCGCTGGAGCGCCGTCGAGGGATCGGCGATAGTACGCAATCGCCTCATTGAACCTATTCATATTCTCGAGAACGTCGCCCAGCATGAAATTCGCGCTGGGGTCCAAGGGAAAGAGAGCGACAAGCCGCTTCGCGTACGGCTCGGCTTCTGCATAGCGTTTCTCCTTGAACAGCACGTACGTCAGCGCCAATAAAGTCCGACGCGATCGGCCGAATATACCGTCCGCCCGCTTCAGCTCCGCGAGCCGCTGGTCAGCGGTACCACTGCCCCCGAGCAGGTTGTACGGCGTCATCGCGGAAATGCGGTAGCGCTTCGCTATCTCCGGCACCAGATCCTTGTTGGCATACAGCACATAGCTGTCGTCGTAAAAAACGGGAACGAACTGGTCGAACCGCGACATCGCCGGCTCGAAGCTCCTGAGTGATAGAGCGACGGCGAAATAGCTCACCTTGTATCTAGCCAGCAGTTTCTCCATCGCCGCGGAGCTGATGTAGGGCGCCGCGGCCGCGAAGTTGAGGCTATTCATCCGCATATCGGAAAAGATCTTGATCTGTGGCGCCAGTACCCATTGGAGATAACCTCCTGGACTCGGGGAAGCGAACAGGTTGCCTTTGGCATTCACCTCCTTCAGAAAAGCCACGATGCCGACCGGCAAACCTTCGGTGTCGATGGGGTAATCGCTGTAATGGCTCCGCTTGGTGGCAAGCAGATGCAAAGGCGACAGCAGCAGGATACCGGCAACCGCCCAGACCATGAGCGTGCCGAGGGTGGCCCGCCGGCGCGGCTCCGAGGACGTCACCAGCGCGGCCCGGGCGACGATCGGTGCGGACAAGCACGCCCATTCCGAGATGAAGCGGGCAGCCTTTGCCAGCAGCAGCGCCCCCCCCACGGAGAGCAGAACGTGCGCGATTCTGAGGCGGCGCTTAGCCCCGAGCAACAGGAACGAAAGGACGAGCGCCAGCGCCATGAGGGATATCGGCGTTATATCCTTGGGCGACAGGAAATCCAGCCTGACCCAGGAGAGCACAACCATGGGAACCTTGTGCATCTCTTGGATAAAGAGGCTGATATCAGGGACGATGTGCCAGGGAAGAGTGAGGACGTGGAACCCCGTGGGGTTTGCCAACACAGCCGGAGCGCACAGTACCAAGCTCAGGGTGTAACGAGTCTTCAGGCGGGACATCAGTGGACCCTGCGCTGGACTGCCGAAAACGTACTCGATGAAATAGCTGCCACAGATCAACGCGGCGACGACCCATTCGACCGCGTGCAGATTGACCCACAGGACCGTCAGCACCGGCAGCCAGGACACATAGCGTGGTCGCACTTCCAGAATGTAGAGAAAGGAGAGGATGAAGAAATACGAAAAGAGGTGCGGTCGGACCTGGTAGGAGCGCAGCTCGAGAATAGCGAACAGGATGGCGAAGATACACAAGGACGGCACTCGTGCAGAGGCGTCCCGGGAGCGATGCGTGACGATGCGAAAGAGAAAGAACGTGGAGCCCAGAAAGAGCAACGCCCGGAGCCAGATCAGGCCATAATATCCGGTATATTTGTAGATTATCGCCAACAGGGGCTGAAACAGCCACCAGTTGGCGTCCAGGTTCAACGGGGGGCTCACGAACGAGAAGTATGAGGAGTCCGGGTAATAGCCATGCTCCAGGAAGAAACGGCCATCGCTGAGGTGATACCACATATCGGTATCCCCAAGGATTATCGGGTAGGACAGCTGATAGATGAAACCGCCAAGGAGGATCAGCCCGGCATAGGCCTTGACGAGCGAATCCGAGCGCCAAAAGGCGTGCAGTCTGGCCCAGATGGAATTGATCATGTCAACATAAACGGACATCCTGGACCTCATCTCGCCCTGTCGCGCCCAAGTGGATATGCAACCTGCCGGCGGGCGGGGGTCAGCCTGCGGCCCCGCCTATGGGCTGTCCCGACTCCGGCTCGTCGCTCAGCAAGCTTCCGATCCGCTTCGCGATCTCTTTGGTTCCCAGGTTTTCGGGCTGAAGGGGAGGCCAGATCCGAAGGGACACCCTGCTGCGGACGAAGACGGCTCTGACAACCTTTCCGACGCCGCGGACGCCCCGGATCTTCGCCGCGACGACAGGCGCACCCGAGCGTCTCGCTAGCAGCGCTGCTCCCGGCTTGATTCTGGCCGTGACGTCCGATGGCAAGTGGATGCGCCCGAAGGGAAACAGCGCCACGACCTCTCCCTCGCGCAGGCTTTTCAGGGCGTGGCGCAGCGCCTTCTCGGGCTGACGCTCCCGATCGACGGGAATGCAGCCGACGCTGCCGGAACAGCCAGCGCAGACGCAAAGCGCTCGAACTGCTCTCGGGCGATGATGAATCGCAGGGGCCTCGGGCTCGCCGCAATGAGCAGCAGCGGATCCAGGCCCGATACATGGTTCGCGACGACGATCGCCGGACCATCGTGCCGGCAGGGGGAGCCGTGCCGGAGACATACGATGGAACCAAAGGCAGAACAGCCTGTTGACGCCATCGAGGAAGTTGATCCAGGGGCTTCCCCAGTCGGTGAGGCTGACTATACGTACCACCCTGAGCAATGTGGACAGAAAAGCGAGGCCTACAGCGGCGAGGCCCGCAAGCAACAGAGCAGTGAGCGGCTCCAAGCACCGGGTCCCAGGCAGCCCTAATCACGCGGAGACGGCTTGTCCGGCGGCTCGCCGGACTGGTAGACCTTCCGCCGGAACAGGTCGCTGCGGCGACTGACCAGGCGGTCGATGAACAGCAGGCCGTCGAGGTGATCCGCCTCGTGCTGGATCGCACGCGCTTCGAAGCCGGAGGTCTCGATCTCGAAGGACTTCCCCCAAGGGTCATGGGCCCGCAGCTTGATGCGCTCGGCACGGATCACGTTGCCCGTATAGTCGGGGACGGACAGGCAGCCTTCGCGGCCGAGGTCCAGACCGTCCCACTCGGTGATCTCCGGATTCACCAGAATCAGATGACCGTGGTTGGGTGCCGGTTTGCGCGTCTGGGAGCAGTCGACAATGACGATGCGCTGCAGCCGACCCACCTGGGGGGCGGCGATACCCACGGCGGCAGGACCGGCCCGGCGCGTCTCCTCGAGATCGGCGATGAACGCCCGCAGCTCGTCATCGAAGGCCGTGACAGGCTCCGAAACCTGCTTTAGCCGCTCGTCGGGAACGGTCAGAATCTCCAACACAGCCATCTGAGCTCAGCCGATCAGGGTCTCGATGGCAGAGATGCTGACCTCCACACCCTGACTCTTGAGCTCACTGACCGCGCGCTGCAGCTCCTCCACCGTTGCTTCGGCATAGCCCTCGATGTTCATGATGTAGACGGGTTTGCGCTCGGAGCCCGCCACATCGGAGTCGAGCTCGAGGATATTGAAGCCGGCGCGGGCCAGCGCGCCCGTCACCTGGGCCACGATCCCTGCTCGATCGGCCCCCGCGACGCGGACCCGGATGTTCGGGACCAGATGGCGGTGCAGGCCGCCAGAGATCGGGTCGATATGGATACGCAGTCCCATCTCGCGGGCTACGGGGGCGAGCAGGGACTGCACTTCGCCCTCTCCGGCGATCATCATCATGATGGTGAAGTTCGCCCCGAGGCGCACCATGGCGGCCTCTCCAAGGGTCCAACCCTGACCGAACAGCGCCTCGGTCACGCGCGCGACTATTCCCGGACGGTCCTCACCGACGAGCGTCAGCATCTTCCAGTCTGTCAAGGCTGTGCCTCCCGGGTTGCTGTCAACGGCCATCGCCTGCGTCCGGGTCGATCCAGATCAGGGACGCCATGCGCCCCGTGATCGAGTCGCGCCGGTACGAATAGAAGCGGGCCGGGTCGGATACTGTACACAAATCCCCACCCCCGATGAACCCGACGCCAAGCAGCTCCAGTCGGCGCCGGGCCAGGGCGAAGATGTCGGCGAGCCAGCGCCCCCGATGTGCGCGGAAGGCCTGCTCACACCAGGGATCGGTAGCGGCGAAAGCCCGCAACACATCGTCCCCGACCTCGAAGGCCTGCGGCCCTATGGCCGGTCCCATCCAGGCGAGCAGGTTCCCGGCAGGGTCCGGAAACCCGGCGACCGCGGCCTCGATCACGCCGGCCGCGAGACCACGCCACCCGGCATGCACCGCGGCCACGCGACTGCCAGACCGGTCGCACAGCAGGACGGGCAGGCAATCCGCGGTCAGTACGGCGCAGACCGAGCCCGGGCCCGCCGCATAGGAGGCATCGCCTTCGCACTCCCTCGGCTGCACACCGATCCGGACCAGGGTGCAGCCGTGCACCTGAGTCAGCCAGGCGGGCTCCGACGGCAGACCGAGCCGTCGGGCGATCCATTGGCGATTGCGCAACACCGCCTGAGGGTCATCCCCGACGTGGAGCGCCAGATTCAGCGAGTCGTACGGCGCCCTGCTGACCCCACCCAGGCGGGTGGTGGACAACGCCCGCACGCAACGAGGCGCCGGCCAATCGGCATCGATCCATCGGTCCTCAGCCATGACCATCCTTCCTGAGCACCGACAGAAGACACCGGAAATCGTCCGGCGGCGCGCCCTCCCATTCCATCCACTGCCCGGTCGTCGGGTGCGCCAACCCGAGCCGCACGGCGTGCAGGGCCTGCCGACGGAAGCCCCGCACCGCCTCCAAGACGGTGGGAGATGCGCCGGCGGGGCTGCGCGGCCGCCCGCCATACACCGGGTCACCGAGCAGCGGAAATCCCGCACGGGCCAGATGGACGCGAATCTGATGTGTCCTGCCGGTCTCGAGCCTGACCCCGAGCAGTGCGTAACCCCGAAAGCGCTCGAGCACTCGGTAATGGGTCAAGGCGGGCTTGCCCGAGTCCACAACCGCCATGCGCTTGCGATCCACTGGATGACGGCCGATGGGGGCATCCACCGTGCCGCCAGCGGTCGGGACCCCAAGAACCAGCGCACGATACTCCCTTTTCACCTCCCGGGCCTGCAGCTGCTCCACCAAGGCCTTGTGGGCCGCCAGGGTGCGTGCCACCACCAGCAGGCCGCTGGTGTCCTTGTCCAGCCGGTGCACGATTCCGGCGCGCGGCAGGGCGGCGAGGCGGGCATCATGGTAGAGCAGCGCATTCTGCAGGGTGCCGTGCGGATTGCCCGCGGCGGGGTGGACCACCAGAACCGGCCGGCTTGGCGATCACCAGGATCGCACCGTCCTCGAACACCACGTCCAGCGGGATCTGCTGGGGCAGATTCTCGACGCGCTCTTCGAGGGAGCCTTCCAGACGAACCCACTCCCCCCCGGAAAGCCGGTCGCGAGGCCTGCAGGGCCGGCCGTCCACATGGACCCGGCCCTCCCGGACCCATTCCTGCAGCCGGGTGCGAGAGAACTGCCCAAACAGCTGCGCGAGCGCCTGGTCCAGGCGCTTTCCCGCGAGCTCGGGCGGAACGACGGCGGAAAGCTCGAGATCTCTCTGCTGATGGGACATGTCTCGGGAACGACCTATAGCCTCCGAGCATCGGGGTGGCCGGCCCAACCCATGGCGACGCCGCTCTCTTGGGTTATACTGGGGCGCTTCCGAACCATCGTCGACCCGAGCGCCATGGTCAAGCTCAGAATTCTCAGCGTGCTGATCCTCTCAACGGCCCTGTCCGCCTGCAGCTTCTTCGGCAAGGATGAGGACAAGACCCGCGACTGGTCCGCCAACAAACTGTACTCGGAGGCCTCGGCCGCCCTGCAGGAGGACGACTACGAGACGGCCATCAAGTACTACGAGAAGCTCGAGGCACGCTACCCGTTCGGCCGTTACGCGCAGCAGGCCGAGCTGGATGTCGCCTATGCCTACTACAAGTCGGGAGAGCCCGAGTCGGCGATCGCGGCCCTGAACCGATTCATCCAGCTGAACCCGACCAGCCGGTTCCTGGCCTACGCCTATTACATGAAAGGGATGGTCAACTTCAATCGGAACCTGGACTTCATCTCCCGCTTCCTCCCCACGGACACCTCTCAGCGCGACCCCGGGGCCACCGTGGACGCGTTGAACGACTTCGGCGAGGTCGTGAAACAGTTTCCCAACAGCGAGTACGCGCCCGACGCCGCTCAGCGCATGGTGTACCTGCATAACAACCTGGCCAGGCACGAGATCAATGCGGCGCGCTACTACATGAAGCGGGGCGCCTATGTCGCAGCGGTCAACCGGGCGAAGTACGTGATCGAGAAATACCAGCGGACTCCCTCGGCAAAAGACGCCTTGGAGATCATGGCAGAGGCCTACGAGAAGCTTGGCATGCCGCAGCTCGCCGATGACGCGAAGCGGGTGCTGGCCATGAACGAAAAGGCCGGCAATTTCGTCATCCTGCCGGAGCAGAAGCGCTCCCTACTCGGCAAGGCATGGAACGCCGTGGGACTCGACAGGAACTAAACCCTAGCCCATGCGCTGTCAGGTAGCGGCTTCCCCATGCGCCAGGGGCAGTCGGAACGCCGACTCAGACGGCGGCCTCATTCTCCTCGCCGGTTCGGATCCGGATCACCCGCTCCACGTCGGTGACAAAGATCTTTCCGTCCCCGATCTTGCCGGTGTGCGCCGCCCCGGTAATCGCCTCGATGCAGGCCTCCAGCTTGTCGTCGTTGACGACGATCTCGATCTTCACCTTCGGCAGGAAGTCCACGACGTACTCGGCTCCGCGGTATAGCTCGGTGTGGCCTTTCTGGCGCCCGAAGCCCTTGACCTCGGCAACGGTCATGCCCGTAATTCCAACGGCTGAGAGCGCTTCGCGGACGTCGTCCAGCTTGAAAGGCTTGATGATAGCGTCGACCTTCTTCATGCCTGCTGATCTCCCCTGGGATTCGCGCCGCTCAGGTACGTTATTGTAACAGTCGCTGTATGCGCCGCGTAGGGGCGGCGCCCGGTGCGACGCGTCATTCTACCCGGATTCCGGGGTCGGCAACCGAAGCCGGGCATGCCGGGGCATCGAGGCGATAAGGCACCCAGGAGCCCCGGGGCACGAACGCTAGAAGCCACTGGTGAGCGGATAGCGCCGGTCGCGCCCGAACGCCCGGCGCGTGATCTTGATCCCCGGCGGGGCCTGGCGCCGCTTGTACTCGTTGCGGTCCACCATCCGCGCAATGCGCTTGGCGATCGCCTCGTCAAACCCCTCGGCGACGATGTCGGCCACACTGCGGTCCTGCTCGACGTAGCGCAAGAGAATCGCGTCCAGGACCTCGTACGGGGGCAGGCTGTCGGTGTCCCGCTGGTCCGGTGCGAGCTCCGCCGACGGTGGGCGCTCGATGATCCGTCGGGGGATGATCTCGCCAGCGCGGTTGAGATATTCGGCCAGGCGATAAACCAGCGTCTTGTAGAGATCGCGAATCGGCGCGAAGCCCCCGGCCATGTCGCCGTAGAGCGTGGCATAGCCCACCGACATCTCGCTCTTGTTTCCGGTGGTCAACAAGATCTTGCCCTTCTTGTTGCTGATCGCCATCAGCACGATCCCGCGACAGCGCGCCTGGATGTTCTCCTCGGTTACGTCCTTGGGCATCCCGGCAAACTCCGTGCTGAGCATCTCGAGAAAGGCCCGGAAAGCCGGCTCGATGGGCACCGAGCTGCAGCGCACACCGAGGTTTCGGGCCAGCTCGGCGGCATCTGCATTGCTCATGTCGGCCGTGTAGCGCGAGGGCATCATCACCGCCTCGACCTGCTCAGCGCCCAGTGCGTCCACCGCCAGAGCCAGGGTCACGGCCGAATCGATCCCGCCCGACAGGCCCAGCACGGCACCGTGGAAGCCATTCTTCTGGACATAGTCGCGTATTCCCAGGACGAGGGCCCGATGGACGCACTCCACCTCCGAGGGATAGGCGGTGATCGGCCCTGGCAGCGGGCGGGGAACGCCCTCGGCCTCGATCTCTACGACCGTCTTCTCGGGCGCAAAGAAGCCGAGCCGCTGGGTAAGCACACCCCCGGCATCGACGACGAAAGAGCCGCCGTCGAACACCAGCTCGTCCTGCCCACCGACCAGGTTCAAATAGACGATGGGAATACCCACCTCGCGGGCACGAGCGCCCACGAGCTGCTCGCGCTCCGGGGCCTTGCCGGTGTGAAAGGGCGAGGCGTTGAGGTTGAGCAACAGCCGGGCACCCGCAGCGGCCGCGCGCCCGGCCGGCGCCGAGAACCAGATATCCTCGCAGATGGTGATGCCCACCGGGAGACCCGCCAGATCGAATACGCAAGGCGCGGTGCCGGCCTCGAAGTAGCGCTTCTCGTCGAACACGCTGTAGTTGGGCAGCAAGGCCTTGTAGTACTCGGCGATGATCCTTCCGTCGCGGATCACCCCGGCGGCGTTGTAAAGCTTGCCGTCCCGCACTCGCGGATAACCCAGAATCAGATCGATCCCGCGGACCTGCGAGCAAAGCCTTTCCAGCGCCCGCTCGACTCGCCGGACGAGCTCCGCGCGCAGCAGCAGGTCCTCGGGTGGGTAGCCCGTGAGGGTCAGCTCCGGAAACAGGATGGCCTGTGCCTGCGGCTCCCCGAGCGCCCGCTCGGCACAACGGCGGACGCGCTCGGCGTTGCCGTCGATGTCCCCCACCAGCAGATCGATCTGGGCGAGGGCGATGCGCAGCCTCATGCTCCGAGGGTCCCCGATGGACCGTGGCGGCTGTTTCCGACAGCCCAGTCGCCCCGAGCGCTCAGCCGAGCAGATCCTGCATGCGCCGACCGATGTCGGCGGGAGAGCGCACGATCGCCACCCCGGCAACCTGAAGCGCTTCGTACTTGCCCTCGGCCGTTCCGCTCCCGCCGCTGACGATGGCGCCGGCGTGACCCATGCGTTTGCCGGAGGGGGCCGTAACCCCCGCGATATAGGCGAGCACGGGCTTGGAGACCCGCTCGCGGATGAACTGCGCGGCATCCTCTTCGGCACTGCCCCCGATCTCGCCGACCAGGATGACTCCCTCGGTCGCGGGGTCGCGCTCGAACAGCGCCAAGCAGTCGATGAAGCTCATTCCCTGAATCGGATCACCACCGATGCCCACGCAGGTGCTCTGCCCGAGGCCGGCGCGCGTGGTCTGAAACACCGCCTCATAGGTCAGGGTTCCCGAGCGGGAGACGATCCCCACCCGTCCCGGACTATGGATGCTGCCCGGCATGATGCCGATCTTGCACTGCCCCGGGGTGATGACACCGGGGCAGTTGGGCCCGATGAGGCGACAGTCGTAGCGCGCCAGAGCGGCCTTGACCTTGAGCATGTCCAGCACCGGGATACCCTCGGTGATACAGGCGATCACGCGGATTCCGGCATCGGCCGCCTCCAGCACGGCGTCCGCCGCGAACGCCGCCGGAACATAGATCATCGTGGCGTCCGCGCCGGTCTCGCGTACGGCAGCGTGCACCGTGTCGAACACCGGCAGGCCCAGGTGTCGTTGCCCACCCTTGCCGGGCGTGACCCCCCCGACCAGCCGGGTCCCGTAAGCCACCGCCTGCTCCGAATGGAAGGTCCCCTGCCTACCCGTGAAGCCCTGGCAGATGACCCGGGTCTCGCGATCGACCAGAATGCTCATGCGCCTGCCTCCACCGGCTCAAGCCGCCCTGACCGCGGCGACCACCCGCTGCGCGGCCTCGCTCAGGTCCGAGGCGGTCGTGATCGTGAGACCGCTCTGAGCCAGCTTGGCAAGCCCCTGCTCGGCATTGGTCCCCTCCAGGCGCACCACGACCGGCACCTTCACGCCGACCTCCCGCACCGCCCGGATGATGCCGTCGGCGATCAGATCACAGCGCACGATGCCGCCGAAGATGTTGACCAGCACCGCTCGCACCTTCGGGTCCGACAGCAGCAGCTTGAAGGCCTCGGCCACGCGCTCTGCCGTGGTGCCTCCCCCGACGTCCAGGAAATTTGCGGGCTCGCCCCCGTGGAGCTTCACCAGATCCATCGTGGCCATGGCAAGTCCGGCACCGTTGACCATGCAGCCGATGTCGCCGGCAAGCGTGATGTAGCTCAGATCATGGGCCCGGGCCGCTGCCTCGCGCTGGTCCTCTTGGCTGAGATCGCGCAACGCGGCAAGCTCGGAGTGGCGGAACAGCGCGTTGTCGTCGAGGTTGATCTTGGCGTCGAGCGCGACCAACCGCCCCTCGGCGGTGACGACGAGCGGATTGATCTCCACCAGACTCGCGTCGGACTCATTGAACAGGCGGTAAAGGGCAAACATGATGGTCTGGAGAGCACCCGTCTGCGCGGCTTCCAGGCCGAGCGCGAACCCGGTGCGCCGGCACTGGTAGGGCTGCAGGCCAGCGGCCGGGTCGACATGCACGCGGTGGATACGGTGGGGCTCGGAGGCAGCGACCTCCTCGATGTTCACCCCGCCCGCATCCGAGGCCATGAAGAGTATCCGCTCGGCCGCCCTGTCGACCAGCACACCGACATAGAGCTCGCGCCCGAAGGCGGTGGGCACTTCAATCAGCAGCTGCTCCACCGGCAGGCCCGGTTCTCCGGTCTGTGCCGTGACCAAGCGGCCCCCGAGCAGCCGCGCCGCCGTCTCCCGAACCGCTGCGAGGGTATCGAGCAGACGCACACCCCCGGCCTTGCCCCGGCCGCCGGCATGGACCTGCGCCTTGAGGACCCAGCGGTCGGTTGCCAGCAGCCGGGCCGCAGCCTCGGCCTCGGCGGCCGCGGCCACCACACGCCCGTTCGGCACCGGGATACCGAAGTCACGAAACAGTTGCTTGGCCTGGTATTCGTGGAGCTTCATCGGGGACCTGCCTGAGGAAAACGGTGGTATTCTCGTGCAACCGCCCCCGATTGGCAAAACACGCGCGGCTCCATCCGTTTCTTCGTCTCATGGGTTTTCGCTTCCTGCTACTGCTCGCCGCCCTGGCGGCCCTCTACCTGGTGACGCGCAAGCTGCTAAGGGCGGGGCGTCGCCCGCGGGCCAACCAGAGCAAGCCGGCGGCCGAAGACATGGTTCGGTGCGCCCTCTGCGGGGTCCACGTCCCGCGCTCCCAATCGGTCGAGCGTCTGGGGCGCCATTTCTGCTCGGCACAGCATCTGCAGGCATTTCGGGAGGGCGCCTGAGCCGTGCCCGTCGCACGGACCGTCGACCCTCGGGACCTGGTCGCGAGCGAGTCGCCCGCCGATCCGTTGCGCCCCACTCGGACCCTGCGCGCATTCCTGCTGTACCGCACCGTTCTGGCGAGCACTTTTCTGCTCTTCGCGTGGTCCGACACGGGCCCGGCGTTTCTAGGGCGCTTCGCGCCCCACCTCTTCCTCACAGGGTCCCTGCTCTACACCGCGATCGCTCTGTTGCAGGGTCTGATGAGCTACGCCGGACGCCTCCCGGTCCATGCCCAGGCCCTGCTGGCGGCCGCCATCGACATCGCGCTTCTGACCCTGCTCATGGAGACCAGCGGAGGCGTCGAGACCGGGCTGGGCATGCTGCTGTCGGTCTCGATCGCCGCGGTGGGAGGTCTGGTCCCGGGACGGGTAGCATTGTTGCTGGCGGCCGTCGCCACCTTGAGCGTCATGGGTGCGCAGGTCCACGCCGAGCTCGCCGGGCTTTTCCCCAACACCGCCTATACCCACGCGGGAGTCCTGGGGGCCGCTTATTTCGCCATCGCCATCCTGGCCCAGGTCCTCAGCGAGCGCCTGCGCCGAAGCGAGCAGCTCGCGACTCGGCGGGGGCTCGATCTCGCCAACCTCGCCGAGCTCAACGACTACATCATCCAGCAGATGCAGACCGGCGTGGTAGTGCTGGATTCCCGGCACCGCATCCGGCTCCTCAACGGGGCCGCCTGGCAGCTGTTGGGCACGCCCGACGGCTGCCGGGGCGAGGCCGTGTCGGTCACTGCGCCCGGCCTCGCCAGCCAGCTCGCCCGGTGGAGCGGGGGCGACCCGGCGCACGGCGAGTCATTTCGTGCCCTTGCCCACGGAAAGGATCTCCGCGCCGCCTTCGCGCCCATCGGCGACCGAGGGGAAGGGGGTGTCCTGGTCTTCCTCGAGGACGCCGCCAGGCTCCACGAGCAGGCCCAGGGCCTGAAGCTCGCATCCCTCGGCCGTCTGACGGCGAGCATCGCCCACGAGATCCGCAATCCCCTCGGGGCAATCGGCCATGCCGGACAGCTGCTGGCGGAGTCCACGGACCTGCCGGCCGGGGACCTACGACTCATCCAGATCATCCGGACCAACACCGGCCGGGTGAACGACATCATCGAAAACGTCCTGCAGCTTTCGCGGCGCGACCGGTCCCACCCCGAGCTCATCGAGCTCAAACCCTGGCTGCTACGACTCGCCGGCGAGATCGCCCAGCGTCACGGGCTGGCAGCCGATCAGCTGCACCTGGACGTGGTCCCCCCGGACGCTCATGTCAGCGCTGATCCCGGCCAGCTGCGCCAGATCCTGGTGAATCTGTGCGAGAATGCGGTCCACCACTTCGACCGTGCGCTCCCGGAGCTGCGCGTACGGATCGTCGGCGGCCTGATCCGGGAGGCCGGAGGGCCCGTGCTGGATATCTGCGACAACGGGCCGGGCATCCCGCCCCAGGCGGTGCGCCAGATCTTCGAGCCATTCTTTACCACCCGAGCTTCGGGCACGGGCCTGGGGCTGTACATTGCCAGAGAGCTGAGCGAATCCAACGGGGTACGATTGGAGCACCTGCCCACACCCGTCGAGGGGACCTGCTTCCGGATGCTGTTCCCTCCAGCCACAGACCAAAGATCGACCCCATGAGCCAACCGCTGGCGCTGATCGTCGACGACGAGCCCGACATCCGGGAGCTCCTCGAGATCACCCTGGGCAGGATGAACGTGCAGACGCGCAGCGCCGCCGACCTTGCCGAGGCCCGGGACTGGCTGGACCGCGACCGATTCGATCTCTGTCTCACGGACATGCGGCTGCCCGATGGCGACGGCATCAGCCTCGTCGAGCACATCGGAAGGAATCGACCCGACCTGCCGGTAGCGGTGATCACCGCCCACGGGAACATGGAGGCGGCGATCCAGGCCATGAAGGCGGGGGCCTTCGATTTCGTCTCCAAGCCGGTCGACCTCCAGGCCCTGCGCGGGCTGGTGCAAACGGCACTAAGGTTGCGCGACACCCAGCCCGCTCCGCCCGCCCGGGAGTCGCACTCCCCCGGCACCCCGACCCTGCTGGGCCGCTCGCCGGCCATGGAGCGCATCCGCGGGATGATCCGGAAGCTGGCCCGCAGTCAGGCGCCGGTCTACATCAGCGGCGAGTCGGGCACCGGCAAAGAGCTCGCGGCGCGACTCATCCATTGTGAGGGGCCAAGGAGCACCGCCGCCTTCGTGCCGGTGAACTGCGGGGCCATCCCGCAGGAGCTGATGGAGAGCGAGTTCTTCGGCCACAAGCGGGGAAGCTTCACCGGCGCCGTGGCCGACAAGGAGGGCCTGTTCCGGGCGGCCGACGGAGGAACCCTGTTTCTGGATGAAGTGGCCGACCTGCCGATCTCCATGCAGGTCAAGCTGCTGCGGGCGATCCAGGAGCGCTCGATCCGCCCCGTGGGCGACCACCAGGAGAGCCGGGTGGACGTGCGAATCATCAGCGCCACTCACCAGGACCTCCGCACCCTGGTCAGCAGCCGGACCTTTCGCCAGGATCTCTACTACCGCCTGAACGTGATCGAGCTCCACATGCCCGCGTTGCGGGAACGCCCCGAAGACGTCCCGCCCCTGGTCGAGCACGTCCTGTGTCGCATCGCAGCACAGAGCGGCGGACCCTGCCCGGGCGTAGACGCTGCTGCGCTGGACCGCCTGGCGGCTTATGGGTTTCCCGGCAACATCCGCGAGCTCGAAAACATCCTGGAGCGGGCGGCGACCCTGCGCGACGGCCGGGTCATACGCGCGTCGGACCTACTCCTGCCCGAAGCGCCCGGCGCATCGCCAGTGGAGCGGGGGAGTCTGCCGCTGCAGCAATACCTGGCGGAGGTGGAGCGCAAGGCGATCCTCGAGGCCCTGCAGGCGACTCGTTGGAACCGCACGGCGGCCGCTAAGCGGCTGGGCATCACCTTTCGGGTGCTCCGCTACAAGCTCGCGAAGCTCGGGCTGGAAGACCAGGCCCCACCCGAGGCGCCTTGAAGCGGCCCGATCCCTGGGAGTGGCCCACCAGCATCGAGGGTTGTGGCGCGATAATTGCGTCGCCCTCACTATCGCCAAAGGACCCCGGAAACCGAAATGACGCCCCCGCGCAGATCCCGCGGCTTCACGCTGATCGAGCTCATGATCGTGGTCGCGATCATCGCCGTTCTGGCGGCCATCGCCATTCCGGCCTACCAGCGATACATCGGCGAGGCCCGGATGGCCAAGGTGCAGACTCAGTTCGACGAGGCCGTGCGGCTGGTCCGGGGGGAGATGTCCAAGAACGCGGCGGTCCAGGCACGCGGCGAGCCATCGGACCTTCCAACGACCGACGAAGGCTGGCTGGCATTGATCAATCCCAGCAACCGGGCCATTGCGCCGGAAGGGGGCGTTCCCGCCTACGCCACGACCGTCAACGACGCCCTGGGTGTAATCGGCGTCAGCTACGATTCCGACGCGCGACGGATAACGATAAGCCGTCCCGCGTACCTGTTGCTCGCCCAGCAGTCGGTCCACACCGTCGTAATCGACGTGCACTGAGCCGACGACGGCCGTCACCTTGTGACGATTTGCGTCACCCGGAATGGCCCGAGCCACGGTCCGGTGGAGTACTCGCCGGCCCTGCCAGGCCCCCCCAGACCCCCTTCCGGACACCGCAGCCGCCCTTTGCCTGCCCCCCTCCTGGCCCGAAGTGGCGTTGGCACGAGAACTGCTGCATCAGGGGCATGGCTGCGGTGGCGGGAGCGATAGGGGACCACCTGGGTAGACCGCTGCAACCCCAGCCCGCTGTAAATGGGCTATAAATGCTTAGCCTGCCCATCCCTGATACGGAGTACAACGAGATGAAAAAGGTCCAGTCCGGCTTCACCCTGATCGAGCTGATGATCGTCGTGGCGATCATCGCCATCCTCGCCGCCATCGCCATCCCCGCCTACCAGAACTACATCCGTGAGGCGCGCATGGCCAAGGTCACCGACCACTACGACGAGGCCTACCGCGCCGTCAAGGCAGAGCTGGCCAAGCTGACCGCGATCAACGCCCGCGGCGGCAATGCGTTCATCAACGATGCCAACAACGCCGGCTACGACATCACGAAAGCCGATGAGTGGCTCGCCCACGTGATTAACCCTGAGAACCGCAAGTCGCCGGAGTGCGGTGTTCCGGCGTACAACAGCACCGCAAACGATCCCGCTTGCGGTGTGGTGGGTGTGGTGATGACCCCCGCGACCAACAGCCTGAGCCAGTTCGTGTTCACGATCTCACAGCCGAACTACGGTCAGCTTCAAGGGACCACTGTCGTTATTCGCGGCGACCAGATCTAAGTCCGGCATTTCGACGCAGTCCAAGGCGGGGTCTCCGGCGAGCACGACTCGCGGGGCCCCGCCGCGGGCTTTTCCGGAGCGCGCCCTTGACGCCCAGGCACCCCAGCCGCCCAGCCCCTCCCGAACGCGCAGTCCAAAAGGCGTGCTCGCCGGCGGCATTGCACCCCCGCCGGACCCAGGGAGGAGGGTACACCCTGATCGAGATCATGATCGTCGTCGCCATCCTGGCGATCCTGAGCGCCATCGCCATCCCGCTGTATTCCGGGTACGTTCGGGAGTCGAAGCTGGGGGCGGCCAGGGCGAACATCGAACCGCTGCGCACGGCGATCGAGGACTACTGGCTGGACAACGGCAGCTATCTCGCCATCAACGGGCACGCCTGGATCCCCTTAGGAAGCACGACCCTGGAGACGGCCGAGCCGGGCTGGAAACCGGAAGGCGATGACGAAAAGTTCAGCTACAGGGTCACGGCCTCCGCCAGCTCCTATACCATCACCGTCACCTACCTCGACCTGCCTGACTTACCGGTGACGTACCACAAGGATTGACCCGGCGCCCTCGGGCCCGCCGCAACCGTCGACCCCTTGCCGTCCGTCGGAAACCCGATCGGACCGGACCCTTCCCTCGCGCCCCACCCGCCGCCAGACATAATGCTCGGCAGGGCCTACACTTGTGCAATAATTCGCAGGTCGATCCGAGCGGAGCCACCGGCTCGGCACCTGATTGGCCAAGGCAGCGTCCACCTGATGGCGACGACCAGTTTCAATCCGAACCTCAGCGGCCTGGCGAGGCGCCTGATTCTCGACGGGCTGCTCTCCGAGGAGGCAGTCCTGCAGGCCACCGAGCAGGCGCTTAAGAACCGCGTCGGCTTCGTGTCCTACCTGGTCGAGAACAAGATCCTCAGCAGCCGGGAGATCGCCGAGACCGCGTACCAGGAATTCGGCGTCCCGCTGACCGATCTGAACGCCCTGGACCTCAAACAGGCCCCCGTCACCCTCGTCCAGGAAAAGCTGATCCGCAAGCACCGTGCGTTGCCCCTGTTTCGCCGGGGCAACCGGCTGTTCCTGGGGGTTTCGGACCCTACCAACCACCAGGGCCTCGACGAGATCAAGTTTCATACCGGCCTGTCCACCGAGGCGATCCTGGTCGAAGAGCACAAGCTCGAGGCCAGCATCGAAAAAGCCCTGACGGCCCAGGACACCAGCATGATGGCGCAGATGCTCGAGACCGACCTCGAGAATCTCGACATCGCCATCCAGGGGGAGGTGGGGCCCAGCGAGAGCGATCTCGATGTGGACGACGCCCCGATCGTGCGCTTCGTCAACAAGGTGATGGTCGACGCCATCTCGAGCGGTGCCTCGGACATCCACCTCGAGCCGTACGAGCAGCGCTTCCGGATCCGATACCGTCATGACGGCATGCTGCACGAGGTCGCCGCTCCGCCGCTCAACATCGCCTCGCGGGTCGCCGCCCGGGTCAAGGTGATGTCGCGGCTCAATATCGCCGAGCGGCGGGTCCCCCAGGACGGCCGGATCAGGATGATGCTGTCCAAGAACCGCTCTATCGATTTCCGCGTCAACACCTGCCCCACTCTCTACGGAGAAAAGGTCGTGATGCGTATCCTGGACGCGGCCACGGCGAAGATCGGCGTCGACGCCCTCGGCTTCGACCCGGATCAGAAGGAGGCGTTCCTCAAGGCGATCCACAAGCCCTACGGCATGATCCTGGTCACGGGACCCACCGGCAGCGGCAAGACGGTGACCCTCTACACCGCGCTCAACATGCTCAACCAGGATGACGTGAACATCTCGACGGTCGAGGACCCCGTCGAGATCCAGGTGCCGGGCATCAATCAGGTGAACATGAACCCCAAGACCGGCCTGACCTTCGCCGAGGCGCTCCGGGCCTTCCTGCGCCAGGACCCGGACATCATCATGGTCGGAGAGGTCCGCGACCTGGAGACCGCGGAGATCGCGGTCAAGGCGGCCCAGACCGGCCACATGGTGCTGTCCACCCTGCACACCAACGACGCCCCCCAGAGCCTGACGCGCCTCGCCAATATGGGGGTGCCCCCTTTCAACATCGCATCGTCTGTGCTGCTCATAATGGCTCAGCGACTTGCCCGCAAGCTGTGCGAGCACTGCAAGCTCCCCGATGATCTGCCCCGGGAGGTGCTGCTCGAAGAGGGCTTCTCCGAGCAGGATCTCCTGGGGATGAAGCTCTTCAAAGCAACGGGATGTGACAAATGCACTAAAGGGTATAAGGGGCGAATTGGTATCTTCCAGGTCATGCCCGTATCCGACGAGATAAGCCGGCTGATCATGGAGGGAGGCAACTCGCTTCAGCTGGCAGAGCAGGCGAGGCTTGAAGGCGTCAGAGACCTGCGCCGTTCCGGCCTCATCAAGGTCCGGCAGGGTATCACCAGCCTGGAAGAGATCAACCGGGTAACCAAGGACTAAACCATGGCAGCGACAGCGCAGCAGGTCCACAAGGCCCAGCTCTTCGTCTGGGAAGGCACCGACAGGAAGGGCAAGCGTGTGCGCGGCGAGAGCCGCGCGGCAAGCGACGCCGTGGTCAAGGCCGACCTGCGCCGGCAGGGGATCAGTGTCCTGAAGGTCAAGAAAAAGGCCGCTTCCCTGCTCGGCATGCGCAAGAAGAAGATCAAGACCAAGGACATCGCGGTCTTCAGCCGCCAGCTCGCTACCATGATGAGCTCGGGCGTGCCTTTGGTGCAGTCGTTCGAGATCATCGGACGAGGCCATGTGAACCCGGCCATGCAGGACCTCCTGCTCAGCATCCGCGGCGACATCGAAGGCGGCTCCTCGCTCGCGGAGTCCCTTGGAAAGCATCCGATCTATTTCGACGACCTGTTCGTCAACTTGGTGGAGGCAGGCGAGCACGCGGGTGTCCTGGAAGGCCTGCTGCACAAGATCGCGGCCTATAAGGAGAAGACCGAATCCCTCAAGGGCAAGATCAAGAAAGCGCTGTTCTACCCGGCGGCCGTGATCATCGTCGCCGTCCTCGTGACGGCCATCATCATGATCTTCGTAATCCCCCAGTTCGAAGAGCTGTTCAGCAGCTTCGGAACCGATCTGCCGGCGTTTACGCGCGCGGTCCTGAACATCTCGAGGTTCGTGCAGTCCTGGTGGTGGGCGATACTGGGCGCCGCCATCATCGGTGCGATGGCGTTCGGGCGCACCTGGAAACGATCGCGCAAGTTCCGCCATCTCGTAGACAAAACCCTGCTCAGAGTACCCATCATCGGCGTCATTCTGCACAAAGCGGCGATCGCACGCTTCTGCCGGACGCTCTCGACCATGTTCGCGGCCGGCGTCCCGCTGGTGGAGGCCCTGGAATCGGTGGCGGGCGCCACGGGCAACGTCGTCTATGGCGATGCGGTCCTCAAGATGCGCGAAGACGTGGCAACCGGCCAATCGCTGCAGCTGTCGATGCAGCAGCAGACCCTGTTCCCTCACATGGTGATCCAGATGGTGTCGATCGGCGAGGAATCCGGCGCCCTCGATGACTTGCTGGCCAAGGTGGCCGATTTCTACGAGGAAGAAGTGGACAACGCCGTAGACGCCCTGAGCAGCCTGCTGGAGCCGCTGATCATGGTGATCCTCGGTGTTCTCATCGGCAGCCTGGTCATCGCCATGTATCTGCCCATCTTCCAGCTCGGCGCCGCGGTGCTCGGAAACGCCGGCGCCCGCTGAAGCACAGTCCGCGCGACCGCAGCGCTGCGTAGCTGCGGTCGCCCGTCGGCGCGTTACCAGGACCCTGCCGAATGTTCCTCGCCGAGCTGCTGGCGCAGTCGCCTGTTTCCACTTTCGTCGCAACCGGTCTGGTCGGCCTGGCCGTGGGCAGCTTCCTCAATGTGGTGGCCCACCGCCTGCCTCGGATGCTGGAGCGCGATTGGCGCAACCAGTGCGCGGAGCTGCAGGGCGACCAAGATCAGGAGCCCCAGAACCCCGAGCGGTACAACCTGCTGCTCCCGCCCTCGCACTGCCCCCACTGCGCACACCGGATCAGGCCGAGCGAGAACGTGCCGATCTTGAGCTATCTCTGGCTGCGCGGTCGCTGCTCGGAGTGCGGCGGCCGTATCTCGCCGCGCTACCCCCTGGTGGAAGCCCTGAGTGCCGTGCTTTCCCTCGTCGTCGTGGCGCAGCTCGGGCTCACTTGGGCGAGTCTGGCCGCTCTGGGCATGACCTGGGCACTGATCGCCCTGACCCTCATCGACCTGGACGACCAACTGCTCCCCAACGTCATTACCCTGCCTCTGGTCTGGGCAGGTCTGCTTCTCAGCCTCGGCGGTGTGTTCACCGACCCCGCCTCCGCGATCCTGGGCGCCGTCGCGGGCTATCTGGTGCTCTGGAGCGTATTCCAGGTCTTTCGCCTGCTGACCGGCAAGGAAGGCATGGGGCACGGGGATTTCAAGCTCCTCGCTGCGCTGGGGGCCTGGATGGGATGGCAGCTTCTGCCTCAGATCCTGTTGCTGTCGACCCTCGTCGGCGCCCTCATCGGGATCGGGATGGTCCTCGCCGGCCAGCATGATCGCCGACAGCCCATCCCGTTCGGTCCCTATCTGGCGGGCGCGGGCTGGATCGCGCTACTGTGGGGCGGACCGATCAACCAGGTCTATCTGCGTTGGAGCGGCCTGGGCTGAGCACCGATGCTGGTGGTCGGCCTCACCGGCGGGATCGGCAGCGGCAAGTCCGCCGTCGGCGCCGTCTTCGCCTCCCTCGGGATACCGGTCCTGGATGCCGACCTGATCGCCCGAGAGGTGGTACAACCCGGCTCGGAGGGACTCGCCGCCGTGGTCACGGCGTTCGGCGAATCGATCCTCGGTGACGACGCAAGCCTGGACCGGGCGCGGATGCGCGAGCGGATCTTCACAGAGCCCGCCGCACGCAAGAGCCTCGAGTCCATACTCCATCCGCGCATCAGGACCGAGATCGTACGTCGCCTCCAGGGTCTGTCGGCGGACTATGCGGTGGTGATCATTCCCCTGCTGCTGGAGACGGGGCAGGCGGACCTCGTGGATCGCGTACTGGTGGTGGACTGCCCCGAGGCGCTGCAGATCGAGCGTGCCACAAGGCGCGATGCAGTCGACCCTCGACAGGTGCAGGCCATCGTGGAAGCGCAATGTCCGCGCACGGAGCGCCTGAGCGCCGCCGACGACATCATCGACAACCGCGGGGATCTGAACCGGCTGACGCGCCAGGTCAAGAAGCTGCATGAGACCTATCTCGCGCTGGCCCGTGCGGCCAACGCCTGACCCCGGCGCGTTTGCGGCCCCACCCAAACTACCGGAGAATACCCGTCGTTGAGTCCATCGTCATGACGCCGATGGCAGCAACCCTTTCCGGGGGACCTGTGTCCGAGCAGATCATCTACGAGCATCCGGTCAACGAGAAGACCCGTACCCTGCTGCGCCTCGAGCATCTGTTCGACCAGGTGTCCTTTCACATTCCGATCCGAGACACGTGGAACAGCCGAGCCGCGGTCGGCGGGATTCTCGACATCATCAGCATCGTCAACCGCACTGACCTGAAGGCCGAGCTGCTGAAGGACATCGAGCGCCATATGGCGACCCTGGGAAGGATCGCCGGGAGCCCGGGCATCAACGTCAAGCGCCTCGACCAGGTACTCGCTCGCCTGGGGCAGTGTCGGGAGCTGCTCGCCAGGCACCCCGGCAACCTGGCCCAGAGCCTGCGCGACCATGACCTGCTCAAGGCGGTACAACAACGCAGCCCGATCCCCGGGGGCAGCTGCGCGTTCGACCTGCCGCAGTATCACTTCTGGCTGGAGCGGCCCCACGGCCACCGGCTCGAGGACCTGCAGGGATGGATGCAGGACATCTCTCCGCTGGAGCACACGGTGCGCATCCTGCTGATGGTCATCCGGGGCAGCGCGGACGACAGCCGGGAGACGGCACCGCAGGGGTTCTTCCAGATGAGCCTGGACCCGCAGGTGCCGGTCCATCTGGTACGCGTTGCAGTCCCTGCGGGTCTGGATCTGTTTGCCGAGATCAGCGGGGGCAAGCACCGCTTCAGCGTTCGGTTCATGGAGTCCAAGGGGGCCGAACGCTCGCTGCAGACACAAAGAGACATCCCTTTCACCCTCGCCTGCTGCGCGATCTGATGTCTCGCGAGTCCCCCCAGGTCCGTTGTCCGACCTGCGGCAAGGCAGTGGTCTGGAGCCCCGATGCCCTCTGGCGACCATTCTGCAGCGAGCGTTGCCGGCTGATCGATCTGGGCGAGTGGCTCTGCGAGGGCCAGCGCATCACGGACACGGCGCAGCACGAGGCCGGGACCGACCCCGAGGGTCAGGACCAGGGCTGAGCCGGCCAGAGCCCCCCGATACCCGCCACCCCCTGAGCGCCCGCACCCCAAGCCCGCTCGAGCAGACCCAGGTGCATGCCACCGAGGGCGTAGACGGGAATTCGTACCATCTCCACCAAGACCGCGAACCGCTCCCAGCCCAAGGGGGAGACATCGGGATGGCTCGCCGTGGCCAACACCGGCGAGAGCACCGCGAAGTCTGCACCGATGCGCTCGGCCTGGCGCAGCTCGGCCTCGCAGTGACAGGAGGCGGCGACAAGGAACTGCTCGCCCAAGGGACGATCGCCCAGCCCCATCAGCCGGCGGCTGTCCAAATGCACGCCGTCGGCTCCCAGCTCGAGGGCAAGTGCCGGGTCGGCGTTGACAAGGACTCGCCCCCCAGGCCCCCGGCACAGCCCGATGGCGTCGCGGGCTGCGCGGACCAGCACCGACATCGGCAGGGACTTCGCCCTGATCTGGAACAGCCGCTCGCCGGCCTCCAGGGCACGGCTCATGGCCCGGAGCAGCCGCGTGCGATCGGCGACCGCTTCGTCGGCCGTGATCAGGTAGCGCTCGGACAGGTCCAACGCCTTGAGGATAGGTCGGTCCGCTTCGGGCAGCGGGTACAGATGCAGATCGCCGGGCCGCACCCAGGCGAGCGGCTGTCCTTCGAGGCCCTCGGCGATCCCCGCATACTCGGTGACGAGGTGCACATCGAGCAGGACCTCGCGCAGGACATAGCGGTGGGCAACCCTGATCAGCGGCCGATGCCGGATCACCTCCAGCCCGAGCTCCTCGCGGATCTCGCGCCGCAAGGCCTGGGCGGTCGTCTCTCCCGGCTCGAGCTTGCCGCCTGGGAGCTCCCAGAGACCCCCTTGGTGCACGCCCTGGGCTCTTCGGCTGAGCAGCACGCGGCCCCCAGGGTCCTTGATCACCGCTACGGCGACCCGGACGATGCGGTCGGAGCCGCTGTTCTCAGGTGCGGTACTCCGCATTGATCCGCACGTAATCGTAGGAGAGATCGCAGGTCAGCACGCGGGCGGTCGCCCGCCCCCGTCCGAGGGCCACGCGAATGGGAATCTCGGGACCGGCCATGGCCGCGCGCCCGGCCTCTTCCGTGTAGCCTTCGTCGCGCCCTCCCTGGCTCACGATGCGGACGTCCCCGAGCCAGATCCGAACGCCGGTGATGTCCAGCGCATCCAAGCCCGAGCGACCAACCGCGGCAAGAATCCGGCCCCAGTTGGGATCGGATGCGAACAGCGCGGTCTTGACCAGCGGGGACTGCGCGATGGTGTAGGCCACCCGTCGGGCCTCGGCCTCATCGCTCGCCTCCTCGACCAGGATCTCCACCAGCTTGGTAGCGCCTTCTCCGTCGCGGACGATGGCACGGGCCAGCTCCATGCAGACCTCGGTCACGGCCTTCGCCAGTGCGCGGAACGCCTCGCTGGCGCGATCGTCGATCACCGGCGCCCCGCTGCGGCCCGAGGCCACCAGGACGCAGGCGTCGTTCGTCGAGGTGTCGCCGTCCACTGTGATCGAGTTGAACGAGGGCGCCACCGCCTGGTCCAGACAGGCCTGCAGCTCGGAGCGCGTCACCCGCGCGTCGGTCGCCAGATAGGCCAGCATGGTGGCCATGTCGGGGCGGATCATCCCGGCGCCCTTGGCCGTACCGGTGATGGTCACGGGATGACCGTCCAGCTCGAACCTCCGGGAGACGAGCTTGGGCACCCTGTCCGTGGTCATGATCGCCCGCGCGGCCGCGGGCCAATGGGACTCGTCGAGGGATTCGATCAGCTGGGGCAGAGCGGAAACGATTTTCCGGACCGGCAACGGCTCCCCGATCACGCCGGTAGAGAACGGCAACACCTGCTGGAGAGCGCAGCCGGCGGCCGCGGCTACAAACCGGCAGGTCTCCCGGGCATCGCGCACGCCGGGCTCCCCCGTGCCCGCGTTGGCATTACCGGAGTTGATCAACAGGTAACGGGGCGACCCGGCAGCGAGATGCTCGCGGGCCACCAGCACGGGCGCGGCGCAGAAGGCATTGCGCGTGAACACCGCGGCACAGACCCCCTCCGCCGGGATCTCGATCGCGACCAGATCGTCGCGATCCCGGTATTTGATACCCGCCTGTGCCGTGCCGAGGCGCACACCCGCCACGGGGAGAAATGCCAGCTGTTCGCTCACGCGAGCCGACTCAGGCTACTGAAGCCGGCCGTGGCACTGCTTGTACTTCTTACCCGATCCGCACGGACAGGGCTCGTTGCGTCCGATCTTGCGCTCGGTGCGCACGAACGGCTCGGCGACGGCGGGCTCCCGCTCGACGGGCGGCTCCGCCCCCGCGTCGCCCAAACCCGTGAATTCCTCGTGCTTGAATTCGAATTCGGTCGGGGAGGGGGGCGCCTGGCGCTCCAGGGGAGGCGGCTCCTCCTCGCGGACCTGAACCTTAGAGAGCACGCCGACCACCTCGGCCTTGATGGCCGCGAGCATACCCGAGAACATCTCGAAGGCCTCGCGCTTGTACTCCTGCTTGGGGTCCTTCTGCGCATAGCCGCGCAGGTGGATACCCTGGCGCAGGTAGTCCATCGCGGCCAGGTGCTCCTTCCAATGGGTATCGAGCACCTGGAGCATGATGGCCTTCTCGTAGTAGCGCATCACTTCCGGACCGACCTTGACCGTCTTCTCTTCGTAGCTGCGCTCCAGCTCTTCCAGAATGCGCGCGCGCAGGGTCTCTTCGTGCAGGCTCTCGTCCTCGTCGAGCCATTGCTGGAGCGGATACTCCGCGCCCAAGTCGTCCTCCAGGGCCTTGGTCAGCCCCGGGATGTCCCATTGCTCCTCGATGCTGCCCGGCGGGATATACCCATCGATCAAAGCGCCGACTACGTCCTGGCGCAGCGCCTTGATGCTCTCGGAGATATCCTCCACCTCCATCAGCTCGCTACGCTGCTGGTAGACGACCTTGCGCTGGTCGTTGGCCACGTCGTCGTATTCCAGCAGCTGCTTGCGGATATCGAAGTTGCGTCCCTCGACCTTGCGCTGGGCGTTCTCGATCGCTTTGGTCACCCAGGGGTGCTCGATGGCCTCGCCTTCCTTCATGCCCAGCTTCTGCATGATCGTCGACACGCGCTCGGAGGCGAAGATGCGCATCAGGTTGTCTTCGAGGGAGAGATAGAACCGGGTCGAGCCCGGATCGCCCTGGCGGCCCGAGCGACCTCGGAGCTGGTTGTCGATGCGCCGCGATTCGTGCCGCTCGGTGCCGACGACGTGCAGACCGCCCGAGTCGAGGACCTGCTGATGACGCACCTTCCAGTCGGCGCGGACGCGTTCGATCTCTTCCGCGGCCGGCGGATCACCCAGCCCCGCCACCTCCGCCTCGAAGCTCCCACCCAGCACGATATCCGTGCCGCGGCCAGCCATGTTGGTGGCGATGGTCACGGCCCCCGGGCGCCCCGCCTGCGCCACAATGCCGGCCTCTCGCTCGTGCTGCTTGGCATTGAGGACCTCGTGGGCGACCTTGTCCTTCGTCAGCAGCTCGGCGATGAGCTCGGACGTCTCGATGGACGCGGTGCCCACCAGCACCGGCTGCCCGCGGACCACACAGTCCTTGATGTCGTCGATGATCGCCTTGTACTTCTCTGGCTGGGTCAGATAGACCAGATCGCCCATGTCCCTGCGGATCATCGGCATGTTGGTCGGGATGACCACCACCTCCAGTCCGTAGATCTGCTGAAACTCGTAGGCCTCGGTATCGGCCGTGCCGGTCATGCCGGCCAGCTTCTGATACAAGCGGAAGTAGTTCTGGAACGTGATCGAGGCGAGGGTCTGATTCTCCGCCTGGATGTTGACCCCTTCCTTGGCCTCGACCGCCTGATGCAGGCCATCGGACCAGCGCCGCCCCGGCATGGTACGACCGGTGAACTCGTCCACGATGACGATCTGGCCGTCGCGCACGATGTATTCAACGTCCTTATGGAAGAGCACGTGGGCGCGCAACGCCGCGTACACGTGGTGCATAAGGCTGATGTTCTGGCTGTCGTAGAGGCTGGAGCCTTCGTCGAGCAGCCCGCTCTCGGCGAGCATCTGTTCGATCTTCTCGTGGCCCTCCTCGCTCAGATAGGTCTGGCGGGCCTTCTCGTCCACCGAGTAGTCGCCCGGGCCGAAATCGGGCTGCCCTTCCTCGTTGGTGATCGGCTCCTGGCGCACCAGCGCGGGGATCAGCTCGTTGACGCGCCGGTACAGATCCGAGCTGTCCTCGGCGGGACCGGAGATAATCAGCGGCGTGCGGGCCTCGTCGATCAGGATCGAATCGACCTCGTCGACGATCGCGAAATGCTTCTCACGCTGTACCCGCTGGTCGGCGCTGAACGCCATGTTGTCGCGCAGGTAGTCGAACCCGAATTCGTTGTTCGTGCCGTAGGTCACGTCGCAGGCGTAGGCCTCGCGACGCGTGCAGGGACGCAGGTGGCGATAGCCGCCGTCGGATTCGCGGTGCTGGGGCTCGAAACAATACGAGGCCGAGTCCGGACCCATGCCTCCGGAAGAATTGATGACCCCCACACTGAGCCCGAGAAAGTGATAGAGCCGACCCATCCATGCGGCGTCGCGCCGGGCAAGGTAGTCGTTGACCGTCACCACGTGCACGCCCTTGCCCGTGAGTGCGTTGAGATAGACCGCCAGGGTGGCGACCAGCGTCTTGCCCTCACCGGTGCGCATCTCAGCGATCTTGCCCTGGTGCAGGACCATGCCGCCGACGAGCTGAACATCGAAGTGACGCATCCCGAGGACCCGCTTGCCGGCCTCCCGCGCCACGGCGAAGGCCTCGGGAAGCAGGCTGTCGGGCGATGCGCCCTCCCTGACACGGGTGCGAAAGTCATCGGTCCGGGCCTGCAGCTCGGCATCGGACAGCGGCTGGACCTGTGGCTCGAAGGCGCCGACCTCGGCCGCCACCTTGCTCATACGCTTGACCAGCCGCTCGTTGCGGCTACCGAAGACCTTTTTCAGAATGTTGCTGACCATCGACGAAATTCAGCTGCGGCTCGGGGGGGAAATTAAAGATTGCGGATCATACCGCAAATACGGTCCGCACTCAGGGAATTCAACGCCGGGTCGGGGCCCCGGCGGGGCGGCGGGACGGCTCAACGCACCACTCTGGTGCAATCAGTTTACTGCCACGAACTTGGCCGGGTTGATCTTCTTGCCGTTGTGGATCAGCTCGAGATGGACGTGGGGGCCGGTCGAGCGCCCGGTCGAACCGAGGATCGCAATCGGCTGGCCCTTGGAAACCGTGTCGCCGGGCTTGACCAGGATGGCCTTGTTGTGGGCGTATCGGCTGACGTAGCCGTCTCCGTGGTCGATCTCGACGAGGTTGCCGTAGCCGTCGCCGTTGTTACCGATCGAGGTCACCACGCCCGCCGCGACCGCTCGCACCTTGGAGCCCGGCTTGCCCGCGAAATCCAAGCCCTCGTGGAGCTCCTTCTTGCCCGTGAACGGGTCGGTGCGAAGTCCGAAGCCGGACGATACGTAACCGTCCCGCAGGGGCGCACTCGACGGGCGCACCTCCTCACTGAGCTTGCGGGTCATGATCAGATCCTGGAGCAGCTTGAGCTTGCGCTCTCGATCATCCAGCAGTCGGGTGAAGTGCCGCATGTCCGACACCAGCCCGAAGGCGGACTCGGACTCCCCGGGGCCCGTGCTCAACCCGCCTTCCGGGGGGGGCTGACTGAAATCGAACTCGCCCTGATCGAGCTTGCCCATTTCGGTCAGTCGCTGTCCCAGTGCATCGAGGCGCATGACCCGGGCCTGCATCTCGCCGAGACGCAGCGCCAAGGCGTCCAGATTGGCCCGAGTCTTCGCCTGGGCATCGCCGACCTCCTGGCGCTGACGCTCGAGCTGCAGCGCGAGGGCCTTGGCCTGCTCGCTGGACGGCCCGCCGATCTGTGCGATCGCCAGGCGGTAGCCGCCCCAGAAGCTGACCCCGATCGCCAGACCAAAGACCACTATGAGTCCCGCGAGGAGCTTACGGGCACAGAGCTCGGTACTACTACCCCATCGGTTGCAGAATCTCGTGACTGGCAGTACGTTCATCGCGTCTGACTCCTCTGTTCTACGAGCTTCGCTTCCCAACAACCCGCGGCCGGCTACGGCGAGCAAGCATGAGATCCCGCCCCCACCCCTTCGCCGAGATCCTGGAGCGGTGCACCAGCCTCGGGGCGCTGCAGCGATCGATCGCCCAGCGCCTGGGGCTCCTCGATCAGGTCAGGAGGGCGCTCCCGGCTCCTGTCGACCAGCACTGCGTCTGGGCCGGCCTGAGCGAGGAGCGGCTGCTCCTGTTCGCCGACTCCCCTCCCTGGGCGACCCGGATGCGGTTTCTGGCGCCAAGCCTCGTCCCCACGCTGGGCCGCGCCGGAACGCGGGTAACGGAGGTCCGTGTTCGGGTCCTGGCTCCCGCCGATCCGCCCCAGAAAGCGCCGCGGCGCAGGCCTACCTTGTCTTCCAAGAATGCGCGCCTGCTACTGCAGGTCGCCGAGGAAACCGACGATCCCGCGCTGCGCGAGGCCTTGAGGCGGCTCGCGCGGCGGGGCGGCTGATCTTCGTCAGCTCGCCGGTGCCGGCTTCGTGTACGAGATCGGCGCCCGATCCCCCTCCCGGAACGTCACTTCTTCCCAAGCCTGCTTGTCGGCCAACAGCGCCTTGAGCAGCCGGTTGTTCAACGCATGGCCCGACTTGTAGCCGCTGAAGGCCCCCACCAGGCTGTGCCCCAGCAGATACAGGTCGCCGATGGCGTCCAGGATCTTGTGCTTGACGAACTCATCCTCATAGCGCAGACCATCCTCGTTGAGGATACGGTAGTCGTCGACCACGATCGCATTGTCGAGACTGCCGCCCAGGGCGAGCTTGCGCTCGCGCAGCATCTCCAGATCCCGCAAAAACCCGAAGGTCCGCGCCCGGCTGACCTCCCGCACGAACGAGGTCGACGAAAAATCGATCGAGGCGTACTGGGTACGCTCCGTGAAGGCGGGATGATCGAAATCGATCGCGAAGGACACCTTGAAGCCGTCGAACGGCTCGAAGGAGGCTCGCTTATCCCCGTCCTCGACCACCACCTTGCGCTTGATGCGGATGAACTTCTTGGCTGCGTTCTGCTCTTCGACACCGGCCGACTGGATCAGGAACACGAAGGGGCCGGCGCTGCCGTCCATGATCGGCACCTCCGGGGCGCTGACGTCGACATAGGCGTTGTCGATGCCCAGACCTGCCAGCGCGGAGAGCAGATGCTCCACGGTGGAGATCTTCACGTTGCCGTTGACCAAGGTCGTCGAAAGCCGGGTGTCCCCCACGTTCTCGGGTTTCGCGCGTATCTCCACCGGATCAGCGAGATCCACCCGCCGGAACACGATCCCCGTGTCCGGGGCAGCGGGTCTGAGCGTCAGGTAGACCTTCTCACCCGTGTGAAGGCCGACCCCCGTGGCCCTAATGACGTTCTTCAGCGTTCGCTGGCGTATCATCTTATATCGCCCCCGTCAGACCGCGGCCGGCCAAAAACCCGCGCGGATTGTACCATAAAGCGTGGCACCCTCCAATAAGTACAAACGCGGGTGCAGCAGCCCCCTCAGGCTTTTAAGCAAATCCCATTCCATGGGCTCCACTCAGCGGACCGCCAGATCGGCGATCAGTCCGCCTGCCGGCGCAGAAACGCCGGGATATCCAGGTAGTCCATATCCTGCTCCTTGGGCACGTGGCCGAATGGCCTCACCGGCTTGCGGTCCCGGCGCATTACCGTGGGCCGCTCCATATCGGCGTAGTCAAGCGCTGGCGGCTCGACGATGTCGCTGGTGACCAGGCGCACCGCTTTGACCTCCGGCTCTTCGACTCGCTGTCTGCCGGTCTGCAACGGACCCAGCCCGGTCGCCACCACCGTAACCCGTAGATCGTCGTGCATCTCCGGATCGATCACGGTGCCGACCACCACGGTCGCATCCTCGCAGGCGAACTCCTTGACGGTGTTACCGACTTCGTCGAACTCGCCGATGGACATGTCCAGGCCGGCGGTGATGTTCACCAGTATCCCTTTGGCACCGGAGAGGTTGACGTCCTCGAGCAGCGGGCTGTGAATGGCCTGCTCCGCGGCCTCCCGGGCGCGGTTCTCTCCCCGGGAAGAGCCCGAGCCCATCATGGCGACCCCCATCTCGGACATCACGGTGCGCACATCGGCGAAGTCCACGTTGATCAGACCCGGCCGCGTGATGAGCTCGGCAATCCCCTGCACTGCGTTGTAGAGCACGTTATTCGCAGACTTAAAGGCATCGAGCAGGGAAATGCCCTTGCCCAGGACCTGCAGCAGCTTCTCGTTGGGGATGGTAATCAGCGAGTCGACGTATTGGCCAAGGTCGGCGATACCGCGCTCGGCCACCTGCATGCGCTTGCTCCCCTCGAAAGGAAAGGGCTTGGTCACCACCGCCACCGTGAGTATGCCCAGCTCCTTGGCTATCTCCGCTACCACCGGGGCCGCGCCAGTGCCGGTGCCACCACCCATCCCGGCGGTGATGAAGACCATATCGGCCCCCTCGAGTGCTTCCTCGATGCGATCCCGGTCTTCCATCGCCGCGCTGCGGCCGATCTCCGGGTTGGCTCCCGCACCCAGACCCTTGGTGATGTTGGATCCCAGCTGCAGCACCGATTTGACGGCGCTGCTCTTCAACGCCTGGGCGTCCGTATTGGCGCAGATGAATTCCACGCCTTCGATATTGCCGCTGAGCATGTGGTTCACGGCGTTGCCGCCCCCGCCGCCCACACCGACAACCTTGATCACTGCGTTCTGACTGTAAGCGTCCATCAATTCGAACATGACTCGATCCTCCGCTCTGCCTTTGCTGTGCCATTACCCGGCCGTCTACCCGTCGACGGGGACGACCTCCGACCGACTAGAAATTGCCCTGGAACCAGCTCTTCATCCGTTCCCACACCGCCTTCATCCCCCGTCCGCTCGGCATCTCCTGGACCTGCCCGGAGCGGTTGCGACAGCCGAAAAGAAGCAACCCGACCCCGGTGGCATAGATCGGATTGCGCACTACATCGACCAGGCCGGTCACGTACTGGGGCACGCCCAGGCGCACCGGCATGTGAAACACCTCTTCGGCCAGCTCCACCAAGCCTTCCATCTTGGCGCTGCCGCCGGTGAGCACGACGCCAGCGGCAATCAGGTCTTCGAAGCCGCTACGTCTGAGCTCCCCTTGGACCAGGACCAGCAGCTCCTCATAACGGGGCTCGACTACCTCGGCCAGGGTCTGGCGGCTCAGTCTGCGCGCCGCCCGCTCGCCGATGCTCGGTACCTCGATGGTCTCCTCGGCGGTTGCGAGCTGAGTCAGCGCGCAGGCGTACTTGATCTTGATCTCCTCGGCATGTTGGGTCGGCGTGCGCAGGGCCACCGCGATATCGTTGGTGACCTGGTCACCGGCGATGGGGATCACCGCGGTGTGCCGAATGGACCCGTCAGTGAACACGGCGATGTCCGTGGTACCGCCGCCTACGTCCACCAGGCAGACCCCCAGCTCCTTCTCGTCGTCGGACAGCACCGAGTAGCTCGAGGCGATCTGCTCCAGGATCAGGTCATCGACCTCCAGCCCGCAGCGGCGCACGCACTTGACGATGTTTTGGGCCGCGCTCACGGCGCCGGTCACCATGTGGACCCGGGCCTCCAGACGCACCCCGGACATGCCCACCGGCTCCCGGATGCCGTCCTGGTTATCGATGATGAATTCCTGGGGAAGGATGTGCAGGATCTTCTGATCCGCCGGGATCGCTACGGCCCGCGCAGCATCGATCACCCGATCGACGTCGCCGGCTGTCACCTCACGGTCCTTGATCGGGACTATGCCGTGGGAATTGAGGCTGCGGATATGGCTCCCAGCGATCCCTGCATGCACGGCGTGGATCTGGCAGCCGGCCATCAGCTCAGCCTCTTCCACGGCCCGCTGGATCGACTGCACGGTGGATTCGATATTCACCACTACGCCTTTCTTGAGGCCGCGGGACGGATGCGAGCCTATGCCCACGATCTCGATCTCGCCGTCGACCTTGATCTCCCCGACGATCGCGACCACCTTCGACGTGCCGATGTCCAGGCCAACGATCAGGTTCTTTTCGCTTCGCTTGGTCATAGACCTGAGGCCCCTTTACGCCGGTGCCCGCACCGATGCCCCACGGGCAATCCCCTTGGCACCGCCTTCAGGGGACGACTCCGGCGGTGCCCTGCGCACTGCGATCCCGTTCGTGTAGCGCAGATCCACCCGTTCCACCTTGCCCGCGGCGGCATTGAGCAGCAGGGGGTAGGCACGCATAAAGGTTTCCACCCGGGCGGCCAGATGCTGGGTACCGAACAGGATCAAGGTCCCGTCGGACAGCTCGGCGGACCAGTCTTCGCGGGCGGTCAGCGACAGGCGCCGGATCTTCAGCCCCTGGGACTCGAAACGGGTTTGAATGGCCCTGTAGGTGTCGAGCACGGACTTGGCGGTGCCCTCCGGGCCGGTGAGCAGCGGCAGCTCCGCCGGGAGCCGGTCATCCGGCCTTCGGTCGAAGACCTCTCCGCGCAGGTTCACCAACTGCTTGTCGTTCCAGCGGGCCACCGGCTCGCGCTCGCTCACCCTCAGATACAGTGTGTCCGGCCAGACCCTGCGGACGCTCACGTCCTCCACCCAAGACAAGGACTGGGCCGCGGCACGTACCGCCGCCACATCCACGAAAAAGAATCCTCCCCGGGCAACCCGGGCCACGGCCCGTTCCAGCTCGGCTCGGTCCAGCTGCTGAAGCTGGCCATCGATGCGTACCACCCGTAGGGGGAAATGCTCGGCGTCGAGCAGGTGCTCGATCCCCCACGAGCCAAACACCATCGCGGGAGCGACCACCCCGACCAGCACCAGAGCCCGCAGAACGAGCCTCACCAACCGGCGATCCGACCGGGGGACTTGCACCTTGTCTCTGCGCTCCGCCATCTCAGCGCCCCCCCAGGCTGTCTTCGAGGATCCGCCAGACGAGCTCATCGAAATCGATGCCGCGCACCCGGGCCGCCATCGGCACCAGGCTGTGGCCGGTCATGCCGGGGGCGGTATTGATCTCGAGTAGCCAAGGGCTGCCGATCCCGTCCAGCATGATGTCCACCCGAGCCCAACCGCGGGCCCCGACGGCGTGAAATGCCTGCAGCGCGATCGCCTGCATGCGTCGCTCGATCTGCGCATCGAGACCACTCGGGCAGTGATAACGAGTCGTGGTGGCGAGATACTTGGCCTCGTAGTCGTAGAAGCTGCGGGGAGTCTCCAGACGGATCAACGGCAGCGCCTCCCCGACCAGAACGGCGCAGGTCAGCTCGGTCCCGACGATCCACCGCTCGGCCAGCACGTCGGCGTCGTAGCCCTGCGCGGTGCGCCAGGCGGCCTCGAGCTCCGCTTCGCCATTGACCTTGGTCATGCCGATGCTCGAGCCTTCGCGGGCGGGCTTCACGATCAGCGGATAGCCCAGTGCCTGGGCGCCGGCCAGGTCCGCCTTGGCCCGGAGCATGACGAAATCGGGCGTGGGCAGGCCGCAACCCTGCCAGACCAGCTTGGTGCGGTACTTGTCCATACCGATCGCCGAGGCCATGACGCCGCTGCCGGTGTAGGGGAGTCCCAGGATCTCCAAGGCGCCCTGCATGGTGCCGTCCTCACCACCCCGGCCGTGCAGCATGAGGAAGGCGCGGTCGAAGCGCTCGCGGGCCAGGTGCTCCAGAATGTCCGGGCCAACGTCCACGCCCTCGGCGTCCACGCCCCGGCGTAGCAAGGCCCCGAGCACTGCACCACCGCTCATGAGCGAGATCTCCCGCTCCGCCGAGGTTCCGCCCATGAGCACCCCTACCCTGCCGAAATCCGCAGCCTGAGTCGCCATCGATCAATTCACCTCGCCGACGATATGCACTTCGGTGCGCAGCCGCACCCCACTGGCCCGCTCCACCTGGTCGCGCACCCCCTCGATCAGTCGCTCGATGTCCGCAGCGCTCGCCGCCCCGGTGTTGACGATGAAGTTGGCGTGCTTCTCGGAGACCTGGGCCCCGCCGATTGCGGTGCCTTTCAGACCAGCCGCCTCGATCAGCCGGGCCGCGTGATCCCCCGGGGGGTTCCTGAACACCGACCCGCAGCTCGGCAGGCTGGTCGGCTGGGTCTCGGCCCGGCGCTCCAGCAGGCTGCGAATGCGCGCCTGGGAGGCCCACGTATCGCCGGGCTCCAACGCGAGGAGCGCCGAGAGGAACCACTCGCCGGCCGGCCCATGGACCTCCCGGTAGCCGACCTGGAAGTCCTGCGGCACACGCCGGCGCACCTTGCCGCGCCGGTCGATGGTCTGGACCTCCACCACCCGCTGCCAGGTCTCTCCCCCGAAGGCGCCTGCGTTCATGGCAAGCGCGCCCCCGAGCGTGCCGGGGATGCCCGCGAGAAATTCGGCCCCGCACAGGCCCTGCCGAGCGGCGAACCGCGCGACTTTCGCGCAGGCCGCCCCAACCTCGGCGCGCACCCGGTCACCCGCGAGGCATTCCAGGGCGAGCAACCGCCCCTGGGTCAGCACAACCGTGCCCCGGAACCCTCCGTCGCGCACCAGCAGATTGCTGCCGAGACCCACCCACAGCAGCGGCTCGTCCTCGGGCAGACCCGTGAGGAAGGCGGCCAGATCCTCGGCGTCCGCCGGCCGGTAGAGACGGGCCGCGGGACCGCCCACGCGCCAGCTGGTGTGCGCGGCCATCGGCTCGTCCACCAGCAGCTCGCCGCGCAGGCCTTGGAGGCGCGCCACGAGGGTCATCCCCGATGCCCGGCCGGCTTGTGGGGACCGACGGCCCGCCCGGGCCGGCCCCGGACGGCGGCATGGCCGGCGAGCCCGGGCCCGCGGGGCAGGTTCCTGAGAACCCCCGTGCGCAACGGCTCGCCACAGCCCATTTGCAAGCGTCTGCTCTTCATGCCTCCACCCCCTCACAACGTCTCTCACATACCAGCTCAGGCAGTCTCGCCGCGATCGCGCCGATATCGCCCGCCCCCGCCGTCAACAGCACGTCTCCCGCCTGGAGCAGCCCATCCAGCACGTCGGGGAGATCGCCGACCGGATCGATGAAGACCGGCTCGACCTGCCCACGCGCACGAATGGCGCGTGCGAGATCGCGCCCCTCCGCCCCGGCAATCGCTGCCTCACCCGCTGGATAGATCTCGGTGAGCACCAGCACGTCGGCCCGCGACAACACCTGGACAAAGTCGTCGAACTGCTCCTGGGTCCGGGTGTAGCGGTGGGGCTGGAAGGCCAGCACGAGGCGCCGTCCCGGCCAACCCTCGCGGATGGCGGCGATGGTCGCGGCGAGCTCCCGCGGGTGATGGGCATAGTCGTCCACCAGCATGACCTCGCCCTCCGGGCGCCTGCATTCCACCGCGTTGAACCGCCTGCCAATGCCCTGAAATCCGGCCAGACCCCGCTGGATCGCCTCGTCGGCGACCCCGAGCTCGCGGGCCACCGCCACCGCCGCCAGGGCATTGAGCACGTTGTGGCGTCCCGGCAGATTGAGCAGCACATCCAGGGGCTGGAAATCCCTCTGGCGGACCCGGAAGCGGGTACGAAGCCCCGTCTGGCTGATCGCCTCGGCCCGCACGTCCGCCATCGGCGAGATCCCGTAGGTGGTCACCGAGCGGGTGACCTCCGGCAGGAAACCGCTGATCACCGGGTCGTCGACACAGAGCACGGCCAGGCCGTAGAACGGCAGGTGCTGGAGAAACTCCAGGAACGTGGCCCGCAGCCGGCCGAAGTCGCCGCCATAGGTCACCATGTGGTCGGCGTCCACATTGGTGACCACCGCCACCATCGGCTGCAGTATCAGGAAAGAGGCATCGCTCTCGTCGGCCTCGGCCACCAGGAACTGGCTTTCGCCGAGACGCGCGTTGGACCCGGCGCTGTTGAAACGTCCGCCGATCACGAAGGTCGGATCGAGACCACCCTCGCCGAGCAGGGAAGTGACCAGGCTGGTGGTCGTGGTCTTGCCATGGGTCCCCGCGACGGCGATGCCGAAGCGGAAGCGCATCAGCTCGGCCAGCATCTCGGCCCGGGGCACCACCGGTACCCGGCGCTCGCGCGCCGCCCTCACCTCGGGGTTGTCCTTGGCGACTGCGCTCGAGACCACCACCACGTCGCTGTCGCGCACATGCCCCGCCTCATGGCCCACGCGCACCTGAGCCCCCAGGGCACCCAGGCGCCGCGTGACGGCACTCTCCTTGAGATCCGAGCCAGACACCTGATAACCGAGGTTCAATAGCACCTCGGCGATGCCGCTCATCCCGGCCCCACCGATCCCGACGAAGTGGATGCGCCGCACCCGGCCCATTCGGCCGACCCCTCGATATCCTTGGCTCTCACCCGCGGCTCTCATGGGCACAGCTCCAGACAAGCCTCGGCCACCGTCTCGCTGGCCGCCGGGCGGGCCTTGGCGCGGGCCGCCTCCGCCATCGCGAGCAAGCGTGGTCGATCGGCGAGCATCGCCGAGAGCCGCTCTGCCAGCCGTTGCGGTGTCAGCTCGCTTTGGGGGATCTGCTCCGCCGCCCCCACGCTGCTGAGGAAGCGGGCGTTGGCGCTCTGGTGGTCATCCGCCGCGTGGGGATAGGGCACGAGGATCGCGCCTACACCGGCCGCGGCCAGCTCGGCGATGGTGAGCGCCCCAGCGCGGCACACCACCAGGTCCGCCCAGCCATAGGCCGCGGCCATGTCGTCCAGGAACTCGCACACCTCGGCCTCGACGCCGCCCGCCCGGTACTGGGCCTCGGTGACCTCGGCCTTGCCGCGGCCCGCTTGATGACGCACCAGCGGCCGCTGCCCGCTCGCCAGCCGGGAAAGGGCCTGGGGGAGGATCTCGTTCAACACCTGTGCCCCCAGGGAGCCGCCGAGCACCAGAAGACGCGGCGGTCCGGAGCGGTCCGCGAGCCGCTGCGCCGGGGCGGCCAGAGTGGCGATCGGGGCGCGCACGGGATTGCCGGTCTCTCGAGCACGGCGGCGAGCGGGAAAGCTGCCCGGAAAGGCCTCCAGCACGCGGCTCGCCCAGCGGGCGAGCCAGCGGTTGGTGAGCCCCGGTACCGCATTCTGCTCATGGATCACCAGCGGTATGCCCATCAGCCGGGCGGCCAGCCCACCGGGACCGCTAGCGAACCCTCCCAGCCCCATGGCCACGTCGGGGCGCCGCCGCCGCAGGATTCCGGCCGCCTGAGCAAGAGCCCGGCCCAGACCGAACGGCGCCAAGACCCAGCCCAGCGCCCCCTTGCCCCGCAACCCGTGCACCTCGATCCACTCCACCTCGATGCCGGCCGCCGGGACCACCCTCGCTTCCAGCCCCTGTCGGGTCCCGAGCCAGAACACCTCCGCCCCCCGTTCGCGCAGGCGCTCGGCGACCGCCAGGGCGGGAAACACATGGCCGCCGGTGCCCCCCGCCATGACCATCACCCGCGCTGCCATGGGGCGACCTCCGTCGAGGGGTCGGCAAGACGCTGCCGGTTCTCGTAATCGATGCGCAGCAGAACGGCCGCGATCAGGCAGGCCACGATGACACTGTTGCTGCCGTAGCTCATGAACGGCAGCGTCAACCCTTTGGTGGGCAGCAAGCCGACGTTGACGCCGATGTTGATGAACGCCTGCAGACCCACGGTCAGCGCGCCGCCGTAGGCCACGAACGCGCTGAAACGCTGGCCAAGACGATCGGCGAGCGCGCCGATGGCGAAAGCCCGCCAGGTGATGAAAGCAAAGGCACCGACCACCACCAGGCTGCCCAGCAGACCGAACTCCTCTCCGACGACCGCCATCAGAAAATCGGTGTGGGCCTCGGGGAGGTAGAACTGCTTCTGGATACCGTTGCCCAAACCCACCCCCATCCAGTGACCCCGGCCGAAGGCGATCAGCGCCTGGGCCAGCTGATAGCCCGTGTTCTGCACGTCCGCCCAGGGGTTCAGGAAGGCGGTGACCCGGGCGAGCCGGTAGGGAGAGACCAGCACCAGCGCGACCAGGGTGACGCCGGCGAACAGGATCAGGATCATGAACTGCCAGAGCGGCACGCCGGCGAGGAAGAGCATGCCCAGCGCCGTCATTACGAGCACCGCCGTGGTGCCGAAATCCGGCTGCATGAGCATCAGCAGACAGGCGATCGAGAGCAGGGCCATGGGCTTGACGAACCCCCAGACGCTCCTGGCCACCTCGTCCTGGCGTCGCTCGATATACGCGGCGATGTACACCACCGCAAACAGCTTCATCAGCTCCGAGCTCTGGAAGTTCAGCGGCCCCAGCGGGATCCAGCGGGTCGCGCCGTTGACCTCCCGCCCCACGCCCGGCACCAGCACCAGCGCCAGGAGGAGCACGCCGACGAAGTACAGCAGGGTGCCGGTGCGCTGCCAGGTCTGCAGCGGCATCTGAGCGACCAGGGCGGCGCCCCCCAGACCCAGGACAATGGCCAGCAGGTGGCGCAGGACGTAATGGAAGGGGGCGCCTGGGATCTTGTGCAGCGACGCCGAGGCGACCATCACGAGACCGAAGCCGAGCAGCCCGAGCACCGCGATGAGCAGCGGGTAGTCGATCACCGGGATGTGCGCACGACGGCCCCCGGCGGTCGCCTGCGCTCTGGCCATGGCGGTCATCCGAGCAGCCTCCGCACCGCCTGGGTGAATGCCTCGCCCCGGTGCTCATAATTGCGGAACATGTCGAAGCTCGCGCAGGCGGGCGAGAGCAGTACCAGGTCTCCGGGCCGCGCCGTCTGTGCCGCAATGCCGACCGCTTCCTCCAGGCTGGCGGCACCAAGCAGCGCAACCGCCCCCCGTAGCGCCTGCTCGATCAGGGGCGCGTCCCGGCCGATCAGGATGACCGCACGCGCGGCGCGCTCCACCGCCGGGCGCAGCTCGGAGAAGTCCGCGCCCTTGCCGTCGCCCCCCGCGATCAGAACAATCCGGCCGCCAGCCGACGGCGCGAGCCCGTCCATCGCCGCCACGCTGGCCCCCACGTTGGTGCCCTTGGAGTCGTTGTACCAGCGCACACCGTCACGCTCACCGACCAACTGAGTCCGGTGGGGAAGGCCCGGGAAGCTGCGCAGCACCTCCAGCATGGACGCGAGACCCAGCCCGACGCCGGCCCCGAGCGCGAGCGCCGCCAGGGCATTGGCCTGGTTGTGGCGTCCCTGGATGGCCATCTCCGATACCGCGAGCAGCGCCTCGCTCCCTCGGCACAGCCGGGGCTCACCGCCCTGGACGCGCACGCCAAAGTCGTTGGCCGCCGGCTCGCAGAGGGTGAACCCGACCCGCTCCGCCAGCGACTCCGCCATCTGCACCACCCGGGGATCGTCGCGGTTGATCACCCCGTAGCGAGCGCCGCGGAAGATGCGCGCCTTGGCGTCCGCGTAGGCCTGGACCGAGGGATAACGATCCATGTGGTCCGGGCTGAGATTCAGCACCGCTGCCGCCTGGGGCGCGAGCGAGAAAGTCGTCTCCAGCTGGAAGCTCGAGAGCTCCAGCACGTAGAGCGCCACCTGGTCGTCCAACAGATCGAGCGCCGGATCTCCCAGATTGCCCCCCACGGCCACGTTCAATCCGCCACGCTGTGCCATCTGTCCGACCAGGGTGGTCACCGTGCTCTTGCCATTGGAGCCCGTGATGGCCACGACCGGGGCCCTCGCCTCCCGGGCGAACAACTCGATGTCTCCCACCACCGGCGCGCCCCGCTCCGCCGCGGCACGAACCAGCGGCTCGCTGACCGCCACGCCGGGGCTCACGACCAGGCAGTCCGCCGCCTCGAAGGCACTCGCCTGGAAGCCGCCGAGGAACAGCGCGACATCCGGCATCTCCGCGCGCAGCGCCTCCAGCCCCGGGGGCCGGGGTCGGCTGTCGGTCACCGCCAGGGGCACGCCGCGCGCATGCAGGAACCGCGCGCAGGACAGGCCGGTCTTGCCCAACCCGACCACGAGAGTCTTGGTGCCGACATCGGGCGCTGCATACATGGCGGCGTTCATCAGCGGATCTTCAGACTCGACAGCCCGATCAGGACCAGGATCACGGTGACGATCCAGAAGCGCACGATCACCCGCGGCTCCGGCCAGCCCTTGAGCTCGAAGTGGTGGTGCAGCGGCGCCATGCGGAAGATCCGCCGCCCGGTCAGCTTGAAGGAGATCACCTGAAGCACCACCGAGACCGTCTCCATGACGAACACGCCGCCCATGACGAACAGGATCAGCTCCTGGCGGACCATGACCGCCACCACCCCCAGAGCGGCTCCCAACGCCAGCGCCCCGACGTCGCCCATGAAGACCTGGGCCGGGTAGGCGTTGAACCAGAGAAAGCCCAGCCCGGCGCCCACGATGGCGCCGCAGAAGATCGTCAGCTCCCCGACACCGGGCAGATGCGGGATCAACAGATAGCTGGAGATCGTCGCGTGACCCGCCGTGTAGGCGAAGATGCCCAACGCGCCCGCGACCAACACGGTGGGCATGACGGCCAGTCCGTCCAGACCGTCTGTCAGGTTGACCGCGTTGCTGGAGCCGACGATCACCAGATAGCTCAGGGCGACGAAGCCGGTCCCGAGGGGGACGTAGACCGCCTTGAGGAACGGGATCACCAGCTGGGTCTCGGCCGGGACCGTCGCGGTGCCGTAAAGAAAGGCCGCCGCGCCCAAACCGACCACCGACTGCCATAAGTACTTGTACCGGGCCGCCAGACCCCGGGGATCGCGCAGGACGAGCTTCTTGTAGTCATCGACGAACCCGATGATCCCGAACAGCAAGGTGGTCGCGAGGGCCACCCAGACGTAGCGGTTGTCAAGATCGGCCCAGAGCAGCGTGCTCACCGCGATGGCGACCAGGATCAGGGCACCACCCATGGTGGGCGTTCCCCGTTTGGAGAGGTGGCTCTGAGGGCCGTCCTCGCGCACGGTCTGCCCTATCTGGTGCACCGCGAGGCGCCGGATCATCGCCGGCCCGACGACGAAAGAGATGATGAGCGCGGTCAGTGACCCGAGGATCGCCCGCAGGGTGATGTACTGGAAGACTGCGAAGCCGCTCTCGATCCGCGTCAGGTATTGCGCCAGATAGTGCAGCATCTCAGCCCGCCTCAGCTGCCAGCGCGTCGGCCAACAGATCCATGCGCGAGGAACGGGACCCCTTGATGAGCAGGAAATCGCCCTCACCGCAGGTCGCCCGCAGTGCCTCGACCAGCCCGTCGCGCTCCTCCAGCCAGATCCCGCCCGCCCCGAAGGCCTCGACCGCCGCCCGACTCAGGGGACCCGTCCCATACAACCGCTCCACGCCCCCGCGGCGGGCCCGCTCGCCCAGCTCCGCATGCAGCGCCCGTGCCCCGGGCCCGAGCTCGGCCAGGTCCCCGAGAACCAGGATGCGGCGTCCCGGCGCCGTGCCCAGCACGCCGATCGCCGCCGATACGGAATCAGGGTTGGCGTTGTAGCTGTCGTCGATCAGCTGCATGCCGCCGACCCCTCGGCGCGGCTGCAGCCGTCCGCGCACAGGCCGCAGCGAGGCCAGTCCCCCGCGGATCGCCTCGGCGTCGGCGCCGAAGAGCTGGCAAGCCGCGACGGCCGCCAACGCGTTCATCCGGTTGTGCCGCCCCCCCAAGGCTATCTCGACCTCGATTTCGCCCTCCGGCGTACAGACCCGAAAGCGGCTGCGAAACCCGCCGTCGACCCAGCACATCTGCGCTTCCGCCTCTGGGCTGCGCACGTCGGCCGGCTCGCGGATACCGAAGGTCCGCGTGCGCCGGCCACGGGCCGCGGCCAGCCGTTGCCAGAGCCCCGCATAGGCGTCGTCGGCATTGAGCACCAGCACGCCATCGTCCCCGAGCCCCTCGAGAATCTCCGCCTTGCCACGCGCCACTCCCTCCAGCGAGCCGAAGCCCTCGAGATGGGCGGCACCCGCGTTGTTCAGCAAAGCGACGTCGGGACACGCGATCCGCGTTAGATATGCGATCTCCCCCGCGTGGTTGGCACCCATCTCGATGACCGCGAACGCCTGCCCCTGCAGCCCGAGGAGGGTCAGGGGCACCCCGACGTCGTTGTTCAGGTTGCCGATCGTCGCCAGGGTCTCGGCAAGCCGACCGAGGATCGCCGCGGCCATTTCCTTGACGGTCGTCTTGCCGTTGCTGCCGGTGAGCGCGAGCACCCGGGGCGCCGCCCGCTCCCGCCACAGCCGCGCCAGCTCGCCGAGCGCCAGCCGGGTGTCCGGCACGAGCAGCAGCGGGATCGCGGCCCGGATCGGGCGACTGACGATGGCCGCCGCGGCCCCGCGGGCCACCGCGTCGGCGAGGTGGTCGTGGCCGTCGAAACGCGCCCCCTTGAGCGCGACGAACAGGGCGCCGGGCGCCAGGGTGCGGCTGTCAGTGCTGACCCGGCTGAAGCCTGGGTCCGCGCCCAGATGGCGCGCCCCGATACCGGCGGCGGCGGCGGCGAGCGTCATCCGCATGACCCCGATGCCTCCTCGAGGGCGCGGCGTACCTGCTCGCTGTCGCTGAAGGGAAGGCGCAGGTCCCCGACCAGCTGATAGTCCTCATGACCTTTGCCGCAAACGGCCACCAGGTCCCCCGCTCTGGCACCGGCCACGGCCGCGCGGATGGCTGCGGCCCGCTGGCGCTCGACGAGCGCCTCTTGCGGCGCCGAGAATCCACCGAGGATATCCGCGATGATCCGCGCACCGTCTTCGCCGCGCGGATTGTCGTCGGTCAGGATCACCCGATCGGCGAGGCGCTCGGCCACGGCGCCCATCTCGGGGCGCTTGCCTCGGTCGCGCTCACCGCCGCAGCCGAAGACGCAGGCGAGGCGCCCCGAGCAATGCTCGCGCAGAGCCGACAGCACTTTCTCGAGTGCATCGGGCGTGTGGGCGTAGTCGACCACCGCGAGCGGCCCTGGCTCGGCCCCGATCACCTCCATGCGCCCCGGCACCGGGCGCACCCGGGCGAGCCTCTCGACCCCCGCCTCGAGCGTGAGTCCGCGCTGCAAGAGCACGCCCAGGACCGCAAGCAGGTTGCTCGCGTTGAATCTCCCCAGCACGGGAGCCTTGAGCCGGGCATCGCCCCAGCTGGTGTGCAGGTCGAGCTCCAGCCCCGCCAAGGTGGGAGTAACCCGCTCGGCCCACGCGAACGACTTCCCGGCGTGGCCCGTCGGCGCAGCGCGGCGGCCGACGCCGTAGAGCAGGGTATCAACCCCAGGGTCGAGCACATCGGATACCACCCGGCCGAAGGGATCATCGACGTTCACCACGGCGCGACGCAGTCCAGGAAAGCGGAACAGGCGCAGCTTGGCCGCACCATAGCGCTCCATGGTGCCGTGGTAGTCGAGGTGATCGCGGCTGAGGTTGGTGAGCACGGCAGTCTCGAAGACCACCGCGGCGGCCCGACGCTGATCGAGGGCATGCGAGGAGACCTCCATGGCCACGCTGCGGGCGCCGCGGGTCAGCAGATCCGCGAGAACCGCTTGGAGCTCGACGGGGTCCGGCGTGGTGTGGCGACCGGCGCGCAGCTGTCCCGGAAACCCGGTGCCGAGCGTACCCAGGATCCCGCAGCGCTCTTCCGGCTCCAGGGCCTGGGCGAGAAATTGGGTACAGCTGGTCTTTCCATTCGTGCCGGTCACCCCGACCACGGCGAGCCTGTGGCTGGGATCGCCGTAAAAGCGCCCCGCCAACGCGCTGGCCTGCCGGGAAAGATCCGACACCACGACCAGGGGGATGCGCAGGCTCCTCGCGACTGTCGCCAGACGCTCTGCTGGCCAGGGACCCGCCGGCTCTGCGGCGACGGCCACGGCGCCCTGCGCAGCGGCCTGGCTCAGGTGATCCAGCCCATGCCCCTTCGTGCCCGCGCAGGCGAGAAAAAGATCGCCGGGCTTGATCGCCCGGCTGTCGAGAGCCAAACCATTGATGCGCTGGTCCCTTCCGGAACCGCTCCAGGCCAGGCCCTCGAGCAGGCCCTTGAGGTCCCAGGCTTGCGGCGCGTCGGGATGCGCCATCATCGCTTCGCCTCCGACGCCGCCATCCGGGGCTCCACGGGGATCTCGCCATCCCGGGCAACGTCGAGCAGCCGTAGGGCCCCGGCCATCACTTTGGAGAACACCGGCGCAGCCACCAGGCCTCCGTAGAACCCGCCGGTCTTGGGCTCGTCAATCATGACCACCATGACCAGTCGCGGATCGCTCGCCGGGGCTATGCCGCCGAAGACCGCCCTGTAGGTATGTGCGGTGTACCCGTGGACCCCGACCTTCTTGACCGTTCCGGTCTTGCCCGCCACGCGATAGCCGTCGATGGCTGCGCGCGGCGCCGTACCTTCCTTGGAGACGACCGCCTCCATCATCCGGCGCACCTCACGGGCGGCCTCGGCACTCATCACCCGCACCCCGGCCGGAGGCTTGTCGACCTTCAGGAAGGACACGGGCCTGCGGATGCCGTCGGCGGCAATCACCGCATAGGCGCGCGCCAGCTGGAGGGCCGTCACCGAGATGCCGTACCCGTAAGCCAGAGCGGCCTGATCGAAGTGGGACCAGCGAGGATAGGGCTTGAGCTGCCCAACCGCCTCGCCGGGAAAACCGGTGGCCGTGGGCTGGGCGAAGCCCACCGCGTCCATCATCCCCCAGAGGCGCTCCCTGGGCAGACTCAGAGAGATCTTGCTGATGCCGACATTGCTCGACTTGCGAATCACCCCGGCCACGTCGAGCAGCCCGTAATCGTGGACGTCGCGCACCCAGTGCGCGCCAACGCGCAGCTGGCCTGGGCTGGTGTCGATGGGTGTGTCGGGCCGGTACTGGCCGAGCTCGAGGGCCAGCGCGACGGTAAACGGCTTGAGGGTCGAGCCGGGCTCGAACAGATCCGTCACTGCCCGGTTGCGCACGGCCGATCCAATATGCGAGCGGTCGCCGTTGGGGTTATAGGAAGGCTGATTCACCATGGCGAGAATCTCGCCGGTTCTCACGTCCAGGATGACTGCCGTGCCCGCCTTGGCCCGGTGCTGAAAGACCGCCGTCTTGAGCTCCCGGTAGGCCAGGAACTGCAGACGCCGGTCCAGACTGAGCTGCAGGTCCCGACCGGGACTCGGCTCGCGGATGCTCTCGACGTTCTTCACGATGCGCGCCAGACCGTCACGAATGACGCGCTTGCTTCCCGGGGTGCCGCCGAGCCAGCTCTGATAGGCGAGCTCCAGCCCTTCCTGTCCCTGATCGTCGACATCGGTGAAGCCCAGGACGTGGGCCGTCACTTCGCCGGCCGGATAGTAGCGCCGATACTCGCGCTGCAACCCGACCCCCGGAAGATCCAGGTCCTCCACTTCCTTGGCCACCTGGGGAGTCACCTGACGCTGCAAATAAACAAAAGAACGGTCGCTGTGCCTCGAGAGCAGGCTCAACAGCTCGTCGACGTCCACGCCGAAGATCTTCGCCAGGGGCCCCAGCGTCTGCCGGTCGGCCACCAGCTCCCGTGGATTGGCCCATACGGAGCTGACCGGCGTGCTCACGGCCAGCGGCTCGCCCTGACGATCGAGCATGAGCCCGCGATGGGCGGGAATCTGTACCACACGCAAATACCGCCGCGCCCCTTCGCGCTGGAGAAAGTCGGTCTCAAAGACCTGCCGCTCGACCGCACGCCAGATCACGGCCACGCAGACCAGGCCGATCAGCCCCAGGACGGTCCATCGCCGAGCCCGCGGGCTAAACGAGGGACGGGAGCTAACCGACCGAGCGCCCTTGGTGCGCCAAACGTCCATCATTCCTTTCCGGGCGCCAACACAAAGACCTCATCAGGCCTGGGCTGACGCATGCCCAGTCGCTCGGCCGCCAGGCGCTCCACCCGCCCGTGGGCGCCGAGCGTGCTCTCCTCGAGCTGCAGCTGCCCCCACTCCACGTCGAGGGCATCGCGCTGGTCGCGCAGGCCGTCGAGCTCGACGAAGAGCTTGCGACTCAAGTACTTCGCGTAGACCACGCCGATCGCCAACGTCAGGACGACCAGCGCGAGGACCGCTAGGGCGAACGCACGACCGCGGCTCATGCCGCCATCTCCGCGACGCGCATGACTGCGCTGCGCGCCCGGGGATTGCCGAGCACCTCCTGCGCACCCGGCCGTGTCGCCTTGCCGACCAGCCGCATGCGGGGGCGCAAGTGATCGGCCGTAACCGGCAGCCCGCGGGGCAGATCGTCGCCGCGGGCCTGGTCGCGCATGAATCGCTTGACCATACGGTCCTCCAGCGAGTGAAAGCTGATGACCACCAGCCGGCCACCCGCTGCGAGCAGGCGCAGCGATTGCTGCAGAGCGTCGGTCAGCTGCTGCAGCTCCTCGTTCACCCGGATGCGAATCGCCTGGAAGCTGCGGGTCGCCGGATGCTTGTCCTTCTCCCAGGCCGGGTTGGCGGCCGCGACCACCTCGGCCAGGCGCCGGGTGCCCGTGATCGGGGACTCACCGCGTGCCCGCACGATCGCTCGCGCGATCCGCCCCGCGAACCTCTCCTCCCCCAGATCATGGAGCACCGCAGCAATCTCGCGCTCCGACGCCGCGGCGATCCATTCGGCAGCACTCGGCCCGCTCTGGGGGTCCATACGCATATCCAGCGGACCGTCCTTCAGAAAGCTGAAGCCACGGGCCGGCTCATCGAGCTGGGGAGAAGACACCCCGAGATCCAGCAGGATCCCGTCCACGCGTCCGAGCCAATCCAGATCCCGGGCGATGCGCTCCATGTCGGCGAACACCCCCCGCTCGAGCCGCAGGCGAGGCTCTCCGGCGAAACGCTCTCGCCCGAAGGCGACCGCCGCCGGATCCCGATCGATGGCCAGTAGCCGCCCATCGGGGCCGAGGCGAGCCAGGATCGCCCGGCTGTGTCCGCCGCGACCGAAGGTCCCGTCGATGTACCGCCCTGCCGCCGAGATGTTCAACGCGCCGACCGCCTCATCCAGAAGAACCGTCTGATGACGAAGATGTCCGACCATGCCTCAGTAGGCGAGGTTCTTGAGCTCCGGAGCATCCTCCAGGGCCTCGGAATCGGTTTCCCGGAGCCAGAGGTCCCGCTGCTCATTCCAGAGCGCCTCGTCCCAGAGCTCGAACTTGTTCATCTGACCGGTGAGCACAACCTGCGAATGCAGGCTGGCGAAGTCACGCAGCGGCGGCGGAATCAGCACCCGGCCCTGCCGGTCCATCTCCACCGGATGCGCATGCCCGACCAGGAGACGCTGAAGTCGTCGGGCCGCCTTGTTGAGGGTGGGAAGCTGGACCAGTCGCTCCTCGATCTTCCGCCACTCGTTGTGCGGGTAGATCAGCAGACAACGGTCCGGATCGATGGTGATGACCAGCTGCGAGGCGCAAACCTCTTCGAGACGATCCCGATAGCGAGTGGGAATCGTCAGGCGCCCCTTGGCATCCAACGCGAGATTGGTGACTCCGCTGAACAAAATCCGCCTCCCCCTCCAGGAAATTCATTCCAGAATTTCCCACATTCCCCCACTTCATCCCATATTAGGAACGGATTGCCCAGGCTGTCAAGGTAGATCGCTCCAAATTTTCTTGTGTGACAGGGACTTAGGCGACCAATATCAGGCGGGGTGGCCCGCGGGGAGGACCTCATAAAAACAGGCTCATGACGATCGTACTTAAAGCAGTTTCTTAGGAATGGGGAGCAGCGCCCCGGGGAGAGATGGCGGAGAAAGAGGGAGCCGGCCTGTAAGCCGGGTTCTGTCGAGAACGGTCATTCATCTGGGACGCGCGTCACCGCGCGCCTCGAGCGACCTACCCGGGGGCCCCTGCGGACCGCAGGATGCGGCCTAAGCCGCCCGCCCCCCTATTTGGTCTTGCTCCGGGTGGGGTTTACCCTGCCACCGCTGTTACCAGCGGCGCGGTGCGCTCTTACCGCACCATTTCACCCTTACCGGCCCTGACGGGCAGGGCTTAGGCGGTATGTTTTCTGTGGCACTTTCCGTGGGCTCGCGCCCCCCAGGCGTTACCTGGCACCCTGTCCTGCGGAGCCCGGACTTTCCTCTGCCCCGGCAAGGCGAGGCAGCGACCGTTCGGCCGACTCCCGGGATCGAACACTAAGACGAAGGTGAGGCAAACGCAATCTTCGCGGCCCACAGGCGTGCACCTTCACCGATATTCACCAGGTTCAAAGCTGGGCTCTCCACACCGAGCACGAGCACGACGCTGCCGGGCCGCACACCGTCCGAGCCAGTCTCAGTCATCTGTCCGACGCCAGGCGAGGGCCAACCGATACAGATCATTCTTGCTCTCACCGGTGATCCGCGCGGCCAGGGCGCACGCCTGGCGCAGGGGCAGCTCCTCGGCGAGCACCCGCAATACCCGGCGGACATCCACGGCCCGCGATACGGCATCGACAGCCTCGGCGCCACCCACGACGAGCACGATCTCGCCTCGGCGCTGATCCTCGTCAGCCTCGACCAAGGCCTCGAGCTCCCACAGGCTGGCCAAGACCAGGGTCTCATGCAGCTTGGTCAGCTCCCGAGCGAGCACAGCCGGGCGTCCCGGGCCGAACTGCCCCGCCAGATCGCGTAGCGTCGCCAGAACGCGGTGGCTGGACTCGTAGAACACCAGCGTGCGCGACTCGCCGGCCAGCTCTTCCAGGCGCGCCCGCCGCTTGTCCGCGGTACGAGGCAGGAAGCCCTCGAACACGAACCGGTCCGTGGGCAGACCCGCGGCGGAGAGCGCACACAGCAGGGCACTGGGCCCCGGCACCGGGCATACGCGCACCCCTCGCTCACGAGCGGCGCGCACGAGCGGAAAACCCGGATCGCTGATCAGGGGCGTACCGGCATCGGACACCAGGGCCACCGAATCCCCTTGGGCGAGACGCTCCAGCAGACCTTCCAGGACCCGCCGTTCGTTGTGGTCGTGAAGGGCCATCAACGCGGTGCTGACGCCGAAATGGCTGAGCAAGGCCCGAGTGTGTCGGGTATCTTCGGCGGCGACGAGGTCGACCTCCCGCAGCACCCGTACCGCCCTGGGGGACAGATCCTCCAGGTTGCCGATGGGTGTGGCGACGACGTAGAGAACCCCGGGGTGATTTGACACGCCCAACCCCACCCAAAATAATGGCCTCGCTTCATCCTGCCTGCGGAACCCGCCCCATGCAACCAACCCGTTCCGGCCTGATCCTGTGCTGCCTGGCCGCGCTGATCGTCCTGTTGGGCGGGTGCGCGCTGCCCGGCGTACGACCGGGTGCGCAGCGCGTCCCGGCCGAAAATCCGCTGGTGACGCAGGCCCGGGCCTTGGAAAAGACGGGTGACCATGCCCGCGCCGCCGCGCTGTTCGCCGAGGTTGCCCGGCAGAGCGGCCCGAAGGAGCGTGCGATCTACAGCCTGGCGGCGGCGGAGAGCCTGCTGATGGCCGGCCAGATCGGGGAGGCCACGCGGGTCCTGAGCGGTGTCGACACGGCCCGACTCGATCGTGGCGGACTGGTCAGGACCCGAATCCTCACCGCGCGCCTGGCGCTGGCCGCCGGGAAGCCCGCCGAGGCTGCCAGCAGCATCGGCCCCCCTCCGGCGCTCGACCTGGGCGCCGAGCTGCAGCGCGCTTACTACAGCACCCAGGCGGACGCACGGCGGTCGTCCGGCAACCCTCTGGGAAGCTCTCGCGCCTTGGTGGACCTGGACCGCTGGCTTCAGGACCCACAGGCCCGCCGCGACAATCAGCTGGCGATCATCCGGCTGCTCGCCGCCCTGCCTGAGTCCCAGCTCCAGAGCGTCCTCACCACCGCGGAAGGCGAGTATGGCGGCTGGGTAGAGCTCGCTCTGCTGCTGCGGCAGCACGCAACAGACCCCCAGGCCCTGCGCGCCTCCCTGGAGGCATGGAAGCTGAAATACCCCAGGCATCCGGCGGATCGGGAGCTGCTCGCCCAATACGTCGACCGGCTGGCCGGGGCCCTGCAGTACCCCCACCAGGTGGCCGTGCTGTTACCCAGCAAGGGTCCGTACGCCGAGGTCGCCGCCGCCCTGAGCGACGGCCTGCTGGCCGCCTACTACCACCAGCCCCAGGGATCCCGCCCGCTGCTGCGCTTCTACGATACCTCGGACACCCAGAGTATCCTGCCGCAGCTGCACCGGGCCGTCCAAGACGGCGCCGATTTCGTCCTCGGCCCCCTGCAGAAGAAAGGCGTGACCGAGCTGGCCCATGCCGGGGCGCTCCCGGTGCCGGTCCTTACCCTGAACAGCGTCGACCTGGCCGCGCCGCCGCCAAGCAGGCTGTTTCAATACGGTCTGCCTCCCGAGGACGAGGCCAGGCTGGTCGCCGAGCGGGCCTGGCTCGACGGCGCCAGACGGGCGCTGGCCCTGACCCCAGCGGGCGCCTGGGGTGCGCGGCTGTTGGGGGCATTCAGCGAGCGGTTCCGACAGCTGGGCGGCACGGTCGTCGGGCAAGCGGTCTACGATCCGGCGGAGAACGATTTCTCGGAAACGCTGCGCAAGCTGCTCAACCTGAACGAGAGCGAGGAGCGCCATCGCCGCCTGGAGCGGCTCCTGGGACAGCGCCTCGAATTCGAGCCGCGGCGACGTCGGGACGCGGAATTCCTGTTCTTGGGCGCCAACGTAGGCAGCGCCCGCAAGATCCGCCCGCAGTTGCAGTTCCATCGCGCCGCCGACCTGCCCGTCTATGCGACGTTCGAGCGTGTACTCGGGCAGCCCGGACCCTCAGAACGACCTGGACCTGGAAGGGGTGCGGTTTCCGGACATACCCTGGCTGCTGCTGGATCAGCCGGGCGACCCCTTGAGCCACAGCGCCCTCCTGGGCATGCTGCCCCGATGTCGGGGAGCTCTGGCGCGCATCTGCGCCATGGGTATAGACAGCTTCCGTTTGATCCCCCAGCTCACGCGGCTGCAGCTCAGCCCCGCCGAGAGTGTCGAGGGTAGCACCGGAATGCTCTGGATGGACTCGCTGCGCCAGGTTCATCGGCGGCTGCCCTGGGCGCGCTTCCAGCAAGGTGTGCTCCAGGTGCTCGGTTATCCTGCCGCTGCGGCGTTGCCGGCCACGCCTCTGCCCGCCGCGGCACCGCCCGCAACCCAGGCCCCACCGGGACCACCGGCACCGTCCGCTCGAACGTGAGCGACAGGGCTACAGGGACGGCGGGCAGCCGGGCGGAGGACCAGGCCTTGGCGCTGCTGCAGCGGGCGGGACTGATCCTGCTGCAACGCAACTATCGTTGCCGCCTCGGGGAGATCGACCTGATCATGCGCGAGGGTGCCACCTTGGTGTTCGTCGAGGTGCGGTTTCGTCGCTCCGACGCCTTCGGCGGCCCGGCAGCGAGCGTGGACGGGCGCAAACAACGCCGCATCCTTACCGCCGCCCAACGCTACCTCCAGAGCCACCCGCAGGCGTCGAACCGGCCTTGCCGGTTCGACGTGGTGGCCATCTGCCCGCAACGCGAGCCAGCCCTCGACTGGATACGCGACGCCTTTCGCGCAGGCTAGCCACTTACGCTTGTGGAGCAGCGCCCCGCGTGGCATGTTCAACGCTCCAGAGATTCGCGTCTTTGCCCCAACCCTGAGCCCCATGGACCTGCCCGATCGTGTCAAGCGAAATTTCGAAGCCAGCCTCGAGGTCAAGACCCAGGCGCTGGCGCTACTCCCCGAGTACATTGCACTCGCCGGGGAGCTCATCGTGCAGCGCCTGCTCGAAGGCGCCAAGGTGTTGAGCTGCGGCAACGGAGGGTCCGCGGCCGACGCCCAGCATTTCGCTTCCGAAATGGTCAACCGCTTTGAGCGTGACCGCCCGGGCCTGGCGGCGCTGGCTCTCACCACGGACAGCTCGGCGCTCACGTCGATCGCCAACGATCTGGCCTACGAGCAGGTGTTTACCAGACAGGTCCAGGCCTTGGGCAACCCGGGCGACGTGTTGCTCGCCATCTCCACGAGCGGTAGCTCCCCCAGCATCGTTTCAGCAGCGCTCACCGCCCACGAGCAGGAGATGCGGGTGGTGGCTCTGACGGGGCGCAACGGCGGCGCCCTGGCGACCGTGCTGACCTCAGAGGACGTTCGAGATCCGGGTCCCATCGGACTCGACCGCCCGCATCCAGGAGGTGCACCTCCTCGTCATCCACTGCCTATGCGACCTGATCGACGCACAGCTACTGGGAAACTGAAGCCATGAAGGATTCCGCGCTCATGCCGAAGAACCTGAAGACGATGCTGGCCACCCTGCTGACGGTCGGGACGCTGCAAGGCTGCGCGGCAGCGGTGGTCGGCGGTGCGGCCGCCACGGGGGCGGCGGTGATCCACGATCGTCGCACCGCCGGGGCCGTCGTGGACGACCAGCGTATCGAGCTGGACGCCTACCACCTCAAGTACAAGCACGGGGACATCAACAAGCACAGCAGCATCAATATCACCAGCTACAACGGCAAGGTGCTGCTCACGGGGACCGCCGCGTCGACGCAGATGCCCGAGCGCTTCGCCGGACTGGTCGCCGCCATCCAGGGTGTGCGCGAGGTCGTCAACGAGATCAGCATCGGCCCGCTGCGGAGCGCAGCCGACACCGCCCGCGACACTTACATCACCTCGAAGGTCAAGATCTCCCTGTTCGGCGTCGACGGCAAGCTCTCGGACCCGACGCCTTTCAAGGTGGTTACCAGCGCCGGCGTGGTCTACCTGATGGGCCTGACGACCCGCAAGGAGGGCGATGCCGCCGCCGAGCAGATCCGCTATATCGACGGCGTCAAGCGGGTGGTGAAGCTCTTTGAATACCGTTGACCGATCGGGGCCCCTGCCGGAGGCGCTCGCGAGATCCCTGGGTGCGATCGTCGGAGCGGACGCGCTCCTGACCGACCCGGGGGACTGCTGGGCCTATGGCTACGACAACAGCCGGCGCCAGGGACTGCCTCAGGCCGTGGCGTTCCCGACGGAGCACCAGCAGGTCCGCGATCTGGTAAGGCTGTGTAATGAAGCCGCCTTGCCTCTGATCCCCCGGGGCCGCGGAACCGGCACGACCGGCGCGACCGTGCCCGTGAAAGGGGGCTTGGTGCTGTCTCTGGAGCGCATGGACCGCATCCTGCAGATCGATCCGGCCAACCGGGTTGCGCGGGTCGAGCCGGGGGTAACCAACCAGACGCTCCAGGACGCCCTGGGGGCCCACGGCTTCTTTTGGCCACCGGACCCCACGAGTGCCGCCGCATGCACCATCGGCGGCAATCTGGCCTACAACTCCGCCGGCCCCCGGGCAGTGAAATACGGGACGCCCCGGGAGAACACGCTGGGCCTGAAGGCCGTCACCGGATGCGGCGAAGAGATCCGCACCGGTGTCTCCACCACCAAGGGCGTGGTCGGCTACGACCTCACGCGTCTGCTGATCGGCTCGGAGGGCACGCTCGCGGTGATTACCGAAGCAGTGCTCAAGCTCACCCCGCTGGCGGAGTCCAAACGCACGCTGCAAGCCGGGTATCGGAGCGTCCACGCCGCTGCGCAGGCCGTTTCGGCCATCATGGCCCAGCCCGTCACGCCCTGCGCGCTGGAGCTCATGGACGGCTCCTGCCTCGCCCTGGTGCGCTCATACCAAGACCCCGGACTCGACGACAGGATCGGCGCGCTGCTCATGATCGAGGTCGACGGACCGGCCCACTGCATCGAGCGGGACGCCGCGGCCATGCGAGCGACGGCGAGCATCGAAGGCCTGGTCGACCTGCGCGAGGCGGCGACCGAGGCCGATGTGGCGCGTCTCTGGCGGGTGCGCAAGGCCCTGTCCCCCGCCTTGCGCAATGCCGCGCCCAAGAAGATCAACGAGGACGTAGTCGTGCCGGTCTCCCAGATACCGGCGTTGATCGCCCGGCTGGACCGCCTTGCGCGCAGTCAAGGCATACAGATCGTGAACTTCGGACATGCGGGCAACGGCAATATCCACGTCAACCTGCTGTTCGATCCGCAGGACCCCGATCAGGAGGCCGCCGCCCGGACCTGCCTCGACGCCCTGTTCGGCCTGGTGCTGGAGCTCGGAGGGACCCTGTCCGGAGAGCACGGCGTCGGATTGGTGAAACGCGAGCTCATGGCCCGGGAGATCGACCCCACCACGCTGCGCTTGATGCGCGACATCAAGCGTCAGTTCGACCCGCGCAACGTCCTAAACCCCGGTAAGGCGCTTCCGGACGCCTGAGCCCTCACTTGAGGTTTGCAACGTAGCTCGCAACCGCCTGCATGTCCTCGTCGGTCGCGAGCATGTTGGCTCGGGCGGCCATCCAGGGATCGTAACGATGGCCGGTACCCTGCTTGAATTCTTCGAGCATCTTGACCACGTAAGTCGGTTGCTGGCCGGCAACGCGCGCATAGCCCTCCTTGCCCTTGCCATCGGCACCGTGGCATTCCACGCAGAACTGCTCGAACAGCTGCTTGCCCTTGTCCAGCAGCTTCGGGTCACCACCGCCCGCGGTCTCGGCAGCCTGGGACGAGTAGTAGACGGCAAACGTCATCTTGTCCTCATCAGTGATGGCGCGTGCGAGGCCGCTCATCCAGTAATCGAAGCGTCGGTCATCCGCGAAACGGTCGAACTGATCCACCAGATAGACCGGATTCTGGCCGGCCAGGCTGGGAACGACGGGGGTGACCGAGTTGCCGTTCTCCCCGTGGCAATGCTTGCAGAGCACGGCGCGCTCCTCGGCTTGGCGGTAAACGAGCTGGCGCTTGGCCGGATCGGAAACCAGCTCGGCAATCTTTTTTTCGAGCTCCGCGCGCACGACGAGATCCTTCTGCTTCAGCGCTGCCTCCTCCTCGGGCGTCACCGCCGGCACTGGGGACTCGGCAGGCGAAGCGGCAGGCTCTTCGTTTGCAGGGCCGTTCGGAGGCGCCTTGACGGGCGTGTCCGCGGCCGTGGCCGAGTCTGCCACCACGATCGCGGAAACGACCGTCAGCAGTGCCATGAATAGCTTCTTCATCTTGTCGACCCCCCCGGCATGTTGTTTCGAGCTCCGAAGACCCGCCACCGTTCCCGGTCTTCGGCACTATTAGCCGCCCTCGACGCCATATTCAAGCGGCGCCCGCTGCGTTGTCGCGCCCGGTCCTCAAGTAGGGCCCGAGCCGGGTCCCCAGAGCCGCTCGCGCAGCGCCGACAGGCGCACGCCGCGACGCAGGACTGCCTCGCGCAGGCACCGGGCCTGGGACCAGACGGTGAACCGGGCACGCGCCCGCGTGATGGCGGTGTAGAGCAGCTCCCGCCCGATCAAGGGGTTGTCCAGGTCCGGCAGCACGAGGATCACCTCATCGAGCTCCGAGCCCTGACTCTTGTGCACGGTCATGGCGAAGACGGTCTCGTGCGGCCCCAGGCGACCGGGCGCCAAGGCACGGATGCTGCCGCCCGGGCCTGGGAGCCAGACCCTCAACCGGCCATCGGAATCCGGCATGGCTATACCTAGATCGCCGTTGAACAGACCGAGACCATAATCGTTGCGGGTGACCATGACGGGGCGGCCCGGGTACCAGGGCCCGCGATGGCGAATCAGGCCCTGTTCCCGCAGGACGGTCTCGATCAGCGCGTTCAGACGTGCCACGCCGAAAGGGCCCTCGCGCAGGGCGCACAGCACCCGAAGGCGTCCCAGGGCACGCAAACCCTCGACAGGGTCGCGGGTCTCGAAGAGCACCCGATAGGCCGGAGCCACCCGATTGCGAATCAGCCGCGGGAGGTCCCCAGCGCTCGGCTCCTCGCGAGCGACTTCCCTCAGGGCCGGATCGGCGAGCAGTGCGAGGACCCGTTCGGCCTCCCCCGCGTTCACTGCGGCGGCGAGTGCCCCCACACCGCCTTCTGCGCTGAATCTGAAGCTGCGCCTCAGGAGCACGACACTGTCCCCCAGGGGGGAGGGGTCGCCCCCGCTGTCGCCGTCGCCGCTGATCGCCTCTCCGGTCGCCTCCCGCAACAGACGGACAAACGCCGGAGAGAAGGCCGGCAGCCAAGGCGCCCCGCAAAGATCCCCCAAGACATAGCCGGCCTCCACCGAGGCCAGCTGGTCCTTGTCGCCGAGCAGCAGGAGACCGGCGTCGGGCGGCAGGGCACGGAGCAATCGGCTCATGAGCGGCAGGTCGACCATGGAGGCCTCGTCGACCACCACCAGGTCGACGTGTAACGGATTGTCCGGACCCTGCCTGTAGCCAACCCCACCCGGCACCGCGCCGAGCAACCGGTGCAGGGTCGAGACGTCCCGGGGCACCGCCTCGCGCACCTCCGTCGGGCAGTCGAGCCTCGCCAGCGCAGCCTCGATGGACTCACCCAGGCGGGCCGCGGCCTTTCCGGTCGGGGCGGCGAGGGCGATCCGCGGGCGCGCCGGCCGGGCCAGCTCGATGACCAGGGCTAGAATCGCGGCAACCGTCCGCGTCTTGCCGGTGCCCGGCCCGCCGGAGACCACCGTGAGCCGGCGAAATGCCGCAACCGCAGCAGCAATCTTCTGCCAGTCGGGACTTTTCGCGTCGGCCGGGCCCGGAAACAGCCGATCGAGCACGGCGCGCACCGCCCCCGGAGGGGGGGGCCGGAGCACCGGCGCGGCCCGGCGGAGCAGATCAGCGGCGAGGTCCCGCTCGAACCACCAGAACCGGCCCAGATAGAGCCGACCGGCCCGATCGAGGATCAGCGGCGCAAAGCCTTCCGGGCCCGCCACCGCCCCGGATCGCTCCAAGGCAGCGATCCAATCCCCGCTGACCGGGGCCTGCACGCCGTCGAATCCCGCACTCCGGTCCGCGAACAGGGGCTTTCCCGCATAGTCGCTCAGGGCGACGCAAACGTCCCCCTCGCCGCTGCGCTGACTGACCAGCGCCGCCCCCAGGATCAGTCCCGGGGCCTCCTCCCCCACCAGTTGCGCCAGACACAGGGCGAAATGCAGATCCAGGGGTCTCAGAGTCCCCGCCTCGACGGCCTGGCGCAGGCGTCCGATCATGTCCGGCCTCGAAACAGGCCGTCGAGGCGCTCGATCAGCGCTCGAGCCGGGCGATCGAAGAACACGCCGTAACGGCTGCCCTGCTGCGGATCCATCCCACGCAGGAACAGGTAGTACGCGCCGCCGAAATGACGGGCATAGTTGTAGCCCGACAGACGCTGATGCAGATAACGGTGCAACGCCACCGCGTAGATCAGGTACTGCAGATCGTAGCGATGCTCACGCATGGCGGCGGCGAGCGCCAGCGCATCGTAGTCCTCGGTGCGCACCCCCAGGCGGTTGGACTTGTAGTCGGCGAGGTAATAGCGCCCTGCGTGCTCGAAGACCAGGTCGATGTAGCCCTTCATCAGTCCGCGCACCGGGTTGAACGTCAGGCGCTCGGTCCCGAGCTCCAGGTGCGCCAGATCACCCAGAGCGCCCCCGAGCCCGTCGGGGCTAAGGCGGGCCAGGGGAAAGTGGAAGACCATTTCGCTGCGCCGGCGGGCCCCGTCAAGATCCCTCAGGCGCAGCCTGCCCGCCTCATCGAGGGCGGTGTCCAGCACATTGCCGATCAGGTGCTCGACCACCGGCTGCCACGCGGGATCGATCCCGTATTGGGCCAGCCGCTCGCGCACCTCGGCGGCAAGGGCAGGGCCTGCGGCATCGGGAAAGCTCAGGCGCTCCAGGACGTCATGCAGCAGCAAGCCGGCCTGGGTACCGGCCGGGAAGCGGTGGACGCCGTTTCCGCTCTGATCCCACGCGGGCTCGACACCGAGACCGCCCTCGGCCAGCTGATCCGCCTCCGCCCGGGCAGGGGCGATCCCGCGCCCTTCGACCAGGGCGCTGTAGCTGGCGATCCGCCAGGACCCGTCGATGCCGCCATCGAACCGGCGCGCCTCGAGCTCTCCGGCCTTGTCGGCGAACCCGGTCCCCTCCCAAGGACCGGGGGCCCTCAGGGGTCGGACCAGCAGCACCGCCTGGACCGGCAAAGCACTCAGAGCGACCCGCATCGCTCCATCGTCGGGCGGCAGATCACCGTCATGGAGCAGATAGCCCAGGGCGGATGCCTCCGCCTCTCGTATGGCGCCCCAGGCCAGATGGCATTGGTACCGCGCCCGGCTCACAGCCACGTAGAGCAGGCGCAGATCCTCCGCCAGACGCTCGCGCTCGGCCAGACGGTGATGGCTCGCCAGCTCCTCGGAGCCAATGTCGAAGCAGAGCGCGCCTGCGCCCGGGTCGTGGAAGGCCAGGGGCACCTCGCAAGGGCGGGTCCTGGCGCTCCATGCGAACGGCAGGAACACCACCGGGTACTCCAGCCCTTTGCTCTTGTGCACGGTGACGATCTGGACCAGGGCCTCGTCGCTCTCCAGGCGCAGCTGCTGGTCCTCGGCGTCTCCGTCGGGATCGGCCCGCCGATCGGCCAGCCAGCGCAAGAGCCCCTCGGGACCTTCGTGGTCCTGGGCGGCGAGCTGCAGCAGCTCGGCGAGCTGCATCAGGTTGGTGAGCCTGCGCTCTCCCTGATCCGCGGCGAGCAGCCGTCGAGGGATACCCTCGCCGTGCAAGAGCCTCAGCCACATCGGCATGAAGCCCAGGGTCTGCCAGAGGCGAAGGTACTCCCGGAACTGCTCCAACCGTCCCTCCCAGAGCCCCTCGTCGGCCGCCAGCGCGCCGAGACGGGGCGCATCGAGACCGATCAGATCGCCGGCAAGGGCGGCCCGTAAGGCGGCGTCATCTCCCGCTTGGGCCACCGCTTGCAGTACCAAGGCGAGATCCCGGGCCTCGGGCGTGCCGAACACGCTGTCCCGGGTATGAAAGACACTCGCGAGGCCGTGCGCCCCAAGGGCATCGCGCACGCTCGCCGCCTCGAAGCGGTTGCGCACCAGGAAGGCGATATCTCCGGCCCGCAGGCGCTCGGCACCGATCAGAGCCCTGCCTTGGGCCCCCAGCCCTACCAGCCGAGCCGCCTCGGACGCGAACGCCGTCACCGCCGCCCGCTCGGCTGCCTGCTTGGAGATCAAGGCCGTGGTGCCCTGCTCGTCCGAGCGCTCCGCGAGCCAGAGCTGCAGGGCCGCGGGCCTCAGCCCCTCCACGAGCAGCGGTTGCTTATCCACCTCGCCCGCGGCCTCGGCGGGCTGGAACACAATGTCGGGCTCGAACAGAAAAGGGTCGGCGCGGGCAAACAGCCGGTTCACCCCCTCGACCATCCCCGAGGCCGAGCGCCAGTTGACGCCGAGGGTGTGGCGGCATGTGGTGGGAGTCTCTCGGCGGGCCTGGGCATAAGTGAAGATGTCGGCGCCGCGAAAGCCGTAGATGGCCTGCTTGGGGTCACCGATCAGGAACAGCCCGCAACCGGGCTGACCCCGGTAGAGCAGACGGAAGATCTGGTACTGGACAGGGTCTGTGTCCTGGAACTCGTCGATCATGGCCACCGGGAAACGCCGCCTGATCACACCGGCGAGCCGCTCGCCGCCGGGTCCGGAGAGCGCCCGGTCGAGTCCGACCAGCAGATCGTCGAACGCCATCACCCGGTCGCGCGCCTTGCGCGTGGCCAGCTCCCGACCGAAGTAGCTCCGAGCGGCGGTGTACAGCCCGATACGCAATCGCCGGTCGAGCTCGCGGGCACGCTCAGCATAGGCCTGGAAGGTCTCGAAGAAGGGGTGCTCTGGGGCCGCACCGCCCTTCTTGAGAGAGCCCTCCAGCTTGGCTCGGGTGAACATGATCGATCCCGCCGGGACGACCAGGGAAAACCCGTCCGAGAGCCAGCGATCCAGCTCGCCGGCCGCCTCGACGATACGGTCCGGTCGGTAGCTGTCCGCAGCCCGGCGCAGCCCTGGAGCACCTCCCAGCACAGCCAGGACCTCGGCGCGGCCCTGGCGCCAGGCCTCCCCCAGGGCGTCATAGGCGAGGCGCATCTCCTGCTCCAGCTCATCCACCGCCCCGGCGTCGTCGGGCGCGACGGGTGCTCCCGGCTGACTGAGCAGTGCGCTCAGGTGGGTCAGCAGATCGGTGGGACTAGCCCACCGCTGGCGTGCCCACTCGACCCGTGCCAGGGCAGCACTCTGAAAGTGGAGGCGCCAGAAATCCTCGCTGACGGCCCTCCGGATCTCGGTATCGCTGCCCAGCAGCTCGGCCTCGAACAGAGCGCCACTCTCGAAGGCGTTCTCCTGTAGCATCCGCTGACAGAAGCCGTGGATGGTGAAGACCGCCGATTCGTCGAGGCGGATCAGGGCATCGTGCAGCCGCTCGCATAGGCGACCCGGATTGCCTCCCCGCGACAGCAATGTGCTGAGCGGCGAGCCCGCCGGGGGCGAGGTCCCACCCGCGAGCGCGGCCAGGGCTTCCCGGATGCGCCCCCGTACCCGGCCACGCAGCTCCTCGGTCGCGGCGTTCGTGAAGGTGACCACCAGAATGCGGTCCACCTCCAAGGCACTCTCGATGAGCAGGCGCAGGTAGAGCGTGGCAATGGTGTACGTCTTTCCCGTTCCGGCGCTGGCCTCGATCAGCTGGACGCCGGACAACGGAACCTGCAGAGGATCCAGGAGACCGGGCGCTGAGCTCACGCCGGCTCCTCCGACGAGCAGGCGATCATCATTGCGTAGACCGTGCCGGCGATGTCGCCCATCTCCCCGCCCAGGGCATCCCGGCCCCTGAAGGCGAGCTGGGTATAGGGGCCCTCGCCCTCCCCCGGCACGCCGCGGAAGGGATCGCCAGCCCAGACCTTGGCGGCCTCCGCCAGGGCCCGCTGCGGGTCGCCCCGCGCGGCGAAAGTGGACGCCCAGGCCCAGGAGGTCCGCGGAAAGAAGCGAAGCGGCTCGCACAGCCCCCTCCGGTACAGCCCCAACAGTCGGGACAGCTCCGCCGCCGCGGCGCCCACGGGCCGCAGCCGCCAGCTGAGGTCCTGTGCCAGATGCACACTCTCGGCCGGCGCTCCTGCGGCGCAAAGGGCGAGGTGCTCGATCCAGAGACGTAGCCGGTCTTCGGCCTTCAAGGTGCTCGACCGGTAGCGAACCAGCCCCCCTGCGGCCCGCGGACGCAGCCACCCCGTGATCCGCCCCGCATCCAGCTGCAGATCGAGCTCCAGGGAAAGCGGCTCGCCGGCGAGCAACGGCGCCAAACGCCCCGAGAGTGCCGAGGCCCGGCGCGAGAGCCCTCGGTACTCCAGGACGCCGGGGGCACCCGGGGGAAGCGCACCAGCGGCGGCAGCGATCGCGAGGCCCTCGGTGTCGCTGATGCCGGCGAGGGCGTCTTCCAGCAGCTGTTGGCCGAGCTGATAAGACTGCAGCGCGTCCAGCGAGAAAGGCTCCGCATCCTCCAGATTCTGGTCGCGCTCCTCGAGCCGCAGACCGAGCCGCTCGGTGCAGAAGTACCGGCAGGGGTGGCGAAAGAACCGCACCAGACGCTCGATATCGATCGACGGCTGGGGCTCGGGCTCGGGCAGGGGCCCCGGGACGAAGGGAACCGGCGCTGCGGGGCCCGCGGCTGCGGCCCGGGCGCCCTCCAGCCAACTGCCTTCGTAGCTGAACAGACGATCGCCGCCCTGAAAGTAGCGCAGGCTGAAAGGCTGTAACGGGTGCTCCACGACGAGCCGGGGGCGCAGTCCGGAACCGGCGGCCCCGGCAGACGCCTCCAGGTGCTCGAGAAGCTCCTCGACCAAGGGGGACGGCAGCAGCGGGGCGTTGTCGCGCGCGCTGCGGCCCAGGTAGCTGATGTAAAGGACATCACGCGCCGAGAGGATGGCCTCGAGGAACAGGTAGCGATCGTCCAGACGTCGGGAGCGATCCCCAGGGCGAGGGCTCGCGGCCATCAGATCGAGCCCGCAGGGTCGCCGAGCGCGAGGGTAGGCCCCGTCGTTCATGCCGATCAGGCACAGCACGCGGAACGGGATGCTGCGCAGGGGCACCATGTTGCAGAAGCTCACCTGCCCGGCGAGAAACCGGGAGCCACCGCCGGGCGCCTGAAGTGCGCCACAGAGATGATCCCGGACCAGCTCGAGCGGCAAAGGCCGGTCGAGGCCGGCGGCGCCCGTCTGGGCGACCAGCTCGCCCACCAAGTCTCGCAGCTCCTGGAGCAGGTACGCCTGATCCTCGTCCGGATGCAGAAAATCGTCGAGCAAGCGATTCACGGTCTCCTGCCACTCGGCCGGTCGGCGCGCGGCACTGAGCCGTTCCCGCCAGAGTCCAAGCCGGGACAGGAATTCGGCCAGGACCCCGACATCCTCTCCCTGGGTGCCTTCGACGCCCGCCAGGGGCAGGACACCGCGAAACAGGCGCCGCTCGGGGGGCAAGGCATAGCCGAGCAGCAGACGCCGCAGCCCGAACGCCCAGCTATGCGAGTCGTCCGCCTGCAGGCCGAGGGCATCCCGGTCCATGCCGTCCAGACCCCAGCGCGCCCCGCTGTCGCGCACCCAGCCCCGCAGACGCTCCACGGCCTCGGCATCGAGACCGAAACGCCGCATCACGGCGGGCACCTCCAGGAGCCCGAGCACCTCGGATGCCTTGAGCCGGCTCGCGGGAAGCCCGAGCAGGGCGATCAGCACGCGGACCAGCGGGTCGGAGCCCTGGCGTGAGCGATCGGCGATGGACCAGGGGATGTGACGGCCCGCCGGGGCAGCGCCGAAAACGGCCTCCACGTAGGGCGCGTAGACGTCGATGTCGGGGGCCATTACCGCCAAGTCCCGGGGCTCCAGGCCGGGAAGGCGCTCGAACAGATCCAGCAGGCGGTCGTGGAGCACCTGGACCTCCCGCAGCGGGCTGTGGCAGGCGTGCACCTGCACCGAGAGATCGCCCGGACGCACCTCCGACGGGTCCTGGTCCGCTCGGGAGCGGTCGGTCAGGATGAGCAGATCGCGCTGAAGCCCCGCGAGCAGCGTGTCGGCTTCTGGCTCTTCGAACAGCTCCAGCTCTTCGGCCTGGAGCCCCTGCAGCTGGTCGAAGAGCTCCCTGCCTTGGTGTCCCATGGAGGCGAGCAGCGGATGGCCCGCCTCGTAGTATTCGCTGGCGTCAGGCCGTCTCTGGGCCCGCCAGCGCGCACGCAGGCGCGCCAGATCGCGGGCGGAGGTGATATCGCCCCACCAGGCCAGGCTGGGGTTGACGGTGAACAGGTGGACCTCGGTCAGGCGCGCAATCCGCTCGAGCACGTCCAGATGGACCGGCGCCAGCGCCGAGATACCGAACACCGAGACCCGCTGCGGCAGCCTCGCGGGATCGAGCCCCGAGGCTTCGGACAGGGTGCGCAGCTCGTCCCAGAGACGGGCACGGTGGCGGGGTGCGGCCCCTTCGGTCAAAAGGCGCCAGAGCCTCGCCTGCCAGTGTGCCTCCTCCCCCCGCTCCCAGGCCAGGATCCAGTCGGGACGATACACCTGGTACTGATCGAGCAGATCGGCGATCCGGCAGGCCAGCTGGTAGGTACGCAGCTCCCGGTTGTCGCCCCGCAGGTAATCGGCGGGCTCGGCGAAGGCGGGGTCACCGGGAAGGGCGTGCAGGCGATCAAATACAGCCCAGACGAGGGTTTGGCGGTCCAGCAGGGCGCGCGGCGGCACTTGAGGCAGCTGCTGGGCGTACACCTCCCAGACAAAGGACGCCGGCAGAGCGAAGTCGACGTTGGCAACCACACCCAGTCGCTCGGCGAGCCGCTGGGCCAGCCAGTTGGCTGTCCCCGGGCTCTGAGTGACGATCCGCTCGGGGAGCAACGGATCGGAGAGGGGGCGCTCGAGCACGCTCGCCTGCGCCAGGGCCAGGCGTTCCAGACGATTGCTGTAGTAGATCCGCAGCACCCGCGAGCCTCATCCAGGACAAGGCTCCATGGTAGCAGCCGGGGTGCCGCTCGGCGCGCCTCGGATGTGCAGCGGCGACCGGCCCCGAAGCGCCATTCCGAGAGCCTGAATCCGCGGGAGGTTGTGGTATATTCGCGGCCTCTGCCCTGGATGGCAGGCTGTCGGAAGGCGCTGGCCGGCCCCTTCCGACAGCCTGCGACAACTGCAGGCTCAAGAAACCCAGGATAGCCGGCCAATTCGTAGGAGTACCCTGAAATGTCGAAAAAGCACCCCGTCGTCGCGGTGACCGGCTCTTCCGGCGCCGGAACCACGACCGTCAAGCGGGCCTTCGAGCACATCTTCTTCCGCGATGGCATCAAGGCCGCGGTGATCGAGGGCGACAGCTTCCACAGCCTGGATCGGATGGAGTTCCGTGCGGCCGTCGCGGCAGCAGAAGACAAGGGTAATTTGTACTTCAGCCATTTCGGCCCCGAGGCGAATCACTTCGACAAGCTGGCCGACCTTTTCAAGACCTACGGCGAGACCGGGAAGGGCCAGAAGCGCTACTATCTCCATAGTGAGGAGGAGGCCGCGGAGCATAGCGCGCGGTTGGGCGTCGAGAGGAATCCGGGGGAGTTCACGCCTTGGGAGCCGATCGAGGGCAACACCGACCTGCTCTTCTACGAGGGCCTGCACGGACTGGTTACCACCGAGATTGTCGACGTGGCCAAGCATGTCGACCTGGGCGTGGGCGTGGTCCCCATCGTCAACCTGGAGTGGATCCAGAAGATCCACCGCGACAATGCCGAGCGCGGGTACTCCGCCGAGGCGATCGTCGACACCATCCTGCGGCGGATGCCGGACTACATCAAGTACATCACGCCCCAGTTCTCGTTGACCGACATCAACTTCCAGCGCGTGTCCACGGTGGATACCTCCGACCCGTTCATCGCGCGCGACATCCCGACGCCCGATGAGAGCTTCGTCGTGATCCGCTTCAAAGAGCCGAAGAAATTCGAAATCGACTTTCCGTACCTGCTGTCGATGCTCACCGGCTCTTTCATGTCCCGGCGCAACAGCCTTGTCGTGCCGGGCGGCAAGATGGGATTCGCCATGGAGATCATCCTGCAGCCTATCATCGAGCGCATGATGGGCGAGCGTAAGGTCTGAGCCCGGCTGCAACGCCGAGCGCTTGAATGGCGGCCCCGGGGCCGCCATTCTGTTTGCGATGAAGCCTTTTTCTTTCGCCCACGTTTCGAGCCAGGACTGGCGAGGCGCCTGCGACGCCGCCATCGAGGCCCTGGGCCCCCTGCCCGCGGAGAGCTCGCTCGGGTTCGTGTACGCGAGCGAGGGGCTCGGCGGCGATTACGTGCGGATCATCGAGTACCTGAAAGACCGGACTCCGGTAACCACGTGGGTGGGAACAGTGGGCAGCGGCATCTGCAGCACGGGGCGGGAGTCCTACGACGAGATCTCCCTCGCGCTGATGGTGACGGACCTGGCGCCGGAGCAGTTCCGGATCGTGCCCGGCATCTCGGAGGACTGCACCGCCTTCCTTGCCGCCACCGCCGCCTGGCGGGCCCAGACAGGCAGCTTCTTCGGCATCGTCCATGGCGATCCCCGCAATCATCTGACGCCCGAGGTGATCGCCGGTCTGGCCGAAGGCCTGGAGAACGGCTATCTGGTCGGCGGGCTCACCTCTTCCGAGGGGGCGTTTCCTCAGGCGGCCGGCTCGGTGGTCGAGGGGGGCCTCTCCGGCGTGCTGCTCGCCGGCGACGTTCTGCGTCCGGACGGGGCTCAGCCAAGGCTGTTCTCTGATCGGCTCCAAGCATCGGGTCACGGGGTGCGCTCGCAACCTCGTGGTGACGCTGGACGACCGCCCAGCCCTCGACGTGCTCAAAGAGGAAGCCGGAGATCTGCTGGCGCGCAACCCCTCGCGCATGGCCGGGTATATCTTCGCCGCCTTACCCGTAGCCGGATCGGACACCGGGGATTATCTCGTGCGCAACCTGATTGGCCTCGACCTCGACGCCGGGGTCTTGGCCATCGGGGATCTGCTGGAGGAAGGGATGAGCCTGCAGTTCGCAAGACGCGACGCCGATACGGCTCGCGCAGACCTGCAGCGCATGCTCGAGGCGGTGAAGGCGCGGCTGCCCAACCGGCCCAAAGGCGCCCTGTACCACAGCTGCCTGGGGCGGGGTCGCTATCTGTTCGGCGAAGGATCGGAAGAGCTGCGGATCATCCGGGACCACCTGGGCGAGGTCCCGTTGGTTGGCTTCTACGCCAACGGAGAGATCTCCCACCACCGGCTCTATGGCTATACCGGCGTGCTCACCCTGTTCTGTTGAGCCCGGCGACTTATGGCTTGCGGGCCGCGGCGGCCCCTTGCGTGCCCAGCGCAGCGCGGACCGACTCCAGAATTCCCGCAGCATTTAGACCACACTCGGCGAGCTGCTCGTCCCGGGTCCCCTGGGCGATGAATCGGTCGGGAAGGCCCAGGTTTAGCGTGCGGAGCACGCGCCCCTGATTCGCCAGGCATTCGTTCACCGCGGAGCCTGCCCCCCCGGCCAGCGCATTCTCTTCCACGGTTACCAGCAGCTCGTGGCCATCGGCCAGGCTCAGCACCAACTCCTCGTCAAGCGGCTTGACGAAGCGCATGTTCGCCAGGGTCGCATCCACACGTTGGGCCACCGCCAGGGCCGGCTCGACCATGCTGCCGAACGCCAGGATCGCGACCCGGCGGCCACGGCGGCGGGTCTCTCCCTGCCCGATCTCCAGCGGGAGGGTCGCCCTGTCGACGGCCACCCCGGGGCCCGTCCCTCTGGGGTAACGCACCAACGCCGGCCCGGGGTACAGATAGGCGGTCTGGAGCATCCGTCGGCACTCGTTCTCGTCCGCCGGGGCCATGATTATCAGCCCGGGGAGCGTGCGGCAGAAGCTCAGATCGAAGGTACCCGCGTGGGTCGCCCCGTCGGGTCCCACCAGCCCCGCCCGATCCACCGCCAATGTGACGTCCAGCTCCTGGAGTGCGACATCGTGGACCAGTTGGTCGAAGGCCCGCTGCAGAAAGGTGGAGTAGATGGCCACGACCGGCTTGATGCCCTCGCAGGCCAGCCCGGCGGCGAAGGTGAGGGAGTGCTGCTCGGCGATACCAACGTCCACGTAGCGGCCCGGAAACCGCTTGGAGAACTCCACCATCCCCGAGCCTTCGGACATCGCCGGCGTGATCGCCACCAAGCGGGGATCCTCGGCGGCAACGTCGCACAGCCATTCACCGAACACCTGGGTGTAGGTCGGGCCCGAGGGGCCCTTGTGCATCGCACCGGTCAGCGGATCGAAGGGCGTCACTCCGTGGTACTGGGACGGATTGCCCTCGGCGGGGCTGAACCCGCGGCCCTTCTGGGTCACCACGTGGAGCAGACGCGGACCGGTCATCTCGCGCATATTCCCCAGGGTGGGAACCAGGGCGGGCAGATCATGACCATCGATGGGACCGATGTAGTTGAAACCGAGCTCTTCGAAGAGGGTCCCGGGCATCACCATGCCCTTCATGTGCTCCTCCCAGCGCCCCACGAGCTCGCGGATGCCGGGCATGCCCCGCAGGGCGGTCTTGCCGCCTTCCCGGACGCTGTTGTACAGACGGCCCGAGAGGATCCGCGCCAGATGGCTGCTCATGGCGCCCACCGGCTTGGAGATCGACATGTCGTTGTCGTTGAGCACCACCAGGAGGTCGGTGCCCGAGGTGCCGGCGTTGTTCAGCGCCTCGAAGGCCATGCCGGCCGACAGGGACGCATCCCCGATCACGGCAACGACCCGACGGCTCAGCCCCTGGATACGGGCGGCCTGCGCCATGCCGAAGGCGGCGCTGATCGAGGTGCTGGAGTGCCCGGCGCCAAAGCTGTCGTAAGGGCTCTCGTCGCGCCTGAGGAAGCCGGAGAGTCCGCCCCTCTGGCGCAAGGTCGCCATGCGGTCGCGGCGTCCAGTGAGGATCTTGTGGGGATAAGCCTGGTGGCCAACGTCCCAAACCACCCGGTCGTCCGGCGTGGCGAAGACGTAGTGCAACGCCACGGTGAGCTCGACCACACCCAGGCCCGCCGCCAAATGACCGCCGGTACGCGAGACGCTGTCGATCAGGAACCGCCGCAGCTCCTGGGCGAGACGGGGAAGATCGGCCTCGGGCAGGCGACGCAGGTCCGCAGGCGAGTCGATCGTGGCGAGGAGCGGATAGCGATCGGCGAGCCGACCGGCACCGGGGGAGAGGGGTTGTCCCATCCGAGATCTGAGTCCGACTGGCGGAAGAATCGCGATTATAGCCTAACCGGCTCAGCGACCCGCTTCCTCCCACGCCAACTCCAGGCGGACCGAATCGCCCAAGGCCCGTCGGATCTGGGCGATGGACGGCGTCTTGGCCCAGGCCGGAACGTCGAAGTGGCCGCGGCAGCTCAGGCGCATCACGTCGGGCTGCTGGGGTGAGAACAGATACATGTGGACCGTCGGCGCAATCAGGGGGCCGTCGCTGGCCGCGAGGTCCCCGCCGGCCAGCTCGAAAGCGGCCACCCGCGTCGGCTCCCGGGACGCGACCTCGACAAAGGGCTGAGTCTGCACGCGGGTTACGCGAAAGACGCCGGGGTGAATCGGCCTCGACCCGTCGCTGAGCGTGCGCACCTCCAGGTCGCAGACCACCCCGTCCCCGCCAGCCCCGGGGCTCGGATGGTCGGACCGGAGAAACACCCGGGTCTGGCCCGGAGGGACAACGACCTCTCGCGTCACCTCGACGGTCGAGCCCACCGGCACGCGAACGTACGACAGATTCTCGTCGCGGCTCTCGAGCGAGGCGCAGCCGCCCAGGGACAGAGCCAGGGCCGCGGCCGTCCAGCGTCTATTGAGGTGCATGACATCAGGCTCCGGGCTACCAGTCACCGATCGCGCGGCCTCCAGCGGGCGGACCCGGGCCGGAGGCGCCCGCCTACTCGATTCGACCCCTTCCCCGGAGGCTGGCTCCGACCCCTAGGCGACCGCGCGCGAAAGCTCCGGGATCGGGCGGGCTACTTCGCGCACCGGGCGCAACAGCAGGGAGCGCGCCGTCATGCCATTCGCCTTGGGAAGCCCCATCAGATCGAGCACCGTCGGGGCGATGTTCGCCAGCCCGCCGCCCACGGACAGCTGCCAGGTCAGGGAATCGACGATCAGGCAAGGCACAGGATACACGGTGTGCTGGGTCTGGGGCATGTCCGTGACCGGATCGAGCAGCTCCTCGCAGTTGCCGTGGTCGGCCGTGAGGATCACCGAGTAATCGTGGGCGACGGCGGCATCGAGCACCCGCCCTGCCTCGCGGTCGAGGGTCTCCACCGCCTTGATCACCGCGTCCTGGACAGCCGTGTGGCCGACCATGTCCCCATTGGCGAAGTTCACGACGATGAACGCGTACTCCTCGGACTCGATCGCTTGCACTGTCGCGTCGGCGACCTCCGCCGCGCTCATTTCCGGCTTGAGGTCGTAGGTCGCCACCCGCGGCGACGGCACGAGCCTGCGCTCCTCGCCGGGGTACGGGTCCGCCCTCCCGCCGTTGAAGAAATAGGTGACGTGAGCCCATTTCTCGGTCTCGGCACAGTGAAACTGGCGCAGGCCGAGGGCGCTGACGGTCTCGCCCACCGTGGAGCCCGGCTCGTCCGGCTCGAACGCGTAGGGAAGCCGAAGGGCCGGATCGTACTCCATCATGCCGGTCGCCTTTATCAAGGGCTTGTCACCCCGATCGAAGCCGTCGAATTCCGGCTGGGTCAGCGCGGCGAGGATCTGCCTCGGACGGTCCTTACGGAAATTGAAGAAAACGAGATGATCGGCCTCGGTCAAGCCGTCGAAGCCCGGGAGGACGGTCGGCCGGATGAACTCGTCGTTCTCGCCCGCTGCGTAGGCCAGCTCCACCGCCTGCTCTGCGCTTGGCGCCCGTCGCCCTTTGCCGAGTATGAGCATCCGCCAGGCGAGCTCGGTGCGCTCCCAGCGCCGGTCGCGATCCATGGTGTAGTAGCGACCGGAGACCGTGCCGATGGAGCCTCCCGCACGCTTGAGCGCCGCCTGGAGATCCGACACAAAGGTCAAGGCCGATCGAGGCGGGGTGTCCCGCCCGTCGGTGATCATGTGCACCATGGGCCTTACCCCCTCGGCGTGGCAGAGATCCACCAGCGCGATCAGGTGGCGCATATGGCTATGCACCCCGCCGTCGGACACCAGCCCGGCCAGATGCAGGGGCCGACCGGCCTCTCGGGCGGCCCGACACGCGGCTTGCAGCGCCGGGTTGCGCGCGAAGCTGCCGTCGTCGATCGCATCATCAATTTTCACCAGGTTCTGCCGGATGATCTTCCCCACTCCGAGGGTGAGATGCCCCACCTCGGAGTTCCCCATCTGGCCGTCGGGAAGACCGACGGCCTCGCCCGAAGCCTGGATAAGCGTGTGCGAATACCGGGCAAAGTACGCATCCAGCCGCGGGGTGCGCGCCGCGGCGATGGCATTGTTGAGCTTGCCTGGGTTGACGCCGAATCCGTCCAGGATGATCAGGACAACCGGTCGCCGGATGGGGTGGGTCTGGGCTTTCATGTTCTGGACTCGCTTGGGAGTAACTGACTCACAATAATAGCTAGCAAATCTTGCGCCGGCTCGTAAGGGCTACAAGAGAGCGTTCGGCGACCGTCAAATCGGACCCCTATGATACCGCTGTCGCCGCGGTCCCCGCGCACCATTCGCGTGCAAAAGACACCCGAAGCCATCCATTTGACCCATGGCTGAGGAGTTGGTTCTTCGGGCCAGCGCGGGACCGGTCCCCAGGTCGCCCTGATGTCCAGGCCGCAGTTCTCTCCATCCTCCCGACGCGGCGCTCGCTCTGTGCACGTCCACCGCTTCGCGCTCGGCCCGGGGACCTCGACGTAAGATCGCGCGCCTCGTATCCGTGCGCACTTCTCGGCCAGCTCGCGACGAGCGCCGTGGGAAATGCGGGCCGACACCTCAAAAAAAGGGGCCTCCGAAGAGGCCCCAGGCTTTTGACACACGTTGTTGTTGTTCGAGCTTAATCGAACTGCCAGGAGACGCCCGCTTTCGCAGACCAGGTACCGGAGTCCGCTGCACCGACGCCGAAGTACAAGGCCGTACCCCGCTCGTCGACGAACCCGGACCCGGTCACGCCCAAGGCACCTTCACCCTTGAAGTAGCCGGCTCCGGCAGTGATCCGATAGCGCTTGTCGGGATCCGGCAGGAAGGTCTCCATCGCTTCCGAGATCGCTATACCCTTGCGCGCCTCGTCGCGAACCTTGTCGAGAGTGCGCAGGTTGACCGCGTCGGTCGGATTGACCGGATCGTCTACATTCGTGACGCGCCGCGGATTCCAGGCGTTGCCCATCGACACCGTGTTCGGAGCCAGTGCCACGGACCCGGCTCCGATCGCGGTCGAATACGGCCCGATCGCCTGGGCGCGCATGCCCATCGCCGTGGTGCCGAAGCTCCAGGCCGCGGCACGGTCACCGATCGCGATGCCGCTGCGCCCCTGAGCGTAGGAGTTCTGGCCGATTACCGTCGCCCGGTTGCCGCTCGCCACGTTGCCGTTACCGGCGATCACCGCGTTGCGCGCGGTACCGATCACGGTGTTGTTGCGGCCGAACATCGTGTTCAGGTCCCCACCCTGGGTGACCTTGTTGTTGGTACCAACCACGATGTTGGCCAGGCTCGGGTTGTTCGACCCGCCCGTCAGCGCCCCGGCGACATTGTTGTTGACGCCGGATACGAAGTTCAGCGACGAGTTGGCGACCTTGTTGAACGAGCCCTGGACCGTGTTGCCCGCTGCCAGCCCGTGGTTCCCGTTAACCGAGTTGCCCCAGCCGGAAATCCCGTTCAGTGCCGCGTTGGCGACCGAGTTGCCGGTCCCCGCCACGCCATTCCCCAGACTGTTGTTGAGGTTATTCCCGTTACCGGTCACGCTGTTGAGAACGCTGTTGTTCACCTGGTTGTGCGAGCCGGTGACCGTGTTCTTGAAGCTCGGGTCGAGCGTATTTCCGATACCCGTGACGGAGTTCAAGGACGACGTCGTGAGATCGTTGGTCGCACCGACCACGATATTGGCATCGGAGCTCGCCGACAGGCTGTTGCCGATGCCGTCCACCCGGTTGAGGGCCGAGTCGGTCACGGAGTTGTTCCCGCCATCGACCAGGTTCGCCGCCGACCTCTGCACGCTGTTCCCCTGGCCGTCGACCGAGGTGGCCGTCGAGCTCGAGACCACGTTGCCGATGCCGCTCGCGGATGTCAGCGTCGAGCCGTCCGTGACCGTGTTGAACGTGCCATCTACTACGGTCGCCGTGGAGCCCTCGTTGACCAGGTTCCCGCTACCATCGACGACGGCCACGGCCGCATTGTCGACCCTGTTGGCGCTGCCGTTGACCTGGATACCGGCCGAGTCGGTAACCGCATTGGCATTACCCGACGCCGAGACCAGGTTCGAGTTGCTCAGCAGGTTGTTGTTGCCCGAGACACTGGTGATGGCGCTGTTCAGCAGTATGTTGTGAGTGCCCGCGACCTGGTTGACGTTGCTGTTCAAGAGCAGGTTGCCGTTGCCCGCCACCGAGTTGATGTTGCTATACGCGAGCCCGTTGCTGTTGCCGGAAACGTTGTTCAGGTTGCTGTATTGGAACGCGTTGCCGCTGCCGTCCACCTGATTCACGTTGCTGTACGCTAGGGCGTTGTGGCTTCCGTCGACTCCGTTGCCGTTGCTCGACGCCAGCTGGTTGCTGCTGCCGTCGACCTGGTTAACGTTGCTGTTGTCGAGGGCGTTGTTGCTGCCGTTGACCCGGTTGACATTGCTATCCGACAGCTGGTTGGTACTGCCGTCGACCGCATTGACGTTGCTGTTGTGGAGCACGTTCGCGCTGCCGCTCACCAGGTTCGCGTTGCTGTTGTCCAGGTGATTGAAGCTCCCCGAAACCGAGTTCAGGTTGCTCGGGTCGAGCAAGTTCCCGATGCCGGCCACGGCATTGGCATCGCTGTTGAGGATCACGTTCTTGTTGCCGGACACCGTGTTCAGGTTGCTGTCCGATAGGGCGTTAGTGCCGCCCGACACCTCGTTGAGATTGCTGTTCAGCAACCCGTTGGTGTTGCCCGACACCGAGTTCAGGTCGCTGTAGGCGAGCCCGTTGCCGCTGCCCGACACCTGATTCGCGTTGCTCGCGAAGGCACCGTTGCTGTTGCCCGACACGGAGTTCAGGTTGCTGTACGCAATGCCGTTGCCGCTGCCGGAGACCATGTTGGCCTCGCTCCCCAGGACCCCGTTGTCGTTGCCCGACAAGGAGTTCGTGTTGCTGTAGGCGATGCCGTTTCCGCTGCCCGAAACCTGGTTGGCGTTGCTTTGGAACACCAGGTTCGTGTTGCCCGACAGCGAGTTCAGGTTGCTGTAAGACACCACGTTCGCGCTGCCCGCCATCAGGTTCGCATTACTCTGCTTCACCCAGTTCAGGTTGCCCGCGACAGAGTTCAGGTTGCTGTACTGGACCGCGTTGCCACTCCCCGAGATCTGGTTGGCGTGGCTCTGGTACAGCCCATTGGTGTTGCCCGAGACCGAGTTCAGGTCGCTGTTGGACAGACCGTTCGCGCTGCCCGCCACCAGGTTGGCGTTGCTCTGGTACAGCCCGTTGAGGTTGCCCGACACCGAGTTCAGGTTGCTGTAGGACAGTCCATTGCCGCTACCGGTAATCTGATTGGCCGTGCTCTGCAGCAGTCCGTTGGTGTTTCCCGACACCGAGTTCAGGTTGCTGTAGGCCAGGCTGTTGGCGCTGCCCGAGACCTGGTTGGCATTGCTCTGGAGCAGCCCGTTGCCATTGCCCGACACCGAGTCCAGGCTGCTGTAGGACAACCCGTTCAGGTTACCCGACACCGAGTTGAGGTTGCTGTTCGACAGACCGTTGGCGCTGCCCGCGACCAGGTTGGCGTTGCTCTGGTACAGCCCGTTGAGGTTGCCCGAAACCGAGTTCAGGTTGCTATAAGCCAGGCCGTTGCCGCTGCCCGAGACCTGGTTGGCGTTGCTCTGGTACAGCCCGTTCGTGTTGCCCGACACCGAGTTCAGGTCGCTGTAGGCCAGGCCGTTGCCGCTGCCCGCCACCAGGTTGGCGTCGCTCTGGTACAGACCGTTGAGGTTGCCGGAAACAGAGTTCTTGTCGCTGTTCGCCAGCACGTTGGTGCTGCCCGAGAGCTCGTTGGTGTTGCTGTTCAGCAGCCCATTGCCATTGCCCGAGACCAGGTTCTGGTCGCTGTTGTCGAGCCCGTTCAACGAACCGGTCAGGGTGTTGTTGTCACTCTGGTACAGCCCGTTGGCGTTGCCTGAGATCAGGTTCTGGTTGCTGTACGCCAGACCGTTCGTCGTTCCGGACACCTCGTTCGTGCTGCTGTGCAGCAGCCCGTTGGCATTCCCCGAAATCAGGTTCAAGTGGCTGTACGACAGGCCGTTGGCATTGCCCGCGACCAGGTTTCCGCCGCTGTGGCCGAGCCCGTTGGCGTTACCGGCCACCAGGTTGCCGTTGCTGTACCACAGGCCGTTGGTGCTGCCGGTGACCTCGTTGAAGGAGCTGTTGTCGAGCAGATTGAAAGAGCCCGACACGATGTTGAAGTTGCTCGGGTCCAGCGTGTTCCCGACGCCCGTGACCGCGTTGCCGCTCGAGTTGTCCAGACTGTTCCCGGCACCGATGACGGCATTCCCGTTCGAGCCGTTCTGCAGCTGATTGGTGATGCCGTCCACCTCGTTGAAATTGGAATCGGCCACGTTGTTGCCGGTGCCGTTCACGACGTTCGCCGTGGAGCTCGTGACCCTGTTGCCCTGGCCGTCCACGGAAGTGGCCGTCGAGCCGTAGACGAAGTTCCCCATACCCGTCACAGCCGTCGCAGTGGAATTCACCACGCCGTTGAGCGTGCCGTCGATCGCGGTCGCCGTGGACCCGGATACCCCGTTGAGCGTTCCGGTGATCAGGGTGCCGGTGGAGTCGTAGACCCCGTTGAGCATCCCGTTGATAAGCGTCAACTGGGAGTTACCCACGAAATTGGCGCTGCCGTTGATGACGCCCCCTGTCGCCCCGACCAGGACGTTCGCACTGCCGTCGATCAGGAAAGCCTGGGTATTGCTGAGCAGGTTCGCACTGCCTTCGATCGCGTTGAACTGCGAGCCGTTGACCAGCACGTTCGCGCTGCCGTCCACCGAGTTGAACTGCGAGTTGGAAACGACGTTGGCGCTGCCCTGGATGGCGTTGAAGTCGGCGTTGTTGAGCAGGTTGGCGCTGCCATCCACCGCATTGTGGCTCGCGTTGTTGAGGACGTTCCCACTGCCGTCCATCACGTTGCGGCTCGACCCGGTCAGGCTGTTGTTGCTCCCGGTGAGATGGTTGCGATAGGACGTATCCAGGGCGTTATACGATCCGTCTATCGTGTTGGTCGAGCTGTTATGCAGTGTGTTCCCCGAGCCATTGATCTTGTTGAAGTTGCTCGGATCGAGGTAGTTGTTGTTGCCTGCGATAACGTTGTTGCTCGAGCTCTTCAGGGTGTTTCCGCTGCCATCGATCTCGTTGCTCACCGCCGTGTCGAGCAGGTTCTGGCTGCCCGTGACCAGGTTCGTGAAGCTGTCTTTCAGCTTGTTCGAGTAGCCGTCGACCTGGTTGTTGCGCGCGTTGTTCAGCACGTTGTCATTGCCCGCCACGTTGTTGGTCGAGGCGTTGTTCTTGAACTGGTTGTAGCTGCCGTCAATGGTGTTGTTGTTGGAGTCCTTGACGCTGTTGCCGCTTCCATCGAGCTTGTTGCCCACCGCGGTGTCCAGCACGTTCTGGCTGCCCGTAACCAGGTTCGTGAAGCTGTCTTTCAGCTTGTTCGAGTAGCCGTCGACCTGGTTGTTGCGCGCGTTGTTCAGCACGTTGTCATTGCCCGCCACGTTGTTGGTCGAGGCGTTGTTCTTGAACTGGTTGTAGCTGCCGTCAATGGTGTTGTTGTTGGAGTCCTTGACGCTGTTGCCGCTTCCATCGAGCTTGTTGCCCACCGCGGTGTCCAGCACGTTCTGGCTGCCCGTAACCAGGTTCGTGAAGCTGTCTTTCAGCTTGTTCGAGTAGCCGTCAACCTGGTTGTTGCGCGCGTTGTTCAGCACGTTGTCATTGCCCGCCACGTTGTTCGTCGAGGCGTTGTTCTTGAACTGGTTGTAGCTGCCGTCAATGGTGTTGTTGTTGGAGTCCTTGACGCTGTTGCCGCTTCCATCGAGCTTGTTGCCCACCGCGGTGTCCAGCACGTTCTGGCTGCCCGTGACCAGGTTCGTGAAGCTGTCTTTCAGCTTGTTCGAGTAGCCGTCGACCTGGTTGTTGCGCGCGTTGTTCAGCACGTTGTCATTGCCCGCCACGTTGTTCGTCGAGGCGTTGTTCTTGAACTGGTTGTAGCTGCCGTCGACCTTGTTCTTGTTCGAGTCGGTCACGCTGTTGCCGCTGCCGTCGACACTGTTGCTCACCGCCGTGTCGAGGACGTTCTTGCTGCCCGTCAGCGTGTTGGTGAAGCTGTCGGTCAGCTGGTTGTAGTAGCCGTCGACCGCGTTGTTGCGCGCGTTGTCCAGCACGTTGCTGTTGCCCGCCACGTTGTTCGTCGAGGCGTTGTTCTTGAACTGGTTGTAGCTGCCGTCGACCTTGTTCTTGTTCGAGTCGGTCACGCTGTTGCCGCTGCCGTCGACACTGTTGCTCACCGCCGTGTCGAGGACGTTCTTGCTGCCCGTCAGCGTGTTGGTGAAGCTGTCGGTCAGCTGGTTGTAGTAGCCGTCGACCGCGTTGTTGCGCGCGTTGTCCAGCACGTTGCTGTTGCCCGCCACGTTGTTCGTCGAGGCGTTGTTCTTGAACTGGTTGTAGCTGCCGTCGACCTTGTTCTTGTTAGAGTCGGTCACGCTGTTGCCGCTGCCGTCGACACTGTTGCTCACCGCCGTGTCGAGGACGTTCTTGCTGCCCGTCAGCGTGTTGGTGAAGCTGTCGGTCAGCTGGTTGTAGTACCCGTCGACCGCGTTGTTGCGCGCGTTGTCCAGCACGTTGCTGTTGCCCGCCACGTTGTTCGTCGAGGCGTTGTTCTTGAACTGGTTGTAGCTGCCGTCGACCTTGTTCTTGTTGGAGTCGGTCACGCTGTTGCCGCTGCCGTCGACACTGTTGCTCACCGCCGTGTCGAGGACGTTCTTGCTGCCCGTCAGCGTGTTGGTGAAGCTGTCGGTCAGCTGGTTGTAGTAGCCGTCGACCGCGTTGTTGCGCGCGTTGTCCAGCACGTTGCTGTTGCCCGCCACGTTGTTCGTGGAGGCGTTGTTCTTGAACGTGTTGTAGCTGCCGTCGACCTTGTTCTTGTTCGACGTGTCCAGAACGTTCAGGCTGCCGTCGATCACGTTGCCGTCCGAATTGGTCAGGTCGTTCTTGTTGCCGTTGATCGTGTTGCTGTTGCTCGGGTCGAGCGTGTTGCCGTTGCCCGAGATGTTATTGTTGAAAGAATCCGTCAACTGGTTCTTGCTGCCGCTGATCAGGTTGCTGTCGGCCCCGGTCAGCGTGTTGTACGTTCCATCGATGTGGTTGGCGTTGGAGTCGCCCAGCGTATTGTAGTGGCCCCCGATGCTGTTCTCGCTCGAGTCGGTCAGCTTGTTGTACGAGCCGCTTATGACGTTGCTGTCGGAGCCCTGCGTCAGGGTATTGCCGGAGCCGTTCACCAAGTTGGTAGACGAGTGGTCAAAAGAGTTTTGGTTACCGTTAACGTCGTTCAGGAGGCTCGTGTCAAATGTGTTGTAGTAACCAACGATAACGTTGTTATCAGAATTGCGCAGCGAGTTCTTGTTGCCGTTGATGTTGTTGTGGTCGCTGTAGTACAGATACGCATCGTTGCCGACGATGCTGTTGGTATTGCTCTCGACCAGGGTCGGATTGTTGCCGACGATGCTGTTGTTGTTGCTGGGGTCGAGCATGCCGAAGCTGCCGACCAGGGTGTTGCCGCTGCCCTGCACGAAGTTGTTGTCACCGACAACGCGGTTGAGGGCCCCAGTGATCGTGTTGACCTCGCCGGTTACTTGGCTGCCTACGCCACCCCCATCCACATTGTTGAAGCTGCCGGTGATGGTGTTGCCGGAAAAGCCACCATTCTTAGCCGTATTCCCGGTGCCCGTGACTTCGTTGTTAGCACCAGTTACGGTGTCATACGAGCCGAACACAGAGTTGGCGTTGCCGCCGGTAACGGTATTGTGGGAGCCGACGGCGGTGCTATCGTCTCCGGTCAGGGTGCTCTTGTATCCGAACAGCGACGAGTAGTTTCCCATGACCGTGCTGTTCCCGCCAAAAGCGCTGGAGTTCTTGCTGCCAATTGTGACGTCTACGTTCTTACCGCACTCCGTGGAATTGTTGCCCGCATTGTTGTCGTAGCAGAGCCTCGCCAAGAATGTCGGATCGACATCAGCAGGATCGACAGCGCCGGGCAAAAGCGCGACCGTCCAGGTTCCGATATACCCGGGATTGGTCGCAATTCCATCGGGATAGAGCGCGTGCGCCGCCGGCGCCGCGAGAACCGCGCTGATGGAAGAGGCCAGAACGCTAAAACGGAAGCTCTTGTTCATTACGGCGATCCTCTTGAGTCCTTAAATTTAAGACGCTGAATTCTTGTTTTGACGCTGTGTCTGACTGCCGGCGGTCGGTCGGTTGTTCTTGTGGCGCCTTGTTGCGACGCCTTGAAGCCGCTTAACGAAACGTGACCCGCTGCCGCCCTTAGGGAGATCGAGTTCTCCGTTTTATACGCCTTCGTCGGCAGGAACACAACTGCGACCCGACGAGTGCATTCATGCCACGGCCACACCGCAAACGCCGTGCCGCGGCCCTTCCGCAAGTACGGATAAAAACGTTTATAAATCAGTAGGTTAATTTTCAGATCGGTACGTTGTGACCGAGCCCTCTACGGGGCCGCGGGCGGGCCGATGATAGGATGAGTAAAGCCTAAACAGAGTAAAAGTCTGCTTTGTGACCAGGCCGGGGGCGCCTGGGCGCCTCAGGTGTTGCGAGAATCCGACAGGTCGGGCCGAATCCGGGTCGACGCTCGGCAACGGTCCCCGTTTCACTGCGAGACCCGTCGCGAGGCCTGGGGATACGAGGCGCCCGACGGACCGGGCGCGGGCGTGCTCGACCCTGCCTCGGACGCCCGAGCCGGGCGCAAGGCCGTAACCGCGGGCAGATCCGCGGCCGCAGAAGGCCCCTGGTACGGAGCCCGGGGCTAGATCGGCGGCGGCGCCGGCAGCTGGGCGAAGCCCCGGGCCTCCGGGCCGAGCAGGAACTGCCGGAAGGCCTCGGCCACGGGCGAGAGTCGCTTGCCTTTGCAGTGGACCACGTACCAGTGGCGCAGGATCGGGAAGCCCTCGACGCCCAGGATCGCGAGGCGGCGGGTCTCGAGCTCCAGCTCCAGGGTGTGGATCGAGACGATGCCGAGCCCCAGCCCCGCCTCCACGGCCTGCTTGATCGCCTCGTTGGACGTCATCTCCATGCCCGCCTGGAGATGGATGCCACGCTGCTGGAAGAACCGCTCCATGGCGATGCGGGTGCCGGAGGCGAGCTCCCGCACCACGAAGGTCTCTCGCTGGATGCGCGACAGGGGGATCGGGCCCGCCTCGCCTATCAAAAGGTGATCCGGCGGCGCCACGATCACCAGGGGGTTCTCCATGAAGGCGGTCGCCTCCAGGTCCAGCCCCTCCGGCGGCTTGCCCATGATCACCAGGTCGGTCTCGTTGGCCGCCAGCTGATCGAGCAGGCTCTTGCGGTTGGTCACGTCCAGACTGAAGCCGGCGCCCTCGTGGGCCCGGGAGAAGGCGGCCAGCAGCCGGGTGGCGAACGAGTTGGCGGTAGTGGCCACGCTGATCCGCAGGCGCCCGCGGCGCAGCCCCTTGAGCGCCGTGATCACCTCCTCGGCCTCACGCAGCTGCTGGCTGATGGCCTGGCTGTAATGAGCCATCTCCCGCCCGGCCTCGGTGAGGTGAATGCGCTTGCCGAGCTTCTCGAACAGCGGCAAACCCAAGGCCTCCTCCAGCTGGCGTACCTGCATGGAGACCGCCGGCTGGCTCAGGTGCAGCTGCTCGGCCGCGCGCGTATAGCTGAGGGTTCGGGCCACATGCTCGAAGACCCGCAGCTGTCTGAGTGTGACGTGCATGGATCCTTTCCTTCCCGACCTCCGGGTCGCCGGGGGCCCCAGCGAACGATGATTATAAACGTTTACTTATCTTGATCATCAAGATATTTGACTGTTAATTATGCTTCGGACGCCGAATAATGCCCCGGCGGCTGGGCGAAGTCCCGCCGCAAGCAGCGGCCGCCGCACCAGCGGCGATCACCGCGGGCCAGCGCCCACGGCGCCGACAGCTGATCTAGACCCATCCTTCACAGGAGGACTACGGAACATGGCCAAGACTTACCACGCGGGCGTCAAAGAGTACCGCGAGACTTATTGGATGCCCGACTACACGCCGAAGGACACCGACATCCTGGCGTGCTTCAAGATCACCCCGCAGCCCGGCGTACCGCGGGAAGAGGCCGCGGCCGCTGTGGCCGCCGAGTCCTCCACCGGCACCTGGACCACGGTCTGGACCGACCTGCTGACCGATCTCGACTACTACAAGGGCCGCGCCTACGCCATCGAGGACGTGCCGGGCGACGATACCTGCTTCTACGCCTTCATCGCCTACCCGATCGACCTGTTCGAAGAGGGCTCGGTGGTCAACGTGTTCACCTCCCTGGTGGGCAACGTGTTCGGCTTCAAGGCCATCCGCGCCCTGCGTCTGGAGGACGTGCGCTTCCCGATCGCCTACGTCATGACCTGCAACGGCCCACCCAACGGCATCCAGGTCGAGCGCGACAAGATGAACAAGTACGGCCGCCCGCTGCTCGGCTGCACCATCAAGCCCAAGCTCGGCCTGTCGGCCAAGAACTACGGCCGCGCCTGCTACGAGGGTCTGCGCGGCGGTCTGGACTTCACCAAGGACGACGAGAACGTCAACTCCCAGCCCTTCATGCGCTGGAACCACCGCTTCGACTTCGTCATGGAGGCCATCCACAAGGCCGAGGCCGAGACCGGCGAGCGCAAGGGCCATTACCTGAACGTTACCGCGCCGACCCCGGAAGAGATGTACAAGCGCGCCGAGTACGCCAAGTCCCTGGGCGCCCCCATCATCATGCACGACTACATCACCGGCGGCTTCTGCGCCAACACCGGCCTGGCCCAGTGGTGCCGCGACAACGGCCTGCTGCTGCACATCCACCGCGCCATGCACGCCGTGCTCGACCGCAATCCGCACCACGGTATCCACTTCCGCGTGCTGACCAAGATCCTGCGCCTGTCGGGCGGCGACCACCTGCACACGGGCACTGTGGTGGGCAAGCTGGAGGGCGACCGTGAGGCCACCCTGGGCTGGATCGATCTGCTGCGCGAGCCCTACGTGAAGGAAGACCGCAGCCGCGGCATCTTCTTCGATCAGGACTGGGGCGCCATGCCCGGTGCCTTCGCGGTCGCCTCCGGCGGTATCCACGTCTGGCACATGCCGGCTCTGGTCACCATCTTCGGCGACGACTCGGTGCTGCAGTTCGGTGGCGGGACCCTGGGCCACCCCTGGGGCAACGCGGCCGGCGCCGCAGCCAACCGCGTAGCGCTCGAGGCCTGCGTCGAGGACCGTAACAAGAACGGTGCGGAAGGCCTGGAGAAGCGCGGCAACGACGTGCTGCGTCAGGCAGCCAAGTCCAGTCCCGAGCTGGCCGCGGCCATGGAGACCTGGAAAGAGATCAAGTTCGAGTTCGACACCGTCGACAAGCTCGACGTGGCGCACAAGTAATCGTTTCCTGGAACCGCAAAGGCGCAAAGGACGCCAAGAGCACCGAAAGGTTTTCGACGCGGCCGGCGCGCGGAGCGAGCGAGAAACAAGTCTTCAAATTGAGCCATGAACCGCAAACCGAGTGCCAAACTACCTGCGCGCCTTTGCGGTTCATCCTGAGGAAAATGCAATGAGCGAAATGCAGGACTACAAGTCGAGCCTGGAGGATGTCTCCAGCCGGAAGTTCGAGACCTTCTCCTATCTGCCGGAGATGACCCCGGAGCAGATACGCGCGCAGGTCAAGTACATCGTCTCCAAGGGCTGGAACCCGGCCATCGAGCACACCGAGCCCCACAACGCCACCAGCCACTACTGGTACATGTGGAAGCTGCCCATGTTCGGCGAGACCGACGTGGACCGCATCCTGGCCGAGGCCGAGGCCTGCCACAAGGCCCACCCGGACAACCACGTGCGCCTGATCGGCTTCGACAACTACGCCCAGTCCAAGGGCGCCGAGATGGTGATCTTTCGCGGCAAGCCGGTCTGATCGAGCGACCGGCTCTGCCCTGAGCGCCAGCCCCTGCTCCGTTATTCGGGGCAGGGGCTTTTCTGGAACCGCGAAGGCGCAAAGGACGCCAAGAATAGCGGCGGTCCTTTCGCATGCGGGACCGGACGTGGGCTTGAGCGCGAGACCTCTATGCATTTGATGAACCGCGACACCAACTGCTCTTTGCGCTCTTTGCGCTCTTTGCGCCTTGGCGGTTCAAATCGATTTTCACGAAGGCGATTCCCATGAGCGACATCGACCCCGAGCAATACCTGATCAAGAGCGAGCCCTACTACCGTGCCGTGGCCAACGAAATCGCCATGTACGAGGCGGCGTACGCGGCACGCATGCCGGTCATGCTCAAGGGCCCCACCGGCTGCGGCAAGTCGCGCTTCGTCGAATACATGGCCTGGAAGCTCAAGAAGCCGTTGATCACCGTGGCCTGCAACGAGGACATGACCGCCTCCGACCTGGTCGGGCGCTTCCTGCTCGACATCAACGGCACCCGATGGCAGGACGGCCCGCTGACCGTGGCTGCGCGCATCGGCGCGATCTGCTACCTGGACGAGGTGGTCGAGGCACGCCAGGACACCACCGTGGTGATCCACCCACTGACCGACCACCGCCGGGTGCTGCCCCTGGAGAAGAAGGGCGAGCTGGTCCATGCCCACACTGACTTCCAGATCGTGATCTCCTACAACCCCGGTTACCAGTCGCTGATGAAGGACCTCAAGCAGTCCACCAAGCAGCGCTTCGGCGGCCTGGATTTCGCCTACCCGGGGGCCCGGACCGAGACCGAGATTGTCGCCCACGAAGGCGGTGTGGATACCGAGCTGGCCGAGAAGCTGGTCCAGGTCGCCCACCGCTCGCGCAACCTCAAGGGCCATGGCCTGGACGAGGGCATGTCCACGCGCCTGCTGGTCTATGCCGCGCAACTGATCGGCAAGGGCGTAGACCCCCAGGCCGCTTGCCAGATGGCCCTGGTGACCCCGCTCACCGACGATCCGGACATGCGCGATACCCTGAGCGCAGCAGTGAATACATATTTTTAATTCAAGCTGGAACCGCAAAGGCGCAAAGGACGCAAAGACGTCTCTTATGGATCCGGACGCGCGCCTTGAGCATCTTGCCCACGAGACAATTGGCGCGGCGATCGAGGTTCACCGAATTCTTGGCCCAGGGTTTCTGGAAAGTGTTTACGAAGCGGCGCTGGCGGTCGAGCTCGAAAGCAGACATCTGGCATTTCAGCGCCAAGTCCCGGTGGGCATTGTGTACAAAGGCGTCACAGTGGGGGAATCGCGTCTGGACCTGTTGGTCGGAGAAAAGCTCGTGGTGGAGCTCAAGGCCGTCGACGCCCTGTTGCCGATCCACAAGGCCCAGATCATTTCGTACTTGAAGGCACTGAATTCGCCGCTCGGGCTGCTGATCAACTTCAAGGTCGAAGTGTTGCGGCAGGGTATCCAGCGGATCATCCTGACAAAGTAATCCTTTGCGTCCTTTGCGCCTTGGCGGTTCAAGATGACCATCGACTTCAGCGAATACGTCTCCTGCCTCAAGACCGACCCGGACCATGAGCACCGGCAGGCCCTGGAGTCCTCCTACCACGAGGCGGGCCGGGTCATGTCGCCCCAGGGGCTTGACCACTACCTGACCGGCATGAAGGCCATGTGCGCCCTGAACAAGGGCGAGGACCTGATCCTGACCTACGTGCAGGAGATGCCCCGCGTGGCCAAGGAGGTGGGCGAGGACATCATCCCGGAGGTGGTCGGCTCACTGATGAAGCTCGCCTCCCACACCTCCGGCACGGTGATCACCCTGGTCATGGGCAACCTGCCCCTGGCCGCCCAGCGTCTGGGCGACGCCGAGGTGCTGCGCGGCTATCTCAACCTGCTGCACCAGCTGGCCGGCAAGGCGCCGCGGGGCCTGCGCCCGATGATGGAGAACATGGACGAGCTGCTCTCCAAGCTCACCCTGGGCGGGCTGCGCCGCTGGGCGCTCTGGGGCGCCCAGGCCCATGCCCGGGACCTGGACGGACAGATGGCCTACTTCGGGCTGAAGACCGAATCGGCCCGCGCAGTGCTGCAGAAGGAGCGCCGCGGCACCCTGTTCGTCGACAACCAGCGCAGGCTCAACTTCTACCTGCGCGCCCTCTGGGCCCGGGCGTTCTTCATGCGCCCCACCTCCGGAGACTATGAGACCCGCCAGGGCCTGAGACCCTTCATCGAGGACTTCCAGATCCACCTGCCGGACGCCTTCGACCGCTTCCGCGGCATCAAGGGCATAGAGATCTACCGGGCCGCCGCGGCCCATTGCGCGGCGCACATGGTCTACACACGCGAGCCGATCAGCGCCGAGCAGCTCAGCCCGGCGCAGATGAAGCTCATCGAGCTGTTCGAGGACGCGCGCATCGAGCACCTGGCGGTCCGCGAGTTCCCGGGCCTGAAGAAGCTCTGGCTGAGCTTCTTCACCGCGCCCCTGACCCCGGACGACGAGGCGAGCGAGCTGCACCCCATCATGGACCTGATGATGCGCATGGCCCAAGCCCTGCTGGACGAGGGCTATCGCGACGAGGAGCCGCTGATCAACGCAAGCGCCGCCGCATTCCGTGCCGCGCTGGCCGAGCGCCCCCAGGACAATCGCATCAGCTGGGACGCCGGCGTGACCTTCTACAACGCGCTGATCCGCAAGGTCGCCCTGCCCAACCTGCGCGTCCTGGAGAGCTGGCCCCTGCCCTACCGGGACGACAACCGCTACGTCTGGGCGTTCAGCGAGAACCTGTTCCTGGAGCGCGGCCTCGACTACCTGCCGGCGCATCACAAGCAGGTACGCAGGTACGTGTCGGCCATGGAGATGGCCAACGAGGTGGACTGCGAATTCGCCGGCGACGACGCCCAGGAGATCTGGACCTGCGCCACCGAGCTCTTCCCCTACGAGGACCAGGGCGTCAGCTACAACGAGATGTGGGGCAAGGAGCCGGTCTCGGAGCCCTATCACTACGACGAGTGGGATTACCAGGTCCAGCTCGCCCGCCCGGAATGGGCCACGGTGGTCGAGCGGCGCCAGCCCAAGGGCGACCCGCAGCTGATGGATGCGATCCTCACCAAGCACAAGCCCGTCGCCTCGCGCATCCGCCACCTGATCGACGCGCTGCAGCCCCAGGGCATCGTGCGCCGGCGCGGCTACGAGGAAGGCGAGGAGCTGGATCTGAACGCAGCGGTGCGCGCCATGATCGACATCCGCCGCGGCATCATGCCCGACCCGCGCATCAACATCCGTATCACCCGCCACATCCGCGACCTGTCCATCGTGGTGCTGATGGACCTGTCCGAATCGACTAACACGAAGGTGGGGGTGAAGGAGGGGGAGCCGGGTTACGAGGAGGCATCGAGCGTGCTCGATCTGACCCGCGAGTCCACCGGCCTGCTAGCCTGGGCGATCGATTCCATCGGCGACAACTTTGCCGTGCACGGCTTCGCTTCGGACGGCCGCCACGATGTGCAGTACTACCGTTTCAAGGACTTCCAGCAGCCCTACGACGACGAGGCCAAGTCGCGCCTGGCGGGCATGAAGGGCGGGCTGTCCACGCGCATGGGGGCCGCATTGCGCCACGCGGGATGGCACCTGACCCAGCAGCCCGCGCAGAAGCGGCTCGTGCTGCTGATCACCGACGGCGAGCCCGCCGACATCGACGAGCGCGATCCCCAATACCTGCGCCACGATGCCAAGAAGGCGGTCGAGGACCTGGCCATGATGGGCATCTATACCTATTGCCTGACCCTGGATCCCCAGGCCGACCGCTACGTGGCCAGGATCTTCGGCGAGAACAACTACTCGATCGTGGACAATGTGGAGCGGCTGCCGGAGAGATTGCCGGCGGTGTTTGCGGCGCTGACTGGCTGAGCACACAGCCATCCATGGCGGGGCCCGAGAGGCAAGGGCCGGCCCGGGCTAGTTTGTCCAACCCGGGCGGCGACAGTAAGCTGAGTGCTCTGAGGTCAGACCCTGTCCCATGAGCCAAGCCAACAGGTCCACCCCCAAGGCCAACCCCTTTGCCGAATTCGCGCGGCTGGCGCGCGCCGCCCTGGCTCGCAGGGACTACCGAGAGGGGCTGCGCCTGCTCAACGCCATGGAGGCACTTTCGCCCAGGGTCGGCAACCGACTTAGCATCTCGTTCTGCCACTCGCAGATGGAGGACTTGCCCGCGGCGAGGGAGTGGTGTCGCAAGGCTCTGGATCTGGACCCGCTCCACAGGAAAGGTCTCAATCACCTTGCCCAAGTTGGCGCATTGCTCGGCGTGCTGGAGGTCCGCGACGAGAAGACGCTATCAGCCGAGACCTGGAACAATCTTGGGGCCGCGCAGTACCAACGAGGCAATTTCGGGCTCGCTCGCAAGCTGTTCGAGCTCGCCGTCGAGACCGACCCGAACTGGCTCCCCGCCTACTACCACTTGGCGGAGCTAATCCCCGACGCGGACATTGAGTCCTGGCTGGCGCGCTTGGACAGGTGCCCGCCGGAGGGCAGCCAAGATTCGGCGGCATTCCATTTCACGGTGGCCACACTGCACGACCGCAAGGGCGACTACGAACAGGCGATCCGGCTCTACAAGATCGCCAACGACCTCCAGTGCGCCCACTTGCCCGATGCGTACGACCCGGACGGCCACAGCAAGTATGTCGACAGGATCATCCGCTGGTTCAGCGCCCCGCGCATCGTCGAGCTTCGCGAAAGGCTTGCGCGCACGGTGCCTACCCCCCGGCGCGCGGTGTTCATCGTCGGTATGCCCCGAAGCGGCTCCACCCTCATCAGCCGGATTCTGTCGGCCGATCCCTCGGTGACGGATCTCGGGGAGGCAGGCTTCTTGAGCGACTGTCTGAAAGCCTTGGGTCGGCGGCTGAACGAGTCCTTTCCCCGGGTGCTGAATTACATGGACGACGCGGGATGGCGGCACCTTCAGCAATGCTATCTCGGACGAGCTCCAGAGGGCGACGGCCCGCTGGTGGACAAGACTCTCACTAATCTTCATTTCCTTGGGCTCGTGCACATCCTGTTTCCGGACTCTCGTCTGATCCACTCAACGCGCGAGCGCGACGACCTCATGATCTCCTGCTACAAGCGGCTGTTCGGTCACGACGGGCCGCCCTGGTCGTACAACATCGGCCATATGAAGCACTACTACGATACGTGCGAGCGACTGATGAGACACTGGCATGAGGTCCTGCCGGAGGGAGCCATCCACGACGTCGTTTACCGGGACTTGGTGGAGGATCCGCAGACGGAGATCGCGAAGCTCGCGGCATACTGCGGGCTGAGCCCAGACCTGGTGCAGCGCGAGTTCCATCGGCAGCGGGGACCGGTCAAGACCGCCAGTGCCCAGCAGGTGCGCAAGCCGATCTACAAAGACGCCCTGGGCTCTTTCGAGCGTTACCGCCCTTACATCAGCTTCGGCTGACCTCAGTCGGGATGCTCCGGCAACCTGGCCTCGCGTTGCAAAGCCTTGTGGTCACCCCCGACAGCGCGATTGCCGTGCGGCGTCCGCCCGATGCAAGAGCGGCCGCAGCTTACCCTGACTTGGCCGCTCGGGCGAGGCTCGCGCGATTACACGCTTAGAGATTTGTCAACCGACTCGCTCGAAGCTAAGCTGCGCGCTTGCGGATCAGGCAGCGGGCCGTGAGCCAGACACCCCCCCATACGAACGCACCGACCAACGCGATCGCCGAGCTCGACCGCCTGGCCCGGGAAGCGATCGATGCGAAGAATTACGAAGGCGCCTTGCGTCACCTGCTGGCGTTGGAGACCCTCGCACCCAACGGGCGCGTTCGCCGCGACATCGCCCTCTGTCATTTCTACAGCGAGCGTGTGCGCCTGGCGCGGGACTGGTACCGCAAGTCCCTCGAGCTCGAGCCTGAGAACGGCGACGGGATCAACAACCTTGCCCGGGTGAGCGCAATGCTCGGGGAGCTGGAGATCCGCGACGAGAAAGTGCTCGAGGCCGATACCTGGAACAGCCTGGCGCAGGCGCAATACAACCGCGGGAATTTCGGGCTGGCACGCAAGCTCTTCGAGCTCGCCACCGAGGCCGATCCGGATTTCATCAAGGCCTATTACAACCTCGGGATACTGATACGCGACGAGGACGTAGACGCCTGGATACAGCGCCTGGAACAACGTCCTCCCGCCGGCAGCGAGAGCTCGCCCTCATTCCATTTTCTAGTCGCCGCCCTTTACGATCGCAAGGGGGACTACGCCAAAGCGATGGAGCTCTACAGGCAGGCCAACGACCTCAAGTACCGCCAGGATCCCAAGGCCTACGACGAGGGGCGCCAGGACGTGCTCGTGGACTCCATCATCCAGTACTTCACGCCGGAGCGGATCGCGGCACTGCGCCAGCGGACCGCAGCCCTGCCGCTCAATCCCCAGCGCATCGCTTTCGTGTTCGGGATGCCCCGTACCGGCTCCACCTTGATCAGCCGCATACTCGCGGCCGATCCCACGGTCGAGGATCTCGGCGAGGCACACTTTCTCATCGACTGCCTTAACAGGGTGATCAGCCGCCACGACGTGCCTTTTGTCGAGGCGATCGATCGCCTGGACGACACCGGCTGGCAGTGGCTTCAGCAATGCTATCTGGCCAGAATCGGCCAACGCCGGGCGCTGCTGGTCGACAAGTACCTGGAGAATTTTCTCTTTCTCGGGGTCATCGTCGCCTTGTTCCCCGGAGCCCGGCTGATCCACGCCGTGCGGGACCGCAACAACGTCATGATCTCCTGCTACAAGCATATGTTCCCCGACGGCGTATCCTGGTCGTACAGCATCGGCCAGATGAAGCACTACTACGCCGCATACCTACGCCTGATGGAGCACTGGCGCGCGGTCCTACCCCCGGGGATCATGGAAGACTTCGTCTACAAGGACCTGGTGGAGAGCCCCAAGACCGAGATTCCGAGACTGGAGAAGCACTGCGGGCTGGGGCCGGGGCTGGCCGAGCGCCAGTTCCACCAGCGACAGGGAATGGTGAAGACAGCCAGCGCCCAGCAAGTGCGCAAGCCGATCTACAAGGACGCAGTGGGCTCCTTCGAGCGCTACCGGCCGTACCTCAACTTCGACTGAGGAGCCCGCTTTATTCGACCGGGCTCGTCCCGCGGCGTCCAAGAGCGTCGCGCGGGCGATCCGGCGCCCCAGAGGGGCCCTGGCGAAGAGGAACACCGGCTGGGTTCAACGGGCCCCGCCCGCCGGCATCAGGAAGCGTTCGCCGCGCCATTCCAACACCATCCCCGAACGCTCGACACCCACCAAGACGAGACCCGGCATCAGCTCTTCGCCTGGCCGGTAGCGACGGCCGTTGACAAGCACAAAGCGGCGCTCCGGGGTCCGCGAATAGAAGAGCACCTGCACGTCGAGCGCCGGGACCGAGTCTTGAAACCCTGCCGGCATCTCGGCGAAGGTCGGTACCTTGGAGGTGCGCTCCGGGGCGGGCGCAGCCGCGGGCACGGCGGGGGCCGGATGGGTCCGCGGTGACGGCTGCGCGGCAAGACCACTGCGTTGTCCCGCCCGGGCTGGGGCCGTCGGTGCCGCAGCGGGCGCGCGCGCCTTCGGCGGCTCGAGGGCAGGCTCCAGCTGGGCGGACAGATCCACGACCTCGGGCCCCGGCCCTGCGGGGGCCGGCTCCGGATGCGTCGGCACCACCGGCGCAACGAGCGGAACCGACGCGCCGGGAGCAGGTGAAGCGATCGGGATCGGCGTGGGTGAAGCCACCGGGGTTGAGGCGGACGGAGCGACCGGGATTGGGGCAGGCGAAGGAACCTGGGTCGGAACGACGGGATGGATACGGGTGCGCTCCTCCTCCGCTCCGGCGGACGAGGCTCGCCCGGGGGCTGACGCGAGGGGCGCCGTCGGCTCGACCGACTCATCGACGGGGGTGGGCGCCAACAGCCACCAACCCAACGCCAGCAAGGCGATCAGGAGAACCGCCAGGCCTGCGACGAGCACCGGCCGCGACGGCCCGGGGCGCCCACCCCGGGCTCCGTACCCCATAGGCACGGCAATGGCGGCCGCCTCTCCGGCCCGGCTGCTGCGCTCCCGCTCCGATCTGCGCAAGGCTTCCAGGATCAGGGACATGTCAGGCCCCTCCGCCGCTCAAGCGGGGTCCCTGCACCGAAGCGGCGACCCCATTGAGCTGGATCAGGGTACGCTCGCCAACGATGCCATCTTGGGTCAATCCGCGCTCCTCCTGGAAACGGCGCAGCGCCTGGACCAGTGTCTGGTCGTAGACCTGGGGCGCGGCCTTGGGGGCAACCCGCTGCCCGGTGGCCTCGGCGAGCCGATCGCGAAGCCACGTGACCGAGGCACCACGGTCGCCCGGACGGATCACCCCCGTGGGCACCTCCGGCGGAGGCTCCCACAGCACCAGGAAGTCGCCCTGCCAGAGCGGCTCGACCTCCGTACGCGGGAAGCTCAGAGTCTGGTCACCGACCCGGAATCGCGCGAGCCGCGAGTCGAGCCCCACGAGCGCCATCTGTCGCTTGTGCCCGGTGCGGTCGCGCAGCTCGATCACTGCCGGGCGATCGAGCCGCGACAGACTCGTCCAGTTGCCGCGATCGAGCAGGCAGCGCAGCCCCTGCTCGCGGGCCACCAGGCAGGCCGGGCGGCCCCGGGACTCGAAGCCCTTGCCCCAAGCGGCGAACAACGCCTTGAGCGCCGCGTCCGAGTCGCCCACGGACGGGTTCGCCGAGAGCCAGTCGGTAAACGAGGGGGCGGGCCGGGGCGCGGCCTGCACGGGCGGGGCGACGGCAGGGGCTGCGGGAGCCCGGGGCGCAGACTGCACAGAAGGGACCAACGGCGCGTCGGGATGCCCCGGAGTCCCGGCAAGCTCCGGGGGTGCCGCAGGCTGCACCCGAACCGGGGTTGCGGTTGCCGGCGACACCTGGGATACCTCGCTTCCGGCGAGCCACCAGCCGAGCGCGACGCCCAGCGCCGCTACGCCCAGGCCGCCACCCAGACCCCAGGCCAGAGTGCCTCGCCGCCGCGGTGGAGACTCGCCGCGTACCTGGCCCGCCGCCTTCTTCACCAGGCCGCGCTCGACCCGCTCCAGCCCCTCCGCATAGGCACCGAGCAAGGCGCGGTCGGCAATTACGTTGATCAGCCGCGGCACCCCCCCCGAGGCGCGATGGATCTCCTGCACCGCCGCGTCGCTGAACAACGGCCGCTTGGCACCGGCTACGGACAGGCGATGCAGCAAGTAGTTGCGCGTGTCCTCCAGAGTCAGGGGCTCCAGGTGGTAGCGGGCGGTGATGCGCTGGGCCAGCTGGCGCAGCTCGGGCCGCCCCAGGCTGTCGCGCAGCTCCGGCTGGCCGACCAGCACGATCTGCAGCAGCTTCTCCCGGTTGGTCTCCAGGTTGGTGAGCAGCCGCACCTGCTCGAGGACGCCCGAGTCGAGCGCCTGGGCCTCGTCGATCACCAGCACGGTTCGACGCCCTTCGGCGAAGCTCGCGAGCAGCCGGGCGTTGAGCCGGTCGATCAGGTCCTTGAGGCTGGCCTCGTCGCGGGCGTAGTCGATGTGCAGCTCGTCGCACAGGGTGGCGACCAGCTCCCGCGGCGAAAGCTTTGGGTTGAAGATGAGCGCCAGGGAGACCTTCTCGGGCAGCTGCTCGACCAGGCTGCGCACCAGCGTGGTCTTGCCCGTGCCGACCTCGCCGGTGAGCTGCACGAAGCCGCCGCCCGCCCCGACGCCGTAGAGCAAGTGCGCCAACGCGTCCTCGTGAGCCTGGCTCAAGTATACGTAGCGCGGGTCGGGCGCGATCGAGAAAGGTCGCTCCGTCAGACCAAAGTGGGCCTCGTACATGGTGGCTGCCGCTGGATCGAGGGATGGATACTGTACCCCGCCGACCGCCGTCGCGCACCCCGGGGCCGGCCTGCCTCGCCCGGCCGTCAGTGCGCGCGGTGGCTGGCGAAGGCGATGCGGTCGAGCACGCCCATCAGGACCGCCGACACCACGAACGTCAGGTGGATGATGACGTACCACATGAGCTTGTCGTTGGCGATCTGGGGGGCGTTCATGAAGGCGCGCAGCAGGTGGATCGAGGAGATGGCGACGATGGAGGCCGCCACCTTGAGCTTGAGGGTACCCGCGTCGAGCTTGCCGAGCCAGCCGAGCTGCTCGCCGCTCTCCTCCACCTCGAGCCGGGAAACGAAGTTCTCGTAGCCCGAGAACATCACCATCACCACCAGACTCCCCACCAGGACCAGATCGATGAGGGACAGGAGGGTCAGCACCGTATCGGACTCCGCGAGACCGCCGATGTTGATCAGCACGTGATAGACCTCCTGGAAGAACTTGATGCCCAGGATCAGCAGCGCCAGCGAGAGCCCAAGATACACGGGTGCCAGGATCCAACGGCTGGCGAAAAGGGTCTTTTCGATGAAGCGTTCCATGGTTTCCTGCAATAATCTGAAAGACGGGAAAGGCCGTCATATTACCGGGATCGAACGCTCGCAGGCAGCGGCCGACCCGTGAGGGCTCGAGCCCCGCGCGCGGGTGACGCTCTGCGCTCGGCCCCGGTGGTCGAGGTAGCGTCAAGGACGCCTGCGCGCCCGATGTGCAGCCCGCTTCGTGTCCTCGCGCCGCTCGGACGAGCGCCGGTGCGACGCGGGGCCGGCGCAAATCGCCGCAACAGCGCGCGGCCTACAGCGTGGAGTCCGGGCGCAGCGGAACGACCTTGATTCCCCCCTCCTCGCGTCCCGGCCGCTCGCGCGCCTCCAGGGTCTGCAAGGCGCGCGCGAGCTCCCCGACCAGCCGACGCTGCACGTCCTCCAGTCGGTCCCGGTAGAAGATCAGCTCGCAGGGCACGGGCTCGGCGATGGACTCGATCTTCGCCAGGGGGCGCGGCCGCCAGGCCAACAGGATCACCCGCCCACCCTCGCCGCCCTGGATGCGGTAGTCGCCCAGGGCGTCGACGAAGATCAGCTCCTCGGCGTCGATCACGGCCTGGAACTGCATGCTGCGAATGGGGACGAAGGCACACCGGCGGGGGCTCCGGCGCAGCGCCTGCTGACAGAGACGAAAGAGAGGCGCCGGCATGGTCCAGGGGCGGCGCGCCACCGCTTCGGGACGAAAGAAGGTCTCTGTCACCCGCATGCCGGCCACTGCCTCCTCGGCTCCGAGCTCGCCGCCCGGCACGACTTGGGCCGGCCGGTCTGGGACGACTCGATATCAATCCCCATCATCCTACGTTTCCAGGATCATGGGCCCCAGGGCAGTCGCCGTCCCGCGACCCGCCTACTGAACTGGGACCCTCTAACCGCGTTCGGTATACTTAAATCCAGAAAAAGCATTTGAACCGCCAAGGCGCCAAGATCGCTAAGGGTTTCAAAGATACCTCCTCGAAACCGGCGTCACCCTCTGGGTGAAGCAAGTGCTTTCACATTGGGTACGCATCTGCCTTGGCGCCCTTCGCGCCTTGGCGGTTCCAACTGCCGTTTTTCGGTTAAAAGTTCTCCGTGCGGAATCCGCCGGACACGACCTAAGCCCGGGCCCATGCAATGAAATACCAGACAGACGACCTCCGAATCAAAGAGATCAGGGACGTGGCCCCGCCGACGGACGTTCACGCAGCCTATCCCATCACCGAGGCCGCGGCGAAGGTGGTCTGCGACACCCGCCACGCGATACACCAGATTCTGGAGGGAGCCGACGACCGCCTGTTGGTCGTCATCGGCCCCTGCTCGGTGCACGATCCGGCGGCCGCCTGCGAGTACGCCCGGCGGCTCAAGCCGGTACGCGAGCGCCTCGGCGAAGATCTGCTGATCGTTATGCGGGTCTACTTCGAGAAGCCGCGCACCACGGTGGGCTGGAAGGGACTGATCAACGACCCGGACCTGGACGGCAGCTTCCACATCAACAAGGGACTCAAGCTCGCCCGCAAGCTGCTGCTGGACATCAACAGCTTCGGCGTGCCGGCCGCCACCGAGCTCCTCGACCTGATCAGTCCCCAGTACGTCGCCGACCTGATCAGCTGGGGCGCCATCGGGGCCCGCACCACCGAGAGCCAGGTGCACCGTGAGCTGGCGTCGGGGCTGTCCTGCCCGGTGGGCTTCAAGAATGGCACGGACGGAACGCTCAAGATCGCCGTGGACGCCATCCGCGCGGCTGCCCAGCCCCACCACTTCCTGTCGCTGACCAAGTCGGGCCACTCGGCGATCTTCTCGACCCGCGGCAACAGTGACTGCCACGTGATCCTGCGCGGCGGCAGGCGGCCGAACTACGACACCGAGAGCGTGAACATCGCCGCCCGCGACCTGGAGAATGCGGGGCTGCCGGCGCGCATGATGGTCGACTTCAGCCACGCCAACAGCCAGAAGAGGTACGACCGCCAGACCGAGGTCGGCCGCGACGTGGCCGGCCAAATCGGCCGCGGCGACCGCCGGATCATCGGTGCAATGATCGAGAGCCACTTGGTGGCGGGCCGCCAGGACCTGACCGCGGATCGCAGCACCCTGGTGTTCGGCCAGAGCATCACCGACGCCTGCATCGGCTGGGAAGAGAGCGTCCCGCTGCTGGAGCTGCTCGCCCAAGCCGTACGCAGCCGCCGCCGAGCGGCGCAAACGGCCGCCTGAAGGGCTCGAGCAGATCCGCGGCGGATTTCGGGGCCGCTCGCCGAGCCTGTGCCCCGTAGAGTCCGTTACGCAATGGACTGAGGTCAGGCTGCGACACCGCCTCCGAGGGATTGGCGGCACGTCAGCACCCGGCGCCCACCGAGAGGGGTCGGCTTCAAGGCGCGGGGGTAGCGCGCCTTCATCGATCGAACCCCGCCATCTTATACCACTTCCGCGCCTCCTCGAGGTCCTGCTCCACGCCCCGGCCCTCCTCGTACATCATCGCGAGGGTGGTCTGGGACCCCGCGAGCCCCTGTTCGGCGGCCTTGCGAAACCAGAATACCGCGTTTTCCGCGCTCTTCTCGACGCACTCGCCCTCCATATACATGAATCCGAGCCCGTGCTGGGCGAGCGCATGGCCCTGCTCGGAGGCGGACTTCATGTACTTGTAGGCGAGCAGCTCGTTGCGGATCATGCCCAGCCCATTCTGGGCCATGATCGCCATGCGGTACTGGGCATCGGCATTGCCCAGCTCGGCCAGCGGCGAGAGCAGTCCAGTGGCCCGCGAGAACTGCTTGGCCTCGAACGCGGCGATCCCGCTGCTCAGATCCATGTCCAGGTCGTCAAAGTCTTGGCTCATTGCCTTCCTCCGGGGTTGAGAGAGAGGTCCCCGCGGGCGGGCGACGGATGGCGACCCGGTTCAGGACCGAGGCGGCCAAGCGCCCGTCGGCGAGATACAGCGCGTACTCGAATGCAGGGGTGCAGCGTCCGTGCGTGCGCAGATCTTCGGCGATGCGCCGGGCCTGCTCGGGATCGAAATCGAAACGCAGCTCTAGATCAGTGCGGCCTTCCCGCACGAAATCAACCCGCAGCTCCCGTGTCCAGACGGCGTAGCCCGGAAACCGGCGGGCGCAGGCCAGGGCGGGGACCGGGTCCGCCAGGGCGGCGATGGCGCCGCCGAACATGCTTCCCCCCGGGTTTCGGTTGCGCCGATTGAGCGGCAGAACGATCCGGGCATGCGTCCAGTCCGGGCTGAGCTCGCGCACCCGCACGCCCATGAACCGAAACGGGGGATACCATTCCAGGCGCCGCGCGGGGGACAAACGCCGTCGTAGCCAGGCCGGGGCGTGGATCATCGGGCCTATCCGCCCGGCGGACGCCGATGAGCGGGCTCAGGACGCATCGCCATCGCCGAAGGCCAGCAGGGTGCGCCGCCACTCATCCAGCAACCGGGCGTCGGTCGCCGCCATCGCCAGGCGCGGTGAGAGGCTGAGCTCCTCGGCAACGGCTACACCTATGCCGGTACTGCAACCGCCCGCCCCTCCGGCCTCGGAGAAGATCAGACGCCCCGCCGCATAGTCCCAGAGCTTCTGCCCGCCGTGCAGATACAGATGGCCCCGTCCCGCTGCCAGCCAGCACCAGTCGAGCGCCACGGAGCCGAAGCTGCGCTGGGAGCGAAAGGGCGGGTGGATCGCCAGACCGGCAGCGATCGCCGGCTCCAGGCGCTTGAAGTCGACGATGGCGATGCACTCGGCGAGCGACCTTGGGCCGGCCTGGAGGCTCAGCCGCCGCCCGTCGAGCCAGGCACCCTCGCCGACCCGGGCACGGAAGCATTCCGAGCGCACGGGGTCGTAGACCAGTCCGATCTCGGCCCGCCCCTCGCGGATCAGCGCCAGCGAGATCCCGAAGACCGGTATGCCCGCAGCGTAGTTCGAGGTGCCATCCAACGGGTCCAGACACCAGATCCCTGCACGCGCATCGGAGAGAAGTCGCGTCTGATCGGCGGGGCTCATCTCCTCCCCGAGCAGCGGGATCGACGGATAGCGCCGGGCCAGCTCCGCGGCGATCCGCCCCTGGGCGGCGAGATCCGCCTCGGTCACCAGGGTCCCGTCGGACTTGAGCCGTGCGCCTATGTGCCCGAACCGCGGCAGCAGCTCCTCGTCGCCGGCGCGGCGCAGCAGATCGCAGAGATCCTTCACCTCGGGGCTCACCATTCGGCCGCTTCCGCCGACGCACGGGGCCGTTGCTCGGCCCAAACCGGGAGATTGCGCGATACCCGTCGAAGCGACCGGTCGAGCTCGAGCGCGCCGGGCTGCTTGCTCTCGACCAGACGCCAGAATTTCGCGGAATGGCTCATGACTCGAGTGTGGCAGAGCTCGTGGACCATCAGGTAGTCGACGAGCGCAGGGGTGAGCAGCAGCAGCTTGGCGTTCAGACTGATCGTGCCGCGGCTGGAGCAGCTGCCCCAGCGCGAACGCTGAAGCCTGATCTGCACCCGCGCGTATTGCAACCCGGTACGGGCCGCTACCTGCTCAAGCCAAGCAGGGAGGGTCTCAGCGCCACGGCGGCGCAGCCAAGCCCTGAGCAGGGCGACCCAGTCGTCCGAGCCAGAGCAGACCAAGCGTAGCCGCTGCCCGGCCAGGGACTGGACCCGGGGGACACCCTGGGTCCCAGGCACGAGCTCCAGACGCCAACTCTCCCCCAACGCCGGCAGATCGATCGTATCGGGGATCGCGCGGACCGCGGCCTCCTGCGCGAGCCGACGCCCCAGCAGCCGGGCCCGGGTGCGCTCGACCCATGGCCGATTCGATTCGGCGAACGCGAGGGCCGCCGCCACATCGGAGCCCTCAGGAAGTACCAGCTCGACTTGCCCGTCCGGCAGAACACGCAGGCGCACGCGTCGCGCCCGACGGCTGAGACGCAAACGCAGAGGTGAAGACGGGTCCGTCGACATGGCGTGCCATGATCCCAGAAACGGCAATTGACCGCTTCGAGTAGCGATCAAGTGATTGATTTGGCCGTGGCTCCGGACAAGCCTGATGCTCACCCGCCGGGTGATGGCCGAGCCCGAGCACTGCCGCAATGAGCGCTTCCGTTCTCACCAACCGGCGTGATTGCAACCGGCGAATCAGGACTCTAAGCTCTGACAGTGCGCACTATCAAGAACAGGGAGAGCCGGGGGGGGGCTTCGCACCATGAAAATCCGCGGTCGGCAAACGGGCCGGGCGGCCCGCACCCTGGGCCTGCTCACCATCCTCTGCCTTCTCGTTGCCCGCACCGAGGCCGCGCTTGAGAGCCAACGAGCGCAGTTCCTCGCAGCCGAAGAAGCCCTCGCGCAAGGCCGATATCAGGACTTCGAGCAGCTGTCCGCCGCGCTCAAGGATTACGCCCTTTACCCATACCTCGACTACGAGCGGCTCAGCGGCGAGCTGGGGAAGGCCAGCCCGGCGCGCGTGCGCACGTTTCTCCAGGCGTATAGGGACACCCCCCTGGCAGAGCGCCTGCGCAGCCAATGGCTGGATCGACTCGCCGAGGACAAGCGCTGGGATACGTATCTGCAGTTCTACGTCCCGAGCGACCGCACGGATGCCCGCTGCGACCAGCTCCATGCGTTGATTGCAACCGGCCACGCCAGCCAGGCCTACGCCCAGGTGCCGGTTCTCTGGCTCCACGGCGGGTCGATGCCCAAAGAATGCGACCCGGTGTTCGCTGCCTGGCGCGCCGCCGGCAAGCTCACTCCGGAGCTGACCTGGCGGCGGATCGCGCTGGCCTTCCAGTCGAACGAGTCGAGGCTGGTGACCCATCTCAAGCGCTTCCTGCACGGTGCCGACCAAGGCTTTGCCGATCTCTGGCTCAAGGTCCATCGCGAGCCCCAGCTGCTCGAGCACAGCCCAGACCTTCTCGGGCGCCAGCACCCCTGGCGCATCGCGGCTCTGGAGGATGCATTGACGCGCCTGGCCCGGCAGGACCCCGACGGCGCGCTGGGGGCCTGGAAGGGGCTGAAAGGCCACTTCGCTTTTTCCGAGGAGCAGAGCGACCGGATCACCCGCGGCCTGGTGCTGCAGCTGGCACGCCGAGAGCCCGCCGAGGCGATGGGCTACCTGGAGTCGATTGCACCCGGTGCCGATGACCCCAAGTTCGAGGAGGCCCGCATCCGGACGGCCCTGGAGCTCGAAAACTGGGACAAGGCGCTGGAATGGATTGACGCCCTGGGACCCGAGGGCCGCACCAGCGAATGCTGGCGTTATTGGCGCGCCCGGGCCCTCGAGCAGCTCGGCCGTGAAAAAGAGGCCGAGCCGATCTATCGCGCGCTGTCTGCTGAGCGCAGCTACTACGGATTCCTGGCCGCGGACCGGCTCGGCCTGGCCTACCAGCTAGACGACGTCCCCGTGTCCGTAAGCGTCACCGCGGCTGCCGATGTCCGGAACAAGCCGTCGATCCTACGCGCACATGAGCTGCTGACGCTGGACCGCCTGACGGACGCCCGACGCGAATGGAATTGGGCGACCGCCCACATGAGCGCCGAGGAGCTGCAGGCAGCGGCCAAGCTGGCACAGAGCTGGGGCTGGAACGATCGCGCCATCTTCACCCTGGCCCGCGCCGGCTATTGGGATGACCTGGAGCTGAGATTTCCCCTGGAGCACCGGCGCCTGGTGGAGGAACAGGCCCACAAGACCGGTCTGGATCCGGCCTGGGTCTATGCCGTGGTTCGACAAGAAAGCGCCTTCGTCCGCGACGCACGCTCTGGCGCGGGAGCCCTGGGGCTGATGCAGCTCATGCCCGAGACTGCGGAAAACCTGGCCCGCAAGCTTGGGGAGCACCCGCCCGCCAAACAGGCGCTGCTCGATCCCCGGACAAACATCCGGCTGGGGAGCCGCTATCTCAGCCGAGTGCTCGGCGAGCTCGGAGACAATCCCGTGCTCGCCACTGCAGCTTACAACGCGGGACCGGGAAGGGTGCGCTCCTGGCTTCCCGAGACAGCGCTCGACGCGGACCTGTGGGTGGAGATGATCCCATTCCAGGAGACCCGCCGCTACGTACAGCACGTCCTGGCCTACACCGTCATCTACGAGCAGCGATTGGGCGCAACGCCGACCCGGCTGAACGTGCGCATGCGTCCTGTCAGCGGGTCATCCGCGTGGGCGGCAGGAAAGAAGGACGAGGGAAAAGATCGGGCCTGAGCCCGCGCGGCAGCGACCGCTCAGCCTACATCCCCGGGGATCTCAGCCGCACTCGCCGGGACCGGCGTCCGGGGCTGCCGGGAGCCCACCCGGCGCCTGATCAGTCCCAGCACGCCGCCATCCGTGATCACCTCATAGAAGCAGCGCCCGGACGCGTCGGGCTCTTGCAGCTGCCCGTCCCTCCAGCGGCGAACCAGGGCTTCGCGCACCACCAGCCAATGGCTGATCCCCTTGCGGTCCTGATACCGGGTGGCATAGAAGCGGGTGGGCGAGGCATCCCCAGGGAGGGTCAGCTCCACGCGCCGAAGCGCAAGCTCCCGCCTGAGCTTCTGGAAGGCGGCCGGCTCAAGCTCCACACCGTTGACGTTGTAACGCACGAGCGTCTCGGTGCCGAGCGCCTGGGCCCGCGGCGCCTCCATCGTGGCCACCTCGATACCGCGGCCCGCCCGGTTAGCACACAAGGGCGCCGTGCGTAAGACCGACGAGCACGACGAGAGTTGATCCGCCCGGTTGATCGCAGAGGAGATCATGATCTGGCGATCTCCGTCGTAGAGATAGGTGGGCGGGCCCTCCGCGTAGGTGATCCCCAGCCCGATCTCCAGCCCCGGCAGGTCGTGCCTGCGATTCTGGGCGTTCTGGACATCCACCACCGCTAGGATCTTGCGCGCCAGACCGCAGGCCTGCGCTACGGTGATGCTGCGCGCCGACGCCTCGTCATACTCGAACAGACCGAGGATGACCGCGTCGCCTTCCACGAAAACCTTGGTCGCGCCGACTTCAGCCAGCAGGGCATTGATCGGGTTAAAGAAGTTCAGGCTGAAATGGGTCGCCGGATTGAGGTGTCGCTGCAGCAGCTCCTCGGTCATCTGGGTCGAGCCTCGAACGTCCGCCTTGATGATCACGTGACCGCGGACCTGGGTCTTCTGTGGCTGGATCTCCTCGGCGTCCAGAAACTGCTGCAAGGTCCCGTTGGCCTCGGACAGCGCGATGTCCTCCGGCCTTTGCAGCAGTCTGATCCGATCCATCGCCCGATAGGCGACGTAGGCGCACTTCAGGTCCCTGCGAAAGACCGCGAAATCGCCGATGAACTGCATGAGGCGGTCGAAGCGCTCGCCGCGGCCCATGCGGCGCAGGCGCTGGCGACCCCGGTCCAGGGCGGGCAGAGCATCCTGCGGTCGCACCGGGATCTGGGATCCCGACAGGCGGCGCAGGAGCTTGCGCCGCGAGATCATCCGAGCGAGATACTGAAAAATGAGCCGGCCGGGTACTTTGCCCTGCAGATCGTCGTGGACCCGCCGAACCTCGAAGGAGGCCATGACCATCGGCAAGAGCCCTGCGCGCCAGAAGCGCCAATAGAGCGTGCGCCCGAGCCGGCGCAGATAGTCGTACCAGACCGCCGGCAGCGGGCGCCGGGTATGGCGCGGCATGCCCTTCGCCACCGAACCGGCAAAAAAGATCCGTTCCAAATTGTCCGGGACATCGAGCCAGGAGATCAGGTCCTGAGCATACTCTTCCTCGCACATCGAGCGTGTCACAAGCAGCTCGGCCTCGAGAAAGCCGCCGAGACTTCCCTGGTCGGTGCGCTGGCGGAACGTCACTTGACTCGTCGATAGGTCGAGCAACCCGGCGCTCGACGCCACCGGGCGCGACGGGGGCGCCAGGGCCCAATCGGGCAGCAGTCCCTTGAGCAGCTCGGTGATCAACCGGTTCACCTGTGCGAAACCGCCGCGGGCCTCCCTCTGCGTGAACACGAGGTTGTAGTGCACCATGGCTTGCTCATCGGCCATGATCCCCGGCAACAGGAGCATGGGATTCAGGATCACGTGCTTGGGGGCCGGCCACGAGGCCGCCAGAACCGACTTTCGCAGCTTGCGAAGCCGCGTGCTCTCGAGCTTGTGGACATGGCGAAACAGCTCCCGGTTCAGGCGGTAGCGAATCGCCTGCTGTTCCCGCGCCAGCGCCACCACCCGTTGGTGCACCTCGACGGCCGAGACCTTGGGGCCACCCGTTTCCTCGTCGCGGGCTCGCTGCAGCCGCCCGCGCATCCGATCGATCTCGTCGCCGACCAGCTGAAGGAGGAATTTGATCACCGAGAGCTGAAACAGCTGGATCAGGTCCCGCTGCCCGGCCCGTCGCGCTTGCTCCACGGCCACCTCGGTGAGATCGACATAGGCATCGACGAAGGCCTCGACCTCGTCGACTCCCGGCTCGGGCGCAGACTCCCCCCAGAGGTTGACCGACACCTCATGGGTCAACAGGCGGCGCACCAGCTGGGTTGCGCGAGCGACGAAGCGCTGACCGAGAACCACATCGATATGGGCGTTGTCTATGCCCCTGGGAAACTGCTCGAATCGCAGCCGCAGCTCCTCCGGCGCAGCCAGATGCTCCGCCAGTGTCTGGGCGGTGGGTTGCGCATCGGTCGTATGGGAGGATGGAGCCATCACCAGGCGCGGTCTCTGAGCACGGGGCGGAAATGGTTGGCCCTGCAAATTTTCAGATTTTAGCGCATTCCATTTTTGCAACATCGGGCGCTTACCCCGGCACTCGGTGCCCGACGATGGCCCATGCCCTATCATGTGCACTGAAAGGACGCCGGAGCCCATGCCCGTGACCAGACTAACCCGCTCGATTGTTCTGCTCCTCCTGTCCACCCAATGCGCCGCGGCAGACGGCTTCGTCGACACCGCCGCAGAGCGCTCCAACCCCTTCGCCACCGCCATGGATATGATGATGGACGCGATGGACAACTACTCCAGGAAACGGCAGTGGGACCAGGCCCTGTCCAGCTACGGTACATCCATGCAGCCCTGGGCCCTGGGTGCGATGCCCGGGATGACGCCGCAGATGCCCGGGCAGACCCAGATGCAGCAAATGTTCCAGAACGCTCCCGGAGTCAGCCGGGCCATGGGTAACATGGGTAGCCCGATGGGTGCATTCCGGCAACCCCGCACCATGGCGCCCTTCTATTCGGCGCCGACTCAGCAGACGGGCAGCGCAATCGACGGCGTGTGGCAGGGGAGCAGCGGAGAGGTATTCGTCGTTCGCAATGGCTATTGCCGCATCTATGCCTCGCGGGAGGCCTACGACGACTGTCGGATTGCGGTCCAGGGCCAGATGGTCACGCTAGTCAGCCCGACCTCCAGGCAGAGACGCCAATACGAGTATGCCGTGTCCGATGGACGCATGGTGCTGCGCGACAGCGACGGCAACTTACTGCTCTACCGCCGCCTGCCCGACACGGCCGCGCGCGCCCTGCTGAATTGAACCTGGAAGCGGCAGAGGCAGCCGTACTGCTCGGTCCGCGCGTTGCGCGGGGGACCGAGATGCTTGTTCGACGCCTTCTTCAGAGCACCATCTTCAACCCGACCCCCAGCAGCAGGGCGGCGAACACACGCCGCAATACCCCCACGGGAAGCGCGTGGGCCGCCCAGGCGCCGACCGGGGCTGCGCCGACGCTCGCCACGGCGACGCCCACGAAGGCCGGCCAGTAGACGTACCCGGTGGCTGCCGGAGGGAGTCGCGGGTCGCCCCAGCCCGCTACGACGAACCCCATCGTACCGGCCAGAGCGATGGGCAGACCGCAGGCACTCGATGTGGCGACGGCATTGCGCATGCTCACGCTGCACCATGTCAGAAAAGGCACCGTCAGACTGCCCCCGCCGATCCCCACCAGGGCCGAGATCAACCCGATGAGCGTGCCCACGGCTGAAAGCCCCGGCAACCCCGGCAGCCCGCGGTGGGCCTTCGGCGTACCGCCGAAAAACATGCGCACGCCAATCGCCAGGACGAATCCGGCGAATACCCTCTGGAGCCAAGCGCTGGAGAGCCGCTCAGCGACCAGCGCGCCCGCCCAGGACCCCGCCACGATACCGGGGGAGAGCCGCCCAACCAGGGGCCAAAGCACCGCGCCGCGGCGCTGGTGCGCCCAGATCGACGACAGGGACGTCATCACGATGGTGGCGAGCGATGTGCCGACGGCCAGGTGGACTCCCACGGCCTGCTCTATGCCGAGGGCCCGGTCGGCCCAGATCAGGGCGGGGACGATCACCAGCCCGCCCCCGACACCCAACAAGCCACCCAAGAAACCGGCCAGGACACCGACGCCGGCGTAGACCGCGAGCACCTCGGGCGGGAGATTCAGGGCGACATCCAAGACCGGGCCCTCGACGAAGGGGCGTCTGCGGGCCCGGGGGCGGGGCGCCGTGCTAAACTCCGCGCCCTCGACCGCAGCCATGAAATGGGAAAACAGGTGAAGGTTAGCAAAGTCTGTATCCTCGGCGGTACCGGCTTCATCGGCCGGCATCTCTGTGCGCGACTCAGTCGCACTGGGGCGACGATCGTCGTGCCGAGCCGGCATCCGCATCGCCACCGCTCCCTGACCACGCTGCCGGGCGTCTCGCTCGTCGAGGCGAACATCCTCGATGCAAGAGGGCTTGCCGGCCCCTTCGCCGGGTGCACCGCGGTCATCAACCTGGTCGGCATCCTCAACGAGACCGGCAGACGGCAATCCTTTCGTCAGGTCCACGTGGAGCTGGTCGACCGGATCGTTGAGGCCGCGCGGGCCGCAGGTGTTCGCCGGCTATTGCACATGAGCGCGCTGCACGCCGACGAAGGCAAGGGCAGCAGCCTGTATCTGCGCTCCAAGGGAGAGGGCGAGAACCGGGCCCACACCTTGGGCGGGGCAAGCATGGGCGTCACGAGCTTCCGACCCTCGGTCGTGTTCGGTCCCGACGACAGCTTCTTCAACCGCTTCGCGACCCTGCTGAGCTTGATCCCGGGCCCCTTCCCGCTGGCGTGCCCGCGGAGCCGTCTCGCACCCGTGTACGTGAGTGACGTGGCCGAAGCGTTTGCGCGCGCCCTCGGGAGCCCGCGAGCCATCGGCAAGCGCTACGAGCTGTGTGGTCCGCGCACCTTCAGCCTGCGCGATCTGGTGGATTACACCGCGCGCCAGCTCGGTATCCGCAAGACCATCATCGGCTTGCCCGACATCGCCGCCAGACTCCAGGCCCGAATCTTGGAGCGGCTGCCGGGCAAACTCTTCACCTACGACAACTACCAGTCGCTTCAGACCGATAGCGTCTGCTCCGAGGACGGGCTTGCGGCCTTGGGGATCGAGGCGACCGAACGTCGATGCCGTAGTGCCCGACTTTCTGGCCGAGCGCCGCGGCGCCGGCGCCCTCGCTCGGCTGCGGCGCCGGGCCTGAGCGCGGATCGGGCGGCGGCGCCTGACATGCAGCGCTTTCTGGTCGGCGGCGCGGTGCGCGACCTGCTCCTGGGGCTGGAGCCCCGGGAGCGCGACTGGCTGGTGATCGGGGGCAGCCGAGAGACCCTCCGTGCGGAGGGATATCGCGAGGTCGGAAAGGCCTTCGCCGTGTTCCTCCATCCGGAAACGGGTGAGCAGCATGCCCTGCCGCGGGCCGACACCGGCGAGCGAGCCCTGGAGGAGGATCTCGCGCACCGCGACCTCACCATCAATGCGATGGCCATGGACGAGCAGAGGCACCTGATCGATCCCTGCGGCGGTCGCGCCGACCTCGAACGGCACCTGCTGCGCCATACACCGCATTTCGCTGAAGACCCCCTGAGGGTGCTGCGCCTCGCCCGTTTCGCCGCCCGTTACCGTCCCCAGGGCTTCGTAGTGGCGGAAGAGACCGCGGAGCTCGCACGTCGGATCGCCGGCTCGGGCCAGCTGCAAGCCGCCGCCCCTGGGCGGATCTGGGCCGAAATCGCCCGGGCCTTGGCCGAGCCCGAGGCCCGGACGTTCTTCGAGACCCTGCGCTCGCTCCGCGCCCTGGCCGCCATACTCCCCGAGCTCGACGCCCTGTTCGGCGTACCCCAGCCGCCCCAGTATCACCCCGAGATCGACACCGGCGTCCACAGCCTGAAGGTGCTCGAACAGGCCTGCGCCCTCACGCCCGAGCCCCGGATCCGTTTCGCAGCGCTGGTCCACGACCTGGGAAAGGGCGCTACACCCCCATCCCAGTGGCCGAGTCACCGCGGGCACGAGGAGCGCGGCACGGTCTTGATCCGCCGGCTCTGTGAGCGGCTTCCCGTACCGAGATCATGGGCCCTGCTCGCCGTCTTGGTCGCCCGCTATCACGGGCTGTGTCACCGGTTCCGGGAGCTACGCCCATCGACGGTGCTCGGACTCCTCGAAGCCCTCGACGCCATTCGCCGACCCGAGCGCCTCGAGGCATTCGCCATCGCCTGCGAGGCCGACGCCCGGGGCCGTCAGGGCCTGGAGCATGAGCCCTATCTTCAGCGCGGCGCCCTGCTGGGGCTGCTCCGGGCCGCCCGGGGCGTCGAGTGTGGGAGTCTGGCCCAGGGCCTGGCGGACGGTCCCGGGATAGCCGCGTCGATCCGTGCCGCTCGCCTGGCAGCAATCCGTGGGGCGATGGCGGCACAGCCCGGGCATTGAGCAACGATCGCCCGGCGGGCAATGCTAGGCCTTCTCCCAGGGAAAACGAATGTAGCAGCGGGTGCCGTCCGTGCGCTCCATTTCGAGGGATCCTTGCAGCTGTGCCGCCAGCGCCACGACCAGCTTCAGTCCCAGGGACTCGGTGGCGCGAATGTCGAGACCCCCGGGCAGCCCCACGCCGTCGTCACACACGCAGAGCTCGAGCCGATCCGTGCCAAGCGCACGCAGCTCGACGCGGATGACGCCTGCGCGATCCCCAGGAAAGGCATACTTAACCGCGTTGGTCACGAGCTCGTTGATAATGAGTCCGGTGGGGACCGCCTGATCCAGGCTCAGCTCGATCGGGTCAACCTGCGTTCGTATCTGCAGCGCGGTGTGCGCAGGCCGGAACACTGAAAGGATGTTCTCGGTCAGGCTCTGGACGAACACCGGGGCGCTGGCGCCGGAGAGGTCTGGGGACTGGTAGAGGGTCTCGTGCACGATCGCCATGGTCTTGACGCGCTGGCGACTGTCCTCCAACAGGGCCAGCGCGCGCTCGTCCTGCAGGTCGCGGGATTGCAGGGACAGCAACCCGTAGATCACCTGCAGGTTGTTCTTCACCCGGTGATGGATCTCGCGCAAGAGCACCTCCTTTTCGGCGAGGGCTTCGCCCATGCGCCGCTCCGCTTCAATGCGCTCCGAGACCTGCTGTCCGAGGACGCGATTGAGGCGCTCCAGCTGATGGGTCCGCTCGTCCACCCGCTGCTCAAGATCGTCGTAAGCCCCGCGCAGCGCGTCATGGATGCGCCCACGCTCCGCGTCCTGCTCCTCGATACGCTGGAGCATCAGGTTGAACGCCCGGTACAGGTCTCCGATCTCGTCGGTGGCATCGCGTCGCACGCGGCAGCTGTAGTCGCGCTGCAGCGATATCCGCCGGGTGACCGCCGCGAGGTCCACGATCGGCCCCGAGATCGATCGCTGCAGCCAGTAGGCCAGGCCGAGCGACACGGACAGGACGATGGCGATCATCGCCCCCATCGTCGCGAGGTATTCATGCACCTCTCGCCAGACCCAGTCGGTGCTGGCGAGGACGTACAGGGTGCCGATCGGTTGCCCCCGGAGGGAGATCGGCTCCGACACAACATAGGTCGACTGCGAGAGCGAGAACGCCGTCGGCTGAATCAAGCGCGCGGTTCCGACACCGCGCCCGTCCCGCCACCATTGAGCGAACAGCCTGCCGGACTGGTCACGGATCTGGACCCCCAACACTCCGGGGACGCTGGAGAGATACGCGAGGCGCTGAGTCGCCCCTTCCGGGTCTTCGAACGATACCGGGGCCACGCTGAAATCGGCTGTGATTCGGGCCGCGTGAGTGACGTGGGACACCTCGCGCTCCCGGAAGACATGGAGCCGGTCCACGAGCGACAAAGCGAAACCCGCGATGACCGACACCAGGGTCACCGACGCCGTGATGACCACCAGCTTGCTGCGTATTGGCAGATTTTCGAAGCGGCGGCTCAGCTTCTGGATCATCGCGTAGGGGCCCTCGCCATCTCGAGAAGACGGAAGCTAGCCGTGAGCGAGCTGGCTTCCAGCGCCGCGCGGTTGATCTCAAAGCGCACGCGCTCGCCTTCGGTGTACAGGTTGATGTGAACGCCGCGCTCGGCCAAGCCCGGGGTATCTCCCACGGTCAGCACCGGGAGCCCCTCCAGGACCTTCAGGAGCCGCCCGAGATCTGCCGCGTGGTCCCCGGGGATGAAGAGCAGCTGACATTCGGCCGCATCCTCGGGTCGGGCGATCTCTCGCACGCTGGGAGGCTCGCCCCGGTAGCGCACATGCAGCGCCACGGCACGTAGCGGAGCGAGCAGATCGGAAGGTCCGAGGACACAGAGCCGCACCGGTCCATGGCTCACAGCCTCGGGCCACTGCACGAACCCCGGAAACTTGACAAGAAAGCCCGCCTTGACGAGTGCAACCCGCTCTGGGTCTTGGGCCAGCAGCGGTTGCGGCGGCCAGGCCGTCACCAGAACGATGACCAGCGCCAGACGCACGCACACCTCGACGAGCCGCCCAGGTGCGGCTAAGTCAACTCGGAGCTTGCGATGCCGCATATAGGACGTGCAGCTCCGTGCCGATTGGGGCAAGCGCGCCCCGGTCCCAAGAATCGGCTCGCTTGCCACACGATACGTACTGGGTGATGATTCCAACAAGTCTTCAAGGAACAAAAACGCGAACGGCGTCAAAGCCCATGCGAGCATCCGACACGCTGCCAAGAAGGCTGCTCGCCCCCCCCAGCCGTCTGCTCAGGATAGCCTTTTCAACCGCCGCCTTCACGGTCGCCATGCCCGCGCCGGGCTCGGAGCTGCACACCCCGGTAGACGCGAGCTCGGTCGCCGCCATGTCCCTCGAAGAGCTTTTAGGCGTCTCCGTTTCCGTGGCTTCGCGAACCGAAGAGATCTTCACCGAGGCCCCCTCCTCGGTGACCGTGTTCACCCGCGCCGAGATCCAGAGCATGGGCATCCGGACCATCGAGGATCTACTCAATTACGCTCCGGGCTTCTATTCGGGCCGTTCCGCGAGCAGCAGCTACGGTGTCGGCGTGCGCGGCAAGATGTCCAGCCAGCTCTCCAACGATGTACTGTTTCTGCTGAACGGGCAGCGGCTCAACGACGACTTCTCGGACGCGGCCCTACTGTTCAATCGGCTGCTGACCACGGGCAACGTCAAGCAGGTGGAGATCGTGCGTGGACCGGGATCGGCCCTATACGGCTCGGATGCGTTGCTCGGCGTGGTCAACATCGTTACCGCCAAGGACCTCAACGAGGTATTCCTGGCCACGGGGAGCAATCAGCGCCGAGAGGGTTATGTCGCCCTCTCGGGTCGGGTCGCGGGCGCGGACGCCTCGGTGTTCGTCGGAGGCTTCCATGACAACGGGGAGCCATTCACCGACCAGACGAGCCCCGACCTCGCGACCGCGCGAGACCCCCAGCAGTCGATTACCGCCAATCTGGATCTCGCGCTGGACGGCACCCGCCTAGAAGCGCGGCTCGCCCATTTCCAGCTGGACGGCTTCTACATCTTCGACGTGATGCCGAGCGACCCGACCGGGTATTACCGCTCGACAGACGCTTCGGTGCGGCTGAGCCAGGACCTCTGGTCCAGCAACGACGGGCACCTCACGGCCAGTGCCAGGATGCGCAAGATCGATCACGAGAGTCTGGTCACCGTCCTGCCCGGCGAATTGATGGGCTTGCTCTCCTCGATGGGCTGGACTCTGGGCAGCCAGGACTTCCGCGCCGGCGCCGTGGTGGATCAGACCGAGCTGGGGACCGCCCTCGAGGGTGAACTGCGGCTGGGCGACTCGCAGGAGATCTCGGCCGGCGCGGATTTCAGAGGCACGCGCTTCGACAAGACGCTGAACCAGAACAACTACGAGACCGCGGACGTCACGCGAAACCTGCCTTGCATCGATGCTCTCCTGAGCGGCGGGGCCATGCCCTGGCGGTGCAATTATGCCTTCATACGCCCCTACGGCCGGGTGATCGAGTCTTCGGATTTTGCCGCAACGGGCACGACCCGCCAGATCCTGGGGCTCTACCTGCAGGACAAGATCCGCTTGCGGCCGGATCTGCACGCGACCCTCGGCGCCCGAGTAGACGACTATTCCGATTTCGGCCACACCGTGAATCCCAGGGCCGCGCTGGTCTACTCGCCGGTCCCTCGCACCACTCTTAAGCTGATGTACGGGGAGGCCTTTCGCGCCCCGACGATCTCCGAGCTCGATCTGAAGAACACCCCCGATCTGGTCGGAAATCCGAGCTTGCAGCCGGAGACGATCAGAACGCTCGAGGCGGCCTGGCTGCAAAATCTCGGCAATGTCCAAACCACCCTCACCGGCTACTTGAGCCGCGTCCGCAACCGAATTGCGCACGTGACGGGCCAGAGGGGTCTGGACACGCGCCCGACGTTCGCAAATGTGGGCGATCTAAGCCTGTCCGGAATCGAGCTGGAGCTGCAGGACCAGATCACCGAGAAACTGCTGCTGCGTGGCAGCTTCTCCCACAGCTTCGATTACGCGGAGAATCCGCAAGCCGTGCCGCGGGACCTCGCATCCTTCAGCTTGAACTACCGGTACAAGCGGCTGAACCTCAACCTGAACGGCTTCTATCACGGTACCGCGCAGACCGGCAGCAACCCCCCTGAGAAACTCGACGACTACTGGGTCCTCAACGCCATCCTGCGCTACAACCTCGGACGTATGACCCTGACCGGAGGGGTCTATAACCTCCTCGACGAGCAGTACTACACGTACACCAACTCGGCCTTACCCCAGGGTACGCCGAACCGTGGCCGCGAATTTCGCGTAGGCGTGGAGATGCGCTTGTAAGGGCACTGCCTCGTCGGCACCCGGCGCTCAATCACCGATTCGGCAGCGTTCCATAAACGCATCGATACCGATCTTCTCCGCGTAGGCCCTCACCTGCTTGGGCCGCGCGCCCTTTCCCTTGACCTGATAGACGGTCTCGGTATCCGGCGGGATGTTGCCGTAGGTGCCCGCCGGGATCTTGATGCCCACTTTGGCAGCCCGGGAGGCCTTTGCGCCCCGGCTCGCGCGAGCGGCCTTCTTCTTCGCCGCCTTGGCGGGCCGCGCCGCAGGGGCGGGCCGTTTGTCCGTCTGGGCAAGGATCCGCTGTATGTCCTTTCGGGCAAAAAGCACAAAGGCGTCGAAGCTCAGGCCGGTCTCCTTGAGCTGACCCTTAAAACGTTTGTAGGCCTCGTCCAGCGCAGCGCGCTCCTTTTTCGCGCGCTCTTTCTGGACCTTCAGCCCCTCGATCTGGGCCTGCAGGGCCTGGATCTGTTTTTCGATCTCGGTGCTCATGTCTCGGATTTCCGTCGTTTGTCAGCAAAACGGTGAATTCTATTTTTCCTGACCGCGGTAATGCAAACCGAGCGATAGCGGATGCGGCCCGTCGTCTGCCCCGGAGAGCGGCACCGGGAACGACCGCGATCACCGCCAGGACCGCGCGCTCGGCCTTGGTACGGGACATGCCCCGCTCCGGGTACCCCCTGGGTCTGGGACCTCAGAGGCGGTCCCGGAAATCCCGTAGCGCGAATCCGACCGGCTCCAGCTCGAGCCCACGGGAGAGGGCGAGCACCTTGAACCGCTCACCCATCTGGGACGGCAGCGTGAGCATCTTGACCTCCTGGGCCCGCTGCAGACGGCCGGCGACGTCTGCGGAGTCGAGCCCTTCGAAACAACCGTCTATACCGGTGGCGAGCAGAAAATGCCCCTGGGGGGCAAAGCCGCACACCTGCAGGCCTGACTGCAGGGCAGCCTCGGCCAACGCGCTGAACTCGACATGGGCGGTGATGTCCTGCAGCCCCACCAGCACCAGCGGATCGGCATGGGCGCGGTGGCGATAGTGGCACATCAGGGTGCCGGCGCGTCGCTGGGAATGGTAGTACTCGGAGCGCGGATAGCCATAGTCGACCAGCAGAACGAGCCCCGCCTCCAGGCAACCGCCGAGGGACTGGATCCACGAGGGGGCACGCAAGTTGATCTCCGATTCGTAGCCCTCGGGGAAAGGCCCGATCGTGGCGGCGATATGCGCGACCCCAGTCGCGAGCCCCGGGGTGACGGCAGGCCGCCAGCGGGCCGCGAGGTGGCCTTCGTGCAGGCTCACGCACTCTTCGAGGGTGTGTCCTTCCTCGATGCGGAAACGGCTCACCGGCATGGCGTCGATCACCTCGTTGGCAATCACCAGGCCACGCAGCCCGCCCGCGGGCAGGCCATCGAGCCAACGGACCCGCGCGGCCAGGCCCGGTACCCGCGCCTCCAGGGTGGCACGCTGGCGCTCTCGCAGCTCCGCACTGAGCTCCAGCATCAGATAGCGCCCGGGCAGCTGGCCGAGGCGCTCCAGCTCGGCGAGCAGGTCCGCCGCCAGCCGCCCGGAGCCACCCCCGATCTCCAACAGATCCCCGCCCCCGAGGTGACCGAAGACCTGAGCCGCCTGACGGGCCACACCAAAGGCGAACAGTGACGAGAGCTCCGGCGCCGTAACGAAGTCGCCGGCCGCGCCGAATTTCTGGGCCCCGCCGCTGTAGTAGCCCAGCCCCGGCGCATAGAGCGCCAGCTCCATGAAGCGATCGAAGGGCAACGCACCCCCGCTCCGGGCTATGGCCTCGCGAATCCGCTCGGCGAGCTGGGCCTCGCGGTGGCGCGACTCGGGATCCGGGTCGGGCCAGGGAGCGGGCCCGCCCCGAGGGGCCGGCGGGGGTGTGCGCGGAGGCATGACGAGGTGTGTCGACGCGGGCTTTCGGTTAGATTGGCGGTTCCCCAGTGTAGCGGATTCCCCGACCCAGCCCGTGAGAGACGACCAGGAGACGCTGACCGGCAAGGTCGCCTTGATCACCGGCGCCGCCCACCGCATCGGCGCCGAGATCGCGCGCGCCCTGCACGGGGCAGGCATGGACCTGGTCCTGCATTACCGGCGCTCCGCTCTGGCCGCCGACGAGATCAGGCACGAGCTCGAATCGGAGCGCGCCGAGTCGGTCGCCCTGGTCCAGGCCGACCTGCACGCCACCGCCGCGTTGCCGGCGCTGGTCGAAGGGGCCTTGAGTCAGTTCGGACGCCTCGACGTTCTGGTCAACAACGCCTCTTCCTTCTACCCCACGACCGTGGGGGCGACCACCGAGGCCCAGTGGGACGATCTGATGGGGACCAACCTCAAGGCGCCGTACTTCCTCGCCCAGGCCGCCGCCCCCGCCCTGCGCCGTACCGTCGGCTGCATTGTGAATCTCGTCGATATCCACGCGATTCGCCCGCTCGCGGGCCATCCAGTCTACTCCATGGCCAAGGCAGGTAACGCCATGATGGTCTGCGCCCTGGCGCGCGAGCTGGGCCCGGAGATCCGCGTGAACGGCGTCGCGCCGGGGGCCATCCTCTGGCCCGAGGAGGGCCTGAGCGAGGCGGCCAGGCGCGAGATCCTGGATCGCACGGTCCTGAAACGCCCGGGCTCCCCCCGCGACATCGCCCGCACGGTGCTGTTCCTGGTGCGCGACGCGCCCTACATCACCGGTCAGGTCATCAGGGTGGACGGCGGGCGCACCACGCAACATTGACCGACGAAGACGGTCGAAATCTTCACCTTCAACGGAGACACACGATGGTCAAGATGAAGATCACGGGTATGCGCTGCGGCCACTGTAAGGCGGCGGTCGAGAAGGCCTTGGGCGGTGTGGCCGGCGTGGGTGCCGTGAGAGTCAGCCTCGAGGCCGGGACCGCCGAGGTCGACGGCATCCCCGACGTGGCCGCGTTGATCGCCGCCGTCAAGGAAGAGGGCTACGGCGCCGAGCTGGCTTGAGCTCGACCGGTCGGAGCCGACCCGATGAGTGCGACGGAGCAGCGCAGCGAGATCCGCATCGGCATCGGCGGAATGACCTGCGCGTCCTGCGTGGCGCGCATCGAGCGCAGTCTGCGCAAGCAGCCGGGCGTGGAGGAGGCCAGTGTGAACCTGGCCACCGAGCGGGGCACCATCCGGTTCGATCCGGTGCGCATCTCTGTGCCCCAGCTGATCGAGGTGGTGCGTGAGACCGGCTACGAGGCCGAGACCGCGCACCTCGATCTGCTCGTCGAGGGCATGACCTGTGCGGCCTGCGTCGGGCGCGTGGAGCGGGCCCTGTTGAAGGTTCCCGGCGTGCTGGGGGCGAGCGTGAATCTCGCCACCGAGAAGGCCTCGGTCGATTATCTGCCCGCCCAGGTCGACGCCGGCGCGTTGCGCGCCGCGATTGAAGCGGCGGGCTATCGCGTGCCCCAGACCGCCGGCGCACAGGTCCCCGTCGGGGCAGGGACCGGGACCGGCGATCGCGAGGCTAGACGCGACCTGCTTTTCGCCACGCTGCTGACCCTCCCGCTGATCCTGATCGCCATGGGACCCATGGTGGTGCCGACCACGGGCGAGTGGCTACACCGGCTTGCCCCGCCCATGGCCTGGCACTGGCTGGAGCTTCTGCTCGCCACGCCGGTGCAGTTCTATGCCGGCCGACGCTTCTACCGCCAGGGGATCGCCGAGCTCCGGCATCTCAGCCCCGGCATGAACAGCCTGATCATGCTCGGCAGCTCCTCGGCCTGGGGCTACTCGACCCTTGCGCTGCTCGCTCCCGGCCTGTTCCCGGCGGGCACGGCAGTGCTCTATTACGAGGCATCGGCATCGATCATCACCCTGATCCTCGCGGGCAAGTACCTCGAGAGCGCGGCGCGAGGGCGGACCTCATCGGCCATCCGCAAGCTGATGCGCCTGCAGCCGGCCCGGGCACGGGTGGTACGGGGGGAGAAGAGCTCGATGTCCCGATCGAGGCCGTGGTCCCCGGCGACCTCATTCTGGTCCGGCCCGGCGAGCGCATCCCGGCGGACGGAACGATCTCCGAGGGGAGCAGCTACGTCGATGAGTCCATGATCACCGGCGAGCCGGTCCCGGTCCTGAAAGGGCCCGGCGACGAGATCACCGGCGGAACCGTCAACGGTGCGGGCGCCCTGCGATTCACCGCCGCACGGGTCGGGGCCGAGACGCTGCTCGCACACATCATCCGCATGGTCGAAGAGGCCCAGGCGGGAAAGCCCCCGATCCAGCAGCTCGCCGACCGCATCGCGGGCGTTTTCGTACCGATCGTCATGCTGGTCGCCACCCTGACCTTCCTGGTCTGGCTGGGTCTGGGGCCTGATCCCGCGCTCAGCCACGCCTTCGTGGCCGGGGTCAGCGTGCTGGTGATCGCCTGCCCTTGCGCCATGGGGCTGGCGACCCCCACCGCAATCATGGTGGGCACCGGGCGCGGCGCGGAGCTCGGGGTGCTTTTTCGCAAGGGGGCCTCTCTGGAGACCCTCGCGCGTCTGGACACCCTGGTGTTCGACAAGACCGGCACGCTCACCGAGGGCCGCCCCGCCCTCAACCGCCTGCATTGCTTCGACGGGAACGAGCAGCGGCTGCTCGGGCTGATCGCCGCCGTGGAGCGACGCAGCGAGCACCCGCTCGGCCAGTCGCTGGTCGAGGCCGCGGCCCAGCGGGGACTGGCCCCGCAGGAGGCCGAGGCAGTGCAGGCCGAGCCGGGATTCGGCATTCAGGGAAGCGTCGACGGGCACCGGGTACAGGTCGGTGCCGCCCGCTACATGGAGCGGCTGGGGATCGCCACCGACCCGGTCTCCGCACTCGCCGAGGAGTGGTCGCGCTCCGGAGAGACCCTGCTGTACGCCGCCGTAGACGGGCGCCTGGCGGGTCTGTTCGGCGTCAGCGACCCGATCAAGGCGGGGGCCCGGCAGACCATCGAGGCGCTGCGGAACCTGGGCATCGAGGTCGCCATGCTGACCGGCGACCAGCCCGGGACAGCCCACGCGGTCGCCGCTCGCCTCGGCATCGAGCGGGTGATCGCCGGGGTCCTGCCCAACGGCAAGGCCGAGGAGATCGCCCGGCTGCAGGCAGAGGGTCGGCGCGTCGGCGTGGTGGGCGACGGGATCAACGACGCCCCGGCGCTGGCGCGCGCGGACCTTGGACTGGCCATGGGCACGGGCACCGACATCGCCATCGAGGCCGCCGACCTGGTCCTGATGGCCGGCGACGTGCGCCGGGTCGTGGATGCGATACGCCTCGCCCGGCGCACCCTCTGGATCATCAAGCTGAACTTCTTCTGGGCCTATGCCTACAACGTCGCCCTGGTGCCGCTGGCCGCCGGGGCCCTCTACCCATTCTTCGGGACCCTGCTCAATCCAATGTTCGCCGCGGCGGCCATGAGCGTCTCAAGTCTGTTCGTCGTCTCCAACAGCCTGCGCCTGCGACACTTCAACCCACGGCAGGCCCTGCAGGCGCCCGCCCCGGCGGCTCAGACCGCGAGCTCGACCGGGTGAATGGCCTGCCCGGCGCGGTCGAAGACCTTCCAGAGCTCGGCATAGGTCCGGCCATCCACCGGGTGGCGCTCCCCCGGGGCCACCTCCGCCAAAGGCCCCAGGACGAAGGCGTATTTGAGGATCTCATCGCGCGGCAGCTCCAGCCCTGCGAAGCGGCCCGCCTGGTTGCCGTAAGTGAGCAGGTCGAGGTCCAGCGTGCGGGGCGCGAACCTGTTGCCGGCGCGCCGGCGCCCGTGGGCGGCCTCGATAGCACGCAGCCGACGCCCGATCTCGACAGGCCCGAGGTCCGAACGGAACCCGGCCACCAGGTTGTAGAAGGCGGGCCCCTCGAAGCCCACCGCCTCGCTCTCGTAGACCCGCGAGACGGTCAGCGCCCCCAGATCTCGGCGCAGATCGTCGAGCGCGCTGAGGATGTGGCGCCGGCGATCGACATTGCTGCCGATGCTCACCCACACCTGCGGCATCTCAGTAACGCTCTCCGCGCTCGATGATCACTCCAACGTCGCGCGCTCCCCTCACCGCGCCCTGCTTGTTGAGCGTCAAGCGCACCCAGCGGACCCCGAACTCCTCGCGGACGATCTGGGCGCAGCGCTCCGCCAGGGTCTCGACGAGCTGGAAGCGGCTCTCGCCGACGAACTGGATCAGCCGCTTGGCCACGGCCTTGTAATCGAGGGTGTCTTCGATCCGATCCGTCGCCGCCGCGGCGGCGATATCCGCGCTCATCTCCAGATCGAGCACCAGGGTCTGGGTAGTGTGACGCTCCCAGCCGTAGATGCCGATGATGGTGTCGATTCGAAGATCGCGCAGAAATACGATATCCATGGCGGCTCCGACGCTGTCGCGGGCTGGCCACATGGTAATGCAGCCTGGCGGCGGGCAACACCCGATGGCAACGGGGTCACGGCGTTGACCAGGCAACGTCCTCACGCGGAAAATGCGGGTCTTGCCTTCCGCGTGTTGTCCGAGAAACAGATGCTGTTCGCCGTAGTCCTGATCGTCGGAGCCTATCTGCTGGGCTCCATCTCCAGCGCCATCCTGGTCTGTCGCCTGATGGGGCTGGCGGACCCCCGGACCGAGGGCTCGAACAATCCGGGGGCCACCAATGTGCTGCGCATCGGCGGCCGCAAGGCGGCGGCCGTCACCCTGGCCGGCGACTGCCTCAAGGGCGTGGTGCCGATGCTGGCCGGCCACTTGGCGGACGCCAGCGTGCCGGTGCTGGCCGCCACCGGCATCGCCGCCTTCCTGGGGCACCTGTATCCAGTGTTCTTCGGCTTTCGCGGCGGCAAAGGGGTGGCCACCGCCCTGGGCGTGCAGCTCGGGCTGAGCTGGCCGATCGGCCTCTCGGTGGCCGCCATCTGGCTGGTCATGGCCAAGACGCTGAACGTCTCCTCCCTCTCCGCGCTCATCTCCATGGGATTGGCACCCCTGATCGTCTGGTACTTCTGGCCGGCGCCGGAGCTGATCGCCGCTCAGACCTTGATCACGGTCATGCTGTTCTGGCGCCACCGAAGCAACATCCGAAACCTCTTCTCCGGCTCGGAGGGCAAGATCTCCGAGGAGCAGGGGCCGGACTGAGCCCTCTGGCGCCGGGACGCGGCGCCCTGCCGGCAAGGGGCGGCGGTAGAGTGGGACTCAGTTGGTCTCTTCCACTGGCGACAGGTCCGTCATGGCCCAGCGCGGAGCGGCCCCGAACCCGAGCCCGTCCCGTTGACCTGCCCGCAGTCGCTGCCAACCCGCGTAAGCGATCATCGCTCCGTTGTCGGTGCAGAATTCCGGTCGGGGGTAGCAGGCCCGCACGCCGGCCTCCCCCATGGCGTCTGCGATCCGCGCCCTGAGCCGTCGGTTAGCGCTCACTCCTCCCGCCAGCACCAGAGTGCGGGCACCGGTCTCGCGCACCGCCCGATGGCACTTAATCGCCAGAGTGTCGACCACCGCGTCCTCGAACGCCCGGGCGATGTCGGCGCGGGTCTGCTGGTCCCCGCCGTCACCCAGGGACTCCTTGATGGTTGTCAGGGCGAATGTCTTGAGGCCGCTGAAGCTGAAATCGAGGCCCGGGCGGTCGGTCATCGGGCGGGGGAAGAAGAATCGACCGGGATCACCTCGTTCCGCCAGAAGAGCCAGCTCCGGACCCCCCGGATAAGGCAGGCCGAGCAGCTTGGCAGTCTTGTCGAAGGCCTCGCCCGCGGCGTCGTCCAGCGACTCCCCGAGCATGCGGTAGCGCCCGACGCCGGCGACCTCCACCAGCTGGGTGTGCCCACCGGACACCAGCAGGGCGACAAAGGGGAAGCTTGGGGGGTCCGGCTCCAGCATGGGGGCCAGCAGATGGCCCTCCATGTGGTGGACCCCAAGGGCAGGCACCCCCCAGGCCCAGGCCAGGGACCGCCCCACGGCAGCACCGACCAGCAGGGCGCCGATCAGCCCGGGGCCGGCGGTGTAGGCGACGGCATCGATGCCCCGGAGCCCCAGTGCGGCCTCCGCGAGCACCTGTCGGATGAGCGGCAGGAGCTTGCGCACGTGGTCACGCGACGCGAGCTCCGGGACCACCCCACCGTACTCGGCGTGCAGTGCCACCTGGCTGTAGACGCGCTGCGCCCTCAGCCCGGTATCGCCGTCGTAGACCGCAACACCGGTCTCATCGCAGGAGGTCTCGATGCCGAGGACGCGCATGACCCGGAGATGATGCGCCGCGGACCCTCGACGGTCAAAGAAAACCGCCCTCGCGCCGACCCCGCACCCTGGTGCCCCAGCCGCACGGGGGCTTTGCAAACCTCCCGCCAGGCATTAGAATTCTGCGCCTTTAGCCAGACTATCCCGATTTACCCCATACCGAGGTCCCGATGCCCAGCGTCCGAGTCAAGGAGAATGAGCCGTTCGAAGTTGCGCTTCGCCGCTTCAAGCGCTCTTGCGAGAAGGCCGGCGTGCTGGCGGAAGTGCGCAGCCGCGAGCATTACGAAAAGCCGACCACCGAGCGTAAGCGCAAGGCCGCCGCGGCGGTCAAGCGCTGGCAAAAGAAGCTGCAGCGCGACAATCGGCGCTGGGAACGCCTCTACTGAGCCGTCTCCGACCGAGCCCGGCATGCTCAAGGCGCGCATCCAGGACGCAGTGAAGACGGCTATGAAGGCCGGCGACAAACGGCGCGTCGGCGCGCTGCGGCTGATCACCGCGGCAATCAAGCAACGCGAGGTCGATGAGCGCATCGAGCTCAACGACACCCAGGTGCTGGCGGTGCTGGACAAGATGCTCAAACAGCGCCGGGAGTCCATCACCCAATACGAGAAGGCTCGGCGGGATGACCTGGTCGACCAAGAGGCCTATGAGGTCTCCCTGATCCAGGGATACCTTCCCAAGCCCCTGAGCGAGGCCGAGATCGCCGCGGCCATCGCCGAGGCGATCGCCACCACCGGCGCGACCTCGATCCGCGACATGGGCAAGATCATGGCCCTGCTCAAGCCCGAGCTGCAGGGCCGAGCGGACATCGGCGCAGTCAGCGCATTGGTCAAGCAGAAGCTCGGCGGCTGAGGGCCGCAACCCCGCCCATCCCCTACCCCCGACCTGGGGACCCCTGCTAGGCTTCCCGGCCATGGCCGGCCGAATTCCCCCGGAATTCATCGATCGACTCCTCGAGCGCGTCGACATCGTCGACGTCGTCGGCAAGCGCGTGCCACTGAAGCGGGCCGGCAAGGAGTACCAGGGCCTCTGCCCCTTTCACGATGAAAAGACCCCCTCGTTTACGGTCAGCCCGACCAAGCAGTTCTACCACTGCTTCGGCTGCGGAGCCCACGGCTCTGCGATCGGATTCCTCATGGAGTACGACCGCATGGAGTTCGTCGAGGCCGTGCAGGAGCTCGCCCACCAGGCGGGGGTAGAGGTCCCTCGGGAGGCGGCCATGGCGCCCACCGGGGAGGACCTGACCCCGCTCTACCAGGCCCTGGAGCAGGCCGCCCGGTATTACGCCGAGCAGCTGCGCCGACACCCGGAGGCCGCGCGCGCGGTTTCCTATTTGAAAGAGCGCGGCATGACCGGCGAGATCGCCGCCGAGTACGGGGTCGGCTACGCCCCGCCGGGCTGGGACGGTCTCATGGCGGCGCTCGGACGCAGTCCGGCCCAGATCGAGCGCCTGCGCTCGACCGGTATGGTGATCGACAGCGACCGGGGGGCCCCGTACGACCGGTTCCGCGACCGGATCATGTTTCCGATCCGCGATCGGCGCGGACGGATCATCGGCTTCGGCGGCCGGGTGCTCGGCGACGCCAAGCCCAAGTATCTCAACTCCCCGGAGACCGCGCTGTTCCACAAGGGCCGCGAGCTCTACGGACTCTACGAGGCGCGCTCGGCGCTGCGCGAGATCTCTCGGCTCCTGGTGGTGGAAGGCTACATGGACGTCCTCGCCCTGGCCCAGTATGGGGTGCGCTACGCCGTGGCCACCCTGGGCACCGCCACCACCGCCGAGCACCTGGACCGGTTGTTCCGGACCACGTCCCAGGTGGTGTTTTGCTTCGACGGCGACCGGGCGGGGCGTGACGCCGCCTGGAAGGCCCTGGACACCGCCCTGGCCCAGCTGCGCGAGGGACGGGAGATCCGCTTCCTGTTCCTGCCCGAGGGCGAAGACCCCGACACTCTGGTGCGCAAGGAAGGACGCGACGCCTTCGAGGCCCGGGTCGCCCATGCCCTGACCCTTTCGCGCCTCCTGTTCGAGTCGTTGCGCGAGAAAGGCGATGTCACCAGCCCCGACGGGCGCGCGCGTTTCGTCGAGGAGGCTTCCACGTTCGTCTCCCGCATCCCATCGGAGGCCCTCCGGGAGCAGTTGCGCAAGCAGCTCGAACTTGAGGCCGGCGGGCGTGTCCAATTGGCGATTTCCCCGGGGTCTGCGTCTGCGCGCCGCCGTGAAGCGGCACGCCAGCGTATCCAGCGGCCCTTGACCCCGGTACGGCTGGCGCTCGCGTTGCTACTGCGCTACCCCGCGCTGGCGAACGCCGTGGGCCTGCCCCAAAGTTGGCGCAACCTCCAGATACAGGGCATAGGCCTGCTGTCGGAGCTGCTTGATTTGCTGGCGCGCGAACCTACCCTTAACACAGGCATGGTGATCGAGCGCTGGCGCGGGACGGAGCAGGAGGTACATCTGCACAAGCTGCTGCGGATGGAGCTGCCGGGAGCAGAGGATCGGCGAGAGCAGGAGCTGCGCGACGCCCTGGAGCGCCTCGAGCGGCAGTATCGCGAGCAGGAGACCGAGAGGCTGCTCGCGAAGGCGCGGAGTGCCGCGTTGGACCCGGCGGAAAAGCTAAGGCTGCAGAGCCTGTTGGCCGGCCGGGTCTAGAGTCGCCAAGTGTGTCGCATATGGGTGGAATTGGGTAGACATGCTATAATCGTGAGTTCTCTTTTTCGTGCCGCTCTCTCTGTAAGAGCGCCCCACTTTTCGTTTAAGGCCACGCAATGGATCAGGAACAGCAACAGTCCCAGCTCAAGCAACTGATTGCCCGAGGCAAAGAGAAAGGCTTCCTGACCTATTCGGAAGTCAACGACCATCTGCCCGAAGGGATCGTGGAGCCCGAGCAGATTGAAGACATCATCCGGATGATCAACGACATGGGCATCATGGTCCATGAGTCGGCGTCAGAGGCAGAGCTGGAAGCGATCGGCGACCTGGTGGCCTCCACCGACGAGGATGCGGTGGAAGCGGCAGCGGCCGCCCTGGCGACCGTCGACAGCGAATTCGGCCGCACTACCGACCCGGTGCGCATGTACATGCGCGAGATGGGCACAGTGGAGCTGCTCACCCGAGAAGGGGAGCTGCAGATCGCCAAGCGGATCGAGGACGGCCTGAGCCAGGTGTCCGCGGCGCTGTCCGGTTTTCCGGGCACGCTCTCCCTGCTGCTCGAGATGCTGGACAAGGCCGAAACCGGAGAGGCGCGGCTCACGGACATCATCGCGGGGTTCATCGACCCGAACGAGCCCGAAGAGATCCCCCGCCCCATCGCCACGGGCCCCGAGCCATCGTCCACCGGGGAGAGTGGCGATGACGAGGAGACCCAGACGGTGGAGGACTCCGGGGTGGATCCGCTGGAGGCCGAGCGCAAGATCGCCAATCTGCGCAAGCTCCACAAGAGCTGGGTGAGCGCGCTGAGCAAGCACGGCAGCAAGGACGCCAAGACCCAGAAGGCGGCCCAGAAGGCGTCGGCCGCATTCATGGAGCTCAAGCTGGTGCCGATCGTGTTCCACGACCTGGGCGACAACCTGCGCGGCGTAATCGACCGCATCCGCGCCCAGGAGCGGGTGATCATGGGCCTGTGCGTGGAAGCCGCCCATATGCCCCGCAAGGAGTTCATCGCGTCCTTCCCGGACAACGAGACCAACCTGGATTGGCTGCCAGCGCACTTCGCCAAGGACACCAGCTATGCGGACAGCCTGCGCGCGGCCCTGCCCGACGTGCTGCGTGCGCAGCGCAAGCTCGTGGACGTCGAGCACGAGAGCTCCCTCAACATCGGCGAGATCAAGGAGATCAACCGCAGGATGTCCATCGGCGAGGCCAAGGCCCGCCGCGCCAAGAAGGAAATGGTGGAGGCCAACCTGCGCCTGGTGATCTCCATCGCCAAGAAGTACACCAACCGCGGGCTGCAGTTCCTGGATCTGATCCAGGAGGGCAACATCGGCCTGATGAAGGCTGTGGACAAGTTCGAATATCGGCGCGGCTACAAATTCTCGACCTATGCCACCTGGTGGATCCGCCAGGCCATCACCCGCTCCATCGCCGATCAGGCTCGCACCATCCGCATCCCGGTGCACATGATCGAGACCATCAACAAGCTCAACCGCATCTCCCGCCAGATGGTGCAGGAGATGGGTCGCGAGGCCACCCCCGAGGAGCTGGCCGAGCGCATGGAGATGCCCGAGGACAAGATCCGCAAGGTGCTCAAGATCGCCAAGGAGCCGATCTCCATGGAGACGCCCATCGGCGACGACGAGGACTCGCACCTGGGCGATTTTATCGAGGACTCCAGCATCGCGTCGCCGGTGGAAGCCGCTACCATCGAAGGGTTGCGCGAGGCGACCCAGAACATGCTTGCGAGCCTGACCTCGCGCGAGGCCAAGGTCCTGCGCATGCGCTTCGGCATCGACATGAACACCGACCACACCCTGGAGGAGGTCGGCAAGCAGTTCGACGTCACCCGCGAGCGCATCCGTCAGATCGAGGCCAAGGCGCTGCGCAAGCTGCGCCACCCCAGCCGCTCGGAGCGTCTGCGTAGCTTTCTGGACACCGACTGACGCCACTGCTTCGCAGCCTGCAGCGCGCGGGGTCCGGTCCTCGGCCACGAATCGAAGAGTCGACGGACCCTTGACTCAACCAACCGTCCGTCCGGTGGACGAACGCAGCGGGCCGAACGCGGGGCAGGGAACGAGCTGGCCGGACCTCCAGGGAAGGTGGACGGCGCGGAAACACCATGCGGGCCCTTAGCTCAACGGTTAGAGCAGGGGACTCATAATCCCTTGGTTGGAGGTTCGAGTCCTCCAGGGCCCACCAGGCTACCCATCCCGTGCTTTGGGGCTTTCCGTTATTTCGGTCGAGGCTTGCCGCGGGCAGCGTTGCCCCTTGTACCGGGGTCCGTCCTTTTCCCCCCTTCACGACAGATCCCAACCGGGGGACAAGGCGCCGAGCCCACCCAGGGCAGTTGCGTCCCGGCGCTGGCTTGGTCACTATTGGGGCATTTCGGGCCGCGGGCTACTCGACAGCCCGGGCTCCACGCGGCCAAACCGGTAGCGCAGACCGGCACGACCCCATGGAGCGCCCGCCTGAGGGCTTCGCAACCATCCTGCGCAAAGGAGCGACGAGCGCATGCTACTGGAAAAATGGTGGGTCGAGCGTGGAGAGTACATGGCCGGGGTCGGGCAACCGTTGGTCGTATTCACCGTCGGCAAACAGGGCACCTATCGCTGGTACGCCGAGTATTTTCTGTTCCTCTCCGGATCGGCTAACGCCTTCTACCCGCACCGCACCCTGGTCGATGCGAGCAAGATCCCGGACCGCGTCGCCGAGGTCGACATCGCCTTCCTCAGGGCGGAGCTGGAGCTGCAGGTGCAGGCGCAGCTGTCGGCATATCTGGGCAAGGTCGCAGCCCAGCGCGGGAACCCCGGGCTGATCCACCAGGCGCTCAAGCTGGACCGCGGCGAGAAGGAAGACATAGTCCGGTTCTGGATGAGCGGGAAGTTCGAGCAGGAGGTCCAGAAGATGAGATCCGTGACCAGCTGCGACAAGCTGCGCCAATTTCTGGACGATGTTGTCCAGCTGGAGCATTTCGTACGAGAATTCGAGCCTGGGCACGAGACCTGAGGCCGGCCGGGGAACCTCGGTGTCCCAGTGCAACCCGACGTAGATCACAAATGGCTAAAACAATACTCCAAGGGTTTGTCTTTGCCGGCCTGCTCGCCCTTGCCGGCCAGAGCGGCGCGGTCAACTTCACGGCCGAGATGCTGTTCAATGACTGCGTTGCGGGCAAGCCGGTGTGCGATGCCTATTTCGCCGGCTTCACCCAGGCGGCCTTCACCTACGAGGCGATGCGCAAAGGCATCCCGAACGTGGAGCCCCGATTCTGCCCGTCGGGCAGTGTGGGGGTGCATGAGATTGTCGCGCTGTTCAAAGAGCGGATGACCAAGTACCCGGAAGCGCGGAGCAGTCCCGCCATCTCCGAGGTGTTCCGCACGCTTGAGAACGCCTTCCCCTGCCATCCCGAGCCCGGCTCCCAGCAGTAGGCGCAGCCAGGAGTCCGAGCGTAGCCCCCGATGGACGCTTGTAAGCCCCCGCGCGCCATCGGAGCCTTGGTCGATAATCTGCTCAAGGGGGCTCCACCTCCCGAGGGCGAGCGCTTCCGGGAGGTGCTGCGATGCAGGAACCTGGTCATCGAGCAAATCCTCAGCTCGGGTCGTCCGCAGGATAGCGAGTACTGCCAGGCGCAGGACGAATGGGTGGTGCTGATCCAGGGTAGGGCCCGGCTCGACCTGGCGGGGACGCCGCTCGATCTCGGTCCGGGCGACAGCCTGTTCATCCCGGCAGGTACCCGCCATCGGGTCCTGACGACGTCCAGCGAGCCCCATTGCATCTGGATCGCTGTACACCTATACCCCTGAGCGTGCGCTCAGGAAGGCACTGCCGTCTCCCGGGCTGGCGCGAACGAGGCGGGCTCACGGCAGCCCGCGCAAGCGCAGTTCAGAGGTCGCTCGGGAAAGGCGTCACCCGCAGCGCCTCTTCGACCGTAGTGAGCCCCTGCGCCACCTTGTGGGCGGCGGTGATGCGTAGCGGTAGGGTGCCTTCCCGGTAGGCCACCTCCCGGATCGCCTGGGCACCGGCCGCACCCCCGATCAGGCGCCTCACGGCCGGCGTGAGCTCCAACATCTCGTATACACCCACCCGCCCCCGGAATCCGGTCATCCGGCACTCCGGACAGCCGTCGGCCCGGTAGACCGATTCGGGCACCGCGAGCGTCCAGGGGTGGATCAGGTCGACCCACGCCATTTCGTCTGCCGGAACGGGGCGTTTGCAGTGGGGGCAAAGCGTGCGCACCAACCGCTGGGCGACGACACCGAGCAGGGTCGCTGAGATCAGGTAGGACGGAACGCCGATGTCGAGAAGGCGGGTGACCGCCGACGCCGAGTCGTTGGTGTGCAAAGTGGAGAGCACCAGATGGCCGGTCAGGGCGGCCTGGATCGCCATCTGTGCCGTCTCGTGGTCGCGGATCTCGCCCACCATGATGATGTCCGGGTCCTGGCGCAGGAGCGTACGGACCCCCGCCGCGAAATCCAGCCCGATGGACGGCTTGACCTGGACCTGATTGAAGCTGGGCTCGATCATTTCGATCGGGTCTTCGATGGTGCAAACATTGATGTCCGGACTGGCCAGCTGCCTGAGGGTGGAGTAGAGGGTCGTGGTCTTGCCCGAGCCCGTCGGCCCCGTCACCAGAATCATGCCGTGGGGATGCGCGGTGAGATCCCGCCAGAGTGCGGCCTCACGCAGATCGAAGCCGAGCTGGTCCAGTCCCCGGACCACGACCTCCGGGTCGAAGATGCGCATCACCAGCTTCTCGCCGAACACCGTCGGCAGGGTCGAGAGCCGGAGCTCGACCTCCTGGCCCGTGGGCGTGCGCGTCTTGACACGCCCGTCCTGGGGCCGGCGTTTGTCGATGATGTCCATACGCCCGAGGGCCTTGACCCGCGCGGTCACCGCGCCGAGGATCGTTGTGGGCATCTGGTAGACGGTGTGCAGAACGCCGTCGATGCGGAACCGAATATTGCCCTGGTCCCGCCGAGGCTCGAGGTGGATGTCGCTGGCGCGCTGGTCGAAGGCATACTGCAGCAGCCAATCGACGATGTGCACGATCGCCTGATCGTTGGCGTCGAGCTTGCCGGCGCGCCCGAGCTCGACAAGGGCCTCCAGGTTGCCGATGGCGCCAGCGGGGGCCTGCGCCCCTTGCTGGGTGACCCGGCGGATCGAGTGGCTCAGCCCGTAGAGCTCATCCTGGAATCGGGCGATATCGAGCGGGTTGGCGACGACCCGGCGGATCTCGCGCCGTAGCACGTGACGCAGCTCCCGCTCCCACTCGCGTACCCGGGGCTCGGCGGTAGCGAACGTCACCTGACGATCGTCCACCGCTATCGGCAGGATCTTGAAGCGCGACACATAGGCGTGGGAAACCAAACCGGTGACGGCGTCCACGTCGATCTTGAGCGGATCGATCCGCAGATAGGGCACCCCGTAACGGACGGCGACCCATTCGGTCAGCTGCTCGAGACTCAGCTCCTCGCGGGGAACACCGGCGAACCTCAGGTGCTGGCCCGAGAGCCAGACCAGCGGGTGGATCTCCAGCTCCGCGCCCGTGCGCTGCTGATGCAGGCGCAGCAGCCGCTCGCCTTCCACGCGCTCAAGCAGCCCGTCCGAGACCAGCCCGGTCAGAACCTCCTTGAGCTCGAGGCGCCGGTCGCTGCCCCCAATGCTTTGGGCCGGACCCTGCGGACGTGTCGCCACCCTGTCGCTCCCTGAATCAGTCCGTCATGAAGCCCTGGCTGCCAAGGTCCGGCAGCAGCTCACAGCTCAGCCCCGTCACCCGCGCCCCGGGAGGGCCCTTGCGGAGCCACTCGCGCAGCTGCACGACTGCCTCGGGCCGACCGCACGCCACCACCTCGACACGTCCGTCCGGCAGGTTGCGCGCCGAGCCGCTGATCCCCAATCGCTCGGCCAAATTGCGGATCGACGCCCGAAAGAACACGCCCTGGACCCGCCCCGCCACCAGGCATCGCACGCAGGCCCTGGCATCGATCATGGTATCCCCCATCTGCAGCGTCAGTGTGTGCCCAAAGGTCCGCATCGCATCCGCGGGCACCACGAGCCCGGTTGCCGAAGCGCGGAACGGCCATCCCTCGGCGGCAAGGGATCGCACCTCTGCTGCGAGCGCCATGAGCCCCACCTGCGGAGGTACGTCCGCGGCAGGCGAACGAGCACTCCCCAGGCGCACCGCGCGACGACAGGCGGGCAAGCCGCAACGCAAGCTCCGGAGCGGCGGAAGCGTTCGGGATGTATTGCCCCGATTCTGGCGGCGTCCGGGACAAACTGCAACGGCACCAGGCGGGACTTTGTTCCTAAACTGCTAGAATCGCAACCTATCTACGCCCGGATGGGGAGATGCCGATGAGGGGACCCCCTCCGGGCCATTCGAGGGCGGCTCGCTGGTCGCAAAGGGTGCTGCTGCGCCCGAGCCTCAGCCAAGCCCTCCATGGATTGGATCCTGGCCGAGGAGCATCCGCTCAAGACCCAGGTTGCACGGGCAATGCGAGAGCGACTCTCCATGCGATGAGGCGAGACAGTCGGACATGAAGCCTGTGATGACCCTCACCGTGCCGGTCGCGGATCCCGTCGCACGTCCGGGAGTGCTGGCCGATCCTGCACGGCTGCGCGCCTGGGTCGACACCCTTCCCTATGCCAAGCCCGAGGACGCCGCGGAGCGCCTCTATGAAACACTGTTTCGGCTGAACCGGACACCCGCTGCGGGGATCCACCGTCGGGAGCTCATGATCGGGCTTCAGCGAGCCTTCGAGCGCCTTTACCCGGTTTTCATGGAGCGGACGCTGGCGGCACGCTCTCCGCGCCACGACAAGCGGCACCACCGCTACGCAGCGCTGATGCGCGACCTCAGCGGCGAGATGGCGTTCGGCTACAAGCTCATGATCCAGCCCCGCAGGGGACAGAGCCCGGCCGAGGCGACGCCTCTCACCCTGTACCAGGCGATCCACATGCTGGCGATCGGCATGCTCTTCGCGGGCGCTAGCTACAGGCCGCCGCCGGCCAGCGCCTGGCGCGAGATCTGCCAGCTCTACGCCGACGCCGAACGGCGGGGGCTGCAGGACACCCGGGTCGCCGACGCAGCCTGGCCCTCTCAGGAGGGGGCCAGCGTAGCCCTGCTGTTCAAGCGGGCCATCCTTCTGGCCAGGATCGACCCCTACCGTCTGCCACCCGGGGAGCTCTGGCAAGCCAATGAGTACCTCGCGTGGTACGCGGATCGAGCCCAGCTCGGGCCCCTGTCCGAGGATCCACCCCCGGGGGCCGCAATAGTGGACCTGGAGGGAGCCGGGCCACCTTCATCCGCCGCCCGCGGGCAGGCCTACTCACCCGCCGCGCGCTTTCGTCTGGTCGATCCCCAACCCTTGCGGGATCTGCTCGAGGCCCATCGCGATGCCCTGGAAGGGCCGGACCCGCACTTCCCACCGGGCCTGGTGGGACTGACGGCGTTTCGCGCCAGCCAGCTGATCGCCCGGATAGAACAATCCTGGTTCGAGCCCGCACACCGCGAGACCGAGCGTGAAGAACGCTACGACTGGCTGCCGGTGACCTGCGGCATCGAGGCGATCGTCGCTCACCTGCGCGAGCATGTCCGCGGTCGCGACCCTTATCGGCATCCGGCCGATGAGGGCGTACCGGGGATGCAAGGGACAGCCGGGAAACACTGGCAAGGCGCCCCACCTCTCGCGACCTGGCAGCAGTTCAACCGCAGTGCGGGAGGGCTGGGCATGCGGGTGCGCCACCCCCTGCCCCGGAACCTGTGGGTCGGACAGCTGGTGCTGATCCAGGACCCGCTTCCGGGACGCGGTCCAGGCTGGCTGGTGGGGCTGGTCCGACGCATGATCGAACGCCGCGCCGGCACTACGGAGATCGGCGTCCAGTTCCTGGGTGCTGCGGTCCGCGCGGCCGCCGTGCGGCCGCTGCTGTTCGGCCGAAACCAGAGCCCGGATCTCCAGCCTGCGCTGCTGCTGGAGCGACCGGATTACGACGATCGCGGAGAATTGATCACCCCCTGCAACTTGTTCCGCCAGGGACGCGAGCTGATGGTCGACCTCGGCTCGGAGGCATTGCGCGCAGGAATGGCACGACTGATCGAGGCGAGCCCCTGGTTCGAGCGCTTCGAATACCGGGTCAGCATGAAGGAGCGAATGGTCTAGCCCCCGTCCGCAATGTCCGCGGACTGAGCCCGATCCCCTGTGCCCGCCTCACCGCATCGGTCGCGGTGTGGACCAGCTCTCCGCATGCCCGAATTCGGGGATCAGATTCTCGAAGATGAACGCCTGGGTCTGGTCGCTGAGCCCCTTGGAGGCGGGAAAGGCTGCGAGCAGCGCCACGACGATCGTCATCAGCGGCACCAGGGACAGCAGAGTGGTGAAGGCCAGCGAGGCCGCATTCTGTGGCCCGTTGTCCGCAAGAAAGCTCAGGACCAGCTGGCGCGAGAGCCGTCTCGCCGCAATGACGGCGCGCGACAGGCGCCGGACGACGCGAGCCGCTTCCGCGGGACCCGGGTGTGGTTGTTCAGTCATGGACGCTCACCAGTGGTGAAACCGGTGCGACCATTACGGCCATCGGGCCCATCACCGGTAACCCGGCCTCGGGTAGAATGGCGAGCCGCGATACACCGGAGGTCCCACGATGAGGGTGCAGATTTTCCATAACCCGCGCTGCAGCAAATCCCGTGAGACGTTGCAGCTGCTGCGTGATCGCGGCGTGGAGCCGGAGATCATCGAGTACCTGAAGACCCCGCCGAGCCCCACCGAGCTGGGGCGGATCCTCGAGCTGCTCGGCATTGAGCCGCGGGACCTGATGCGCCGGAAAGAGACCGAATACCGGGAGGCCGGTCTTGACGACCCGCGCCTGTCCCGGTCGGATCTGATCGCGGCGCTGGCCGAGCACCCCCGGCTGATCGAGCGCCCGATCGTAATCCGCGACGGCAAGCGCGCGGCCCTCGGGCGCCCGCCCGAGGCCGTGCTGGAGCTGCTCTGAGCGTGGGCTATATCCTCGTCCTCTATTACAGCCGTTACGGGGCCACCCGCGAGATGGCCCGCCAGATCGCCCGCGGCGTGGAGAGCGTCGCGGGCATGGAGGCCCGGCTGCGCACCGTGCCGCCGGTATCGCCCGTCTGCGAGGCGACGGAGCCGGCCATCCCTGCCGATGGGTCGCCCTATGCGAGCCTCGACGATCTGCGCGGCTGCGCGGGTCTGGCGCTAGGCAGCCCCACCCGTTTCGGCAACATGGCCGCACCGCTGAAGTATTTCCTCGACGGAACCAGCGTGCTCTGGCTCTCCGGCGGCCTGGCGGGCCGACCCGCCGGCGTCTTCACCTCCACCTCCAGCATGCACGGCGGCCAGGAGACCACCCTGCTGTCCATGATGCTGCCGTTGCTGCATCACGGCATGCTGATCCTCGGGCTGCCCTACTCCGACGCCGATCTCTTCAACACCCGATCGGGCGGCACCCCGTACGGACCAAGCCACGTCGCGGGGACGGATAACAAGCTGCCTTTGACCGAGGAGGAAAAGCGTCTCTGCCGAGTCCTGGGTCAGCGCCTCGCCGAGACGGCCCTCGTCCTGCGCGCGGGGCGCCGATGAAGCGCCGGCTCAGCCAGGCCGCCGCTTTGGCCAGCTACCTGGGCCTGATCGGCCTGCTGACGGTCTGGAATGTCTGGCTGGCGCCCTCGGCGGCCCTGCCCATCTCCCTGGTCCTGGTGGTTGCGGTATTCCCGTTGCTGTTGCCGCTGCGCGGTGTGCTCCACGGGCGGGTGCGGACCCACTTGTGGGCCGCATATCTGATCCTGCTCTACTTCATCCACGGCGTCGGGGTGGCGTATGCCGACCCGGCAGAGCGCTGGCTGGGACTGCTGGAGATCGCGCTCAGCCTGACCTTCTTCTTCAGCGCCAGCTTTTACGCCCGTTGGAGCGCCAGCGGGCCGACCCAGGGGGCGGACCCCTGATGTGGCAGATGCCACTCCCTCTGAAGCTCGACGAGCGGGCGGAATTCGAGACGTTCGTCGCCGGGGAAAACGCCGAGACCCTGGCCTTGCTACGACGCTTGGCCGAAACCGGCGAAGAGCCCTTCGTCTATCTGTGGGGACCCGAAGGCAGCGGCAAGACCCATCTCCTGCAGGCCGTCTGCCAGCGCGCCCACCAGCTCGGCGGGACACCGGCCTACCTGCCCCTGCGCGCGCTCACCGGCCACAGCCCCGAGATCTTCCAGGACCTGGAGCACCTGGATCTGGTCTGCGCCGACGATCTGGATTCCATCGTCGGGCGACCCGAATGGGAGAGCGGATTCTTCGGCCTGTACAACCGCGTGAGGGACACCGGAGGCGCATTGCTGGTCAGCGCCCGCCAGGCACCCGCGGCCCTCGGGGTCGCCCTCAAGGACCTTGCCTCCCGCCTTGCTTGGGGCCCGGTGCTGCGTCTGCGCGAGCTGCACGACCCCGACAAGCAGCGCCTGCTTGTGGAGACCGCCGCCCGCCGCGGGATGGAGCTCGGCCCCGAGGCCGCTCGCTACCTTCTGAGCCGACAACCGCGTGACCTGCGCAGCCTGCTCGCCCTCGTCGGCCGACTCGACGAGATGTCGCTCGCCACCCAGCGCCGCCTCACCATCCCGTTCATCCGCGAGCACCTCGGGCAGTCGGGCCACGAGCAAAACGCTAGCCCGGATGGAGCGCAGCGAAATCCGGGGTGCCCCTGACCCGTACCCTCGCTCGGCCCACCGGCGCGGGAAACCCGGCAATCCACCCTCCCATTTGCCGGACCGACGGCGCAGCAAAGGCTTAGAATTGCGAACGTCCCTCGCGGCTTTGCCCGAGCCAACTCACCGAGAGCGCCATAGGGATGAGATCCGAGACAAGGATCGACCCGCACACGGAGGACCCGAGCCCGGGCTAGCGCGCTGGCTGGCCCCTCTGGGAGAGGGAGCCACGCTGGATGACCTGAGCGACGGGGCGATGCGCCTCACCGTCACAATCGATCGCAAGGAGATGTCCCGAACGATCACTTCGCTGTTCCGCTTGGGGGCAGAGAGCACTCCCACCGTTCCGGAGCAGGCATGGATCGGGATGGCCTACGGTTGAAGACGCAACTTCTCCACCACCTCCCGCAGGCTCAACATCGCCACTGGGCCGTCGCTCGGGAAATGCTTGAGACTGCCCGTGACCGGCGGACAGAGGCACGCCAGTGCGGGGGCGTAGAACGGGGCGTCGGAAGCATTTCGGAAGCCTGCCGGGTCCAGGGGAACGGGCTCGACATGAGCCGCTTCCTCGGAAAGCGCGATCAGAAATTCGTCGACTCGTGCGCGGTCCAGACGCAGCACGGATCGGCGGAAAACAGCCGGCATCCGGAGAAAACCGGCATGGAGACCACCGGGGTGACCGAACGATCCCGGATGGCGTTGAGAACCGGGGCAGGCGGTGAGGTAATCGACAGGCATCCGGAGACCAGGATGTTGGTGTCAATCACGAGTCTCGTGCCGCCGTTCGTCTCGGGCTTCCCTGCTGACGGCGTTGACCTCGTCCAGTGTCATCGTGTCCAGGTCATGATCCAGCGCCGTTGGACTCGTCTCGGTCAGGATCGCGAACAGGTTGCTGTTTCGCGTAATCACCAGGCAGTGGTGCTCGACCCGCTTCTTCCAGACCTCGCCCGGCTTGGTCCGGAAATCGCGAACGCTGATGAAGTCCATTGGGGCATCTTTGTAGGACAGATGAAGAACATCTAAAGGATAAACGATGACGCGAGGGATACCAGACACCGACGAGCCCCGTCCGCCCATCCGCGTCATAGCCCTTCATGCTCTGGCGTACTGGCAGAGTCTGTCCTCCCTGGAGGAAGCGGAGGAGATCCGCATCGTCGATGACCGCGTGTATGCCGGCCGGACGCTCCACAAGATCACCGACCCGGACGGCGAGCTAAGCAGTCTCACCCTAGAGAGCAAGCGCTGGGGCCTGATGGGCGAGGTGGACTATTGCGCTACCGCGACGGGTCGATCCGCCGCTTCCAGCACAAGCGCGGTCTCTCACGCTGCGATGCTGCCGGAGGGCCGGGCGCCTATTCCGCGATTGCCTCCACCACCGCCTTCGGGTTTTTCGCGACGACCTTGAGCAGGACCCTGGCCGGCCCGCGCGGGCTACGCACGCCCTGCTCCCAATGGCGCAGAGTGCCCAGGGAGATGCCGAACGTCGCGCAAAAGCGCTCCTGGCTCATCCCGGTCTTTTCGCGGATGGCTTTGACATCGATCGCTTCTGCGCGATGTTCGGCGACGTCGGCCTTCCGACCCTTGGCATGCGCAAGGGCGTCATCGAGGCCGGCCGCAATTTCAGTGAATGCCTTGCCCATTGCGTTTTCTCCAGTAGGCCACCAGCTCTCGCGCGGCATTCGCCAACAGAGTCTTTTCCTCTGTCGACAGATTGGCCTTTTCGTTCTTTCCGAACACCGCCAGCATGTAAAGCGGCATCAGCTCGCTGTGGTAGTAATAGATCACCCGCACGCCGCCGCTCTTTCCCCGGCCACCCCGCGCCCACCGGAGCTTGCGCAATCCCCCGGCGCCCTGAATCAGAACGCCGCTGCTCGGATGCTCGGACAGATACGCGATCAGCTCGTCTTTGTCCGCGTCCGAGAGCAGTGTGGCGATCTTGCGTCGGAAAGGTCCAGTTTCCGCGACGGTGATCATGATGCGAGGCTATACGCCATTGGCGTAGTCGTCAAGCCGGCCACATGACCCGAGTCCACGACGAGCGCGAGGAGCCTACCGATGGACGACCAGTACCGCAGTGAATCTCCCATCCGCGTCATGGCCCTCCACGCCCTGGCCTACTCCAAGCGCCTGTCCTTCCTGGAAGAGGCGGAAGAGATCCGCGTGTCCAACGACCGGGTGTACGGCGGTCGCACGTTGCACGAAGGGCTCGACGCCAACCGGGAGCTGACCAGCCTCACCCTGGAGACGGAGCGCTTGAGCCTGATGGGCACAGTGGGCGTTGTCCGGGTCGATCGCTCGCCGTCCGATCGGCTGGCCTTTTTGAGTCCGGAGCGGAAATATCCGAAAGGGCCTCCAGCCTTGTCAGGTACCCCTCACCCCAACGGCAGCATCAAGGTCAGCGCCTCGTCCATCGCGGGCACGAAGCCGTGATGGCGGTAGAAGCCCGCCGCGGCCTCGTCCAGGGCGTGCACCAGCAGCACCTGCGCACCTATGTGGCGGGCCGCGCCCACCGAGCGCAGCACCGCGTCCTTGAGCAGACCCGCGCCTATACCCCGCCCCCTGTAGCGGTGGTCCACCGCCAAGCGCCCCAGCACAGCCGCTGGGATGGGGTCCGGCATGTTGCGGCGGACCACCCCCGGGGCCTGATCGCGGACCACGCTCCCTGCGGCCAGGGCGTAGTAGCCCACCACCTGGCCGAGCTCGCGGTCCACCACCACGTAGGTCCGCGCACCGCCATCTCGCTCGCTGCGGCGGGCGTGGCGGATCAACCAATCGTCGAGGGAGGCGCGTGCGCAGTCAAACCCGTCCAGGCGATGCTCAGACGTGAGGGGCTCCGGTGGGCTCAATCCTCCCATGGGGCCTTGCGCGCCAGCAGCCGCTGGATCGCGGGGTTTTCGTGCAAGGGGGCGTCGAGAGCAGCGGCGAAGGCGTCGAACGCCTCCCCGTCGAGGCTGAAATACCGCCGGTCGCAGATCACCCGCTCAGCCTCCCGGCAGGCTGCGTCCAGCACGAACTCGGTGAGGCTGCGTTGGGTGGCCTGGCAGGCACGGTCCAGCAGCTCCCGCTGTGTCGGGCGGGCACGGAGGTTGATTACCGCCGAGCGGGGGGAAGCTGAGGCGGTCATGGCTGTCGGCTCCTTCAGTTTGTCGACCGATTTACCTTAGCGCGTTGTATGGCGTTTGTATAGACAGCTGTAGCGGACACCCTTTGACCTCGTCGATGCCGCAAGGCGATGGGCACACGCTCGTGCCCCCAACACCGCCGGAGGCAACGCCCATGTCCGAGCCCATTCCCGACGCCCCGCCGTTGCGCGTCATGGCGCTGCACGCCCTGGCCTACTGCGAGCGGCTGTTCTGTCTGGAAGAGGTCGAAGAGATTCGCATCGCCGATCACCGCGTCTACGCCGGACGCACCCTGCACGAAGCCGAGGTCCCCAGCGATGGGGGCGAGCTGCAAAGCCTCACCCTCGAGAGCGCGGCCTGGGGGCTCAAAGGCCGGCTCGACTACCTGAGGTACCGCGACGGCCTGCTCGTGCCCTTCGAGCACAAGCGCGGGCGCTCCAAGGGCGATGAGGCCTGGGACTCGGACCGCCTGCAGATCATCGCCTATGCCGCGGTGCTCGCCGAGCATGTCGGACGAGCCATCCTCGAAGGCCGCATCCGCTATCACGCCAACAACAAGACCGTGCGCGTGCCCATCGACGCGGCGGCCCTGGATGAGCTGAGCCGGGCCATTGGGCGTGCGCGGGCCCTCGCCGCCAGCATCGACCGGCCACCCGTGGCCGACAACGAGAACCTCTGCGCCCGCTGCTCCCTCGCCCCGGTGTGTCTGCCGGAGCTGGAGGTACGCCTGCTCGAGAAGGAATGGAGCGGTGCGCCGGGGCTGTTCGCTCGCATGAAGGTGCGCTGATGAGCCGCGACGACGAGCATGCCGAGAAACGCTGGTATCTGGTCAGCTACGACATCCGAGATCCCGCCCGCTGGCGCGAAGCGTACAAGACCCTCAAAGGTACCGGCGAGCGGATACAATATTCCCTGTTTCGATGCCGTCTCTCCAAGACCGAGATGGAGCGGCTGCGCTGGGAGCTGGAGAAGATCTTGACCGATGAAGACGACCTCATGTTTGTCCACCTGTGCCCACGCTGCGCCGGGCGGGTGCAGGAGAAAGGGCGGGAAGGCGGTTGGTCCCGGGACCCCTCCCGGTTCGAGGTGTTATGACCGCATGGACCCAACGATGGCCCAGCTGCGCACCGCCCAACCGCTGGAACAACTGAATGATTGCATGGGAAAAATCGGGCGGCACCTAACCGCGCCGATACGTGCAAGCGCAAACTAACTGATTTACCGATGAATTCAGCGCGAACCTTGACGCTCGTGGCGGTCAGGCCTTCCAGCCAAAGCGAGGTGCCTGCATCGCAGGCCAAAATGCTCTTTAACAACAAGGTGTCAAAATTGGACGGTCCTTTCATCCGTGATGCCGAAAGGCGTCGAGCACTTCGCGGCCGGCGGCCGCTCTTACCAATAGGTCGGTCCTTTCATCCGTGATGCCGAAAGGCGTTGCGACAGTGGCGTCCGGCCACGCGAGGTCGGCCATCTCGCCCGAACCGGCGCTCTCGAACCGTCCTTGCGGGCCGAACGGTCTGCAAAGCCTTCGCTATCGTGTCAGCGGGCATGGCGCCTCAAGATCGGGGCGGGGCTCTCGACTTGCTGAAAAGGCCCTTCCGCGTGTCGACTTCCCCACGCACCAGTGGTGCGCAGAGACCGGGCTGCCTAGCCCAACAGCAACGGCTGTGCGTAGATCCCGGCGCCCAGGGTGAGACCGGCGGCACCGGCCAGGACCAGGCCCGCCCCGAAGGACAGGCGGGCCACCGGGGCGGCCTCCTTCTCGGCGGGGCTGAAGAAGACGACGAGGATCCGCAGGTAGTAGAAGAACGACGCTGCGGTGGCCAGCGCCAGCACCAGCGCAAGACCGTACCCGCCGCTCTGCACAGTCGCCAGGAAGACCAGCAGCTTGGCGAAGAAGCCCGCGGTCGGGGGCAAACCGGCCAGCGACAGCACACCCACGGTCAGCACCAGTCCCAGCCAGGGGTGGCGACGGCCCAGACCGCGGTAGGACTCGAGGTCTTCCCGGTCACCGGCCTCTCCCGCGAGCACCGCCATGACGCCGAATACGGCGATGTTCATCACGGTGTAGGCCAGACCGTAGTACAGGGCCGCCTGGTAGCCGCTCTGGCCGCCGGTTGCGAGGGCAGCCATCACGTAGCCGAAATGGGCAATGGTGGAGTACCCCAAGAGGCGCTTGAGGTTCTGCTGGCGCAGCGCCAGCAGGTTGCCCACCACCATGCCGGCGACGGCCAGCGCTCCCAGCAGAGGCAGGAACTGGCTCCAGACTGCCGCCATCTGATGGACGACCAGACGGCTCAGGAACACCAGCATGGCCACCTTGGCCACCGTGCCGAGCAGGGCGGTCACCGGCACCGGGGCACCCTGATAGATGTCCGCCGTCCACATGTGGAACGGCACCACGGCCAGCTCGAAGCCGATGGCCACCAGCAGCAGCGCGGTGCCGATGGTCACCAGCAGGGGAAATCCATGCGGTCCGGCGGCGGCCGCGGCGACGGCGCCGCCGTCGAGCGTACCGGCACCGGCGTAGATCAGGGCCATGCCGTACAGGAAAAAAGCAGCGGCCAGGCCCGAGAGCACCGCGAACTTGAGCCCGCCCTCGATGGCGCCGGGGCGTCGCGGCTGCCAGGCGACGAGTGCGAACAGGGGCACCGCAATCAGCTCCAGCGCCAGGAACCCGGTCAACAGGTCGGTGGTGGAGACCAGCATGAACATGCCCAGGGCAGCACACAGCACCAGCCCATAGAAGGCCTCGTTGACCTCGCCCGCGATCGGGCCGTAATACCTGGCCAACAGCACGGTCGCCAGGGCGCCGCCGGCGCAGAGCGCGATGAAGCTCGAAGAGGTCCCATCGATGAGGATGAGCCCCTGGATGAGGTGGGGGTGGTCCCCCAGCAGCAGGGCGGACGACCCCGCGGCCACCAGGAGCAGCACGGTCAAGCCGTAGGCAAGACGCCCACTGCTAGCGATCGGCAGCACCCCTGTCAGCAACACGGCGAGGCCCCCGAGGCCCGCGATGATGTAAGGGGTGAGCAGGACGAGGTCAGTGGACGACATGGTGAGCGATCGCTCCCGGACTGACTGACGTGAGGTCGGCGACGCCGACGGTGACGGTCTTGATCGGATCGAGGAAGCTGGCGGGATAGAGCCCCAGCCACAGGACCAGGGCCCCAAGGGCACCCAGCACCAGAGTCTCGCGCACGCCCAGATCCGGGAGCGCCAGCTCCTCCTTGAGCGGGCCGAGCATGCTGCGCTCGTACATGCGCAGGAAGTAGGTCACGCTCACCACGATGCCGGCGGTAGCCACGGTCGCCCATAGCAGATGGCCGCCGACGGCCCCCGAAAGCACCAGGAACTCACCCACGAAGTTCCCCAGCCCCGGAAGCCCGACGCTGGTCAGCACGAAGAACAGCAGCAAAACGCCCAGACGCGGCATGGGGCGATACCAGCCGCCCATCGCCTCCAGGGTGGTGGAGCGGCCCCGGTCGGCGATGTAGCCCGCCACGGCGAACAACCCCGCCACGGCCACCCCGTGGGCCAGGAGCAGGTACACGGATCCGGTGAGGCTCTGCAGCTGCCAGGCGAACAGGCCCAGCACCACCAGGCCCATGTGGCTGATGCTGGAGTAGGCGATCACCCGCTTCATGTCGTCCTGCACCAGGGCCAGCAGACCGGCGTAGATGACTCCCCCCGCCCCGAGCGCCATCCCGAGCGGGGCGAAGGCCTGGGCCCCCTCGGGGAACAGCGGCAGGCACAGGCGCAGGATGCCGTAGGCGCCGACATTGGCCATGGCCCCGGAGAGCAGGATGGTCACCGGGGGCTCGGCCTCGCAATAGGCATCGGGGGCCCAAACATGCAGCGGCAGCATCGGCACCTTGACGGCGAAGGCCGCCAGGAAACCCAGCATCAGCCACAGGCTGAGCTCAGCCGTCATGGGCGTGTGCAGGAGCTGGAAGTAGTCGAAGGTATAGGTGCCGGTGTGCTGGCCATGAACGATGTACAGCCCTACCAGGGCGACCAGCATCAGCAGTGAGCCGACGACCGTCAGCAGAAAGAATTTCATAGCGGCGGGGGCCGCGCGGGGGCCGCCGCGCAAGGCGATCAGGAAGTAGATGGGCACGATCATCACTTCCCAAAACACATAGAACAACACCAGGTCCAGGGCCGTGAGCACGCCCATGATGCCGCCTTCGGCCGCCAGCACCAGCGGGCCGAAGCTGCCCCAGTCGCGGACGCGCCTCCAGCCCACCAGGATGGCGGCCAAGCTGACCACCGCGGTAAGCAGGCACAGCACCAGGCTCACCCCGTCCATGGCCAGCAGGTACTGGATACCCAGAGCCGGAAGCCACTGAGCCTTCTCCTGGACGAAGAATCCCGGTCCCGCACCGGACCACAGGACGAGTCCGACGGCCAGCTCCGCCACGGCGAGCCCGAGGGTGAGGTTTCGCGCCACCTTCGGGCACGCCTGCACCACCCACCACACCACGAAGCCGCCGATCAGCGGCAGGAAGACCAGCAGGCTCAGCATCTTTGCCCCTTCAGCGGACCCACAGGAAGTACCCCACCATGAGCACCGCACCCAGCACCATCAGGCTGGCGTAGCGCGCGGTATGGCCGTTCTGGGTCATGCTCAGCAGCCGGTTGCCGCTTCGCGTCACCCAGACCACCGAGCCCAGCGCGGCGCCGTTCAGCGACCAGCCCTCGACCAGGGTGCTCAGCCCCCGCGCCAGGGCGAAATAGGGCCAGACTATTACCGTGTCGTAGATCCGGTCCAGATACCAGCCCTCTTCCAGCAGGCGGATGCTGCTGGTGCCGCCTCCGGCGCGCTCGCGGCGCACGATGGCGAAGGCCAGAGCAATGCCCACCAGGGGAGCGACCATGCCCGCGAGCATCAGCAACAGACCGCTGCCGCCGTGCGGCAGCTCGGGCGTGCCCACTTCCGGGGCCAGCCAGGGGCCCCAGAGCTGAGGCAGGTGCCAGCCGTGGGGCAGCTCGACGAAGCCCAGGGTCAGGCTCGCCAGGGCCAGCAGACCCAGGGGCAGGGCCATGGACCAGGACATCCGGTAGGCGACGGTCTCGCCACGCTGGGGCCCGGCGAACACCATCAGATACAGTCGGAATGCATAGGCGCCGGTGAGCACAGCGCCCAGGATGGCCAGCGACCACAGCAGCCCGCCGTGGGGTGCCAGTGCCGCGGCCTCGATGATCGGGTCCTTGCTGTAAAAGCCGGCGGAGATGAAGGGCACGGCCGCCAGCGCGAGCGAGCCCGCCAGGAACACCAGGCGCAGGTAGGGCTGGCCCTTGGCCAGGCCACCCATGTTACGGATGTCGTGGTCACCCTGGTAGGCGTTGATCACCACCCCGGCGCCCATGAACAGCAGGGCCTTGAAGCAGGCGTGGGTGGCCAGGTGGAACAGCGCCAGGCCGTAGGCCCCTACCCCCAGGCCCAGGAACATGTAGCCGATCTGGCTGATGGTCGAGTAGGCGATCACCCGCTTGATGTCGTGCTGGCCGAGGGCCGCCATCCCCGCATAGACCAGGGTCACCGCGCCGACGATCGCCACCAGCTCGAGCACCTGAGGCACCGCCTGGAACAGCGGGTGCAGCCGGGCGATCAGATAGACCCCGGCGGTCACCATGGTGGCGGCATGGATGAGGGCGGAGACCGTGCTGGGGCCGGCCATGGCGTCGGGCAGCCAGACCGACAGCGGCAGCTGCGCCGACTTGCCGGCGGCGCCGATCAGGATCAGCACGCCGATCCAGGTGAGCAGTCCGGTATCGGCTGGCGAGTTGGCCACAGCGCCCAGCAGCGGCTCGAAGCCCAGGGTGCCGTAGTGGGTGAAGAGCAAGAAGATCCCCAGGGCCAGGGCCGAGTCGCCGATGCGGGTGACCACGAACGCCTTGCGGCCGCAGCGGGCCTTGTCGGCGTCCCGGTACCAGTGAGAGATCAAGGCGTAGGAGCAGAGCCCCATCAGCTCCCAGCCCAGGTACATGAGCAGCAGGTTGTCCGCCATCACGAACAGCAGCATGCCGGCGACGAACAGGTTGAGGAACACGTAGTAGCGCCGCTCGCCGTAGTCGTCGGCCATGAAGGACAGGGAGAACAGATGGATCAGGAAGCCGACCCAGCCGGCCACGCTGACCATCACCAGGCTCACGCGGTCCACGCGCAGGCCGATCGTAGCCTGCCAGTCGCCCACAGCCATCCAGGTATAGAGGGTCTGGTGGGCCGTCCCCGCGGTACCCCCACCGAGCCAGAGGGCGGCCACCGCGGCGGCGCAGACCAGCATCGCCAGGGTAGCGACGCGTGCGGCTGTGACGGGTCGCACATAGCCGCCAAAGAGCGCGATCGCGGCGGCCCCCGCCAAGGGGCTGCCCGGAATCAGCCAGAGCCAATCGCTCATGGACGCGACTCCTCGGGCAGCGCCGGCGCATCCTGGAGGCTGTGGATCTCCGAGAGCTCGGTCACCTTGAGCCGGCGGAATGCCAGGTACACCAGCACCAGGGCCACCGCCAGCTCGGCGCCGGTGATGGTCATCAGGAAAAGTACCAGGATCTGCCCCACGGAATCCTGCCAGTACTGGCCAGCGGCGGCGGCCGTGAGTCCCGCGCCGTTGAACATGACCTCTATGCCCATGAGCACGAACAGCACCTCCCGGCGCAGCAGCACCATGGCGAGCCCGATCAGGAACAGCAGCGCGCCGGTCATCAGGGTCGGCTCGTAGACCATCAGGATTCCTCCACCTTGCGGCTGAGGTAGAGCACCGCCGTCAGCGCCGCCAGCAGCAACAGGGCGGTGGCCTCGACGATCAGCAGATAGTGGCCGAACAGCTCCTCGGCCACGGCCTTGGGACCGATGGAGGTGAAGCTCGGGATGGCCGTCTGCGGCCCGGTGGCGAACAGCGTGGCGACCTCGGCGAGCAGCACCAGGAGCAGCAGCATGGGCCACCAGAAGCGGCGGTTCATACGCGGTACGTAGGTGCGCGGCGCCGCGCGGTGGAGCATGGTCATCATGAACACCAGCAGCACCAACACCGCACCCACGTACAGGCTCACCTGCAGGGCGGAGATGAAAGGGGCCCCGAGCAGGTAATAGAGCACCGCCATGGCGACCATGGAGGTGACCAGATACAGCCCCCCGTACATGGCCTGGCGGGCGAACAAAGCAGACAGCGCCGAGACCAGCATGACGGCCGAGGTGACATAGAAGATGCCGTTCCAGAGCATGGCGTCGCCTTTCCTGATCTACGGTAGGTTCGAGTGCGGGTCCACCGGCGGGGACTCGTGGGCCGCCTCGCCGATGGCCTTGCCCCGCACCGGCACCCCGGAGTGCCGGTAGAAGTTGTAATGGGGATGCTTGCCGGTGCCTGCGATCAGCAGGTCCTCCTTCTGGAAGAGCATCGTGCCGCGGCTGTAGGCAGCCAGCTCGAAATCCGGCGTCAGCTGGATGGCGAGCGTCGGGCAGGCCTCCTCGCACATGCCGCAGAAGATGCAGCGGGCGAAGTTGATGCTGAAGGTCAGCGGATAGCGCCGGTCGTCCCCGGGCGCCTCGGCGCCCTGGATGCGGATGCAGTCCACCGGGCACACCGACGAGCACAGGTAGCAGGCCACGCAGCGCTCCTGACCGTCCGGGTCGCGGGTCAGCACGATGCGACCCTTGTAGCGCGGCGGCAGGGCCGGCATCTCGTCGGGGTATTGCACCGTCGGCCGTTTGGCCAGCGCGTGCTTGGCGGTCACCGCCAGGGCGCCGGCCAGCTGCGCGATGGTCTTGAGCACGTTCATTGACATGTCTTTGCCAGTCCAGTCGCCCCAGGCGCGCTCACATCCAGAACATGCCCACCAGCGCGGTGACCATGATGTTCACCAGTGCCAGGGGCAAAAGAAACTTCCAGCCGAAGGCGATCAGCTGGTCATAGCGCAGCCGCGGCAGGCTGGTGCGCAGCCAGTAAAACACCAGCACCACGGCCCCGGTCTTCAGCGCGAACCACAGCGGGCCCGCCCAGGGCAGAAACGGCCCCCGCCAGCCGCCCAGGAACAGGGTGGTGGTGAGCGCGGCGATGAGCAGCATCGCCATGTACTCGCCGAGGAAGAACAGGGCGAAGATCATCCCGCCGTACTCGGTGTTGAAGCCGGCCGCCAGCTCGTTCTCCGCCTCCGGCAGGTCGAAGGGCAAGCGGTGGGTCTCGGCCACTCCGCAGACCAGGAAGATCAGGAAGCCCACCGGCTGCAGCAGGAAGTAGGGGATGTGCTGGGCCTCGACGATGGCATCCAACTGGAAGGACCCGGAGAGCAGCACCACGCCCATGACCGCCAGCGCTAGGGACAGCTCGTAGCTGATCAGCTGTGCAATGGCGCGCACCGAGCCGATCAGCGGATATTTGCTGTTGGATGACCAGCCGCCCAGGAAGACCCCGTAGGCGTTGACCGAGCTCATGGCGAGCACGAAGAGGACAGCGACGTTGAGATTGGCCGCCCAATTCAGTCCGGGTCCTATGGGCACCACCACGAAGCTCACCAGCACCGAGGTGGCCACCAGCACCGGCGCCAGCAGGTAGAAGCGGGTATCCGCGAAGGGCGGGATGAAGACCTCTTTGCTGAGCAGCTTGAGCGCGTCGGCGATGGACTGCAGTATGCCGAAGGGTCCCACCCGGTTGGGGCCGTAGCGATCCTGCAGCAGCCCCAGGACCCGGCGCTCGCCGAAGACCAGCACCGCGGCCATGCCCACCAGGGCGAACACGGTGATGGCGATGCCGATGACGACGGCGAACCAGTAGACGACCGGACTCATGGCAGCGGCTCCCATTCCACGCCTCCGCCTTCGCTCACCCCGAGCGCCGCCATGGCCGCCCGATTCAGGCCCAGGGTGTCTTGGGCGCAAGCGGTATCGTAGGCCAAGGGCAGGTCGATCTTGCCCAGGGGCCCGCGCAGCCTGAGCCGCGTGCCGGCCGGCGCGTCCGCGTCCATGCCCTGGCCCGGGGCGATGTACGCGGCCGGGGGCGGGGCCAGCGAGCTCAGCTCGGGAGCGAAGCCCGCCAGAGGGTCGTCGCCGTACCAGGTCATGAGCGCCGCCTGCCAATGCCCGCTCGGTGCCGCCGCGGGCTTGTAGTCCGCCTCGGCGCTGGCCCGCAGATGGGTGTAGGCGCTGGCTTCCACCTTGATGCCGGTGCGTCCCGGCACCGGCGGGCGGTCCAGATACTTGTAGGCCAGCACCTCGGCGTTGCGCACAATCCGGGACAGTCCCACCATGTGGCCCAGATCGCAGATCGCCGCGTAGGGGTCCGGCAGGGCGGGCTCCCGCGCGAACACCTTGCCGAAGCCCTGGGCCAGGCCGCTGTAGTTGACGAAGGTACCGGTACGCTCGGTGAGCGCCGCCAGGGGGATGAAGGCGTCGGCCTGACGCACCGTCTCGGTGGCGATGCAGTCCAGCACCACCAGCAGCTTGAGGTTGGGGCGCACCGCGCGCCAGCGCGCCGCGCCCGGGTCCGAGCCGAAGGGATCCGAGCTCAGCACGATCAGGGTGTCGACCTCGCCGCTCTCCACCGAGCGCAGCACCCGCTCGCCATCGCCCGGGCGCGACAGCAGGGCGGTGCCGAAGGCATTAGCCCCGGGCAGGGCGAAGGCGCAGCGCGCGCCGGTCGCCTTGGCCAGCTGGGCCAGGGACCTGCAGCCTGCCGCTCCGAGGGTCTCGGCGACTCCGAGCACCATCGGCCGCTCGGCCTGGGCGAGCAACTCGTCTATGGCCTTGAGGGTGGCGTTGGCCCGGGCATTGGGGTTCTCGGCGCGCTTGCGCAGGGTGGCCAGGGCGCTGGAGAGCTCCGCCGGCGCCAGGCTCAGCGACTGGGTCGCATGGGCCGCCAGGGGCACGGGCACGCTGTGCAGCACGATCACGGGATGGCCGGCGCGCACGGTCTGGCGTACCGCCAGGTCCATCATCGGGGCGTGCCCGGTCAGGTCGCCCACCACCAGCAGCGCATCGGCGGCGGCGATCTCATTCAGCGTAGGCGCCTGCTCGCTGGCCGCGGCCGCCTCGGAGATAGCCGCCTCCAGATCGGGGCTGGCATGGGCGCTGTACCAGCCGCCCATGGCGGCCATCAGCGAGCGCAGGGCGGCGTTGCCCTCCATGTCTTCGCGCACCGAGCCCAGGCCGGCGATCACCCCCTGGGCGTCGGCCAGGCGATCGGCGGTCGCCCCCATGACCTCGGCGAGCTCACCCTCGCGGCCGTCGATGCGCGCCTTGAGAGCCCTGTCAGGGCTCTCGCTGTAGCGATGACCGTAGCGGCCGCGGTCGCAGATGAACCACTCGTTGACCCGGTGATTGGAGCGGTGAATCACCCGCCGCAGGGTGCCGTTACGCGCCCCGGGCAGGGTGTTGCAGCCGACGCTGCAGTGGGGGCAGACCGAGGGCGCGGTCTGCAGGTCCCAGACCCGGCCGTAGTGACGGCGGAACACCTTGTCGGTGAACACCCCGGTGGGGCAGACCTCCACCAGGTTGCCCGCGAAGGGGCTCTCCAGGGGGCCGTCGCCGGCGCGCCCGAAATACACGCGGTTGCGCGAGCCCAGGACCCCCAGGTCGGTGCCGAGCGCATAGTCCTGGTAGAAGCGCACGCAGCGATAGCAGGTGATGCAGCGGTCCATGTCGTGCCAGACCAGCGGACCCATGTCCTGATTGAGGAAGGTGCGCTTGCTGCCCTGGTAGCGCCGGTAGGCGGGTCCCACCTCGATGGTCGTATTCTGCAGGTGGCACTCCCCGGCCTCGTCGCACACCGGGCAGTCGTGGGGATGGTTGGTCATCACCAGCTCGACCACCGACTGGCGCGCCGCCACCGCCTTGTCGGCGCTGAGGGACACGCGCATCCCGTCCTGGGCCTTGAGCATGCAGGCGGCCATGGTCCTCGGTCGCTCGCCTTCGCGGCTGGGCTGGAGCTCCACCATACACAGCCGGCAGGCGCCCAGGCTGCCCAGCGCCGGGTGGTAGCAGAAATGCGGAATCTCGATGCCCGCGGCGTGCGCCGCCTCGATCACATTGTCCCCGTCGTTGAAGGGGATGGCCCGGTCGTCGACGTAGAAGGTGCCCACTCAATGAGCTCCTCGGTAGGGACAGGCGCCGCGCTCGATGTGTGCCTGAATCACATCCGCGAAGATCTTCAGGCCGGACTCCAGGGGCATGATCGCCCCCGGGGCGAAGGCGCAGAAGGAGTTGGGGGCGATCTTGGCGCACAGCTCCAGCATCAGCTCCAGGTCCCCCGACTGGCCCTGGCCGGCCTCGACCCGCTCCAACAAGCTGTGCAGATAGGGAAGGCCGTCCCGGCAGGGGGTGCAGAAGCCGCAGGACTCGCGCACGAAGAATCTGTGGATGCCAATCAGGAAGTCCAGCGGGCAGGTGCCGCTGCCCAGGGCGATGATGCCGCAGGTGCCGAAGCGCGAGCCAGTGGCGCCCACCGCGTCGAAGTGCATGGGGGTGTCCAGATGCTCCGGCAGCAGGAACGCGGTGGACGCGCCCCCGGGCAGAAAGGCCACCAGCTCCTGGCCGTCCAGGGGACCGCCGGCGTGCTCGAAGATCAGCTCCCGGGCGGTGGTGCCCATGGGCAGCTCCCAGAAGCCCGGGCGCTTGACCTCGCCGCAGACGCTGTAGAGCTTGGTGCCGCGACCGCCGTTGACGCCCTGTCCGTTGAACCAGTCCGGTCCCCGGCTGACGATGTGCGGCACGTGGCACAGGGTCTCGATGTTGTGTACCAGCGTCGGTGCGCCCCACAGGCCCTTCTCGAAGGGCATGGGCGGCTTGGACCTGGGATTGCCGCGGCGCCCCTCCAGGGCGTTGAGCAGGGCGGTCTCCTCGCCGCAGATATAGCGCCCGGCGGAGAGGTGCACGTCGATGTCGAGATCGAAGCCCGAGCCCAGAATGTTGCGGCCCACCAGGCCCGCTTCCCGGGCCTCGGCCACCGCCTGCTCCAGGCGCCGGGCCCCTTCGGCGTACTCCCCGCGCACGAACACGTAGGCATGGTCGGCCTGCTCGATGAACCCTGTCACCAGCACCGCCTCGATCACCTGGTGGGGATCGCGGTACAGCAACTGGCGGTCCTTGAACGAGCCCGGCTCGGTCTCGTCCACGTTCATCACCAGGTAGCGCGGATGGGGGGCATTGGGCCCACGGGCCCGCCATTTGCGCGCCAGCGGGAAGCCCGCCCCACCGTAGCCGCGCAGGCCCGTCTTGTCGACCATCTCGATCATCGCCTCGGGGTCCTGCCCCAGGGCGGTCTTGAGCGCCTCGTAGCCGCCCCCGGCGCGGTACTCCGCCAGCCCGGGAGGCTGGGGCAGGTGGAAATTGCGACTCAGCACCAGATCCACGCTCAGCCCTCCGCCTCGGTCTTCAGGGAGGCCAGCAGCTCGCCCAGGGATGCCGGGCTCAGCCCGCCGACCGCGCGCTCGCCGGCCAGCGCCGCCGGCGCTTGCTCGCACAGCCCCAGGCAGACGTGGGGCATGACGGTGACCGAGCCATCCTGGCTGATCCCGCCCAGGGGCACGCCGGTCAGGCGCTGGGCCTCGGCCAGCAGGGCCGGGGCGCCGGCCAGGTGGCAGGCGATGCTGTCGCAGATGCGCACCACGGTGCGGCCCGCCGGGCGGCGCAGCAGCAGGGTATAGAAGGTCGCCAGCTCATCCAGCTGGGTCATCGAGAGACCGCACAGCTTGCCCGCCTCGGCCAAGGCCTCGTCGGACAGGTAGCCGTACTTCTGCTGCAGGAACTGCAGCGTGTAGATCGCCCCCGCCCGCTTCTCGGGATAGCGGGCGATGTGCTCCTGCAGGTGGCTGCGCTCGTGATCGGTCAGCATGGCGCCTGGGCAGCTCCGGTCGGAAGTCGGCAGGTCAAACGCTGAGATGCGCTCATCGGTCCAGGTCCGCCAGTACGTAGTCCATGGAGCCGATGGTGGCGATCAGGTCTGCCAGCAGGTGCCCCTCGCAGAGCCACGAGAAGGCCTGCACATGGGGGAAGGACGGCGTGCGGATACGTACCCGGTAGGGATTGGGCGACCCGTCGGACACCAGGAAGTAGCTCATCATTCCCTTGGGGGCCTCGGTACGGAACGAGCTCTCCCCGGCGGGCATGGCCATGCCTCGACCGGTGCCCACGAAGTGGTGGATCAGCGTCTCTATGTCCTCCAGGGTGCGCTCCTTGCGGGCGAAGGCGTAGTGGGCCTGGTCAGAGAGCACGGGCCCCCCCGGCATGCGCTCGGCCGCCTGGCGCACGATGCGCAGGGTCTGGCGGATCTCCTCCAGGCGCAGCCGGGTGCGCGCCAGGGCATCGCCCTCGGTGGCGGTGGGGACCTCGAAGTCATAGTCCTCGTAGCCGCAGTAGGGCCTGACCTTGCGCAGGTCCCAGGCATAGCCGGTGCAGCGCAGGTTCGGCCCGGTGAAGCCCCAGTCGATGGCGCGCTGGGTGTCGTACTGGGCGGTGCCCCGGGTGCGCAGCTGGAAGATGGGACTGTTGACGGTGATCGCCTCGAATTCCGGCAGGGCCTTTTCGACGCTGGCGGTCATGATGTCGACGGCCTCGCGCCAGCCCTCGGGCAGGTCCAGAGAGACCCCGCCGATGCGGAAGAACGAGGGGTGCATGCGCCCGCCCGTGACCATTTGCACGATGTCGAAGATCAACTCGCGCTCGCGGAAGCAGTAGAAGGCCGGCGCCATCAGGCCCAGGTCGTGGGAGAAGCTGCCCAGCCACACCAGGTGGGCGGCGATGCGGAACATCTCCGAGAGCATCACCCGCATCACCACCGCCCGCTCCGGCACCTCGATGCCGGCGAGCCGCTCCACCGCCATCACATAGGGCAGCTCGTTGGCCACCCCGGCGAGATAGTCGATGCGGTCGCAGTAGGGGATGTAGTTGTGATAGGTGTGGCGCTCGGCGATCTTCTCGGCGCCCCGGTGATGGAAGCCGATGTCCGGGTCCAGGCCGACCACGGTCTCCCCGCGCAGGCGCGCCACCAGGCGCAGGATGCCGTGGGTGCCCGGGTGGTTGGGCCCGATGTTGAGGATCATCTCGTCCTCGCGCTCCCCGGGCTGGCGGGTGTCGACGACCCGGTAGGTCTCCATCAACTGGCGGTGGCGCTCCGGCGGCAGGCTGTAAGGCCCGTGCTCGGTGGCGCGGCCGGGATAGGACTTGCGCAGCGGGTGGCCTTCCCAATAGACCGGCAGCAGGATGCGGCGCAGGTCCGGATGGCCGCTGAACTGCAGCCCGAACAGGTCGTAGACCTCGCGCTCGTACCAGTTGGCGCTGGGCCACAGGGAGGTGATGCTCGGCAGTGCGGTGTCTTCGTCCTCGATGTGCACCTTCAGGCGCAGGTCGCGGTTACCCGACAGGGAGCACAGCTCGTAGAACACGGTGTAGCCGCCGCCCCGGCCCGACTCGTCGATGGCCGATAGGTCGTAGAGCATCTCGTAGCGGGGCTCGGAATGCCGCTTGAGGTGGGTGAGCACCTCCAGCAGGCTCTCCGGCGCCACCTGGAGCACCGGCACGTCCTTGCCGGATGCCTGGGGCGGGTGCTGCTCGAGCTCGGCGATCACGGCACTCATTGGGGCGGCACCCAGATGCCCAGCGGGCGGCGCAGGCCGAGCGGTATGGGGTGCTCGGCGATCTTCTGCTGCAGCAGGATGATCCCCTGCATCAGCGCCTCGGGGCGGGGCGGGCAGCCGGGGACGTACACGTCCACCGGCAGGATCTGGTCCACACCCTGCACCACGCTGTAGACGTCGTACATGCCTCCGGAGTTGGAGCAGGAGCCCATGGAGATCACCCACTTGGGAGCGAGCATCTGGTGGTACAGGCGCAGGATCATCGGCGCCATCTTGGTGAAGATGGTGCCGGCGGTGATCATCAGGTCGCTCTGGCGCGGCGAGCCGCGCAGCACCTCGGCGCCGAAGCGGGCAATGTCGAAGCGCGGGGTGAGCGCCGTGACCATCTCCACGAAGCAGCAGGAGGTGCCGAAGTTGTACGGCCAGAGGGAGGACTTGCGCCCCCAGGCCAGCACGTCTTCCAGGGTGGTGAAGACGGTGTTGAGCGGGCCTGCCCCGGCGGCGGGCTCTGCGGCGTGGTCCGGGGGGAATTGGGTGCTCACGACAGGCCCCCTTTGCGCCACTCGTACACCAGGCCGAGCAGCAGGATCATGATGAACACCAGGGCGCCCACCGTGCCGGCCACGCCCAGGCTCCAGTAGTCCACGGCCCAGGCGAATAGGAAGGCCGCCTCCAGCTCGAAGATCAGGAAGGAGACCGCCACCAGGTAGTAGCTCATGGGGAAGGGCACCCGGGCGTCCCCGGTGGGCGGGATGCCGCTCTCGAAAGGCATCTCCTGCTCGGTGTCCGGCTCCCGGCGGTAGCCGCCGATCAGCCAGTTGAGCACCAGCATGAACACCACCACGCCGACGGCGATCAGGGCGTAGAGCCAGATGATGACGCCGGTAGCAAGATCGGACATCAGCGCCGGCCCTCAGCCGAGGCCACGCGGGATCGTTGGTGCAAGCCACCCGCCGCATGTGGCAGCACGCCGCCCTTGGTCACGCGACTGCCCCGATGCACGAGGCTGACCCCGTTGTCCGGGGATGGGCGGGTAACCAGCAAGATCGGCGGGCAGAAAGTGAGCACCGCGTTAGCCCCTCACCAAAGAAGGTCGCACCATTCGCGAAACCGATCGCACGATGACACTCCGACGGAGAACAGTGAGAAGGGCCACAGCCGTTTGCATCTCTGACAGTCGCTGCCAAGCGCCCCGGATGTCCACGACGACCGCTTGGAGGCTTACCGCAGGCGCGAATGCAGCGGAGGTACCGTGGAAAGGGCGCATGCATGGTCGGCGGAACCGGCCACGCTGTCAACTTCGTTTCGCACGGCGGCGGCGATAGCCTCCGATCGCGCTCCCCTTCCTCCATTTTCACTTTCCGCTCCCCGCGTGAAACCGGATGCCTGGCTCTCGATAAAACGTCGTACGCCTTTCCGGGCCCGTCCACGTGCAAACGTCCGCCGGAGACGGGCCCGCGACACCGAATGGGGCAACGCGTTGGCCGACCCCCGTCGGCGGCTTCTTGACAACGCACAAATCAGGCCACGGACCCGGAGAGGAGCGGAGAGAGGAGCTGGATCGGCCAGCCGGCACCTTCCGCCAGGACCGAGGCCATTCACTTCCGAGGGTCGCTCACCCCCGGGCCGCGGCGGCGGGCGGCCAGCGCCCTGCGGCCCCAGACCCACACGTAGGTTGCCCCGCTGGCGACGGTCGTCGCGGCTACGACCCAGACCAGGGGTCTCAGGACCCAGCCCGGGGCCGACGGAACAGCACGGTCCGCGACCACTGCAAGCACGAGCACGATCTGAGCCAGGGTGTTGACCTTGCTCAACAGGTTGGGCTCACCCTCCACGGGCGCGATCAGCAGCTGGTAGGCGCAGGCCCCACCGACGATCACCAGGTCACGCAGGATCACCGCCGCGACGAGCCAATAGGGGACCAAGCCCCTCCACCCCAGCATGGCGTAGGCCGTGATCAGCATGAGCTTGTCGGCGATAGGATCGAGCAGGGCGCCGAGGCGACTCTCCCAGGAGAACCGCTTGGCGAGATAGCCATCGAGGGCGTCGGAAAAGCCGGCACCCGCGAACAGCAGAAGGGCCGCTCCATAGTGAGCTCCCGCGATCGCCCAAGCGACCGGGACCACGAGCAGCATCCGCGCGGCGGTGATCAGATTCGGAATGTCGCGCGCAGTCACGGACTCAAGCGATACTGCAGAATCGGCGCATCGGCGCCGGCCCCGGCAGTGGCAACGGGGACCTCGGTAAGCACACCGCCGAGTGCCAGCGACTGGGCCGGGGCGTCCTGGCCGACATCGGCCCTGAGCCGGAAGATCGCCGCATCGGGCTCCAGCTCTTGCAGCGCCAGGGCCTGCACCCCTCCCAGAGACGCCAGGTGCGCACGCAGCCGCAGGTAGTCCGCCAGGCTGAGGACGTTGCTCACCCGCAGGGACAGGCTCCCGGCCGGGACCGCAGTGGTGGATGGCGGGAAACGGGCAGCCAGCGTATCAGCCGTCCGATCCAGGCCGTGCGTGAGCACTGGGGCAAGCTCGGTCTGCTGGTCGTTCCAACGCTCCACCCGATCGCCCTGGATCAGCGTCCACTGGCCGTTCCATGTCCCCGGACCCGCTTGGCTCACCCGCCCCGACAGCACCAAATCGGGACGGTAGCGTTGGGAGGCCGCCCGGATCGTTTCGGGCCGATCCGTCCAGAGATCCTGCGCGCTGAGCCGCGAACGGTCTTCGAGATCCCCGAGGGGCAACACCAGCACCATGCCACGGGCCTCGGCGACGCCCTGGATAAGCCCCTTGGTCGACGGATCGAGGTCCGGCACGAACAGCTGGCGCCGGCCCTGCCGCTCGAGACCCAACCAGAGCAGGGTGCTGGGGCGGCGATCGCCGCTCCAGGCCGCAAGCCCCTGCTCGTGCAGCCAGCCGTCGACCGCGGTCTTGTCGAACTGAACCGAGAGCTGAAGGCCGGTCGCCTGCCCCTCGGTGGGCTGCTCGGTGAGGTAACGAAATTGCTGGACGAAGCGCGAGGCGTCGACAGGGCCTGCAGCGCGCGGAACGTCGCGGTGCTCTGTAACCTTGAGCACGACTTCCCGGAAGGCCTCGCCCATACCCCGCTTACGCTCGGCGGCGCCCTGATCGGCGACAGGGACCTGGGCCTGGTAGAGACCGGCGACCTCCGCAGCGGCCAGGGGATCGCCGGGGACAAGCAGGAGAAGGGCCAACAGGAGCTGCGCAAACAAACCGGCGCATTGCACCGGCATGCAGCAGAAACGCTTCCTTATGGGGCGCGGCGAACGCATATGGCGGCGATTCTAGCGCGGCCCCCGGCCTCTGTCTAAACGCTGGACCAGCCGGGGAAAGGTGCCGCGCGGCCCGGCACCGGGGGCCCAAAGCGCGGTGAGAAACCTCGAGCCTGCTGGTACACTGACGCCTAGGCCGACCACCGGCGTCGGCCTGGCCCAGGAGCCCCGGGGGAGCAAGTGGAGCAGAATTCGAGCGGGCGGTCGCCCTCCTCGCTGAGCTACCGTGACGCCGGCGTCGACATCGACGCGGGCAATGCGCTGGTGCAGCGCATCAAGCCGCTCGTGCGCAGCACCCTGCGCCCCGGCGTGTTGTCGGGGATCGGCGGCTTCGGGGCCCTGTTCGAGGTCCCGTTGGACCGTTACAGACAGCCGGTGCTGGTGTCCGGCACCGACGGTGTGGGGACCAAGCTGAAGCTGGCGCTCGTGCTGGGCAAGCACGACACCATCGGCATCGACCTGGTGGCCATGTGCGCCAACGACATCGTGGTCAGCGGTGCCGAGCCCCTGTTCTTCCTCGACTACTACGCCACCGGGCACCTGGACGTGGACGTGGCGGCCGACGTGATCACGGGTATAGCGCGAGGCTGTGAGCTGGCAGGCTGCGCGCTGACCGGCGGCGAGACCGCCGAAATGCCCGGCATGTACGGTGCCGGGGATTACGACCTCGCCGGGTTCTGCGTCGGGGTAGTCGAGAAAGACCGCATCATCGATGCGGCGCGTGTACGCCCGGGCGATCCGCTGATCGGGCTCGCCTCGTCCGGACCACACTCCAACGGCTACTCCCTGATCCGCAAGATCCTCGAGGTGAGCGGCGCGGACCTGGCGGGCTTGCTCGACGGCCGCCCCCTCGGCGAGAGGCTCCTGGCGCCCACTCGCATCTACGTGAAGTCGCTCCTCGCCCTGATGGAGCGCTGCGAGGTCCACGCCCTCGCCCACATCACCGGCGGGGGTCTGACGGAGAATGTGCCCCGGGCTCTCCCAAACGGCACCGGGGCGCTGATCGACCCCAGCGCCTGGCCCCGCCCGGCGATCTTCGAGTGGCTGCAGCATGCCGGAGGGGTGGCCGAGACCGAGATGCTGCGCACCTTCAATTGCGGCATCGGCATGGTCGTCGCGGTCGCGTCGGCCGATCTCGACAATGCCCTGGAGTCCCTGCGCGCCAGCGGCGAGACCGCCTGGGTCATCGGCCGGATTGAGTCCACCCCGGGCGAGGTCCCCGCGGTGGCGTTCGAACACCGTCCCGGATGATGGAGCTCGAACGCCGCCTGGCCTTGGTCGTCCTGATCTCCGGGAGCGGGAGCAACCTGCAGGCCATCATCCACCGGGCGGCGAGGGATCTACCCGTGGAGATCCGGGCAGTGATCAGCAACGTCCCGGACGCGCTCGGCCTGGAGCGGGCACGCCGGGCGGGGATCGAGACCCGGGTGCTCGACCACCGCGGTTTTGCCTCCCGGGAGGCCTACGACGCGGCCCTCGGCGCCCTGATCGACGAATTCGACCCCGGGTTGGTCGTCCTTGCCGGGTTCATGCGCATCCTCACCCCCGGGCTGGTCGCGCGCTACCGCGGCAGGATGCTCAACATCCACCCCTCGCTGCTACCCAGGTTTCGGGGCCTGCACACCCACGAGCGCGCCCTGGCGGCCGGAGAGACCGAGCACGGGGCCAGTGTGCACTTCGTCACCGAGGAGCTCGACGGGGGCCCTCTGGTGCTTCAGGCGCGGGTGGCGATCAAGCGCGGTGACGATCCTGCCAGCCTCGCCGCTCGGGTACTGGAGCGTGAGCACCAGATCTATCCCCAGGTGATCCGCTGGCTCGCCGAAGGGCGGCTGCGGCTCGACGGGGCCCTCCCCGTTCTGGACGGCAAGGCCCTGGCAAAGCCGGTGATCTGGGATTTCGTCGAGGACCAGGCCCGCGCATGAGTGCCCCACGCCGAGCGCTCGCCCTGGCTCTCCTGGTCCTCCCGCTGGCGCCGGCCTTCCCTGCCGCCGAGCCACCACCTGTGGATTCCACCGTGGCCGAGTACCAGCTGCTGCGTGACGATATTCCCCTGGCAAAGGTGGTGGTGTCCCTGGAGGTCCGCCCGGACGGCGCCTACGTGTACGAGAGCCGTACCGAGCCGACCGGGCTGATGGCGGTGTTTCGGGACGGTGAGGTCGTCGAGCGCAGCGAGGGTCTCTGGAGCGTCTCGGGGTTCGCCCCGAGCCATTACTCCTACACCCGGCGCTACGGCGAGACGTTACGCGAGGTGCGCGTGGACTTCGACCGCAGCGCTGGCAAGGTCGCCAACCGGGCCGGCGGCACCACATGGAGCATGGCGGTGCCGATGAATGCGCAGGACAAGCTTAGCCAGCAGCTCGGCCTGATCGCCGCGCTCGCTCGCGGGCTGCGTGAGCTGAGCATCCCGGTCGCCGATGGCGGCAAGCTCAAGACCTACCGGTACGAGCTGCAGGGGCGCGAGACCTTGCACACGTCGGCCGGCGAGCTGGCGACCCTGAGGGTCATGCGACGCAGGGACGACCGCCCATCCACGCTGCTCCTCTGGTGCGCCCCCAGCCTGGGCTACCTGCCGGTGCGCGTCGATCGGCGTGAGGGTGACCAGCTCTACCGCATGGACCTGAGCACGGTGCGCCGCCAGCCGAACGCCGCCAGTCCGTGAGCCGAGCGTCCGGCGAGGCCCGGTCAGCCGAAAAACGGCAATAGGAACCGCAAAGGCGCAAAGGACGCCAAGGCGGATACGCACCTCGCACGCTCTTCACCCAAGGGGTGACTCCGGTTTCGCCGATATCGCCTTGAAACGTTTGGCTATCTTGGCGCCTTGGCGGTTCAACCTAGAAGCGGCAGTTGAACGGCCGCCAGGGTGCGTGCCGCGTGGTGTCTGGCAAGGCGTAACGAGGCGGAATAGCAGCCCTATTCCAACGAGTTATAACGCAGCCAGGCGCCGCGCGGTGCGTGCCTTGGTGGCCGTAGCGGCCATCACCCGGCGGGTGAGCATCAGGCTCGTCCTCCATCATGGTCCAATCGAACACTTGATCGTTACTTGAAGAGGTCAACTGCCGTTTCTAGGTTCAAACGCTCTTTCCAGGGTCAAGGCTTGGGCAGGGTCACCCCCCGCTGGCCGTGGTACTTACCCCCGCGATCCAGATAGGAGGTCTCGCAGACCTCGTCGGACTCCAGGAAAAGTATCTGAGCCACACCCTCGTTGGCATAGATCTTCGCCGGCAGCGGGGTGGTGTTGGAGAACTCCAGCGTCACGTGGCCCTCCCATTCCGGCTCGAGCGGCGTGACGTTGACGATGATCCCGCAGCGCGCGTAGGTGGACTTGCCCAGGCAGATGGTGAGCACGTTTCGCGGGATGCGCAGGTACTCCACGGTGCGTGCCAGGGCGAAGGAGTTGGGCGGGATGATGCAGAACGTCCGAGCGCACGTCGACGAAGCTCGACGCGTCGAAGTTCTTCGGGTCGACGATGGCCGAGTTGATGTTGGTGAAGATCTTGAATTCGTCGGCGCAGCGGATGTCGTAGCCGTAGCTCGAGGTGCCATACGAGATCACCCGTCCGCGCTCGCTCTCGCGCACCTGGGACGGCTCGAACGGCTCGATCATGGCGTTCTGCTGCGCCATGCGACGGATCCACTTGTCGGACTTGATGCTCATCTATGCCCTCGGGCGCGGTGCGGCTGCCAGATGGTACACAGGGACCGGGGCTCGGCGGTAGCGCGCGCCGCCGCCGGCGCGGCGCCCTCTCAGACCGGGCGGCTGTCGTCGATCTCCTTCAGCGACAGGTCGCCGGTCAGCCGGCCGCCGGCGGCGCTCAGGCGGATATGCAACGCCACGTTGTTGCGTGAATCGGCGAACTCGATTGCGACCTTGTCGGAGATCCGGCCATCCGCGTGCAGCTGGACCAGCGACTGGTCGAAGGTCTGCATGTGATATTGGGCGCCGGCCTCCACGGCGCCCCGGATGGTGCTCCAATCCTGCTTGACGATCAGATCCTTGATCCGGGGCGTGTTGACCATCACCTCGACCGCCGCGGTCTTCTGACCGTCCAGCGTCGGCACTAGGCGCTGACAGATGATCGCCCGCAGGTTCTCCGCGACCCGCTTCACCTCCTGCTCCTGAGTCTCCCGAGGAAAGAAGTTCAGCATCCGGTCCAGGGCGGTGATGGTGTTGTTCGAGTGCAGGGTCGACAGACACAGGTGTCCGGTATTGGCAAGCTTCAGGGCGTAGTCCATGCTCTCGGTGTCGCGGATCTCCCCGACCAGGATGACGTCCGGGGCCTCGCGCATCGCCGCGCGCATGCCGGTGTGGTAGCTCGCGGTGTCCACGCTGATCTCGCGCTGCGCGATCACCGACCTCTGGTGCTTGTGGATGTACTCGATCGGGTCCTCGAGGGTCAGGATGTGACCGGGTGCGTTCGCGTTGCGGTACCCGATCATGGCCGCCAGGGTGGTGGATTTGCCCGATCCGGTGGACCCGACGATCAGGATCAGGCCGTTCTTCTGCATCACCAGGTCCTTGAGGACCAGGGGCACGCGCAGCTCCTCGATCGTGGGGATCTCGCTCTTGACGTGCCGAAACACGATCGAGACCTCGCCGCGCTGGCGGAACGCATTGGCGCGGAACCGGCCTACGTTGGGCAGCCCCACCGCGAAGTCCACCTCGCCCTTCTCCTCGAATTCCTTGATCCGCTCATCGCTGGTCACCGAGCGCAGCACCCGCTCGTTGACCCCGGGCGTGAGCACCTCGCCGACCCAGCGGAAGCCATCGGGTCCCTTGATCAGCATCTTGGCGCCGGTGTGCAGGAACAGGTCCGAGGCGCCCTGCTTGACCATCAACGCCAGATAGGGTGCAACTTCGAGATCGGTCTGTGGCATGACTGCGTCCTTCGGCCTCCCGGTCCCGGTCATCGGCGAACCCTCCCGAAACCCGCCGACAGGTGCTCTGCGGCACTTGCCACTATAGACGAAATGCTTGCCGCCCTGGCCGGCGGATTCCCGACCCACGCCCGTGCGGTCGCACAAACAATAAGGCCGGGCGATACCCGGCCTCATCGCTGACCCAACCGCAGCGCCCACTCAGTTGTTCTGAATGACAATACTGGGGAACTTGGAGGCGTAGCTCTTGGCCTGCAGCGAGAGCTTGGCTGCGGTCCTGCGGGCGATGTCGCGATAGATGTGAGAGATGCGCGCCTCGGGCTCGGCCACCACTGTCGGCTTACCGCCGTCGGTCTCCTCGCGGATGCGGATGTCCAGGGGTAGCTGACCGAGCAGCTCCACCCCATGCTGGTCGGCCATGCGCTGGCCGCCTCCGGTGCCGAAGATCGGCTCCTCGTGGCCGCAGTTGGAGCAGATGTGGATGGACATGTTCTCCACGATGCCGAGCACGGGAACCTCCACCTTCTCGAACATCTTCAGGCCCTTGCGTGCGTCCAGCAGGGCGATGTCCTGAGGGGTCGTGACGATGATCGCGCCCGAGACCGGCACCTTCTGCGCCAAGGTCAGCTGGGTGTCGCCCGTGCCCGGAGGAAGGTCGATGACCAGATAATCGAGCTCCGACCAGTTGGTGTCGTTGAGCAGCTGCTCCAGGGCCTGGGTGACCATGGGGCCACGCCAGATCATCGGGGTCTCCTCGTCGATCAGGAAGCCGATGGACATGGCCTGTAGGTGGTAGGACATCATCGGCTCGAGGGTGTTGCCGTCCTTGGACTCGGGCTTGCCGGTGATGCCCAGCATGCGGGGCTGGGACGGGCCGTAGATGTCGGCATCCAGGAGGCCGACCCGGGCGCCTTCGGCGGACAGAGCGAGCGCCAGATTCACCGCGGTGGTGGACTTGCCGACCCCACCCTTGCCCGAGGCGACGGCGATGATGTTCTTCACGTTGTCGATCGGCTTGAGCGATTTCTGCACCGAGTGGGCAACCACCTTCCAGCTTACATGGACCTCGCAGGAGGAAACACCGGCGACCCCTTGAGCGAGCTCCTTGAGCGCCGCCGCGATCGCGTCCTGGACCCCCTTCGCCGGGAAACCGAGCAGCACCTCGATCTTGACCTTGCCGCCGTCGATCTCAATGCCCTTGATGGCCTTGGCGGACACCAGATCCTTCTTGAGGTTGGGCTCCACGTAGCCCTTGATCGCATCTTCGATCTGCTGTTTGGTCACGTCTGTCATAATCGGCTCACTCCTGGGGTAGGGACCAGCGCCGCCGGCCCCCGCGGGGAAGGGTTAGAAACTCGGCCGCACAGTCTACACCAGAACGCCCGGCTTATTCCAACCAAAATGGTTGGTCTTTCTGGCGCCGATTCAACCCAACGACCGGTGCGGGAAACCCGCCGGCCCGTTTCGTCTACACCGGACCGCTGTGATTGTGCGAAAATGAGCCTCGCTCTGCTGCGGCCCCAGCCGTTCGGGTCGGACCCATCGTAGTCCCGTACTAACGCCCCGCCCGGCGCCGAGCGCTCCCCGGACCCAGATCGATTCCATGCTGATCCCCGTCACCGACATCAACCGGCTGCTCGCGGACCTCGAAGCCCGCCTCGATTGCTGCCTGCGCGAGCATCGAGTACGCGACCATCAGGGTGCGCTGAGCGTCACGCTCGCCGTCCCCGAGCTCGGCGAGCTGCGACCCCGGGGTCCGAGCGACACGGGCATCTACTGGGGACGCCCGGCAAGCCGCGAATGGGCCATCGGCGGGGCCCCCGCGGTAGCGCTCGACGCCCGGGGCGATGACCGGTTCGGCGAGCTGGACGCTCGTTTCGAAGCGCTGTGCGCGAGCTGGCTCTCCCTGGACCCTGAGCATACCGGATTCCGCCCTCGCGCCAACTTCGCCCTGCCCTTCGCGGCGGCCCAGGCAGGGATCGAGGTACCCGCCGTGCTGTATCAGCGCCGGGGCGGCAGCCCGGCACTCACCTTCAGCCGCGCCCCGGCCGCGCTGCAGCATCCTGGAGACGCGCTGAGCCGCTGGTCCCAAGAGCTGTCCCGGCTGTTCGGGGACAGTCCACCCGCGACGAACGCCTATCCAGCGCCCGATCCGCTGGACCGAATCGAGAGCTCCCCTTCGGACGCCCAGTGGATGCACCGTGTCGATCTCGCGCTGCAGGCCATCGACGAGGGGCTGATCGACAAAGTGGTCGTCACCCGACGTGTGCGCGTACGCCGGCACCGCCCCATATCCACTGCGGCCGTGCTCGACTGGCTCGAACGCCACCGCCCAGGGGGCGTGCATTTCTCCCTGGGTGGGGCCGAGGGCACGCTGATTGGGGTCTCACCCGAGGGATTGGCGACGTTGCATGACGGGATTGTGGCCAGCGACGCGGTGGCGGGGACCGCTCCCCGGAACCGAGACCCGGTCGCCGACGGCCAGTTGGGCGAGGCGTTGCGCGGCAGCGCCAAGATCCGCCGCGAGCACCAGTTGGTGATCGACGACCTCGTCCAGGCCTTGGGGCCCCTGTGCACCGGGCTGAGCTTCCCAGCCGCGCCCAACCTGATGAAGCTGCCTGGACTGCAGCATCTGTGGACCCCGATCCGGGGGCGAACGCGCCCCGGGACATCCCTGATTCGGATTGCTTCCCGGCTGCACCCCACGGCCGCGGTGGGCGGCGCACCGCGCCGGGGAGCGCTGGCCTGGCTAGCCGAGCACGAGCCAGAGCCCCGGGGCTGGTACACCGGCGCGCTGGGCTGGCTCGATGGCGACGGCGGGGGCGAGCTCTCGGTCATCCTGCGCTGCGCCCTCATCCGCGGAAACACGGCGGACCTCTTCGCCGGCTCGGGGATCGTGACGGGCTCGGACCCCGAGGCCGAGCTCCTCGAAACCGAGTGGAAGCTGCGCACCATGCTGGACGCCCTCGGTGCGGCCTGAGGTTCCCGCTTCGAGGCGGGGTCCCCGCGCCGGCTGGGATCTGGCCCAGGGCTTCGATGGATAGGGCCGGGATCAACCTGCGCTGGTGCGACGCCCTGGTGGGCGGCTTAGCGGCAAGCGGCGTGCGCCACGCGGTGATCTCGCCCGGCTCACGGTCCACGCCCCTGACCCTGGCCTTCGATCGACAAGCGCAGATCCGCACCTGGGTCGCCCCCGACGAGCGCAGTGCCGCCTTTTTCGCCCTGGGCCTGGGCAAGGCGAGCAGCACCGCCGTAGCCCTGGTCGGCACCTCCGGCAGCGCCCCCGCCCATTGGCTGCCGGCCGTTGTGGAGGCCTCCCAGGATCTGCAGCCGCTGATCCTGATCAGCGCCGACCGCCCCGCGGAGCTCCAGGCCTGCGGGGCGAACCAGACCCTGGACCAGATCCGGCTGTTCGGCCAGCACGCCCGGGCGTTCTTCCAGCTGCCGGAGCCCGAGCACTCGGAGCAGGCCCTGCGACACGCGAGCGCCCGGGCCGCCCGCATGGTCGACCAAGCCCACTGGCCCTTGCCCGGCCCGGTGCACCTCAACGTGCCACTGCCCGAGCCGCTGACTCCGAAAGGCGACCTGCCGCCGCCCGCCGCGCCTCTGGGACCGTTGGCACACCCGAGCTACCCGCGCCTGACGCCAGACCCGGATACGATCAGGCAGCTGGCGCGGCGAATCGGGGGACGCCCGGGCCTGATAGTGTGCGGGCGGACGACGCCAACCCCGGGACTACCCCAGGCCCTCACCGGCCTCGCCCGACGGCTGGACTGCCCCATCCTGGCCGACCCGCTCTCGGGCCTGCGCTTCGGCGGCCACGACCGCTCGCTGGTGCTCACCCGCTACGATGCCTTCCTACGGCGCCCCGGCATCGAGGCCCTGTACCGGCCCGACTGGGTCCTGCACTTCGGCGGCCTACCCACCTCCCGGCCCCTTCAGGAGTACCTGGCGCGCATCGCGACCGATCCCTGCGTCGCGGTGACGCCGCTCGGCCCCTGGCCGGACCCGGCACACCGGTACACCCAGGTGCTACGGGCGGACCCTCTGGCGGTGTGCGAGGACCTCGCCACGCAGCTCGACACGGCACCCGTCGGACCCTTCTCCGGCCCCCTGGTGGAGCAAGAGCGCCGGGCCGCGAGTCTCCTTGCCGGTCTGGAAAGCCCGCCGGTCGAGGCCACGGTCATGGCCGGTCTGGGCGACCTGCCGCCCGAAGCTATCCTGTTCTGCGCCGGCTCCATGGTCATCCGCGACGCCGACGGCTTTCTCGCCGGCGGCCCCCAGCCCCTGACACTGGTGGGCAATCGCGGCGCCAGCGGCATCGACGGCAACGTCTCCACCAGCCTCGGCCTGGCGTCAGCCGGGACCAGGCCGGTCACGGCGCTTCTCGGGGATCTGGCGCTCTATCACGACATGAACGGGCTGCTCGCCGCGCAGGGGCTCAATGCCACACTGCTGGTCTTCAACAACGGCGGAGGGGCCATCTTCGACTACTTGCCCCAGGCCGGGCTACCGACACTCGATCGCTACTGGCGCACCCCGACCGACCTCGATCCCGCCCGGGTGGCCCAACTGTACGGGCTGGGCCATATGCGCCTGGAGGGCGCCAACGGTCTGGACCAAGCGATGGCCGCGTCACTGAACAAGACCGGGGTCGATCTCATCGAGCTCGTCATCGACCCGCGCGAGAGCCTGAAGCGCCACCGTGCCTACTGGAGCGCCGTCGCCGGTTGACAGCGCCCGCGCGCCGTTGAACAGTGGCGGCTCTCGACCCCGGACCCAGTGAAACCCCTTCGGAAGACGACCATGCAGTGGACCCCTGTCGCCGAACTGCGCTTTGAGGACATCCTCTACGACCAAGCTGAAGGCATCGCGCGCATCACCATCAACCGTCCCCGGGTCCACAACGCCTTTCGCCCGGAGACGGTGCGGGAGCTGATCCGCGCCTTCGCGCACGCCCACGCCGACCCTCAGGTCGGCGTCGTCATCCTGACCGGGGCCGGCCGCCAGGCGTTCTGCTCCGGCGGCGACCAGCGTATCCGAGGCAGCGAAGGCTACCGTGACGCCCAGGGCGTGGAGCATCTCAATGTGCTCGATCTGCAGATGCAGATCCGCCGCCTGCCCAAGCCGGTAGTCGCGATGGTCGCCGGCTACGCCATCGGAGGCGGCCACGTGCTGCACCTGGTCTGCGATCTCACCATCGCGGGGGACAACGCGCGCTTCGGCCAGACCGGCCCGCGGGTAGGCAGCTTCGACGCCGGTCTGGGCGCAGGACTCCTGGCCCGCACCGTCGGGCTGAAAAAAGCCAAGGAGATCTGGTTTCTCTGCCGTCAGTACAGCGCGGCCGAGGCCCTGCAGATGGGGCTGGTCAACGTCGTGGTACCGCTCGAGCGGCTGGAGGAAGAGACCCTGGCCTGGTGCCGGGAGATGCTGCAGCTCAGCCCGACCGCGCTGCGCGCCATGAAGGCGGCATTCAACGCCGACACCGACGGGCTGGCCGGAATCCAGGAGCTGGCCGGCAACGCCACCGCGCTCTACTACATGAGCGAGGAGGCCCAGGAGGGCCGCGATGCCTGGCTGGAGAAGCGTCCGCCGGATTTCAGCCGGTTCAGGCGAAGGCCCTGACGGTGACCCAGGCGCTCATGGGGCCATCGCGAGCTGGAGCTCGCGCCTTCCGGCGCCTGGGCCGATCTGGGTGTAGGAGCGAGCTCCAGCTCGCGACCCGCGCTCGAGACTCCGCGCTCCTTCCCCGAGCGCCGCAACTAGATCCTCTGAGAAATGCAGCCTAATCCCTGGCTGAGCGCCATCCGCCCCAAGACCCTCAGCCTGGCGATGGTACCGGTGCTGGTGGGCAGCGTGCTTGCCTGGACCGAGGGCGCCGCCCTGCGCTGGTCCGTAGCGATCGCCGCCTTGCTCGCCGCCACACTGATCCAGATCGGCACCAACCTGCATAACGATGCCGCGGACTTCGAGCGCGGCGCTGACGATCCGGCGACCCGCCTGGGCCCGCCCCGGGCCACGGCCGAGGGTTGGCTCTCGGCCCGCGAGGTGCGCCGGGGCGCCGCACTGAGCTTCACCGGGGCCTTCCTCCTCGGGATCTATCTGGTCTGGGTGGGCGGTTGGCCCATCCTGGTACTGGGCCTCGCCTCGATCGCCGCCGGACTGGCGTATACCGCCGGGCCGCGTCCTATTGCCTACAGCGGCCTGGGGGAGCTCTTCGTGCTGCTGTTCTTCGGCGTGGCCGGGGCCGCCGGCTCCCATTACCTGCAGACCGGCCATTTGAGCGAAGCCGCGATTCTGGCGGGCCTGGCAATCGGGCTGCCGGCCTCCGCGGTGCTCGCGGTGAACAACTATCGCGACCTGGACAATGACCGCGCAGTGGGCAAGATCACCCTGGCGGTCCGCTTGGGGCGCCCGGGCAGCCGCCTGGAGTATGCCCTGCTGATGCTCGGTCCCTTCCCGCTCCTGGGCCTGTGGAGCAGCTGGCTCAACGCAGGCCTCTGGCCCCTGTTGCCGCTGCTCGCCCTGCCCTGGGCCCTGGCCCTGATCCGCCGCCTCTACGTCGAGCCCCCCGGCCGCGGGCTCAATCGCCTGCTGGCGGCCACCGCCCGATTTCAGCTCGGCCTCGGTAGCCTGCTCTGCCTGGCGCTCCTGACCCAGCGCATCCTGCCGCTCCATGGCCTGTGAGACCCGCCTCGGCGATCCGATCGCCAGCGTCGACCTGCAACCATACGCCCTCTCTCTTCGCCGACCCTGGGTCAGCGCCAGGGGGCGCATGACGGACCGGCAAGGGTGGCTCATACGGCTGCGGACCCGCGCCGGCTGCCTCGGAATCGGCGACTGCGCGCCCATGCCCGAGGCCGGTACCGAGTCGCCCCCTGAGGCCCGGCGCCGTCTCGCGGCCGCCCTCCCCGGGCTGGTCGGTGCCAGGCCGGCCCAGGTGCTGAAGCGCCTGCCGGCCTGGCGGGACACCCCCGCTGCCCGTTGTGCCCTGGAGGTGGCGCTGCTGGACCTGGTAGCGGGGGCCACCGGCCAGCCCCTGGCGCATTGGCTGAGCGAGGAGGCCCTGGGGCGAATCCCGGTCGGAACGGCCCTCGGGCCAATCGCTACGGTCTCCCCGGATGAGGTGCGGCGGGCTTCGGAGGAAGGCTATCCGGTGATCAAGCTGAAGCTGGGGCTGGCTCCGCAGAACGAAGAGATCCGCAAGCTCGCTACGCTCTCGGGGGCCCTCGGCGGTGCCGCCCGGTTCCGATTGGATGCCAACGGCGCCTGGACCGAGGCGGCGGCCCGCGAGGTGTTGCGTGCCGTCCGAGATCTCCCCGTGGAATCCATCGAGGAGCCCCTCGCCGGCGCCGATTCCCGGGGGCTACGACGGCTCCAGACCCTGACCGACCGACCCCTCGCCCTGGACGAATCGCTGGCCCGGCGGGACCTGCGCAGGATCATCGCGCGCCCTCCCGTGCGCCGCATCGTTCTCAAGCCCACCGTGCTCGGCGGACTCTTGCGCAGCCTCGACCTTGCCGGGCGCGCCCGGTCGGCGGGCGTCGAATGCGTGGTGACCAGCACCCTGGAGGGGCCCGTCGGTCTCTGGGCCGGGGTACACCTGGCGGCGGCGTTGGGTGTTGCGCCCGCCCACGGACTGGCCACCGGCATCTGGCTTCGGGACCCGGGCTGCGCCCCCATCCCGGAGAACGGTACCATCTCGGTGCCCGAGGCACCGGGCCTAGGAGCCTGTCGTCCAAAGTCCGACAGGCGCCCGGGTCTGCCTCCTGAAATATCCGACTGAGGTTCGGCATGACATTCGAATACGAGCTCCGTCTGGGCATGTCGTCGGTCGACGCCGCCGGGGTGCTTTTCTACCCCGAGCTCTTCCGCCACGCGCATGACGCCTACGAGGCGTTCATGGCCGATCGGGGTCTGGACCTCGCGCCCCTGCTGCGGGAAGGCGGCTATGGGCTGCCCATCGCCCGTGCGGAGGCGGACTTCCTGGGCCCTCTGCGCCACGGCGAGCAGGTGCGGATCAAGGTCGAGGTAAGCCGGATCGGCGAGCGATCCTTTACCATCCAATGCGAGCTTACCGACAGTCGGGGCCGCGCCTGCGCACGAGTGACGACGGTGCACGTCTGCGTGGATCGCGCAACGGGCCGCGCTACGGCCTTGCCCGAGGCGCTGCGCCTGAGACTGGGGCAAGCGCGACCGGCGGGTGCCGAGGCAGGCGATCCGTGACGAGCCGGGCGATTCCGGGCGACTGGCTCGGCCGGGCCGCCAAGGGCTGGGGCCGCCGTGCTGCCCTGATCACCGCCCTCGAGACCTTGGACTATCGGGCTCTGCACTCTCGGGTTGGGGCGCTGGCGGCCCGAGCGGCGGGGGTGTTGCCCGAGCGGCTCTCCGGGGTGGCGGTACTGAGCCGCAGCCCCGAGCGCATCGCCTGGGCCCTCTACCTTGCCCTGCATCGGGGGATATCCCTGCTGCCGCTGGACCCGGACCGGAGCAGGCTCGACGCCTTGCTCGAGAGCTGTCGGACCCACTGGGTCTTGTGCGACGCCGAGCTGACCGCCCTCGTCCCCGCCGGGACCCGGGCCGTGCCTGCCGATTGGCTGACCCAGCCCTCGGAGAGCGCAGCCCGGCCGGCCCGACCCGCCGGCGGCGAGAAGGTCCAGCTTCTGGTGGCAACCAGTGGCACCACCGGGGCCTCGCCCAAGGCGGCGTCGCTCACCGGGCACGCCCTGGCCGCGGCCGTGTGCGCCTCCCGGGAGAGACTCGGGCTGTCGCCCGGCGACGCTTGGCTCGCCTGTCTGCCGCTCTGGCACATCGGCGGACTCTCGATCCTGCTGCGCTGCCTGGAGGCCGGCGCGAGCGCCGTGCTGCACGAGCGGTTCGACGCCGCGCGCGTCTGGCACGACCTCGAGACCCGCGCGATCACCCACCTGTCCCTCGTGCCGCCCATGTTGGCACGGCTGCTCGATCACGCGGGGGAGAGCCGGCCCTCGCCGACTCTGCGCGCAGTGCTCGTGGGGGGCGGCCCGCTGTCCGAGTCTCTGGCGCGGCAGGCCTGGCGCGCTGGATGGCCGATCTGCCCGAGCTACGGCGCGAGCGAGGCGGGCTCTCAAATCGCCACCCTGTGTGGCCCCGGGGGAGGCCTGGCAGGCCGGGGACGTTGGCCCGCCGCTGCCCCGTGTGCAAGTCGAGATCATCGGCGCCGACGGCCATCCCACCCAAGGCACCGGCCGCATCCGCATCGCTGGACCCGCGCTGATGGCCGGCTATGCCCGGGCGGACGGCGCCCTGGGAGAAGGGCTCTCCGGCACGGGCTTCGACACCGGAGATCTCGGCTTTTTGGACGCCGCCGGGCACCTGCATGTCCTGGGGCGAGCCGACGAGGTCCTGGTCAGCGCCGGAGAGAACATTCACCCGGCCGAGCCGGAGCGCCTCCTGATGGGCTGCCCCGGCGTGCGCGAGGCTGCCGTCACCGCCCGGCCGGACCCGGTCTGGGGACACCGGCTGGTGGCGCTCGTGGTGACCGAGTTGTCCGATGCAGCCCTGGAGGCCTGGACGCGACGCAATATCCCTTCGCGGGTCCGCCCGCGCGAGCTCATTCGCGTGCACGATCTGCCCCGCAACGCCCTCGGCAAGCTCGAGCGCCACACCTTATCCACGCTGCTGGAGTGGATCGATTCGTCGCGTGGCTCTGCAAACCGGCCCGGCACGGACGCCCCTGAGCCGCCGTAGGTCAGGCTGGGGCGAAGCGGCTGCCCGACGCCCCCTTCAACACAGGCCCAATATCCTGTTAGCCTCCTCTCCATGCCTTTGACTCCGCCACACACCACGCGCCTCAGAAAGTCGGTCACCATCGTGGCGCCGCTGCCAATGGTGTTCGCCTTTTGGAGCGATATCGGCAACTTCCCGCGCTTCATCCCGTTGATCGAAGCCGTCCGGCCCATTGATGTGAAGCGCTCGCAATGGATCGTTCCGGCGCCCTTGGGGCTCTCGGCGGTGTTCGAGTCCGAGGTGGTCGAGTGGATCCCGGACCGACGCATGGTCTGGGAGAGCCGCCACTCCCTTGGTCAAGGCCGAGGCTGCCTGGACTTCCGGGAGGTCGGTGCCGCAACGCGGGTCGATTGCCTCGTCGAGTACGAGCTGGGTCCTTTGTGGCTGAGACGTCTGGCCGCCCTGATGAGCCGTCTCGGATTCCCGTCGAGCGCCTTCGACGAGGGCTTTCTCCGGATCAAGCGGGAGATCGAGGCGAGCGTCAGCGCGAGCCCCGCGGGCCCGCGGGCCAAGGAGGCAACGCCGCAAAGCCGCAGGTCATAGAGTCCGTATCATAATCTGCTGCGAGCCGAATTGGGCTCCGGCATTCTCGCCGGTGGGTTGGCGGAGACCCGCCCCTGGTCGACGCCGCTCTGTGCCGGCTCCCGATCGCCGTCGGAGACCACCCGGCCAATACCGCGCGCCGCATCACTGACCGCAAGTGACCCCCCTCTGACCCTGTGGGATAATTCCGGCTCGTCCTCGCACCGGCCTATCTACCAGCGACTCTCCTATGAGCGACCGACGCAAGATCCTGATCACCAGCGCCCTGCCCTATGCCAACGGGCCCATCCACATCGGGCATCTGGTGGAGTACATCCAGACCGACATCTGGGCACGCTTTCAGAAGATGCGCGGCCACGAGTGCTGGTACTGCTGCGCCGACGATGCCCACGGCACCCCGATCATGCTGCGCGCCCGCCAGGAGGGGATCAGCCCCGAGGCGCTAATCGCGCGGGTCTCCGAGGAGCACAAGGCCGATTTCGCCGCCTTCCGCGTCGCCTTCGACAACTACCACTCGACCCACTCCGAAGAGAACCGCCACTACTCCGACGTCATCTACGAGCGCAACCGCGACGCCGGTCATATCGCCAAACGCCAGATCACCCAGGCCTACGATCCCGTGGAGCAGATGTTCCTGCCCGACCGCTTCATCAAAGGCGAGTGCCCCAAGTGTGGCGCAGCGGACCAATACGGGGACAACTGCGAGGCGTGCGGGGCGAGCTACTCGCCCGGACGAGCTGAAGAACCCTTACTCCGCGGTCTCGGGCGCCAAGCCCATCGAGCGCGAATCCGACCACTATTTCTTCAAGCTCGGCGGACTTCGAGGAGATGCTCAAGAACTGGACCGAAGGGGGCAGCCTCCAGGTCCAGATCGCGAACAAGCTCAACGAATGGTTCTACGCCGGTCTGCAGGAATGGGACATCTCCCGGGACGCCCCCTACTTCGGCTTCGAGATCCCGGATCACCCGGGCAAGTACTTCTATGTCTGGCTGGACGCCCCGGTCGGCTACATGGCCAGCTTCCGCAATCTCTGCGACCGGACCCAGGCCTGGATTTCGATGCCTTCTGGGCCCCGGACTCCGACGCCGAGCTCTACCATTTCATCGGCAAGGACATCGTCTACTTCCATTGCCTGTTCTGGCCGGCGATGCTCGAGGGCGCGGACTTTCGCAAGCCCACGGCGGTATTCGCTCACGGCTTTCTCACCGTGGACGGACAAAAGATGTCCAAGTCGCGGGGCACCTTCATCAAGGCCCGCACCTACCTCGACCACCTCGATCCCGAGTACCTGCGCTACTACTTCGCCGCCAAGCTCGGCCCCGGGGTGGACGACATCGACCTGAACCTGGAGGACTTCGCCCAACGGGTCAATGCAGACCTCGTGGGAAAGGTAGTGAATATCGCCAGCCGCTGCGCCGGGTTCATCAGCAAACGCTTCGACGGGCAGCTCTCGGACACTCTGTCGGAGCCGACGCTGTTCGAGGAATTCTCCGGGGCCGGCGCGGCCATCGCCGAGGCCTACGAGCGGCGCGAGCTCAGCCGCGCGGTGCGCGAGATCATGGCGCTCGCCGACCGGGCCAATCAATGGATCGACGAGAAGCAGCCCTGGGTCGTCGCCAAGCAGGCGGGACAGGAGGCACTCTTGCAGGCGATCTGCACCATGGGACTGAACCTGTTCCGGGTATTGATCGGCTATCTGCGCCCGGTGCTGCCCGGAACCGCCGAGGCCTCCGAGTCCTTCCTGCAGATCCCGCCTCTGACCTGGGATCAGCTCTCCAGCCCCCTCACCGGCCACCGCATCGACTTCTTCAAGCCGCTCATGACCCGGGCTGAGCCCGCCCGAATCCAGGCGATGGTCGAAGCCTCCCGAGAAGACCTGGCGGCGGTGGAGACGCCCAAGACAGGCCCCGCCGAAGGCCACCCGGAGAAGGAGCCCATGGCCGACACGATCGACTACGCCGACTTCGCCAAGCTCGACCTGCGCGTCGTGCGCATCGTGGAGGCCCGCCCCGTGGAGGGGGCCCACAAGCTGTTGCAGCTCAAGCTCGACCTGGGGGGCGAGACCCGCAACGTCTTCGCGGGGATCAAGTCGGCCTACGCACCCGAATCCCTGGAAGGGCGGATGACGGTGATGGTGGCGAATCTTGCGCCGCGCAAGATGAAGTTCGGCCTGTCCGAAGGGATGCTGCTCGCCGCCGGACCCGGCGGCAAGGAGCTGTTCATCCTCTCACCCGACGCCGGAGCGCAGCCCGGCATGCGGGTGAAGTAGCCGACATGCCGTCCGGCTCAGCCTCGGAAGGCGGACCCGTAGACCCCGCGGGCCGGCTCCCAACTCACTTCGCAGCGGCCGGCTGCGGCTCCGCCGCAGGCGCTGCCGCAGGCGCTGCCGCAGGCGCTGCCGCAGGCGCTGCCGCAGGCGCTGCCGGCTGGGCCGGAGCGGGCTGGGGCTGTGCCGGCCGGGCAGCCTGGGGCTGACCCAGCGAGGGGACCCCGTTCTTGCCCAGCTCCGCCAGCACCTGATCGGTGATGTCCAGGCTGGTATCGTGATCGAACACCAGTGCGTTGCCGCTGAGCAGGACCACCTTCATCCCCTTGGCATCGGCCACCCGACGGGCAACCGGGCGTACCTGCTGGCGCATCCAGGCCAGCAATCGGACCCGGCGGGTGGCGAGGATCTCGTTGGCCTTCCTGCGGGCCTGGGCGAAGCGCTGGTTCGCCTCCTGGACCAGCTTCTGGAACTCCGCCTTCTTCTCGGCGCTGGGCTTGTCGCCCAGATCGTCTTTGGCCTTCTTCACCTGGTCGGCCAGCTGGCTCTGAACCTGACGCAGCTGCTGCTGCAGCTGGCGGCGACTAGCGGCCAGCTGACTGTTGACCTGGGTCAGCAGCCCGCTATCGGTGACCACACGGTTGAGGTCCAGCACGGCAACCGGACTGCCGAGCTGCCCACAGGAGACCAAGCTCAATACCAGGGCGATCAGCGCCGCCGGGCGCGCCAGGGATGTGATACGCATGAAGTCATTCCTTATTCGGACGGATTCTCGAGCGGAACAGCCCCACCGGCGAATCGATGCGCGGTGGACAGGGGAGGCGGCACGTCGACGCCGCTCGACCCCCAGGAGCCTATGGCTACGCCTCTCTGGACGGAGGTATTAGCCGTCGGAGATTAAGGAGTGTTATCCCTGGCGTCAATCCCGACTCAAGGCGCGGTTGTCAGTCCTGAAGCGGCGCCGTATCCTTTTGCGCTTAGCGGGCTGTGCTTAGCGGGCTGTTGCAAAACAGTCGGTTAGCGCTAGCCAGGCTGTCCCGGCAACGAGTCCGGCGCGCAAGCGTCTGATTCGTCATCGCCGAGCGCAGCCTCGCGACGAGATCGGCATCATCGATCGTCTCGCCCCGGGACAAGATAGTGCATCGATCCCAAGGGGCCCGAATGTGGGCAACTGACGAGCCAACAGGGCGGCAGGCCCTTTCCCCAGGTCTGACTCAGCGGCGATCCGCACCATCATGCAAGAGTACGCCCTCATCCTCATCAGCACGGTCCTGGTCAACAACTTCGTCCTGGTGAAGTTCCTCGGGCTTTGCCCGTTCATGGGCGTGTCGCGCAAGCTCGAGACCGCGACCGGCATGGGGCTCGCCACGACTTTCGTGCTCACCCTATCCGCGGCCTGCTCCTATCTGGTCGACGAGTACCTGCTGATCCCCCTGGGACTGGAGTACTTGCGGACCATCGCCTTCATTCTGGTGATCGCGGTCGTCGTCCAGTTCACCGAGCTGGTCATGCACAAGACGAGCCCGGTGCTGTACCGCGTCCTGGGGATCTTTCTGCCGCTGATCACCACCAATTGCGCCGTGCTGGGCGTGGCGCTGCTCAACACCCAGCAACACCACGACTTCGCAGAGTCGGCACTCTACGGCTTCGGCGCAGCAACGGGCTTCGCGCTTGTGCTGGTCCTGTTCGCGGGCGTACGCGAGCGGGTCACCGCTGCTGACGTCCCCGAGCCTTTCCAGGGAAACGCCATCGCCCTGATCACCGCCGGGCTGATGTCCATGGCCTTCATGGGCTTCGCCGGACTGGTGCCGAGCTGAGGCTGGCCGGGCCGTGCTGACCGCCATCCTCACCGTGACCGCCCTGGCGCTGGCCTTCGGTCTGCTGCTCGGCTACGCGAGCGCGCGTTTTCACGTCGAAGGCGACCCCATCGTCGCAAAGATCGACGAGCTGCTGCCCCAGACCCAGTGCGGGCAATGCGGCTTTGCCGGCTGCCGGCCGTACGCCGAGGCCATCGCCAGCGGGCAGAGCGAGATCAACCGATGCGCCCCGGGGGGGGAGGCCACCATCCTGTCGCTGGCCGACCTGCTGGGCCGGGATCCGGTGCCCATGGACGAGTCACTGGCGGCTAAGGTGCCCTCGCTCGCCGTCATCGACGAGCATCTCTGCATCGGCTGCACCCTCTGCCTGCAGGCCTGCCCCGTGGATGCCATCCTCGGCGCGGCCAAGCAGATGCATACGGTGATCGCCGGCGAATGCACCGGGTGTGAGCTCTGCCTGCCCCCCTGCCCGGTCGACTGCATACGCATGGAGCCTATTCCTCAAGAGATCCGTACCTGGCGTTGGCCTTTCCCGGGCATAGCCGGTCGCGACATCGGTGTATCCGCGGCCGCCTGAGCCCATGTCCAGCACCGTCTCGCCGTTCGCCCCCGAACCGGCCCAGCGTCGGCTCTGGCAGTTCCCCGGCGGTCTGCATCTGCCCGAGAACAAGCTGCAGTCGACGGGACGGCCGATCTCGCCCGCGCCGCTGCCGCCCCGGCTGATCCTGCCGCTGCACCAGCACATCGGTGCACCGTCGGAGCTGCTGGTGAAACCAGGCGAGCAGGTCCTCAAAGGCCAGCAGATTGCACGGGCCAAGGGCTATGTCAGTGCAGCGTTGCACGCCCCCACTTCGGGACGCGTGAGCGCCATCGGCCCCCATCCGGTTCCTCACCCGTCTGGGCTTTCCGCGCCATGCATCCACATCGAGACGGACGGGGCCGAGGAATGGGCCGAGCTGCCCCCGCCGCTGCCGGACTTCGAGCAGATCGAAGCGGCCACGCTTCGCGAGCGCATCCGCTGGGCCGGACTCGTGGGCCTGGGAGGTGCCGCCTTCCCCAGCGCGGTCAAGCTCAATCCGGGCCCGGACCAGCCCATCCACACCCTGATCCTGAACGGCGCCGAGTGCGAGCCCTACATCACCTGCGACGACATGCTGATGCGGGAGCGCGCGGACGAGGTCATCGCGGGGGCCCGGGTGCTGCTGCACATCCTCGGGGCGGAGCGATGCCTCATAGGCGTCGAGGACAACAAGCCCGAGGCGATCGCTGCGCTGCGACGCGCCCTGGAGGGAGCCGGGACCCTCCCCATCGAGGTCGCGGTGATACCCACCCTGTACCCAAGCGGCGGGGAGAAGCAGCTGATCCGGGTCCTGACCGGCCGGGAGGTGCCCAACAACAGCATCCCCGCCCAGATCGGCATCGTCTGCCACAACGTGGCCACCGCCGCTGCGGCCGCCGACGCGGTGCTGCACGGCCGTCCGCTGATCTCGCGGGTGGTCACCCTGACCGGGGCCGGCATGGCCGAGCCCCAGAACCGGGAGGTGCTCATCGGCACGCCGGCCGACTGGCTGATCGCAGCCAGCGGCGGCTATCGCCCGGAGCTGGCGCGGCTGGTCCTGGGCGGCCCGATGATGGGGATCTCGCTCCACACCGACGGGATACCGCTCACGAAAGGCGCCAACTGCCTGCTGGCGACCAGCGCCGCCGAGTCCCCGCACCCGGGCCCAGCGCTCGCATGCATCCGCTGCGGCGCCTGCGCCCGGAGCTGCCCGGTGAGCCTGCTGCCCCAACAGCTCTATTGGTTCGCCCGGGCACGCGACTTCGACCGCATCCAAGACTACGATTTGTTCGATTGCATCGAGTGCGGCTGCTGCGCCTACGTCTGCCCCTCGCAGATCCCTCTGGTGCAGTACTACCGCTTCGCCAAGACCGAGATCTGGGCTCAGGAGGAGGAAAAGCGCAAGGCGGACCGCGCTCGGCGCCGCCACGAGGCGCGTGTGGCGCGCCTCGATCGGCTCGAGCAGGAGCGCAAGTCGCGGCTGCGCAAGCGCAAGGAAGAGCTGTCCGAGGGTACTGCGCCCAGCGGCAGCACCGCGCCGGGAGCGCACGCCAAGAAAGCCGCCATCGAGGCCGCGATGAGACGGGTGGCCGAGAAAAAATCCGCCGAGGCCATCGCGCCGGCCAGCACGGCGGAGCTTACGGAGGCCCAGAGCCGAAAGATCGAGGCGGTGAAGGCACGCCGCCGGGGGACCACCCAAGGCACCGAGCCGGCCCCTGAGCCGGCCGAGGATGGGGAGCCCTGAGCATGGATTTCCGCGCCCTGAGCTCCCCCCACGCCGCGCTCCCCAACCGGGTCAACCAGGTCATGCTCGACGTCATCCTGGCGCTCGTCCCCGGGGCCCTTGCCATGACCTGGTACTTCGGCTGGGGCGTCGCGGTGAATATGGGCATCGCCGCCCTCACCGCGGTCGGCTCCGAGGCCCTGGCGATGCGTTGGAGGGGGAAACCCGCCGCCCCCGTCGTCGGTGACCTCAGCGCGCTGGTCACGGCGCTGCTGCTCGGCATCTGTCTACCGCCCCTGCTGCCTTGGTGGATAACCGCTCTGGGCACCGCGTTTGCCATCGTCATCGTCAAGCAGCTCTACGGGGGGCTGGGCTACAACCCCTTCAACCCCGCCATGGCCGGTTACGTCCTCCTGCTGATCTCCTATCCGGTGCAGATGACGAACTGGCTGCCCCCCTCGATGCTCAACACCCACCCCCTCGGGCTCGGAGATACCCTGGTCGCGACCTTCACCGGTCATCTGCCCGCCGGCCTCACCTGGGACAGCGTCTCCGGCGCCACGCCGCTCGACGAGATGCGGACCCGCCTGGCCATGCACCAGATGATCAGCGAGATCCGCCAGAGCCCCCTATGGGGGAGCTTCGGGGCACGCGGCTGGGAATGGGTCGGCAACTGGTACCTGCTCGGTGGGCTCTACCTGCTGTGGCGGCGCGTGATCACCTGGCAGATCCCGGTCTCGATGCTTGGCGCCCTGACGCTGGTGGCCGGCCTGTTCTGGGCGCTGGACCCCCAGACACACCCCTTCCCGGCCTTCCACCTGTTCAGCGGCGGGGCGATGCTCGGCGCCTTCTTCATCGCCACCGATCCCGTCACCGCCAGCACCACGCGCAAGGGGCAGCTGATCTATGGGGCGGGCATCGGTGTGCTGGTCTACATCATCCGGACCTGGGGCGGGTATCCCGACGCCATTGCCTTCTCCGTGCTGCTGATGAACATCGCCGCCCCCACCATCGACAGCTACACGCAGCCTCGCGTCTTCGGGCACAAGGGACCGCGCAGTGATTAGGCACAAGACCCTGGTCGCAGGGCTCCTGCTGGGCACCTTCGGGGTGGCGGGCAGTGCGCTGGTCGCCTTTACCCACGAGGAGACCGCCGACCGGATCGCCGCCAACGAGCGCGAGGCCCAGCTGCGCCTGCTCTCCGCCCTGGTGCCGCCTCAGACCGTGGACAACGACCTGCTGGCGGATCAGGTCCAGGTCCACCGCAAAGTGCTGTTGGGCTCGGCCTCCACGACCGTGTACCGGGGGCGCCTCAAGGGCAAGCCGGTGGCGGCCGTATTCACCTCGGTGGTGCCCGACGGCTATAGCGGGCCGATCAAGCTGCTCGTGGCGGTTCGCCGTGACGGCACCCTCGGCGGCGTGCGGGTCATCTCCCAGAAGGAGACGCCGGGCCTGGGCGACCGGATCGAAGCCAGCAAGTCCGATTGGATCTACGGCTTCACGGGCAAGTCCCTGACGGACCCACCCATCGAGAAATGGGGGGTCAAGCGCGACGGCGGCTATTTCGACCAATTCAGCGGCGCCACGATCACCCCGCGGGCGGTGGTTCGAGCGATCAAGAACACCCTGATCTACTATCGGGAGAACGCCGACACGCTATTCCAGCTGCCCGCGGCGGCACTCGGCAAACGGCAGGAGAGGTCCTGATGGCAGCCACACCGACCTACGGCAAGATCCTCAAGGACGGACTCTGGACCAACAACCAGTCCCTGGTGGCCCTGCTCGGGCTCTGTCCCTTGCTTGCGGTGACCAGTAACGCGATCAACGGCCTGAGCCTCGGGCTGGCGACCATGGCCGTCCTGATGATGTCGAACACGGTGGTCTCGCTGATCCGCCAGATCGTGCGTCCGGAAGTGCGCCTGCCGGTGTTCGTCATGGTGATAGCCTCGTTTGTGACCGCGGTCGAGCTCGCGATGCAGGCGTACTTCCACGAGCTGCACAAGGTGCTCGGCATCTTCATCCCGCTGATCGTGACGAACTGCGTAATCATCGGGCGGGCCGAAGCCTTCGCCTCCAAGAACACCCCGGGACGGGCGCTGGTTGACGGCCTGGCCATGGGACTCGGCATCACATCGGTGCTCACCGTCCTCGGCGCCCTGCGCGAGCTCGTCGGCCAGGGCACCGTGCTATCCCAGGCCCACCAGCTCTTCGGTAGCGCCGCACGCGCCGTCGAGCTCAGCCTCGGCGCGAGCTTTCACGGTCTGCTGATCGCAATTCTGCCCCCTGGGGCGTTCCTCGGCCTGGGCTTCCTGATCGCGCTCAAGAACGTCATCGACCGTCGGGCGGCCCGAACCGTCCCGGCGCCGGCCCACTCGATCGAGACGGGGGCGGAGCCGAGCGCGGCCTGAGTGCCCACCGGAACGCCCCGGGCGCGTCGATGAACCGGGAGCAACGCGGGCAGATCTTCGAGCGCCTGCAGCGCGAGAATCCCAGCCCGACCACCGAGCTTCGCTTCCGCTCGCCCTTCGAGCTGCTGGTCGCCGTGATCCTGTCCGCCCAGGCCACCGATCGCTCGGTGAACAAGGCGACTGCCCCGCTGTTTGCGGTGGCCAACACACCCGAGGCGATCCTCGCGCTGGGCGAAGAAGGGCTGAAGGGGCACATCAGGACCATCGGGCTTTTCAACACCAAGGCCCGCAACATCATCGAGACCTGCCGCATCCTGCTGGAGCGCCACGGTGGCCGGGTGCCCGCGGAGCGCGCTGCGCTTCAGTCGCTGCCGGGCGTGGGCCGCAAGACCGCCAATGTGGTGCTCAACACGGCCTTCGGCGAGCCGACTCTTGCAGTCGATACGCACATCTTCCGGGTCGCGAACCGGACCGGCCTGGCGCCGGGGAAGACGCCGCTGGAGGTGGAGCGACGGCTGGTCCGGAACATCCCGAAGCCGTTTCTCAACGACGCCCACCACTGGTTGATCCTGCACGGACGTTACATCTGCCTGGCCCGCCGACCGCGCTGCGGCGCCTGCGTGATCGAAGACCTCTGCGAGTACCGGGACAAACGGATCGACTAAGCCATGTTCACCGACGACCGGACCCGGATGCGGCGGACCTTCGCCGAAGCCTGGCGCAAGCGCCTGCAGGGCGAGCCGTTGACACCCCTGGAGGCGCAGATCGCCGACCTGGTGGGCGACCACCCGGAGTATCACCGGATACTGGAGGGGCCGCAGGAGCAGCTGGACCGAGACTATCTGCCCGAGCAGGGCGAGACCAACCCCTTCCTGCACCTGGCCATGCACCTGGGGCTGCGCGAGCAGGTGGCAACGGACCGCCCCCCGGGCATCAGGGCGCTGCACGGACGGCTCGCTCGTCGGCTCGGCGATGCCCACGAGGCCGAGCATCGGATGCTCGAATGCCTGGCCCGGTCCCTCTGGGAGGCCCAGCGCAACGGACAAGCTCCTGACGAGGCCGCCTACCTCGAATGCCTGAAACGGCTGGTGGCGCACAGAGGGCCCTGAGACGCGCCCACGCGGGGCCCCGGTCGGGCCCGTCCCCCACCCGCCCCGGCGGAATCGGGCAGAGAGTCCTTGTCGCCGCCGACCGATGCGTAGACGATCGGCACGGCCTCACAGGGCCCGACGGACCAACGCATCAGAAGGTCCGACGACCCACAAGGACCGATGCCATGAACAGGCACTCCGTCAGGAGGCCGCTGACCGCGACCGGCGCTCTCCTCATCGGCGCCCTCGGCCTCGGCGGCCTGGCAAGCGCCGCCGACAGCCCCTCCGGACTGGCCCCCCGCCGAGAGCCCTCTGCAGTTGGCGGAGGGTAAGTGCGGAGACGCCAAGTGCCGTACAGCCGCGTGAAGTCCGACCCGTAGCCCGGATGGAGTGCAACGAAATCTGGGATATCAGCCCACCGCTTCGCTCTTCCCTCCTGTTCCGTGCGAAGCCGAGGGCCTATCCCGGGAAGTAGCTCGCGACATCCATCCGTCGGTGGGGAATGCCGATGATGTCGATGCCGCCGTCGCGGATGAGATAGAAGATGACGTGAGCGTCTTGGACGTAGCTGTAGTACCCTTCCTTGATGTCCGAGCGGTGCCTGCCCCGCTCGGGAAATTCCGCCCAGCCACGCAAAACGGCGATCCAACGCCCGAAGATAGATATCACGGTGCTCTCTCCCCCAGGTCCGGAGCGTAAAGCGTCCGATGTTGCGCAAATCCTGTGCGGCCCTGGGGGTGAGCCTGAAGATCCGCGTCATCCTTCCTCATCCAGCTCAGCCAGCAACGTCTCCAGGGAATAGCCCTCCACGAATTCCCCTTTCGCCGCCTGCGCTTCTCCCTCGCCGAGATGCGCCCGCAGCGCGGCCAGTCTGCTGTTCCTGGCCTCCATGTAGCGCAAGGCGTCGCGAACCACTTCGCTGGCGGAGCCGTAGCGCCCGCTGGCGACCTCGTTCTTGATAAAGACTTCCCAGTGCTCGCCCAGACTCAAGCTCGTCGTTGCCATCTCGAACCTCGGTTATTCATATCTAGCAAATTTGAATATATTGGCCCGCATCCCCGAGTCAAGCATGAGAGCTCAGTGCAGAGGAGCCCCCGATTGCGCAGCACCGGCATAGGCCCGGGCCTGCCGAGCGCCGAGCCAGCTGCAGCCTCGGGCCCCAGGATCGGCGCTCCTGCTATCCTGTTGCACTGAGCCGGCTGTCTTGGCCTGACGGCTTGAGCCGTCGATCGGCCCGATCACGGAGAGGGAGCACTGATTGCGATGAGCACCGAGAGGAGAAGACCCCGGGTCTTCATCTCCGCCACGGCGGAGGACCTGGAGCCTTACTGCCGAAAGGTGGACGACGCCATCCGCATGCTCGACATGGAGCCGATCTATCACCCCAAGTGGGGTGCGACCGGTCGCCCGTCGCTTACATCCAAGTGTGCGTAGCAGATGAATCCATTTCTGCGGCGAGACATGCTCAGAATTCTTCGTCGGGGATTCTCAAAGGCAAGTGCAGCCAAGACTAACGCGGCGTTTCCGGCGTAGCCATCGCAAGAGAACAGTCGACATGCGCCCCCTGATCCCGGTTGGACCGGGTACCTTCGAGCGCGAGAAGCTTAACCCACGGCGGGTAGCGGGTAGACGAGCCGCACCTGCTCGGGGGCGGCCTTGGCGCCGGGCGGCGACAGACGACGGTAGAAGTCCAGCTCCGGGGGCTCCAGCGTGCCGGCCACCCCTTTGAGGTCGCTCAGACGCAGGCCCTGACGGACCAGGTAACACAGGTAGGTGTGGCGCAGGGTATCGGCGCCGATCTCGTGGGCATAGGCGAGCCCAGCGTCTTCGGCAGTTTGCGAGAGCAGGCGCTCGACCGTCTCGCGGGGTTGCGCCGTCTCACCCAGGAAGGCGAGCACCGGGCCATCCACCTCGGAGAGCCCGCGACCCGCCCAGAGGGTACCGAGCGCCGGGTGCAGGCCGAGGACTCTGGGGCTCGCGCCCCGTAGCTGCAGCCGGCCCGCCGCAAGATCCACGTCCAGCCAGCGCAGTCCGCCCAGCTCATCGACCCCGATCCCCGACAGCAACAGGGGCACCAGCTCGCGGGTCTGCTCGGTGCCGGCGGCGAACAGGGCCCCCACCTCTCCCTGGGATAATTCCCGGGGCGCGGCCCTTCCCGGCAGGGCGGCGGTCGGCGGCTGCTCCGCCAGGCGCCCTGAGACCGGGGTGGCCTGGGGAAGCTGTTGGCCCGGGGCCGAGACGATGACCGGCCATGGGTAGGGCGTGGGGGCCGGGCGGCGAGCATAGACGAGAAATTCGTAGATCAGGACCCCCAGGAGAGCAACCACCAGGGCCGCGCCCAGGGAGATCCCCGCGTCCCGGGCGTAGAGAGGACGCTCGGGAGAGTCGGGGATGAAGGGCTCCTGCAGGACCCTGAGGTCCACAGGCAGCCCCTGCTTGAGGAGATCGGTGTCGACGAGGCGCTTCTCCGCCCCCCGCTTGAGCCCCTGCAGCTGCTCCAGCTCCCGGGTCAGCGACTGGTAGTCGCCCAGATGGGCATCGACTCCCTGGGCCTCCTTTTCGCTCTGCGCCAGCTGCCCCTTCAGGGTGCTGACCAGCACGCGCGCGCTGGCGACCCGCTGCTCGGACTCCCGCAGGGCATTGCGCTGCAGCTCCGCGGGTGCCTCCGCCAGGCGCTTCTCGGCGGCCTCCAGGTTGTTGTGCAGATCCGCATACCCCGAGTCCCGCGCCATGTAGGCCGGGGTGTAGTTGTCGTCGTAATGCTTCATCTGGGCGCGCAGCCCCGCCACCTGGTTCTCCAGGGCAGCCAGCTGCACCTTGTCTTCGGGTCGGACGTACGACCGTCCGGCCGCCAGGGCATCCTTGATCGCGTCGAGCTGGGCCTGGGCCGTTGCCAGCTCGGCAGTGGCGTTGTCCAGGGACCTGTGCAGCCCCTGGAGCACCGAAAGCTTGCTGTTCTCGTCCCTTACATCGGAGACGATACCGTGCTCTTTGCGGAAACGCTCGAGCTGCTCTGTCTTCGCGGCGATCTGCTCGTCGAGGTGGTCCACCTGCCCGCGCAGCTCGGCGTCCTCCCGAGCGGCATTGGATTTGCGGGCATCCTGGGCGGACTGCTGGTAGCCCGAGATCCACGCATTCAGCAACGTAGGCAACAGCGTCGCCTTGCGCCCCTCGGCGCGCAGCTCCACCGCACCGGCCTCTGGTAGCGCCCGGGCCGAGAGCCGGGCGGGTGGCTCGTCGGCGACCGCTGCCCTGCGCCAGCCGGCGGCCACCGCATACACCTCCGCCAGGAGAGCGGGGTTGCCGAACGCTTGGGCGTGCCTGGCCACGTTGACCCGCGGTACAGCTACCGCAGCAGGGCTGCCCACCGGTGCGGCCTCGCGCACCAGCACGATGGCCGTGCTGACATAAACGGGTGGACGCAGGAAGGTGAACGCGAGGCCCAGCGCGGCGACCAGCCCGAACAGGATCGCGAACAGCTTCAGCCGGCTGGGGCCGGCGCGCTGCTGTCGGGCCTGCACGAGCTGGGGGGCGTCGTACACGGGTCCAGCGGGCACGTAGAGGTCGTCGGAATACCTGGGCATAGGCCAGTTGGGTGAGGTCTGAGCGACAAGGTCGTCTCGCCCGCGGCGCCGGGGGCGACGACGGCTAAGACTGCGCCTTGTCGGCTAGCAGGTCAACGGCTCAGCAGACCTGCGGCAATCACGCGAGCGCCTGATCGCCGCGTCGCAGGCACATAAGGCGTCGGGCCCCTTGGAGACCCGACGCATGACAGTGCGTGCCGTTCGAGCACGGCCGGAGCAAGCCCCACTCAGGGCGTAAACTGCCCGTCGTCGATCAGCACCGGGTAGACGTAGCCGTAACCCAGATCCTGGTTGGTGAGCAGCTTGCCCTGGGCGAGCACCACCTTGCCGACGGTCGGCACCTCACCGGTGGCACGGAAGATGAGGTCGTGCGTCGTCGCCCCTCCCGTTCCGTCCTGGATGTGCACCCAGTTCTTACCCATGATGTTTGGCAGGGCCTTCACCACCCGCCCGCGAACCTTGACGGTCTTGCCGTTTAGCTCGTCCTTGCGCTGGAACAGCTCGGCCACCGTATAGCCGCCCTGCGCCTTCTCGATCGGCTCCGCCGTCGGCGGGAGCGGCTGGGGGGTGACCAGCGGATGGGGGGTGACCAGCGGACGGGGCGAGTGGTCCGCCGGGGGCACGGATCCGGTCGCGATGGCCGAGACGAAGAGGATACGGTCGAACGTACGCTTGAGCGTGCTGCTTGCGAAGTCGTGCATCCACATCTGCTCGCTGAAGCTCACCTTGTCACCCTTCTTGATCACAGTTGGGGGTGCCGCGATCCAATAGGGCGCGCCGCCCTCGTCGATCTTGGCATAGGTGTAACCTCCGCTGTTCATCGTCTCGAGGACGACTCCACTGTGCGGCGCACCGGCGTAGACCGTCGAGAGGCAAGCCGCGAGCACGGCCACAGCGCACCACTTGAGCGGAGACTTGATCATGATGATTTGTCCTTTTGGCTCTGGCACCGAAGTCAGGCGCCGGGGTTGGAGGGGATCGGGTGCGGCGGTCTGCGCGTGTTCTGCGGGAGACCACCCTGCACTCGGACGTAACATTAAGCGGCTGTCGGTTGCGCTGCAACCGTGGGAAACCCGGAGGGACAAACGGACGCCGCGGGCCACGATAACGGCCACAATCCAGCCCTTGCGCGGGTAGGAACGCCAACCCGCGCCTCCCGGCTCCCCGATGATCGCGAGCTGGAGCTCGCTCCTACCCCTCGCCGAGCAGGGTCACCCGAGCCTCGCCGGTCGCCTTGTCGATCGCGATCCGGACCTCGCAGTACTCGTTGACCTCGTCGACTGGGGTGGGATCGTCCGCGCAGCTGCACCCGGCGATGATGGAGCTGAAGAACAGTCCCACCCTGACCCGGATGACCCCTTCGCCCTCCCCGGCACCCAGGACCATCAGACCGAGCCTCTCGCCCATCGCGTGGCTGCCCGCAGAGAGGCCCTCCTGTAACGGAAGCCGGCTGGGGTCCAGCCCCGCTAGCTCGTCGCACAACACGGCCTCGAAATCGGCCGTGCCCCAAGCGCTCATCGATCGGCCGAGGTGAATCACAGGGGAACGATTTTCCTTCACGCAATCACCATAGCATCCACCTGCGGCCAAGGTACCGGCCGGGCTTCAGCCGTCCTAGATCCTTCGTTTACGAACTGCACTATGAGGTGGGAAGCGCTGCCGTCACCGCAGACGGTGTTCGGCTGTGCAGCCCAGCCGACTGTATGTCACTGTTTGCACAAAACATCGGCGTCGGGTCGCCGCGGCGACCCGGAGAGACCGGGGCAGTCTGTTGTTTCGTTTTCGATAGATACGGGACCCACCAGATCCTGGCAGAGCCGACCCTGCCGGTGCATCCCGGACGCCGAGGACCTGCTGGGACTGCTGGAGCGCTTGGTGAGCCGCGGCAAGCACCTCGCGTACATGTTCGTCGAGCGCGACACCGGGGCCCGGCATCACTTCGAGGTTCCCCTGGTCAGGGGCTGGGAGCTCCACCGGAAGGCCATGCAGCAGGTCTCGGGCCTCGCCCGCACCGCGCGCGGTCCCAGCATGAGTGCCAAACCGGGCAAGGTGGAGATCCAGGGCGTCACGGAGATCCGGGGGGAAAAGGTTCTGGCGCTGCGCTTCATCCAGGGCCGCAATCCGGACTGGGTACAGGGGCCGTTTTTCGCCCGCTACGATCCCCGGGCCACCTGGCTGGACCAGCTGCGCCCGGCATTCGGCGAGCCGCGGTTCTTCTTCGAGGACGAGGCGGCCTGAGACGTTGCGTGCCCGGCATCAGAAGCTCCAGCCGGCGCGCATCCCCACCACCCAAGTGCCGTCCTCGGCGGGATTGAGGCCGCTGTGGCGGACATACTGCAGATCCGGGCTGACAGTGAGGCCCGCACCGAGGGGCACGCGCAGATAGGCCTCGGCCTGGATCAGGTCGGCGGAAGGCCCTGGAATATGGTGAGACGCGAAGGCGCGCGCCACACCCAGGCCCAGCAGGCTGCGGCCGATCGGCAGGCTGTAGGCAAAGCCGAGGAACCGGGCCAAGGGCTGTACCCGGGCGTCGGCCTGCCCCAGACGCAGATTCCAACGGCCATGCCCCAGAGCGCCCGAGAGGTTGGCGTACAGGCCCCGGGCCGAGGCGTCCTTCAGACGCTCGTCGTCGATCCCGTCGCCGTCGCTGTCGTGGTGCCGGGTGTTACCCCAGGCCCCAAGGTTGGCTTCCAGCCTGGGGCCCGCCCACCGCAGCTGCACCGCCGTGAAGGTGCCGTTGCCGCCCTCGCCCACTCGGAACACATCCCGGTAGCTCGGCTCGATGCCGCTGGCGTTGGCCACCAGCGTAGTCAGCCCCCAGCCGTGCCCGAGGTCGCTCGCGTACACCGCCCCCAGGCTCGGGCTGGGCAGATCGATGGTCGGGTTGTTCACCAAGCTGACCGCCAGGAACTGAGTGAACTCGTTGTTGGCGATCTCGTTCTCGTCGAGCCGGGTGGCCGGGTCGATCAGTCCCACAGCGAGCGAGTCCCGACCCAGCTTCTGCTCGAAGAACGCTTGCCAGGCCACCACCCGCCCGTTCCCGCGGTCGTTCAGGGTCTCGCCGAGGGACGTGTTCACCTCGGGCAGCACGCTGCCTATGCCCATCCGGCGCGGCGTGCTCGTCCCCCTGATCTCGATCTCGGTGCAGCCACCGTCGGGGGTGGGCAGGGTCAGATACAGATCGAAGGCGCCGCTGCCTTCGGCACGTACCGCCTGATCGTCCACCGGATCGTGTCTGGCACTCTGGTAGGTCCCGATGTAGATACCCTCGAGGCCCGGGGCATTCCCGGCCCAGACCAGGGCGGGCAGCAGGGCGCAGAGCCCCAGTCCGGCACAGCCTTGCCGGGCCCATGAGCATCGCCCATGGGCCGTGGTGCTGCCGGGGCCCATCTCAGCTCCCCTTTTTTCGGCGCGGACAGTCCCCACAGCCACCGCCGCAGGGCGAGACGGCTGGGATCCCCGTGACAGGAGCGGGAAGGGCCGCCGGGGAGGGGCCGGGGGTCGCTCGCAGCGGCTCCCCGCATTCCGGGATCTTGTTGCAGGACATAGCGATGTCTCCTGGACAGGGCCGTTCCTGCTGGCTGGGGGCTGGTCGCGGCGGACGAGACCGGCCCTGGCTGGCTTGCGGCGGTCGTGGTTAGGTTTACTTGGTCAGGATGAGCTTGCCGTAACGGGTGCGCCGCAGGCGGTATTCCTCGCCGGCATGGTCGATGATCAGCTCCCCGCGCGGTCCCAGCAGGGTGCTGCTGCGGGCGCGCCGCGGGCCTGTCGCAGGCGCGGGCGCCCCCGGGACGGCCCGGTCGGGCGAGGGGGGCCTGTGCGCGCTCAGGGGCTTGCGAGTCCCCACTCAGTACCCTCCCTTCTTGCCCACGCCCACGTAGGTGAAGTCCCAGCTCACATCGAACGGCGCCCACCAGGGGGCCACCCCGGTCTCCTTGTCGGTGTGACGAAAGAACCCCTGATAGGGGGGCGGCTGGAACCTGTAGGTCAGGCGGTACTTGCCGGGGCCGTCGAGCTTCACGTTGGCCCCATAGTGGGGACCGTCGCTGGCGACCATCGGAGTGAAGGGGCCGAATTGCTCCCAGTCGCTGCCGAGCTTCCGGAGCCTATAGGTGATGCCCAGGTAGGGCACCCAATCGCCCGGTCCGAAGCCGTTCGGATTCTTCGGCAGGGCGTGCACATCCGCTTCCAGGTGCACGTCGGCCTGCGCACTCATGCCCGGGAGCATCGGCTCCATCACCACCGACTGCAGGTACACGGCGCCGATCTCCATGCCGTTGCGCTGCACCGCCTCGCCGATGGGAAACTCGGCCGCCCGAACGGTGCCGGCCAGCAGGCCGGTGACCAACAGCGCCAAGGCCGGGGATCGCAGATGGGCTCTCACGCAGCACCTCCTATCGCAGTGGGTCGCACCGCGCGGACTGGGCCGGCAACGGCGCGACATGGTTGAACGAGAAGCGTTACCAACTAAGTCGAAAAAAAACGGCCCTCAGGCCCCTCCGAGGGCGGGCCACCAGGCGCCGGCCACCAGCACCGCCCCCGCCAGTCCGGGCACTAGCGTGAGGGCCGCCCGCCAGCCGGCGAGCCCCTGGCCGGCGAGTATCCGCCGCCCCAGCAGCAGGCCCCAGGCCAGCGCCAGCACCACCAGACTGGCCTTGAGCGGGACCCCCTCGCGCGTCGGCACCAGGGCGAACAGCTCACCGCCCAGGCCCATGAGCAGGCTGATCATGGCCACGGGCGCGAACTGATAGCCCAGCGTCAGAAAACGCTCCCGTGCCGGACCACGGGCGCCCAGGCGCCCGCCGACCCAGACCGCCACGGCGTTCATCCCGGCGAGCGCCCCGGCGAACGCCGCCATGACGCCGAGCATCCAGCCGACGATCAGCAGGAAGTCCAGCCACACGAACACCTCGCGCGCCTCGGGGTGCACCACCATCAGCCAGGCCGGTCCCGGCTGTCCGATCCAGTACCAGCCATGGTCGATGGCCCAGACGCCCAGGGACTGGCGCAGGGACTGATACGCGGGCAGCACCAGCCACAGAAATGCGCCCAGGGCCACACCGGTGCCGAGCAGCATGAACCACAGCTCGGAGGCCGCGGGGTGGTGCCGAGCGATCTCCGCGACCTCGGCACCCGGCGCCCGCAGTGCCAAGGCCAGTCCGCCGCGCCGCCCGGGGTGCACGCAGCGCAGGCACATGATGCAGTGCCGGCTCTCGGTCTTGCGGTTGATGTCGATCATGGTGGGGCACAGCCCCTTCTCCTGGTAGGCGTCGCCGCCGGCGCGGAGACGCTTGGGCACCAGGTCCGCCACACCCAGGCGCGAGAACACCCCGAGCAGCAGCCCGATGGGGCAGGCATGCCGGCACCAGGCGCGCTTGTTCTGACCGCGACCGTAGAGGAACCCGATGGCCAGCGCGGCGATCAGGGTGCCGCCGAACACCTCCAGCAGGGCCCCAGGATAGTCGCGCACCCCGACAGTCTGGCCCAGCACGGTGACCAGCACGAAGCTGACGATGGGCGTTCCCTCCCAGCGCAGCCAGCCCGGGATCGGGCGCTTCGGCCCGAGACGGTTCATCCATTGGGAGGCCGCCCCCATGGGACAGAGGATCCCGCACCAGGCCCGCCCGGCGACCAGGACCGAGAGAAAGACCAAGGGAAACCACAGCCCCCAGATCAGCGAGTTGGCCAGGGCTCCCGCCTCGCGGGCGAGACCGCTCGCCGGGAGCAGCACCGGCCCCAGGATCAGCCCCAGGAAGGCCAGGAACATCACGGCGTGCACCCAGGGCAGCCAGGGCCGCAGGCGCACACCGAGGGACTCGATGCGGGACGCCATAGGCCCCTGGTCACGGGGCTTGCCGATCTGCACTCGCAGGGGCACCGCGAAGCTGGGTAGCTCGCTCATGGTCTCGGGCTCCCGCGACTCAGGCCGTCTGCCCTGCGGGGCTGGGGCGGCGTGCGCCGGTCGACCCGAACAGGCGCATAAGCCCGTAGATCATGGCCAGGGTCACCAGGTAGAACGCCAGCTGTATACCCATCGGGCGATCGTTGTAACCGACCAGGATGTGGAGCAAGGTGCCGAGCCAGCTCTGCTGGCTGAGGATCCGGGAGCTGTCCCAGACCTCCGGGGAGAGCGCCGGCAGCAGGCCTGCCTGATTCAGGAACCCCGCCGCGTTGGCCGCGAGCCCCGCTGCCAGCAACAGCACCAGCCAGCCCGTGAAGGTAAAGAAGTGCGCGATCGGCATGTTCAACAGACCGCGGTACAGCAGCCAGCCGAGCCCCACCCCTGCCGCCAGGCCGAGCGCGCCACCGGCGGCGAGCATCGGGCCGTCGGTCCCGCTGGCAGTGAGCCCGTAGAGAAACAGCACGGTCTCGGAGCCCTCGCGCAGCACGGCGAGCAGGGTGACCAGGGCGAGAGCAGACAGCGGTTTGGAGCCTGCACGCACGTCGTGGCCGACCTGCTTCATCTCGTGGGCCAGCGCGCGGCCATGGGCACTCATCCAGACGTTGTGCCAGGCGAGCATGACCACGGCGGCCAGCAGCACCGAGGCGTTCAGCAGCTCCTGGCCCCGCCCGTCCACCGCATCAGCGATGCTGCCGGCGAACACCGCGACCAGGACAGCGCCGATTACGCCGCCCGAGATCCCGGCGCTGACCCAACGGCCGCGTCCGGCGACCCCACGGGTCGCCCCCATCACGATGGCGACGATCAGCGCCGCCTCCAGGACCTCTCGAAACACGATCAGCGCAGACCCTAACATTTCGACCTCACTTGGCGATCAGCTTGCCCTGGGCTGTGGACTGGTGGAACTCGCCGTAAAACCCGTATTCGCCCTTCGGCAAAGGCCCCATCCAGACGCTCACCCGGCCTCCCCCAGGAACGACCTTCTCCCGACGCAGGTCATGGCTCTCGAACTCCTCGGGCGTGGCATCCCGGTTGTCGATGACGAGCTTGACGCGCTCCCCGGCGGGCACGGCGAGCGTCGCCGGCTGAAAGCGGTGGCCCTCGATTGCGAGGCTGTAGTCCGCCCCTGCGGCAACCCCCGGGAGACCGGCAGCTAGCAGCCAGACGCCGGCTGCCCTGATGTGGTTCGAGCGCATTGCTTCCCTCCCGGGCGTTCTCGGATGGTGAATCTCGGGTGCCGGTCAGGTGGCAGGCACCCCCGAACCCGATGGCTCGGAATCTTAGTGAGAACGATTCGTATTGTCAACGGCAACGGGCCGCCGGATCACACGGGCAGCTTCTCGGGGTGTAGAGGGAGCCAAGGGGCCAAGAGGCAGGGCTCCCGAGCGCATAGGGAACACGGGCGTCACCGCGTCTTTGTGCGTCGACGACCCATCGGAGCCACGGCCGGACACCGGAGCAGGTCGCGCGCCCGGTACACCCGGTCGGAATGAGGCACGCTCAGCCGACGTTGCCCTCATGCGGGCTCGCAGGGGCCCTCTCGATCCTGTACTCCAGTACAGTCTCGTCCGTCGACGGGTAGTGCCGTATCGATCCGTCCGGCGCCTCGACCCAGGGCGCCGGGGCGCCGGGGCGCCGGGGCGCCGGGCCGGTAGACGACAACCAGCACCCAGTCTCCGTCGAGATACCGAACCGTTCCGCCGGTCAGATTGTTCCCGTAGGGCGAGTATTCGTTCGCTCGCTGCAGAAGGTCCGCTACCCGCGCCTCCACCTCTTCGCGGCTCATCCCAACCTTCAGCTCGATGCGAGCGAACCGGGACGCCGCGGGCTTACCACCGACAGCAGGGCCGGCCGCCGGCCGCCATCCGGCCGGCCAAGCACGCCAGCAGAACCGACACGACAATCGCCCGAGATCCCCGCGCTTCTGTCATTCCCCCTCTCCCGAGCCGTGAGACCGGCCATACCTCCGCTCGTTCTAGTAGACGGCGCCCTCGGGGGCGAAACCGATGCCGTCGACGGTCTGCTTATCGTCGACGAAATAGAGCTCGGTGGCGCCGCTCGTCACCTCCGAGGAACCCTCGGTCCGCCGGGTCGATCTGTACGACCAGATCTCGACCTTGGCGCCGCTCCGGACCCGAGGCCAGAATTCTTCGACGGGGCCGAAGATGCCCGCGAACGTCTTGCGCAGCGTCTGCTTATGGTCCGGCGGGCCGAAGCGGCCCAGGATCTCAGACCGTGGCATGCCGACCCTGAAATCGGACTGATGTGGCCGGTCTTCCGTCACAGTGCAGCCGACGAATGCCAGCGCGAACAGGACAATCCCCAGACGGAACCGACAGGTCCGCCCGGCCAGGCCCGGGCGCCGCCGCTCCCCGCGCCGATAAGGGAGACGCTCGTCAGCCATCGCCAAGATCCGCGAACATCAGACTCGCGACCGCGGCGTCTGTCTGATTCTCCGACTTCCGCAGCTCCCCAGCGACCCGCGCCCGGTCTTCAGGGGAGCGGTTCTGGCTGAGCTTGAACTTCGCCGCGACGTCCGTAACCTCGATCTCGAAGCCCCGGATCGCGCCGAGCAGCCTCGCGCGGCGATCGCCCCCGAGGTCCGGCTGCCAGGGGATCGGCATGCGAGACTCATGGACGTGGGTCAGCTGCGCCACCAGGGCTTCCAGCCGGGCCTCGTCCTCGACGATCCTTGGATGCCCGCGCACATGCACCACTGCGTAATTCCACGTCGGAACGCCCGGCGCCGAGTACCAGGAAGGCGAAACGTAGGCGTGGGGCCCCTGCAATACCACCAACACCTCGTTGCCAGCCGCAAGATGCTCCCATTGGGGATTCGCCCGCGCCATGTGCCCAACGAGACTTCCATTCGGCCCCTCGGTGGGCTCGTAGACGAAGGGCAGGTGACTGACGAACGGCGCCCCGCCCGGAGCCGTGATCAACATCCCGAAGGGATACGCATCCACAAGTGCAAAGATGCGCTCCCACCGGTTTTCGTTGAACGGCTCGGGTATGTACATGGATGCTACGCCTCGGCCAACGTTTGTGGCCCATGGCGAAAGCCCGCGCGCATCATTGCTTCCGAGCGCCTGAGCAAGATCCAGGAGGCCGATACACGGCCCTGCCAATCGTGGCCGAATGCCACCCGATGAGCCATCCCAGGAAGACTAAGACAAAGGTGTGCAGAGTTTCCTCGCTGGTGGCTCCAGACACAACCCCGGCCAGAATGACAGCCCATAAGACAGCGCAGCCGATACTATATGGCGTATAGGTCTTGCACGACGGTTTCAGTTCGCCTCCGTCCTTCGCCTCGCTGCCGAACGCAGAGCTGAGCCGCGCCGGGCACGGCGTGTCAGGAAACACCCCAGCGGGTCACGGCGTCGGCTCGAGCGCTTTGTGGGGCCCATTATTTTACCCTTCCATTCAACGCTAGAAGTCGCGCCACTACGGCGATATCGATCTGCTGGAACTGATCTTCTGTGAGCTTCATTTCCTCAATTTCGGAATTCTTGAGCTCTGGCGTGACCGTGTAGAAATAATTGTGTTTCCAATTGATCGGATTTTCTTTCTTGTCTGCCGTTACGTCGTCGAAAAAGAGTCTGCTCGTTCCGTTGCCCATGTCTCTCAGGCAAACCGCAAGACCGACCTTGCTTCGAATCTTATCGTCGTATTCCATTGCTTCCTTCCGAGGCCGTCGCCGTAGGGTCGCCGGAGGCAGTCGCCCACCTCCGGCTCCCACAGAGCGTAGCGAAATTGCGCCGCAAGGTTTCGGCCAGCACGCAGAATCTGGCCCTCAACACCCTGGTCTTTCTTTACGGCAAAGTCCGCGGTACACCCTTGGTCGACATCGGGAAATTCGCGTACGCCAAGACGCAGCGCAGGCTGCCGACTGTGCTGACGCACGCTGAGGCTCAGCGGCTATTGGGGTGTATGGATAGCGCCGGCCGCCTGATGGCGGCGTTGCTCTACGGCAGCGGAATGCGACTGATGGAGTGCGTGCGGCTGCGCGTGCTCGACGCGGACTTGGGCTACGGTCAGATCAAGGTCCGCCAAGGCAAGGGCGGGAAGGACCGCGGCGGGCCTTTCGGCACCTCCGATACGCGGCGAGACGGCCAGTCGGCCATGACGGCTCGGGAGCTGCCCCGCGCCACCTCAGTGCTCGTGTGGCTCCGCGGGCGGCAACGGGCGGCCGGCCACGAGGTCGACGACGCTCTGCAGCGGGTCGGTCGCGCCGGTGGCGATGACCTCCACCCCCTGGGCGGCGAGGCGGCGCCGGAACCCTTCACCGCAGCTGCCGGTGATAAGGACGTCCAGTCCGAATATTGGGTGCTCGGTGCCGTGGAAGTCGTGCATCGACATCTCTTTGGGCAGGTCCAAGCGCCCCGTCTCCTCCACGCCGCCGTCCCCCCGCGTCTGGTAGAGCAGAAAGCGTCGCGCCTTGCCGCCATGGCCGGTGATGGTGCGGAAGTTCTGACTGGTGACGCCGATCTTCATGGGTGCTGCTCCGGGCCGTTGGGTGCGGGCGTGCGTCGTGCCATGGCGACGGGCCTGCCCGCGCCGAGGCCATTCGAAAGACGGACGGAAATGATACGAAAAACCGGGTCGAGAGGCAGTGAGGATGCTCAATAACCCCCGGCCCTCAGGTGGGACGGCGATAGGACGGCCGTCGCGGGTACGTTCCGGGCCGCGTGAGATGGGCCGCCCGGGCGGGGGCGGATCAGGTCGACCCGCCGGGGCCCTCCGCGAGCAGGCGGCGCAGGTCATCGGTGATAGCCGAGGCGGTGTCGCTCGCGCCGGCCAGCAGGCGGACCTCGCCCTGGCGGTCGAACACGTAGACCGCACTGCTGTGCGAGACCTCGTAGTTGCCCTTGGCGTCGGGCTTTCCATAGCCGTAGCTCACCCGGTAGCGCTTAGTGAGCGCCCGCAGCTCGTCCTGGGTCCCGCGCAGCCCCACGACCTGCGGCCCGAAGACGGCGGCGTACTTATTCAGCGCGGCCAACGTGTCGCGCGCCGGATCCACGCTCACGAACAGGATCCGCACCTGCCCCGCCTCTGCACCCAGGGCGGCTACCGAACGGCTGAGCAGGGACAGGGTGGTCGGGCACACATCGGGGCAATGGGTATAGCCGAAGTAGAGCAACACCACCCGGCCCCGGAAATCCTGTCCGTGCACGGCGGCGCCGTCGCTCGCCTCGGTGAGGGTGAATTTCAGCTCGGGCATGAGCCCGGAGACGTCGTGCAGGGCCCAGGGCACAGCGCTGCGCCCACAGGCGCCGAGCAGGACGGTCAGGAGCAGCACGCCCAGGCGCGAGACCAGGAGGCGATCGGCCCTCCCCGTGCGGCGGGCCTTCATTGGCCCTGGACCCCTTCGACCCGGAACGGGATCTCCAGGGTCTGCCCGTCGCCGAAACGCAGGGTCACCGGCACCTTGTCACCGGGGTGCAGGGTCTGCTTGGGCTCCATCAGCATCAGGTGGTAGCCGCCAGGGGCAAAGACCAGGGTCTTCCCCGGGGCCAGATCCAGACCGTCGACATGGACCATCCGCTGCATGCCGCCCTCCTCAACACTGCGATGCAGCATCACATCGCCGAATGCCGGGCTGGCGGCGCCCACCAGCTGCAGCGGGGCCGACGCGTGGCTGGTGATCGAGAAGTATCCGGCGAGCGGTAGATCGCCCGGTAGCCAGCGTATGCGCGCATCGCTGACCGATGCCGGCGGCTGCGCCGCCTGGGCGACCAGCACAGGCCCGAGCACAAAGAGGAAAAGAAGTAGCAGGCGTCTCATGTTGTACTCTCCGAAAGTCCTCGTTCAGCGTCCATCCGCGCGTCGGCCGCCGGGGTCCCCTCCTCGCGGGCACTCTGGCGCATCCACAAACGTAGCACCAGCAGAATGGCGATGACGCTCATCATCCCCGCGGGGATCCAGGTGATGATCCCGCCCGTCACCTGATCCACCAGCGGACTCACCGGCCAGGCCCGGCCGCACACGCTGTAGACGTCATAGAGCACCGACTTGCTCAGCGTGATGTGCGCGCCGAGCCCGATCTGGGGCAGCATGATCGCCCAGAGCATCAGGATGCGGGCCGGATAGCGCAGGGTACGGTGCTCGCGGGGGGGACGCGGGTCCAGCACCAGCCACCAGAACAGCAGGCCGTCGAGCACCATGCTCCAGTTCATCAGCCAGTAGCGCGACGAGCTGAGCATGGCGTCGAAATGTACCGACGGCGTCAGCCAGAAGAAGATCAGGCCGACGAACAGCAAGGGGGAGACGATGGGGTTCTGCACCAGCCGGTACAGGCTCTGCAGCGGCCAGCTTCGCCACAGGGGAAGCAGCACCCGATCGCGCAGCCGCGTCGGCAGCCCCCATCCCATCACCTCATGGGGGACGGCGAGCATGATCAGGAAAGGCCCGAGATGGTGCAGGACCAGGTGCTGCGCCCGGTGCACCCAGAACATGTGCTGAGAGAGGTAATCCACGTAAGTCTGCATCACCCCGTATGTCAGCACCAGGCCGACATAGAAGCTGAGCGCCCGGGCGAAGCCGGTCGCCAGGCCGGCCTGGCGACGACGCCTGAGCCCGCGCCAGAAAAGGGCGCCCGCGCCAACGCAGGTGACCAAAACGGTAGGCGAGAACTCCCAGGGCGTAATCAGTGTAAGGAGCGAAGGCACCAGCGGTACGGGGGATCGGGTGACAGGCGAAGCCACGGGGGCGGCCTGGACGGCAAGGCTGTGAAGATACCAAACGGGCTCTCCCAGGGCAAACCGACCGGCCGGGAGGCGGCATCCGAAAGACGGCCCGCGAACGCGGCTTCGGGCTGGCCGCCCCGCGGGCGGGCCGACAGCCGCCGCGATCGGATCAGCGCTGCATCAGGTGCTCGAGCATGAGCTCGATGCGGGCCAGCCGCGCGTCAAGGATGTCCAGTCGCTTCATCAGGGCCTGCTGCCGGGCCATCATCTCGTGCCCGCCATGCATCATGCCCATGCCGCAGTGCCCGCCCTCGTCATCTTGCATCCCCCCCATCATGTGCATGGTCCGGCACTTGTGCCTGCAGGCCTCCGGCATCATCCCGGCCTCGGCCCCCGGCATCTGGGTACCCATCCGTGTGCCCATTCCGTGCATACCCCGGCACTTCTCCGCGGCCTCGCCCTTGATCATGCCGCCGCACTTGTCCATGGCATCACCCTTGGCCATGGCGCCCTGCCCCGCGCCGACCTGCGTGGCGCCCATCTTGCCCTGACCCATGCCAGCGCACTTGTGCATGCCCTCGAGCTTGGGCATGGCACCCAGCACTGCGCCGGGCTGCATGGCGCCGGGCTGGCCTATGCCTCCGCCGGCCGGGCGCGTCTGCTCCGTTCCACCAAGGACCGGGGCCTGCTCCACGGGCATGGCAGGTGCGGGAACGGCTGCGGTCGGGGCGGGCGGTGGGGGGGGCACGGGCTCGGCGGCTGCGGGCGGAGCGGCCGGCGCCCCAGCCCCCGCCTCCTCGGCCAGGACACAGGGGCTCGCCAGCAGCAGGGCGGACAGCGCCAGGGGTACGAGCTGACTCTTGACCATCTTCCTTCTCCTCAGGTGGGTTGTCGATTGGCTCTCGAGCGGGTTGTCACCTGCCACAGGGCCCTCTCCGGTCTGATTGCCTGGAGCGCGGGGTTGTTCCCGACCCCGCGGTTGCGGGGGAGGGCCCGGCGGCGCTCGGGGCGCTGGATCGGCAGGCACCGGCGCCCGAGCCGGTAGACTCACAACGATAGTACGAAAAGGCGTTCGGCGGGGACCGCCGGTCAGGAGCGGGCGCCTGCCCGCGATGGCCTGCTCGCGACCGGGCAGTCGCTCCTACGCGGGAAGGGGCGGCTCGAGGTGGCTGGTCGCGAGCGGGAGCTCGCTCCTACCGGGTCGGGGTCGGTACGAGGGAGCCAGGGGGGTCCGCGAGGCTATACAATTGGATTAGAGAAGGCATCGCGCGGTGGCCAGGTCCGGTGCCGCGGACGGCCTGACGATCCGCCGGTCCGCAACACGTCCGGGCAATCCGGGCCCAAACCAACGACCAGGACCGGCGGCGACCATAACCGACAGGAGGACCCCAACATGTCCATCTGGGTACTTGTCGCCGATACCAGCCGCGCTCGTATCTTCTCGGCCGAAAAGGCCGTCAGCCCGCTCGTTGAGATCCAGGACCTCACCCACCCCGAGGCCCGAATGCACGACAACCAGATGGCGAGCGACGAGCCGGGACGCGGCCGGAACACGGTGAGCAGCAGTCACGCATATACGGAAGAGACCGATCCCAAGCGCGACTCCGCCGCGCGGTTCGCCTCCAAGGTCTGCGACGCGCTGGAGGAAGGCAGGGTCGCCGGCCGATTCTCCAAGCTCTACGTGGTCGCGCCGCCGACCTTCCTCGGACTGCTCCGCAAGTGCCAGCACAACGGACTGCGCGGGTTAATCGCCGGCGAGGTCGACAAGAACATCAGCACCCGGGACGTTGCCACCATCCGCAGCCACCTGCCGGACTATCTTTGACCCGGCGCGCCCCGGGGGCTACCCCGGGGCAGCTTCGGCCGACCTCAGCACCCGGAGAGGGCATCTTGCTCGCGCGACTCTATCCTCAGCAGCTCTATCACCCCTGCGATGCGCAGGCATTGGCCTTCGTCTGGTGCAGCAGCGGCGCCTGGAGTGGAGCGCGGCGCGCCACCAGTACCACCACCAGCACGCGGGCGAGCTGAGGCGCTGCGGCGGCTTGGCCCGCCTCCGGCACGATCCGTGCACCTCTCACAAGCCGGGCCGGGCTGCGCGACCCGGCGCTTCGCACCGGCGAGCCGCCGGGCTGCCGCCCCGTCCAACCCGGCCCGCGGGGGCCAGTCCGACGAGACAACACCGACCCGAGAAGGCTCCGAACCATGTCGCACCGGCACTACGACACCCTGATCATCGGCAGCGGCCCCGGCGGCGAGGGCGCGGCCATGAAGCTCGCCAAGGCCGGCCGGCGCGTCGCCGTGGTCGAGGCCTTCGATCAGGTGGGCGGCGGCTGCACCCACTGGGGCACCATCCCGAGCAAAGCCCTGCGCCAGGCCATCCAGCTGCTCGCCGACTACCGGCGCAACCCACTGTTCCAGCGTACGGTACGCCAGATCCACGTCGACTACCCCCAACTGCTTGCGGCGGCCGGCTCCGTGATCCGCGACCAGGTGCGCACCAAGTACCGTTATTACGACCGCAACCGGGTGGACGTGATCCACGGCAGGGCCCGCTTCGTCGATGCCCGCACCATCGAGGTGAGCGAGGCCGGCGGACGGGTGGATCGCTTCACGGCGGATGCCTTCGTGATCGCGACGGGCTCGCGCCCCTACCATCCCCCGGACATCGACTTTTCCCATCCCCGGGTGCTGGACAGCGACTCGGTGCTGCGGCTCGACCAAACCCCGGGGTCCCTCACCATCTACGGGGCGGGAGTGATCGGCTGCGAGTATGCCTCGGTGTTCTGCAACCTGGACGTCAAGGTGAACCTCGTCAATACCCGCGACCGGCTGCTCGCCTTCCTGGACGACGAGATCACCGACGCGCTCGGCTACTACCTGCGCACCCAGGGCACCGTGATCCGCCACCAGGAGGAGTACGAGCGCGTCGAGCCCCTGGACAACGGGGTGGTGCTGCACTGCCGCTCGGGCAAGAAGTTCAAGACCGATTACCTTCTCTGGGCAAACGGGCGTGCCGGCAACAGCGCCGCTCTGGGCCTGGAGGCCCTGGGCATAGGCACCAACAGCCGCGGCCAGATCGAGGTGGACGGCAGCTACCGCACGACACTGCCCGAGATCTACGCTGTGGGCGACGTGGCCGGCCCGCCGGGGCTGGCCAGCGCGAGCTACGACCAGGGCCGCTTCGTAGGGACCCTGATCTCCGAGGGCGAGTCGGACTGGAAGCTCATCGAGGACTTCCCCAGCGGAATCTACACCAGTCCGGAGATCAGCTCCATCGGACGCACCGAGCGCGAGCTAACCGACCAGCAGGTGCCCTACGAGGTCGGGCGGGCGATGTTCAAGAACATCGCCCGGGCCCAGATCACCGGCCACACGGTAGGGATGCTCAAGCTGCTGTTCCACCGCGAAAGCCTGGAGATCCTGGGCATCCATTGCTTCGGCGAGCAGGCATCGGAGATCGTCCACATCGGCCAGGCCATCATGACCCAGACAGGGGGGGCAAATAGCCTCTTGTACTTCGCAGAGACCACCTTCAATTATCCGACCATGGCCGAGGCCTACCGGGTGGCGGCCCTGAACGGGCTGAACCGGATATTCTGATACCGCCGCACCGGCGCGAGCCCCGAAACCACGGATCGCGGGGCCGTCGTGTCGAAGGGGCATCCCTCCGCGGCCGGAGGGCCGCCCGCCGATGCGGCATTCGGACAAACACGAGCCCATGGACATCTCCACATTTTCAGACATCGAGCCCGAGACGGAGACCGAGCGCACCGAGCGCCACGCCACGCTGGCCGTGGAGGTGGCGGTCGCCTGGCGCAGCGAGGCGGCGTGCCACACCGACTGCCACTTCGCGGGCAAGCTCAACCTGTGGCGCGACATCCTGCCGCCACCGCTGGAGGCCGGGCTGTTGGACCGCCCGGTCGGATACGTGCTGCAGGCAGGCTTCGCCCCGGGGGATCTGCTCGAGCCTTACCAGCCGAGCCGACTCATGACCCTGCGCGACGCCCAGTTCGACCGGCGCCTACCCCGCGCCGGGCTGATCCAGCCGCGGGCTGGGCGCTTCTACCCCAAGGGCGTGCTGCGAAACGTTGCGGGCATCTACAGCGAGAACCGCAGCCCGTTCCGCGTCGCGGAGGTCGAAGACGGACGGCTGCGGGCGGACCTCAACCACCCGCTGGCGGACCGCGACGAGGAGGTGGCCCGCGTACTGTCCCCCGGGGGTCGCTTGGTGGTGAGCTTCTCCAACCGCCGCTTCCCGCCGAAGGTCGTCCGGGTTTGGGAGGACATCCACGAGCTCGAGCGCCCGGGGCTGGTGCTGGAGTACTTCCTGCGCTCCGGCCGGTTCCGCAACCTGGAGACCTACTCTCTGCGCGGGCTGCCGAGGCCGGGGGATGATCCGTACGCGCGCCAGACTCCGTTCTCCGACCCGGTGTTCGCGGTCTGGGGGGAGGCGGCCTGATCATGCTGCCGGGCCATTCGGCCATCCTGTCGGGTAAGCGCAAGGCGCCAACGCGTCGTACTCACAAAGCCCGAGACGGCGTAGTCGGAGGTGCCGCTGAGCATGAACGCCTTGGGGCTCCCGGTCTGCATCGACCGGCGCGCGGGTCCGGCGCGCCGCACCGGACCCGCATTCTCCTGAACGGGCACCCGCCCCTTGACCCCGCAAGCCGACTTTCGCCGCTTCAGCCTGCCGCGGGTGAATCCCTTTCTCGGCACCCTTCAGGTCCTGGAGATGGAGAGCGCGCGGGCCCTCTCTCCCGACGGCAACCGGTGGGAGATCCAGGTGGCCGCCGAACGTCCGACCAATCTCTGGGGGGCCTCAGCCGGGGCAACGCCCACACCGATTTCTTCATCTTCGGGGTCTGGTCCGCCGCAGCGGGGCTGCGCCGGGTGCCGGTGAGCCCTTTGTTCGACATCGGCACCATGCTGGAGGAATCCGGGCGCGTCCTGGACCTGCTGAAGCGGGAAGCGGCCAACCTGCCTTTCGCCCCGCTGCCCATGTGGGAGCTCTGGCTGCTGGACCAGGCCGAAGGCAGGCCGCTCGCCCTGCTCGGGGGTCGCGCTCGACGAGGAGGCCCGGGCGCGCCTGCGGCGCGGCTACGGTTGAGACGGGGGCTTGACCGCCCTCGGGGGGCGAGCAGCTCGCGGCCGGCGGCCGCTCCTATACCAACCGGGCGGGACCCCTCGCCCTTAGGGCGGGACAGCGCAGCCTATCGCGCCGTCCGCAGACACCCCTCGGGAGCCGGGCTTCGGTCTGGAGACAAGACACCCGGGCGGGGAATGCGCGTCCGGCCAGCCCCAACCCCGCCCGCAGCGGCGTTTACACCCGGGCTTTTTTCCTTATAATCTGCGCTCTGCGCCGATTTGAGCTCAGCTTGCGGGCGCCGAATAAATGCAGCTAAAAGAGGCGAACAGGTCATGAAAACCCGCCCGAGCTCGAGTTCCGGCGGGTTTTTCGCTATCTAGGAGACGACCAATCCAATGAGCGATTACATCTTCACGTCCGAATCGGTCTCCGAGGGCCATCCCGACAAGATGGCCGACCAGATCTCCGACGCGGTGCTCGACGTTATCATCGGCCAGGATCCGCACGCCCGCGTGGCCTGCGAGACCCTGACCAAGACCGGCATGGTCGTGCTCGCGGGGGAGATCACCACCTCGGCCGACGTCGAGTACGAGAAGATCGTGCGCGAGGTCGTCAACGACATCGGCTACTGCCACTCCGACATCGGCTTCGACGGCAACACCTGTGCCGTGATCAATGCGCTCGGCCGACAATCGCCCGACATCAATCAGGGCGTGGACCGCGGCGACCGCGAGGCCCAGGGCGCGGGGGACCAGGGCCTGATGTTCGGCTATGCCAGCAACGAAACCGACGTTCTCATGCCCGCCCCGATCCACTACGCCCACCGGCTGGTGCGCCGCCAGGCCGAGGTGCGCAAGAACGGCGAGCTGCCCTGGCTGCGCCCGGACGCCAAGTCCCAAATCACCTTCCGCTACGAGTGCCACAAGCCTGTGGCCGTGGACGCGGTGGTCCTGTCTACCCAGCATGCGCCGGACATCAAGGACCGCGACCTGCACGAGGCGGTGATGGACCTGATCATCCGCCCGACCATTCCGACGGAGTGGCTGCACAAGGACACCCGCTACCACATCAACCCCACCGGCAAGTTCGTGATCGGGGGGCCCATGGGCGACTGCGGTCTGACCGGTCGCAAGATCATCGTCGACTCCTACGGCGGCAGCGCCCGCCACGGCGGCGGCGCCTTCTCCGGCAAGGACCCCTCCAAGGTCGACCGCTCCGCGGCCTACGCCGGCCGCTACGTGGCCAAGAACATCGTCGCCGCTGGCCTGGCCGATCGCTGCGAGATCCAGATCTCCTACGCGATCGGCGTGGCGGAGCCCACCTCGATCAACCTCGACACCTTCGGTACCGGGAAGGTGGGCGACGCGGTGATCGTCAAGCTGGTGCGCGAGCACTTCGATCTGCGCCCCTGGGGCATCATCACCATGCTCGACCTCCTGCGCCCCATCTATCGCCAAACCGCGGCCTATGGCCACTTCGGGCGCGACGACATGCGCCTGCCCTGGGAAGACACCGACAAGGCCGAGATGCTGCGCGAGGCGGCCGGACTATAATCAGCGGTTCTATAACCACCTGCCCGCTCGGCGAGGAGCGTTGCGACGGAGGCCCGGTGCCCCGCCAGGCTCGCCGAGCCGGGATCCGATGACAACGGCGCTCGGTTTCCTGAGGGACCCTCAACATGCACGCTCCTGCTGAGAACCTGAAACCGGACCACAAGGTCGCCGACCTGGCGCTGGCCGACTGGGGCCGCAAAGAGATCGCCATCGCCGAGACCGAGATGCCCGGCCTGATGGCGATGCGCGAGAAGTACGCCGCCGAGCAGCCGCTGAAGGGTGCCCGCATCGCAGGCAGCCTCCACATGACCATCCAGACCGCGGTGCTGATCGAGACCCTCCAGGCTCTCGGGGCCGAGGTGCGCTGGGCCTCGTGCAACATCTTCTCCACCCAGGACCACGCCGCCGCGGCGATCGCTGCCGAAGGCATCCCTGTGTATGCCTACAAGGGCGAGTCCTTGGAAGAATACTGGGAGTTCACCCACCGCATCATGGAGTGGGGCGACGGGGGCACCCCGAACATGATTCTGGACGACGGCGGGGACGCTACCCTGCTCGTGATCCTCGGCAGCAAGGCGGAGCACAACCCCGCGCTGCTCGACCACCCGGGCAACGAGGAAGAGCGCGTGCTGTTCGCCGCCATCCGCCGCCGCCTCGAGACCAAGCCCGGCTACTACTCCCGGATCCGCGCGAACATCCGCGGCGTCACGGAAGAGACCACCACCGGCGTGCACCGGCTCTACCAGATGGAGAAGACCGGCGAGCTGCCGTTCCCGGCGATGAACGTCAACGACTCGGTGACCAAGTCCAAGTTCGACAACCTCTACGGCTGCCGCGAGTCCCTGATGGACGGCATCAAGCGGGCCACCGATGTGATGATCGCCGCCAAGGTGTGCGTGGTGCTGGGCTACGGTGACGTGGGCAAAGGCTGCGCCCAGGCGTTCCGCGGCCTCGGCGCGACCGTCTGGGTGACCGAGATCGATCCCATCTGCGCCTTGCAGGCGTCCATGGAGGGCTACCGGGTGGTCACCATGGAGGAGGCCGCCCCTCTGGCAGACATCTTCGTCACCGCCACCGGCAACGTGGACGTGATCACCCACGACCACATGGCCGCGATGAAGAACCAGGCCATCGTCTGCAACATCGGTCACTTCGATTCCGAAATCGACGTGGCGGGCGTGCGCCGTTATTCGTGGGAAAATATCAAGCCGCAGGTCGATCATGTCATCTTCCCGGACGGCAAGCGGATCATCCTGCTCGCCGAGGGAAGGCTGGTGAATCTGGGCTGCGCCACCGGCCACCCCAGCTTCGTGATGTCCGCGTCGTTCTCCAATCAGGTGCTCGCCCAGATCGAGCTGTTCAAGCACACCGACCAGTACACGAATCGGGTCTACGTGCTCCCCAAGAAGCTCGACGAAGAGGTGGCGCGCCTGCATCTCGCCAAGATCGGGGCCCGGATCACCCCCCTGTCCGCACGGCAGGCGGAGTACATCGGCGTGCCGGTGGAAGGGCCCTACAAGCCGGACTATTACCGATATTGACGGAGAGCGGTCAGCTGTCGGCGATCGGCCTTCGGTACGCCCACGACGGCCGCGGTCACTGAGCGCCGATGGCTGATTGCCGATAGGCGACGCCTTCCCATGCCCCAACAGCAATATCCCCGCGCCTACAGCTTCGAGCTCTACCCTCCGAAGACCGAGGAGGGCGTCCTCAAGCTGAGGAAGACCCGGGAGGAGCTCGGCCGCCTGGCGCCGGAATATTTTTCCGTGACCTTCGGAGCCGGCGGCTCGACCCGAGAGCGTACCCTGGATACGGTACTGGAGATCCGCGCCGCGGGCTTCGAGGCCGCGCCGCACCTCTCCTGCATCGACTCCACCCGGGATGGCATCCGCGAGGCGTTGGAGCGCTACAAGTCGAACGGGATCAAGCGAATCGTCGCGCTTCGGGGCGATGTGCCCTCGGGGATGCGCGAGATCGGCGAGCTGCGTCACGCCAACGAGCTGGTCGCCTTCATTCGGGGCGAGACCGGCGACCACTTCCGTATCGAGGTCGCCTGCTATCCCGAGTTCCACCCCCAGGCCGCAAGCGCCCGGGCCGACCTGCGCAATTTCAAGCGCAAGGTCAACGCGGGGGCGAACGGCGCGATCACGCAATACTTTTTCAATGCCGACGCCTACTTCAGCTTCGTCGACAGCATCGAGGCCATCGGGGTGAGCCTGCCGGTGGTGCCGGGGATCATGCCTATCACTAACTTTGCCCAGCTCGCGCGTTTTTCGGATACCTGCGGCGCCGAGATCCCGCGCTGGATCCGTAAACGGCTCGAGGGATTCGGCGAGGACCTGAATGGAATCCGCGCCTTCGGACATGAGGTGGTCAGCGACCTCTGTCGTCGGCTGCTCGAGGGCGGCGCCCCCGGCCTGCACTTCTACACTATGAACCAGGCGGCCCCGACCCTGGCCATCTGGAAGGAGCTCGGACTCGCGCACGTCGATCGCCTCTAGCGGGGCTACGGTGCTGACGACAAAACGAATAGCGGCGCAGGTTGGGGCGCAGCCGCTACCTGACACTGCACGGGCATCAGGGCGGAAACGAACTGGGGGGAACTGCCACGCGTCTGGCGCAATCCCGAGCCTGGCGTCGGGTAGGCGCGGCGCGCCAACCCAACCTACGGCGGGTGGCCCGAGAATTGGTACTCCCCTGGCACGTCTTTTCGCGGCAACCGGGAAGGGCGATACTCTTACGCTGCCGCGCTTCCCAACCAACAACCGGACGGATCACACCGAGGAGAATATTCGATGGCCGCAGTAGACATAACCGAGCTGCTTCGCAAAAGCGCATTCGGAACAGAGCTTGAGGGACAGGACTGCGAGGTGCTGGGCCAGGTTGCCGCGAGCCGCGATCTCGCCGAGGACGAGGTGCTGGTGCGCGAGGGGCAGGTGGACGACAGCGTGCATCTCATCGTCTCTGGCAAGCTCGCGGTGACCAAATCAACCGGGGGCGGTGAGGAAACCACCCTGCACGTCCTGCAGGCGGGGGATCTGGCAGGCGAGCTCGGGTTCATCGACGGCACCTCCCACTCCGCCACCGTCAAGGCTTTGACGCGCGCCCAGGTGGTGACGCTGGAGCGCGGCAAGTTCGAGTCGCTGCTCAGCAGCCATCCCAGAGTGGTGTACGACGTCATGCGCGCGGTCGTGCGGCGCGTGCATACGACCCTGCGGCGCATGAACTTCCAGTACGTGGAGATGAGCAACTACATCACCAAGACGCACGGGCGCTACTGAGGCAGCGCTCGACCCGGCCGGCCGTAACAAGGCCCTTCGTATCCTCCGCTGTCCGTCGGCGCCGCGGCGTGGACAACCAGTCCCTGAACGCGCGGGATCTTGCCTGCCTCTGGCACCCGTGCACCCAGATGAAGGACCACGAATGGCTGCCGCTGGTGCCCATTCGGCGGGGCGAAGGGGTCTGGCTCGAGGATTTCGACGGCAGGCGCTACCTCGACGCGATCAGCTCTTGGTGGGTCAACCTCTTCGGTCACTGCAACCCGCGGATCAGCGCGGCGGTCTCCGAGCAGACCCGACGGCTCGAGCATGTGCTGCTGGCGGGCTTCTCCCATGAGACGGCGGTCTCCCTGGCGGAGCGACTCGTGGCGGTGACCCCGCAAGGCCTATCCCGGGTATTCTTCGCCGATAGCGGCTCGGCCGCGGTGGAAGTGGCGCTCAAGATGAGCTTCCACTACTGGCGCAACAGGGGCCAGCCGCAGAAGACACGTTTCGTCACCCTGGCCAACAGCTACCACGGCGAGACCCTCGGCGCCCTCGCGGTGGGCGATGTCGCGCTCTACAAGGAGACCTACGAGCCCCTGCTGATGCGGGCGTATACCGCCCCGTCGCCCGATTGCTTCCTTGCCGAGCCGGGCGAGCCCTGCGAAGCCTTTGCGAGGCGCCGCTTCGCCGACATGGAGCGGCTTGTGCAGGCCCATGCCCCGGAGATCTGTGCCGTCATCGTCGAGCCGCTGGTCCAATGCGCCGGCCAGATGCGCATGTATCACCCGGTGTACCTGTCCCTGCTGCGCGAGGCCTGCGACCGCCAGGGCATCCATCTGATCGCCGACGAGATCGCCGTCGGATTCGGGCGCACCGGCACCCTGTTCGCGTGCGAGCAGGCGGGAATCACGCCGGATTTCCTGTGCCTGTCGAAGGGACTGACCGGGGGCTATCTACCGCTGTCGGCCGTGCTGACCGGCGAGCGGATTTACGAGGCCTTCTACGACGATTATCGGCGGCTCACCGCCTTCCTGCATTCCCATAGCTATACGGGCAACCCGCTGGCTTGCGCCGCCGCGCTGGCTACCCTCGACATCTTCGCCGACGAGCCCGTGCTGGAGCGCAACCGCGCCCTGGCGGCGACGATGGCGGAGGCCACGGCTTCTCTGCGCGATCACCCCCAAGTCGGCGAGATCCGTCAGCGCGGGATGATCCTCGCCATCGAGATGGTGGCCGACAAGGCGGCGCGAGCGCCTTACCCCTGGCAGGAGCGGCGCGGCCTTCGGGTCTACCAACACGCGCTGAGCCGAGGCGCGCTGCTCAGGCCCCTCGGCAACGTCGTCTACTTCATGCCCCCGTACGTGATCTCGCCGGAGCAGATCCGCCAGCTTGCCGAGATCGCCACCGAAGGGATAGACCTCGCCACCCGGGCCTGAGTCATGGCGCTCACCCGGGTCTACACCCCGCAGACGCTCGCCCCGGGGGGCCGGCTGACGCTGGAGGAGGCCGCCTCCCGGCATCTCGCTCAGGTGCTGCGCCTGGGGCGGGACAGCCCGTTGACGCTGTTCAACGGAGACGGCCGGGAGGCCGAGGCGCGGCTCTTCCGCGTCTCCCGGCAGGGAGTGGAAGTGCAGGTGCTCGAACTGTCGCCGGAGGAGCCCCTGCCGCGGCTGGAGCTCACCCTGGCCCAGGGCATGTCCAAGGGCGAGCGCATGGATTTTGCGCTGCAGAAGGCCGTCGAGCTCGGTATCGGAGCGTTCGTGCCGCTGTTCACGGAGCGCTCCGTCGTAAGGCTGGACCCCGAGCGCCTGGAACGCAGGATGACGCACTGGCGGCGGGTCGCCATTGCCGCCTGCGAGCAATCGGGACGCCGGCGGCTGGTGCGGATCGAGCCCGCGCAGCACCTCCGGGACTGGCTCGCGTCCCGACCGGTCCCGGGAATCTATCTCCACCCCCAGGCCGAGCACCCGATCGCCGAGCTCGAGGCGCCACCCGGACGGCTGTCATTGCTGGCCGGACCCGAGGGCGGCCTCTCGGAGGGGGAGATCCGTCTCGCGCGCGACACAGGTCTCGTCGGCGCCCGTCTAGGCCCCCGGATACTGAGGACGGAGACCGCCCCCCTGGCCGCGCTGGCGGCGATCCAGGCGCTCTGGGGGGATTTTCGCTAGCTCAACTTTCTCGCCAACCTTGTTCGCGAGGCGTCCCGGATGCGCGTCGACACCGAGCGCGCGACACGACCGGCGCGCAGGGGCCCGTGACAGGACGTTGAGCACCCAGGGCGAGCACAACGGCGTGGACGCGCGCAGATCGGGCACCACATCAGGAGGTGGGAAGAAATGCGGGCCGAGCCCGGTCGGGGGTCTCAGCCCGACCAGAGCAGCAGGGGCCTTCAGGCGCTCGGCGCGCCGTCGAGCATCCGCTCCAGCTCATCGAGGTCCGGGATCCAGGCGAGCCCCCCCTCCACGGAGACCTCGCGCAACACTGCCGGTGCCAAAGGGGTCTCGGACGCGGCCGCGTCGACACTCCCTTCGGTGAGGCGCACGAGGCGCGGGATCGCCTGGGCCAGGATGCCCAGATAGGGCCGTCGCGGATTCCCGTTTAGCGTGTTGCACACCACGATGCGCGCGCGGGGCCCGACCGCTGTGCCCCCTCTCCCCGAGGCCTGCTCGAACCCCACCACCGATACCCGCTGCTGGCGCCAGTCGATCTCGCCGAGCAGCCACTCGGGCGCCCCGTTACCGCGCTGCGGCTCCTTGTAGCCGATTACCTCCGCGACCGCCGCATTGGGCAGCAACAGGCGGCCCCCGTCCAAGGGGATGAGTACCGCGCGGATCTCGCTGGCCGCCTTGCGAGGCTCAGTCATGACTGCTTTTCAGCCAACAGGGAGTAGATACTGTCGAGGAGCTCGGTCTCCTGGTAAGGCTTGCCGAGATAGCGGTCCACGCCGAGCTCAAACGCTCGGGTCCGGTGCTTCTCCCCGGTCCGCGAAGTAATCATGATGATCGGGACCGCCGCAAGGTCCGGCGAGTTGCGCATGTGCCGGGCCAGCTCGTAGCCGTCCATGCGCGGCATCTCGATATCGAGCAGCATGACGTCGGGCACCTGCTCCTGGAGCTTGGCCACGGCGTCCACGCCATCTTTCGCGGTAATCACGCTCATGTTGTGGCGCTCGAGGAGGCGGCTGGTGACCTTGCGTACCGTGATCGAGTCGTCGACCACCATGACCGTGACTCCTTTGCCGAGCTCCGCAGCGGACGGCTCGGACGGTACCGCAACCTCCTGCAGGGCCGCCATGCGCACCAAGGCGTTGACGTTGAGAATCAGCGCAACCCGTCCGTCGGGGAGGATGGTACCGCCGGTTATCCAGCGGACACTGCTGAGCTGCGGCCCCACCGATTTGACGACGATCTGGCGGTTGCCGACCAAGGCGTCGACCTGGAGGGCAACCCGATGCTCGCCCGTCCTGACCAGGAGCAACGGGAACCACTTGGCCTGCTCGGAGAGCACTAGTGGGTTGGTGTCGAGAATGGCCCCCAGGTAGCGCACCAGATAGGTGTGGCCCGCGTAATCGATACCGGCGCGGCGCCCGGCATAGCAATCCTCGATGTCCTTGCGGCTCGCCCTGACGACACCCTCGATCGCGGTGTGTGGGATCGCATAGACCAGCTCGTCGAGCTGAACGAGCAGCGCGTCGGTGATCGCGAGGGTCAGGGGCAGCCGTATCGTGAAGCTGGATCCCCGACCCCGCTGGGACTCGATCTCCATCGAGCCACCCAGCTGCTTGACCTCGCTGACCACCACATCCAAGCCCACGCCGCGGCCCGAGATCTGGGTGACGACATCGCTCGTGGAGAACCCGTGCTCGAGGATGAACTGCATGAGGTCGTCGTCGGAGACCGGCGCGCCCGAGGCGAGCAGCCCCCGCTCGATGGCCTTTTTGCGGATGGCATCCATCTGCAGCCCGCGCCCGTCGTCGGAGACGGTGAGCACCACGTCCGTCCCTTCCCGGGAAAGATACATAGAGATCGTACCCGACTCGAGCTTCCCCCCCTTGATCCGGTCATCCGGGACCTCGATGCCATGGGAGACCGCGTTGCGCAGGATGTGCTCCAAGGGCGCGATCATGCGCTCGAGGATGCCGCGGTCCATCTCCCCTTCGGCCCCGTGCACCTGCAGCTCGGTCTGGTTGCCCATCTGGGCGCAGGTCTGTCGCACGACCCGGTGGAGGCGCGGCACCACCGTCGAGAACGGGATCATGCGGGTGCGCAGCAGCCCGTCCTGCAGATCGGTCGTCACACGCGACTGCTGCAGCATCAATGTCTCGGCCTCGCGGTTCACGTCCTCCATGATGTCGCGAATGCTGACCAGATCGTTCACGGTCTCGGCAAGGCTTCGCGACAACTGCTGGATCGTCGAGAAACGGTCCATCTCGAGGGGGTCGAAATCCTCGTCGTACTGGACACCGGCCTCTTTGTCCCGCTCATAGCGGAACAGGATCTGTGCCTCGGTCTCGATCTCGAGCTGGCGCAGCTGTTGGCGCAGTCGACTGACGGTCTGGTCAAGCTCCGTGAGGTTGAACGACAGGGCGCCGCTCTGCTGCTCCAGGCGCGAACGGTAGATGCTGACCTCGCCGGCATCATTGACGAGCCGGTCCAGCAGGTCGGCCCGGACGCGCACCTGCTCGTGCCCGGCGCGAGCGCTCGGCACACCGGTGCGCGGCGCCTCGGCGACGGTTGTTCGGAGGCGGGGTACCTGTTCGGCCTCCACAGGCCTCTCCCCGGAAGGGAACTGGATGACGCTCGCCTCCGCGCTATCCTGTGCCAGTGGCGCGACCGGCTCGTCCGGCTCCCGCTCCTCGCCAGCGACGTCGCCAGGCGCCTCCATAGGCCTGCCGGCGATCGCCGATTCCAGCTGCCCGAGCAAGTCTTCCGCCCGGTGGACCTGTCTGCTGCGGGTTACCTCATCGATCTGCCCAACCAAGCGGTCCGCCACCCGCTGCGCCAGGTCCATCACCGGATCGGATAGCTGGATACGACCCTGGTCTACGGCAGTCAGCAAGGATTCGAACTGGTGACTGAGGTCGCCGACCGGTGCGATGCCGGCGAGGCGGGCGCCTCCCTTGAGTGTATGCAAGGTGCGCTGCAGACTGGCCACCGGTGCAGTGCCTGAGAGTCCGGAGATCCACTCCTCCATCGCCGCATCCATGCTCTCGATAAGCTCGTGAGCCTCCTCGAGAAAGATGAGGACCAGCTCCTCGTCGGCCTCGACCCGGACCAGCTCGCCGGTACCCTCGAGCGATATCTCCTCCGAAGCGAATTCCTCCGACTCCCAGACATTCGCGTCGGCGACTGTGGCTTGTTCCGCCGGTGCCTCGGCGGCTCCGCTCTCGACCGATTCCGCCTCGATCCCTTCGGCCTGGACCGCCTCGGCCTCGACGCCTTCGGGCGCGAGCGCTCCGGTTTCGACAGCCTCGGTCTCGACGGCTTCCGCCTCAAAACCTTCGGTCTCTGCCCCTTCGACCTCGACCGCTTCGACCCCGGCGGCTGTGGCCTGGACCTCTTCGGCCTGGACCTCTTCGGCCTGGACCTCTTCGGCCTGGACCTCTTCGGCCTGGACCTCTTCGGCCTGGACCTCTTCGGCCTGGACCTCTTCGGCCTGGACCTCTTCGGCCTGGACCTCTTCGGCCTGGACCTCTTCGGCCTGGACCTCTTCGGCCTCAAACGCTTCGGTCTCTACGGCTTCGGCCTCGACCGCTTCGGCCCCGACGGTTGCGACCTGGACACGGTCGGCCTCCGGGGCTTCGACTGCTTGGCCGCCGGAAGACTCGGCTTCAAGGCCCTGCCAGCTCGGCTGGGGCTCAGGCGAAGGCGCGGGCTCGGCGTGGGGGTGCTCCAGGACGTTCCTGGCACCCTCGACGGTGTCGACGAGGGATTGCCAGTCTGGAATCTGAGCACCCGAGACATTGATCGCACGCAGGACTGCTTCGATGATCCCGACGCTTTGGGAGATAAGATTCAGATCAGCGTGGCTGGCCCTCTGATCCAGGGTCCTCAGCTCATTGAAATATCGCTCCATGGCGGCAGCAACCGCGGCCACCGGCTCGACCTCGGCCATATGTGCGCTGCCGTGGAGCGTATGAAACGCACGACAGACCGACTCGGCGACCTCCGGCTGATACCAGGGCTGGTCGACCTGCTCGATGAAGCCCTTGAGCGTATCCAAGTGCGTCCCGGATTCCGCCTGAAAGATCTCCGCCAGCACCGGGTCCAGGACGATTACCGCCGCCCTTTCCTCGCGCAGATCGGATTGGATGGCCGATGCGGTGAGATTCTCCGCCTCCGCCTCTGGCTCGGGCCCGCCTCCCGTAACGTCGAGCGCCTCGCCGACCTGCTCCCCCGGGGCTGTGATTTCCTCGGCGTAGGTGCGCAGGTCTATCAGATCCGCGGACACGCGCTCGCCCCAAGGGGTCTCCGGCATCTCGAACGCAGGCGTGGCAGACGCTGCCGGCTTGTCTAAACGCGGCGGTGCAGAAGGCCCCGGCGGTTTGCCTCCGGCCAGGGCAAACGCCCGAGCTATCAGCTCGTCGATCGGCATCCCGTGAGGCTTACCGGTCTCCTGCGCGACGATCAGCGCCGGAAGGACCTCCAGCGAGCTATCGACGATCTCGAGAACTTCCGGGCTCGCCGCGGTGCTGCCCTCGATGACCCTGTTCAGCAGGTTCTCAACCGACCAGGCGTACTCGCCGATGTCGGTCGCCCCAACCAGACGACCACTGCCTTTCAAGGTGTGGAAGGAGCGCCGGAAAGTGCTCAGGGCCTCTCGATCTTCCTGGTCAGCCTCCCAGCGGGGGAGCTGCTCACGGATGACACCGAGCTCCTCGCGGGCCTCCTCGAGGAAGATCTCAATGATCTCCGTATCCCCCTCCTCGTGTCCCGGGACCGCGGCCACCTCGGGCCAGGCAAAGTCTTCGCCAGCCTCCATCTCGAACGCGAGATCCGGCTCGGAGACCGCTACCGATTCTCCCGGGAGCTCGGACGACCCCGGCGTCTGCCCCGCCTCGCCTCCGAATGCCTCCCCGGGCTCGGCGCCTGGAAGCTCCCTCGCCGTGGCCGTCCCCGCAACGACAGGCACCGACGTGTCGGCAGACCCCGCCGCCGTCGGCAAGCCAAGACGCGCGGCGGCCTCGCGGGCCACATCGAGGATCGAATCGGGGTCAAGCTCGCCCTGGGCCACTGCGTCGGCATAAAACTCGACGCTGGTCACCAGGTCGGCCACCGAATCCTGGGCCTCGGGAGGGAGCTCGCCCCCCGCAGCGACATGGCCGTCGATGTACCGGGCAAGCCGGTCCATCATCCCGGCCGGCTCGCTCAGGCCGATGATCTTGAACGCCCCGGAGATCGAGCGGAATCGACCCGGGACGTCCTGAATCAGGGCCAGGTCCTGCGGCCGTTCCAGGAAGCTCGAGATTGCTTCCTTGGCCTTGGCCAACTCACTGCCGGTTTCCTGCAGCGTAGCCTTGACCAAGAGCTGAAACTCGCCCGGGGGGAGCCCACCCTCGACGTCCTCCGAACCCTCGGGCGCTGACCCGAGGCTGGCCAGTGAGGATTCCACGAAGATGATATCGCCGGCCATGTCCAGCAGCTCCGCTTCGCTGGGCGGAGCGCCGGTCGACGCTACCTCGTCGACCCTGGCAGCAAGTCTTTTCAACCGACCGCGTAGCCCCCCCTGCCCTACCATCCCGAGGGTGTCGGCGACCTTCTCCAACGGCTCGCGCAGCGAGCGCAGACGCTCCATGTCGGTCGCACCGCCGCGCATGAAGAGGTCGAGTCCATCTTTCACATGGGTGAGATCCTCGACTATCGCTTCACGAACGGTATTCAGAAGGTCCGGGCTGAGCGCCGAGAGCATGCCACCGTCCGCGCTGGCGGCACTCCAATAACGGGCCAGATCGAATCGATCCTTGACCTCCTGGACGCGAGGGTCATCGGTCTCCGCGCGCGCAACATAGAACAGCAGATTCTTGACCAGCTCGGTGGGGGGATCCTCGGCGGCCGCGGCCTCGCCCTGCTCGATCAGTCGTTTGGTCTCGCGGTCGATCCGGGCTAGCAGGTGCTTGACCGCGATACCGAGCTCGACGGCGCCAACCTGGGCTCCCGCGACCAGCCCGCGAGCAGCCTGAAAAGCTCGCTTGACCGCGGGCGTGCCGGCAGACTCGGCGATCCAGGTGATGACGGCGTCGATCTCACGCAGGCCGCCCTCGATATCCGTCCCCCGCAGCACATTGAGGAGTCCCAGGTGGTAACGGTGGCGGATGCTGCGAGCCTGGGCCGCCAGATCGGGATTGGGCTCGCCCCCCTCGCCGGCAGCGGGCAGCCACCGGTCGAGCTCTGCGCCGAACAGGGCGAATTGCGACAGGAGCGGGGCTTCCCGAACCGCGCGCAGCTCGTTCATCAGCGGCAGCAGCGCCAGTGCGGCGTCGGCCATGCCTCCCTGGATCTGCTCCAGGTAGTCTGGAAGCTTGACCAGGCCGAGCATGAGGGCCTCGGCCGCTTCCGCGGATCGGGTCAGATGACCCGCGTCCATCGCCCGCGCGACCTGCTCCATCTCCTCGGCGAGCATCGCAGCGCCATACACCTGAGTCATCTGAAGGATGCCGTAGACCTGATGTAGACGATCGGCGCACGCCTTCATCTCGCCCGGCTCGTACGAGCCTTCGACGAACCGTTCGAGGGCGGCTCTGGCCTCCCCCACGGTGACGTCGATCTCCCCCTTGAGCCACCGCAATACGTTGTAATCGCGACCCTTAGTCATGCCGGTCTCTCACAGTTCCAGCCCTGCTCAAACAGCGACCGTCCCGGCACCCTGCCGGAGCTCATCCGGCGCAACCGATCACGCCGGCAGGCGGAAGCCAGACACCGACCTTTGCAGATCATCGGCCAGCTCGGCGAGCTTACCGATTGAGTTAGCGGTCTGATTGGTGCCGTCCGTCGTCTGCTGCGTAATCTCCTGGATGACACCCATGGTGTCGTCGATACGCGCGGCCTCGGACGACTGCTGCTGGGCGGAGTCCGAGATCTTGCGGGTCAGGTCGGCGATGTAGCCCGAAACGGTCTCGATCTCTTTCAGGGCCTCGCCAGCGTCCTCGGCAAGCTTGGCTCCCGCCACCACACCGGACGTGCTGGCCTCCATCGAGCTCACCGCTTCATTGGTGTCGGCCTGGATGGTCTTGACCAGGGCCTCGATCTGCTTGGTCGCGTTGGATGAGCGCTCCGCGAGGCGCTGCACTTCGTCGGCAACCACCGCGAAGCCACGGCCCGCCTCGCCGGCCATCGCGGCCTGCATGGCGGCGTTCAGCGCGAGGATGTTGGTCTGGTCGGCGATGTCGTCGATCAGCTCCACGATATCGCCGATCTCCTGAGAGCTTTCGCCCAGGCGCTTGATCCGTTTCGCGGTCTCCTGGATCTGCTCGCGGATATTGTCCATCCCTTGAATGCCCCGTCGCACTGTCTCCGCGCCTTTGCCCGCGATCTCCACTGAGCGCTGGGCCACTTCGGCCGACTCCGTGGCGTCCTTTGACATCTGGTCGATGGCCTGAGTCATCTGGGCGATGGCGGCCGTCGCCGAGGTGATCTGCTCGGCCTGATGCTCACTGGCCTCGGCGAGATGCATGGCCGTGGCGCGCGTCTCCTGGGCGGACGAGGAGACCTTTTCGGAGGTCTCGTTGATGGTCGTCACCAGGGTTCGCAGGGCCTCGATGGCGTAGTTGATGGAGTCCGCGATGGCGCCCGTGATGTCCTCCGTTACCGTGGCCGTCACGGTGAGGTCGCCGTCGGCCAGGTCGCCCATCTCATCGAGCAGCCGCAGGATGGCCTGCTGGTTCCGTTCGTTTGAGCGCTTGCTCTCCTGCTCACGACGCTGCGCATCACTGAGCAGGAGGTAGCCGAGAATCAACATGATGACCGCCGCGATGACGCCCATGACGGTGATGAAAGCGGGACCGACTTTGAATGACCCTATACCCCACCGACCGGGGGACTGGCCGTAGGCCTTCAGCAGGGTCGCCGCAGCATCCGTCACCTGGTCCGACATGCCCGGTATAGTCGATGCGGCCTGGAGGGCCGGGAGCACCGAGGGGGTGATGTCGATGATCTCGGCGGCGTGGTCATTGACGGTGCTGAACAACATCGCCACCTCACGCAGCTTCTGATCGGCCTCCGGGTCCGTGACCCGGTCCACGCCCAGATCCTTGTCGCCCTTGAGCATACCCTCGAGCACCCGGCCGAAAAGATCCGCGTCACGACTGAACTGATCGATGTTGGCGGCCGTGTTGCTCCCGCCGGTGAGCACCTGGGACACATTGTTCTCGATGCGCTGCGCCAACATCAGCTGACGCGCGGCGATGTAGATCTGAGTCTGCGGGGCATCGCTCTTTACCAGGGTCCGGACGATCTGGTCCGAATACTCCTGCAGCTGCGGCACGAACTGGGTGATTACCTTGACGAACTCGCCCACCTGCAGGATCGAATCGCGATTGGCCAGGATCTGGTCGGCCTTGCCGCGCAGCTTGGCCCACTGACTCTCGAAACCGCCAAGATCACTCCTCACTTCGGTCGGCGCGGGCGGCAACCCCTGGTCCGGCACACCGTTCTTGAGCTCGTCGAGCGTCTTCTGAAAATCATCCCTGGCCTGCTTCAGGAGGCCGAACGACTTGTCGTTACCGCCCGCCGCTGCCAGGGCGTAAGTCGCAATACGCTGAGCTACCACACGCTCCTTGGCGACGCGCAGTAGGTACTCCGCGTCGTGGCTCTCCCATCGCGATACGTGCACGAAGGTGACGAGCGCCACGACAATCGCCGTCATCAGAAGGATGGAAAGTAGGGTAATCAACCGGGCGGGTCCGGTGCCACCTGCTCTAGCTGCCATTGTCGCCTCCCGAGAATAACTGCGTTTTGGGCGCTCGAAGCCCAACTGTCCGAGCCGGAGCTGATAGCTCGAAGGCCGGGCCCCTCGCTTTCGCCGAGCAGCCCGTGGACCGCCTGGCGTACCGTCTTCTCCAATCTCCAGCCGACGAGCCGCAAGGCGCAGCCGGCCTTGTCATCAGGCAGCCGCCACTTGAAACTCCGTATCCGCGGTCAGCTCCTGAACACTGAATACAGGCCAGGTTTCCATGTCATGCTCGAAGGCCGCGTCGATGAGCGTGCCGAGCTTCCCGTCGAAGTAAGGCGGCTCGCTCCTCCCCTCCTCCGAAAAATGCCTCATCCCGAACACCTCGCCCACCAGCAGCCCGACCGAAGTCGCCTCGTGGCGGATCACCAGCACGCGACTACGCCGGTCGGTGACCGACGGGCGCCCACCTAGGAATTGCTGCAAGTCCACGATAGGAAGCAGGCTTCCCCGAACGTTCGCTATTCCCCGCACCCAGGCTTGGGTTCCCGGCACCGGCGTCACGGCCGTCGGATAATTCAGTATCTCCGCCAGATCCGCGAGCGCCGCCACAAGGCGCACGCCGGAGACCGAGAAAAGCACCCCTTCCCAGAACCGTCGGATCTCTGTCTGCTGGGGTAGGCCCAGGGCGTTACGCCGGCTGCGCGCCTCTACGTCCCGCAGAAGAGACAGGATTTCCCGGGATTCGGCGCTGCCCATAGCGTGCCCCGCGTCAGGACCCGAGAACGGCCTTGATCTTGGTCACCAGCTCGGAGGCGGTGATGGGCTTTACCAGATATTCCTTGGCCCCCTGGCGCAGACCCCAGGCCCTGTCCGTCTCCTGGCCCTTGGTACTGACGATGATCACCGGGATGTCGGCCGTCGCCGGATCGCGGCTCAGCTGCCGCGTCGCCTGGAAGCCGTTGAGGCCGGGCATCACGACGTCCATGAGGATCACGTCCGGTTTCGCGCTCCGGGCCTGCTCGATCCCAACCTCACCGCTCTCGGCCGTCAAGGTCTGGTACCCATGCTTCTCGAGCATCACTTTGATGACATGCACTTCGGTCGGCGAATCGTCGACGATCAGCACGGTCGCCATAAGCTCTCCATCCTCCCCAGTTCACCCCGCAGATGCCATTGTCCCGCAAGGCGTACAGCCCTGAACCCGTACGCTGCGCAGCTATTCGCCGCGACACCGCACTTTGTCCCGGTCAGGCCGCCTTGACGGCATACTGCCTGACCGCGTTGAGCAGCTCGTCCTTCGTGAAAGGTTTCGTCAAGTACTGCTCCGAGCCCACGATGCGCCCGCGCGCCCGATCGAAAAGTCCGTCCTTGCTCGACAACATGATCACGGGTGTAGCCCTGAACGCTGCGTTGTGCTTGATCAAGGCGCAGGTCTGGTAGCCATCGAGCCGGGGCATCATGATGTCGACGAAAATGATGTCCGGCCGGTTGTCGGCGATCAGCGAGAGGGCCTCGAACCCGTCGTTAGCCGTGAACACCTCGCAGCCGGCTTTCTTCAGAAGCGTCTCGGCGGTTCGGCGGATCGTCTTGCTGTCGTCGATCACCATCACCTTCAGACCGGCGATGCTGGCGTCCAAATCGCTCATGCCTGTTCGCACCTCGTGCCAACCCCCGCTACCAAACGGCTGCGGATCATCGCACCAAGCGGCAGAGACGAGAACCAAAGCGCCCACATACGGATCAGCTTCCGGCCGTCGCTGGTTGCACCAAGTCCGACCCAATCGGCAGCGCGACCTTAGGATCATGGTAGTACATTTCCCCCGCCGGAACGGCCCGGGCCAAGGGGCACCGCGAAGAGAGCAAAGAGGGAGGGGCCGACCGCGCGACCCGGCCGCTCGGAGGATTCGGATCGGCATCGCCGCGCCGAACACCTCGCCCGCGGCCAAGCAGGCTCCACCGACAGGAAGACCGTAAGCGAACTTCCAAGCCCACCCTCCTTAACGGGATGCGGGTCCCGACGCCGGAAAGCGGCCGTGCCCGGGGGGGCGGTTTTTCGTTATCTGCCCGAGCCGCATCCAGAACTCCAAAGAACATAGCAAGCCGACGGCGGCAGCGCAACCGATGTCGGCGGGCAAACGTCGCCGAGAAACAATCAGTTGCGCGGTGAAGCGTGAGTCAGGACACAACAGCGCTCGGCGTCCTCGACTCGCGCAGGGCCTGCGGACCGCGTCGCGAAGCAGCCGACTCGATCTTGTCGGCTCGCCGGTATGGTCGGACAATCCGCGCCTGGTGGAGCGGCAAGCAGGAGCCTCTGCGACCATGAGCATCGATCTCGGCGTCGTCATGGACCCCATCGGGACCATCAAGATCGCAAAAGACAGCACCTTCGCGATGCTCCTGGAGGCCCAGGCCCGGGGGTGGCGACTCTGGTATATGGAGCTGGGCGACCTGTGGCTGCGCGACGGGCGTGCCTACGCGCGGATGCGCGAGCTGCACGTCGAGGATGAGCAAACGGGCTGGTACCGCTTCTCCGCCGAGCGCGGCATGCCGCTGGACGAGCTCGATCTGATCCTGATGCGCAAGGACCCGCCATTCGACGTCGAGTACATCTACACCACCTATATCCTGGAACGCGCACAGAGCCGCGGCACTCTGGTGGTGAACCGGCCCGAAAGCTTGCGCGACGCCAATGAGAAGATGTTCACCGCATGGTTCCCGCAATGCTGCCCCCCTACACTGGTCGACCGGGACGCCGCGCGGCTCCACGCGTTCTTCGCCGAGCATCGAGACATCATCATCAAGCCCCTGGGCGGCATGGGCGGTGCCTCGGTGTTCCGCATCCGTCACGAGGACCCCAACACCAACGTGATCATCGAGACTCTGACCGCACATGGCACGCGATTCGCCATGGCACAAAGATTCATCCCGGAGATCACCGCCGGCGACAAGCGGATCCTGATGGTGGACGGTGAGCCCATCCCCTACGCCCTGGCCCGCATCCCGAGAGCAGGCGAGACCCGCGGGAACCTGGCGGCCGGCGGAACCGGCAAGGGCGTGCCATTGTCCGAAAGGGACGTCTCGGATCGCCGGGCAGGTGGGCCCGGAGCTCAGCCGCCGGGGAATCCTATTCGCCGGCCTCGACGTGATCGGCGATTACCTGACCGAGATCAACGTCACCAGTCCCACGTGTATCAGAGAGCTCGATAGCCAATTCGGGCTCAACATCGGTGGGGAGCTGATGGACCGAATCGAGCAGAGGCTGGCGCTGTGACGCCGGCAGCCAGGTGCATTGCCCCGCGGTTGGCTCGTCGCAGCCTCGGGGCCTTTCTAGCACTGTGCGGGCTTGTCACGGCCTGCTCTCCCGGCGACCCGGCCTACAACGATCGGGTGCCGGCCTTTGGCGCCCACATCAATGTCAGTATCCTGGGAGTCCATCGGGCCACGGCCGAGTGGGCGGTCAGCCAGCTCGCCCAGGACTTTGCCTTCATGGACCAGGCCTGGGACGCCTGGGGCTCCGGGCCGCTCGCCCGAACGAATCTCCTGCTGGCCACCGGCAAGGACTTCTCCGCCCCACCTTCCGTGCTGCCCCTCATCACCCGGGCCGCGAAGCTCGCGGCCGAGAGCGACGACCTGTTCAATCCCGCGACCGGAAGGCTCACGGCCGCCTGGGGCTTCCAGAGCACCGGCCCGCACTGCATCGACCCGCCCTCCGCGGATACGTTGGCGCGTCTGGTGCAAAGCCACCCGCGCATGAGTGACCTTTCGGTCCACGGCATGCAGGTACGGACCACCAATCCGGCGGTGGAGCTCGACTTCAGCGGGCTGATCACCGGGTACGGCATCGACAAGGCGATCGAGCATCTGAAGGATATGGGGATACACGACGCGCTCGTTAACGCGGGCGGGAACGTGCGCGCCATCGGGTCGAGAGACGGCAAACCCTGGCGGGTTGCCATCCGGCGCCCGGACGGCACCGGGGTCTATGCCACGATCGACCTGATGGGCGATGAAAGCGTCTTCAGCGCAGGAGATGCGGAGAGAAGCGATGGGTGCGACGGCAACAGCTACCTGCATATCATCGACCCGCGCACGGGATACCCGGCCACCGGAACCCGCGCCGTCACCGTCGTCGACACCAGCGCGGCCACGGCCGATGCCGCGGCCCGGGCGTTGTTCGTGGCGGGCCCCCAACGCTGGGCGGAGATAGCCAAGCGTATGGGTATAAAGTGTGCCCTCTTGATCGACAGTCATGATGTGCTGCACATCACCCCGGCCATGGAGGACCGGCTGAGCTTCGTGGCCCCAGTCCAGGAGGTGCGTGTGAGCGCGCCCTCCGCCAGCCCCGGTGATGCGAGACGTTGACCAATCGCACCCTCGCCTCCCGGCCCGTCGATCGCCTAGGCCTGACCCTGCTGCTGGCCACCGGCATCCATGCGGCGCTGATCCTGGGTCTGAGCTTCGACGTTGACCTGCCGTCAAGCACGAGCGCCGAGGCGCTGAGCGTCACCGTAGTGCGCAACCTGCGCGAGTCCCATAAGCCGGACAAGCCAGACTTCGCAGCCCAGGCCAACCAGGAGGGTGGGGGCGCCGAGGAGACCCCTGTCAAACCCAAGACTCAGCTGAGTCCGCCATCGGTGCAGGTCGGGGAACAACCGGCCCGCGAGACTCTGCAGGGCGCCCCTCCCCGGCCCGCGCGTGCCGAGCATCGGGTGCTGACCGCGATCCGGTCACCCCGCCGGATCGGCAGCGAGACTCCGGCCCCTCCCACCCCCGCGCTGAGCCAGCCGACCGCGGCAGAGATGCTCGCCCAGCGTAGCCAGGAGATCGCGCGCATCACCGCCGAGCTCGACCGCAGGACCGAGGCATACGCCAAACGCCCGCGCCGCAAGTTCATCAGCGCCAGCACCAGGGAGGTCAAGTACGCCTTCTACCAGGAGGCCTGGCGTCGCAAGGTCGAGCGCATCGGCACGCTCAACTATCCGGAGGAGGCCAAGCGGGCGCAGATATATGGCACGCTGGTGCTGCATTGTGCGGTGCGCGCCGACGGAACGGTGGAGAGCATCGACATCCAGCGCTCATCAGGGATCAAGGTCCTGGATGACGCCGCGGTCCGCGCCGTGCGGCTGGCGGCGCCGTTCGCCCCGTTCTCGCCGGATATCGCCGCCGAAACCGACATCCTCGACATCACGCGCACCTTCCGCTACACGAGCGGCAACCAGCTCATGTCAGACTGACAGGGCGTGCAGCCACCGCGTGTCGCCGCGGCCTGCATGCCGTAAGGGGGTGCGGCGCTACTTCGATCCAGGTCGGTGACCGACGATGAACGGAACCGGTAAATGGTGCAGGGATCAAGCGTTTATGGAGCCGGGATGCAACATCGCCCTTTCCGGTCTCCGCGCGGAGAAGGCTGACGGAAGACTTGCATTCTGCTGGCGCGGCCCTTGCGGGCCGCGGGCGCCCCCCGGATACTATTCGGCATGGGAGACGCAGCCAATCTCACCGATCACTTCCTGATCGCCATGCCCGGCATGGACGACCCGAACTTCTCGCGCACCGTGACCTACATCTGCGAGCACAACGAGCGGGGGGCCATGGGTATAGTGGTGAACCGGCCGACGGGCCTGGATCTGGGAGATATCCTGGAGCAGATGGCCATCCCTGAGGCCCCCGACCAGGTGCGTCGGCAGCCCGTCTACCTGGGCGGCCCGGTCCAGCCCGAGCGCGGATTCGTGCTGCACAGTCACGACCGCCTCTGGGACTCCACTCTGCAGATCAGTGGCGAGATCAGCATTACCACGTCCCGAGACATCCTCGAGGCGATGGCGGCCGGACGGGGGCCCGAGCACGCCCTGGTGGCCCTGGGCTACGCCGGCTGGGGCGAGGGTCAGCTCGAGGGAGAGCTCAGCGCCAACGCCTGGCTGAGCAGCCGCGCCGACCCGCAGATCATCTTCGCGCTGCCGCTGGAGCAACGCTGGCAGGCCGCCGCCAGCCTCCTGGGCATAGATCTGAACCTGCTCTCGGGCGAAGCGGGGCACGCCTAAGGGTTGCCCCGGGGCGGATGGAGACCTGGCTGGGGTTCGACTTCGGGACCAAACGGCTGGGCGTCGCCGTCGGGCAGACGATCACTGGCTCGGCCTCACCGCTGGCGACCCTCGGGTCGCGCGGAGGGCGCCCGGACTGGGATGCCATCGCCACCCTCATCGCAACCTGGCGGCCCCAGGGACTGATCGTCGGGCTGCCGTTCAACATGGACGACTCCGAGGCCCAAGCGGCGCCGGGCGCCCGGCGCTTCGCACGTCAGCTCGAAGGGCGTTTCCGATTGCCGGTATACTTGGTCGACGAGCGGCTCACCTCATTAGAGGCCGAGCGCCGGCTCCCTCAACGCACCCGTCGCCCCGGCAACGTCGACGCCTATGCAGCAAAACTGATTCTGGAAACCTGGCTCAGTGAACAAAGCGCCCCGCATCCTCATGGATGACCCCGAGATCGAGGATCTCATCCGGCGCATGGCCGAGGAGCTGCGCCGGCGGCTCGACGAGCGGCGCATCTCCGATCCCCTGATGATCGGCATCCACACCGGCGGGGCCTGGGTCGCCGAGCGGCTACACGGGCTGCTCGGCCTGTCCGAGCCTCTGGGTACCCTGGACATCTCGTTCTACCGTGACGATTTCACCCGGATCGGCATGAATCCCCAGGTCCGACCCTCCAGCATCCCGTTCTCGCTCGACGACCGGCACATCGTGCTCGTGGACGACGTGCTGCAGACCGGCCGCACCATCCGGGCGGCGCTCAACGAGATCTTCGACTACGGGCGACCCGCCTCGGTGCTCCTGGCGACCCTGGTCGAGCGTAGCGGCCGCGAGCTGCCCGTCCATCCCGATGTCGCGGGCCTGCGTCCGGACCTGGCGGCCCGGGAGCACGTCACGCTCACCGGCCCAGCGCCGCTGACCCTGGTAGTGAGCGCCTCCAAGCGGGAGGCGCGCAGCGGCGCCCCGGAGCCCGGGAGCGGCGCTTGAGCGGTCACCCCAACGTCCAGCTCGACGCCAAAGGCCGGCTGCGTCACTTCCTGACCATCGACGGGCTGAGCCGGGAGCTGCTCACCGAGATCCTGGACAAGGCAGAGTCGTTTGCCGGCGTGACCGAACAAACCGTGAAGAAGGTGCCACTGCTGCGGGGCAAAGTGATCGCCAACCTGTTCTTCGAGTCGAGCACCCGCACCCGTACCACCTTCGAGCTGGCTGCCAAACGGCTCTCCGCGGATGTGCTGAACATCAACATCAGCACCTCTGCCACCACCAAGGGCGAGACCCTGCTCGACACGCTGCGCAATCTCGAGGCCATGCACGTGGACATGTTCGTGGTGCGTCATGCCGAGAGCGGCGCCGCCCACTTTATCGCCCAGCACGCCGCGCCCCACGTCAGCGTCATCAACGCCGGGGACGGCCGGCACTCGCACCCGACCCAGGGAATGCTCGACATGTTCACCATCCGGCGCAAGCTGGGCCGGATCGAGGGGCTCAAGGTCGCGATCGTCGGCGACCTGCGGCATTCACGCGTCGCCCGCTCGCAGATCCTGGGGCTCAACACCCTCGGCGCGGCCGAGGTCCGGGTCATTGCCCCACGCACGCTCCTGCCGCCGGACATCCGCTCGCTGGGGGTACACCCATTTCACCAGCTCGACGAGGGTATCCGGGACGCCGACGTGGTGATCATGCTACGGCTGCAGAAGGAGCGCATGAGCGGCGCCTTTCTCCCGAGCGAGCGTGAGTACTTCCAGCTGTTCGGACTCACCGAGGACCGTCTGCGGGCGGCCAAGCCCGAAGCGATCGTGATGCATCCGGGACCCATTAACCGAGGCGTCGAGATGGATTCCCAGGTTGCCGACGGTCCGCGATCGGTGATCCTCGCCCAAGTGACCTATGGCATCGCCGTGCGCATGGCCATCATGTCCATGGCCATGAGCGTCGGCGAGGGAGGGCGCGAGCCTTGAACCGGCTGAGCATCCTGGGCGGGCGTCTGATCGACCCCGTCAACGGCATCGATGCACAGGTCGACCTGCACATCGACCGCGGCCGGATCTGCGGTCTGGGAGCCCCCCCGGGCGCATTCAACCCGGATCGGGCGATCGACGCCAGGGGCCTGGTGGTGTGCCCGGGATTGGTCGATCTCAGTGCCCGCCTGCGCGAGCCCGGTGCCGAGCACAAGGCGACCATCGCCAGCGAGACCGCGGCGGCCGCCAGCGGCGGCGTGACTACCCTGTGCTGCCCGCCCGACACCGACCCCGCCATCGACACGCCGGCCGTCGTGGAGCTGATCCGTCGCAAGGCCAAACGTAGCGGACGCTGCATGGTGCTGCCCCTGGGCGCCATCACCCGGGACCTCGCCGGCACGGAGCTCGCTGAGATGGCCGCCTTGAAGGCAGCCGGCTGTCCCGCCGTGAGCAACGCCTCCGCGGCCCTCGCCTCGATCCTGGTGCAACGGCGCGCCCTGGAGTACGCCAGCACATACGGGCTGATCGTGCTGCTGCGTCCGGAGGACCCGCAGCTGCGCGACGGGGGCTGCGCCCACGAGGGGCCAGTGAGTACCCGCTTGGGTCTGCCCGGCATACCGGAGGCGGCCGAGACCGTGGCCGTCGCCCGCGACATCGCACTGTGCGAGCAGACTGGCGCACGCATCCACTTCCGCGGGCTGTCCACCGCCAAGGCGGTGCGTATGATCGAGCGCGCCCGCCAGGACCGACTGCCGGTCTCTGCCGACGTGGCCGCTCATCAGCTGTTTCTCACGGAGGCCGACATCGATGGCTTCGACAGCCGCTGCCATGTGGACCCACCGCTGCGGACCACCGCGGACCGCGAGGGCTTGCGCGCCGGCGTAGCCAGCGGAGCCATTGGGGCCATCTGCTCGGACCATCAGCCCCACGAGCCCGACGCCAAGGACGCGCCCTTCCCCAGCACAGCACCGGGGATCTCTGCGCTGGAGACGCTGCTGCCCCTGACGCTTCGGCTGGTCGAGGAGCGGCTGCTGGCGCTCGACGCCGCGATCGCGCGAGTGACCTGCGGGCCGGCGGATGTGCTCGGGCTGCCGCTGGGCCGGCTCGGCGTCGGCGCCCGAGCCGATGTGTGCGTATTCGACCCCGACGAGCCCTGGATCCTGGACCCGCACGCGATGCGCAGCTGCGGCCGCAACACCCCTTTCGCCGGCTGGGAGATGAGAGGGCGGGTGCGCTATACGCTGTTCGAGGGCCGGGTGGTCTACGAGACGTGACGAAGGGAGGGCACCGCCACGAGGCTAGCGACAGCGCCACAGCGAGCGCAGCACTATCAACCTAGAAACGGCAGTTGACCGCTTCGAGCACCGATCAAGTGATTGATCGGACCACATGAAGGAACCGAAAGGCGCCCCCGTGCTCAAGCCACACCGAGAGACCGTCTTCCTCGCGGATGCGGAAATTCTGGCTCACGAGACCTTCCCGGGCGAGCAGTACGTGCTACGCCTCCGGGCCCCGGCCTGCGCCGCGGCCGCGCGCCCCGGCCAGTTCGTCCACCTGCAGTGCCACCCCCTGCGCCCGATGCGCCGACCCATCTCGATCATGCGGGCCAGCGCGCGCGAGGGCTGGGTGGATCTCCTGTACAAGATGGTCGGCGAAGGCACGGCCCTGCTGGCCCGGCGTGAACGAGGAGAGAAGCTCAGCGTTCTCGGGCCGATCGGCGTGCCCTTCGAGGTACACCGGGAGCGGCCCCGGCCGCTGCTGCTGGGCGGAGGGGTGGGTATGCCGCCGATGATCTGTCTGGCGGAATCCCTGCGCAGGCGCCCGGATGTCTCGCCTCTGGTGATCCTGGGCTCGGAGGTACCCTTCCCCTTTCATCCCCAACCGTCGGCAATACTGACACCCGGTCTGCCCCAGGGGGTCATAGCGGCCATGCCGCTGCTGGACGACTGGGGCCTACCCAGCCGGTTGGCCAGCCTGCGCGGCTTTCCGGGGTGCTATCAGGGCTACGTGACGGATCTGGCACGGATCTGGCTCGAATCCCTGGAGGCAGCCGCGCGCACGCAAGTCGAGATCTTCGCCTGCGGACCCCACCCGATGCTCGAGGCGGTGGCGGCGCTTGCCCGGGAGCTCGCCCTGCCCTGCCAGGTCTGCCTCGAAGAATTCATGGCCTGCGCAGTAGGCGGCTGCGCCGGCTGCACCGTACCCGTTCTGACCGAGCAAGGGGCGACGATGAAGCGCGTCTGCGTGGACGGTCCGGTATTCGACGCCTACGCCGTATTCCCCGGGGAATAGAGCGGCTAGAAATAGTCCCCTTGGTCCACCAGCGAGAACGTCCTCCAGCCCCTGAGACATCTTCTCGGCCGCCGCGCTGTCGCCCAGCTTGACCATCAGGCGGACCTCGTTGGCCGAATCTGCGTGCAGCAGCGCGTCCTCGTAGGTGATCTCTCCGTCCTTGTAGAGCTTGTAGAGCGCCTGGTCGAAGGTGTTCATGCCCTGCTCGTTGGAGCGTTTCATCAGGTCCTTGAGCTTGTGCACCTCACCCTTGCGGATCAGGTCCGATGCCAAAGGCGTGTTCAGCAACACCTCGACCACCGCGCGGCGCCCCTTGCCGTCGGGCTTGCGGATGAGCTGCTGGGCGATGATGGCCTTGAGGTTCAGAGACAGGTCCATGAACAGCTGGTTGCGCCGGTCCTCCGAAAAGAAGTTGATGATGCGATCCAGCGCCTGGTTGGCGTTGTTGGCGTGCAGGGTGGAGAGCACGAGATGGCCGGTCTCGGCGAACGCGATCGCGTGCTCCATGGTCTCGCGGCTGCGAACCTCGCCCACCAGGATGACATCCGGGGCCTGGCGCAAGGTGTTCTTGAGCGCCACGTCGTAGGAGTCCGTGTCTATACCCACCTCGCGCTGGGTGATGATGCACCCCTTGTGGGAGTGGATGAACTCGATCGGATCTTCGATGCTGACGATGTGCCCGGTTCCATGGATGTTCCGATACTCGATCATCGCGGCGAGGGAAGTGGATTTTCCGGTGCCCGTGGCACCCACGAAGATCACCAGGCCGCGCTTGGACATGGCCAGATCCTTGATGATCGTCGGCAGGTGGAGCTCATCCAGGTCCGGAATGCGGGTCTCGATGCGCCGCAGCACCATGCCGACGGCGTCGCGCTGCACGAAGGCGCTGACGCGGAACCGCCCTACCCCCTTGGCGCTCACCGCGAAGTTGCACTCCTTGGTCCGGACGAACTGCTCGCGCTGGTCCGGACTCATCAGGCCGACGGTGAGATCCCGGGACTGCTCAAACGTCAGGGGATTCTTGGCCACCGGCGATATCCGGCCGTGCACCTTGATGCAAGGCGGCATACCTGCGGTGATGAACAGGTCGGATGCCTGCTTCTGCACCATGAGGGTCAGGAGCGAATTGAAGTCCATCCTCCGCCTCCGTTTGGTACCTGTTCGTGAAATAAGGGGCTCCCCGCCTCAGACGGCGGAGAAACCGTCCTTGTTCTGGGCCCGGGAGCGGGCGTCCAGACGGCTGACCAGGCCGCGCTTCACCAGCTCCAGCATGTGCTGGTCGAGGGTCTGCATGCCGTGGGCCTGGCCGGTCTGGATCGAGGAGTACATCTGCGCCACCTTGTCCTCCCGGATCAGGTTGCGGATGGCGGGCGTCCCGATCATGACCTCCCAGGCGGCCGTGCGGCCCCCTCCCACCTTCTTCAACAGCGTCTGAGCGATGACCGCCCGCAGGGACTCGGAGAGCATCGAGCGGACCATGTCCTTCTCGCCGGCGGGAAATACGTCGATCACCCGGTCGATCGTCTTGGCCGCGGAGCTGGTGTGCAAAGTCCCAAACACCAGGTGGCCGGTCTCGGCCGCGGTCAACGCCAGGCGGATCGTCTCCAGATCACGCAGCTCGCCGACCAGGATGACGTCCGGGTCTTCACGCAGCGCCGAGCGCAGGGCCTCGGAGAACCCGAGGGTATCCCGGTGGACCTCCCGCTGATTGATCAGACACTTCTTGCTCTCGTGCACGAACTCGATGGGGTCCTCGATGGTGAGGATGTGCGCGTACTCGTTCTCGTTCTTGTAGTCGATCATCGCCGCGAGGGTGGTCGACTTGCCCGAGCCCGTGGGACCGGTCACCAGGACCAGGCCACGGGGCTGCATCACGATGTCGCGAAAGGTCGTCGGGCAGTGCAGATCCTCCAGGGTGAGCACCTTGGAAGGGATGGTCCGGAACACCGCCGCAGCCCCGCGGTCCTGGTTGAAGGCATTGACCCGGAAGCGGGCCAGGCCCGGGATGTCGAACGAGAAATCGGTCTCGAGGAACTCCTCGTAGTCCTTGCGCTGTTTGTCGTTCATGATGTCGTAGACGAGGCCGTGAACGACCTTGTGATCCAGCGCGGGGATGTTGATGCGCCGGATGTCGCCATCGACCCGGATCATCGGCGGCAGCCCTGCCGAGAGATGCAGGTCCGATGCCTCGTGCTTGACGCTGAATGCCAATAGCTCCGCTATGTCCATGGACGCCCCTCAGCGTACGTTGCTTGCCGACAAGGCCCCCATAACCACACGGGAGCCGGTTACCGGATCGGGCCCGGTTTCTGCTTAAATGTCCGAGCCGTAGTATAGCCGAGTTGTCTTCGGATCTTGGATGAGCACGATCTGCAATCGATTGGAGGCCGTCCGTCGGCGTATCGACGAAGCCGCCACTCGCTACGGGCGGCGGGCAGAATCGGTCGAGCTCCTGGCCGTCAGCAAGACCCAGCCCGTGGAGGCTGTTCGCGCGGCATATGCCTGCGGCCAGCGCTGCTTCGGCGAGAGCTACCTGCAGGAGGCGCTGTCCAAGGTCCAGTCGCTTGCCGACCTCGATATACAATGGCATTTTATCGGGCGTATTCAGAGCAACAAAACCCGACCGATCGCCGCGCATTTTGACTGGGCTCACAGTATCGACGACCCAAGGCAGGCGCGCCGGCTGAGCGCCCAGCGGCCTGAGACGCTCCCGCCGCTGAATCTGTGCATACAGGTTCGTTTCGGGGACGAGCCCACGAAAGGGGGGCTGGCGGAGGACCAAGTCGAGGCGGTACTCGTCGAGCTCGACCGCCTGCCGCGGCTGCGCGTCCAGGGTCTGATGACCCTGCCGCCCCCCGAGCAGGACCTCGAGGCCCAACGCCGCCCGTTCCGAAGGCTGCGCGAGCTGCGCGACCGGCTCGCGACGCCGGAGCGTCCCCTGGACATACTCTCCATGGGCATGACCGACGATCTGGAGGCGGCGATCGCCGAGGGGGCCAGCCTGGTGCGCGTCGGAACGGGCATCTTCGGGCCCAGGGATTGACCCAGACCCGGGGCGCCCGCACAGTCATCGCTTCGAGCAACCGCGAGAAAGGATCGATGCAGAACCAGACCACCCAGCCGACGATCGCGTTCATCGGTGGCGGCAACATGGCCTCCGCGCTCGCGGGCGGCCTGATCGCCGACCGCTACCCCCCCGGCAACGTCCGCGTCGCGGAGCCCGACGCCGACAAGCGCGCCCGTCTGTCCTCGCGGCTGGGCGTGGAGTGCAGCGCGGACGCCGTGCAGGCGGCCCGCGGGGCTGCGATCCTGGTGCTCGCCGTCAAGCCCCAGGTCATCGAAGGCGTGGCACGCGCCCTCGCCGGGGTGATTCGCGAGACCCACCCGCTGGTGATCTCGGTCGCTGCCGGCATTCGCGAGCAGGACTTGGCGGACTGGCTGGGTGGCGGCGTGTCCCTGGTGCGCACGATGCCGAACACGCCGGCGATGATCCAGGCGGGCGCCACCGTGCTGCACGCGGGGCCGGGAGTGTCGCCCGCCCAGCGTGACCAGGCGGAATCGATCCTGCGATCGGTGGGCCTGACGCTCTGGGTGGACGACGAGGATCAGCTGGATGCGGTCACAGCGCTGTCCGGAAGCGGACCGGCGTACTTCTTCCTGGTGATGGAGGCCCTGGAGGCGGTCGCTGCGCAGCTCGGCCTGCCCGCCGAGACCGCCCGACTGCTCACCCTGCAAACCGCGCTGGGGGCCGCGAAGATGGCCCTCGAGAGCCAGGAGCCTCCGGCAGATCTGCGCCGGAGGGTCACCTCTCCCGGCGGCACGACCGAGCAGGCAGTCCGAGTGCTGGAGGACGGGGGTCTTCGCAGCCTCTTCGAGCAGGCGCTCACCGCGGCGCGCGACCGTTCCATCGAGCTCTCGAAACGCCTGGGTGGCCACTGATGAGTGACGAGTATCTGACCAATCCGGCCATCTTCCTTGTCCAGACCCTTTTCGGCGTATACGCCGCGGTGGTGCTGATCCGCTTCCTGCTCCAGCTGGTAAGGGCGGATTTCTACAACCCGGTGTCCCAGCTGGTGGTCAGCGTCACCGCCCCGGTTCTCAATCCCCTGCGCAGACTGATCCCGAGATATGCCGGCATCGATCTGGCTTCGGTATTGCTCGCCTGGGCGCTGAAGGCCCTGGAGCTCGCCCTGGTCCTCCTGATATCCGGCTTCTCGTTCAACCCCCTTGGCCCCATCGCCTGGGCGATCCCCGAGCTGGTGCGACTGCTGTTCAACATCTTCCTGGTCGCCATCATCGTCCAGGCCATCATGAGTTGGGTTGCTCCCGCCAACTACAATCCGGCCATGGCGGTGCTGCACGCCCTGACGGCCCCCCTGCTGCGCCCCCTGCAGCGTCTGCTTCCGCCGATGTCCGGCATCGACTTCTCGCCGATGGTAGCCATCCTGGCCCTCATCCTGCTGAAGATGCTCCTGGTCCCGCCGCTGGCCGTGCTCACACGCAGTCCTTTTTGATGACGAGCGAAGGGATCTGGTGGCGGCGCGACGGCGACGATCTAGTCCTGCAGCTGCGCATCCAACCTCGGGCCACCCGCGACGAGCTCGCCGGTCTGCAAGGCGACAGACTGCGGGTGCGCCTCAGGGCGCCGCCCGTGGACGGCAAGGCCAATGCGCAGTTGCAGCGCTTCGTCGCCGAGCTGTTCCAGGTCTCTCGCCAGCGCGTGCTCATAGAGGCGGGCGTCGGCGCCCGAGAGAAGCGCGTACGCATCCTCGGACCCGTTGCCCTCCCCGCGTCGCTAAGCGCAATCTGATTGCGTCGCCGGGCCCCCCGTCGGAGACTCCGGTGCCTATAATTAGACGGTTGCAGACATTGCGACGGGCGACGGCATGCACCACGGGCACCTCCGGGCAGCGGAGGGCCCCGAGAGGTCCATCCCGGAGCATGCCGTAGCGATGGGACTGCTTCAGCGATCTGGTGGACGACCGCCCGAGAGATCAGGGGCCAGCCATGGGACTACACAGCGAGCTACGCGCCTACGAGCAGTGGAAGACCCGCCTCAGGGAAAACATCCGGGCCTACCGCGACTGGCTCGAGACCCACGGGATGGCGAAGACCGAGGCCCTTCGGACCATCGAGCAGTCGCTGGAAAATCTCCAGGAGGACCGGCTCAGAGTGGCTTTCGTCGCCGAGTTCTCGCGCGGCAAGACCGAGCTGATCAATGCCATGTTCTTCGCCGATCACGGCCGTCGGCTACTGCCCTCGACTGCGGGCCGCACCACCATGTGTCCGGTCGAGCTGTTCTACGACACCCAGCTCGACGAGGCCTACGTAAGACTGCTGCCCATCGAGACCCGCCTGGAGGACACCCGGCTGGCCAGCCTGAAGCAGGACCCGAGAAAATGGGTCCACTATCCACTCGCCCTGCACTCGCCCGAGCAGATCGAGCAGATCCTGCGCGAGATCGCCCAGACCAAGCGGGTCAGTGTCCAGGAAGCGGCCCGACTCGGGCTGTTCGACCAGGACCTGCACTCGCTGCGCGATCAGCCGCCGACCGAAATCGACATACCGCGCTGGCGGCACGCCATGATCAGCTTCCCTCATCCGCTGCTCGAGCAGGGGTTGGTGCTGATCGACACACCGGGGCTCAATGCGCTCGGCAGCGAGCCCGAGCTCACCTTGGACATGCTCCCCTCGGCCCACGGCGTCGTGTTTGTGCTCGCCGCAGACACCGGGGTGACGCGCTCGGACCTCGACATGTGGCGCAATCATCTGCGGGGTTTCCAGAGCCGCCGTCAACAGGGACTGTTGGTCGCGCTCAACAAGGTCGACACCCTTTGGGATGAGCTGCAGGACGAGCAAAGCATCCAGCAAGCCATCGGCTCCCAACGCGCCTCGGTGGCGACCATTCTCGGGATCAAGGAGGGCGCGGTGTTTCCGGTCTCGGCGCAGAAGGCGCTGCTCGCCAAGGTGCGGGGAGACCGAGCACTACTGGAGCGCAGCGGGGTGGCCGCGCTCGAGCGCTATCTCACCGAGGACGTGCTCAACGCCAAGCACGAGATGCTGCGCGAGAGTGTGACCGGAGAGATCGGCGCGATGATCGAGCGCACCCGGGGCATCCTGGCAACCCGCTTGGCCGGCGTGCGCAACCAGCGCGAGGAGCTGGCCCAGCTCGGCGGCCAGAGTCAGGATCTGCTGGCGCAGATGACCACGCGGGCACAGGCGGAAAAGGGGCGGTACCACCGCGCGGTCGAGAGCTTCCGTACCGGGCGGGCGATCTTCCAGAAGCAGGGGGCGGAGCTGCTCGAGGTGCTGAATCCGCAAGCGATCGAAGCGGTCGTAGGAGACACCGAGCATGCCATGAAAGGCAATTGGACGACGATCGGACTCCAGCAATCCATGCAAATCCTGTTCGATGACCTGCGCAGACGCATGCAGCAGGTGGTCGAGCAAAGCGAGAACAACCGCAAGATCATCCGCTCGATCTACTCGCGCTTTCAGTCCGAGCACGGATTTCCAAAGGTCCCGCCCCCCCTTCTCTCCATGATGAAACACCGTGTCGATATGGAGCTGCTCTATCAGGAAGTGGACGTCTTCCGCAAAAGCCCTTCCAGCGCTCTGACCGAAAAGCACTTCCTCATCAAGCGCTTCTTCGCGACCATGGTGCTGCGCGCCCGCGAGATATGCCAGTCTGCCCGCGCAGACATAGCGGGCTGGCTGCGCACCGGCCTGGACCCGCTGAGCGCCCAACTGCAGGACCGCAAGACCTCGATTGAGCGCAGGATTGCCGACCTCAAGCGGGTCGGGCGCTCCAAGGAGACGCTGAGGACGCGGCTCGAGGAGCTCAACACCGAGTATCGTACGCTCTCAGCGGACCTGACCCGCCTTCGCCATCTGCAGTTCGCGGTCGCCACCAGTCGTCCCTCGGAGAGCGCGGAAGCGCAGCCCGGTCCGCGCCTGGTGAGGACGCGCCCCGCCGCGGGCAGACAGTAAGAGTCGCCACGCCTGGCGGGCGGTTCTCACCAGCGTTCGTCGCAGGGCGTCCGAGGTGCGTGCGGATACCAGGCGCGCGACAGACTCGGTGGCGCGGGCGTGCTCGCCGGCACGTCGAGCATCCGGGCCAGGCGCAACGCCGTAGACGCGTGCAGATCGGGCGCCGCAGCAGGAAGTTAATGACCAATAGCGCCCCTCGCCAATCTTCGTCCGCAGAGATTGCGCTCCGGGGCCACGCTTAGGTAGTGTGTATCCGCGCCGAGCTTGGCCGCAGCACCCCCCGAAGTCGAGGAGAGAGGTTGATGACAAAACAATTGATAAGACTGTTCGCCGCACTGTTCGCTCTGGCCCTGTGCCTGCCATCGGCGGCTGAGACCAGCACCACCGTCGGTGGCTATACGGTGGAGCACAATGCCATCACCACCGATTCGCTGACACCGCAGATTGCGCAGCAGTACGAGATCACGCGCAGTGCGAATCGCGGCATGGTCACCATCAGCGTGCTGGAGAACCGCGCCGAGGGCCAGCCGGTCGCAGTTCCGGCAGCAGTCGAGGTGACGGCCGTGAACCTGACCGGCCAGACCCGAGACATCGCGGTGCGGGAGATCCGCGAGCAACACGCAATCTACTACATCGGCGATTTCCCGGTCTCCAACGAGGAGACGCTGAACTTCACCCTGAAGATCAAGCCCCAAGGGACGACCCAGACCTACACCGCACGCTTCTCGCAGGAATTCTTCACCCGCTGATGAGCCGCGGCGGGATCCCATGGGGTCCCGCCGCCCTCAGACAAGGCGCCACAGGGTATAAAGGCCAAGCACCGCAACGGTAGCGCCAGCCGCCCGGCGCACCACGGGCTTACGGCTCCAGGCCGCGATGGTCGAAGCCAACAGCCCCATAGCGAGCAGATTGGGCAAGGTTCCCAGTCCGAAGGCCAGCATCAGGAGGGCCCCGCGCACGACACTGCCCGCCGAGACCGACCAGATCAGAACACTGTAAACCAGGCCGCAGGGAAGCCATCCCCAAAGCAGCCCGAGCAGCAGCGCCTGGCGGGGCGAGCGCACCGGCAACAGCCTCCGGCCCCAGGGCTCGATGCGCCGCCAAAGGGCACCGCCCAGCGCCTCTATCTTGACCAGCCCTGGCCACCAGCCGCCCAGATACAGCCCCAGCAATACCATGAAGATCCCGGCCAGACCGAGCAAAACGCGCTGTGCGTGATAGACAGGCAGCCAGCCGACCAGCAGGACACCGAGGCCGCCCATGAGCGCCCCGGCCAGGGTATAGCTCGCCACGCGCCCCAAGTTGTAGGCGAGGTTGAACGGCAGGATCGCCAAAACCCCGCCTTGCGACGGTCTCGCGATCCCCATGGTCAGGGCGCCCACCAGACCCCCGCACATACCCACGCAGTGCACGCCGCCCAGCAGACCGACGAGAAAGGCGGCGAGATAGGTCTGCGGATCAATCATCAGGTCGGGACTCCTCGGAAGGCGCACAGAGCACCGGCACGCCCACCAGGGCGGTCAGCGTGGAAAAGGCGCCGTAGCCGAGGGCGTCGACCATCGAGCCCGAGTAGCCGGCCAGCAGCTTCGGGAAAAGCAGCATCAGCGAGCTGAACAAGGCGTACTGAAAGGCCGTAAAGGAGACCTGCGTCAGGCCCGACAAATAGGCGACGAGCTCCGCCCCCGCCAACCCTCCGCTGATGTTTGCGGCGCCGATCACGGCCACAAGCAGCCAGACATTCGCCCCGTTGTGGGCCAATAGCACGAACAACAGATTGGTCGCGGCCGACATCAGTCCGCCGCCAAACAGCATTCTCATCACCCCGAAGCGCAGGGCCAGCCCTCCGCCGAGCAACCCACCGAGAATGGTCATGAGCAGGCCGAAGGTCTTGGCGATATCCGCGATCTGGTCCTTGGTGAATCCCATGTCCTGATAGAACAGGTTGGAGATCACCGCGAACAGCACGTCCGAGACCCGGTGCACGCCGATCAGCGCAAGGATCAGCAGGGCCAGACGGCCGTAGCGGCGGAAGAAATCCGCCAGCTGCGCCGTTTGCCCTCACTCGCCAACGCCAGGTCCCATGCCGAGGCCCGCGGCCCCCGGTGCCGATCAACCTCGCAGCAGTGTATCACCCTCCCCGAAAGCGCCCCCCAGGCGCCTTGCATCCCCGGGGGAGCCCCCGCACAATGCCGGCACGTTAGAGCGCGGAGCGGCCAAGTGCACGACTACCAACGGGAGTTTCTGGAATTCGCCCTCGAGTCGGGCGTGCTGAGATTCGGCGAGCTCACCCTTAAGTCCGGGCGCCGCAGCCCCTATTTCTTCAACGCGGGCCTGTTCCACACCGGCGGGGCCCTCGCACGCCTCGGGCGCTACTATGCCCAGGCCATCGTCGACTCCCGCCTCGAGTTCGACATCCTTTACGGGCCCGCCTACAAGGGCATTCCACTGGCCGCGGTCACATCCGCCGCGCTCGCGGAGCACCACGGGCGCGACCTACCCTACGCCTTCAACCGCAAGGAGGCGAAAGACCATGGAGAAGGGGGCGTCATCGTCGGTCATCCGCTGCAAGGGCGGGTGCTGATCATCGACAACGTCGTCTCCGCCGGCACCTCGGTTCGGGAGTCGGTAGAGATAATCCGAGCCCAGGGCGCCACACCCGCCGGCGTGGTCATCGCCCTCGACCGCCAGGAACGGGGGCAGGGCGAGCTCTCCGCAGTCCAGGAGGTGGGCCGCGATTTCGGCATCCGGGTGGCCGCCATCGTCCGGCTGGATGATCTGGTGGAGTACCTCGGAGCGAGGCCAGAGGCCGCGGCGGACCTGGAGCGCATTCGGGCGTATCGCCAACGGTACGGCGTCTGAAGCGCAACGCGCGGAGCTCTATGAAGGGGCACAGAGCCCGGCGTCGTCAACCCCGGATCGGCCAGAGGGTGGCGAACAAGCCGGCTCCCGAGATCAGCGACCCGTTGAGCATGCCTTCGCCGAACAGCCGTACCCCGCCGAATCGGCGCGGGCAGCTGGACCAGGCCCGCCCCCGCCCGTAAACGCAGAAAACAGCTTGGCAAACAACGAAATAAGGAAAAGTACGACTTGCTCCACAGTGCCGGTGTCGAAATGGCAGCCGCGCCGCTTATAATCGCTAGATGCTCGCAGGACAGACGCCCGGTCGCCGCCTGATCCGATCGCTCCCAGCGGTTGCGTTGCTCGCTCTATTGCCCCAGGGCTTGGCGATGGCGGAACAGCTCTATCGTTGGAGCGATGCGCAGGGACGTGTGCACTACACCGACGCCCTGCCGCCGGAGGCCGCCGAGCAGAACCGCGCACTCCTCGACAAGCGCGGGGTCTCCGTGAAAGAGATCGAGCCCCTGAAGAGCAAGGAGCAGTATGTGCGCGACCAGGAGCTCAAGCACTTGCGAGCCGAGGAGGAACGGCTCAAGCAGGAGCAGGCCCGGGAGGACGCGTTGCTGCTCAATCTCTACTCCAGCGAAGAAGAGATCAGGATGGCTAGGGACGGCAAGATGGCGGCGCTGGACGGTCTGAACGAGATTACCCGCGTCAACATCCAGCGCCTCAAAGTGCATCTGGAGAAGATGCAGCAGGACGCCGCCGACGCCGAGCGCGCCGGCCGTAGTGTCGCCAAGGCGTTGCTGGATCGCATCGAGGAAGCCCGCCAGAAGATCAAGCAGGGCTTCGAGTCGCTGATCGAGCGCGAGCAACAGAAGGCCGAGATCAATGCGAAATACCTCTCTGATCTCCAGCGCTACCGGACTATCAAGAAGCTCGACGAGCCGAAGCCCGAAAAAACATTGCCTCCCGAGAAGCCGTCATTACTCGAAACGGTGGCCCAATGCGCAGACGCCGCGGCCTGCGATGCGGCCTGGGTCCGCGCGGAGGCCTACGTGCGCAAGGAGGCGACCACCCGCATCCAGATGCTGGGACGCAACATCATCGTCACCGCCCCCCCGGTACAGCCCCAGGACATCAGCCTCGCCGTTTCGCGAATCGAGAAGCCCGGGCGACCCGGCGCCCAGCTGTTCCTCAATGTCCAGTGCAAGGACTCCTCCGCAGGGGCCGAGCTCTGCGCCGGCGATCGCGTCGCGCGCGTGAGGCACGGATTCCGGGCCTTCATCTCGCCCCCGCCCCCGGCGCCCGCGGATCAACCCTCGGCAGGCGCGGGCTCGAATAGCGCCGCCGAGACGGCGGGCCACTGAATCTCCCACTGATCGAGCGGCGAGACCCGGAACCGAGTGCGAAGGAACTGGTGCATCAGCCCCTCCGCCCAGGTTAACAGCAGGTTTGCGGCAACCTCCGGCGCCACGGAAAGCCCGGCCCCGCCGCGCAGCCGCGCCTCGCGCAGGATCTGACGCATCTGGGTCTCGAGCCGGGCGAAGAACTGTTCGACCCGGGCCTGCAGACGCTCCTGTTCCCCGACCAACGCGTCGCCCAGTAGTACCCGCGTGATGCCCGGATTGCGGGCGGAGAACCCGAGCAGCAGATACAGCACCTTGCCGCAGCGGCCCTGGGCATCGGTCTCCTCGGCGAGGATCCGATTAATCCGGGCGAACACCGTCTCTTCGGCAAAGCCGATCAGCGCCTCGAACATCCGCGCCTTGCTCGCGAAGTGTCGGTAAAGGGCGGCCTCCGACACGCAACAGGCGCGCGCCAACGCAGCCGTGGTCACGCGCTCACCGGGGCTCTTCTCGAGCTCCCGGGCAAGGGACTCGAGAATCAGCTGCTTGCGGGAGACACGCTCGCCCATCGCAGAACGGCGGATCAGCGCCGACGGATGAGGGTACCCACCCCCTCGTCCGTGAACAGCTCGAGCATCACGGCATGCTCCACCCTGCCGTCGATGATGTGGGCGGACCGCACCCCAGCCTTCACGGCGTCCAGCGCGCACCGAATCTTGGGCAGCATCCCGCCGTGAATGGTGCCGTCTGCAATCAGCTCGTCGACGCGCTCAGCACTCAGGCCGGTCAACAGCTGGCCATCCTTGTCCAAGAGTCCCGGGGTGTTGGTTAGCAGGATGAGCTTCTCGGCCTTCAGGACCTCCGCCACCTTGCCGGCCACCAGATCGGCGTTGATGTTGTAAGAACGACCGTCGTCACCGATCCCGATCGGCGCGATGACCGGTATGAAATTGCTGTGCACCAGCATATCCACCACCGACGGGTCGATGCTCGCGACCTCCCCGACGTGCCCGATATCGATGATCTCCGGGGCATCCAGGTTCGGTGAGCGTCGCTCGATCATCAGTTGTCGCGCCCGGATCAGGTCTCCGTCCTTGCCGGTCAGACCGACGGCGGAGCCCCCCTGGCGATTGATCAGATTGACGATCTCCTTGTTGACCAGCCCGCCGAGAACCATCTCCACCACATCCATGGTCTCGTCGTCGGTTACCCGCATCCCCTGGACGAACTCGCTCTCCTTGCCAAGGCGCTTGAGCAGGGCTCCGATCTGGGGCCCACCGCCGTGGACGACGACCGGGTTGATGCTGACCAGCTTCATCAGCACCAGATCACGCGCGAAGCTGCTCTTGAGGTGCTGATCCACCATGGCGTTGCCGCCGTACTTGATCACGATGGTCTTGCCGCCGAAGCGCTGAATGTAGGGCAGCGCCTCGGTGAGGACGTGGGCGATATTGTGGGCCGCCTGGGCACTCAGACTCATGAATCGTTCTCTGATTGGAGGCTAGGTGGGCACGACCGCGCGGCGGATCAGAACGGCAGCTGCAGGTTTGGATCGACCGATAACGCCAGCTTACGGAACTGCGACTCGATCTCGGCGAGGCTCTCGGCATCGTCCGCCTCGAATCGGAAGACCAGGTGAGGCGTCGTATTGGAGGCGCGTACCAGTCCCCAGCCTTTTGCGAATTCCGCTCTCAGACCGTCGATGGTGGTCAAGGTGGCACCTTTGAGGTCCGCCATCGCAATCATCCGAGCGGCCAGTGCGTGCTGAGCACCGTCGGCGGTGGGCACCAGCAGCTCCGGCGTGCTCGGGCTCTCCGGCAGCTCGGCGAACACTTCCGCGGGCGGCCGAGGGTCTTCCGCCAGGATCTCCAACAGACGGGCACCGGCGTAGGGACCGTCGTCGAAACCGTACCAGCGCTCCTCGAAGAACACGTGGCCGCTCAACTCGCCCGCCAAGAGCGCACCCGTCTCCTTGAGCTTCGCACGCATGAGCGAGTGTCCCGACTTCCACATCAACGGGCGCCCGCCGTGCAGCAGGATGTAGCTGGCGAGCTCCCGGCTCGATTTGACGTCATAGATGATATCCGCCCCCGGCTGACGCGACAGCACGTCCTGGGCGAAGAGCATGAGCAACCGATCGGGCCAGATGATCTTGCCCTGATTATCGACCACCCCCAAGCGATCGCCATCGCCATCGAACGCGATGCCCAGGTCCGCGGCCTCTCGCTGCACCGCCGCGCTCAGATCGGCGAGATTCTCGGGCCGACTCGGGTCTGGCTGATGGTTGGGAAAGCGCCCGTCCGGATTACAGTAGAGCTCGACGACCTCGCAGCCCAGGGTGCGCAGCAGCACCGGCGCCAGGAGCCCTGCTGCGCCGTTGCCGCAGTCGACCACCACCTTCATGGGTCTCGCGAGCCGAACGTCCGACGCCACCCGGTCGACATAATCGGCCAAGAGGTCCTGGCTGCGGTATGACCCCTCTCCCTGCAGCAGCTCGCCGCGATCGAGGCGACCGGTCAGCGCCTGGATCTGGTCGCCGCTGACCGTTTCGCCGCCGAGCACCAGCTTCACCCCGTTGTACTCGGGCGGATTGTGGCTCCCGGTGACCATGACCCCACAATCGCTGCCGAGAAAACGGGTGGCGAAGTACAGCAGCGGCGTGGGAACCATCCCCAGGTCGACCACATCGCGTCCGCTGCTTCTCAGTCCCTGCACCATGGCCTCCGCGAGCTCGGGACCCGACTCCCTACAATCCCTGCCGACGATCACCGTCTGCTGTCCACGATCGTAGGCCTCGCTGCCTATGGCCCGGCCGAGCAGGGTCATCACCGCCGGAGTAAGCGTCTCGCCCGCCACACCACGAATGTCGTATGCGTTGAAAATGGCCGCCGGAAGGGGGCCGGCAGGGGAGCCCGGTGCCGGGGCCTTGACCCTTCCGAGCGCGACATCGCTCTCGGGCTGGCCGGCCTCCGGCACCACCGGCCGCTGACGCGGCTCGCCGGTTGCCGGCGCCGGGGTAACAGAGACCGCGGGTGCGGCGCGGGCCCGCAGAACCGAATCCAACCGTGCGATCAACGCTTCGGACTCGGCGATCAACGGGATCGGGCGAACGGGGGGCCGTCCCGAGACAGCGGCTTCCACCATATCGGCCAGCGCGCCCAGGTCTTCCTGCAAGGCCCTGGAAACACGGCGCAACTGCCAGATCACCACCAGAACGATGACCGCCGACACCACCAGTGGCAACAGCCAGAAAACCAATGAATCGCTGCCACTGCGTCCAGGCGCGGTGGCGCGATATCCAACCTCCCATATGGTTCCGGGTACCGGTAGACTCGGCGAATCGACATCGGCCGCGTCGCTGGCCCCGGCCAGAACCCGTACCCCGCCACCCGCGAGACGCTGGCGAAGAGAGAGGCTCACCCCGGTCTCGGGCTGCACATTGGCGAGAGCGTCATGCACCCACTCGGGCGACAATGCGGCGTGGATGGTCCCGACGACCGCCCCGCCACCCGGGCGGCTGACCGGCACAGCGATGGCGATGTGGGCCTCGCTGGTGCCCGGTTGGTCGACCTCAAACGGCGTAGGCTGCCCCGTATGCTCGGCCCGGCGCGCCAGCTCGATCGAGGCGTAGCCCATCGGGGGTTTGACGCTGGTGTCCGGCTGCTCCCAGCCGGCGGGCATGAGCCGCACCCAGAACGCGGGCAGGGCCCGGCCCAGAAACTCGCCGAGAGCGGAATCGGGGTGCTGGGCCGAGGCATCTAGACTCTCCAGCGTCCGAGGATCCTGCGCCGCATTGACCAAGGTGCGCCGAACCTGGCCCAGAAAAGCGCCCAGGTCGGCGACGAAGAGCTTGCCGACCCCCTGGGCCAGCGCGAGCTCCGCACGGCTGTCCGTCCGATCCCGAATCAGCGAGGCCAAGTACCAGCCTGACGTGACAGAGATGAGGGTCAGACCAAAGGCCGGCCACAAGAAATACATAAGCGAGCGGCCGCGACGGCCGCGCTCGCCAGCCGAGCCGGGGTCCTGCGTCTTCGCCCTGCGCAAGAAACCGATCATGCTGGAAACGGCAGTTGACCGCTTCGAGCAGCGATCAGATGATTGATTGGGCCATAGTTAAAGAGAATCCTGATGCCGACCCGTTGGGTGATGGCTGCTATGACCACCAGGGCACGCACCGCGCGGCGCCCGGCTGCGTTATAACTCGTTGGAATAAAGTGACTATTCCGCCTCGTTATGCCTTGCCAGACACCGCGCGCCACGCCCCCTGGCGGCCGTTCAACTGCCGCTTCTAGGATCATTGTTCTGGCTCGTCGATTCCGATTAGGGCGCCGCCGATCGCCCCATGCCACTCTCCAGTCGATCGGCCCCGCCGCAACCCGAGACCGGCAGCGCAGCCCCCTGCCTTCGGTTTGGACCGAGGGGCGCCCCGCCCCCTGGGTCGTTCCGACCGGCAGTCGAGAACGACCCCCATCCCTAGGGGCTGTTGACAATTGCCGTTCGCGGTCCGATTACGGCCCTTTTCCGCGCTGACTGTGTTGCGGCTCGTCCCAATAGATCCACTATTCCTCCTCACCGCGCCTTGTCCGCACGAACAATCGCTCGCAATCGCCCTCGCTCAGACAAATGTCAACAGCCCCTGGCTCGGTGGCGCTCGCTACTGCCTCGGCGGATGCGCCCCTACCGGTCATCTCCGGTAGCAGGTCGTGCCGCATGATACCGGTCCGCAACCGCCTCGACCACGGCGGCGGCCAGCTCGGCCTTCGGTCCCATGGGCAGATCGAGAAACCCCCCGTCCCAGATTAGCATCAAGGCGTTCTCGTCGCTCTCGAAGCCGCCCTGCTCGGCCCCCACCAGATTGGCGGCGATCATGTCCAACCCCTTCGCCCGACGCTTGGCCTCGGCCCGCTCGACAGGCCGCTCGGTCTCGGCGGCAAAGCCGACGCAGAACGGCCTGGGCCGCCGAGCGGCGACCTCGGCGAGGATATCGGGATTGCGTAGCATCGCGATATCCAGGCGCTGTGCCGTCTTCTTGATCTTGGAGAGGGCCGGCTCTGCCGGGCGGTAGTCCGCAACGGCCGCGCAGGCCACGAAGATATCGGTCGCGCCGATCTGCCGCCGGACCTCCGTCAGCATCTGCTCCGCCGTCTCCACCCGCACGCGCGCGACCCCCCTGGGGCTGTCCAGACACACCGGCCCGCTGATCAGCTGCACCTGGGCGCCGGCCCGCACAAAGGCTGCGGCCAAAGCATAGCCCATCTTTCCCGAGCTGCGGTTGCCGACGAAGCGCACCGGGTCGAGCGGCTCGCGGGTCGGGCCCGCCGTGACCAAAACACGGCAGCCGGCAAGCCGCCCACCACCAAGGGTCCCGCGGATCGCCTCCAGCAGCTGGAGCGGCTCGAGCATGCGTCCGGGACCTGTCTCCCCGCAGGCCTGGGCGCCTTCCGCCGGGCCCCAGAGCTGAGCCCCCCGCTGCGTGAGCAGCCGGGCGTTTTCGCGGGTCGCCGGATGACGCCACATGGCCTGGTTCATGGCAGGAGCGAGTGCGAGCGGGGCCTCCGAGGCCAGGCAGAGCGTGGTCAGCAGGTCATCGGCCAGGCCATGCGCCAACCGCGCCATGCAATCCGCGGTGGCAGGCGCGATGAGAATCAGGTCGGCCCAACGAGCGAGCTCGATATGACCCATCGCGCTCTCCTGCTGTTCATCGAACAGGCACCGACGAACCGGCCTCCCCGAGAGCGCCTGAAACGTCAGCGGCGTGACGAACGCCGCCCCGGCATCCGTCATCACCACCTGGGTCTCGGCACCGTCGTTGCGCAACAGGCGCACCAGCTCGGCGGCCTTATAAGCAGCGATACCGCCGGCCACCCCCAAAAGAATCTTCTTACCGACCAGCCCACACACCGGCCCCGCCACCCTGCTATGCTAGTTGTGCAAGGTTAACCCAGTTGCTGATGCCCCGATAGCAACGTAAAGGCGGACAGGGAGGTCTCGATGACGATCACGGATTGGCCCATCGCTGAGCGTCCTCGCGAGAAGCTGCTCCAGCGCGGCCCCCAGGCCCTTTCGGACGCCGAGCTTCTCGCGATCTTCCTACGCACCGGCCTGCCCGGAAAGACTGCCGTAGATCTCGCCCGGGAGCTGCTCGATCGCTTCGGGGGGCTACGCGGCCTGTTGGGGGCCGATCTGCGACGGTTTTGCGACGCCCGAGGTCTGGGCAAGGCCAAGTACGCGCAGCTACAGGCGGTCCTGGAGATGGCGCGGCGACACCTCGGAGAGACCTTGATCCGGGAGAATGCGCTGACCTGTCCGCAGGACACCCGCACCTTCTTGCGGGCCCGCCTGCGCGATTACCCCTACGAGGTCTTCGGCTGTCTGTTTCTCGACAACCGGCATCGGATAATCGCCTTCGAGGAGTTGTTCAAAGGCACTATCGACGGAGCCAGCGTCCACCCCAGGGAGGTCGTCCGCTGCGCGCTCGATCGCAACGCCGCGGCGGTCATCCTCGCCCACAACCATCCCTCGGGAGTCGCAGAGCCGAGCGCGGCGGACGCCCGGCTGACCGAACGGCTTAAGCAAGCCCTATCGTTGATCGACGTGCGGGTGCTGGATCACCTGATCGTCGGCGACGCGGACATCACCTCGCTGGCCGAGCGTGGAATGGTCTAGGCAACCTTGCGCTGCGCCGGAGGCTTTGCTATAAATACGCCCCTTTCACGCCCCCGGTGCGAGAAAGCGCCAATCGAGAGAACGAGCGATGTCCAAAGTCTGTCAGGTCACCGGGAAACGTCCGGTCGTTGGCAACAACGTATCCCACGCCAACAACAAGACGAAGCGCCGCTTCCTGCCCAACCTGCACTACCACCGGTTCTGGGTGGAGAGCGAGGGGCGCTGGGTGCGTCTTCGGGTATCCTCCAAGGGCATGCGCATGATCGACAAGAACGGCATCGAGGCCGTGCTCGCCGACCTGCGCGCCCGTGGCGAGAAGGTTTGAGGTAAGCGACCATGCGCGACAAGATCAAGCTCGTCTCCAGCGCCGGTACCGGCCATTTCTACACGACGACCAAGAACAAGAAGAACCAGCCCGGCAAGATGGAGATCAAGAAGTTCGACCCTAAGATCCGCAAGCACGTCATGTACAAGGAAGGAAAGATCAAATAGGACTGCTCGCCCTTCCGGTCACCGCGAAAAAGCCCGCCGAAGCGGGCTTTTTCATTGGCCGAGGGGGCTCCGACCAAGCCCGCGGTCAGGTGGCCTGGGACGGCAGCGAGTACTGACGCAATCGGCGGGAAAACTCCTGCAACGCCCTGATGCCGCTGCTTTCGGCCTGAGCGCACCAGTCCTGCAAGGCCTGGAGCAGACTTTCCTGGCTCGTGGCGGTGCGCTCCCACACCTCGCGCAGGCGTTGACGGAACTGGTAGACCGTGCGCAGCGTCTGGTTCTGCTCGATCAGCCTGGTCAGCCGCGCGCGCTTGACCGCATCGAGCTGGGGCGCCCCGCTCGCGAGAAGCCGACGTGCCTGACGGTACAAGCGGCGGCATGAGACATCCGCTCCGCACAGCTCCTTGCGCGACACCGGCGCCACCACCTCGCGCGCGTAGCTCGCCAGCACGTGCATCCGGTTCACAACCACCGCGCGCAGGGTATCCATGTCGACCGTGTCCTTGCCCTGGACGAGGGCGGGACTCGGAGCGACCTTCTTCACCCGGGCTAAGCCGATCAGCTCGAGCGCCCGGATATAGAGCCACCCGATGTCAAGCTCCCAGGGTCGCGCCGAGAGCTTCGCAGAGCTTGGAAAGGCGTGATGGTTGTTGTGCAGCTCCTCGCCGCCGATCAGCAGACCCAGGGGGACGATGTTTGTCGCCGCATCGGGGGAATCGAAGTTGCGGTAGCCCCAGTAATGGCCGATCCCGTTGATCACCCCGGCCGCCCAGAACGGGATCCAGATCATCTGCACCGCCCAGAGGGCGACGCCGAGCACGCCGAAGAGCATCGCGTCGATCACCAGCAGCAGGCTCACCCCCACGAAGTTGTGGGGCGTATAAAGCAGACGCTCTATCCGATCATGCGGGGTCCCGTGGGCGAAGCGGGCGACCAGATCCGGGTCCCGGGCGGCCACTCGATAAAGCTCCGCCCCTTCCCAGAGCACCTTGCGCAGCCCCAGCACCTGGGGACTGTGGGGATCTTCGGGCGTCTCGCACCGCGCGTGGTGCTTGCGGTGCACAGCCACCCATTCCTTGGTGATCATGCCGGTCGTCAGCCAGAGCCAGAACCGGAGGATGTGGCTGACGAGCGGGTGCAGATCCAGCGCACGGTGGGCCTGTGCACGGTGAAGGAAGACCGTGACCGCTACGATGGTGACATGGGTCAGACCCAGGCCCACCAGAACCAGCTGCCACCAGGAAAGATCGAGCAAACCATTCAATGAACAATTCTCCGAGCTACCAGGGGCTATTGACAATTGCCGTTCGCGCTCCGATGAGGCGCCGGCGGTTCCGGGAAGCATAAAGGCATTCTAATAGGCCTAAAAAAGCTTAGCCAGGGCTTTCACCGAGACGCCCCTCCGGCCGATCGAGCAGCAGGTTGCCGTAGGGGTCAACCTCCGCCTGCCAGCCCGCCGCAAGCCAGGTCGTCGCCACGGTCTCGGTCAGCAGGGCCGGCCCCGGAACCCGCTGTCCGGGAGCCAGCGAGTCCCGATCGTAGACCGGCACCGCCGCCGCCAACCCCCAGGCGCGCACGCTGCCGCTCGCCCGACCCGGTGGCCGCTCACCCAGGGGCTGCAACCCCAGCGGCGGGGGCGGCCCTTGCAGACCGACGCGCAGGTTGACCAGCTCGACCGGCACGGACATGCGATGACCGTACCGCTGTTCATGGCGCTCAGCGAACTCGGCGAGGCAACCCTGGATACCGCGCCAGGGCACGTTCAATGTGTAGGACTGGCCGCGGTAGCGCAGGTCCAGAGAGCGTTGCGCCCGCACCTCGTCCCGGGCCAGCCCTTCCTCGACCAGCTCGTCGACACCTTGCGCGCTCAGGCCCGACAGCGCCCTTTCCAGCTCCTCGTCCGTGGCCGCCTCGAGCAGCCCCAGCCGGGTACGCGAGACCTGCCGGCCCGGCGCGGTCGCCAGCATCCCCAGGGCGGACAGAACACCGGCATGCACGGGGACGAGGGCCCGTGCCATACCCAGGGCCTCGGCCAGCGCGCAGACATGCAGCGCCCCGGCGCCCCCGAAGCACACCAGGGTAAAGCCCCGGGGATCGATGCCCCGTTGCACCGAGATGACCCGCAGCGCCCGCGCCATGTGCTCGTTGGCCACGCGGATCACACCGAGCGCCGCCTGCTCCACGCTGGTGCCCAGCGCCGCCGCCAGGGGCCGCAGCACCGCGCGCGCAGCCCCTTCGTCCAACTCCATCCGCCCCCCGAGAAACGCCGCGGGGAGCAGCCGCCCGAGCACCAGATTGGCGTCGGTCACAGTCGGGTCCTGGCCCCCCAGGCCGTAGCAAGCGGGTCCCGGCGCCGCACCGGCGGACTCGGGACCTACCTGCAGCAGTCCCCCCGCGTCGACCCGTGCAATCGAGCCTCCGCCGGCCCCGATCGTATGCATGTCGACCATCGGGACCGCGACGGGATAGCGGCCGATACGTCCCTCGCTGGTCAGCCGGGGTGCCCCGTCGAGCAGGCAGACGTCGGTGGAGGTCCCGCCCATATCAAAGGACAGGAGCTGGTGCCGATGGGCGGCTGTGCCGACGAAGCCTGCCCCTACCGCCCCTCCGGCCGGCCCCGAGAGCAGCATCCGAACCGCCTGCGCGCCCGCCCGCTCGGCCACCATGGTCTCCCCGGAGCTCTGCATCACCGACACACGCGCCCCTGGCAAGGCTCGGGTCAGGCGGCGCAGATACCCCTCGACCAGGGGTCCGACCCAGGCATTGAGCCAGGTCGCCACGCCGCGCTCGTACTCCCTGATCTCGGGCAACACGGCTGAGGAGCGCGAGACGAAGACGCCGGATGGGACCGCCGCCTCGATACACTTTTCTGCCGTCGCATCGAGATAGGAAAAGAGCAGGTTGATCGCCACGGCCCGCGGGGAGAGCGCGCGCAGACGCTCTGCCAGCTCGGAGAGATCCGCCTGCGTCAGCGGCTCCACCTCCCGGCCGTCAGCCCCCAGACGCCCGCCCGTCTCTAGGCACAGCTCCGGGGGCACCGGCGGCGCCACCGCAACCGGCTGTAGCTCGTAGAGCTCGGCCCGGGCCTGACGCCCGATGCTCAGCACATCGCCCAGCCCCCGATTGGCCACATAGACGGTGCGCACGCCCTTGCCCTCGAGCACGGCATTGGTCGCCACGGTCGTGCCATGTATAGCGAGCAGACCCTCGGGGTCCAATCCGAGGTCCGCGAGCCCACGCAGGATCGCGGTCTCCGGCGCGGCCGGAGTGGAGAGCACCTTGTGTACCCGAAGCCCCTCCCCGTCGAACAGGACGAAATCGGTGAAGGTACCCCCGGTGTCTATGCCTACCAGCTTCAACGTCCGTACCGCCTGACCATGCCGAGCCGATAAGATACCCGGTCACAATTCGGAGCGCGAACAGCCCCGGCGCTTGTACGCCCGGGCGGGCCTTGGGTATCGTGCTCCCCCATGGAGCCATTGTTGGAAGCCGAGAATCTGACCCGCTGCTTCGGGGAGCGCCGGGCGGTCGACGGCGTCGGATTCTCGGCCCACTGCGGCGAGGTGCTCGGCCTGCTGGGGCCGAACGGGGCGGGCAAGTCCACCACGATGCGGATGCTTAGCGGCTGCCTGGCCCCGAATGTGGGGCGCATTCGCCTGGCCGGGCTCGACCTCCTGCGCCAGCCCCGAGAGGCCAAGGCCCGCGTGGGGTACCTGCCGGAGCACCCCCCGCTCTATCCAGAGCTCACGGTCGACGAGTACCTGCGCTTCGCCGCGCGCCTGCGTGGCGTGCCGGCCCGCCAGGCGGGCGCCCTCGTCGAGCGCGCGAAGCGCCGCTGCGGGCTGGGAGAAACGGGCCGCCGCGTGATCGGCAACCTGTCACGTGGGTATCAGCAGCGCGTCGGGATCGCCCAGGCCATAGTCCATGAGCCACCGGTGGTGATCCTGGACGAGCCCACCGCCGGGCTCGACCCCATTCAGAATCGCGAGGTCCGCGAGCTGATCGGCGAGATCGGCACCCGGTGCGCAGTGCTGCTCTCCACCCACATCCTGCCGGAGGTGCAGGCGGTGTGCACCCACGCCTTGATTATCCACCGGGGTCGACTGGTCTACAGCGAAGATCTCCGCGCCGGCACCGCAGACCAGGGTGTACTGATCGCGTTGGAGCGGCCCCCCGCCACGATGGAGATCACCCGTCTTCCAGGCGTACGCGAGGCGAAGGAGCTAGGCGGCGGGCGCTTCCAACTGGATCTGGAGGCACACCGGGATGCGGCCGGGACGCTGGCCGAGCGCATCGCAGCCCAGGGCTGGGGCCTGCGGGAGTACACCCCCTTGCGGCCAGGCCTGGAGCAGATCTTCGTCGAGCTCGCCGCTGGAGAGATCGCTTGAGCACCTTCGTGATCGCCGGCCGGGAGCTGCGCGGCCTCTTCCTCTCGCCGCTCGCCTGGACCTTGCTTGCAGCGATGAGCTTCATCATGGCCTGGATCTTTCTCGTCCAGCTGGATGCCTTCCAGCTGATCCAGCCGCGTCTCAAGGGCCTGGAGAGCCCGCCCGGACTGACTGCGCTGGTGGCGGTGCCCGTGCTGCGCGCCGCCGCTGGGATTTCGCTGCTGGTGGTGCCGCTGCTGACCATGCGCACCTTCAGCGCTGAGCTCCAATCCGGCAGCTTCGACCTGCTGCGCTCCTCGCCCGCCGGCACCCCGGCGATCGTCGCCGGGAAATACCTGGCACTGCTGGTGTTCCTCGCCGCGATGCTGGCCATCGTCACCGCCATGCCACTGTCCCTGCTGGCGGGCAGCCACCTCGACCCCGGGCTTCTCGCGGCCGCCGTGACCGGCGTCGCCCTGCTGCTGGCGGGCTGCGCAGCGCTGGGTCTGTTTGTCTCGACCCTGAGCTCCCAGCCGGCCATGGCGGCCGTCATGAGTTACGGCCTGCTCCTACTGCTCTGGCTGTTCGGCTCCGACAGCGACCGCGGATCGCTGGGGGCGGTACTGGATTGGCTCTCGCTGAGGACCCACCTGGAGACCCTCCTCAGCGGCCTGGTGCACCTGAGCGACCTGCTCTATTACCTGCTCTGCATCGGCACCGCACTGGCCCTGACGGTCAGGCGGCTCGAGCTGCGGCGCACCGAAGGCTGAGAGACGGGGCGTGCGCCCGCAAACACGAGCCCTCTTGGGACGCAGGGTCCACGGACTGATGTTCTATGTCCTGCTGGCCGCCGCCGTCGGGCTCACCGGCTGGCTTAGCCTCGCCTACGACCAGGCCTGGGACTGGACGGCCGCAGGGCGGAACTCCCTGTCCGAGCCGAGCCGTCAGGTGCTCGCACGCCTGCAGGGACCGCTGGAGATCCTCGCTTTCGCACCGGCAGGCTCGCCGCTGCGTAAGACCCTGTCCGAGCTCGTCGATCGTTACCGGCGGGTACGCGGAGACATCCACCTGCGCTTCGTCGATCCCCAGACAGAGCCGGAGCTGGCCCGAGATCTCGGCGTACAAGTCCCGGGCGAGCTGGTCCTGCAGTACCAGGGGCGCAGCGAGCATCTGCGCCGGCTCGACGAGCAGTCCTTCACCGACGCCGTCGAGGGGCTGGCGGACCGGGGTGATCAATGGATCGCCCAGCTGGCGGGCCACGGAGAGCGCAATCTGGGCGGTCAGGCCAACCATGATCTCGGGGACTTCGGGGCAGCCCTGACTCAAAAGGGTTTTCGGGTGCAGACCCTGAATCTGGCCGCGTCCGGCGCGATTCCCGACAATATCGGGCTGCTGGTGGTCGCCGGGCCGCGGGTCGATCTGTTGCCGGGCGAATGGGCTCTGTTGCGAAGCTATATCGCGAGCGGCGGCCACCTGCTGTGGCTGATGGACCCGGACGACCCGATCGGCGCGGGGGTGATCTCGGGGCTATTCGGCCTGCGCGTGCTCCCCGGCGTTATCGTCGATCCCACCTCGGCGGCGCTCGGCATCGATGACCCCGCCATGGCCCTGGTCACCGCCTATCCGAGCCACCCGGCGACGGCCAACCTGAGCCAAGTCAGCCTGTTCCCCCACGCCGCGGCTCTGGAGTTGCGCCCCGGCAGCGGTTGGCAGGCGATCCCGCTCCTGAGCACCGGACAGCGCAGCTGGAACGAGACCGGTCCTCTCAAGGGCCAGCTCCAGCGTGATCCGGCCGCCGGCGAGCGTGAAGGCCCGCTGGCCATCGGCTATGCGCTGACCCGAGCACAGGGCCGAAGTGAGCAGCGGGTGCTGGTGATCGGCGACGGGGACTTTCTGTCCAACACCTTCCTCGGCAACGCCGGCAACCTGGACCTCGGGCTCAACCTGGTGCGCTGGGCCGCGGCCCGCGACCGGATGCTCGACATCCCGGCGAAGACCGCCGGGGACCTGGAGCTGCAGCTGTCGCGGACCGCCACCGCCCTGATCGGCTTCGGCTTTCTCCTCGTCCTCCCGCTGGGGCTCGCCAGCACGGGGGCGTTGATCTGGTGGCACCGGCGTCGACGCTGAGATGAGCCGCCGAGCCTTGGTCAATCTCGCCCTGGGCGCACTGGTCCTGCTGCTCGCTGCCCTGGCCTATTTCCGTCCCGGGGTCACCCCCCCTCCCGACCACCCGCCGCTGACCACCCTGGACCCCGCGGCCCTGAGCCACATCCGCATCACCCGGGGGAACGGCCGTGAGATGCTGCTCGAGCGCACCCGCGAGGGCTGGCTCATGCGCAAGCCCTACCGACACCCAGCGGACTCCGCCCGGGTGAGGCAGCTCATCACGATCGTCCGGGCCCCGAGCTATCGACAGCTCGATCCAGAGGCCTCGCGACTCCAAGCCTACGGCCTGGCCGCCCCCGTCGCCCGCTTGGAGGCCGACGGGCTGGCCCTGGAGATCGGCGGCACCGAGCCGATCGGAGGGCTACGTTACGTGCGCTGCGAAGGCCAGGTGCATCTGATCGACAACGTCTACACCTACCTCGTGCTCGCTCAGCCCGAGGCCTTTCTGGACCGGCAGATCCTGGGGCCGAGCCCCTCTCCAATCGCCGCCGTGGAGCTCCCGACGTTTCGGGTCTTCCGCGACCCGAGCGGCCGATGGTCGATCGATCCGCCCGCCCCGCCAGTGGACCAAGCCCGCCTGGGCGCCTGGCTGGCGGCCTGGCAATCGGCCCGCGCGATGGCCGTCATGCCCGCGCCCGCAGACGGTGGCAAGCCCGTGATATTGAGCTTCGCGGGCGGCGCGACAGCTCGCGTCCTCGAGCTGCTCCGGGGCGAGCAACCGCTGCTGATCGACCGCGGGGCGAAGCTGGCCTACCGCCTGCCCCGGGGCAGCCCCCTGCTCGCCCGCCCGGGAACGGAAACGCCCCCTTGAGCAGGCCGACGGCGGACACCCGATGCCCGAGCTCCCGGAAGTAGAAACCACCCGCCGTGGCATCGAGCCCCACCTCCTGGGGCAGTTGCTCACCGGTGCGCAGGTCCGTCAGCCGCTGCTGCGCTGGCCTGTTCCGCCAGCCTTGTCCCTGAAGGCGCCGGGCCGGAGGGTCTTGGCGGTCGAGCGACGGGCCAAGTACCTGCTGATACGCCTCGACCGGGGGACCATCATCATCCATCTGGGGATGTCCGGGAGCCTCCGGCTGATCCCCTCGAAGACGCCCCCGGGACCGCACGAGCACGTGGATCTGCTGTTCGGTGCCCGCTGCCTGCGTTTGCGCGACCCACGACGCTTCGGCGCGGTGCTTTGGTCCGATGACGATCCCCTGAGCCATCCCAGGCTGGCGGGGCTGGGCCCCGAGCCCCTCGGCCCGGCCTTCGACGGCGATTATCTTCATCGGGCGGGAAAAAGCCGACGTGTTACAGCCAAGGCCCTGATCATGGACCAACGCGTGGTAGTAGGGATCGGCAACATCTACGCCAATGAGGCGCTGTTTCGCGCCGGCATCCACCCAGGGCGCTCCAGTGGGCGGATCTCCCTCGAGCGCTACGCGCGCCTCGCCGAAGCGCTCAAGAGGGTGCTGGAGTGCGCCATCCAACAGGGTGGGACCACCCTCCGGGACTTCGTCCGCGAGGATGGGCGTCCGGGGTATTTCGTCCAATCGCTGCAAGTCTATGCAAGGACGGGCCTACCCTGCTTAAGCTGCGGAGGCGCAATCCGCGAAGAGCGGATCGGGCAGCGCTCGAGCTTCTTCTGCCCGAGCTGTCAGCGCTAGGGGCTGTTGACATTTGTCTGAGCGAGGGCGATTGCGGGCGATTGCGAGCGATTCTTCGCGCTGACGAGGCGCGGTCAGGAGGAATGGTGGATCTATTGCGACGAGCCGCAACACAGTCAGCGCGGAAAAGGGCCGTAATCGGACCGCGAACGGCAATTGTCAACAGCCCCTAGCGTACTGTTTCGTACTTCTCCGCGCTTATGAAGCGGGCCTGCAGGCACGCTTCACGAGGCTTGGGACTTGGGTCGCCCGGGCCTTGGAGTGGCCGTCGAGCGTACGGGCGTGAGGATCGGGAGACGATCGCGCGGGCGTCGGAAGCGCGAGCAACGCGAGCCTGAGTGCAGCGCCGGGACTTGCTGCACGGACCCTGATCGAGGGCGGGCGTCAGACTCAGCCCTGGGCGGCCGTGATCCGCTCGTATTTTTCCTTCAGCTGTTCTTCGGTCTCTTCGTGGTCCGTATCCTTGATGATGCAGTCGACCGGGCAGACCTCGACGCATTGGGAGGTCTCATAGTGGCCCACGCACTCGGTGCACAGATTGGGGTCGATCTCGTAGATCTCGTCACCCTGGTAGATCGCGCCGTTGGGACACTCGGGCTCGCACACGTCGCAGTTGATGCACTCGTCGGTAATGATCAATGCCATGTTGGCTCTCCTGGGAAGAACTGAGCGGCCGGCGCCTCAGCGCATGCGGCCCGCCAGGGCGGCGCTGACGCTCGGATGCACGAAGTCCGACACGTCCCCACCGAGGCGTGCAATCTCGCGCACCAGGCTCGATGAGATGTAGGCGAACTGCTCTGCCGGAGTCATGAAGATGGTCTCCAGGTCCGGCGCAAGACGCCGGTTCATGCCCGCCAGCTGAAACTCGTACTCGAAGTCGGACACGGCCCGCAGACCGCGCAGGATTACCGAAGCGCCGATGGACCGCGCAAAATCCACCAGCAGGGTTTCAAACTGACAAACCTCGATATTGGGGCCTTCGTTCAGCACCTCACGGGCCAGGGTCACGCGCTGCTCCACGGAAAATACAGGGTCTTTACCCGCATTCACGGCGACCCCCACCACCACCCGATCGAACAGCCGCGCCGCCCGCGCCACCAGGTCGCTGTGGCCATTGGTGATGGGATCGAAGGTCCCCGGATAGACGGCAGTGATCCTCGGCACGCGAGCCAGCCCCGTTGAAACCCGGCAGCATACTAGCAGATGGCGCGGTCCGAATTGATCTTTGTCAGTCGGCGTCGGCGTGCTGGGCCAGGGCGTAGACGACCTGGCCGCTGCGCTTCTCGCGCTCGAGAGTCCAGCCCGGGGGCAAGCCCGGAAGGCCGACGGCGGCATCGGCCTCCAGATAGATGCGAGCGCCCGGGCGCAGCCAGCCGCCGCTGTCCAGGCGCTCGATGCAGCGCCCCAACTGCCCGGCCGCAAAAGGCGGGTCGAGAAAGATGATATCGAACGGCTCGCCCGCGCCACCCAGCCATTGAAGGGCATCGGCCTGGACGACCCTGACCTGGTCCAAAGCAAGCTCGCGGGCCGCTTCACGCAGCCTCCGCGCAGCCTCACCCGACAGCTCCACCAAGACCACCTCCGCGGCCCCCCGAGAGGCGGCCTCGAAGCCCAGCGCCCCGCTGCCTGCGAACAGATCGAGACAACGGCTTCCGGCCAGACAGGGCTGCAGCCAGTTGAACAGGGTTTCCCGAATGCGGTCGCCGGTGGGCCTCAGCCCGGGAAGATCGGGAAAGCGCAGACGCCGACCTCGCAGCCGCCCGCCGATGATGCGGACCTGGTTGGCGCCGCTCGGGCGGCGCGAGGCGCGTCTCACCGCCGCGCAGAGGCGGGCTCGGCCCCTCCGCCCACCACCACGGTCAGCAGCCGCGACGGATCGACGTGCCGGGCGAAGGCATCCCGGACCTGCGCGGCGGTCACGGCCTCCACCTTGCCGACCAACGTATCGAGATAATCGAGGGGCAGCCCGTAGAAGCCGATCATCGCCAGGTACTGGGCGATGTCTCGATTGCTGGCGATGTCGAGCGGGAAGCCTCCGGTGATGTTCTGTTTCGCCGCCTTCAGCTGCTTGGCGGTCGGCCCCTTTTCGATGAATGCCTGCAGCGTAGCGCGCATCACCGCGAGCGCCTCGTCGGTCTGCGCGTTCCGGGTTTGGGCCCCCATCAGGAAGGGCCCACGACGCTGCATAGCCACAAAAGCGCTGGAGACGCTGTAGGACAGCCCGCGCTTCTGACGTACCTCCTCGGCGAGCAACGAGATCAGCCCGTCGCCACCGAGGATGTGGTTGCCCACATAGAGGGGAAAATAGTCTGGATCGGCACGGCTGATCCCGGGCTCACCGACATAGATGTGTGTCTGGGTCGAGGGGTAGGCCACGCGCTCCGTCTGAGCCGCCTTGAGCGGCTGCACCTCGGGCAGGTCTGGGGCACGCTCGCCGGGGGCAAGGCCCGCCATGATCTGCTCGGACAGCTGCTCGGCCTGTGCCCTGTCCACCGCCCCGACCATCGCCACCACCGCGTTGCGGGCCACGTAATAGCGCTTGTGGAAGGCCAGGATCTGATCGCGGGTGATGGCGGCAACCGACGCGGCCGTGCCCTTCGGGTCGCCTGCATAGGGGTGGTCACCATAGAGCCTGCGGTAGAACAGCTTCTGGGCAATCTGCCCAGGGGACTGCTCGTCCTGCTTGAGTGCCACCTGGGTGCCGGCCCTCACCCGCTCCAGGTCTTTTGGGGCGAAGTGCGGCTCGGCCAATACCGCAGCCAGCGTCTGAACGGTGACCTGCAGAGGCTTGTCCTTGGTCAGGGTCCGGGCGGAGACCCAGGCCATGTCACGCAGGACCCCGGTGCTCATGTCCGCCCCGACATTCTCCAAGCGCTCGGCGATGGCGTCGGCATCCCAGGGCCCCGCGCCCGCCGTGAGCAAGCTGCCGGTCAGGCTCGCCAGCCCGGGATGCCCGTCGTCCCGCGAGCTGGCCGCATCGAACACGACCCGCACATCGAGGATCGGCAGGTCCGGCGCCCGGACGAACAGCACGCGGGCACCGTTCTTGGTCTGCCAGGACTGAATCTTCGGCACCGCCTGGGCCGCCGCGCTGACCAGCGCAAGCCCGGCCAGCAGGAGCGCGGCGAAGGCCGCCCTGGGTTTTCTGTCAACGCACATCCTGGATATCTCCCGTAGGTCCTCCCGACTCTTGGTTGGCCGACCCCGGCTTCTCGGGCAAGGGCTCGGGCTCGAGCACGGCCACGGTGCGATCCTCGTCGACCAGGTACTTGCGTGCCACCTCGCGCACCTGCTCGGCGGTGACCGCGCTGATCCGGTCGACATACTGATCCAACAGCCGCCAGTCCAGCCCCAGGCTCTCCAGGTCGCCGATCTGCATCGCCTGGTTGAACACCGAGTCGCGATCGTAGACCTTGCTTGCCACCACCTGGGTTCGCACCCGCTCGAGCTCTTCGGGAGAGACCAGGTCCGTGCGCAGGCGCTCGATCTCCCCGAGCAATGCCTTTTCCACCTCAGGGACCGTACGCCCCCTGGTGGGCGTGGCGTCGATCACGAGCATCGCCCGCAGGCGCGAGAAGGCGGTGTAGTCTACGTCGACGGAGGCCGCAACCTGCTGTCCGCGGACCAGATCCCGCGCGATCCGGGAGCTGCCGCCGCCGTCGAGAATGCTGGTGAGCATGTCCAGGGCGTAAGGCTCCCAGTCCGCGTCCGCCCGGCCTACGGCGGGCGTCTTGTAGCCGATGATCAAGTAAGGCTCGCGCGCCGGGGTGCGCACCACCAGACGGGTCGGACCCAGCTGAGGGATCTCGAACACCGGTTTGATGGCTGGAAGAACCTCGGGGCCCAGGGGGCCGAAATACTCGCGCGCCAGGGCGAAGACCTGCTTGGGGTCCACGTCCCCGACGACCACCAGGGTGGCATTGTTCGGGGCGTACCAGCGCCGATACCAGGCCCTCAGGTCCTGCACCCGCAAAGCATCCAGATCGTTCATCCAGCCGATCACCGGGTGACGATAGGGGGAGCTGCGGTACGCCACGGCATTGAACTGCTCGAAGGTCAGGGATTCGGGCTTGTCTTCGGTGCGCAGCCTGCGCTCCTCTTTGACCACCCGGATCTCCTTGGCGAAATCTTCCTCGCGCAGGCTGAGGTTTCGCATCCGGTCGGCTTCCAGGTCGAAAGCCACCTTGAGCCGATCCTTGGCCAGCGTCTCGTAATAGGCGGTGTAGTCGCGCCCGGTGAAGGCGTTTTGATCGCCGCCGTTGGCCGCGATGATGCGCGAGAACTCTCCGGCGGGATGCTTAGCGGTGCCCTTGAACATCATATGCTCCAGGGCGTGGGAGATACCGGTGACCCCCTGGTGCTCGTAGCTCGAGCCGACCTTGTACCAGACCTGGGACACCACGATCGGTGCGCGATGATCCTCCTTGACGATGACCTTCAATCCATTGTCCAGAACCTGCTCGTGGATCTCGCCCCCCCAGGCCACTCCCGCAGATGCGAGCAGCCAGCAACAAACAGCCAACGCCCATTTCTCAGCGGCGCTCACGGCGAGGCCGCCGAGACGCTTGCGGATACCAGCCGAGCGATGGCTCGGGCGCGCAGGCGTCTTTCGCCGTACGTCGCGCACCCGGGCCGAGCGCGGCGCGTTAGACGCGGGCAGATCGGGCGCCGCAGTAGGAGGTTGGTGAGGAGCGCGGGCTAGAGCCAGAACGTCTCATGCGTCTTTCTCCCGGCGCGGCCGGTATTTGACGTCCGCGCTAAGTGGTAGGATGACGAACACTCGCCGCACGCTCCGGTGGACAGCCGAGACCGCGCGTCGGGGCATTCTTTCAGAGCGCCCAGGCAATGTCCAAGCCTCCGGCAATGTCCAAGCCTGCGGCCGGCACAGAAACGTGAGTGACCCGCTTGCCGGGCCACCATTCCCCCGATCGAGACCAGGAAATGCTGGGTTTTGGAAAGCGCAAGCAGGGCGGCGACCGAGCACCGGAGCCGCAAGACCAGACGACCCCGACCCCGGGGCTGTTCGCGAGACTCAGATCGCGCCTGGCCAAGACCCGGGAAAGTCTCGGAGACGGCCTGGCCCGTCTGGTGCTGGGCCGCAAGAGCATCGACGCCGACCTGCTCGAGCAGCTCGAGACCCTGCTGCTAACGGCGGACGTGGGGGTGGAGGCCACCAGCCGGGTCGTCGATCTGCTCACACAGCAGGTCAAGCGCAAGGAGCTCTCCGACCCACAGGCCCTGACTCGCGCCCTCAAGGCCCAGCTCATGGAGATCCTGCGCCGCTGCGAAGCCCCCGAGCACCGGGCCGCGCCGGGCCGGCCGACGGTGCTGCTGGTCGTGGGCGTCAACGGTGCGGGCAAGACCACCACCATCGGCAAGCTGGCCAAGCGCTTCCAGGCCGAGGGCCACAGCTTGATGCTGGCCGCCGGCGATACCTTCCGTGCGGCGGCCGTCGAGCAGCTGCAGACCTGGGGTGAGCGCAACGGCGTCCCCGTCGTCGCCCAGCACACCGGGGCGGACTCGGCGTCGGTCTGCTACGACGCGCTGCAATCGGCGCTGTCTCGCGGGGTCGACCTGCTGATCGCCGATACCGCCGGGCGGCTGCACACCAAGAGCAACCTGATGGAGGAGCTTGCCAAGATCGCTCGGGTCATGAAGAAGCTCGACCCCGAGGCGCCCCACGAGGTGCTGCTGGTGGTCGACGGCGGGACCGGTCAAAACGCCCTGACCCAGGCCGTTCAGTTCAACCAGGCGGTCGGACTCACCGGGATCATCCTGACCAAGCTGGACGGCACCGCCAAAGGCGGTATCCTGTTCGCGATCGCCGAGCGGCTCGGCCTGCCGATCCGCTACATCGGTGTGGGCGAGGGAATCGACGACCTACGCCCGTTCGATGCCCAGGAATTCGTGGAAGCCCTGTTCGAGGAATGACGCCCGCCGAATCGAGACTCGATCGCGGCGCTACCGAGTCCATGATCCGCTTCGACAACGTCACCAAACGCTATTCCGGGGGCTTCGAAGGGCTCAGCCACGTCGGCTTTCACATCGCCTCCGGAGAGATGGTGTTCCTCACCGGCCACTCCGGAGCCGGAAAGAGCACCCTGCTGAAGCTGGTCGCACTGCTGGAGCGCTGCAGTCAGGGACAGGTCCACGTCGGGGGGCGCAATCTCGCGCGGGTGACCCGCCGCCAGATCCCTCTGCATCGCCGCCAGGTCGGCATGATCTTCCAAGACCACCGCCTGCTGATGGACCGGACCGTGTTCGACAACGTCTCCATGCCCCTGGTGGTGGCCGGCGTCGGTCACCAAGAGACCAGCCGGCGGGTGCGCGCGGCATTGGACAAGGTCGGTTTGCTCAGTAAAGAGAAGGCCTTCCCCATCACCCTCTCCGGCGGCGAGCAACAGCGGGTCGGCATCGCCCGGGCCGTGGTGAGCAGGCCCCCGGTGGTCCTCGCCGACGAGCCCACCGGCAACCTCGATCCCGATCTGTCGCGGGAGATCATGGATCTGTTCGTGCAGTTCAACCAGGTCGGTGTGACCCTCCTGGTCGCCACCCACGACATCCACCTCATCGGAAACATGGGTAAACGGGTGCTGACCCTGGATCGAGCCCGGCTGGTCCGGGACAGCGCCGAGACCCGGGCCCTTGGCTAAGACGCGCTCCCAGCCGGCCACCGCCGGACCTGCCGATGCGCGTACCCGGATGCACATCTGGGCGCTGCGCCACGCCCAGGTGGCCCTGGCGAGCCTGGGCCGTCTCAGCCGCTCACCGCTCAGCGCCCTGATGACGATTGCGGTGATCGGCGTAGCGCTGGCCCTGCCCACGGGCCTGCATGTGCTGCTGCAGAACGTTCAGGGCCTCAGCGGTAGCTGGGGCGGGGCCGCCACTATCTCCTTGTACCTCAAGCGCGACGACTCCGAGAAGGAGATGCAGGGCATGCTCGAGGAGATGCGCCGCAACCCGAAGGTCGAACGCTTCAAGGTGATCGATCCCGACGCCGCTTTGGCCGAATTCCAGCGCCTCAGTGGGTTCGGGGCCGCCCTCGATGCCCTCCAGGAGAACCCGCTGCCGGCGGTAGTGGTCGTGGAGCCCAAGACGCAGTACAGCTCGCCGGCCGAGGCCCAGCGGCTGCTCTCCGAGCTGCGTGCCCTGCCCCAGGTCGATATCGCCCAGCTGGATCTGCGGTGGGTCAAACGCCTTTACGCCATCACCGAGATCGTGCGCCGCGGCGTCCTGGTGATCGCCTCGCTGCTGGCGCTCGCGGTGCTACTGATCGTCGGTAACACCATCCGTCTCGAGATCCAGAGCCGGCGCGACGAGATCGAGGTCACCAAGCTGGTCGGCGCGACCGATGCCTTCATCCAACGTCCCTTCCTGTACAGCGGGCTCTGGTACGGCTTGGGCGGCGGGGCGATCGCCTGGCTGCTGGTCAGCCTCTCGCTGGCGGCCGTGGCCGGCCCAGTCCAGCAGCTCGCCTTGCTCTACGGCAGCAGCTTCGATCTGGCGAGCGTCGACCCCCTGACCCTCGGCACCCTGCTCGGCGGAAGCGCCCTGCTCGGACTGGCCGGTTCCTGGCTCGCCGTGGGGCGCCACCTCAGCGACATCGAGCCAACCTGAAAGTATCTATCTGATTTTGCGATTGTTTCCCAGCCGTGGCCGTCTGGAACTCAGGCGCTCGCCCCCGGGTCTATAGAGCGTGACAATGGTGGGCTTGGCAGTGCGGCCTGTTCCGTGTACCATAATTCCATACGGTTTTACTCGGTTTAGAGACATGTCCAACGCAATCGCCATTCCGACCACGCTGCCCACGGGCAGCATCGACAGCTACATCAGCGCGGTGTACCGGTTGCCCATGCTGAGCGCGGAAGAGGAGCGCACGCTGGCCCGGAGACTGCACGAGAAGAACGATCTCGAGGCCGCGCGGACCCTGGTGCTTTCGCACCTGCGGTTCGTCGTGCGCATCGCCCGCGGATACTCGGGCTACGGGCTGGCGCTGCCGGACCTGATCCAGGAAGGGACGGTGGGCCTGATGAAGGCGGTCCGGCGGTTCGACCCGGATATGGGCGTGCGCCTGGTCTCCTTCGCCGTTCACTGGATCCGCGCCGAGATCCACGAGTTCATCTTGCGCAACTGGCGCATCGTGAAGGTCGCAACGACCAAGGCCCAGCGCAAGCTGTTCTTCAATCTGCGCAGCTCCAAAACGCGGCTCGGCTGGTTCTCCCGGGACGAGGTGAGTGAGGTCGCCCGGGAGCTTGGCGTCAAGCCCGAGACGGTGCTCGAAATGGAGGCCCGGCTGAGCAGCCACGACCTGGCGTTCGACGGCTCGCCGGACGGCAGCGACGACGAACGCCACAGCGTCGCCCCGGTGGCCTACCTGGCCGACACCAGGATGGAGCCGGCCGCCCAGCTGGAGCGCGAGGACACCGAGACCGATCAGCGCGAGCGTCTGCACGCGGCGTTGGCGGCCCTGGACGAGCGCAGCCGCGACATCCTGCAGGAGCGCTGGCTCTCGGACAGCAAGTCCACCCTGCACGAGCTGGCCGAGCGATACGGCGTGTCCGCCGAGCGCATCCGCCAGATCGAGGCCAACGCGCTGAAGAAGCTGCGCGCGCGCATGGCCGCCTGAGAGCACGGGCCGCGGGGTTTCCCAAAGGCGGGCCAAGGGCCCGCCTTTTCTCTTTGGGGGCCCGCCCGGGAGATCTTACAGGGCGCCGGGCCGGGTGAGGCGTTCCTGGCCGTGGACCCCACGCAGAATCGTCTCGCCGAATTGACAATGGCCTCCCGTCGGGAACAGAGTCGCGCTGCACGTGAACCTGAGCCTTCCATTCCCCCTGTGGAGAGACACATATGTCAACGGTGCGTAGAACGACGGCCGCAGCATGCTTGCTCGGCGCCGTGCCCTTGGCCTTTCCCGTCGCCTTCGCGGATCCCCCGGGCGCGACCCCGCGGGACAGCGCCATGACGTGCGCTCAGATCGCCGCGGAGCTGGCCCCTTACATGCAGCAGATGATGCCGGCTGTCGGACGGATGGCCGCGTCTGCACAAGAGATCAGAGAACGCGGAGAGCGACGTGTGGCCCAGGAAACCCCCGCAGCCATCGGCCTGACGGCGGCGGCGACTGCGACGATGGCCGACCCGACCGGCCTCTCGGGGAAGGCGCTGGGCCAAGCCGAGCTCCTCCACCAGCAGGAGGTGTGGCAACGCTCGGAGACCGAAGACGCGCCTCTGTATGGACAGTTCGGCGCTCAGACCGGCCAGGTCATGGCACAGGCTCAGCAGCTGCAGTCCAATCCGCGCTTGCGACGCCTGATGCAGCTCGCCGCCGAGAAGCACTGCGACAACAGATAGCGTCGAGCCCGTATCCGCTCGCGACTGGGTAGGCCCGCGCACACGGGCGGGCCCCCTCGCGGCGGGAAACGCGGCCATCGGCGATGGCAGCGCTTACCAGGCGCCTTGCCCGGCGATTTGCGCCGCAATTGACCTGGTGCCGCACAACATGGGATAAAGGTGCTCCTGTCTCTCCTCACCGACCGCCCTGGCCCCAATTTCTCGCCGGGGCTCATCGCGAGGCGTCCACGGTGTGCGCGGACACAAGGCGCGCTTAAAAAGACCGGGGGCGCAGGCGTACTCCATCGTACGTCGAGCACCCGGGCCGAGCGCAACACGACAGACGCGGGCAAACCAGACGCCGCAGCAGGAGCTTGACGAGAAGTCCGGGCTAGAGCGTCCACCCGTTGTCCAGACCCACCAGAAAGAGGAAATCCCATAGTGCGCACGAACATGAAGATCATCAGCGGCATGCTCCTGACCACCGGGTGCCTGCTCGTCGGAAGCGCGGACGCCATGAACTTCGGTGACATGATGAACCCGTCCAAGTGGATGGGGGGCAACAGCAACCGTGACCGCTACGACGACGGATACTACGGCGGCGGCCCGGGCTGGGGCGGTTATCCGGGCTACGGGTACCCCGGGTACGGTTACGGCGGCTATCCCGGCTACGGATACCCCGGCTACGGTTACGGGGGCTATCCCGGCTACGGTTACGGCGGCGGCTATCCGGGCTACGGCGGCGGCTCCAATCAGCCGATCATCGTGACCCCCCAGAGCAATGCCCCGAGGGCCGCGCCTCGCGAGATCCGGTGAGGCGCTGACCCACTCGCGCATGGCCCCGGGGGGCGGCTCACAGCTGCGGTCCGCCGCCCGGGGCCATTTTCGCATGCGCCCGGCGACCCTGATCTCGACGTGGGCAACCGGGACGCCGGTGCCGCCGGCCCCAGCGGGGCGGGTACTGCCAACGCTCAGGAGACGGTCATCACCCGGATGAGGTCGGTTCCCCCGGCCTGCTGCTGGCTGCCGCAGGTAACCACCACTATGTCCCCAGGCTGCACGTAGCCAAGCTCCTTGGCGCGCTGGCAGGCGAACACCATCTTGCTCTCGTCGTCGCCGCCAGCCCCGCAGAGCACCGGGATCACACCCCAGTTCATGGCAAGGCGACGCACCACCAGGCGGGATCGCGTGACCGCGATGATCGGCGACTCCGGCCGGTGCTTGGAGATCCGCCTTGCGGTAGAGCCGGTTTCGGTCAGGCTGAAGATGGCTGCCGCATTCAGCTGTTCGGCCATGCGCACGGCCGACTGCCCCACTGCCTCGGCGATCTTGTACGCGGGGTCGGGCTGTATCTTCTGCAAATAGCCGTACTCCCGAAGCGACGCCTCGGCCCGCTGGGCGATGGCCGCCATGGTGCGCACCGCCTGTACCGGATAGCGGCCCATCGCCGTCTCGCCCGAGAGCATCACCGCAGAGGTGCCGTCGAGAATGGCATTGGCGACGTCGCTGGCCTCGGCCCGGGTAGGCTTGGGATTCTGCTCCATGGAGGCCAGCATCTGGGTCGCCGTGATGACCGGCTTGCCGTTCATGACCGTGGTGCGGATCATCTTCTTCTGGGTGCTCGGCACGTCGGCCAGCGGAAGCTCCACGCCCAGGTCGCCCCGGGCGACCATGATCCCGTCCGCGGCCGCGACGATCTCCTCCAGGTTGCGCACGCCGGCCTTGTTCTCGATCTTGGCGATGATCGGTATACGGCGCTCGCGCTCCAGCATGATCTCGCGGATGCGCTGGACATCCTCGGCCGACTGCACGAAGGAAGCGGCCAGGTAGTCCACGTCGTTCTCGGCGGCGAAGGTCAGCTCCTGGACCATGTCCTCCCGGAACTCGGGGCTCACCGCGCTGACCGACAGCGTGGTCTCGGGCAGGTTCACACTCTTGTTCTCGCGCAGCAGACCCCCGTGGACGATGCGGCAGCGGATCTCTCCCTGCCGGACCGCGATGACCTCCAGCTCGATGGCGCCGTCGTCGAGCAGGATCGGCGTGCGCGCACTCACCTCTTCGGGCAGCTTCCGGTAGCTGACCGAGACCCCTTGGGCGTTGCCGACGCGCGACTCTGCGAACAGGCTGATCTCCGCCCCGGCCTGCAGCTCCGCCGTGCCGTTCTCCAGCTTTCCCGTGCGGATCTCTATTCCCCGGGTATCGACCATAATGGCGATGTTGGCGCCGGCCTCGCGGGCGAGCGTGCGAATTCGCTCCAGACGCTCCTCATGGTCCTGATAGGTGCCGTGGGAGAGGTTGAGGCGCGCCACGTTCATGCCGGCGGCGAACATCGCCTTCAGGGTCTCGGGGTGGTCGCAGGCAGGACCGACGGTGGCGACTATCTTTGTCTTGCGAAGCTCGGGGCTCTTGGTCATGGGCAACCCTTCGGGGGTAAGTCGATGGATGCCGGGGCCGGCGGCGGGCGGCCTACCGGGGCCAAGGGCGGCCGGGAGACATGGCTGGCCGTCCATAATCGCACGAAATCCCTGAGGTCCGCCCGGGCTAGCCCGTCGGGGCCCGGACCGTTGGCCTGGCGCAAACGTTTGGATATATGATCCTAGAAATGGCAGTTGACCGCTTCGAGTAGCGATCAAGTGATTGATCTGGCCGTGGTTCCGGACAAGCCTGATGCTCACCCGCCGGGTGATGGCCGCTACGACCACCAGGGCACTCACCCGGGGCTCAGCCCCTGGGCCAAGCCAGACACTCATCGATGGGGGAATTCGACATTCACGGGTCAGCGGCTTCCTTGAGCCGAGGGAAAGCACCGCCGACCGGTGGGTCCACCGATGAGCGGGGACCCCGGCCGGGACTCGTCGGCCTACTGCCCTTGCTGGTATCGATGATCTTCACAGCGGTCGCCCTGCTGCCCGAGCTGCGCCCGATCGCCAGCGTGAACGACGACGCCGTTCATTTCCTGCTCGTACAGGCGGCCGAGGACGCCTGGGTGCATGGCCGCAACATCGTCGATTTCTGGTCTCCGGTGCTGGAGCTCGGCTTCCCCCAGTTCCTGTATTACCAGCATCTCCCCCACTTGGTTGTCGTGCTCCTCCACCGCCTGCTGCTCGGTCAAGTCGACCTCATCACCGTTTTCAATGCTGTCCGTTACGTGCTGCTCGTCGGATTCCCCGCCACGGTCTATTGGTCGTTGCGCAAGCTCGGGTTTTCGCCGAGCGGCTCGGTAGCGGCGGCGGCGCTCGCACCTCTGTTCTCCGGGGGCTTCTCCTACGGCTTCGAATACGAAAGCTACATCTGGCGCGGGTTCGGGCTGTACACGCAGATCTGGGCCATGCATCTGTCGTTCGCCTCGCTGGCCTTGCTGGCCGACTGCCTCGAGCGGCGAAGAGGCGAGGTGTGGGCCATAGTGGCCTTGTCGGCGCTCATCCTCTCCCACCTCTTCTACGCCTACATGATGGCGATAAGCTCCACGATCCTCCTCGTGATCGGGCTGACCAAGGAAAACGCGCGCTCGCGGATCCTGCGCTTTGCCCTGGTCTGGGTCGTCGCCGCGCTCGTCACGTGCTACTTCTGGCTGCCTTTTATCTTGTACAAGACGTATGTCAACGCGTCGCCTTACCTGCAGCCGTGGAAATACGATTCTTTCGGCGCCGGCACCATCTTGCGGCGGCTCGTCACCGGACAGCTGCTCGACGATGGCCGCCCGCCGGTTATTACCGTCTTGTTGGCCGTGGGCCTGATCTCCGCGTTGCGGTCTCGCTCGCGCCAAGCGCTGCTCGCCACCGTCTTCTTCGTCGTCTGGCTGGTTCTGTACTTCGGCAGGCCGACCTTGGGCGCCCTGGTCAACCTGCTCCCCATGCAGCGTGTATTGATCATGCATCGGTTCATCGGGGGCGTGGACATGGGGGTGCTCATGCTGGTCGCCGTCGGCGCCGACTGGCTCGGACAACTCTCATCGAGGTGGACGCCGAAGCGGCCGGTGACCACCTTCTCGGCGCTGACCATCGCTATCATGGCGCCGGCGTTGATCGAGCGCGCTGCCTTTTTCTACGGGAACGGCGTGCTCATCGAGCGTACCCAGGCGGCCGTCGCCGGCGATGCCGGAGCCAGGAAGCTGATCGGCAGGATCGAGGACCTGCCGCCGGGCAGAACGTTTGCCGGTCTGCACACCGATTGGGGCAAGGAAATGAAGATCGGGGATCTCGCGTTCAGCGACCTGCTGACCCTGAATCGGATTCCTGCGGTTTCCCCGCCTTACCAGAGTGCGTCGCTCAATTCCGACCTGCTCTGGGACTTCAATTACCGAGACGCGCAGGACTACCTGCTCTTCAACGTCCGTTACGTGGTGGCGCCGGCAAAGCAATCCATGCCCGGATTTCTCAAGGCGATCGACAGCGCGGGAAGGTACACCCTGTACGAGGCGCAGTCCGGTGGGTACTTTGCGCTCGGACGCACAGACCTTGCGTTCGTCGGTCCGGCATCCGATTTCTTGCCGGCCATTCGGGCATGGCATGGGAGAAGGCTTTCGGCGGCTCGGGAGTTTCCGGCCGTGGAGCTGGCCGGGGCAGTCGCCGTTCCCGCCGACCTTCCCTCATACCCTCTGTCAGACGCAGCGAAGGTATTGTCAACCCTCGCGCCCCCACCGCCGCCTAGCGGGGCCATCCTCCACCAGGACGCGGCGCCGGAGCGCTACTCCGCAACCGTTCAGAGCGATGCAGCGGCCACCCTCGTTCTGAAGCTCAGCTACCATCCGAGTTGGCAGGCGAGGCTGGATGGGATACCGACCCGTACGATGATGGTCATGCCAAGCTATATCGGAATCAGGCTGCCCCCGGGCAAACACCAGGTGGTGGTCCAGTACCAGAGCGATCCCAGACGCAGCCTGCTGCTCGTTTTCGGTCTGGCGGTCCTGCTGATCAGCGCCGCTGCCGGTGTTTACAGGAGATACCTGTCCTACGCCTCCCCGGGCCGGACATAAACCTATCGGGGGGCCGAGGACATCCGATGGGCAAGACGACGGACAAGATCCAGAAGGTCGGCAACGCCATGGTGGACCTGTTCCACTACCTGGCGCTCTTCGTCATCGGCGCCACCATCGTCTGGTCGGCGGCACACGAGTATCTGCTGATCATGGCGGCGGGCCATGCCGCGCTCAAGGATATCCTGCTGCTGTTCATCTACCTCGAGCTCGGGGCGATGGTGGGCATCTATTTCAAGACCCATCGCCTCCCGGTGCACTTCCTGATCTACATCGCCATCACCGCCCTGTCACGGCATCTCGTTATCGATGTGCAGCAGGTATCGGACAACTTCCATCTCTACCTGCTGCTGAGCATCACGACCGCCATCGTCTTGCTCAGCGTCGCGGTGCTCATCCTCACTTATGCCGCGCGTACCTATGGGCGAGCGGAGGACGAGGTCGAAGAGCGCTGACGCGCAGGCCGGTCCTTCGACCAAGCCCGAGTCCAAGTCGGGGCAGCGGGGGCACCCGCCGCCGCTCGAGCGGACGCCCAGTCGAACGGCCTTTGCCGAACCGCTCAGGTCTTGGGCTTCTCGTAGCCCTTGGGCAGATGGTGGACGACCCCCCGATGGCAGTCGATGCAGGTCTTCCCCTCTTTCCAGCCCTGCTCCATCTTGCGAGCGGCGCGCTTGTCCTGCGCGTGGAAATCCATGGCCTCGAAGGAGTGGCACTTCCGGCACGTCTGGGAATTGGTCTCCTTCATCGTCTTCCACACATGCTGGGCGAGCTCCAGGCGATGGGCCTCGAATTTCGCCGGAGTGTCGACGGTGCCCAGCACCTTGTGGATCAGCTCGTTGCTCGCCTTGAACTTGCGCCAGGTGGTGGCGAACCACGAAGTGTGAGGCACATGGCAGTCGGAGCAGATCGCGCGCACCCCGCTCTCGTTCTGATAGTGATCGGATTTCATGTACTCCTGGTAGACCGTGTCCCTCATCTCATGGCAGGAGATGCAGAACTCCAGGCTGTTGGTGTAATCGACGATGTAGTTGAAGCTGGCCAGGGCGGCCACCCCGAACCCGATGCCCCCGATCAACAGCGCGCCCAAACTATACTTGCTGGGGCGGCGAAGCGCCCCGATCAACCTGCGAAACATCGCTGATTCTCCCCGTTGCTATTGAAGGGCCGGGTGCCCCGGGCCGGGCGGCCCCAAGCTCGGACGGGTCCGCCGCCGGCAGCCCGGCCCGGCAGACGAAATCCAGATTAACCCTTCGAGAATGCTTGCCCACGCGGACCCCAGCGCGCGCTGCGTCCCGGGCGCGGCAAGGGTATGCCGATTTCACGAAAAAAAAAGGGGGCGCCCCTGAGGGCGCCCCCTTCCCGGATCAACGGCTATTTGTCTCCGGGGTTATGGTAGGTCACGGTGTCGAAAGCCATGCCCGGACCGTGGCAGACCGCGCAGGACTCACCGCCGATTGCATTGTAGATCGAGCCCTTCAGGGTCGTAGTGCCTAGCCAATACGCCAGCTGGGCACCCTGGGCCACGAAGTGGTTGGCAGCAGCATCGTCGTTGTGGCAGACACCGCAGACGGCAGCGGTCGCCGTGGTCGCGGGATCGTCGGTCCACAAAGACGCGCTGCCGCCACCGCCCGTCCCGTCGTCGACCGACACCGCCCGGGCCGTTGCACGCGCGAAGTTGTAGGCGCCGGCCTTGTGGCAGGTAGAGCAGTTGGAGATCTCCTGCGGGAAGGTAACGTCCGCAAAATTCCCGCCCAGGAAGGTGGCGCTCGCCGCGTGGATGGAATGGACCATCCGCCCGAACGAGTAACCCTCGCTGCTGGTCGTAGTATCCGCATTGTGGCAGATCAGGCACACGTGGGTATTCCCGTTGCGGTTGGAGCCGTGCAACTGGATCACCTTGTGGCAGGCGTTGCACGCTGCCGGATCGTAGGCCGCCATGCGCGGTACCCCCGGATAGAACACCGCGCTGACCGGCGCCGTCCGCTCGTTGTCGGCGTTGCCGGCGAAGTCGGTCGTGGCGTAATACAGGCGCCCTTGCAAGGTCACCATCGGGGACCCGTGGATGCTGTGCGGCAGGGCGAGGTCGGCCGGGAAGGTGACCCAGTAGTTGCCGCTTCCGTCCTTCTGCGCGTAATGCTGGAGCCCCTTGATGTCCATGGTGTAGGGGCGACCCGGTCCGTCGGTGCACGTATGCGTCGCGGAGCCGTTCCAAGAGTCGGTGCAGCCGCCGGTGGCGCCGGTCTCGTCGCCGTTGTAGATGTCCGTGGTGGGCCAACCCACGTTCACGTACAGCCGGGAGTTGCCGTTGTTGAACCCCGCGGCGTTGACGATATCCCAGGGAGTCCCGTTGGGGTCATCCACGCGGAACTCGATCCTGGGGATCCCGTCGGCACCCAGCGCCGGGCCAGCCTGGTTGAAGGGCGCATTCGGGTCGGCGGGCTTGGCCGTCGCACTGAGGATCTTGAACACGTAGTTCTTGCCGAGATCCGCACGGAACCGCTGATCACCCGGGATCATGCTGTGGACGTGAAGCGGCGGACCCGTGGTCACCGGGGGCCCGCTCGGCACGTGGCAGACATAACATTGGTCGTCAGAGAAAACCCCGATGTTCGGGATACCCGCGAGGGCATGGCTGAACTGGTACACGTGCTGCCCGGTCACCGCGTCGGTCGAGTAGATGATGAGACCGTTGGCGTGGCAGGCGCCGCACGCCTCGGCGGTCGCGGACTGGTTAAACATATCCCCGTCGGCCGTCGCCATGGGCGGCCAGGCGTTGGTCAGGGGCGTCGGCTTATTCGGATCGGGCGTCTCCAGGGCCGTGGTCGCAGCGACCTGGGTGTGCGAGTGGCAGGTCTCGCAATAGGTCAGCGCCTGGGGATAGGTCACATCGGAGAAATCGCTCACTGAATTGCCGTAGCCGACGACGACAAAGGGCTTGGTCGGCGTGTTGGGATCGTTGGCGTTGGGCGTTGCGCGGAATTCACTGCTGTGGATCGAGTGCACCAGGAAGCGCAGGTCCACGGAGTTGCCGGTCGAGGGATCGACGGTGCCCGGGTTGTGGCAGGTCACGCAGTATTTCACCGTCTTGCGGGGGCCACCGTGCAAGTCGAACTGCTTGTGACAGGCGGCACAGTTCTCGGTCGCGACGACCTCGCGGGTCAGCATCGGTCCGCCGCTGGGCACCCAGTCATAGGTCGGATTCAGCGGCGCCAAGGGCCCTTCGGCCGCGCCGCTCAGGCGGATCTCCAGGCCCACCCGATGGGTGTCGCTGGGGTCCCAGGGCACGGCGATGGGCGTCGTGATATTCGCCACGTCGTGAGCAAAGACGCACTGGTAGTGGCCCGGGCTGAACTCAGTCAGGCTCGTACAGGTCTCGTTGGTCGCCTGGATGGCCGATGCTTGCCCGGCGCCCGGACAGGTGGCGAGATTCGTGCTCGGGCTGTTGCCGTCGTACTGGTACAGGCAGAGGGTCTTCGAGGTGTTGACGAAGTTCTGCCAGTGCGAGGGGTAGATGATCGTGCCCGTGACAGCGTCCTTGGTGGGCGGGATCAGCTTGGCGATCGTGAAGCGGACGACGCTCGAGACCAGGCCCGTGGCAGGGTTGCCGTTCTGGTCCTCGACGTCGAACGTCGCGGTCAGGAATTGGCCGGGACTGGGATTAGCCGGCGACACGTTCGTGATGTGGGCCACCAGGCGTCCGAGCTGGGCGATCTCGTCGGCGGTGAGCGCGCTGCCGTTACCGAGGGAGATGCCGCCGGCAGCGGGACCGGTCGGACCCGTCGGACCCGTCGGACCGGTCGGACCTGTTCCACCGGTCGGGCCGGTCGGGCCCGTGGGCCCAGGACTGCCGCCGCCCGGCGTACAGCCACCGAGCGCCAGCGCGAGAACGCAGGCTCCCAGGGCTCCCAAAAGGGGCGCGAATCCACAGCGCCCTATTGTTGTTGCTCTCATGGCTCCCCCTCGATCTGTCTGACGCTGGTCGACGAAACACGCTCGGGTCCAAACCACCTGGGCGCTCGGAATGGGCCGAGTGCATCCAAAAGGAGCACACCGGCGAAGCCTCTCGCAAAAAATCCTTGGACAATCGGCCGGGCGCGGATCCGCGCCCGGGCTTCGTGAAATACGCCCTTGTTTGTCCGGGCTACGGATAGGATATCAACGTCCCGGATTCGTGTTGAATTAATTTTTTCAACGGGCGCTGCATAGGCGCTATCAATCGCTTGGCTAGGGCGTTATCTGGGCGCTCATGGCTCAGGCGACGACATCGGCCTGTGCCCGAGCCCCTACGGGCAGCACTACGGTGATACCCTGCGAGAGCCCCAGTGGATCGAGGGGGGCAAGCGCCGGGTCTACCAGGGCATGGTGCGGCGCCTCTCGCCACGGGGTTCTTGCTCGCTCCGGGATGTCGAAACCCCGGGTTGTCGAGCGGAGAGGTCCCGGCTGAACGCCCCGGGGTATCAGCCCAGCATGTCGTTGACGAGGTTCTTGTACCAGCTGTAGGCGTAGACGGCCTCCTGCTTGTGGAGCGCCGCGGACTCATTCGCCGGCGTCACACCTCCAGCGCCGGGCACGGGCGCGATGGTGTTGCTCTCCTCGTCGAGCCGGTACACGTCCGCTACCGAAATGGCCCATTCCGCGGCGACGAGACTGTAGCAGGCATTGAGGTAGGACGGGGTGCCCGGCTCGCGGCCTTGGAAGGCGTCGACGATCGCGGCAGCGGCGACCTTGGCCTGAGAGCTTGCCGCATAGGCCGACTTAGGCATCTTGGAAGCGTCGCTCGCGTCGCCGAGCACATGGATCCCCCCATGGCGCTTGGACTCGAAGGTCTTCTTGTCCACGGGGCACCAGTCGCCGTCGACGAGGTCCGAGTCGAAGGCTATCCTGCCGGCCTTCTGGGCCGGGATCAGATTCACGACATCGCCGGTAAAGTCCTCCACCGCGGCATGCAGGGTACGGGTCTTCGCGTCGATGGAGTCCACCTCGCCACCCGCAGCACCGGACACCCAGGTAATCATGCTCTTGTCGGTGCCGTAGCCATAATAGCGGGCCCAGCCCTGAATGAAGAGGCTCTGCTTGGAGAAGGCGTCCTTGGGATCGAGGATCAGCACCTTCGACCTCGGCTTATGGCGCTGGAAATACCAGGCGATCTGAGACGCACGCTCGTAGGGCGCCGGGGGACACTTGTACGGGTTGGGCGGCGCCACGATGACGGCGGTACCGCCGTCCTTCATGGCCTCGAGCTGCCTGCCCAGGAGCAGCGTTTGGGGCCCCGCGTACCAGGCGTGTGGGATGGTTTCGGCGACCTCCGGGCCGTAGCCCTTGATGGCGTCCCACTTGAAGTCGACGCCGGGCGAGACCACGCAGCGGTCGTATGTGAATTGATGTCCGCCGGCGGTCTGCACGGTCCGCTTGTCCGGATCTATCCCGATTGCGGTGTCGTGCACCACCCTAACGCCGTGACGCTTGATTCCGACATATCCGAAGGTGATCGACTGCAGAGTGCGCTCGCCGCTCAGCACCTCGTTGCTTAGAAAGCAGGTCTGATAGCTGGGGTCGGCCTCGATCAGGATCACCTCGATGCTCGAGTCCATCTTGCGCAGATACTTCGCCGCCGTACAGCCCCCGACCCCACCGCCGACCACCACCACGCGGCGTTGTGCCCCAAAGGCGACATAGGGAAAGCCCGTACTCAAACCGGCCAGGGTGGCCCCGGCGGCAAGCCTGACGAAATCACGGCGATTTATGTCCGACATCTTGGGGGCGCCTCACCGCTGGCTGCCGTAGTACTGGATGAGGTCGTCCAACGCCCCCTTCCCGTGCTCCTTGACGAGCGCGTCAACCTTCGTCTTCATCTTCTCCTCATTGGGACGCTGCCCATCCAGGAACTGGTCCATGGCGATCTGCAGGTAGGGGAGCCGCTGGCCGGCCAGGATGCCTGCGCCCTTGGGATCCCTGCCCCCGTCCTGGTGGCATTTCGCGCAATAGGTCTCGTGCAGCTTTCGGCCATCGGCAGCCCGGGCGGCATCGGTCCGCTGCGGATAGCGCTCGAGCTTCTGGGCGGCGAAGAACCGCGACATCGCCTCGATCTCGTCGTCGCTGTAGCCCTTGGCGATGCGCCCCATGATGGTCGACGCGCGCTCACCGCGCTGGAAGGCCGCCATCGCCTCGGCAAACACGGTCGCGTCGGTGCCCGCGATGCTCGGGGTGGCGGGCCCGACGCTCGACCCGTCAGTACCATGGCAGCCGGCGCAGCCATAGGCCAGCATCTCGGCGGTCGGCTCGTCGGCGCTCAGCACAGGCGTCGGGGCCAAGGCAACCAAGGCAACCAAGGCCAAGGTCAGGCAGCACGTCTTGCGGTGCATAACGCTTCCTCTTGCATCCGAAAACAAGATGGTACGTCATGCGGACCGAGGCGGGCTGCGACGACGGTCGCCGCCCTACCGTCGCTCGGCCGAGGCTGCTCCGATGGGCACCCATGGCCTGCGGGGCCATGGGCGGAGGAGGATCAGAACTGGAAGCGCATGGTCGCGGAGACCAGGTTCACGTCGTAGTCCTGCTGGACGGCCTGGCGCAGCCCGATGATGCTCGGCAGACCCTGGAAACCCTCGGCCGTGTAGTCCGCAGACTCGTTGTAGCGCTCGTGGCGATAGCCGAGCCCGAGAGAGAGCTTCTTCGTCATCTTATACTTCGCTTTGAGCTCGACCCGGACCATGTCGTAGCTCTGGCTCGGGTAGCCCAGGGCGGGGAGCAGGTATTGGGTGAAATCCGTGGAGCCCTGATAGTTGGTCCAGACCACATCGCCCGACAGCTCGAGCTTCTTTTGCATCGTGGTCCATTTGGCCCCTACACCCGCTACATCCGTGGCGTTGTCGTTGCTCGAGGTCCAGTCGGGGAACAGTCCCCCCTGCGAGCCCGCCTGCAGGGAGCTGACGCGGTCCCAGGTGTAATAGCCATGCAGGTTCAGGTTCTCGATCGGAGCAAGAGACAGATCGAGGGTATAGGTGTGGGTCTTGGAGCTGCGCAGGCCCAGGATGTGATCCCCGGAATAGGAGTCATCCGTGCGCGCCGCCGTACCCGTGAGGGTCACGGACTCCAGCGGCGTGATCGCCACCGACCCGGTCAGCTGGTCACGGTCGCGGCCATTGAGATAGTAAAGCCGCTCCTGCCAGTTCTGGGGCGGGTAGACCGCCCAGACACGCTGGTAATCGGATCCGTCCCGGTTGCCATGGGAATACTTGACCGAGGCCTCGACCATCTCCACCGGCCTGATCTTGAGCTTCGCCCAGCCGGTGCTCTCGGTGGTCTGGTCCACCTCCTGGTACGTGCGGTCCCGCTGATCGTAGTTCAGCCCGACTTCGATGTCGGAATGCAACGGCAGCTTGTATCCCGCGCTCAGCCTGCCGAGCTTCTGGGTGAAGCCATAGGGCAGGTTGACGCGGGGATTAGCGCTGCGCGCCAGATCCGTCGTCGCGTAGTAGCGCAGGATCTGGTCGGTCTGGTTGTCCCGGTCGCTGTAGGTGAAGCTGGCATTGAGCCGCAACCTCGGCAAGGGCCGGGATGTCAGCTGCAGCTTGGCGAGCGTGCTGTTGACCTGGGCACTGAGATCGCCGGCGTCAGGGGCGATAGCCCGCTGCATCAGGCGGGTCGTGGGCGGCGTCATCCCCCCGTTGAGCATCCCAATGGTCAGGCCCCCCACCGGAATGTACGGATTGGTGGTATAGGGCAGCAGCTGGTTGTCCTGCGTGAGCTGCCCGTACGAGAGCTGAGCAGTGACGCGGGTACGTGGCAGCAGATTGTAGCCGACCACGGCAGTGACCTGATTGAGCTTGTTGTCGGGCGGTGTGGCCATCTCGCCGAACGCCTGAGGGGCCGAGCTCGGGGTGAAAGGGTTGCGCCAAAAGATCGAGTTGTTGGAATCGTCGAATGACGAGCCATGGTATGCAACCCGTGCCTGTAGCTTCTGGCCCGTGTAGTTCAGGGCGAGGTCGTAATCGTCGGTCTGGTAGTCGACGGGCACAGGCAAGATCACGGTGTTGTCGAACCCGAAGGTGGCACCCTGGTCGTTGCGACCGTTCTTCGTCTCGTGGGAGTAGCCCGCGGTGACCTCCCAATGCTGCGCCGGGATATAGGAGAACTGCGCCCCCTCCTTCTTGCGCTGGGTCTCGAGATCGACCGGCTCCCGGGTGAAGGGCAGCAGGGTCATGCCCTGGGTAGTGGCGGCGTCCACCCACGGCAGCGGAAGGCGAAAGACATTGCCGCCGACCTGGCGGTACGGGGTCGATGTGGTGTTGTCCTCCCGGAATGGCGTCTCGTCGTATCGGACCGAGATGCCGAACTTGCCCTGCTTGCCGCCTTCCAAGGTGGCTTCGCGGGAATCCAGCCCCAAGTTCGACGCAGACCCGCCGTAATAGACACCGCCGTCCCCCCGGTGCAAGAACTGGCCGCTGGCGTTGACTGTAGCGCCCTCGTCGGTGAGCCCCGTGTAGCGGCCGGACCCGTAGACCATGTCCGGCGACGCGCCAAAGGGCCCGGCACCCAGGGTGTTTCCGAAGCGGCCGAACCCGATGGAGGAGCTGCCGCTCAGGTTCAGCCCGCCGGCCTCGACCCAGCCCTGGTCGCCCCGATAGTCCGCGCAGTATTTACAGGCGGGCCCCTCGTCCGCCGCGGCAGCGGACTTGTCTTTGTCCGCCGCCAGCACGGGCATGACGCACGGGGCGGTCAGCGCCAACGCAACGGCTCGTTTTAACATCGTGTAAATGGCCATACTTCCCCTCCCTTCCACACCGCGTCTGCGGGCCATCCGCCGCCGGCTCCGGGCCGACGTTCCGCTTGGGTTGCCGTCCTCAGCGCTCGAGCGCCACACCTGACGGATCATTCGACCCGTGGATCTGCGAATGACAGCTGAGACAGCTCTTGATGTTCGCGTACCGGCTCGACCCGAAGGGGCGCACGGACAGCCCGTCGTAGCGCACGCTGGGATGGCCGGACTGGGAATGGCACTCCTGACAGAGCAGAGGCGGCCTTTGCTTGAGGAGCGACTCGTTGTTGGAACCGTGCGGTTCGTGACACAGCATGCAGTCCTCGGCCGCCGGCGCATGCTCCCAGAAGAACGGGCCGCGCTTGTCGGCATGACAGGAGGTGCACTTCTCCCGGGCCAGTGCCGGCACCGCTTTCAGGTCGCCGCCTTCGCCGCTGTGCGGATCGTGGCAGGAGCTGCAGACGAGCTCGCCCTCACGCACCGGGTGGTGGTACATCTTGTCGAACTGCGCGCGCTGCGCGGTGTGGCACTTGAAGCAGACCGACGGCTGCTCCCATCGGTCCAGGACCGGGTCGCGGGCCACGTGTATCTTGTGGCACCCGGCGCAAGGCACCTCGTTGAATTCGTGGACGCTGCCCTGCCACTGGATGCGCTCGTGGTTCTGGTGACACTGCAGACATCGCGCATTCTGCTCCGCCGGCGGTGTCCAGGCCTTCAGGCCGAAGTCGATGATCGGCGCACGCTTCTCCCCCTTGCGCACTCGCTGGACATGGTTTCCGCCGTGGCCGTGGCAGACCTCGCACTGATGCTCCCGCCCGAAGGGCGTGCGCGGATCGGACTTCACGGCGTGCTTGGTCTTAAAGATCGGGTAGATCGGCGGGACATTGTCTTCGTCGTGACACTTCAGGCAGGTGTCGGCACCTTTCTCTGTCAGGGGGGCTTGGGCGATCTTTTCGAGGGCCGCCTGCGCCTCCTCCGGGGTGGTCGGCAGTGCTACGCCACTGAGCTCTTCATCATCGTCCTTTGCGCCATGGGCCAGCATGGGTGCGATCCCGAGGCTGAGCACCAGCCAAAAGGCGACCGTTTTTCTGTTCTTGAGCAGCTTGTCAATGATCATCGCATGACACTCGTACGTTTGGCTGAGCGACAGCCCGAAGACGGCCTTGCTCGGCCGGTTCCGGCAGGATCCTTCGCGAACCCAGCCCGCCCGACGCCCATCAGGGCAGCGGTTGGACGGCATGAACCACAGAGATGTCCTCTATCTCTCCCGGACCGTGGCAGCCGCCACAGGCCTCCAGCACCGTACCGATAATCACTGCCTGGGTGGCGCTGAAGCTCCCCCCACCGGTTTGGATGATGTGCTGCTGGGTCGATGCCGAGTCGTGGCACGACGAGCACAGCGAGGCCGTCGGAGAGATCTTCAGATCGTCCGCCTGATTGGCGAGAGCGGCGTTGATCGAGGGCTGATTTCCGGCCAACGCGGGATTGGCGGTCTGCACCGTGGTGCCCAGCGCACCGTAGGGCGTGGGCAGCTGGTAGGTGCCGTCGAGATGGCAGGTGTCGCAGTTCTCTAGGACACCGGGGAAGCGCACGTCCGAAAAATCGTTGACGCTGCGACCGTAGCCCATGACCGTGATCCCCTTGGTGCGGAAACCGTGCTTGTCGGCCTCGCCCGCGTGGATGGCGTGGATCATGTTCTTGAAGTGGATGTTCTGCTCGCGCTTGCCGTCGACACCGACCGCCGCGAAGTTGTCGAAGGTGCCGTCGGCCGGCGACGTATCGATCGTGGCCGGGCGCTGGGAGATATCGGTGGCATAGGGATTGTGGCAGATCACGCAGACCTCCACGGCACCCTGACGGTTGCCACCGTGCAGGCTGAGGCGGTCGTGGCAATTGTTGCACTTCGCCAAGGAGACGATCTGCCGCCTGGGCTGCGCCACCAGATCGGTGATGCTGAAGTATCTGAACACGTTGTCCACCGGCACCGTCTTGTAGACGCCCGGATTGTTGATCGGGTCGACGATCGCGGCCGGGTGACCCTCGATGGCCGCCACCCCGGTACCCCTGGTGCCGGTCGGCACGGGCACGGGCGACTGCACCATGAACACCAAGCCGCCCGTATCCACGGCGCTGGTCAATGCATTGATGGAGACGGGCTGCCCTGGCGCCGGGAACGTCGTGGGAGAGCCCGTCACCGCGCCGCTGGCGTTGTTGCTGTAATCCAGGGTATCCCAGCCGAGCACCACCGCCAGCCGAGCGCCGTTGGCGGCGGAGAACCGGGGATCGTGCAGGATGTCATAGGAAGTGCCGTTGCGCGGATCGACGACCTCGAACGTCACCTGCGGCATCTGGCCGGGCTTGGTCTGGGTCACCCCCAGGATGTTGTACTTGAACCAGCCGGCGGCGATGCGGTCGTACATCCTGTGCGCTGTCTGAATGATCTCGGGCGCAGTGCTGATGTCGGAGACGTGGCAACCGGCACAGAATCGGTTGTCACCCGGGGCAAACCCGAACTGGTGTGTGGAGAAATCCAGATCGTCGTGGCAGGCCCCGCAGGCCTGCTGGGTGGGGCGGGTCTCCCAGTTGTCGCCGTCCGGCGTCGCCGGGTTCGAACCGTCGTGGCACTTGACGCAGTTGCGATGGTCCTGGGGATATGCGACATCCGAAAAGTCATCCTTGACGTCGCCATCGCCCCAGACGGTGTAGCCCTTGGTCAGATCCTTGCCCATGTGGATCTTGTGCACCATCACCACCATGTCCAGGTTGTTGCCGCTGTTGGCATCGGTGGTCCCGGGATTGTGGCAGGCCACACAGGTCTCGACCTCGACGCTTCGGCCCCCGTGGGCGCTCAAATGCGCATGGCAGCTGTTGCACGAGGCGGTGGTAGCAACCAGCTTGGTCTGGGTCACCGCCGCGCCGTTGGGCACGAAGTCGAAATGGGCATTGGCGGCGATCAGCCGACCATTCGCCCCAATGAACTGGGCCTGGATGATGAGGCGGTGGGTCAACGACGGGTCATAGGTGACCCCCATGGTCTGGGCGGGCTTGGTCACGTCGGTCTGGAACTGGTAGCGATGCAGACCGCCACCCAGATTGGTGAGGATCCCGCCGCTCTCCGTGGTCGCCTGCATGTCACCCAAGGGGTCGACCGGCGTCCCGTTGGGGCCGACGCCGGCCGTCGGAATCTCCTTCTTGTTGATGTAGCTCTGCCAGCTGTCGGCGTTGCGGGGGCCATCCCCGGGCACCAGCTTGGCCAAGCCGAAGCCCAGCGCACCCGAACTGAGCGCTGCCTGGGTGAGCGGTACGCCAACGCCGGCCTGGTCCGTCACCTGAAACTCGACGACCGGAAGCCCGTTGTCGATGGTGGCGCTGGTAACGGTGATGTTGAGGCCGAGGCCTGGAAAGACCGGCGGCGGAGTGGCCGTGGTGCCGCCACCCCCCCCCCCGGAAGAAGACCCCTGACAGCCTGCGAGCGCCATCACAACCGCCAGGCCGGCCACCCAGTGAAACCCCAAACAACGCCCTGGCATACACTTCCCCCCTCATGGCGCCGGTCGACAGCCTGGCGTGGCCTCGGGACGGCAATCAAGAAGCACAACGGACCGACAATCGGTCGGGAGCGGCCTTCTCCGGGCCGTCCCACGAGCACTCAACCCCCCTCGGGGCGTCCTCTCGCAAGAAGCTTGAACCTTGAAGACCTGGGCAGTGATTCTCGCAGGCCGGGTCCAATGATTGTCACGAGAGCCGTAGGGCGACGCTCCCGCAAGAGCCTAACAACGGCATAAATGGAAGTGGAATTGAATTTTTCTAATGCCGACAGATAAAGGCTGTCAATCGCGACGAGGTGCAGCGAGGGACCACAGACCTTACGGCAGCTTGCTGTCGCGCACTTTGTTCGGATGCCCATCTCGGACGCCCGGCGACGAAGGCCGGGGCGAAATTAGGTCGTGAGCGCGGCATTCTTGGCACCAGGCAGCGACCCCATCAGCTGGCGGAGCTCGAAGGGCAGATCGGGCTCCTCGGCGCGCACGACATGGGAACAGACCGGCGGCGAGTCGAACGTGGCAAGGATCGACTGCCCAAGGACCTCCAGCAGCTCTCCCGACTCGCAGTCCGAGCGGCAGACCAGATTGATCGGCCGAAACGGCTGGGTGTCCTCGAAGCAAACAGAGCTTAGCCGGCTCTTGGAGAACAGAGGAGAGCAGGCTACCGTGCACGGCAGGACCGTGACCCCGAGGCCGGCGATCACCATCTGCAGGATGCCCTCGAAGGACTGGTTGCAGCGCCAGCCGCCATTACCGACCTCAGCCAGCTCCGGCAGAAAGGCGAGCACCTGCTCCGTGACGCCGTGACCCTTTTCCAGCAGCAGCACCCGTTCCTGGCGAAGCGCCTCGCGCTTGACCCTGCCCTCGCTCAGCGGATGACCGGCGGGGACCACGACCTTGAACGGCTCCTTGTACAACATCCGGACATTGCTCCCCGGCAAGACAAGGGCCCCGGAGTCGATCACCCCGTCCAGAGCGCCGCCGGCCAGCTTTTTCGAGAGCGCGGCCGGAAGCCCGGTCTCGACATGGAGCTCGAGGTGGGAGGCAAAGTGCGAGATATGCGCCAGGGCGTACGGCATGACATAGGGCGCCACCGTGTCCACGACGCCGACCCGAAGCGCTCCCGCCAATGGATGCGCCGGCTCGCGCGCGAGGGTCTTGAGAACGTCCACCTCACGGAGGATTCGCTCCGCCTGCTTCACGACCTGTGCGCCGATCGGGGTGGGAAGCGCATCACCGGGGTTGCGCACGAACAGCCCCACCCCAAGCTCATCCTCGAGTTTCTTGATCCCCAGACTCAGGGTGGGCTGACTGACGAAACAGGAAGCGGCGGCACGCCCGAAGTGGTGCTCGCGTGCAACGGCAATGAGGTAGCGAAGCTGTTGGTGGTTCACGATTTAACCCTCACCCATCCTCGCAGGATGCCTGGGTCCAAGTCGAGGTCCCTCTGCTCGCCGCCGGCCAACTGCCACCAGACGCGTCCTTAGTCGGCCGCAACTCACGCGATGCGGTCAATTTTTTGGAATATTAGCTATCTCGCATACACCAAACGAGCACGCGATGACACAGGTCAAGCCGGGGGGAGATCATAGACCAATATCTTTGATCCCGCTGGTAACGTTATCACTGGGTAATCATCCGGTTACGGCCATGTAAACGAAGTCGGCATCTCGGGATAGGATTCGGCGGAAAACCGGCCCCCGAGGACCGCTACGGAGAGCCTGTCTCACTGCCGTCCGAGGGCCCGTCCTTCTTGTCCCTTCCGGCACCGTAGCGCGGGATCATCGGATCATCGTCGTCCATCAGGATGCGGTGGGCGGGTCCCTCGAGGTCGTCGAACTGGCCCGTCTTGACCGACCAGATGAAGAAGGCGACAGCCACCCCCAGCAGCACGACCGCCAACGGAATCAGCATGTAGAGGATCGACAAGGCTCAGGCCCCCGGCATTTGAGGAATCCGCTTCAACCGCAGCGCATTGAGCACCACGACCAACGAGCTCAGGGACATTCCGATCGCCGCCATCCACGGAGCCACCCAACCGGCGGCAGCCAATGGGACAGCCAACACATTATAAAGGAGCGCCCAGGCCAGATTCTGACGGATGACCCGGACCGTACGGCGGGCCTGCACGATACCGGTAACGAGATTCCCGAGCCGCTCGGAGAGCAGCACCATGTCCGCGCTGGCATGGGCGAGCTGGGTGCCCGAGCCCATGGCCAGCGAAACCTGGGCCGCCGCAAGCACCGGCGCATCGTTCACCCCGTCGCCGACCATGGCCACGACGGCGCCGCGCGATTGAAGCTCGCGCACCCGTTCGAGCTTGGCCTCGGGACTCATCCCGGAGCGATACTCGGCCACGCCGAGGGCCTCGGCGGCGGCACGCACGGGGCCGGGCGCATCCCCACTGAGCAGCTCCGTCTCCAGCCCGAGTCGGCGCAGGGCTCTGATGGTCGCGAACGCATCCGGGCGGAGCTCGTCACGCAACAGGAACCAGGCGAGCACCCCCCCCTCGTCCCCGAGGGCCACGCGCGTGCTTGTCGACCCCGCTGCCCCCTGGGGCACTTCGACGCCGGACAGGGCCGCCACGAAATGCGGGCTGCCGACCCGATAGAGCCGCCCCTCGACCCGCCCCTCTACGCCCTGGCCCGGTCTCGACGACACGTCCGCCCCCCGCAGCCCATCCGGGTCCGCAGCGGCCAGCACCTGGGCCACCGGATGCTCGGAGCTGCGCTCCAGCGCCGCGGCCACGGCGATCGCACGTGCCCGAGGGAGCCCCCCTTCGGTGTGCACCTCGGCGAGGCGCAGCTCGCCCCGGGTGAGCGTGCCGGTCTTGTCGAAAACCAGGCGGGTCGCGGCGGCCAGCGTCTCCAGCGCGTGGCCCCGAGTGGTCAGCAGCCCGACCCGGGTCAGGGCCCCCGTGGCCACCGTGACCGCCGCCGGGGTCGCCAGGGACAGGGCACAGGGGCAAGTGACCACCAGCACCGAAAGCGTGATCGCGAAGGCGTGGGTCGGGTCGTGGCGCCACCAATACCAGGCGACCCCGACAGCCAGCACGAGAAGACCGGCGACAAACCAGCCACCGACCCGGTCGGCCAACAGCGCCACGGCGGGCTTCTCTGTCTGGGCGCGGTCGAGGAGCCTCACGATGGCGGACACCACCGTGTCCTCCCCAACCTTTTCGATCCGCATCACCAGAGGACTCTCGACGTTCAGGGTACCCCCGACAAGGGTATCGCCCAGGGTCCGAGCGCGGGGCAGGCTCTCGCCCGTGAGCAGCGACTCGTCCAGTGAGCTGGCACCCTCCAGGACCACGCCGTCGGCGGGGACCGTCTCCCCGGGGCGCACCCGCACGCGGTCGCCGGGAAGCAGCTCGGCCACGGCGACGGCCTGCTCGCCATCCTCCGTCAGGCGGGTCGCGGTGGCGGGCAGCAGCCGCACCAGCTCCTCCGCGGCCTGACCGGCACGGTGGCGGGCCCCCATCTCGAGGAACCGACTGGCGAGCAGAAAAAAGACGAACATCGTGACCGAGTCGAAATAGACTTGGCCGGTGCCAGTGAGGGTGCTCCAGGCGCTCGCGAAAAAGGCGCCGGCAAGCGCCAGAGACACCGGAACGTCCATCCCGAGCCGGCCGCGCCTCAAATCCCTCCACGCCGAGCGGAAAAAGACCTGCCCGGAGTAAGCGAGCACCGGGACGGTGATGACCAGACTGACCCAGCGCATGAAAGAGCGCATGTCCAGGTCCATGCCCGAGTCGTCGCCGGCATAAAGGGCAACGGCGATCATCATGACCTGCATGGCGCCCAGGCCGGCGACCGCGAGGCGGCGCAGCGCCCGGGAGCGCTCCTGCTTCTGCAGCGCCTCCTGGCGGCCCGGATCGAACGGATGGGCTACGTAGCCAATGGCGGCGATGGCCTTCAGGATGTCGCTAAGGTGGATGCGGGTCTCGTCCCAGCGCACCCGCGCCCGGTGGGTGGCGTAGTTTACGTGGAACTCCAGCACCCCCGGCAGCCGACCGACCTGGTGCTCATTGAGCCACACGCACGCCGCGCACGTGATGCCCTCGAGAATCAGTGAGGCCTGGCGCACCATGCCGGCATCGACCTGCACGAAGCTTTGCTGCAGGCTCGCCTGGTCATAGAGCTCCATGCGCCGTAACGCCACGGGGACCAGCTCTTCGGCGGTGCGCGCCGGCGCTGTGCGGTGATCGTAGAAGCTCTCCAGCCGTCCGGCGATGATGGCGCGAGCCACTGCCTCGCAGCCGTGACAGCACATGGGCCGAGGCTCGCCGTGGATCTGAACCGTGCGATCGAATCCCGAGGGCACGGGCTGCCCGCAGTGATAGCAGCTCGGCCGGACCGTCGCGGAGACGGAGGGGGCGGCACTCATCGAGGTAGTAAGGGCGGGATCGGCGGCAGACAAACGATGAGTCTACCATGCGATGCTTGACGTCGCAGGACTGCCGCACCCTGCTCGGCGAGCCGGCGTCGGAACGCGACAGAGGCGCGATACTGACTTGCGCGCTGTCGGTTTGCGCTTCGGCCCATCTTGCTGTTCACGCCCAACGCGGGTAGCCTCACGCAGGGCTCCTTGCTCGGAGCACCTGGATCGTCGCCCGGGGGCAATCGGGTCAAGACATCCGACCGATCCGGTCCCGCAGGGCCGCCGCCACCGCCCGTAACGAGGCACCCGCCCGGTTACGGCAGAGACCCAACGTCGCAGCCCGCTCCGGGTGCGAGAAACGGGCAGGCCGCAAGGGCTTTCGTCGCCACTGCGAATCCTTCAGAATGGCTGCCGGCCCCGGCGATAGCGTGGGGCAACGCCACCACCGACCGCCTGAGCACGGCAGGCAGAAAATGATGGTCGTTGCAGGGCTTGAATGAACGGCGGCGCCTGGCAAGATCGCTCATCTTTTCCTATATACGCTGTATGACGAGAGAATAAGATCCGAAGACACCCGTGCGTTTCTTGACACCACCTGTTCGAGGAGTGAGGCAATGAGGCGACTATATTTCCTGCTGCCAGACATCGATAGCGCGAAGCACATCGTGGATGAGCTCCTGCTGGCCCGTGTGTCGGACAGGCACATTCACATCGCTGCTGCTGACCACCACGCCTTGTCGGAGGCCCATCTCCCGGAGGCCAACCTGTTGCAAGAAAGCGACTTCGTTCCGGCGGTGGAACGCGGCCTCGCCATTGGCGGGGCAACCGGGGTCGTGGCAGGGATTGCGGCGATCACCCTCGGCGGCGTAGCCCTTGCGGGCGGCGCAATCCTCGGTGTGGGTATGGCAGGCGCGGGCGTCGGCGCCTGGCTCTCCGGCATGATCGGTATCTCGGCGCCCAGCTCCCGGCTCAAAGAATTCGAGGAGGCGATCCAGAAGGGCAGCCTCATGATGATGGTCGACGTCCCCAAGGCACGGGTCGAGGAGATCACGACGATGGTCAAATCGCACCACCCCGAGGCCGAGATCGAGGGCACCGAGCCGGCAATCCCCGCTTTCCCCTGAGCGACGGTCGGTATTCCGCCCCCCCGGAGCAGGCGCTTCGCGCCGGTCCGGGGGGCATCCAAGCGCAGCGTTTTCCCGCGTAGCTCGATTGGGCTCCCTTGTCGCGAGCGCGTTGGACCCCGGGCTCCGGCCACACGGACGCGCCCCAGCGCCGGGAGCCCGAGCAGGCCTTCCGCACGTCGCTGATGGATGCGCAATCGGCGCGGGGCCGAAGCGTTGGCCCCTCCGCCGCCACCCGAGGGCGCACCAGGAACGAGCCTTCCCGGGCCAGGCCCAGGCAAGGCTGGCAGGCGGCCTGGACTTACCGGCGAAGCAGGACAGAGCGCAGCTCGGCAAGTATGCACGGACTGTCCCGACCGGCTCGTGCCGTGACGTGTGGCGTGGTCTGCGATGTACATCGGGCCGCCTGTATCACGCGGGACCCATGCTCCAGTCTGTTCCCCAATGGCAGTGGCTTGCGTCCGAGCATCGGGTTGCGGGCCCACAGCCAACGGGTAGAATGGCGGCAATCACCGCTCAACGAGACCGTCGATGGACCCAAAGAACACTGACGACCGGCCAACCCTTTCGTTGTTCAGCGTGCTGTTCAGCGTGCTAGCAAGCATGTTCGGGGTGCAAAGCGCCAGCAAGCACGAGGCCGATTTCACGCACGGGAAGCCGATTCACTATATCCTGGCCGGACTGTTGGTGACGATCGTCTTCGTCCTGACCCTATGGGCCGTGGTGAGGTTGGTACTCAGCTTCGTTGGCTGACGATCGTCGGTGGAAGCCATCCGCCAGGGACCCCGTTGAGGCTTCGACCTAGAATCCCCCGCGAACCGCTTAGCTGCCAGAAATCTGTGCCGGCAAAGCGTAGCGCTGGCGAGGATTCGGCGGCGTGTCCCCACAGTCTCACCCCGGGGCCGGTGGCAGGGCCGACGCGTTGGTAGCATGGCTCGTCGCCTGATGCAGTGGACAGCGGCTCAACCACCCTTCGATCTCGGCGACAACCGTACGAGGGCACATAATCAGGGGCCTCGGCCGGAACCGCAACTGATGTCCCGATAAATACAAATAATAGCTTCCCGAAAGCGGGCTTCCCCGACCTCGGGGGAGCGGCCTGCGACACCCGACGCAGCCGTTCCAAAATGCAAGATCTGAGGATTCGTGTCGTGATTAAGACCCTGACTCGGGTCTTGGCCGGGGCCGCTTCGGCTCGAAGCTGGCCAGAAGATCGGGATCCCAAGATCCAAGCTCCGGCCGCTCCCGCGCAGCACCGCACCGGACCCTGGAGACAATCACGCTTCGCCATTTTCGCATCAATCGCCGCATCGTCGCATTGACCTAAAGCAACCGCTCGTTGTGTCTGCCGAATTTCTGATCTAGAATCCCCCCCGTGCATTTTCCCGGCCGTGGGGTTGTTGGCGTTGTTGCCATGCGGCCTTAGGGCCCCCCAGGCAGCCCGTTTATTCCCAGTTTGGGCCTTGGCGTTCGGTTCCCGGTGGGCGTTTGCATCGCGGTCCGAGCCGCACGGGCAGAGGTTGATCCGAGCCGCAGCCCGCGCTTGGGCTCGGCATCGACTTTGGCGGCAGATCGAGACCTGGCCCCCCTGCCGCCACCGGAATGGGACAAAGCTCAGTGCACCTTGCGGCGACGGCTCGATACCGGCCACTCGCCCATCGGGCTCATTGACCCGTTCGCGATGGTCGCGAAAGATCAAGCACCGCTCACGCCCATCCACACGAGGGCAATGGGCGAGGTTCAGGCAAAGCGAGAAAACAGTTGCAGATCGCGCACCAACAGCCCCGTGACGAGCACGATCCGAATCCGGCCTCAGGCCGGTTCGGAGCAGATATTGCCGAACGGCGTGCTCCCGGGCTGGCGATAGGCCCTAGTGAAGAGCAACACGATCGAACAAACGGCCGCACTTTGCCCGACGGAAAGCATCAGGTGCCGGGTGGCGGGCAGCGGCCGGTTGAGGGGACGAGCTCCATACCCGATTGCGCCCGCCGGCGGACAAGGAGCTGGCGCGAGGACCCTCGGGGCGCGCGCGCCCTCCCGAGTATTCACGCCTCCGCCGGCCGGGCTCGAGCCGGGGGCTTGAGCCAGCCCGCTGGTCGCTCCAGACACTTGCCAGCGCTGGATCACCGGCCGTTCGTGTACCATCAGGCCCTGATTCGTACCCGACATCAGTTTGGGTACTTGATTGAACATGGCGCATGATACCGCCACAGCGGCTCCGTTTCCGTCCCGACGGGCGGGGATGCATCGCCGCATCCTGTCCCTGGTCGACGCGGCGACTCATCATCGCCCGCTGTTCCGGACAAGGGTGACATCGGTGGTTGAATTGGTATGCGCTCCGACAGGCTCAGATTGTCACTGGGTCATCCGACCGAACCAGTCGCTGTCATGGCGCGCCGTGTTGAGAGTCTACGCAGCAGTCGCTTTGTCCCTGCTGGGCATCTCCGTGGGGTTCGTCCTGAAGGGCTTCTGGCCCGTGCTGCCGTTTGCCGGCCTGGAGCTGGTTGCGCTGGGCGCGGCCTTCTATCTGTGCCTCGCACGCAGCCAGTGGCGTGAGATCATCTCGATCGACTCCAATATCGTCAGGGTCGAAAAGGGGCGGCGGCGGGCCGAGGAGCGCTGGGAATGCCCGAGCTTCTGGGCTCGGATCCAGCTCGAGAAGTCACCCATCGCCTGGTATCCGAGCCGGCTCGTGATCCGCTACCAGGGACGTCAAGTGGAGATCGGAAGGTTCCTGAACGACAACGAGCGTACCGCGCTGGCGGACGCACTGAGACGCTTTCTCCGAGAGCGGCTGGATGAGCCGCGGCGTCCGGAATGATTTTGTTTAGAACCAAAACCATTAGGGAGACCGATGCATGTTTTCTAAGAAGCTACGACTCGCCCTGACCAACCTGTGGGGGGCAGTCATTCTGCTCGGCGCAGGCAATGCCTTCGCGGGATTCGGCGACCTGAACATGACGCCCGGGGTCTCGGACATCAGCCACGAGGTCTATCACCTCCACATGCTGATCTTCGAGATCTGCGTCGTCATCTGCGCCGCGGTCTTTGCTGTCCTGATTTATTCGATCATCAATCACCGCAAGTCCAAGGGCGCCAAGCCCGCCAGCTTCCACGAAAGCACGACCATCGAGATTATCTGGACGACCATCCCCTTCCTGATCCTGGTGGGCATGGCGGTCCCGGCCACGCGGACGCTGCTCGCGCTGGAAGACACCCGCCATTCCGATATGTCCATCAAGATCACGGGCTATCAGTGGAAATGGAAGTATGACTATCTTGAGGACGGCATCAGCTTCTTCAGCAGCCTGTCGACCCCGCGCGCCGAGATCGAGAACAAGGAGGCCAAGGGGCAGAATTACCTGGTAGAAGTGGACAATCCGGTCGTTGTGCCGATCCACAAAAAGATCAGGTTCCTCATCACCTCCAACGACGTGATCCATTCCTGGTGGGTGCCGGCGCTCGGTTGGAAGCAGGATGCCATCCCCGGGTTTGTGAACGACGCTTGGACCGAGATCAACGAGCCGGGCACCTATCGCGGCAAGTGCGCGGAGCTCTGCGGCAGGGACCACGGGTTCATGCCCATCGTGCTGGTCGCCAAGACCGAGGAGGATTACAAGGCCTGGGTCGCCGAGCAGAAGGCCAGCGAGGCTAAAGTTGCGGCTGCCTCCACCCAGAAGATGACCAAGGAAGAGCTGATGGCCAACGGCGACAAGGTCTACCACAAGATCTGCGCGGCGTGCCACCAGCCCAACGGCCAGGGTATCCCCGGGGTATTCCCCGCCCTGGCGGGCAGCAAGATCGTCAACGGTCCCCTGGCCGCCCACCTCAATATCGTGCTGCACGGCAAGCCCGGGACAGCGATGCAGGCCTTCCGTGAGCAGCTCAGCGCCACCGACATTGCCTCGGCCATCACTTACGAGCGCAATTCCTTCGGCAACCATACCGGTGACGTGGTCCAGCCGTCCGACGTGTCGGCGGCCAAGTAAGCAATTCAGGCATTCAAGTGGAGGTATGAACCAATGAGCACGGCTACCGCGCACGATGTACACCATGAGCATCCGACCGGCCTGAAGCGCTGGCTGTTCACGACCAACCACAAGGACATCGGCACCCTCTACCTGTGGTTCGCGTTCATCATGCTGCTGATCGGCGGCGCCATGGCGATGCTGATCCGCGCCGAGCTGTTCGAGCCCGGGCTGCAGTTCTTTGACCCGCAGTTCTTCAACACGCTGACGACCATGCATGGCCTGATCATGGTGTTCGGCGCGATCATGCCCGCCATGGTGGGTCTCGCCAACTGGCAGATCCCGATGATGATCGGCGCCCCCGACATGGCGCTGCCGCGAATGAACAACTGGAGCTTCTGGATACTGCCGTTCGCCGGCACCCTGCTCCTCAGCACCCTGTTCATGAAAGGCGGAGGACCGGCCTTCGGCTGGACCTTCTATGCGCCCCTTTCCACGACCTTCGCGCCGCAGAGCACCGATTTCTTCATCTTCGCGGTACACATGCTCGGCCTGTCGTCCATCATGGGCGCCATAAACATCGTCGCCACGGTGCTCAACATGCGCGCACCCGGCATGAGCCTGATGAAGATGCCGTTGTTCGTCTGGACCTGGCTCATCACCGCCTTCCTGCTGATCGCCGTGATGCCGGTACTGGCCGGGGCCGTGACCATGATGCTCACCGACCGCCATTTCGGTACCAGCTTCTTCAGCGCCGCGGGCGGCGGGGACCCCGTGCTGTTCCAGCACGTGTTCTGGTTCTTCGGCCACCCGGAAGTCTACATCATGATCCTGCCGGCCTTCGGCGTGGTCTCGCAGATCATACCGACCTTCTCCCGCAAGAAGCTGTTCGGCTACAGCTCCATGGTCTATGCGACCGCTTCCATCGCTTTCCTGTCGTTCCTCGTCTGGGCGCACCACATGTTCACCACCGGCATGCCGGTCTCGGGCGAGCTGTACTTCATGTACGCCACGGTCATGATCTCGGTGCCGACGGCAGTGAAGGTCTTCAACTGGACGGCGACCATGTGGCGCGGCTCTCTGACCTTCGAGACGCCGATGCTCTGGGCGGTGGCGTTCGTGTTCCTGTTCACCATCGGCGGGTTCTCCGGCCTGATGCTGGGCGTCGCCCCCGCAGACATGCAATACCAGGACACCTATTTCGTTGTCGCCCACTTCCACTACGTGCTGGTCACCGGTGCCCTGTTCGCCATCATCGCTGCCGCCTACTACTGGCTGCCGAAGTGGACCGGGCACATGTATGACGAGCGCCTCGGCAAGATTCACTTCTGGTGGTCCGTGGTGTCCGTCAACGTGCTGTTTTTCCCGCAGCATTTCCTGGGGCTCGCGGGCATGAACCGGCGCATTCCGGATTACCCGCTTCAGTTCGCCGACTGGAACATGGTCTCCAGCCTGGGCGGCTTCGCCTTTGGTCTCGCCCAGATCTTCTTCCTGTATATCGTCATTCGGACCATCCGGGGCGGGCAGCAGGCCTCCGCACAGGTGTGGGAAGGTGCCGAAGGGCTGGAATGGACCGTCCCCTCCCCGGCGCCGTATCACACGTTCGAAACGGCTCCCCTGGTCAAGTAGCCGTTATCTGCACCGGGCTGCGCGACGGCGCAGCCCGGATGGGAGAAGAATCCAATGACAGCAGCACCCGAGCAGTCGCGACCCGGATCGTTACGCAAACGTCTGGTTGTGCTCAGCCTGTTCGCGATAGCCATAGCATTCTTCGTGGCAAGCTTTCTGGTGCGCCGCTGATAACAAACCAATCTATCGAGTCCATCCTGACTAAAGAGAGGGAATAACCAATGTCAGCATCGAACGGGGGTTACTACCTTCCGCAGCCAAGCTACTGGCCTATCGTTGGCTCAGTGGGCCTGTTTCTCACCCTGGGCGGTTTCGCGCACTATCTCCACGGAGGCTCCCTTGCGGTCATGATGACCGGTGCGGCAGTCCTGGTGGTCATGCTTTTTGGCTGGTTCGGCACGGTGATCCGGGAGAGCCAGGCCGGCAAGTACAACAACCAGGTGGATATGTCGTTCCGCTGGGGGATGGGCTGGTTCATCTTTTCGGAGGTCATGTTCTTCGCCGCCTTCTTCGGCGCCCTGTTCTATGCGCGCATGTTCGCCGTGCCCTGGCTCGGGGGCGGTTCCAACAAGGCGATGACGGACGTACTGCTTTGGCCAGGCTTCCATGCGATGTGGCCCACCAACGGTCCCGGTGCCGTCGGCGGGGTGTTCCAGCCCATGGAGGCCTGGGGCATTCCAGCGATCAATACCCTGATCCTGCTCTCCAGCGGAGTCACCGTCACCATGGCGCACTGGGCGCTCAAGAAAAGCCAGCGCAGCCGGCTGATCCTGTGGCTGGCCGCCACGGTGGCCCTGGGCTTCCTGTTCTTGGCCCTGCAGATCCATGAGTACTCCCACGCCTATTCCGAGATGAACCTGACCCTGCACTCGGGAATCTACGGCACCACGTTCTTCATGCTGACCGGCTTCCACGGGCTGCACGTCACGCTGGGCGCCACCATGCTGCTGGTGATCCTGATCCGCAGCATCAAAGGGCACTTCACCCCGGAGCACCACTTCGCCTTCGAAGCGGTGGCCTGGTACTGGCACTTCGTCGATGTCGTCTGGCTGGGGCTGTTCGTGTTCGTCTACTGGCTGGTGTGAGACAGACGGGCCCTCGGAGACAGGGGGCGCTGCAAGCGCAGCGCCCCCTGTCGCTCCGAGACGCGGCTCGTGAGGCTCACCCTGTGTAGGGGGCGTGGGGCTGCAGCAGGCCGGTCAGGTAGCCGAGCATCAGGAGCACGAAGAGCAGGATGGACAGGCTGATGCGTACGGTCAGCGCCCGCACCGTTCGGTCCGATGAGCCTTTGTCGCTGACCAAATAGAAGAGACCGCTGCCAAGGCTGGCAACGATAGCGAGCAGAAACAGAACGACGATGATCTTGCTTAACATGGTGAAGGCGCAGCGCAGTGGTAGGTGCCGGACAGTATAACAAACTGGCCATATCGAGCATGCGCCTGGGCCCTTTCGACTTCCGGCCGTCCCTATGGCCGACTCTGGCTACGCTGCTGCTGGTGCCGATTTTGCTGTTCCTCGGTCACTGGCAGCTCCAGCGTGCGGTCTGGAAGCAGGGCCTGATCGATACCAATGCCGCGCGGATCAAGCAGCCGGCGCAGCCACTGGCAAACCTGGTCGGCACCCAACGCCCCGGGTCGGACATCGAGTATCGGCACACGACCCTGCGAGGGGTCTACGATCTCGACCACCAGCTGTTACTGGACAACCGGACCTACAGGGGAGCTGCCGGATATCAGGTGTTGACGCCGATGCGCCTCGAAGACCCCGGATTGGAGCCGCCCTGGGTGCTGGTCAACCGCGGCTGGGTTCCCCTGGGTGAGCGCAGGACGGATCTGCCGCCGGTCCCCGGGCCCACCGGCAGCATCCTGATACGGACCACCGTACGCTTGCCGGAGAAGGGGTTTACGTTGGGGACGGCAGAGGAGCCCGGCGAGACCTGGCCGCGGGTAGTCGAGACGCTGGATATCCATATGCTGGAAAAGACTCTGGGGCATCCGCTGCAGCCGCTGGAGCTGCTGCTGGACCCACAAGCGCCGGGCGGATTTGTGCGTGACTGGAAGCCCGTGTACGGCATCACCCCGGCCAAACATCGCGCCTACGCCGCGCAGTGGTATACGCTCGCCCTAGTGCTCCTGGTGATCTATGTCGGCGTCAACACGCGCCGGGTCGCCACCGGTCCCGGGCGGACAGATAGCGAGGCGAATCACCCATGAAGGCACCGGGGGGCAATCTTCGCAGACTCGGGCCGCCGACACGCCGAGCGCAACGGGGTGCGCTCAACGCCCGGCGGGCCCTGATTCTAATGGCCCTGTTGTTTCTTGCCCCGGTGGTCACGGCCTGGCTCGTGCATAAGACTGCGGAGCATGGCGGCTGGAGCGGCAGCACGACCAACCGGGGTACGCTGATACAGCCACCGAGGCCGCTGGCCCTCCCAACCGGGCTGCTGGACGCCAAGGGCGGACCTTTCCCACGGGCATTTCTGCGCGGCAAATGGACGCTGCTCTACATCGGCCAAGGGGCCTGCGCGGATACCTGCCGCAAGTCGCTCTACACACTGCGCCAGGCGCGTCTGGCGCAAGGCGAGAATATCCGCCGCGTGCAGCGGCTGTTCCTGGCGATGGGCACGTCGGCGGCGGGCTTGCGGGAGGCGCTGACGGACTATCCGGACCTTGCCGTGGCGCTCGTCCCCCAGGCGCAGGGCCAGATCCTCGCACCGCTGTTGAACGTCGATGGGACTCGCAAGCAAGAAGCCGACCGGGTGTATCTGGTCGATCCTCTGGGCAATCTGATGATGTACTATCGCCCGGGCGCCGACCCTCGCGACATCGTTCAAGATCTCGAAAAGCTGCTGAAGTACTCCCATGTCGGGTAGCACGCAAGCACAGCCCACCCGAGGCGGCCGAGCCAGCCGGGGCCGAGGCCGGACCCCCAGGTACGACAGACTCAAGCCCTCTGCGGAACACCGGGCCGGGGGCGGCCTTGTAATCGGAGCGCAACCCAACCGATCAGGAGTGCTCCTGTATGCCGTCGCGCCCGCAACCGCAGCCGGCCATCCGCCCTGCGGGTCCAACACTCAGGAGGGCATCTGACATGTCAGCGCCGGAGCGTCGCCGATTCTTTGCCCGAGTGGCATTCGCCGCGACACTGCTCGCGTTGGTGGTCATCGTGCTCGGGGCCTATGTGCGCCTGTCTGACGCCGGCCTCGGCTGCCCGGACTGGCCGGGGTGCTATGGACAGATCGTTGCACCCGACGGGCATCACGAGATCCGCCAAGCCGAGGCGGCATTCCCGGGCAGCCATGTGAGCCCGGCCAAGGCCTGGAAAGAGATGGTGCACCGCTACGCAGCGGGCACCCTGGGGCTTTTCATCCTGCTGCTCGCGGTGCTCGCGATACGCAACCGCGCGGATCCGGAGCAATCGCTCGCCCTGCCGCTGCTGCTGGTGCTGCTCGTGGGCTTCCAGGCGACGCTGGGAATGTGGACAGTCACCCTGCTGCTGCGCCCCGCGGTGGTCACCCTGCACCTCATCATGGGCATGGCAACGTTGGCGCTGCTCTGCTGGCTTGCCCTGCGCCACTCGCGTTCGATGGATCTGCCCCCGGGGGGCAACCGCGCCCTGCGCCCCTTCGCCTTGTTCGGACTGGCTGTCCTGTTCACCCAAATCGCTCTGGGCGGGTGGACGAGCACCAATTACGCCGCCTTGTACTGCCCGGACTTCCCGACCTGTCAGGGCCAGTGGGTGCCCCCGCTCGCCCTCGGCGAGGCATTTCGCGTCCTGGGAACCTCGGGCGTCAGCTACGAAGGCGGGCTGCTGTCACCCCAGGCCGGCGTTACAGTGCATTTCGTGCACCGGCTCGGCGCCCTGGTCACCCTGTTGTATCTGGGCGGCCTCGGGGTCGCGACGATGATCGGCGCCGCCTCCGGTCGATTGCGGGCGCTCGGCGCCCTGCTCCTCGTCGTTCTCGCGCTCCAGATCTCACTGGGCGTGGCCAACGTGCTGCTACGCCTGCCGCTGCCCGTGGCCGTGGGCCACAACGCCGGGGCAGCACTGCTGCTGCTGACCCTGATCAGCCTGAATCATGCCTTGAGAACCGGTCGCCCCGCGCTGCGGCCTCTTCGACCCTGAGGATTTCCCCAATGACCGAGCTTATCCTGCAAAAGACCTCGACGTTTCCCTGGAAGGAATACTACGTCCTGTGCAAGCCCAAGGTGGTCGCGCTGATCGTCTTCACCGCAGTCGTGGGCATGCTGCTGTCGACCCCGGGGCCCGTCCCTCTCGATGCCCTGGTTTTCGGCACCTTAGGCATCGCCTTGGGCGCGGCCTCGGGTGCGGCCGTCAATCAGTGGGTCGACCAACGCATCGACGCGGTCATGGACCGAACCCACAACCGGCCGTTGCCCCAGGGCAGACTCTCGTCCCGCGCGGCGATCGGCTTTGCACTCAGCCTGGGTGTGCTTTCGATGGCCATCCTGCTTCTTTTCGTCAATCCTTTGACCGCCCTGTTGACCTTCATCGCGATGATCGGCTACGCGGTGGTCTATACGATGTTCCTCAAGCGCTCCACTCCGCAGAACATCGTGCTCGGCGGGGCCGCCGGCGCAGCTCCCCCGGTGCTGGGATGGGCCGCCGTCACGGGCGAGGTACACAGCGACGCCCTGCTGCTCTTCCTGGTCATCTTCGTATGGACCCCGCCGCACTTCTGGGCGCTGGCCATCAAGCGCCGCAAGGAATATGCCAAGGCGGGGATCCCAATGCTGCCCGTCACCCACGGGGTGGCGTTCACCAAGCTCAGCATCCTGCTCTACACGCTGGTGCTGGTAGCGGTCACGCTCATGCCGTTTCTCACCCAGATGTGCGGGTTCATCTATCTGGCGGGCGCCCTGGCTCTGGGCATCGGCTTCGTCTACCACGCGGTGGTGCTCTATCGCTCCAAGGGCGACGACCACGCCATGAAGACCTTCGGGTACTCGATCTTCTATCTGAGCGCCCTGTTCGCCTTCCTGCTCGCCGACCACTACGCCCTGCTCGCCGTCCGGGCGTTTCTCTGAGGAGCCAGGCAGCAGGGAACGCGTTAAGGTGGGGGTGTCTGGATGCGCACCGCGACCACGTCGCACGGAGCGTGGTGCAGCACGCCTGTGGCCGTCGAGCCGAGCAGGAGAGCCAGACCGTGGCGGCCGTGGCTGCCCACCACGATCAGGTCCACTCCCTCCTCCTCGGCCACACGCACGATCTCGGCCCTTGGAGACCCGATCAAGACATGTCGGTCGGGCATCTTGACGTGCAGCCGGTCTCCCATCTCACGCAACCGCTGCTCTCCGGACTCGATCAACTGGCGCTCAATGTTGACGTCCTCGGGAAGCGCCAGCTCACCCGTGTACTCCATGAGCATCGGCTCGACCACGTGGATCAAGCTGAGCCGGGCCATGTAGCGCTGGGCCAGCTCCTCGGCGCGCCCGACCACGGCGTCGGTGCCGGGCGAGAAATCCACGGCCGTCAGGATGTGCTGGTAAGGATGCCCCGCCATCGATCGCCCTCCCGCGTAATGACCCCTGTGTCAAGTATTGCCCAAGGCGCCGGCTGAAGCCAAAGGCCTCAGACCGGCTTTCTTCTCAGCCAGATCGAGACGACGGCCACCACCACGAACAGCAGCGCGCCGATGCTCGCGACGAGCTCGCCCGATAGCGCCATTGCCGTTGCTGCGATCTCCGCAACAGGATGCGGCCCCCGAACGGCGCCAGCGGTCGTGTGCTCAATGCTCCCGTACTCACGAGACCAGGCGAGCCCGACGATGTGCATGAGCTGCCCCCCGGAATAGACGTAGGGCTGGATGTTCGCCAGTCGCGGCATGGGGGCGTCGTGGCCCAGGCGCGGCAGCAGATAGTACGTCATGCCCATGAAGGCCAGGGCCACCCCTGCGACGGAGCCCCGGTAGTAGGCCGGGACCGACACGCCCACCCCTTCGACCAGAATCCCCGTGATGCCGGCCGCGGTGAATGTCACCAGCGAGCAGTAAAGCGCGGCGCGCAGGTAACGCTGGGTCTGGCTCGCCCGGGTCCACCCCGCGAGCACCGCCAACACCACCACCGCCCCGAGGGGCAGGGCCGTCAGACCGCCGTAGCGCATCAATCGGATGAACGCCAGGGTGTGGAACGCCGACGTCACTTGGGCGTTGAAATAGATCACGGGCGCGACCAGAACCGGCGCCAGAGCGACGGCCATCAAGTTGACGCCGCCGTGCGGGCTCAGGCGCAGCCGAAAGCCGGCGGCGTCCGCGAGCCAAAGCCAGGCGACCAGGAGCAGAAGGGCATGGGCGAACGGCAGGACGTGGCTGCTGCCCCAGAACAGCGACTCTAGATAGGCCTGCGCCGGGAGGTCCCGCGGCACGCCCCAGTAGGACCAGCCCAGGGCGAGCCCCGACACCACCGCAGCAAAGGCGCTGAACCAGATCCCCGCCCGCAGCACGTCGGCCTCGGCAAACGGCTTGCCCAACGGCCTGGAAGCCACGATCGCGCGCAGCACCAGCAAAGCGAAGCCCGCCATGGCGATCCAACCCCCGGCATAGAAGATGGGATCGCGCAGCACCGGTATGTAGCTGTTCGACAGGGGGTGCCCCGCCCCCAGAAAGGGGGACACGGCGATCAGCGCGGTGCCGCCCCCGGCTAGCCAGAGGGCAGCGTTGTCCCAGAGTGGGTGCACCTCGGAGGCATTGACGCTCCAGAACACCCCGGCCAGGGCGAGCGGCCAGATGACCGCCGACAGGTCCACGTGCACCACCAGGGCCACGTGGAAGAAGTCCCGCAGGGGCATGTGCTCGTCGATGCCCGGCGCGCGCACGAGCACCAGGAGAATCGAATACATGCCTGCCGCGAGCAGCGTGAGCACGCCTAGCTTCAACCAGCGGCCCGCGAGGTGCCCTACCGGATCGTCGGAGACGGGCAGTGCAAAGGATCGATCGCTCACGGGGCCCCCTCACAAGGTTTCGGTGTGCGGCAGCGAGCGCACCGCCGGCTGAGCTCCCGCCCCCCACAGAATCTTGGCGACCTGGGCATCGGGTCAGGGCCTGTTCACGCCATGCGGTCGATAGGCATCCGCATAGCGCGAACGGGCCCTAGCCGGCAGGGCGGCGCAGCAGGTCCACCCGCATCGGGTTGAAGAACTCTGCCCCCTGGGGGCCCATGTGGGATAGAAACGCCCGCTTGACCCGGGCATACAAGGGCGCATTCAGATGGTACTCGCTATGGGTGACCCCCAGGATGCGCTCCTCGAACGTCTCCCAGCTCTCGTAGCTCGCGGGACTCTGGAAGAAGACCTCGTCGACCAGCTCGAACAGGCCGGCATCCACGGCGCGCGCAACGGCGGAGAAGGCCACATCTCTCACCCGCTGCTCGTCGTTGAACAGGCGCAGGATGTCGTTGAATGCCCCGGCATAGACCGGCTCTGAGATATAGGCCAGCCCGCCGGGTCTGAGGACGCGGCGGATCTCGCGCAGCGCCTGGTCCATCCGATCGACCGGCACATGGTGCAACGACTTGAGCATCACCACGATGTCGAAGCCCTCGTCGGGCTCGCCGGTCGCTTCGGCACCGGCCAGCCGAAAGGTCACGCCGGGCAGATCGTCGATCTGCAGATTCTTCTCGTGCTGAATCCCATCGACCTCGGTGGCGGTGACGCTGGCCGCACCCAGCGTCTCCACCATCAGACGGGTGACGATCGCCCGGCCGCAGCCCAGCTCCAGCACCCGGGCACCCCGGATCGGCAGCAGCCGCTGCATCAGCTCCGCCTCGGTGCTACGCTCGCCGCCGTCGGCGCTTTGAATCTTCACTGGCTTGCCTCCGGACCACGCATCCCGGGCAGATTGTACCGGCCGCCGCGCCCCGGGTCAGGACCGCTGGGCCAACAGCGCGCCTGGAATCGCCTGACCCCCCCCATGGTTGTCGACCTCAGCTGCTATAGGTAGCGGACGAGAGCCGACCCCAGGGGTCTCGACAACTTGCCGTCCCGCCGGAAACGGATCCGGCGGGACGTCGCTGGCAGGATTACCGTTCCGAATCCGATCCCGCCCCTCCGGGGCGGGCGCTTACCAGAGCAGCCATCGACCTCCATCCATGACCCTTACGCAGAGCCTTATCCTTTCCGCCACGTGGCTAGCCTACTTCGCCGTCCACTCGGCGCTGGCTTCGCTGAACGCCAAGCGCTGGGCCGCCCACCGGTGGCCCTCGGCCATGGCGGCATACAGACTCGGCTTCAACGCGGCGGCGCTGGCGCTCCTCGTGCCGCCCCTCGCCCTGCTGGTCGCGTTCCGCGGAGAGCCGCTCTGGGAGTGGACGGGTCGGGCCCGGTGGCTGACCGACGGGTCGGCCAGCCTCGCCATGGTGGGTTTTCTCTGGTCTCTACGTTACTACGACGGCGCGGAGCTCCTGGGACTGCGCCAGTGGCGAGGACGCGTGCGGTCAGTCGAGGATCAAGAGGTGTTCCACATCTCTCCCTTGCACCGCTTCGTGCGCCATCCCTGGTACGGGCTCGGGCTGGTGCTGATCTGGACCCGCAGCATGGACGAGGCCCTGCTGCTATCGGCGATCCTGATCACGGCCTACTTCGCCTTCGGATCTCGGTTGGAGGAGCGCAAGCTCCTCACGTGTCACGGGGAGGTCTATGCGGACTACCGAAGACAGGTCCCCGGGCTGATCCCGCGACCCTGGAGATTTCTGTCGCGGGAAAAGGCGGCCGAGCTTTCGCGACGGGCAGCGCCGGGCGGCGGCTGAGATCGCCCCACCGTCCCTGGCGGGGCGGGCTCGGGGGCGGCCCCTTGCGAGGCCACCCGATCAGTACGGATAGTCGCCCCAGGGACCCGCCCCGTACGGTTCCCACCCGTAGGGCTCGCCGCGGAGCCCGTAGCCCGGTGCTGGCCAGCCCCAGCCTTCCCGGCCCCAGTCATAGGGCGGGCCCCAGGTCTGCGGCACCCCGTAGGGAGGCCCGGGGATCCGGGACATGCGCTCGCGCATCGCCTTGTGCTGGGCCGCGATCTGAGCGGTGCGCTGCTCCGCGGTCATGTTCCAGGGTGGGGTTTCGGGCAGATCCACCCCGGCGCCCTTCGCGATGTCACGAAGTTGCTTGTAATGCTCGTCGCGATAACGCGCCCTCTGCTCCGGCGTCATGCGCTGGATCTGGCGCTGCAGCTGCGCCGAGGCCTGATCCTGCACGACGGGACGCTCGGGTACGGCCGGCGGCTTTGGCATGGCCGGCGGCTTCGGCATGGCAGGGGGCTTAGGAATGGGGGGAGGCGCCGGTATGGCGAGCGACTCGGGCATGGTAGGAGGCTCGGGCATGGCAGGAGGCTCGGGCATGGCAGGAGGCTCGGGCATGGCAGGAGGCTCGGGCATGGCAGGAGGCTCGGGCATGGCAGGAGGCTCGGGCATGGCAGGAGGCGTCGACAAGGCCTCTTGCATGCGCTTGGCGATCTTTTCGTGCTGCTCGGCACGGTAGGCCTCACGCTGCTCCGGGGGCAGGGATTTCAGGGTCTCGATGTAATCCCTGAATTCAGCCTGGGTCATCTCGGGCTTGCGCTTGCGGGTGGGATCCTTCCACGGAGGGGTTTCCGGCAGAGCCATGCCCATTTCGCGGGCACGCTCGCGCAGCATTGAATACTGCTCGTCGCGGTATTTCTCGCGCTCCTGCGCGGTCATCCCACGCATCTTGTTGCGGTGCATGGCCTGCTCGGCCGGCGTCATCAGCATCGTGCGGGGGGCCCTGTGAGCCCCCGCACCCGGGGGAGCGGGAACCGGTACCGCCGGTGCAGGCGCTGCGCTCTCAGGCTCGGCTGCTCCGGCGAGCGGCGCCTGGGCGAGCAGAATGCCGCCGATGGCAATGGCGATCGTGGTTCTTCTTAGCATTGTGGGTCCTCCTTCAGTGCGTTATGTGCGGCGACGGCGTGTCGCCCCTGGGGGTCCGGCCGTGCGGGTCGGGCCGCCCCGGCGACCTTCTGCCGCTCCCGACCCCGCCCTACAATGGCACTCTGCCACGGAGACCCAGCATGACCCAAGCCTCTTTACAGGTCCAGATCGCCGAGCTGATGCACGAGTCGGGCGTCGGCTTCGGCACCAGCGGGGCGCGCGGCCGCATCGAGGCGATGACCGACCGGGTCTGCTATGTGTATACCTTGGCGTTTCTCCAGCATCTCGAAGTCGCAATGGGGCGCCCCCGTCGACTGGCCCTCGGCGGCGACCTGCGCCCGAGCACGCCTCGCATCATGGCGGCGGTAACGGCCGCGGTGCGGGACTTCGGCTGCGAGCTGGTGTACTGCGGCTCCTTACCTTCCCCGGCGCTTGCCCTGTTCGGCATGGGCGAAGGCATCCCGTCGGTGATGGTTACCGGCAGCCACATCCCGGACGACCGCAACGGCATCAAGTTCAACACGCCCGAGGGAGAGATCCTCAAGGACGACGAGGCCGGGATCCGGGCGCAGACGGTGCGCCTGCCTCCGAGACGCTTCGATGCGAACGGCCGCCTCACCCAGGCGCCCGGCCTACCCGAGCCCGACCCGGGCGCAACCGACGCGTTTGTCCGCCGGTATCTGGATTTCTTCCGCCCTGGCTGTCTCGCCGAACTGCGCGTTGGGCTCTACGAACACTCCACGGTGGCTCGGGACGCATTCGCGACGGTGCTCGAAGGGTTGGGCGCACAGGTGGTCAGGATCGGCCGCTCCGAGCGCTTCGTGCCGGTCGACACCGAAGCGATCAGACCTGAGGACGTGGAGCTGGCGCGGGAATGGGTGCCGACACACCACCTCGACGCGCTGGTGAGCGCCGACGGCGACGGGGACCGTCCACTGATAGCCGACGAGTGGGGGCGCTGGATCCGCGGTGACCTGCTCGGCATCCTCTGCGCCCGGTTCCTCCGGGCCGATCGGGTCGTGACACCCGTGAGCAGCAACTCCGCCGTTGAGAAGTGCGGGTGGTTCGAGCGGGTCCGCCGTACCCGAATCGGCTCCCCCTACGTGATCGCGGGGATGGAGGCCGAGATGGATTCGGGGGGCCAGCGCGTGGTGGGCTACGAGGCCAACGGCGGCTTTCTCACCGCCACGTCGGTCGAGATCGACGGCCGTCGACTGGCGGCACTGCCGACCCGCGACGCCATCCTGCCGCCCATCGCATTGCTCTGCTCTGCACGTACCCGGGGGGTCTCCCTCTCGGCCCTGTGCGCGGACCTTCCGGCCCGCTACACGGCGAGCGACCGTCTCAAGGCGTTTCCCACCGAGACCAGCCAGCAACGCATCGCGGCCCTTTGCACCGGAGACTCCGCCCGCGACCGGCGGGCCATCGAGGCCCAATTCGGCCCCCTCATCGGAGCCGTCGCCGCAGTGGACACCACCGACGGGCTTCGCATCAGCTTCGCTAGCGACGAGATCGTTCACCTGCGCCCGTCGGGCAACGCCCCGGAGCTGCGCTGCTACACGGAAGCGGGCTCGGATGAGCGCGCCCGGGAGCTCAACCGGCTCTGCCTGGAGATCCTGGAGGGTTGGCGGGAGACCTAACATGTCTCACCAACCTCCTGCTGCGGCGCCCGATCTGCCGGCGGGTACGACGTTGCGCTCGGCCCGGCTGCTCGACGTACTGTCGAGTGCGCCTGCGCGCCCGATCAGTCGCGCGCCTTGTATCTACGCGCATCTCGGACGCCTCGCGACGAAACTTGGTGGGAAATGCGGGCTAACCCTGAGGCAAAGCCCCGAGGACGAGCGGATTCCGTGGGTCACCCTGAAATGGCCCCCCAGAGCCGAAACGGAGGGTTGTTCGGCGACTCAACGCTCGGCCGCTGCCGCCCGCGCCGGGGGGCCGTCCTGGTCGGTTTCAGCTCGAAGCAGCGCCACGTCCCGTCCGCGATGACTCCGGACGCGCGCCGGTCCCTTTCGATGATACGCCCGCATCGGCCGCGAGCGAGGGGCCATTCAGGCGCCCTGGCGGAAACAGCTCGCGAATCGGCGTGTCCACGCCCATGAAGCGGGCCACGGTGCGGCGCGCCCGATCGAGCCGCGCGTCTGCGCACTCGACGAGGAGAAAGAACAGGTGGGGGCAAGGACGTTTGGCATGGACCAGTGCCTGCCGCCAGACTCTACAAGCCTCTGTGGATGGGCTTACTACCGCGTTCATCGTTGCACCCGATCAAGAGCGTGAGAGACCCGGTCGCCACGGCCGTCTATCAACAGGATAGCCTCACGTGGCATCAGGGTCTCCTGAGCCGAGGGTCGGTGGCCGAATGAGGTCACTCGATGGTCTGGCTGGTATCCCCGGAGGGGGAGGCCGGGTAGGTAGCCAGGGCTCCGGACTGCATGATTGCCGAAACATCGCCACATGGTGCTGATCGCTTCGCCGATCATGGTCTCCGACGCGACCGGGGTCTGCGCCCCGAAAGGGGGCCGTAGATCGGCTGCAGCCTGGCGCTTAAACAGTAATCGCTAATATACGAAATTTTACGGGAATCGGCAAGGCGGCGTCAGCTCTCGTCCAGCAATCGGTCGGCGTATCCGGGCGTCCCCGGCCGCACTCTCCCGGTTGGCGTCTAAGGCACCCTCACACGGGGCAAGGAACATTCCAGAGCCTGGCCCAAGGTGCTCGACGGGCACCTGATCGGTCCGCGGAAATCCTATCTCTGCGGCGACACCGTCACCGTCGCCGACCACTTCGGCGCTTCGCTGCTGACCGTCGGCGAAATCATCGGCTGCGACTTCTCCACCTACCCGAACATCGATCGCTGGCTCCGCAACGTGAAGGCGCTGCCGACCTGGCACCAGGTGAGCTACGACTTCGAAGGAAGGGTGGCCAGTTGCCAAGGCAAGGCGTTGCAGACGATCTGACGGCCGGGAGCTCTGGCCGCCGGGAGCCCAACGCCCTAGGGAACCTGCCCTGGGGCCTCGTTCTGGCATCGGCCTGGATGCTTGCGAGAGAGCCGATGGGACACCGTAGGAGGAGGCTGGCGGGGACAGCGGAGGGCAAGTGATCGGTCCGTCGACGACCTGGAGACGGCGGCCGATCTCGGCTACGATCTGCCCCGGGTGCTGTCGAGCGCGCAGCCAGCCCAGACGAGGCCGGACGAGATGCCGCCCAACCGGCAACGCTACGGTCGCGGCTGTTCCATGGACCGCCGACAGGGGCACCCGGGCGTCTGAATGCAGTCGCGTATGGCCGGCGGTGTTTCCCGAAACGCGCCGCGCGGTCGGGCCATGCCCCTGATGGTGGACCCTTGCATCTCCAGCCAGAGCATCGCTGCCTAATCGGGAGCTGAGACTATGTCGGGGCTGCGTTCCCGGGTTTTCGACGTAATCGAGTCCGGCGCCCGGCCCAGCCTTGCCAACCGCCTGTTCGACACCGCGCTGGTCCTGCTCATCCTGAGCAACGTCGCCGCCGTCTGCTTGGAGACCGTGCCCGAGCTCGATGCCCGGCACCAGACCTTCTTCGACGACTTCGAGGTGGTCACGGTCGCCGCGTTTACCGTCGAGTACCTCCTTCGGCTCTGGGTCTGCGTCGAGAGCCGTACCGCGGGCAGCAGGACCCCTTTGGCGGCCCGGCTGCGCTATCTCGCCACCCCCCTGGCCTTAGTCGATCTGATGGCGATCCTGCCGTTCTATCTGGAATTCCTGATCGGTGCCGACCTGGGCATTCTGCGACTGCTGCGACTGCTGCGACTGCTCAAACTGACCCGGCATTCTCCGGCCTTGCAGACCATCGGCGTGGTGCTGCGCTCACAGAGCCGGGCGCTCACCGCCTCCATGGTCATCCTGTTGATTATCCTGGTGTTCTCCTCGGCCATCGTCTACCTGGCCGAGAAGGATGTGCGCCCCGGAGTGTTCTCCAGCATCCCGGCCGCGATGTGGTGGTCCGTGGCGACTCTGACCACGGTGGGCTACGGCGACGTTACTCCGGTCACGCCACTGGGAAAGCTGTTCGGCAGCATCACCATGATCGTCGGCTTGGGCATGTTCGCCCTGCCCACCGGCATCCTCGCCACCGGCTTCGCCGACGAGATCCGCAAGCGCAACTTCGTGGTGACCTGGCGCCTGGTGGCCGCCGTGCCCCTGTTCCGCGAGGTCGACGCCCTGCGCATCGCCGAGATTGCCAGCCTGCTCAAACCCAAGCTGGTGCCACCCCGCTATGCGGTCGTGCGAAGAGGCGAGCCGGCGGAGTCCATGTATTTTATCGTCCACGGCAACGTCGAGGTCGACGTGCCGCCCACGCCCATCCGGCTGGGACCGGGCAACTATTTCGGCGAGATCGCGCTGATGACCGAAAGCACCCGCACGGCCACCGTCACCGCCGTCACCGAGTGCCAGCTTCTGTACCTCGACGTTGCCGACTTCAAACGCCTGCTGCAGGCCAATCCCGACCTGGCGCAGCAAATCCAGGCCACGGTGGACGCCCGGCTCTCCGAGCTCAAGACCCAGGGGCAGACGGGCGAATAGCATCGAGTCGCCGCTTCGCCGGACCGCCACCGCAAGCACGTCGGCGGCGCGGCAGGAGATCGGTGAGAAATGTCGGCTAGCGGGCCGGCGCGGCTGGCGGCGACTTAACGGGCCCCGCGGGCTCCCGCCCTGGTCGGAGCGTGAACATCGCGGCGCCGATCCCGGCAGTCCCCAAGAGGGCCAGCATCATGTACATCCATTCAAGCGCGGTGGTGGGCTCAACCTGCCGGCGATATTTCTCCCGGAATTCGTCCATCAGCCCGTCCAACCTAACCGGGAATGGACCAAGCTCCGCTGGCCATCGCGAGCGCTCGGCCACGTATCGCTGCTGCGCGCTGGCCGCTATCGCATCCCACTGGCCGCGCCCGTATGGCAGCCAGAGCGGCCAGCTCAGTTGTCCCCACATCACGACGAGTAACATGATCAACCCCGGCCAGAGTCGGCGCCCGAAAGCGACCGCCACACCCAGAAACGGCAGCACGAGTATCAGATAACGCTCGTGGACCTCTGTCGGAATCATCACAAACAGCAGCAGGCTGAGCGCGGTCCAGAGCACGAGACCACGACGGTCGGCCCGCCAGCGGCGAGCCATGAAGATCAACCCCGCGAGCAAGGCGAGCACCAAGCACGCCTTGCTCCAGGCTCCGAGTGTGATACCGAGCCATGTCGCATCGGCATTCAACGAATCAGACAGCAGCAAGTACAGGTACCAGAGATTGAACGCCTTCAGCGTGGTCATGCTGCTGTAGGCGGTGAAAAGATTCTCGTAGTAGCTGCGCAGGAGCCAAGCCCAGCCGCTGTGCATCATGAACGGCAACGCAGCGAGCAGCAGCACGCCCCCCGCGACGAGGCCGCCGACGATCGGCTTCCAAATGGGGCGCGTGGTCAGGAGCGCATAGCCCCAAAGCGGAATGAACAGTACGGCCTGCGTCTTGAGCCCGAACGCCACCCCCCAGAACACTCCCGCCAGGAGCCAGCGCTCCTCCACCATGGCGTAGAGCATCCACACCGCCGCGGCCAGCAGCATCGAATCGGTCTGGGCCCAGATCACCGAGTCCCACCAGAGGATCGGCAGGAACAGCGCCGCGGCGTATATCCATAACGGGGCCCAACCCGGGCGAAACCCCCGGACCAGCGCCGCGCAGCCCCAAGCAGTAATAAAATCCCCGAGGATGCTCCAGAACGTGAAGCAACTCAGCGATTCGACGGTGTTCAACAGCCTGTCTGGGCGCAGCGCGCTGAACGCCGCCCCCGATAGCGCCAGCAGGTAAGCCGAGAGCGGCGGATAGTTGCAGATGCGGTCGAATTCGCGCTGCAAAATGTGCCAGCTATGGTCGCGCTTATCCCACACACGTAGATTCTGGCGGGCCGGCTTTTCGGTGTAGAGGCTAAGGACCCCACGATCCTTCGCCTGCAGACCCCAGCGGGCGAAGTCGTCGTGGTCGCCTGGGTAGAGCATCCCCGCGAAAACGGGTATCGGGATCGAGGGCGCCAGCGGAGCGGCGATGAGCCCGGCGCGCAGCAGGGCGGCCAGAATTGTGACGCCCAGCCACAGGACCCAGGAGGGAGTGGAGCGCGGTTGCTCGCCAGATCGCAGACCGGGGCGCGTTTCCGCGGATTGCCGTCGCTCGGGTTTCATCCTGCCCTCACCGCTCATGTGGCGCGCCGACCTCACAACTGCGCCGACTTTGTAGCGCGCTGTGCGGGCAGGCGTCAAGGCTGGCGCGGAGCATACCGGAAGGGCCGCTGGACGCGCGCAAGAAAAAGGGAGGTAAGCCCAATGGCTCTTGAGCAAAGTGTAACCGTTGGAATATCAACAATCATGAGGACTCTGGAAAGATTCCGCCGTCCTCTCGCTTGACGGAGAAGTCTAGCGTGAGAGTGACCGTGAGAGTGACGGCGCGCCGTCAAACGGGCCGCACCCTTTAGGCTCGGCGGCGCGTCCTCGGCGGAAAAATCGGTAGACCGCAATGGCAGTCACCAAGAACACCAGGGTCGTGACGACATAGAACCATTATCGAACACGTGGGCGCGCAGATAATCGAAATGCTTGCAGGCCAGCATGGCCAAGCCGGAGAAAAGCATTGCCGCCTGCAGGCCCCACAGGGTCTTTACGAAAGAGGCCTTGGTGATGTTGAACAGATAGGCTCCAAGCATGGCACCGAGCGGGAAGCCGATGAAGAGCAGGTCGAAGAACAGCGACGGCATGATGAAAAAGGTAAGCAGCCGAAACAGTGCGATGGTGAACAGCACCGTGTCGAAAGAGAGAACGAAAAGGACTGCCCCCGGGCGCCAGGGAGGGAGGGATTGGATAGAGTCAGCTTGTTCGGTTGCGATCACGATTCCGCTCCCGGCCCGAATGCCACGGCTGGGCGTGCGGCCGCGGCGAGCTATGCGTCACTTCAACCAATCTGGCCCGACGCGTCCGCCGTGCAGTTGATGGGACTCAGCTTTCTGGCGAAATAGTACCCCCGGATGCTCTGTCGGCCTCCAGCGCGGTTTCCGGATCATGCCCCATGCCGGCGGGCTCGAGATGCTGCTCCGGCCCGTGCCTCAGACCACCCTGTTTCGCGGCCTACCTTGCAGGAAAGCCTCGATGTTGCGGGCGATCTCTTCGATCAGGCGCTGGCGCGACTGCTGGCTGGCCCAGGCGACGTGGGGAGTAAGGATCAAGTTGGGGATGTCCGGGGCGAGAAGAGGGTTGCCGTGGGTCGGCGGCTCCCGGCTCAGGACGTCGACGCCCGCCCCGGCGATAACGCCTTGGCGCAGGGCGTCGGCCAGGGCGGTCTCGTTCACGATCCCACCCCGCGCGGTGTTGATCAGCAGCGCGTCGCGCTTCATCAGGGCAAGCTCCGGGGCGCCGATCAAATTGCGCGTGTACTCGGTGAGCGGACAGTGCAGGCTGAGCACGTCCACCTGGGGCAGCAGCTGCTGGAGCGGAACCCTTCCGGATCGACGGGACCCGCCCGGGCGCTGGGCGATGAGCACCCGCATCCCGAACGCCTCGGCCACCCGGGCCACGGCGGCCCCCAATGCCCCGTACCCGACGATGCCGAGCGTGAGGCCATCGAGCTCCCGGAACGGGAAGTCCAGCAGACAGAATTGCCGGGCCCGCTGCCAGGCGCCGTCGGCCAGGGCGGCGCGCACCTCGGAGAGTCGTGTGGTCAGGGCGAGGATGAGTGCGAAGACGTGCTGCACCACCGAGGCGGTGGCGTAGCCGGCGACGTTGGCGACCGCGATACCCAGCTCCCGCGCTTCGCCCAGGTCGACGTTGTTGGTCCCGGTGGCCGCCACACAGACGAGGCGCAGACGCCCGGCCTGCTGCAGCACCTCTCTCGACAAGACCACCTTGTTGACCACCACCAGCTCCGCCTCGGCGATCCGCCCCGCTACCTCCGCGCGCGAGGTCGCGGCATACAGGTCCCAGACCGGCCATGCGACCCTCAGCGGCTCCAGGTCCAGGTCGCCTCGATCGGTCGTGTCCAGATCCAGAAACGCCGCACCATTTGGCCGATGCTCGTCCGACATAGCCTTCCTCCCAATAAGCGACGCGCCAGATCATAGCCTCCCCAGGGCCGATTGACCCACCGCTGTCCGGGGGGTGCGCGAGCCGGGGCGCCTTCGGCACGGGCGATTCAGGTAGAATTGGGCGCTCTCAGGCGCCCGCCCTTCCGACCAGGCACTTCAAGTCAGATCCGCCCCTCACCATGAGCCCACAGCAGCACCCCCACCGCATCCGCGAGATCCCGTACAACTACACCTCGTTCTCGGACCGCGAGATCGTGATCCGTTATCTGGGCGAGCCGATGTGGCAGCTGATCGAGGGACTACGCGAGTCCCGCCGCACCGGCCGGTCCGCGAGGATGCTGTTCGAGGTGCTCGGGGACATGTGGGTCATCACTCGCAACCCGTATCTGCAGGACGACCTGCTGCACGATCCCGGCCGGCGCTCGGCGCTGATCGGGGCCCTGCGTCACCGACTCGACCAGTTCGAGGCCCGCGCCAATGACAACCGCAAGGCCCTCGACCTGCTGGCCGCCGCCCGGGACGCCGTCCAGCGGTTCGAGGACTGGCTGGGCGGCCAGACCGACCTCAGGCGGCGCGTCGCACGAGCCCTGGGAAAGGTCACTCGCCGCGACAACATCGATTTCGGCGGGTTGGCCCGGGTCTCCCACTCCACGGACGCCACGGACTGGAGGGTAGAGATGCCCTTCGTCGTGGTGACCCCCGACTCCGAGGAGGAGGTGGCGGCGGTGGTGCGGGCCTGCATCGGCTGCGGGCTGACCGTCATTCCCCGGGGGGGCGGCACCGGCTACACGGGCAGCGCCGTGCCCCTGGAGGCCCACTCGGCGGTGATCAACACCGAGAAGCTGGAGACCCTGGGACCCGTGGAGCAAACCGCGCTGCCCGGGGTCGATGGGACCGTGCCAACGGTTTGCGCGGGCGCCGGGGTCGTGACCCGGCGCGTCTCCGAGCTCGCAGAACGCCAGGGGCTGGCCTTCGCGGTGGACCCGACCTCCCAGGATGCCTCCACCATCGGCGGCAACGTCGCCATGAACGCCGGCGGCAAGAAGGCGGTGGCCTGGGGTACCGCGCTCGACAATCTGGCGTCCTGGCGCATGGTGACGCCGGACGCCGACTGGCTCGAGGTCGAGCGTCTCGACCACAACCTGGGCAAGATCCACGAGCAGGCGAAAGTCCGTTTCCGGATCACCCGCTTCGACCTTGATGGGCGCACCCCCAAGGGTGAGTCCGAGGTCCTGGAAATGCCAGGTGCGACCTTCCGCCGCGCCGGACTGGGCAAGGACGTGACCGACAAATTCCTCGCGGGGCTTCCCGGGGTGCAGAAGGAAGGGTGCGACGGCCTGATCACCTCGGCCCGTTTCGTGCTGCATCGCATGCCCAAACACCTGCGCACGATCTGCCTGGAGTTCTTCGGCACCGATCTGGCGAAGGCGGTGCCGGCCATCGTCGAGATCAAGGGTTATCTGGACGCCCTGCCCGACATCCTGCTGTCCGGCCTGGAGCACCTGGACGAGCGCTATCTGCGGGCTATCCAGTACTCCACCAAGGCGGCGCGCCGGGAGCGCCCCAAGATGGTCCTGATCGCCGACCTGGCGTCAGACGACGAGCGCGCCCTGGGCGAGTCGGCCTCCCAGGTGGTCCGCCTGGCCAATGCCCGGGACGGCGAGGGCTTCATCGCCGTCAGCCCGGAGGCGCGACGCCGCTTCTGGCAGGAGCGCGCGCGTACCGCGGCCATCTCCACCCACACCAACGCGTTCAAGCTCAACGAAGACGTGGTGATCCCCCTGGAGCGACTGGCCGACTACAGCCGCGGCATCGAGCGCATCAACATCGTCCAATCGGTGCGCAACAAGCTCAAGGTCGCCGACGAGCTGCTGGCCTGCCTGGCCGGCGACCTGGCCGAGGCCCGGCAGAGCCCCGACTACGAGGCGAGTGCCGAGAGCACGGCGATCCTCGAGGCCAAGCGCGAGGCCGCCCGCGCGGCGGTCACCCAGGCCCAGGGGCGCTGGGAGACGATCCTGGAGCACCTGGACGCTCCGGCCGAGGACCATACCCAGCTGCTCTCGGGCGACGAGAAAGCGGCGATCCGCACCGGCGACAGCCTGCTCGATCTGCTGCTGCGCCGCGCTCTGGTGATCTCCTACCGGCGCGAGGTCCGTGACCGGCTCGACGAGATCTTCCGCGGCCAGGATCTCGCGACCCTGCGCGAGCGGTTTCACGCGGTGCACGCACGCATCCGCGATTCGCGCCTGTTCGTCGCGCTGCACATGCACGCCGGGGACGGCAACGTGCATACCAACATCCCGGTGCACTCTCAGGACTACGAGATGCTGCACGAGGCCGACCGGATGGTCGACGAGATCATGGCGCTGGCCCGCTCCCTGGGCGGGGTGATCTCCGGCGAGCACGGCATCGGGCTGACCAAGATGCAGTACCTGGACGCCGAGAAGATCGAGGCCTTTGCCGCGTACAAGGAGCGGGTCGACCCTCGGGGTCACTTCAATCGCGGAAAGCTGATGCCGGGCTCGGGGCTCGCCAATGCCTACACCCCCTCGCTGCGCCTGGTCCAGCAGGAGGCGATCATCCTCGAGGAGAGCGAGCTGGGAGCGCTCAACGACGACGTCCGCCACTGCCTGCGCTGCGGCAAGTGCAAGCCCGTGTGCATGACCCACATCCCCCGGGCCAACCTGCTCTACTCGCCGCGCAACAAGATCCTCGGCACCGGGCTAATCATCGAGGCCTTCCTCTACGAGGAGCAGACCCGCCGGGGGCTGTCCCTGCGCCATTTCGAGGAGATGAACGATGTGGCGGACCACTGCACCGTCTGCCACAAGTGCGTCAATCCCTGCCCGGTGAAGATCGACTTCGGCGACGTCACCATGCGCATGCGCAAGATCCTGGTCGAGCGGGGCAAGAAGCGCTTCAACGCGGGAACCTGGGCGGCGATGGGCTTCCTCAACGCCACCGATCCGCGCACGGTTCGCCTGCTGCGCAAGGGTCTCGCCGAATGGGGCTTCCGCGCCGTCAACCTCGCCCATGACACCGCGCGGCGCTTAGGGCTGCTGGGCCGCAGGCGCGAGACCCCCGGCGCGACCACGGGGCGGCTGCCTGTCCACGGGCAGCTGATCGAGCTGGTGCGACGACCGCTGCGCGTGGAGGTGCCCAAGCAGACCCTGCGGGCGGCCCTGGGCCTGGAGGATCGGCAGACGGTGCCGATCCTGCGCGATCCCCGGACCCCTGGGGAAGAGACCGAGTCGGTATTCTATTTCCCGGGCTGCGGCTCGGAGCGGCTGTTCAGTGATATCGGCCTGGCCACCATCGCCATGCTGTTCGAGACCGGGGCCCAGACGGTACTCCCGCCCGGCTATCTGTGCTGCGGCTACCCCCAGACCTCCGCCGGACAGGCCGATCGCGGGCGCCAGATCACCCTGGAGAACCGGGTGCTCTTTCATCGGGTGGCCAACACCTTGAACTACCTGGACATCCGCACCGTGATCGTCTCCTGCGGCACCTGCATGGATCAGCTGCTGGAGTACGAGTTCGATCAGATCTTCCCCGGCTGCCGACTGCTCGACATCCACGAGTACCTGATGGAGAAGGGCATTGCGATGGCGGCCGTCGAGGACATCCAGTATCTCTACCACGACCCCTGCCACACGCCCATGAAGACCTACAACCCCGTGCAGGTGGCCTCGAAGCTGGTGGGCAAGGAGGTGCACCTCTCGGAGCGCTGCTGCGGCGAGGCGGGCACCCTGGGGACCGCCCGCCCCGATATCGCCAATCAGGTGCGCTTTCGCAAGGCCGAGGAGCTGCACAGCGGCATCCGGGCACTCAGCGGCAAGGACAAGACCCGAGGCGAGGTCAAGCTGCTCACCTCCTGCCCCGCCTGCCAGCAGGGCCTCTCGCGTTACTCCGACGAGACCGGACTCAAGACCGACTACATCGTGGTCGAGCTGGCCCGCCAGCGCCTGGGCGAAGGCTGGCAGGCCAGCTTCATCGAGCGCGTGAAGCGCGGCGGCGTGGAGCGGGTGCTCCTCTGAGCCGGCCCGGTCTATACTCGACCCACGGTCTTTCGCACTGAAAAGGGGTCGTGTATGGAGCGCAGGCTCCATCCGCCAGGGCATTCGGTCTACCGCGTGCTGCTGTCGCTGGCAGTTGCCGCCGGAGCCCTCTCACCGAGCCTGGGCGCCGCCACCTCGGTCACCCTGGCCGACGACGCCTACCACTATCCCGCCTGGGCGGGCGGGCGGCACGATACCTGGTTCACGGAGTGGTGGTACTTCAACCTGTTCGACGCAGCCGCCGGCGTGCAGGCGATCTTCAGCTACTTCGTCAGCAACCCTGCGAACGTGCGCGGGCTCGAGCAGGTCCAGATGGTGGCCTCGGTGTATACGGCAGACGGCGTCGTCAGCGCCATCGACCTCTACCCGATGAGCGCGTTCGCGGCGAGCGACGGGCAGGCGGATGTCAGCATCGGAACCAACATCGCGCGTGTCCAGAACGACGGCACCTACCTGGTCTCGGGTTCCAGCCAGGACCAGCGCCTCGCATGGAATCTCGTTTATACCCCGGACTCCGAGCCCTGGCTCGCAGCGGATCGGATGACGATCGGGCGGCTGCCCTGGGAGCGGATGTCCTGGCTGGTCGAGATGCCGCGCGCCCGGGTCAAGGGCGAGGTCACCGTAGATGGCCACAGCTACGCCATCGACGCGCCCGGCTACCACGACCACAATTGGGGCGAGTGGATTCCGACCGATGGACTTTGGAACTGGGCCCAGTACTCCGATGACCGGCTCAATCTCGAGGTCGGGGATTTCATCGGAGGGCCGATCGGGGTGGTCAGCCTGGATCTCGACGGCGAGCGTACGGTGTTCGGCCCGGATCAATACCAGCTGACCCATACCCGCTGGGGCTGGGATGCCCAGAACCGCATCTTCTATCCGACGGAATCCCGGCTCAGGGCCGACAACGGTACCCTGCGCCTCAACGTCGACCTGCGGGTCCTGCAGGACGAGCCGCTGCGCGGCAATCTACCCCTCCCGTTGAAGGATCTGATCATCTACGAGCAGACTGCCGACTATGAGGGCCAGGTCTGGGCATGGCAGCCCTCGGCTCGAGGCAGCGGCGGCAACTGGCGGGTCAAGGCCCAGATTCAGGGCCCCGGATTCAAGGAGTGGACGGCGAAGCACTATTGAGCCCCGCCACCGCAAGGAGCCGCCGCGAATCGGTCGGCTTCAGCAGGAATCCACCCGTCCGGCCGGCTCTGCCGAGGTCCTGAGCCGGGCGACACTGAAGGTGGGCGCGGGCACCAGGGCCCACTTCCGGCACCCGTAGAAGTCCAGCTCCTCCGGCACCGAGGGGAACCGACCACAGTTGAAATACCGCCAGTAGAAGCTGCCGTAGCCCTGGCAATGGCCGTTTTCGCTACCGAGCAGCGGGCAGGCGTGGCCCAGCGGCTTGCAGCAGTCGGCGCAGTCTCCGCAGGAGACGCCATGCGGCCAGTCTCGTCGGCGGGCCGCCCGAGCGGGATCGGGTGCACAACGGGGCTCGGCGGTCAGAGGGACAGCGAACATGAAACCTTTGCCCGTGGTCAGCATAGCCCGCATCAGGCGCAAGCCATGGGGCAACAGCCCAAGTCCGGGCTTCAGGTATTTCCAGAAACGCCAGTCACCGAAGAAATACCAGGTCATCAGTGGGGCCGTCACAAAGCCGCCGACGACGGTGCTGACGCACAGGACGATGTAACCGAGAAAGAGAATTCTGGCGATCGCCCAGCGCAGCTGCTGAGCCGGTGTTGCCGAAGATGTCGCACGTGCCATGAAAGATTCCTGCTCGAGGCTCTATACTGCGCTCATTTTCAAAGGGGCCGCCGTTGGCGCTCCGCGGGGACGAGCGTGCTATGGTCGGCGAAAAACGACGCCGTGTGAAGCCCCTCGGCTCCCCGGGGCGCCCAGTGAGATCGCCGCATGCCCTGGCGCCGATTGAGGAATATGCAAATGATCAGGTCGAGATTCACATGGGCCGCCTTCGCCGCCTCGGCGTTGTCCCTGGAGGCTACGGCGCTGTTCTTCCAGCATCGGTTACACATGGATCCTTGCGTGCTTTGCGTCTACCAGCGTACCGCGGTCGCCGGCCTGTTCCTTTCGGCGTTGCTCGGGCTCTTGTGGCCGGCACGGCGCTGGCTGCGCGGTCTCGCGTACGGCGTCTGGGCCCTGAGCGCCGGCTGGGGACTCTACCTTGCGGGGACCCAAGCTGCCTTGCAGCTGGGCCTTGGCAAACCGGCGCTGGACTGCACGCTCGACCCCAACTTCCCGAGCTGGGCCAAGCTCGACCAGTGGCTGCCTTGGATGTTCCAGCCGACCGGCTATTGCGATGAGGTTCAATGGCAATTCCTGGGACTCACCATGGCGGAGTGGATGGTCGCGATCTTCGCCGCCTATCTGGTCACACTGACCCTGGTACTGGCAATGGAGGTCCGGTTGCGGAAACGAGGCCTTTGACGGGCGCGCAGGCTCGTGACGCTGAGGGCCCCTGGGCTATCGGATTCAAACGTCGGACTCGGCGGACCCTTCGACGGGAGGGCGAAGACCTATGCGCAACGTATCCGGTCTGCTCCTGTTTATCGCTGCGGCCCTGATCGGCTGGCAGCTTTGGAAGATGCAGCCCCGACCGACCGGCCACCTACAGCGCTCCTCCAGGAGCCGAGTCGCCGACCGAGGCACCTCCCCCTGAGACCCCGACGCCGGAAGAGATGGCCGTACGGCGCGCACGCATCGAGGAAGTCCTGCGCCGGCGCGCGGGACGGTTCTGATCCCTGAGCGCGAGCCGGCGGGGCTGCGATTAGGCCTAGAGCCCGATCCGTGTTACCCTGGGCCTCGTTCCGGCGCCGGAACAGGTCGCGGGCATCGTCCGGGCCGACCACGTTTGCGTAGCGTTGGGCGTAGCTTACCGATCCGGGCGGGACGCCCATCCAGAGGAGCACGCCGGCGGGGTAGAGATCGGCGCTTGTCCCGAGTCAGGCCGAGCGCACAAGACCGGAGCTCAAGCCGGCACGCCAGTCCTGCTGCAGACCACCAGGAGAACCGTGATTATGCAAACCACAGAGGCGCAAGTCGTCGACGTCGCCGAAAGTACCGTCGCCGAGCAGCGCAACAGCGGCCTGCGTTACCAGGTCGATTCAGTCGCCAAGACCCCCGGACCCGCCGGCTCTGACGGGGACGACTGGTATTGTTACGTTCTCAAGGGCGGCCGCTCACCCATCAAAGGCTGGCGGCGAGGCACCCTCCAGGAGGTCAAGGCCTATGCCCGGCGCTGTGCCGAAGAGCTCAATGAGCGCTCCAGCGGGAAACGGCGCTCGCCTTGGGCGCCGCAACGCTCAAAGTAAGCCTCCTCGCCGGGGATACTTCGCGCTTTCTCAGCCGGCTGCGAGCGACGACCGGCAACCAGGAGCCTGAGCTCCCGCCGGGCTTTCATTCGCGATCAACGATAAGAAAAGGCCGGGCCGATCTCGATCGGGCCCGGCCTTTTCCGCTTTCCGACTCCAGCCCGACGAACGCCGGGCAAGCGCGACTTACTTGGTCGCGGGAGCAGCCGGAGCGGCGGCGGGAGCAACGGGAGCGGCATACGGATAGCCGCCGCCCCAGGCGCCCGGATAGCCGCCGTACGGGCCACCCCAGCCACCGTAAGGACCGCCGCCATAGCCGTAGGGGCCGTAGCCACCGTACGGATAGCCATAGCCGTAACCATAACCCCGGCCGTAGCCGCGACCGCTGCCGCCGCCGCTGCCGCTCATGGACATGTTGAAGTCGCCAGAGCCCCAGCCGTCGCCCATCCAGTCATCACCCCAGCCGTTGTTGCCGCCCCAGGGGCCGCCGCCGCCCCACCACGCGTTGGCGTTGAGGGAGAGGCCAGCCAGCCCAATGATCGCGGCGAAACCCGCGGTTTTGATCATCTTGGTCATAAGTACCTTTCCTGTTGACTTGAACGTCGAAATGACAGGATTCCGCGAACAGAATCCCCCAGTGGGAGACGCTGGCAGTCCTCTCTGCAGCTGGCGAAAAAGGACATCCGCAACAAACCGCGCGTCTCGTGCTCACCAGCGGGCTTCACGGGGGAACGCGCCCCGCCCGCTCGGACGGGCCCGATCAGGGGCCCCAGCTATTACGGGTTGTCACGCCTGCGTAGCGCAAATCCGGCTTTCCGCTGCGGGGGCACACGTATGGCCGGACCCGAGCGGTGTAGCGAGTATATAGGACGAGCGCCGAAATAAAAGGGGATTGTTGGCCCTGACCCGACGGCGGTGCCAAGCCCCAACTGGCACGATCGCCCGGGCGAGGGCCATTCCCCGGCCGCGGTCAGACGCAGCCGGTCGGCTTCGGTAACCCACCGTACTTGGTGATCGGCTTCATGGGACCGGTCTTCCAGACCTTGAAAAGCTCCTTCTGGTCCTCGCCGAGATATTTGGCGAACTTACGGATCGGCGGCACCACCGACTCTTCATCGTAATATTCGCGGGCCTTGAGAATCTGGCCCCACATCGATTCGTTGATATCGACACCGTCGACCTGCGCCATGGCGCGCCCGACCTCGGGCGTCCACTCGTTCATGTCGATCAAGTAACCGTCGCCGTCTCGTTCGGGGATGTTCACGCTCATTACTGCACTCCTCAAATAACCAAGCTAAATCATAAGGTATTCGCCCAAAGAGAGTCAGGACATTGCGCCAGAATTAAACCACGGAAAGAATAAGGGAACGACGGCCCTTCGGGCCAACACGATCGCGACCCGCCCTCTTCGCCCCCGCGTCGGGGCTCCGGGATGGTTGGGAGCACCCCCAGCGAGGGCGTCCTTCTCGGCGCTGGAGCGGCGGACCATCTGGTCAGCGGACAATCCGCTGAGTTAAGCTTTTGGCCGTCACCGCCGAAGCGATTGCGGTCGCCTTCTCCAGAAGCCGCAGGCGCTGCCGGCGGCCTGGCTCAGCGGTGAATCCGTCCCCATCTGTCAGGGGCTTACAGGATGGAATGGAAAAAGCGCGGCATTCAGCTCAAGTCTTTGAGACCGGACGATCCGGGGCATCTCACGCTGTGCGAAGAAGTAATCCGCCTCTCTTCGCTTACCGAGGAGATGCCATTTCTGGAGAGCATGGACGACGAGCCTTTGGACATGAGCGACGAGCCCTCGGAAGAGACGGAACCGCTGGACCTGCCGCGGGTGATACGCCGCGAGCTCGAGGAGACCCTGGACCTGCTCGATGAGGCGATCGCCGCCGCGAATCACACGCCAGGCAAGGAGACCGGCTGACTGCCCTGATCCCCCGCGAGACCGGACACGACCTGGCACAGAGCCTCCACAACCATTTCAAACGGCCGCCCGCTGATTCGAGCACCCGGGCGACGCGGGTCGTGCATTCGGGTACAGTAGATCGACTCCCATCGCGGTAGCCGTCATGCAGGCCGTCGACAAGGGCATGGAGTCACCGGATATCCTTATCGGGGTCGTCACGTTCCGACGACCGATCATGCTGGGGTCGCTGCTCGACAGCCTCGCCACCCAGTCGCTCCCAGCCGACAACCTGTCGGTGGAGCTTTGCGTGGTGGACAACGACGCCGCGGGCAGTGCCACCGGTGTAACGCGAGAGAAAGCCCCCCGTCTGCCGTTTCCTGCAACCTACCTCTGCGAGTCCCGGCGCGGGATCCCATATGCGCGCAACCGTGTCCTCGAGGAGGCCATCGAGCATGGCGCCCGCTGGATCGCCTTTATCGACGATGACGAGACGGCGGCCCCGGATTGGCTGACATCGCTCTACGCCGTCGCCCGGGAGACCGGGGCGGACGCCGTTCAAGGGCCCGTGAGATACGTGGCCGAGTCGGGGACGCCGCGCTGGCTGGCCGCGGACCTCGACGTACGCAGCCGCCGTATGACACGACGACCTGAAGCCTCGGCCAAGCCCAAGCTATCGACTCGCAATCTGCTGATGTCCACGCGATTGGCGTCAGAGCTGGGCCTGCGCTTCGACGAGAGCTTCGCGCTGAGCGGCGGCAGCGACATCGATTTCTTCTATCGGGCCCACCTTCTGGGTGCGAAGAATGTTTGGACGAACCGGGCTCTGGTCACCGAGACCATCCCGGCCGCACGCCTTGCCCTGGGCTTCCAGCTGCAACGCGCTTTCCGGTCCGCGGCCGGCACTACGCACTCCCGGCGCCAAATTCACGGACTGGCTCCGACGCTGGCGAGGACGGTGCCGAAAGTCGTCGGGGCGCTGATCGCGGGCGCCGCTTTGGTCCCGCTGGCCGCAGTCAGCCGGCGCCAGGGTTTGAAGTGCCTGCGTCATTTCGCCGCGGCAGTGGGCCACGTCGCCGGTCTCGCGGGACGGACCGGCCAGCAGTACAGCCGTATCCAGGGGTACTGAGCGGACCTTTCAGGCAGCCCGCTGACGGTCCCAGAGCCCCTCCAGGAGGCGCTTGTGGGCCTTGATGTCGGATTTCCTGGCCTGCTCGAAACCGCGCTGACGCATCTCGTCGGGCACATCCTGGCGGATGATGTCCGCCACCTCCGCCAGGGAGTCATACAGAAAGCCGCTCTCTCCGAGGTACTCACGCAGGTCGGGCCGCAGGTTCGGTACACAGACACCCAGACCCGCGGCCTGGGCCTCGGCGACCGCCATCGGCCATCCCACGGTGTTGTATCCCTTGCTGGCGGTATAGACGAGCCACTGGTGCTTCTTGTACTCGCGCGGCATCAGGTCCGGCTGGACCGTGGGCACGATCTCGATCGGGCGTCCCTTGCCCTCGTTGTAAGCCGCGATTTTCTCGGTCTGATACCCGATGCTGTAGAGCCGGAAAGGCCGCTCTCGGACCAGCTCACCCAGATCGACGAAATCCTCCATTCGCTTCTTCGGGATGCAGGCGCCCATATTCATCACGCCGTCGCCGTTCGGGCTCGGGTTGTGGAAACGATCGAAGGCGATGACCGGAAAACAGTCGTGGATCTTGTCCGGAGAGATGCCGGCCGCCTCCAGCCGCGGGCGAGCCAAGGGAAAGGTGAGCACCCCCAGGCACTGGGGCGCGTTCACATGGCGAACGACCTGCTCGGGCGCGAAGCCCCGAAAATTCGGCCGGCCCTTCAGCCATTTGATCAGCGCATCCGCCCGGCTGAGCTTCTCGTCCGTTCCGAGGATGTCGAAGGAATGGCCGCGCACGGTGTACGGCACACCGGTCTTCTCCGACAGGCGGTGCATCAGGGGAGCCATGTTGAGCCAGTGGGTGTGCAGGACCCGAGGCTTGAACGCCCGGATTTGCTCGGCCAGGGCCCCGAGCCTGGGCTCCGTGCGATAGTGCTGGCGGGTCTCGTAGGGCAGGTTCGCCTTCTTGAGCGCGACCACATCGATCTCGCAGGCGTCAGACAGCGCCTCGATCTCATTCTTTATATAGGTTTGAGACAGCTGCGGAAACGTCCAGAGAACGTAGAGCACCCGAATCTTCCCGCCATCCCCTCCCGTACCGGCCATTGCGATCTCCACGACAGTCCGCTAGCTACCCAATCCACTGATCGCCCGTCGATTTTCCGCGATCGAGGCCACATTTACCGGCCGACAGTATGCCAGCTCATCGCCGCCTTCGCACCGGCCGTGGAGGGAGGGGGACTGAAACGGGCCGGAGGCGGGACCTCCCCGAGCCCGGGATCGCGCCGGCGCGCCGCTCCCGAAGCGGCCCCATCGCTTTCGCGGCGCGGAGAGACAAATCCTTCGCTTCAGGGTAGGATTCCGCGGGGGCGCTTTCCTTTTCGACCCCTGAGCCTACGGGTTTACGGACCGAGAGCGCCGTTGGCGCTCCCGATACACATGACTAGACCAGAGGAAGATGTGCATGAATAAGCTTGTTCCCGCCATGTTGCTTGCCGCCGTTCTGCCTCTCGCCGCTCTAGCGGCGTCGCAAGGTGAGGCCAAGAAGAATCCCGCCGACAGCTTCATGGCCAACTTCGATCTCAACAAGGACGGCAAGGTCAGCGCGGAAGAGTTTAAGAAGGTTCAGATTGACGCACTCGAGCGCCAGGTCGAGATGTTGAAGCACCAGATCGATCAGCAGTTCCAGCAGATGGACAAGGACCATAACGGCAGCCTGGATAAGGCCGAGGTGGACGCATTCATCAAGGCGATGCAAGAGCGCATGCAGCAGATGCAGCAGATGCACGGCGGCGGCCAATCGGATAAGGGCGAGTAATTCGCTCGACCGCGGGACCCCGCTCCACAACGGAGGTGCGCCCTTGCGGGCCTCCGTTGCTTTGTGACCAGCGCCCAGGCGAGCGTCCGCCCATTCGTGCCGTGGCGACCGATCGGCCCGGGTGCTCTACTTAGTGTCAAGTGCGCCAGCGCCGCCACGCGTCTCGCACCCGCGAGCATCTCGGACGCCTCGCGACGACCCCTGGGGCTAGGAGCCAACACGCACCAGCAGGGCCGCGGCCCCGTGCACGCCGTGGGAGCCCATGACGATCAGGTCCGCCCCTTGATCCGCGGCGAAACGCACGATCTCATGCTTTGCCGATCGCTCGCTCACGACCAGCTCAGAGGGCGCCGCCAGGGCCCGATCAGCGAGCCGCCTGGACCGGGTTGTCCAGTGTCCCGACGCCGTCGATCTCGACGCTGACCCGGTCACCCGGAGCCAGGAACACGGGGGGGCGCCGGGCGATGCCCACGCCGGAGGGGGTTCCAGTGAGAATGAGGGTTCCGGGCAGCAAGGTCGTGTCCCGACTCAAAAAGCTGATCAGCCGCGCGACCGGGAAGATCATGTCACCTGTATCGCTTTCCTGCATGAGCTGCCCGTTGATCCGGCAGCGCACCCCCAAGGACTGGGGGTCGCCGATTTCGTCGCCGGTTACCAGCGCTGGCCCGATCGGGCAGAAGGTGTCAAAGCTCTTGCCGCGTACCCACTGCCCGCCCCCTCCATGCTTTTGCCAGCGACGGGCCGAAACATCGCAGGCGCAGGTATAGCCAAGCACGAAGTCCAGGGCCCGCGCCTCTGCAACGTCCCGCGCACTGCGCCCGATCACCACGGCCAGCTCCGCCTCGTAGTCCACCTCGGGCCCCTGCTCGCAGGCAGCGGGCAAAAGGATGGGGGCACCCGGACCCACGACCGCGGTCGTGGGCTTCATAAAGACCACCGGAGTGACCGGCAGGGATGCCCCGGTCTCCTGCGCGTGCGCGCGATAATTGAGGCCGATACAAAAGATGTTCACAGGATCGAGCGGGGAGAGGAGCCTCGCAATCCGAGCCTGCGCGCCGCTCCGGCGCAGCCCAGCGAACAGATCTCCTTCCAGGACATCGGCCACACCCTCGGTGGAAAGCGGTGATCCGTAACGGACCTGTCCCGCCTCGTCCACAAATCGGATGATCTTCACGGACGGAGGCCCTAACGGCCACCGTACAGATAGGAGCAGGCGACGACGGCGCCCACGATTCCCGCCAGATCCGCAGTCAGCCCGGCGGCGAGCGCATGGCGAACGCGGCGCACCTGCACGGCACCGAAGTACACCGCCAGCACGTAGAAGGTCGTCTCGCTCGACCCCTGCAGAGTGCTCACCAGGTAACCCACGTAGCTGTCGGGACCGATGGCCGGATTCTGGATCGTCGCCGCCAGCACGCCATACGCGCCCGAGCCCGAAAGCGGCCGAAGCAGCGCCATCGGAAGCGCCTCGGCGGGCATACCCACCGACGCGGTGTAACGCCCGATCGCGCCAACCATCAAGTCGAGCGCGCCGCTTGCGCGGAACATCGCGACCGCCACCAGGATGGCCGCCAGGTAGGGGATGATGCGAATTGCCACCTGGAAGCCCTCCCGGGCGCCCTCCACGAATACCTCGTAGACACGCACACCCCGCAGAGCGCCGAAGCCGAGGAGTCCGAGCATGAGTCCGGGCACCACCCAAGGCCCAATCCGCGTCCCGAAGACGACGGTGAGAGGGATCAGGCCCGCCAGCATCAGCAGAGCCAGGTAGGACACCCAGGCGGGATAGCCATGGGAGGCCTCTTCGGGCAAGGCCTCCACTTGATCCTCCGGGGCGATCTCGACACTGCCGGCGGTCCTGGCGTCCGCCGCCGGAAGCCTGGAGAAACGTTGATAGAGCTTGGCCGCGACTATGGCTACCGCCGTGGAGCAGAAGGTGGCGAACAGGGTGGTTGGCAGGATCCCCGCCGGGTCCGCGGACCCCGCCGAGGCGCGCAACGCAATCACGCCGGTCGGTAACAACGTCACGCTGGAGGTGTTGATGGCGAGGAACAGCGCCATGGCGTTGCTCGACGTGCCCTTGTGGGGATTGAGCCGATCGAGCTCCTGCATGGCGCGGATGCCGAAAGGCGTAGCGGCGTTGCCCAACCCCATGGCGTTGGCCGACATGTTCATGATCATGGCCCCCATGGCGGGGTGGTCCGGCGGGACATCGGGAAACAGCCGAACCATGAGGGGGCGCACCAGTCGGGCGATGACGCGCAGCAGCCCGCCGGCCTCGGCGACCTTCATAAGACCGAGAAACAGGGCCATCACGCCGACCAGACCCAACGCCAGGGTCACCGAATCCTTGGCCCCGGTGATCATGGCCGCGGACAGGGCCTGCATGGGCGTTTCTGCGCCCGCAGCCAAAGAGGTCAACACCAGCTGGTGGTAGCCGGTGACGACAAAGGCAACGAGCACGATGCCGAGAAAGATCGAGTTCATGGTGGAGCAAAGGAGCGTTCGGGGCTCGCTGCGAGCGGTGCCCCATCCTACGACCCGAAACGCGCGTGGGCCAGCGCCTTGCGCTTCGGGCCCAGTTTCAGGCTCGGTGTCGAGGGTTGATTGAGGTGGGGTGAGAACGGCTCGAAAAAGTGGCCGGCGGCCACCAGGGGCCGAAACGATACGCCCCGCCGAAGCGGGGCGTCTGCGAAGGCGTCAAGATCGCCTCAGAAGTTCCACTTGGCCGACAGCCAGCCGCGGGCGCTGCACAGGTTCCCGCACTCGTCCTTGCTCATGTCGGTGTCGGTATAGGCCAGCTCGAGATCCACTGGACCCACGCTCTTGGTCACCCCCACCCGCCAGTCGGTGTAGTCGGTGGCCTTGTCGAAGTTGTAATGGCCCAGGTGCAGATCCGCACCGAAGCCCGCGGTCAGGGGAATCGCCAGCGCGCCTTCGTAATAGGTGTTGCTGTTGTCGAAGTCGTGGGAGATCTTCACCGTGCCCGGACCGTAGCCCAGGCTCACATAACCCTCGCCGAAGTTCAGATCGGTCTCTCCGGGGTAGGAATAGTGGATGTAGCCCAGGTCATAGCTGAAATCGCCCATCTTGTTGGAGTAGCCCCCATAGAGGTCCCACTCCGCATCGTTGCCCGAGCCAAAATCCACGCTCGACGCCCAGGTGCCCACGTACAGCCCGCTGCTGTGCTTGTAATCCAGCCCGAAGCTGGCCGCGAAGTCCTTGTTCGACTGCGACACACCACGCCAGACGTAATCGGAGGTCAGTCCGATGTTGCCACTCAGATCCGCCATCGCCGGGGCCACCGACCCCGCCAACACCAGACCGCAGGCCAATGCACTTATCTTTCGAAGCTTCATTTTTCGGTCCTCTTGTGGATAGCCGGATTCGCGGCGCTTGGCCGGTACAGGCGCAAAGCGGCCAGGGTACCCGCGCAGGATCAAATGACCCACCGGCACAGATCGCTGGGCAGGCTGAGACCCGATTGACGGGCCCGATGCGTCGGCCCAACAGTGTCGCTTATTTGCCGCCAAGCAGTATATGATAATTACGCCAACAACTCAACTGTGTCTATTGCGCTACGCCCCTAATCGCCCTTAGCCGGTGGCGACGCGCAGGCCGGCGTTCGAGCAGCGCCGCGTTTCGGGTCCCAGCCTCAGGCTGCGCGCAAGGACCCGAGCACCCGCTGACGACCGACAGGCGCCGTTGGCAGATTGTTGCAGACGGACCTACGTGTTCATTTCAACACCATTAAACAACACAGGGCGACCGACGACGTGGGACCTGCGGTTTCCGCGCCCCGGACCCGCGGTGGGGCCCGCCGAGGATTGAGGCCCATTCAGCGGGCGACGAGTCTGCTTGGCGGAAGACGCTCGCCGAAACGAGGCGGTCTCAGAAGTCATCGAGCCCGCGCCTGCAGAGAGGCCGTTGATCCTGAGCCATCCTACGAGGTCGACATACCCCGGACGATCCTGAGCTGCCGCTGCCATGCAGACTTTCCAACCCGCACGGCTCACCAGGTTTCGTCGCGACACGTCCGAGACCGGCGTGGAGACGAGGCGGGATGCACTGCGCACCTCCCGCCCCTCTACGATTTCTACAGCTGCCGAGCGCCTGTCACGCTCTCCCGCGCCAGCAGGCTGTCCGTCAAGGCCAGGATCTCGTGGGTGACGCCGTAGAGGGCCTGGATATTGACTTGCGCGTCAGTGGCGTCAGCCGGGTCCAGCAGCCGATCCCGCAGGGCGTGAGTGCGGGACTCGCAGCTCAGGGTGTCCTGCTCCAACGGGGCGGAGAGGGACGGTGCCGAGGGGTGCCCGAGGCGGTCCATGTATGTAGACCCAGGTCCAAATGCGCGTGGACTCGCGGGGCAAATAGAGAGGCGGGTGGTGCGGAGAATGGCACATGCTGCGCGTTCATGCTCCGCATGTGCATAGCCGCCCGGCCGCTCTGGGCTCGCCGTGCAGGTAGTGGCCGATCGCAATCTTGAACGCCTCGGAGATCTTGTCCCGCGGCCGGCCCTCCGACGCGACAAAGATGCCCAGCAAGGTATTCAGGAGCGCAAGCGACCGCAATCAGCGAGCGGCGTCAGGTCTGACCTGACGCCATCTTTCGGGCCTTTCAACGTCAAGTACAGGCCACTCCTTTGCCACCGCAAACCCTGGTCGGCCCGCTAATCGTTGTCCCTATTGCATCGAGTTGGCTAACGAGTGACGCCAATATTCTCAATCCAGCCCAAACAGGCGGCGATAGAACCTGAATCGACCTTCCTGTTTACCCATAAGCAGCGCCTCCAGCTCGCCATGGTCGAAAAACAGGCCTCCACATACCGTGCAGCGGTCGATTTCGATGCCCTCGAGCTGCTCCTCCTGCATGTCGCTGCCACACTTGGGGCATTTCATCCAGTGCGCCAGGCGCAGTTTCTCGCGCTCTGCCTGTTCGAGCTCACGTCGATACGATTCAAGCCGGTGCGCCTGCTCCAGGCGCGCCTTCTCCAGCAGGAGACGTTCATTTTCCAGAAACCACTGGTTTTCCTGGCTGTCAGCCTGTTTCGATGCCATACGACCTCCGTTACTACCAACGAGAACTGGGGGAATGCCATCTCCGTGGCCGCTCCCCGAATAGCCTGAAAGATGGAGGATACCACGAAGATCGCGCCGCCCCCATTGTCATACAGTGCATCAATATACGCACACGCGTTTTCGCTCCAGTTCTCGTCTTCTCGCATGCTACGATCCAAGAACTGCTCCCTGCCAGATTCCCACCACTTCGTTCGGGGGACAACGTAAAATTTAGACCGATGTAACCAGATCCGCTTGAGTTAATGTGAGAATCGCGTCCTGGCTGCGGCCAGAGATCATCGGCATATGAATATATTCGTCGTCATCCTGACGTTGTCCAGTTCCCTGATGCATATCTATCTGACCTGGGCTGTCATCCGCCTCGGTTGGATCTCCGGAGTCACGTCGCCGCTTACGGTGTGGCTGTGTTCGCTGCTGGTATGGCTGATTTTTGTCATCGGTCTGCGGGCGGCCTTCAACCCGTCCGGCCGCCTCGCGGTGGTCCTCGAGCGCTTTGCGTTCGACTGGCTGGGGATCCTGTTCCTGGCTACATCGATTTTGTTGCTGTTCGATCTGCTGACCGGCTTCGGCCTCTGGGCCAGGCCCTGGCTGGGTATGATCCGCCCCGGCGCCTGGGTCGTCGCGTTGTTACTGATCGGTGTTGCCTTTGTGCAGGGCGCGCGTGCGCCTGAGATCAGCCACTATCCTGTTGCCCTACCGCGCCTGCCCGCCGCCCTTGATGGTATGCGTATTGTCATGCTTTCCGATCTGCATCTCGGCAGCCAGTTCGGCGCCACGTGGTTTGCCACCCTTGTCGATCGGGTGCAGGCGCTACATCCTGACCTGATCCTCCTGGGTGGGGATATCGTTGAAGGCCATAGCCCGCCTGATCCCGCTCTTCAGGCGGTGTTTGCAAGACTACAGGCACCGCTCGGTGTTTATGCCGTTACCGGCAATCATGAAGATTATGGTGATACGCGTGCGGCGATCGCAATGATTGAAGAAGCCGGCGTTGCCTGGTTGCACGACGAAATGAGCTTCATCGCACCCGGTCTCAGTCTGGCTGGTGTCGATGATCTCGGTGCACGCCGAGGGTTGAGCCCTGCGCTGGCCAGTCAGATTGAATCTGTCGCTTTAACGGGTGGCCGTCAAGCCGTGATACTGCTATCGCATACGCCTCGGGAAGTCGAAAAGGCCGCAGCTGACGGAGTCGTGTTGATGTTGTCCGGCCATACCCATAATGGCCAGATCTGGCCGTTCAACTATCTGGTCAAGGCGTTCTTCCCCTATATTACAGGGCGTTATGATATCAATGCCATGACACTGATTGTCGGTCGCGGCGCCGGCTTGTGGGGGCCACGGATGCGTCTGTGGCGAAGAGGCGAGATTGTCGAGGTCACGTTGCTGGCTAGGATGTAGCGGCAGCACGCAAGCACCTATGCTTGTGTCTGCACTGGGCTCGATTTGTACCGTCCTTCCCATAATGTGCCGCTGCGCCCTTCCAGACGACTGTGGTTACGCATCTGGCGGCCGGCGAGTCGCTAGGCGAGAGCAACAGGTGAACGTGGTTGCTCATCAGGCACAAAGCGCACACTGACACGCCATACTCATCCTTGAGCTCCCCAAGAGTGTTCAGGCAACGCTGGTAATTCAATTTCGACTGCCAACGCTCGATGGTGCATGCCTACCCGAGCGGACTAATAACGTCCAACTTTCTTGAAGTGAAGTGATGGATGCTTTGGATTCTGCTTGAGCATCTCATAGTTTCGATCGGCCAACTGACGCACGGCAGGCGGCAATACCCTCGTGCGCCGACCAAAATGACGGGCTTGCGAAATGATTCACACCTTCTTCGACTCCCCCGCTTTGTGCTCCGCGATAGCCGTATCAGCCAAGGCGCCCAGTTTACCCGTTCTGATATCTTTGGCTATTTGCCTGTCCCATGCGTCGGAATCGAACTTTTCGTACCACGCACGGAACTCCCTAAGTTGATCTACGGGCAAATCCGCGACCTCCTTTTCGATTTCCTCAACTTTTCCGGCCATATTTGGGTGCCTCTCTTTCATAAGCCTTAACGTTGGCGTAACCTGCCGCGTGCTGGCTAGCGGGCAGCGTGGCGACCGCTAGCCAGTACGTGGTCAGGTTGACGCGCTGGTTAGCTTCCGGTCTTGGGAAACAGATATTTCGGACCAGGATTAAGCACAGGGCGCTTCGATTGCGCTTCTTGCTCTCTTAGTGCGGCCACAATTCGCCGAAGATCATGCCCATAAGCCGAGGCATGGTCTTCCCCGTGTTTTCGCACTTCCTCAACGATGGGATCTTCAATCATTCGATGATCCTCCCAGCTCTTCAGGGGAGCATAACAATGGACAGACGTAACCGAGGGACTCTACAACCCAAGTGATCGCCCTCTTTGTTTCGGCATTGTTAATGTGCTTAAAATTCCAGGTAAGTAGGTAGTCAACTCCCTGGGTTGCAGCGATGGCAATATGAAGAGCATCATCTTCGCTTCCTACGGGGATGGCTGTCTCAGCAATGAGACTTTCAGCCAGAAAGACTGCGTTCTCCGTAGCAGATAGGCTTGGAATTCCTTCTATGAGCGCTGATCGCCGCTCTGCGGCTAAAAGATCGCCGCGTCCGATTTCGTTCTCTACGAGAGCTGATACTCTCAAGTCAAATCGATCCTTTTAATGTTCCCACCACTCGAGTGTAAGCGCTTGCCGGCCAGCCACGATAACATCGCGACTTGGCCGGGAAACCAGGTAGCTTATTACCGAAGACTTGATGTAGACAATGGGCTTCATTTACGTTGCTTCAGTTCGTGCATCTTCCGGAAGGTAACGTTTGGCTTGAGGGGCGCGGAAACAGGCGGCGAAGCCGGCTGTTGGAGCGTCCCTCTCAAAGCGTTAGCCATTGTCGTAGCCATGCCATGAAATGGCGTCAGTGACCGATGCTGATAGACGATTGATGCATCCCTGCATGGACTCATCAGCGGTTTGGAACAAATCACGCTGCCATTTAACAATTTCGGCAATTTCATGCCATGTAATCCAGCAGACCACATCGTTGATGAGTAGCCGTGCATGCTGAGGTGTGAAGGAATGGTTTTCTGCTCTTACAAGAACTGAATCAAGGTATAGCGAGATAGCCTCTGGAAGAGAAAGCTTGCCGTGTTTTGCCACCTTGATTGGCGGAGAAGCTCCGATAATCAACAGAAGAATCGGTTTTCTAGGACCAGCGTCGCGAATCGTGAGCGCGAATTCCCGAGCGATCTGCTCCGGCTGAAAAGAACTGATTCTAATTCGCTTTGCCTTTAGGATGGTATAAGTGCTCGGGGTTTCAATAATTCCATCAGGTTGCACCGACATTTGCGTTTGATGTCGATCTCCACTGGGAACGAGTGGGTGATTTCCGGGGAGAAGTGTAAATACGGCTTCTTCAATCTCTGAGATAAGGCTAGTACGAGCCGCATCGGCTTCGTGGGCGCCGGTGAGAACGCTTCCAAAAAAGAACTTTCGCGGAAGAAAGTCCAGAGCTTGAAGTGCCTCAGCAGTCAATACGTTTTCATATCCTCGACCGCCATTGCGGTAGTCACGAATTGTCGATCCAACCCAAGATAGCTCTTCAAGGAGCCGTCCGAGTACAGACGAGTTGGTTGCCTTGAGCTTTGTCATTGGTAAACGGCTCTCGCGGTAGGAGCGCCCGTTACCGGGCGCCCCCCGCACAGTCCCGAACGTGCGGTTTTCCCGCATCCGGTTCTTCGGTCGTACTCGCTTTCGCGCGAGCGATGCCCTTATGCAAACCCCACATGCTGCCGTTTCTGCTCCGTGATCAGCGGTTTGGCTACACCCAATCGCTGCAGGGCTCGGCCGAAGGCTTTCCACGTAAAGCTCTTACGCTTGCCGCCCCGCCGATTCAGCCATTTGAACGCGCACTCGACGCTCCACTGGTAGAACCGCCACAAAGACCGAGAGTTGCCACGCACACCATAGTAATTGTAGTGGCCGATCAACCGCCTGTTCAGGGCAACCATGAACTTTCGCCCCGGTAGATGACGTTCCTCCTTGATCCGCTCCTTAATCCTGCGACACGCGCCTTGCAGCTTCTTGCGCGACGTGCGCCGCTTCACCCGCACTACACCTTGCCGGTCCGGGAACCAGTATAGCTCGAGGCCCAGGAAGGTGAAGCGTCGCTTCATGCTGGGGTGAAACCGGCTGAAACGCAGGATGCGGGTCTTCTCCTCGGCGACCTCCAGCTGGAACTTTCCCGGCCGTTTCGGCAGCACTCGGTAAAAGCGCTCCTCATCGTCCTGGTAGCGAAAGCCGCAGACGAGTCGGGTCGCCCCGGGGAACCCCCCCCGAGGCGCTCACGGAACCGGACGTGAACGTCTCCGCTCATCCGGCTCCTTCTATCCAGCCTGCAACTGGATTTGTTTGAGTCACCCAAGTCCTCCCATCACTGGTTGCTTGGGCGGCTCGCACCGGATAGGGCAACCCCTCCGCTCCAGCCCCATTACAGGACCTTCAGCACTACTACGGGTTGCTCCGCCCCTGTACCCCGCATCGGTACTCTAGCGCTCGGGGATCTTCCCCTTGGGTTAAAGGGGCCAGGCTCGCTTTAATTTCCATTGTCACGATAAACTCTCTCGATCTAGGCGGCGTTATTTAAATTAATCCGACCCTGGCCCCTTTAATTCTGACCCCTGTCATACGGCGGATGGCCGTGCCGTCGAGGAAGAATCCCCTGCCGGCACGGCTCGTTCCTCGGGGCGCCGCTCGACCAGTCGGGTCACTGCTCGTGGAATGGAAAGCTGGGGGCAGTGCTCGTAATCTAGCCTCTGCCGTGCTCGGGCAGCGGTTCGCCAGGTGCTATAAACCTAGACCCCAGGCAGCCCTCTATTGCTTGGCGCCGAGCGGCCGCAATTGGGAGAGCAGCGCCGGGATCTCCTCGGTCACCGCCACCCAGACGATACTCGTATCGATTTCGAAATAGGCGTGCACCAGCCGATTGCGCATGCCGACGATGGCTTTCCACGGAACCTCCCCATGGGTGGCGCGGGTTTCCTCCGTCACTTTGCTCGCCGCCTCACCGATGATCTCCACTGCCCGCACGATGGCAAACAGAAGCATCTCGTCCTGGTCCAGGTCATCACGCCGGCGACCCGCAGCGAATCGGACCGCGGCTTCGCACGCCTCGACCATGTGGCCGACGCGGACGCGATCCTCAGCGCGCATACTGCACCTCCGCCGTGCGCACTACCTCGTCACGGAAGTAGCGCGACAGGTCGCCCGCTGTGCGCAGATCGACCTTCCTGCCCCCCAGCATCTCCGAAAGCTCCAGTTCCATCCCGGCGATACCCAGAAGGCCCGGAGTATGCTCCGCCTCGAACTCCACCAGCAGGTCGATGTCGCTGTCCGGCCGCGCGGCACCCTTCAGTTGGGAGCCGAACAACGCCAGGCGGCGGATGCGATGCACCTCGCAAAAACGGGCCAGGGCCGCTTCGTCGAGATTCAGGCTCGGATGCATGGCTTCTGTCTCCGAAATGGATCTGTCCCTAATGGTACCTATCGTCGGCGCTCGTCGTCACAGCGCGCGGCACTTCCCGGCCAGCCGGGTGATCTCCGGCCAGCTCTGCACCAAGCCAATCCAGGCACTGGCCGCATCCGCACGTTTCTTGCCCTCGCACAGGGTGTAAGGGCGGTAGCAGCGCTCGCCGGCGCTCTCGGTCCCGCCGCCGAGCCTGGCGCAGCGAAGGGCGAGCGTGCCAGGATGATTCTCCGAGACTACTCTCGCCTGACACCACGCAACGGGAAATACACCTCCGAGCAGCAGCCGGCCCGCGAGCACTTCGACGCCGCCGTTTTGGGGATCAGGCCCGCGTAGGTCCCGCGCCATCTGCGCCCGCACGGCAGCGCCGGATCAACCGACCCCGAGGACCCAGCCCTCTACTTCAGCCAGCGTACGCTCCGCAGGCGTCAGGGCCGGATCGAGGAATCCCGCCAGACGGCCATCGAGATCGGTCTGGCGCAGCCAGGCCGCCACTGCATAGGCGTCGTGCTGGTCCGGCGTGCGTCCCTCCCGGGGGAAGGCGTGCTTCCACAGGGCCGGATACGCCTCCACGATCGCCGAGCGGCCGGCGGGAATTCGCCAACCGTCGAACGGCCAGAAGTGAGCCCGCGCGCCGAGCTCGCGGCGGAGATAGAGCAGCCAGGGTATGCCGGCGTGGGTGGACTTGGCCACCGACCCGGGCACATCGAAGTGAAAGACCGACTTGGCCGAGCCCGTGCGCTCTTCCGTCAGGCGCCGCCACCGGGAGCTGCCCGTGCGCTCCGCACCGCTTCCGACGACCCCATCGCGGACGAAATCCACGTAGACCTGGTCCTGGTCGGTCGGCCAATGGCGCTGAAAGTCGTCCAGAAAGGCCGGCCAATCGGGCGGCAGGCGGTGCACCTCGAAGTACCGCAGCGGGAAGGAAAAGCCGTGGTCGATGCCGACCAGCGTGGGCAGGTCCTCGCCCAGCCGCTCCACCAGCCATGCCGCGATGCCGCGCCGGGTCCAGTACTTGCGCGGGCTGGGCGGCGGCAGGACCTCCTCGGGCTGCGTCGCCCGATCCGCCAGATAGACGCGCAGGCCCTTGAGGCTCGCCGTGGCCGTTTCGGCGCCCGAATAGTCGATGCCGATGTAGCGCTCGAAGGCCGGGATCGCGCTGCCGGTCAAGCGGCATTCCCCATCGCCGGGGCCAGGACCTCGTGAAGAATGGCTTCGAGCAGGCGGCGGCTGTCGGTTTGGGCGGCGGTGAGCTGGGCCTCGAGCGCATCGCACAGGGCCATCAGCTCATCGACCTTGGCGACGATGCGGTGTTGCTCGGCGAGGGGTGGGAGGGGGATCGGATATCCTCGCACCACCGACATGTTCACGCGGGGCGCTGCGCCTCCAGTTGTTTTCTCTGCTGCGAAGTCAGCAATCCAAGGCGAGTTCAGGCAAAGCTCGAGAAACCGAGGCGAAACAGAGGTGTTCGCCCGAATCAGCATCAAGCGTTGACCCAGGCAAAGACGCGTGCCTGGTGGGATACGGCACCCGACGCCAAGCACGCCGCCCTCGCGAACGTAAAGGATATCGTCGAATCGTGGTTCCAACCTTTCGATTCTGGTCTGGTAGGTTTCTTCGCTTACAAAGTACGGCGAGGATACAGCGAGGGTTCCGGCGCGAACTTGATTTGTCTTGATGCAAAGCACCCCGACCTTGGTCCACCGGGGCGTCGTGTGCGGACAGTCCACGATATTTTCAGAGACCCTCGATAGTGGCTCGATTCTCCAGCTCTCGGGGAGCGTGAATAGCGCCGCACGCTCTTCGAAGGCGCTTTCATCGTAGTCTTCGGCCTCGTTGTCAGGGCGAAGGGCTGATTGATTCCTTCGATCCTCGGCCCGGTCCTGTTCCACCAGTTTCCCGCGGACCGAAAGGTTAACGATGGTTTGGCGCAGAGCCCTGATGTGCTCGGGGCGGGTGGTGAGGCGGGGAAGATGGTCGAGGTGAAAGCGGGCGGGCTCGCGGAAAGCGGCGACCTCGCCCTCGGCGGCGGGAGTGGCTTGGTTGATGCTGTGCAGGCTGGCCGCCACCAGACGGTCTCGCCGCTGCTCCCGCTCGGTCTGCGCCGCCTCCAGCCGATCACACAGCGTCATCAGCTCATCGACCTTGGCGACGATGCGGTGTTGCTCTGCGAGGGGGGAAAGGGGGAAGGGAAGAACAGCGAAATCGGCGTCGTTGATTGCCGGATACGCTTGCCCGCGTTGGTCCTCCTCCACGCATGCAACCGTGAACGGGCTGCGCAGCACGATCCAAAGATAGCGCGGCAACACAAAGCCGTGCCCATTCAAGATAGCAAAGGCAGTGCTTGCAATGGGCTCAGGATCGAAATCCTCCTCGATGACCGCGAGGTTCAGCAGGTACGGGCGAACACATGAATAGATCACGTCGCCCTTCCTCGCGATCTTGCGCGCTCGGCTCGGAGCCTCATTGGCTTCGAGGACCTTTGCAGCGGCGACGACGCCAGCCTCTTTGCTTATGGCCGTCACGTCAATGTAGGTGAAAGTCGCGTCAGGGACCTTCTGGCCGCGATCGCTCGTGATCTCGCGCATGCGGGTCCAGCGCCAACTCTGCGGCAGCACGAACGGGGGTTCGTCGACTGCCGGAAACGGCTTTGGCTTCCTTATCTCCCCCTCCTTCGCCAGCCGCGCCTTCTCGGCTGCAATCCGCTTGAGCAACTCCGACGCCGGCTCGTCTTTAGGGTCCTGCTCCACCAGCTTCCCCCGCACCGCGAGATCGAGGATGAACTGCCGCAACCGCGGGACGGCATCGGGCGCCTCCGCAATCCGATCGAAGTGCTTTAGCAGCCGCGCGGGATGCATCGCAGAAGCGCCTCGGCCAGCATGCCCTTCAGCTGCTCGCGCAGCGCGGCGGCCTGTCGCTCGGCCTCATCGAGCTCGGCCAGCAGCGCTTCCGGGTCGCCGTGGTCCGCCGCGACGGTGTGCGGGTTCTTGAAGTCCAGGTTGTAATTTCGCGCCTTGATCTCCTCGATGCCGACCCGCCAGGCCTGCTCCGTCTGCTGCCGGCCCTTTCGCTCTGCCCCGCCCCACCAGTCCACGCAGCCTTGCAGGTGCTCGACGCGGATCGGCTTGGTCATCGAGTAGCCCTTCTGACCCTCGGGGACGCGGTGCTCGTAGCACCAGACCTCCCGGGTCGGCTCACCCTTCTCAAAGAACAGCAGATTGGTGCCGATGCTGGCATAGGGCCTGAACACGCTGTTGGGCAGGCGCACGATGGTGTGCAGGTCGCACTCCTGGAGCAGGTGCTCCTTGAGCCGGGTCTTCACGCCCTCGCCGAACAGGCTGCCGTCGGGCAGCACCACGGCGGCGCGTCCGCCGGGCTTGAGCAGCCGGATGAACAGCGCCAGGAACAGGTCCGCGGTCTCCTTGGTACGGAAGTGGGCCGGGAAGTTGGACTCGATGCCGTCCTCTTCCTTTCCACCGAAGGGCGGATTGGTGAGGATGATGTCCACCCGGTCGCTCTGGCCGTAGCTGACGTAGGGCCGGGCCAGGGTGTTGTCGTGGCGCACGAAGCTGGGGTCTTCGATGCCGTGCAGCAGCATGTTGGTAACGCAGAGCATGTGCGGCAGCTGCTTTTTCTCCACCGCGCGCAGTCCGGCCTGCAGGGCCTGCTCGTGCTTCGGCCGCTTGACGTAGCGCTCGCGCATGTGCCGGATGGCGCAGGTCAGGAAGCCGCCGGTGCCGCAGGCCGGGTCGAACAGGATCTCGCCCGGCCTGGGGTCGATGCGAGCCGCCATGAAGGCGGTGACGGCGCGGGGCGTGTAGTACTCGCCGGCGTTGCCGGCGCTCTGCAGGTCGTATAGGAAGCCGTGGCCGTTGCTGGTGAAGACGAAAGGCACGGCCAGGCTCTGCGCGTATTCGAGCGCCTGCTGCATGCCGTCGCCGACGGCGTGGCTGTTGTCCTTGGCCTCGATCAGGGCGATCGGGATGCCCTGGCAATAGAGGACGTAATCGGCACGCTTCGCCTTGCCGCGGCTGACCAGCCTGCCGCGCACGATGATCCGACCTTTGGTGAAGTAGACCTGCCGCCGAATCTGGGTGGCCTCATCCCACCCCGCTTTGGCGACAGCGGGCGTGATGTACTTGGCGCTGATGTCATCTTCGCTGAGGGTTTTCTTATTCATGGCCGCGGGATCATCCCTGGCTGATTCAAGGTCCACTCCAGCCTACCGGTTCTTATCCAACGAAGTGCCCTGCCCGGAGCCCGCGATACCGTTCCGCCCGCAGTGGTCCCGAATCAGCACCTCCACCCTGTCGGCGATGCAACGGTGCTCGCGATCGGCCGCTCGCTCAGGCCCGCAAGAGCAGCCTGGGCGGGCTGGCGGCGGCAGTTACTGCCGCTCAGCGGACGCCGGGAATGAGTCTCAATGTACCCTAACGGCCCGTGCGGCCCAAGGTCTTGACAGGACCAGGAATGGAGCAGGCTGCGCCAGCCCAGGTGCCCCCCGGCGCACGAACTGATCACCGAAAGGGCGCGTTCCGGTGCCGGCTACGGATCGGCTATGCCGAGGGGCGATCGATCTCTGCCTGGCTGCACGCCGACCAGCCAGGCCTGGAACGGCCATGCACGGCAGGTTGACCCTGCAGCGCTGCAGCGGCCGGGGTCTACCGTCGCCCATGACACTCGACCCGCAAAGGGCCAAGAAATAGATCTATCCCATTTCCACCCATTGCCAGGCGGGGGAAGCGCGGCACCGGCAGGGTCGAGGCGCTGTCCAGGGCGTCATAGCAGTCGTGGGTGCTTATCCCCAGGCTTGCGCCGATGTCGACCAGGACCTTCAGCACGTCCAGCTTTCCGGTCGAGGCAACATATCCCCAGGCTTGCGCCGAGCTCCGCCCGCGGTGACCCCCGGCATCAGGGTCGCTCGTGTGGCCACCAACCTCGGGGGTACGTCCCATTATCCGTTCCCGCCGTCGTCCAACCCATCATCGAGGTCGAGCCACAGCTGCTGCGCAGGCGTCTCCTCGGGGGTCGGACGGGACTCCTCCGCCCCGGTTGTCTCCGACGGCACCGCCGCGGTCCGGCCCGCTGCGACCGGGTCCCTCCCCGGCGCGGCCGCGCCCGGCGCCCGGTCCTCGGGCTCGTGGAGCTCCGGGGACTCACCCGGCCCGAAGGGGTCGCCCCGGAGCTGGGCGAGTGTGCGACCCTCGTTCAGCCCTTTGAGCAGACTGCGCAGCCTTATCATCGCCCGCTCCCGATTGGAGTTGGGGTCCCAGACATGCTCCCCCCAGCGCACCGGATCGCGCAGCTCCCCGGCCAGGCGTTCCGGCGACAACAGCTCGTAGATGCGCCGCCACTCACCCTCCACCCGCAGGGCCAGGTTGGGATTGAGCAGGTACTGGCCGTGGTGCACCCGCAGGAACAGCTTGCGGTTATGGGGCTCGCGGCGCGCGATCTCGTTCTTGGACAGAATGGAAGAGATGTATTGGCGGCGCTTGCGCCGGGCCGGCACGACAGATTCCGGGAAATGGCCTAGGACGTCGGCAAAATCGCCGGCGGCGAGCAGGGCCCGGCGCGAGGCCCAGCCCTCGCCGAGGCGCTGGTAGAACAGCACCATCGCCACACTGAGCATCAGGTACTCCATCAGCCTCCGGTCGAGCTTGACCAGTCGCTCGTCCACCTGGATATCCAGGCTGGCCGGGGCCAGGCGCTCGAGCACCGCCGGCAGCTTGGCGCGGGCGAAGCGCTCGTCGGCACAGGCCCGCTCCAGGGCGATCTGGAAGGCGTTGAGGCCGTTGCCGTCGACCAGCCCCGTGTCGGCCTCGCGATCGAGCAACGCCTCGACCAGCTCGGCGTTGCCCGTGCGGCTGGCGATCATCAGCGGGGTCTGACCGAAGACGTTGCGAAAGTCCACCCCGTACTTGTCGGCTTCGGCGAGCACGCCGCCGTGGCTGCGCAGGCCATACAGCATGTAGTGCTTCTTCTCGAGCACCTGCATGGCCTTGTCCGGGTGCTTGGCGGCCTTGAAGCCGGCCCCGGCGAGCGCATTCAGGTAGCGTTGGTCGCGATAGACCAGGGCGTACTCGGTCAGCGCGATACAGGCCTTCTTCTCGCCGTGCTCCAGGGCTTTGCGCTCCACTTCGGCCAGGGCCTCGCCGCGCAGCACCGTCCAGGGTACCTGGCGCTGCTTGAGGATCTGCTCGCGGATCTCCTCGGCCTGCTCGTCCTTGCCCTGGAGCGCCAAGCGATGGGCCTCACGACGCCATTCTTCGAGGCTGGAGCGCTGCTCGGTCACATGGTCGACCGCCTCGTGCACCTCGACCAGACCGAGCAGGGCGAGCAGGCGTTGCTCTGGCCGCGGCTCGATGAGGTAGAGGTTCTTCACCGCCCGGGTCGCGGCCACGTACAGGGCGTTGATGTAGAACTTGTAGATCTCCAGGGATTTGTCGCCCTTGTCGCGGGCCCGGGCATAGCGCAGCTCGTTCGTGAGGTCCTGCTCGCCCAGCTCGCCGGCGATCTCGCGAAACCGCTTCTCCTCGCTGGAGACGAAGCCGTACAGCAGCACGTTCTCGTACTCCAGGCCCTTGGCCTCATGGATGGAGAACACCAGCGGGGTGCGAAAGAATTTGCGCACCTCGGTCTTCTGCTCCGGGTGCATGACCAGGATGGCGAAGCGCACCGAGCCCGCCGTGCGCCGGTCCAGGTCGCGCTTGACCGCATCCGAGTCCTTGAGCAGGCCAACCCGGCCGCCGGCGGGGCCGCAGCTGCGCACCAGGTAGTTGCTCTCCTTATCGACGGAGCCGAACCGCGCGTGCTTGATGTGCAGCAGTCGGTTGGCCACCTCGGTGACCTGGGGGGAGTTGCGAAAGTTGGCGTTGAGGATGCGGATCAGGTCCGCCGGCGCGCCGTCGCCCTGCTCTTGCCAGAACAGGGTCTTGACCTTGGCCCAGGAGAAGAAATTGGGGTGGACCACCTGATTGGCGTCCCCACACAGCAGGAAGCCGCGCGGGTCGCGCAGGGCGCGCAGGATCAGCAGCAGCTGGATGTTGGTGAGGTCCTGGACCTCGTCGACCACCGCGAAATCGTAGCGGGGCTCGATCCGCTCCAGCCAGGCGTGGCTGACCATGTTGGGATCGAACCAGCCCTGCTCGTCGAGAAAGCGGCGGTAGCGCTCGAACAGATCGTAGACCGCATCGCGCAGCTCCGGGGGATAGATCGACTGGCGCACCCCCAGGGCGAGATAGGTCTCGCGGCTCAGGTAGGCGCGCGTCTCCTCGGTCCCGGTGATGGCGCCCTGGATCTCCTCGAACAGGCGGTGGCTGTCGCGCAGCTCCCGGGGCAGGCGCTGGCGCGCCGCCCAGTCGGCGAAGGCCCGGGGGGTGATCTCCTTACCGCTCGGCACATGGATGCTCTCCAGATATTCCCGAAAGGACAGGAAATCGACCTCCTGGGCGCTGTTCTCATAGCCGTGGGCGTAGTAGAGGTCCCGGGCATTCTGGGCGAGGAACGAGGAGCGGGTGACATAGAGGACATCGCCGAGCGCGTCCTTCATCTTCTCCAGGGTCAGGGCGGTCTTGCCGCTGCCCGCCGAGCCGATGATCACCAGGGGCGGGGATTGGCGATACACCGCCTCCTGGTCCTGGTCGAACGACAGGACCTTATCCAGCAGGTGAAACCGAGGCTGATTCGGGCTCAGGTAGGGCAGCACCGGGGCAGCGTCCCCCGAGGGAGCATCCAGGGTCGGGATCCTGTCCTCGTCGATGGACACGCCCCGGGCGAGGAACCGCGACTTCTCGTAGGCGTGTCGGTGGATGTGCTCGAGCACCAGCACGCAAGGCTCTTCCTGGTAGCGGTAGAGCGAAAACAGCAGCCGGTCGCTGCGATCCAGGCACGCGCGGTAGAGATTGTCGCCGATCTTCTTGACATCGGCCGAGCGGAAGTCGCCGGCGGCCAGGTGGCCGGCGAGCTTGTCATAACCGGGGATGGCCGCGGTATCCAGACCGCGGTAGACGAGCACTCTCATGGGACAGGGCGTTCAGCGGGGATGCGAGCGCCCCATGATAGCCTATCGGGCCCGGCCGGTTACCCGGTGGCGGCGTAAGGTGGCACGGCCTCCCGGACCTGCTCCGGCGCCGGCAGCCGGGCGAAGACCAGGCCCCAGTCGATTGGCAGATCGGGAAACAGACCGGGCGAGCGCCGGCCGCGCGTCTCGACGATCTCGGGTCGGCCATAGCGGCCGTCCGCTCCCAACCGATACACGGTCACCAGCCGATCCTGCGGATGGACCAGCCAATACTCCTCCACCCCCGAACGCTCGTAGACCGCGAGCTTGCGCACTTGATCGTGGACCGCCGTGGCAGGCGAGAGGATCTCGATCACCCAGTCGGGGGCGCCCCGGGCGCCTCGCTGGTCGAGCCGCTCTTGATGGCAGAAGACAGTCAGGTCCGGCTGGACGACCGTGGAAACCCGATCATCGCTCTCCTCGGCACTCGGCAGGCGTACGTCGAAGGGGGCGTGGAATACCCGGCAGGGGCGCTCGATCAGATAGTTGGCGATCTGTCGCGTAAGCTCGACCGATACGCTCTGGTGGTCGCCGCTGGGCGCCGGCGACATGCAGAAAGGCTCGCCGTCGATCAGCTCCCAACGCTGGTCATCGTCCCAACGGAGATAGTCCGAGTAGCAATAGTGCTGCGATTTCGAAACAGGTTGTCCCATGTCGAGCCCTCCGCGCAACTACGGCAATTACGGGGACAGTATACCTATCTCGACCGGCCGACCGGCCGGCACAACAGGATCGAGGTTCAGATCGACCTTGATGGAATGGCCTTGTCTCGCCCGGATGCGAAGGCGATCCGGAGTCAGGCTGAAGCGCTGCTTGTCATCTGTCGAGACGATCTCGGTGAGCAATGCCTGCGTCAAGCGGGCGCCGCTGGCATTTGCGCACTCGATCAGGCGGTCCACATCTGCCCGACCCTCCCCATCGAGCGTCAGACCGATAGAGTTAAAGGGGCCGCTTTAATGTCCATTTTACGATGACCTAAATTTCTCTCCAAATGGCGTTAGCCAAATTAATCCGACGCTGGCCCCTCTAATCGTTGCCCCGCGCGGTAACGTGTTACAGAGCGCCCGCGAGCTCGAAACGTAATGGCCTGGCCATAAAGCAATCCTTTGCTGTCCTGTCCGACTTTCAAAAAATAGTACCTCACGGGCGAATGGGACATGGGAGACCCCGTCCTTCCGAATGGGACATGGGAGACCTGACCCCGTCCTTGGTGCGTCCTTGTGCGGTGCGCCCGAGATGCCGAAGCCCAGACCCATGCAAGCGGTGTCTGCGAGCACGGCGGCCAGCGCCCCGTCGGGAGGCATGCCCAGGGTGGCCGCCAGCAGGATCTGGGAGAGCCCGTTGACCAGCAGCGCCAGCCAGAGCAGATGCTTGAGCCCGAGCTGGGGGGCCAGCGACCCGCCCGCCAGGGCACCCACCACAGCGGCGATGACCTGGGGCAGGAAGATCGAGCCGTACTGCGCGTCGGTGAATCCGTGCATCGACTTGAGCACGGCGCTGCTCGCCGGGAAGCTGACCAGGATCAGCCCCTGCACCATGCCGGCCAGATAGAGGTAGACGACCGGCAGCACCGCAGGCCGGTTCTCACAGACAGGGTCTCAGCGCGCATCTCGAGTCCCCGGTTGGGAAGCCATCGCCGGCTGGGGCGCGGCCGCCGCCACGGCCCCGGTGATCAGCCGGGTGCTGCTGCGGTAGGTGACATAGGCCCAGGCCCAGTCGAGCATCACCGAGATGCGGTTGCGCACGCCGGCCAGGAAAAATACGTGGACCAGCCCCCAGAGCCACCAGGCGAGCGTCCCGGACAGACGCACGAAGCCGAAATCGGCCACGGCGGCCTTGCGCCCGATGGTGGCGAGGCTGCCCAGATGGCGGTAGCGGAAGGGTGCGGGGTCGGCGCGGCCGGCGACCCGCGCCCGGATGACCCGTGCGACGTAATGGCCGGCCTGCTTGGCCGCCGGCCCGAGCCCGGGCACCGGCTGGCCGTTCCAGGCGTTGGAGGCCGCGGTGTCGCCGGCCGCGAAGACGTTGACGAGACCCGGCACCGAGAGGTCCGGGTCGACCGTGACCCGGCCGCTGCGGTCGCTGGCCGTGCCGAGCCAGCGGGCGGCCGGAGAGGCCACCACGCCGGCCGCCCAGAACACGCTGCGGGCGACGATGCGGGTGCCGCTCACGCGCACCCCTCCCTCGTCGATCTCCTCGACCCGGCTGTTGGTGAGCACCTCGACGCCGAGGCGGCGTAGCGCTGTCTCCGCGCGCGCCGAGAGCTCTTCGGGGAAGGCCGGCAGGATGCGCGGGCCGGACTGCACCAGGAGCACCCGGGCGCTCGCAGGATCGAGCTCACGGAACTCCTTCTGCATGCCGTAGCGGGCCAGCTCCGCCAGGGCCCCGGCGAGCTCCACGCCGGTGGGACCCGCGCCGACGATGAGAAAGGTCATCAGCGCCGCGCGCTCGGCGGGGTCTTCGGCCGCCTCGGCGCGCTCGAAGGCCAGCAGCAGGCGGCTGCGGATCTCGGTGGCATCCTCGATGCGCTTGAGCCCTGGGGCGTGCGGCCCCCAGTCGTCGCGCCCGAAATAGCTGTGGGAGGCGCCGGTGGCGATCACCAGGTAGTCGTAGGGAATCCGCCGCTCGCCGATCAGCACCGAGCGCCCGGCCGGGTCGACCCCCGTAACCTCCCCGAGCAGCACCCGGGCATTGGCCTGGTCGCGCAGCAGGGCGCGGATCGGGGTGGCGATGTCCCCGGGCGACAGCCCCGTGGTCGCCACCTGGTAGAGCAGCGGCTGGAACAGGTGGTAATTGTGCTGGTCGATCAGGGTGATCGAGACCGGGGTGTGGCGCAGGGCCTGGGCGCAGGCCATCCCGCCGAAGCCGGCGCCGACGATCACCACCCGCGGAAGCTCCTGGAGCGGCAAACCTCGGAGACTCTCCGGCCGCGCGAAGCGCCCGAGCAGCGTCCGCAGCGCGGCATCTAGCGAGAGCTCCCCCGCCCCGCTCAGGGCCAGGCTGGCGAGCACCAGCACCAGGTAGTGCACATTGTCCAGGTGCGCCGGCTCCATCATCTGCATGCCGAGCGCCAGCAGGGCGAGCGCAACCGCGGCAGGGCGCAGCCCGAGCCCGACGCCGATCAGCAGCGCCAGGGCGAGGGCCGGTGCGCCCGCCAAGGGCGCGGCGGTCCGGGCGACGAGCGCGGGCGCAAAGTGCCCCGCGCCGCCGGCCAGAACCACCAGGAAGGCCGCTGCCAGCCACAGGCGCAGGGCGAGCAGATACAACGGCTCGCCGACCCGGGTGAGCCGGGCTGCGCCGCGGATGATCCCGCCGGCAAACGGCAGCGCGCTGTCGCCGAGGCCGCGCGCGAACAGCCGGTCCAGAGACAGCGCCCCGGCCCCGCGGACCACCAGCCAGCCGAGCAGCGCCGCCCAGAACAGATTGACGTCGAGCTCACGATAGTTGAGCTGGATCACCAGGCTCAGCGCGAGCATGGCCAGGGCCGCGGCTCGCGTCGCCAGCCCGAGCACCAGCAGCACCGGGGCCACCAGCTCGATGGCCGCGCCGGTGTAGGCGGCAGCGACCGGGTCCATCCAGGAGACCGGGTATTCGTAACGGGCCAGCGCCAGCGCGTTGTCCCAGTTACCGACCTTGAGCAGCCCCGAGACCAGGAAGCTCTGGCCGATCCACAGCCGGATATACAGATCGAGCAGCGGGCCGAGGGTGCGGGTGCCGATCTCCACACTCAGGGCATAGGCGCGCAGCAGTGCGCGCAGCCAGGCGGTCGCGCGCCGCCGGGTCTCGCTCACGAGGTGCCATGGCTTCGGGCATGTCGGGCTCCTCAGGCGCCGGCCGCCGCCGAGCCCGCCGCCGCTTTGACCTTGCCGCCGCGGCTGCGCTCGCGCCAGTAGACGGGGATGTCCCGGCGATAGCGGCGCATGACCAGGTTGGCGATGAGTCCGGTCCAGCCGGTCTGGTGCGAGGCCCCCAGACCCAGGCCGGTGTCCCCGTGGAAGTACTCATGGAACAGGTGCAGATCCTGCCAATTGGGGTCGTTCTGGAACGGGCTGTCCCCGGGTAGCGCGGGGATGCGTCCGTGCTCGTCCCGGCGGAAGATGTCGACCAGGCGCTCGGCGATCAGGGTGGCGATCTCCTTCAGTGTCATCGCCTGGCCGTCGGCGGCCGGCACGCTGACCTTGAAATCGTCGCCGAGGAAGCGGTGGAACTTCTCCAGGGCCTGGACCAGGGTGAAATTGCAGGGCATCCAGATCGGTCCGCGCCAGTTGGAGTTGCCGCCGAACAGGCCCGAATTCGACTCCCCGGGGACATACTCCATGTAGGCGTGGCCGACGCCCGGGATGTAGCCGAGGTCGGTGTGCGTGGCGTGCAGGCGCGACACGGCGCGGATGCCGTAGCGCGACAGGAGCTCGTCCTCGTTCAGCAGCCGCTGCAGGATGCGCTGCAGCCGGGACCCGTCGACCAGTGACAGCAGGTGCTCGCCCCGGGCGTTCGCGGCATCCGGGCAGGCGCACACGATGCTGCCGCGGAAGGTCCCTCCCCCGAAGCGGTGCAGATAGCCGGCGAAGCGCGGCGCGTTCTGCAGCAGGCGCGCGTCGATGACCTCGGTGGCGAACAGCGGGATCAGGCCGACCCAGGAGTAGACGTCGATACGATGCCCCTTGCCGTCGGGCTCCACGACCACGTCCTTGTAGAAGCCGCTGACATCGTCCCACAGCGGGCACCGAGGCCTCCCCGTTCAGGGCGTTGGCGATGTGCATGAACTGCTGGAAGCACTGGATCGCCATGTCCTCGTAGTCCGGGTCGACCGTGCAGATCTCCAGCGCCATGACGGTCATGTGCAGCGCGAACATGGCCATCCAGCCGGTGGCGTCGGCCTGCTTGAGCGCGTAGCCGTAAGGCAGCGGGTGGGAGCGGTCGAACACCGAGATGTTGTCGAGGCCCAGGAACCCGCCCTCGAAGACGTTGTGGCCGTCCTGGTCCTTGCGATTGATCCACCAGGCGTAATTGAGCAGCAGCTTGTGGAACACGCGCTGCAGGAAGCCTACGTCGGCCGCGCCGCGCTGCACGCGCTCGGCGCGGAACGCCTTGAGCACCGCCATGGCATGCACCGGCGGGTTAACGTCGCCGAACGCCCACTCGTAGGCCGGGATCTGGCCGTTGGGGTGCAGGTAGTTCTCCTTGAGCAGCAGCTCGAGCTGGCCCTTGGCGAAGTCCACGTCGACCAGCGCGAGCGCCGCGCAGTGAAACGCCAGGTCCCAGGCCGCGAACCAGGGATACTCCCAGGAGTCCGGCATGGAGAGAACCTGGGCGGCGTTGAAGTGTCGCCAGCCACTGTTGCGCCCGTGCTGGCGGCCGGCAGGCGCGGGGAGCTGATCGCCCTGCAGCCAGCGGGTCACGTCGTAGTGGAAAAACTGCTTGCACCAGATCATCCCCGCCAGCGCCTGGCGCATGATGCGGTTGTCCTCGGGGCTGGCCTCGGGCAGCAGGTCGTCGTAGAAGCCATCGGCCTCGGACTTGCACCGGGAAAAGACCACCTGGCTGTGCGCGAACGGCTTGTCCAGGGGTCGGGCGGCCAGCACTAGGTTGATCTGCGCCCGCTGGCCATTCGGCCCCACCCGCAGGCGGTGCACGGCCGCGAACTTGGTCCCGCGCCCGTCCGGATTCACCGCCCCCACCTCACCGTCGACGACATGGCGATGAAAGGCATCCTTGACGAACGGCTGGGCGTTTGGCTGGCCCCAGAGCCGCTCGGCGTTGCTCTCGTTCTCGGTGAACAGCAGCTCCGCGGGCTGCTGGCCGTAGAGGTAATAGGTGCCCAGGGTCAGATGACTGGCCTCAATGGCGAACGCTGCGCCCGCCGGCGGCTCGATGCGCCGCAGCTCCGGCCGGACCTCCTCGGAATCACCCCAGGACCAGGTGTTGCGGAACCACAGATGGGGCAGCAGGTAGAGGCTCGCCTCGTCCGGGCCGCTGTTGTAGATGAACAGGTGGGCGTGGATCTCCTCGGGCTCGGCCTTGGCGTAGTGGACCTGGATGTCCCAGTAGCGTCGCTCGTCGAACACCCCGGCGTCGATCAGGCCGAACGGCGGGTCGGCGCGCCCGCGCCGGGCATTCTCCTCCACCAGCCGACGGTACGGATACTCGGCCTGCGGGTAGTGGTAGTGATAGCGCAGGTAGCTGTGGCTCGGGGTGGCGTCGACGTAGAAATAGTATTCCTTGACGTCCTCGCCGTGGTTGCCCTGGTTGCCGGTCAGGCCGAAGGCGCGCTCCTTGAGGATCGGATCGCGGCCGTTCCAGAACGCCAACGCGAGACACAGGCGCTGCCCCTCGTCGCAGATTCCGCCCATGCCGTCCTCGCTCCAGCGGTAGGCCCGCGAGCGCGCCTGGTCGTGGTCGAAATACTCCCAGGCGGTGCCGCCCTCGCTGTAGTCCTCGCGCACCGTGCCCCAGGCACGCTCCGAGAGGTAGGGCCCCCAGAGCCGCCAGTCCTCGGTGCCCGCACGCTGGCCCTCGAGTCGTTGCCGTTCCGCGTTCAGATCCATTGTCGCCATGATCCGCACCTCGCGTCGGTTGGGGGGATGTCAGTCCGCACTGCGCGCCGGTGGCGACGCGTTGCGCTCGGGCGCCGCGACCCGTTTCGCGCGCTCCAGGCGCCACCAGGCCTCCAGCACGCAGGCCACGGACCAGGCCTGGGCCGGGGCGCCCCGGGCCCGGTGCGGCGCATCCCCGTCGAAGATCTCGCTCACCGTGCCCAGCCCGGCGTCGAGCAGGTGCTCACCGATGGGCTCCAGCAACGCCTGGGCCGCCGCGGGATCGCCCTGGAGGCGATGCAGCGCCAGCGCGAATGGCCCGAGCAGCCAGCCCCAGAGCGGTCCCTGGTGATAGCTGGCGTCGCGCTCCCAGATCCCTCCCTGGTAGCAGGGCCGATAGTCCGGATGGGCCGGGCTCAGGGAGCGCAGCCCGAAGGAGCCGAGCAGCTCCCGGGCACACTCGGCCACCACCGCGGCCTGGTCCGCGGGTCCCAGCGGGCTGAACGCCAGGCTCACGGCGAACAGCTGGTTGGGGCGCACACTGGGGTCCGGACCCTCGGGGCCGTCGATGACATCGAACAGCGCCCCGCCGGTCTTGCGGAATCGCCGGAAGCCGCGGCGCACCTGATCGGCGGCCTCCGCGTAGGTCGAGGCGTCGCGTCCGAGCAGCCGAGCAAAGCCGGCCATGGCCATCAGGGCGTTGAACCAGAGCGCATTGACCTCGACCGGCTTCCCGATGCGCGGGGTGACCACCCAGCCGCCGACCTTGGCGTCCATCCAGGTGAGCTGGACGCCCGGCTCCCCGGCCCGCAGCAGCCCGTCGCCGGGATCCACGCCTATGCCGTAGCGGGTGCCCCGGCGGTGCCAGTCGATGATCGACTCGAGCACCGGGTAGACGCGGCCCAGGGCCGCCCGGTCGCGGGTCACCTCCAGGTAGGCCCGCCAGGCCTCGACATACCAGAGGGCGGCGTCCACGCTGTTGTACTCGGGCCACTCCCCGGCGCCGGGGAAGGCGTTGGGCAACATGCCCTGGTCGACGAAGCGCGCGAAGGTCTCGAGGATGCGCCGCGCACTCTCGTAGCGGCCGGTGGCGAGCGTCAAGCCGGGCAGCGCGATCATGGTGTCGCGGCCCCAGTCGCCGAACCAGGGATAGCCGGCGATCACCGACTCCCCGTCCGGGAGCTCCGCCAGCGGGCGCGCGAAAACGAAGCTGTCGCTCGCCAGGACGAGCTGGGAGATCCAGGGCGGCGCCTCGCGCAGCTCCGGATGCCTGAGCCAGGCGCGCTTGAGGACCCTCTGATCCTGGGCCAGAAACCGCCGCATGGCCTCCTCCAGATCCGACGAGGCGCCCTCGTCGAGACTCGCGACCAGCCCCGTCCACTCCCCCGGCGCCAGACTCAGGACGGCCTCGCCGACGTACAGGTGGCAATCGGTGGGGTCCAGCCCGCGCTCGCGCTCCGCCGGCAGATCGAGGTCCTCGATCCACGCGTGCCCGGTGCGCACGGCGCTGCCGCCGGGGACGCGCAGATACAACTGAAACCAGTCGGGGTGCGTCACGCGCAGGCACTCGCCGTCCTGCTCAATGACCGGGTCGAATGCCCCGGGCCAGGCGTTGCCGTGGTGATCCCGGGCATTCACCAGCAGCCGCACCCGCAGGCTGCAGGCCGCGCCGGCGCCGGGCCCCACCCCGTCGAGCCGATAGGCGACGTAGGTGGTGTGTGCGCCCGGCTCCATCCAGATGCGCTGCTCCAGTCGCAGCTCGCCGCAGGCGTAGCGCCACACCGGCATGCGTCCCTCCAGGCGGAACGACTCGATGTGGACATAGCCCTGGGGATCGACGGCGCCGCTCGCCCAGCGGTTGGTGGCGAGCGGCCACTCCCGGGCGCCGTCGATCAGCGTGGCATCCGCCTTGGCGAGCACCAGGACGCGCCCCAGCGGCGGGTTGACCGGCGCCACCAGCAGCCCGTGGTAGCGCCGGCTGAGACTCCCCGCCAGGGTCCCGCTGGCGTAGCCGCCGCGCCCGTTGGCCAGCCACCACTCGCGGCGCTCGGCCTGGTCGAGGTCCCCGCAGATGGCGCGGCCGAAGTGCACCCGGTCAGGCAGTGGAAGGCTCACGATCCGCCTCGCGGGCCGATTCTGCTGGCCGAGAATCGAGCAGCTGGGCCGCCACCCGCAGGGCCCGGGCGTAGATGGTCAGCGACGGGTTCACCCGGCTGGAGCGCGGCAGCACGCTGCCGTCGACCACGTGGAGGTTGTCCATGCCGTGCACCCGCCCCCTGGCGTCGACCACCGAGGTCGGGAAGTCGTCGCGGGCGACCAGGCTGCCGCAGGCGTGGGCCGTTCCGCCCAGCGGGATCGGCTTGGCAAAGGCGGAATAGCCGTAGCGCCAGAGGGCCCCGAGCAGGCCGCGCACCAGCCGGCGGTGCTCCGCGAAACAGAATTATTTTTCCGATTCGTTCACCCGATCGTGAAGCGGCCGGCGTTGGCGGCGAGCCAGGCATCGAAGCTGAGCAGATCAGGGCTCAATGAGCGTGCGAGCTTGGGATCGCGGCTACGGAGAAACTCTTCGCCAAGAATCGCCTGGAACTGGAACATGTTGCCGATGTCTTCGGCGCCGGGGAAGCCCATGGCGCGATAAACGTCGAAAGGAACATCCTGGAAAGTGACCTTGCGATCGAGGGCCCGACCCATCTTCTCCGCCATTTCCTCGCCGGAGAGGATTTCTCCGGCGATTCCGAATCGCTGGCCGACCGCGCCGGTGCCACGGCGGAGAACGCCGTAGGCGCATTTGCCGATATCCTCCGTCGCGATGCCCGGCAGCTTGGCGCCCCCGAGTGGCAGCGCGAGCACTAAGTCTCCGTCGGCCCCCTGACGCGGTCCCATACCGAAATGGATAAAGTTCTCCCAGTAGAACGCTGCAAGCAGGTACGAGGTCGGCGCCCCCTCCTCCGCGAACACGCGATCCATCTGCGCCTTGGAGTCGAAGTGCGGCACCTTGTATTTACCCTGAAGCGTGGGCAGGCGGCTGTCGTCGAGGGACACCCAATTGCGGGTGTCCTCGAGCGTCGACCAGACCACGTGCCGGACGCCCGCCTGCCGACTCGCTCGGGCCATCGCCGTGGCCTGCGCGCCTTCGCGCTCCGCGGACAAGTGCTCCCAGAAATTGGTGACGCAGTAGGCGCCATAAGCTCCGGCGAACGCTCGTTCGAGGCTCGGGGGATCGTCGGCGTCGGCGGCGACCACTTCGGCCCCCAGCGCAGCGAGTGCCCGGGCTTTGTCGGACTGCGGGTTGCGAGTGATCGCGCGAGCGACGAAGGGTCCCCCGCGATCGGCGACAATCGCTCGCACGAGCCCGCCACCCTGCGCACCGGTGGCCCCGACAACTGCGATGACTTGTTTCTCAGGCATGAGAGGAAGCCCTCCGGAGCGATGGCCCTCGGACTGTGAACGACCCGTGAGCCGAGGGCTAACGAGCGAACCGGCCGACGAAGAACCCGCGTTTATATTGTAGATCGCGATTCAACGTCCATCTCGACGCGCGACCAAAGCCGAAAGCGAAAGCCGGGGTCACACAAAGCGGGGGTCAGGTCCCGTTGTGTAGCATGCAGCGATAGCCGGGGCCAGGCCAGGATTTCGTTTGGCCTGTTGTCGGGGCCTGCCGGGCCCCTGGTTTGATCACTGCGTCAGCCGCGCGGCGCGAGCTGCGCGTGGCGGAAGCAGTCGACCACGTGGTCGTTTACCATGCCGGCGCCCTGCATGTGGGCGCAAATGATGGTGGGGCCCACAAAGGTGAAGCCTGCGCACGATACCGGGATTCCTCAGCAGCCGCTCGACGCCGCCCTTGCCGAAGCGCGCGACCCGCTCGCGATCGAAGAGCGGGGCCTTGCCGTGTGGCATGTGAATCGACGGGTCGGTCTTGCCGGTGACCAATGAGATACAAGCGGCTGGATTCGGCAGAGCCCTTTTCGATCACCGGGCCGAGCTTGGTCCCTTCATAACCGTTTTGTTCTGAGTGGTCAGCGCCCGGATCAGCCCGGACATCGTGGTGACCCCCACCGGGATCGCCCGTTCGTAGTCCGGGGCAAAGAGGGCGGAGTGGAGACCAGGAAGGACCGTGCCGGCCCGGGCGGGAGGTGCGGCCCCGAGCCGGAGCATGCAGGATGGCACGGGCGGATCGAACGCCCGGCCGTAGCGGGAGAAGTCCTCGCCGATGGTCTGGCGCTCGGTGTCGACCACGTGGTCGGCGCCGATCCGCTCGACGAGTAGCCCGCGGATTCGGGCTGCGAGCGCCGGGTCGTTGTAGAGCGCGGGCGTGAACATGTCCCGGACCTTCACCTCCGGCAGCAGCCCCTCCGGTACGCCCGAGGCCATCGCCGTGCCCGCGCAGGTGCGGCGGATGGCGTCTAGCAGGAACTGCCGCTGCTCGTCGCCGAACGAGCGCACGGTGAGCTGCAGCTCGACCTCGTCGGGGATGATGTTGCCGGCGGTGCCGCCGTGGATCGAGCCCACCGTGATGACAGTGGGATCGGTGGGGGCGACCTCACGCGATACGATCGTCTGGAGATTCAGAAACGATCTTGGACGCGAGCACCACCGGGTCGATAGTCTTCTGCGGCTGCGCACCGTGCCCGCCCCGGCCGCGCACCCGGATGCTGAGCATGTCGACGTTGGCCATGGCCCAGCCCGGGGTGATGCCGATGGTGCCCGGCGGCAGCTGGGGGTCGTCGTGATAGGCCAGCGCGAAGTCGGGCTTCGGGAACCGATCGAAGAGCCCCGCGTCCAGCATTGCGCGGGAACCGCGTCCGATCTCCTCGGCGCTTTCGGCGACGAACAGGATCTTGCCGTGCCAGTCCTCGCGGCGCTTCGCCAGGTCGCGCAGCACCCCCAGCCAGACCGTCATGTGCAGATCATGCCCGCAGGCGTGCATCACGCCGGGCACCTCGCTGGCGTAGGGCTTGCCGGTCGCCTCGGTGACCGGCAGGGCGTCCATGTCCGTGCGCAGCAGCACCACCGGGCCCGCGCCGTTGTCGAGCAGCCCGGCGATGTTGTGCCCGCCCATGGGGTACTGGTAGCTGAGCCCGATGGCGTCCAACTGCGCCATCAGATAGGCCGCGGTGTCGCGCTCCTTGAGCGACAGCTCCGGGTGTCGATGCAGGTGCAGGTACAGGCCGTCCAGATAGGCCCGCTCGTCGGCCGGCAGTACCTGCGGCGCCGCCGCGGCAAGCGCGTCGGTACGGGGCAAGGCGCTGGCAAAGGCCGAGGCCAGGACCAGCAGGGCAAGACGGCAAGGGCGCATGGTCGTGGTTACCTCAGAGATGGGAGGTCGAGCGCGGGCTCCCGGTCGCGCGGCGGGACACCGATCCCGTCGCCGGTGTGGCTCGTGGGAGCCTGTCGACAGGCTTCTAGGCATGGTCCGAGAGCCAGCGGCGGTTTTCAAGCTCGCCGGTGATGTGATCATTGGCTCCTGCCCGGATGTGTCGGCTTGCGGCGGAAGTCGGACGGGCTCCTGGGCGTGCACTGGGGAAACGATTCAGGGATTGCGCCCGTCCGGACGTGATGCGCGGCAGCCGTCAGCAGGTGCCGCTCCCCGGCCCGCGCCGGTACATGCGCCGTCGCCATATGAGCACGGCCATGCCGCCGCACAGCCCGGCGAGATGGGCCGAGGGCACGCTGGGCCAGGCGGTATGGGTGAGCATGGCCTGGCCCGAGGCCAGCTCCGCGACCAGCTTCCCGGCGCTGAGGATCGCTATGAGCATGACCCAGGGTCCCCGGGTCTCTCGCCAGAGCTTCACCATCAGTACCAGCATCAGGCTGTTGAGCACGCCCGACAGCCCGCAATAGCGCTGCAAGCCGGGTAGGCCGAGCCACAGCCAGGCATCCACCGCCGTGGTGCCGGCGACCAGGCCCCAGGCAAACAGCGCGGGGTCGCGCCGCTCCAGCTGCCAGCCGATGAGCAGCAACGCCGCGAGGTTCCAGAACAGGTGCTCGGGGTCGCTGTGCACCAAATGGCCGGTGATGAGGCGCCACCCTTCGCCCTGGGCGACGGCCGCGCGGTCGAAGACCCAGGAGGGCGGCGCGGGTCCGCCGCCGAGGTAGAGGGCGAGGGCCAGGAGCGCCACGGCGAGGGTGAGCCCCGGCAGGGCGAGCCCGCCGGGGTCTGCGCGGCCTTTCGCTCGGCCGATCACGCCGCGCGTCCCGAGCGGCGTCGGGCGCCCAGGCTCATCGCCAGGACCAGCAGCAGCGCGACCGTCCAGGGGTCGATCGCGCCTCCGCCAGCGCCGCCATGGTCGGCACGCGGGGCGTTGTACATGGGCTGCGCGGTGTCGACGCGCCGCGAGGCCGGGGCGGCCTGGGCGCGCCGTTGGCGGGCGGTCTGCTCCAGGGCGACCCGCACCTGGTTGCTGCGCTGGACGCCGTGAGCGACGAACTGCTCATCGCGCATCACCACCATGGACGTGCAGTCGCTCACCAGCCCGTACTCCAGGGCGAGGTCGGTGGCGGCCCGCTTGAGGTCTGCACTCTCGCCGAAATCGGCCATCTCTTGCTGCATCGCCTCGATGCCGGCATAGGCCCAGAGGCGCTCCAGCTCCGGGTTATCCGTGCTCCGCTCGAGAAAGGCGAACTGGGTGCTGTAGCGCTTGGGCTGGCCGGAGATGCGCCCCTGGAGCTCGACCTTGGCCGGGCCGTCGCCCCAGTAGTGACCCATGAGCACCAGCTGCTGGCCCCGGTAGAGGCTGCCGATTTCCTTGGGTGTGACATCGGCGACCTTGATGCCGGCGATCTTGACCTCGACTCCGTGCAGGGCCTGGTGGGTGACCTTTCCCACCGCGGTGAGTAATTGGCCGACGATGTCGTCGCTGTTGGAGACCGCGATGGCGAAGCCCCCGGATGCCCCGGTCAGGGCCTCCAGCAGCGGGCGGTTGGCGCTGTTGCCCATGATGAAGGTGAACAGGCGCACGTCCTTGTGGCGCACCAGCTCGATGAACCGGCGCTGGGCGGTCTCGCCCACGTTGGCCACCCCGTCGGTGACCAGCACGATGGCGCTGGTGCGGTCGGCCTCGACGGCGTCGAGCCCTTCCTGGAGCCCGGCGTAGAGGTTAGTGCTGTTCTCCGGCCGGACGCGCGCCACCGCTTCGCTGTAATGCTTGACCGCCTCGGCGGTCGCCGGGACGTAGCCCTTGGTCAGCTCCCAGGAGCGGCTGTTGAAAAGCACGATGCGGAAGCGGTCGTCCGGGCGCAGCTTGCCCAGGGCGCGCTGCACGCCGTCGGCCAGGGTGGCGTACTTGCCTTGCATGGAGCCGGAGACGTCGAGCACGAACACCCAGTCGCTGCCCGCGGTGATCGGCTGCAGGTCGTCGCCGGGCGTGAGCGTGAGCATGAAGGTGCCGCGTTTGCCGGCGTCGGGCTTGTAGGTGAGCAGATCGACGCTGCCCGGCAGGCCGGACTGCAGGCGCCAGTACACCACCAGGTCCTTGTCCAGGGTAAAGGCGGCACCCTTGGGCTGCTGCGGGTTGAAGGCCGGAGTCTGGACCTGGGCGTTGTCCTCTTCGGCGGGCGCCGCGCCGGCGCCGCTGCCCTGATCGCCGATGTGCAGCCGCCATTCCGCCGGCCCAACCTGGGTGAGCTGTGCCTGGGACTGGCCGGGCACGCGGACCGCGTCCACCGGATAACCGGATTTCAGGTGCAGGTCGAAGCTGAAGCTCGCCCTGACCTTGGGGTCGGCGGTCCAGAAGGCGAGCTTCTGCTCGTCCACGCCGCCTTCCTCCAGGGGATAGACATACCGCCCGATGCCGGTGTCGATGGAGGCCGCCTGGTAATAGACCAGGCGGGTGCGGGTGTCCTGACCGGCGCGCACCGGAGAGACGCTGATGTCGAAGGTCTTGTAGCCGTCCTTCTCGGTGATCCCGGCGTCGCGGCCTGCCTGCTTCTCCTCCTCGTAGACCTGGCGGGCCTGCTGCTTTTCCAGTACCTCGCCGGTCACCGGCTTGCCGTCGATCCACATCGTGAATTCGCCCACCGCCGCATGCTCGGGCACCGGGAAGGAGTAGGTCGTCTCCAGGTCCCGGGGATGGGGGTTGTGGAACACCTGCTCGACGCTGGTCACGGCATAGCCGTCCTCGATCACTACGTCGACGTGCTGCTCCTTCAGCTCCAGGGGCGGCAAGCTGCCGTCGCTCGGCGTGAGCAGGCCTGCGGCCTGGACCCCACCGGCACCCAGTAGCCCGCCGACCAGGGCGAGGGCGCAGAGCCAGCGGGTCGGTGTGTGCGTGGTATTCATGGCGTCGCTCCTTAAATAAACAGCGTTCAATTATTAGGCTCGAAGTGCCCGTCCTGCAGGCGGGCTGTCCCGCTGTCCGAAGAAATATTATGAACAGCGTTCAATTATTTTTTAGCACATTATTGAACGATGTTCAATAAGCGGCTAGGATTCGTGGCAGGGCGACTTCAGAGGGGGCAGGCATGGCAAGGCGCAGCGACCACAGCCGCGAGCAGATCCGCCAGATGGCCCTGGGTGCTGCCGAGGCGATCCTGGCCGAGGAGGGCTACAAGGGCTTGTCTACCCGCAAGGTCGCGCGGGCCATCGGCTACACCGTGGGCACCCTGTATCTGGTGTTTGAGAGCCTCGAGGACCTCGTGCTGCAGATCAACGGCCGCACCCTGGACGCCCTCTACGAGTGGCTACGCGCCCGCCGGGGCTCCGCGGCCGACCCGCGGGCGGCCCTGCTGGCCTTGGCCGGAGCCTACATCGCCTATGCCGAGACCGAGACCGCCCGCTGGGGCCTGTTGTTCGAGTATGTGGCGGACAAGGGCAACGAGCTACCGGGTTGGTACCTCGCCCGGCTCACCCGGGTCTTCGGCCTGGTCGAGGGGGCTCTGGCCCCGCTGAGTGGCCATCGCACCGACCTGGAGATCCGCCAGGCAGCCCGGGTGCTCTGGGCCAGTGTGCACGGCATCTGCACCCTCAAGATCCGCCACCGCATGGATCTGGCCGGCGGCCAGACGACAGAACAGATGGCCGCCATGTTGGTGGAGAATTTCCTGAAGGGCTTCGAGGGCTAGTTGGAACTGCCGGAGCCAATGCGTCAGCTGTAGTCGCGGGCCACGGGTGTTTCGCTCGCCCGGCCATCCTGGCCCCGGTCGTAGCCTGGATCGGACGCTCGCCCCCGGAGCAATTGGAGCAATTGGGGACAGACCACGATTTCCGCGGCATGGTCGTAGACCCTTTCGTGTCGTCTGTGCATGGATCAAACTACTTTAACACCGTCGTCGGCAATTTCTCGGGTCGTTGCCGCGGAAATCGTGGTATGTCCCTTATTATTTATTATTCGCTGAATTGCCGAATAGACCTCAACTGCAAAATCGTATCCAAGGCCCTGCTCAATCATTTCGTAATACTGGATGGAAACTAAAGGTAGTCACCGGAAGCCAGCCCATATTCGTTTGAATACATCCTCCCCCGGCACGGTCTGAACTGCCCCGGACCTTACTTCGGCCAGACGCCTTTGAGCTACTGCGGCCCATTTCCTATCAAGTGCCGAATCCGGCGGATTCAGACTCCGAAGCAATAGATCGACTACGAGAGCGCGCTCACCACAGGAAGTGCCTCGGCCTCGTCAATGAGCTCTCTAATGTTCATGACACAATCTCCAAATGTTCTCCATCACTGCCGAACGCTCAACATCAGCTGCGGCGCGAAGCGCCGTCAGCTGCATGCTATTGTTAGTCCCCCCGCCCGGAAGATTCGTACGTCAGCCCGAACACCGTATCCGTCATCCAGCGCTTGAACGACTCATTATCCATGAACTGCTTGAACAGCTCCGTGTCGTCCTTAAGCACGGCCGTCATCACCCGCGCCAGCGCCTTGTCGTGCTCGATGCGGGCATTCTGCTTGTCCGAGTTCTGGCGCGCGTTCTGGTAGGCCTGGTCGGCCGCTACCCGGTTGGGGATGTCCTCGGTGATCAGCTTGTGCACCCGGTCGGCGTCGGACCACGGGATGTTGCCGAACTGGTCGTTGAAGGCCTTGAGGATGTTGGAGAGCCGGTCGAGCTCGGGCTCGGGCCTGTGCCCACCGCCGGTCGTCGGCACCGGCTCGATCTCGGCGCCCTGGTCCGGGAGCAGGATCTTCACGGCCGCCTGCTTCTCCACCCGGTAGCTGTCCATGTCGATCGAGTCGAGGATGCCCTTCGACAGGTCCTCCTCGACCGGCGCCGGCAGCTTCGGCACGAGGAAGGTCAGGAAGATCGAGAGCTTCTCCCACTCGGCGTTGCTGTAGGGCAGGACCTGGGACAGGAATCCGTAGGCGCGCAGGAACGCCTTGGCCTTGCCCTTGAAGTCCACCTGCCCGTCCTCGTCGAGGCGCTCGCGGTAGTCGGCCACGCAGGCGTCGAGGATGGGGTCGAGCCGGTCGCGGTCGGCCCCGCCCAGGTACAGCGCGACGAGATCGTCCACCTGCGCCGGGGCATACACCTGGTAGCCGTCCAGCGCCGACTTGAGATCGTGCAGCTTGTCCGGGTCGGTCTCCTCGGCGAGCAGGGTCGTGCGGTAGTAGTCGGCGAACGCCTTCTGGATCGTGTCTGCGTCGTTCATGAAGTCGAGCACGAAGACGTCGTGCTTCTTCGGGTGCGCGCGATTGAGCCGCGAGAGCGTCTGCACCGCCTTGATCCCTGAGAGCACCTTGTCCACGTACATCGTGTGCAGCAGCGGCTCGTCGTAGCCCGTCTGGAACTTGTCGGCGCAGACCAGGAACCGGTAGGGGTCTTCCTGGATCTTGTCGGCGATCTGGCTCGACGGGAAGCCGTTGAGCGACGCCTCCGTCACCTTTGTGCCGCCCCATTCCCCGTTAGAAAAGTCGTGCTCGCCCGAGAAGGCCACGATGGCCTGGTAGCGGCTCTTGCGCTCGGCCAGATAGTCGCGGATCGCGTGGTAGTACTGGATGGCGCGCTCGATGCCGCTCGTCACCACCATCGCGCGCGCCTCGCCGCCGATCTTGTTCAGCGCCAGCACCTGTTCGTGGAAGTGGTCGACCATGATCTCAGCCTTGAGCCGGATGGCGTGATCGTGGCTCTCGACGTAGCGGCGCAATTTCTTCTTTGCGCGCTTGATGTCGAACTCGGGGTCGCCCTCGACCCTCTTGATCAGTTTGTAGTAGCTCTCGACCGGCGTGTAGTGCCGAAGCACGTCGAGGATGAAGCCCTCCTGGATGGCCTGCTTCATCGTGTAGCTGTGGAACGGCCGGTGCTTGACCGTGCCGTCGGCCTGGGGCTCGGGCTCGCCGAAGATCTCGAGCGTCTTGTTCTTGGGCGTGGCGGTGAAGGCGAAGTAGCTGGCGTTGGGCAGGAGCTTCTTGGCCTCCATCAGCCGGTTGATGGTGTCCTCGGTGGTCTCGTCGTCCTCCTCGGCGCCCGCCGCCGACAGGGCCACCGACAGCGCCGCCGAGGTGCGCCCGCCCTGGCTCGAGTGCGCCTCGTCGATGACGATGGCGAAGCGCCGCCCGCGGTGCTCGCTGCCGATCTCGTCGAGGATGAAGGGGAACTTCTGCACCGTGGAGATGACGATCTTTTTCCCTTCGGCGAGGAACTTGCGCAGGTCCCCCGAGCGCTCGGCGTGCCCGACCGTCGCGCCCACCTGGGCGAACTGCTTGATGGTGTCCTTGATCTGCTGGTCGAGGATCCTGCGGTCGGTGACGACGAGGATCGAGTCGAAGACGGGCGCGCCGTCCTTCGCGAGGCCGATAAGCTGGTGCGCGAGCCAGGCGATGGAGTTGGACTTCCCGCTCCCGGCCGAGTGCTGGATCAGGTAGCGCCGCCCCGCGCCGTGCGTGGCGGCATCGGCGAGGAGCCGGCGCACGACGTCGAGCTGGTGGAAGCGCGGCCAGATCTGCACCGCCTTCTTGCGGCCGGTCTTCTCGTCCCGGGTCTCGACCACCTGGGCGTAGTTCTCGAGGATGTCGGTCAGTCCCTCGCGCGTCAGCACGCGCTTCCACAGGTAGTCGGTCTTGAGGCCGTCCGGGTTCGGCGGGTTGCCCGCGCCGTCGTTCCATCCCCGGTTGAAGGGCAGGAACCACGAGGCCTTGCCCTTGAGCTGGGTGCAGAAACGCACCTCGTGCTCGTCCACGGCGAAGTGCGCCACGCAGCGCCCGAGCTCGAACAGCCGCTCGCGCGGGTCGCGGTCGCGCTGGTACTGCTCGACGGCGTCGGCAACCGTCTGCTTGGTGAGGCTGTTCTTCAGCTCGAAGGTCGCCACCGGCAGGCCGTTAATGAACAATCCCACGTCGAGCGCGCGCTGCGTCTCGTCGCGGCTGTAGCGGAGCTGCCGCGTGACGCTGAAGCGGTTGGCGGCATAGCGCTCGGCGGCCTTCGCATTGCCCGCCGAGGGCGTGCCGTAGAAGAGGTCCAGGTGGTGCGGCCCGTGCTTGAGCCCGTGGCGCAGCACGTCGATGGTGCCGCGTTTGGTGATCTCGCCCTGCAGGCGCGCCAGGAACTTGCGCCGCGTCGGGCCATCCTGGCCGAGGTCGAGCGCGTCGCAGACATCCGGCTGGGTCGCGTGCAGGAAGGCTGAGAGCTGGGCGAGATCGACGCAGTACTCGCGGTCGTAGTCGCTCGGATCGCCGCAGATCCAGCCCGCGCCATAGGCCGCCGGCCGCTCGCGGACCGCGTCCGGTTCGGCGGCGCCCGAATCGCAGGGAGCGCCGGTCAGCGCCGTGCAGATCAGCCGTTCGAGGCCGCGTTCGGAGGTGTCGGTGGTCATCGGCTCATGCCCCCGATAATCAAACAACCGTCAAGCGACACTCTGAACCGCAAGTCATTGATATCGAATAAGATGGTGACTCGGTGCAGGCTTCCGGCCACCCCTGCGATCAAGGACCCATCAAGTAACCGGGCGGCGCCCGATTGCCCGTCGCCTTGGCCACGGCGGGCGGCGTCTTCGCTCGTTCCTTTGCTAGAACCTTGACTCGGACGCTGAGATTGCATCGGGCCTAGTAAAGCAGCAAGTCTTTGTTTTGGCGGTATTTGTGGTAACTGCCCAATCGGCCACCCGGCCATCCAGCCTTGTCTAAGCGAGCCAATCGCTAGCGCGGTCCTAGACAACGAAAACGCTTTGAAGTCAGGCGATTGCAATGCCATCCTGCATCCAGCGCTCGTCTCCGTCATCGCTGCACCTCCCGGACAGACCATCGGGGCCGAGACCGGCTACCCAGGTTGACGATCTGGCCAGACCGCCGCAGTTCCTGCAGGAAATTCCTCACCTTCCGGCGCTTCTGCTCCTGAGAGAGCCGGTCCGGCAGCTTTGAGAGGAGCACTTCGTCCACGTCCTTTCGCTCGACTGGACCATGCCCGGTGACCAGAGCCAGGATGAGATCAAGGTAATACTGCTTCTCGAAGCCCCGCTCGCGGATGTGTCGCCCGGCCTCACCGGCCGCCTTCGCCACCGCGCCGGCCACGATGAGGTTGGGGTAGCGACCTTCGACCAGCCCAGCCTTCTTCAATCGACGGTGATCATCCCGCCCGATCCGCTGCCCCTTCTGCACCCGATCGAGCAGCATGACCTGCGCAAGGTCGAGGTCGGTTCGCTCCATCAGCAGTCGCGTGTAGCGCTCGTCCAGGATCCGACCGCTGAGACTCACGGACACTTGCCCCGGATCGCTCAAATCGTAGTCCGGCAGCGGGAACGAGCGTCGGCGCTGCGTCTGGAACATGCGCTTGATGCCGCCGCCTTGTGTGTCGATCAGGTTCAGCTCGACCATCGCATCGGCGAGGAAGGGGTTGCGGTAGATGGCCTGCGGCGCGTCCTGGCGGATCACCGTCTCCACGTCGCCGGGCAGAAAGTCGCCGACATTGGTCACGAGCACACGGTCGGGGAGCTCGACCACCACGATGCGTCCGTGGCGGCGGTAGTCCTGGTGCGCGATGGCGTTGTGCAGCGCCTCGCGGATCACCCACGGGTCGTACTGCGTGATCTCCTGGGGAAACAGCGTGCCACTCGGCAGCGCGCGCACGATGAGGTTTCGAATGCGCTTCAGCAGGCTAGCGCCGGCGAGCAGGAACGGCGGCCCGAAGTGCTCGTAATCGAGCTCGTGGTTGTCCGCGTCCTTGAGAATCCACGAGATCTTGGCGACCGCCGGCGACAACAGGGTCGCCGACTCGGGGCGCCCGAGGAGCAGCAGCGCCGTGTTCGTCACCGCTCCCTGCTTCACGACGCGGGCTTTGTTCAGGAAGGTCGCGTCGTCCCAATCAGCGACGGCCGCGGCCTGACCCGGATGCTTGACGACGAACTGCTCGCGCGCCTTGGCCACGGCGTCCGGGTCGAGGTCCGCCAGCGACGCTGACGCGCACAGTTCCGCGGACCAATCGCTGCACCGCGTCCAGAGCGCGCGGGCTTTTTCCGGATGCTTGCCGAGCTCGGTCTTGCTGGTGCCGACGCGGATGTGGGGCGTGCCATAGAAGCTGACCGGCTCGCCGTTCGCGGGCCCGATCTCGAACAGGACGACTCGGCCGTCGGGATGCGCGACGACATGCGGTTCCAAGCCGGTGTTCGGCCGCAGCCCTGCGGCTAGCCACGGCAACAGGCCCTGGTTGCCCTTGGCCTTCGTCGTGTAGGGGTCGAAGCGTGTCCCGACCACGGCGTGCGTGGCATCGTCGATGCCGAACACCAGATAGCCGCGCGGCTGAGCAGACAGGCAGGCCGCGTTGGCGAGCGCGGACAGGTACTCCCCAAGCGCCTGCGGCTCGTGCCGGCTGCGCTTGAGCTCGAGCCATTCCGTCTCGGTCGGCAGCGCCCGGAGACGATCGATGAGTGCGATGTGGTCGCGTTCGCTCACGCCTCGGCCTCCTCGGGGCCCTCGTCGGTGACGCCGACGCCGGCTTCGTCCGTGTCGCTCTCGGCTTCGGTTTCGTCGAGCGGCTCGGGCTCCTCGGCCTCGCCTGCCTGCGCCGAGGCTTCGGCAGGCAGGTCCGGCAGGAGCAAAGCCGCCTCGCGCACGTCGAGCTTGCCGGTCACCACGTCGGCGATCAGTCGGGTGCGGTATTCGCGGAGGAGTGCGATCTCGCGCTCGGCCCTGTCGATACCGCTGGACAACACGGCAGTGCCAGCCTCGATTGCCCGAACAACTGCGCGTTGCTCGCACTCAGGTGGAAGGGCGATTGCCCTTACTCCGATTCGATCGACATTCAGATTCCCTTGCGTGTTGACGGGCGCCTCGCGCAACAGCTCAGGCCTCATCGCCAGAAAGACGTAGTAGAGGAAGTCGCGCTCGACGCGCGATCTCGGAACGAAACCAACTACGCTGTCTGGAAAGCAGGCCTCAAAGTCGAGTATCGCAACGTCGCCAATGTTGGCAGCAATCGTCATCACCAGCGTGCCCGCCGGGAACAGTTTGCTCACGGCGAGCCCGCGTTCGTTCAGTGTTTGGCGGAAGCGAGTGATCGACTTTCCGGCACGGGCAACCTCCCCCGTCTGAATGAATGGATACGGCCCGTCATAAAGCGCTGGGTCATTTCTCGGGCGATGCGTGAACTTGCCGCGCAAGACCTGCGCTACCTGCTTCACGCGCATCAATTCCCAATGCTCCGGCACATCCCCCAACCACTCCACGCCGGAGGGCTTGAGGCGCACGTTGGGGTCGAGGCCGCGGGTGACGGCGCGGTGGATGATGGCCTGCTTCTGCTCCTCCAGCAGCTTGATCAACTTCTGCTTGGCGCGGATGTAGCGCCGGATCCGCCGGTCCGCGTGGTCGAGAAACCGCACGATGGCGGCTTGTTCGGGGAGGGGGGGACGAGAAACGCGATCTCACGCATTCGCGCGTCTGCCAAATCCCATTGACCGATGCGCACCCCATCGGATGCGCAAGTAAATGCTGGTACGTATGCCCGGGAGCGGATGGCAGTATGGAAGAAGCCCCCCCCAACCCCAGACAGATCGAAGACGAAATAGGCTGGGCTGACGATTCCATCGTGCGGGGACACGCCGTATGACCCTTGCCAAGCCTTCATCTTGTTCATGGCGAACTGGCCGGCGCGCACTACCTTATAGTTGGTCAAGTCGTCGGGGATGTAGTTGTGATTCTCGTCGGCACTCGTTGTATCCCGCAAGATCACGCCCTTCTCGCGAACAACAGAAAGAAGCGGTAGGTCAGGCCGATTCCGTTCGGTACGGCGGCGAAGCACATGACGTAGCTTCCGCACCTCCCAATGTTCCGGCACGTCCCCCAGCCAGGGCACGCCGGAGTCCTTCATCGCGGGATAGGGCTTGAGGTCGGCGATCATGGGTGTTGGCCCTCTCCTGGAGGTTGGGCCGAGATGTCCTTCGCCCGTACCTTCTCCGGGTTTTCGGCATCGTCCGCCCAATGGGCCGGGTTGGTGGCGATGTAGTCGCGGATACGGTGCAACGCCGCGTCATCTCGGATGATGTGTTCGTAGTAATTGCGTTGCCACACCGAAACCCCAGGCGTGCCGCGCCATGTGTTGATGTGCCGCGCGGAGAATGTCTTGAACGCCCGCACGATTTCCGACAGGCCGTGTCGCGTCGTGACCGCCGGTGCGGGGACGGGATAATCGGCGGCGGTCGGCATCATTGGGGCGGGATGATGGCCGGCGGTCGGTATCGTAGGGGCGGGTTTGAAACCCGCCCCTACCGAACCCGCCCCTACCGAACCCGCCCCCACCGAACCCGCCCCTACCGAACCCGCCCCTACCGAACCCGCCCCTACCGCGGTCACCACCGGTGCGGGGTCAACCAACACCACAATCCCGTGCACATGATTGGGCATGACGACCCACGCATCCAATTCGACGTTCGGGTAATGATCGGGCAATCCATGCCATACGGTCTGCGCCGTCCGCCCCGCCTCATTCATTCGCATCTCCCCGTCCACCACCTCACCGAAGAGACACGCGCGTTCTCGCGTGCAGATGGTCACGAAGTAGGCACCCTCCCGCGTGTAATCGAAGCCCCTCAGACGAATCGACCGGCGATGATGACTTTCCGGGTCGTAGCGCGTCATGCCGCACCTCCTCCGATGATCTCCCCGAGCAGCCCATCGGTCTCCCTCTCCAGCGCCAGGATGTCGGCGCGGATCTCCTCCAGCGTGCGCAGCGGCTGCGGCTTGTAGAAGTAACGGGTGAAGCTGACCTCGTAGCCGGTCTTGACGCTGTCGGGCGCGTACCAGGCGTCGGTGGCGTGGGGCAGCACCTCGCGGCGCAGGAAGGCCTCGATGCCGCCCTCCTCGAGGAGCGGCACCTGCTCGGTGTCGCGCAGATCCGGGTCGGGCTCGTACTCGACGACCGCGGGCTTGCCGCCGATCATGGCCTCGAACAGGCCGCGCAGCGGGTCGGGCGCGGTGCCTTTCTTGTAAATCTTCTTGATCACCGGCGGCGCATCGTCCGCGCGCCCGGCGCTCTCCTTGAGCTTCTTGATCTCAGGGGCTTTGTAGGCGCGTTCGGAATCGATGCCCGCCAGGCGCAGCGGCCGCTCGACGGTGACCTTCCAGTAGCCGAAGGCCGCGTTCGGGAAGATCTTCGACTGCTCGGTCTCCTCGAAGGAGAGGAAGGTGTCACAGATGCGCTGGATATCCTCGTCCGAGAGCTCGCAGTTCTTCTTGCCGAGGTTCTTGCGCAGGGGCTTGAGCCACTGCGTCGCGTCGATGAGCTGCACGCGGCCACGGCGGTGCTCGGGTTTGCGGTTGGTCAGCACCCAGACGTAGGTGGCGATGCCGGTGTTGTAGAACATGTTGAGCGGCAGCGCGACGATCGCTTCCAGCCAGTCGCTCTCGATGATCCAGCGGCGGATGTTGCTCTCGCCCTGGCCCGCGTCGCCGGTGAAGAGCGAGCTGCCGTTGTGCACCTCGGCGATGCGGCTGCCGAGCCCCTTCCCACGACTGGTCCCCTGCTTCATCTTCGAGAGCATGTTGGCGAGGAACAGCATCTGGCCGTCGCTCGAGCGAGTGACGAGCGAGTACTCCGGGTCGCCCGCGTGCGCGATCAGGAAGCGCGGGTCCTTCAGGCCGGCCTTGCCGCCCATGCGCTCCAGGTCGCTCTTCCAGCTCTTGCCGTAGGGGGGATTGGAGAGCATGAAGTCGAACTCGCGCGAGGGGAACGCGTCGTTGGCGAGCGTCGAGTGCTCGGGCCCGCCGACGATGTTGTCCGCCGCGTCGCCCTCGCCCTTGAGCAGGAGGTCCGCCTTGCAGATGGCGTAGGTCTCGGCGTTGATCTCCTGGCCGTAGAGATGCGTGGCCACCTGCTTCTTGTGCACGGCGGCGAGCTCCTGCAGCGTCTCCTCGGCCACCGTCAGCATGCCGCCGGTGCCGCAGGCGCCGTCGTAGAGCAAATAAGTGCCCGATTCGATCGCGTCCGCCACGGGCAGGAAGATCAGCCTGGCCATCAGCTTCACGGCGTCGCGCGGCGTCCAGTGCTCGCCCGCCTCCTCGTTGTTCTCCTCGTTGAAGCGCCGGACCAGCTCCTCGAACACCGTGCCCATGCCGTGGTTGTCGAGGCCGGGGTGCTTCACCGAGCCGTCGCCGTTCAAAACGGGATTCGGGCTCAGGTTGATGTCAGGCGAGAGCAGCTTCTCGATCAGCGTGCCGAGCGCATCGGCCTTCGAGAGCCGAGGGATCTGATTGCAAAACTCAAAGTTCTCGAGGATGTCCTGGACGTTCGGGGAGAACCCATCGAGGTAGGCTTCGAAATCCGCCTTGAGCTGCTGCTGGCTGGCCCGGGCCCTGAGATCGCGCAGGGTGAACCTCGAGGTGTTGTAGAACGCTTGGCTGGCCGCCTGGCGCAGGGCTTGGTCCTGGTGGACGACCTTAGCCTTATCGAGAGACGCCTTCATGTCGAGCACGGCCTGTTTGGTCGGCTCCAGCACCGCATCGAGCCGGCGCAGCACGGTCATCGGCAGGATGACGTCGCGGTACTTGCCGCGGACGTAAAGGTCCCGGAGCACGTCGTCGGCGATGCCCCAGATGAAGTTGGCGATCCAGTTGAGCTGGCCTTTTTCCATAGTCTTTCCGCGCGTGTTCGGGAGACCTAACGCCGTTTTCAGCCGCGCCGCTTTTGGGCGTCGGCTGGAAACCCTTTCTTCGGCCGACGCTCGCACGCAGCCATCCGATTACACCTCAGCTTACGAGAACGCCACATGACTTGGTACGATGGCACACGCCGCGTCGCGACGCACTAGTTGGCTCGCCTGAGAACCTCTTCGAAGTGTTCTTCCAGACCTTTTCTTTGAGCGCCAGAAGTTGCGCACGCAACTGCTCGACGTGGCTAACGCGATGCCCGCGACCGAGTTGTTCGACTGCTTGCTTCACAAGTGGGAATTGGGACTTGTAGCCGGCGGTTCCACTGGCACCGAAGTAGCGAAAGTCTCTGCTGAGAAGAACGTTAGCCTTCTGATAGGCGGGCGGCCGGCCTAAGTCATGGAGGAGATCGTCGGGGCCGTGGTGGAGCGCCCCGGAACGCCATTCGAAGCGGTCGCTACGCCACTCGTAAACGCGGTCGGCACGGTTCCGAAATCGCGTCTCGCGGTAGTAGTCCCCGTTGCGGATCTTCCTCCACACCTGCGCAATGTAGATCAGCCGATTGTCGTCGTGCAAAGCATTCGCTGTAAACCCGAAGATCAAGTCTTCCGGTTCTGCCGTGCTGCGGATCATCGGCTTACAGATGGCCAGCGAAAGCAACAGATCGTGCACGCAAGGTGCGCCGCCGTTGTCGGCGGTAAGCTTGTAAAAGTATATTTTGGGGATCCTCGGCACTGGCGTCTCAGTTGTTTGCTTGAATCAGGGCTGGCTGCTGCGTTTCCATCCAGCGCAGAAACCGTGGCGCGTCGAGAAACCGCGGCAGCCTGGCACTACGCTGCAGATAGCCATCCTTGACCGACAACCCGCCCCACTCGTCGAGCAGGTCTCGCCTGACCCGGTAAGCGCGGTCACGATACTCGCCGATCGGCAGGCATCGCTTGAATCGGCCGGATACTCCCGGGCGGCCGCGCACGATAAGGTCCTGGGCGCCTGGGGCCAGGACACGTCGCGAATGGGCGTTGGTGTCGCGATCATGTGCCGGGATCTCCGCGGCGAGAACGAAATCCTGGACGACGAACAGTCCGATAATGGCGTACACCAACTCAGCTGCGCCGCGGACATCCGCAAGCCCCGCGTAGAACACGATCGTGTCGGTTGTGTGTAGATTCGTTCGCAACTGCTTCGCGCGCTCGCCCTGATCGCCGTACGTGAGGTGCACAAAATCAGGGTCCAGGTGCATGTGCTGGAGGCGAAGGTATGGTGGAAGCGTGACACGAAACCGTGCCAGCACAGACGTGAGGGTGTGGTACGGCTTCTCCATTCCACCGTGGACCGGGCTGGTTTCCGGAATGGCAACATACGCGAAGTCACCGGAGTCGCCGTCGACCGGCCCATTCCAGAAACCGCCGCCTGCACTGCGGTCAGCGCCCACGCGTACAAGCAGCGCGTTCACCGCACAATCTCCGAAAGAATCCGGTCGGCGTTATTCACTCGTAGCTCCTCAAGACGATCGCTCGCTCTGGTGAGAGGTGTCAGCTCGGACCGGCCGAACGCCCAAGCTCACTGGCGGCAATGGAGCGTAGCGGAATTGCCGTCCAGTATAGCGCCTTGTGTACCCCCGGCATGGGCATGGACTGATCCCGTGAAAGTCCCTTGCAGGAGTGCCTGTAGTGTCCTTCGGGACGAATGTAACTAGCCGACGGCAAGGGCAAACCCGCGAGGGGATGTCTGAAGAAAGCTTGAGCGCAAAGGTGCGAGCCGACGGACAGAAACCGCATAGAAGGCTTGGTCCCCGGGCGAATCAGCACAAGATGACGAAGCCCTTCAGGCGCCGGAGATAGGCTAAATGCGGCGGTTGTGCACTCAGAGCCCATGTTCCTATCCGGGGAGATCCGTCTCACTTGCGATCCGTGTGTCTGCGAGAGTCGAACTGAGGGCCGGCCCGAAAGGGCCGGAATTACCATCGAACCCTACGCGGGCTATGGTCGTCACAGGGGCCGGCGTGATGGCCAGCGCGAAAGTGCTGGAATTGCCACCGAACCCTACCGTGACTGGGGCAGCGCGCCTTGCGGCAACGTCTGGCGTGATGGGGCAGAAGTCAGCAGCGGCCATAGTAGCCAAAAGCCCACTGTAATGGGTGGGACAGGGTGAAGGCCTGAACCTTCGGCAACGAGACAGCAGGACGAGTCTCAACGGCCGTAATGCACCCGACCGGGTGAAACGGTTTTGGCGATTCGTACCGTAGCCAGCGTTGGAGGTCGCCATCCTATGGTGGTCCTTTTGATCCCGGGGCAAACGCCCCGTGCGGACCCGCATGCGGGGTGTTGTGGAGGCCGAGGGCGAAAAACCCCCGGGCTATCCGATTAGCGGCTACTTGACCGGTTCTACTCCGAGATCCTTGCATATCTTCTTTGCCAGGATATCCTTGATCTCTGCATGTCGCGGAATTGCCGACCGTTTGTTTAGGGCGGGATTGTGCCACCATGAATGTTTACCGCCCTCCTGCAATAGATCACAACCCTGGCTACGAAGATACTGGAGGAATTCGCTGCTCTTCATATGGCAATGTTTTCTTCCGTGTACCCGCCATTGGCGGCAGAAAGCGCATCCTTGCGGTTGAATTCTAGCGCTTCCCTTAATGTTACCCCTAATGTTTCTTTCAACTCTTCGTACGTTTTTTCCTGACAATTGACACCGGGAACTTCCTCGATCCATCCCACCCACCAATCGTCTTCCTGCTTTATCACAGCCGTATACTCGTTCCTCATGCTCGCTTCCTCGTATTTGGGTTTGGTGCCGCTAACGGTTGAACTCTATCGCGCGAGGCACGAGCGTCGATTGGAGTGGATGGTTAGAGCCCAATTAACTGGCTTCCTTCAACGATTCTACTTCTTCATCAAGCCGTGTTCCTAACCGGTCCTTTTCAACCTCAAGGTCATACCTGGTCTGCAGGTTCATCCAGAACCGGTCTGTCATGCCAAAGAATCGGGAAAGACGCAACGCTGTATCTGCGGTAATCGCTCTCTTGCCGTGCACAATTTCATTGATGCGACGTGCAGGTACGCTTATGGCTTTGGCCAGGCGATACTGGCTGACATCCATCGGCTTCAAGAATTCCTCCAGCAGAATCTCGCCAGGATGAATCGGGGGTAATAATTTATTGCTCATCACCTTCACCTAGTGGTAATCGACAATTTCGACATCAGTAGCATGTCCAGACTTCCAGTAGAAACAGATTCGCCACTGATCATTCACCCTGATGCTGTATTGACCCCGCCTGTTCCCGGAAAGCTTCTCAAATCGGTTTCCCGGGGGAATTCGCAGGTCTTGAACCCCATCAGCACCATCAAGTAGATCAAGCTTGCGTTGAGCAAGTTTCTGTATTTGAATCGAAAATCGTTTTACCCGCTCACGCTTGAAGATACTTTCTGTATCCTTATCTCGAAAGGTCTTGATCATGGGATCAAATAGTAACGCTGCACGTTAGTAACGTCAAGCGTTACTGTTTCGTGTTGGGGCTCTCTCGCGGTAGGAGCGCCCGTGACCGGGCGCCCCCCGCACAGACCCGGACGTGCAGTTTTCCCGCATCCGGTTCCTCGGTCGTACTCGCCTTCGCGGCGGACGCAATCTAGGGGTCACGCGCAATCTAGCAATATAGGGGCACAATCTAGGGGTCAGGTCCCGTATTGTAGCATCCGCCATCACATGCCGCGTTCTAGATAGCGGTTGCAACGGCTTACCCGCTCGCTTCGGGCAAATCGATCGCGCGGCGATGGCCGGCGAGCGTCTCGGCAGACTGCCTATCTCTTCTGGAAGTACTAGGTCATCCGTGGGGGCTTCGCGCAGCTTTTGGGGTTGTTGAATTAGAGCGCCCTTTCGGGCTTCCCGAAAGCGGGGGGCGCGGGGACGGCTGGAGGAACTTGGGATGATTTCCTCACCCTGGCCCTCCCGGCGGGAGAGGGGGCGTCCCCAGCGGGCTTTCGATGTGGCGAGACCAGACCCGGTGGCGCGGGTATCGCCCTCGGCGTCACGCGGCATCCCGGTCCCGCGTCTATGCGCAGCTCCGAAACGCCGCCAGCGACTGCCTTGACGTTGGACCTGTTGCCCTGCTCCAATCGGTAGTGCGCCGTCGTGACCTTGGCCACGGCGGGCGCCGAGAGACCGTCGAGCCAACGCCCGTAAGGCGCGCGTCCGAGCTCATTCAGGTATTCATGCAACGTCCGTGTCATGCCTCAATAAAGGTGACTCAAATGTTACCGTTATCGTTGGAGCCGACTGGCGGGGGCGGGGGGATAGTATGCCGAGAAGGAAGGGTCCGCGATTGCGGGCCCCCCTCCTATCACAGGATCGCGCCTGACAGGCGCTCCTACCGCTCCGGCATCGTGGGGAGCGCTCTCTGGGCGAGACGGTGGGTCTACACCTCCTCGTAGATCTGCGCCCCTTTTTTCACGAACTCGACGGCCTTCTCTTCCATGCCCTTCTCCAGGGCCTGATCCGCGCTCATGCCGTGAGCCTTGGCGTAGTCGCGCACGTCCTGGGTGATCTTCATGGAGCAGAAGTGCGGGCCGCACATGGAGCAGAAGTGGGCCACCTTGTGGGCCTCCTTGGGCATCGTCTCGTCGTGGAATTCCTGGGCCTTCTCGGGATCGAAGCCGAGGTTGAACTGGTCCTGCCAGCGGAACTCGAAGCGCGCCTTGGAGAGCGCGTTGTCGCGCAACTGGGCGCCGGGGAAGCCCTTGGCGAGATCCGATGCGTGGGCGGCGATCTTGTAGGTGATGATGCCGTCGCGCACGTCCTGCTTGTTGGGCAGTCCCAGGTGCTCCTTGGGGGTGACATAGCAGAGCATGGCGGTGCCGTACCAGCCGATGTTGGCCGCACCTATACCGCTGGTGATGTGGTCGTAGCCCGGGGCGATGTCGGTGACCAGGGGGCCCAGGGTGTAGAAGGGCGCCTCGTGGCAGTCGACGAGCTCCTTCTCCACGTTCACCTGGACCATGTGCAGGGGCACGTGGCCGGGGCCCTCGATCATCACCTGGCAGTCGTGCTCCCAGGCGATGCGGGTGAGCTCGCCCAGGGTCCGAAGCTCGGCGAACTGGGCGCGGTCGTTGGCATCGGCGATGGAGCCCGGGCGCAGGCCGTCTCCCAGACTGAAGGAGACGTCGTAGGCCTTCATGATCTCGCAGATCTCTGCGAAGTGCGTGTAGAGGAAGCTCTCCTGGTGATGGGCCAGGCACCATTTGGCCATGATGGAGCCGCCCCGGGAGACGATGCCGGTGACCCGATCGGCGGTGAGCGGGATGTAGGCCAGGCGCACGCCGGCATGGATGGTGAAGTAGTCCACGCCCTGCTCGGCCTGCTCGATGAGGGTGTCGCGGAACAGCTCCCAGGTCAGCTCCTCAGCCTTGCCCTCGACCTTCTCCAGGGCCTGGTAGATGGGCACGGTGCCGATGGGCATGGGGGCGTTGCGCAGGATCCACTCGCGGGTCTCGTGGATGTTCCGGCCGGTGGAGAGATCCATCAGGGTGTCGCCGCCCCAGCGGGCGGACCAGACCATCTTCTCCACCTCTTCCTCGATGGAGGAAGTCACCGCCGAGTTGCCGATGTTGGTGTTGATCTTCACCCGGAAGTTGCGCCCGATGATGACGGGCTCCAGCTCCGGATGGTTGATGTTGGCCGGGATGATGGCCCGGCCCCGGGCCACCTCGGCGCGCACGAATTCGGAAGTGATCTCCTCGGGGATCGATGCGCCCCAGGACTCACCGGGGTGCTGGCGCAGCAGTTTGGCGTAACGCGGATCGGCGCGCAGCTCCTGCAGGCGGCAATTCTCCCGGATGGCGACGAATTCCATCTCCGGGGTGATCATCCCCTTTCGCGCATAGTGCATCTGGGTGACGTTGGCGCCCGGCTTGGCGCGGCGCGGGGTGCGGATGTGCTCGAAGCGCAGGTGTGCGAGTGAGGGCTCACTCTGGCGCTTGCGGCCGTACTCCGAGGTGGGGCCGTCCAGCAGCTCGGTGTCGCCGCGCTCATCGATCCAGCCGGTGCGCAGCTCCGGCAGGCCCTTCATCAGGTCGATGTGTGCCCTCGGATCGGTGTAGGGGCCCGAGGTATCGTAGACGGTGATGGGGGGATTGCCCTCCACGCCGTCGTGAGCCTGGGTGCCCGCCTGGCCGATCTCGCGCATGGGCACACGGATGTCCGCCCGGCTGCCCTGGATGTAGATCTTGCGGGAATTCGGGAAGGGCCGGGTGACCTCCGCGGACAGGGCGGCGGTCTTGCGGGCGAATTCCTCGGGGATGGCGCTCATGGTGTTGCTCCTCAGGAAGGGAAGGCGAGCGCTCACTTCGGGCGTTCGGCTTCCCTACGCCGGTGTTAACCGGGTCAGGTTCGAAGGGGTGAGCCGGAAGCGTTCGTCCAGTGGACGAACGCAGTCCGGCGAACGCCCGGCAGGGATGCGGGGCTGCGAGGCACCTCAGGGACGGGTCCCCGGCTTGGCCTCTCTGCGCTCATCCAGCCCACCCACGCTCAAACATCGAGCTTGGCTCGCCCGCTTGCCTTCCCTACAAGTGCGTCGGAATAATCGACGGTAGCGCGCGGTTACTGGCTTTGCAAGGCGCCCGCGGCGCGGGCGCGCTCAGCCGGCTTCATCGCGACCCGCTGGCCGTGGTACCTGTCATCGACCCCCACCAGATCCAAAGCGTCGGAGAGGGAGAAGACGGCTTCGCGAAGATTGAGCTCGAAGGCCATACGGGCGGCTCCACGCGAGGGACCCTGGGCACGCCCCTCGGCGAAAAGGCTTTCATTGTTCTGTGTCGAGTGGGGAGCCGCCCTGCCTTCCTCCGTTATCATTCGGCCCGACCAATGGGATGGAAACATTGCCTGGGGCCCATAAACCACCTTAAGCTACGGGCCCGTCTCAGGTTGCGGCCGACTGGCCCTAAGGGAAAGACATGCAGCAGAACGCGGTGGATCAGGCCCGATTCAACATGATCCAGCAGCAGATCCGCCCTTGGGACGTGCTCGACGGGCGGGTGATCGCCGTGCTGGCCGAAGTCCCCCGTGAGCATTTTGTGCTCGAGGGCTACAAGGGGCTGGCGTTTGCCGACACCGAGATCCCCATCGGGCACGGCCAGCATATGATGGCCCCCAAGGTCGAGGGGCGCATGCTGCAAGCGCTGGACGTGCGCCCCGGCAATCAGGTCCTGGAGATCGGTACCGGCAGCGGGTACGTCACCGCCTGCCTGGCCCGCCTGGGAGGGCAGGTCACCAGCGTGGAGATCCACGGCGACCTGCTGGATGAGGCACGAGGCCGGCTGAGCGACCAGGGCATCTCCGACGTGGGGCTGGTCAATGCCGATGGGTTGGCGGCGATCCCCGAGGGGCCGTTCGACGCCATTGCGGTCACCGGCTCACTGCCGATGCGCGACGACCGGCTCCGGCATCATCTCAAGGCAGGCGGCCGACTGTTTCTGGTCGTCGGCGAGCCTCCCGTCATGGATGCCCTGCTGATCACCCGCGTCGGCGACAACGCCTGGAAAGAGGAGTCGCTGTTCGAGACCGAGCTGGCGCCACTGCTCAACGTCCCTCGCCCTGAGCGTTTCCGATTCTAGACGGAGCTCGGCAACAGCGGTTGCCAACCCTCTTTCGAATCTTTCGAACGCGCTGACCCGACGTGCGCTTTCCGGCTTCCCCCAACCTCAATCGCTGCCGACGATCGAAAGAGGCGGCGGGTCCCCGTGGCGCTGCCGCGCCAGGGAATTGCGGGACGCTCCATCGTCGCGCCGCCGCCCCGGCAGGGATCGCATCGTGATCAACCTGAGCCCGCGGGATTTGAGCGCCCGACTCGCTGCCGGCGGTGCCGCGCCTTTGCTGCTCGATGTGCGTGAGCCCTGGGAATACCGAATCTGCCGATTGGAAGGCTCCAGGCTCATCCCGATGCGGGACATCCCGCGGGCCGTTGCCGAGGAGGAGATCGAGCGCTCCCGCCAGATCGCCGTCGTCTGCCACCACGGCATCCGCAGTCGCCAGGTGGCTCTGTACCTGGAGCACATGGGCTACAAGGACGTGATCAACCTCGCGGGGGGCGTCGAGGCCTGGGCCCGCGATGTCGACTCATCGATGCCGACCTACTGAATCCTCGTCGCCTCAGGCACCGACACCCAACCCACGCCCTGCGCCACCCTCGTGTTCACCCGGTGGGGTCGTCCACCGCGCGCGCCGACTCGCTTTGACCCATTGCCCCATACCGGTGCAGACTTTACCGGTGCCCACCCGCGGCCCCGCGATCGGACGGCGGACAATGGCCACGCGAGGTCTTTGTGGTCAGCTCACGGAGTCCATGTCATGAAAAGCCCTACCGCGATGTGCAAGCTCGAGCTGTGTAATGCCAGGTCCTCCCAGCTCATCGTCGTCGACGTGCAGGATCGCCTCGCCCGCGCCATGCCGCACGACTGCCTGGCCCCGGTCCTGCAGCAGATCGGGCGCCTGGTGGACGCGGCCCGCGCCCTCGACATCCCCGTCATCGCCACCCGGCAGTACCCCCAGGGCCTCGGGGAGACCCGGCCCGAGCTGAGCGAGCACCTGCCCCGGGATGTGGAGCTGATCGACAAGACCTGCTTCTCCTGCTGCTCAGCCAAAGGGTTCGAGAACCTGCTGGTCAAGCGCGAGGAGCGACCCCAGATCGTGCTAGCCGGACTGGAGTGTCACATCTGCGTGCTGCAAACCGCCTCGGGACTCCAGCACTGGGGCTACCGGGTATTTGTCGCGGGCGACGCAGTGTGCTCGCGCACACCGGCCCACCGCGCTAACGCCCTCGAGCGGATGCGCGACGGCGGGATCATCGTCACCAACACCGAATCTGTGGTCTTCGAGTGGCTGGGCGACGCGACCCATCCGCAGTTCAAAGATCTCACGCGGATGTTCCGTTGACAATTTTGCCGGGCCTCTTCCCCGAGCCGGCTCCGGACTTCTCCGATCCGTTGGGGGTGCTGCGCGCCTGCCACCACCGGGCTCGCCGGCACTGCGGCACGTTGATCCGCCTGGCCCCGAAAATGGGCAAGGGCGCCACCGATGCCGACGTGCGGGCGGCCGCGCGGAGCCTGTATCGGTACTTCAGCCAGGCCGCTCCTCAGCACCATGCGGACGAGGACATCGATCTGTTTCCCCGGCTGGGACGGGACCCCGGCCTGGCACCACTGCTCAAGGCCCTGGCCGGGGAGCACCAAGCGCAGGCCCACGCCTGGGAGCTCATCGCGCCCGCGTTTGCGGACCCGGAGACTATCCTCGGTCCGGGGACCTTCGAGCGGGCGGCCCAGGCATTCGCCCGGGCCTATCTGCTGCACATGGAGACCGAGGACCGGCTGCTGCTCCCGGCGGCCGACTCGCTCTTGGACGCGGGCGAGATCGCGGCGCTCGGGGCCGCGATGGCCATGCGCCGGGGCGTCAGCCCTTGATCAGAGACGGTCTTCGACGATCGCCATGAGCCGCTCTAGCGCGCCGCGGTTCTGCTCGACGACCCGGCGTCCGTTCTCGCCGTAACGGCTGCGCTCCTGGGCGCTGCCGAGCCAGCGCGTCACCGCCGCCGCGAGCTCCGCCGCGTTTCTGATCTGAATGGCCGCGTGGGCCTCCAGCAGCAAGGCGGAGATGGCGGCGAAGTTGAACATGTGCGGCCCGAACAGTACGGGAACCCCCAAGGCTGCCGGCTCCAGCACATTGTGCCCCCCGTGGGGCACCAGGCTCCCGCCCACGAAGGCCAGGTCGGCCCCGGCGAGAAACATGGGCAGCTCGCCCATGCTGTCGCCCAGGAACACCCGGGTGTCGGGCTCACAGCGGCGTTGCTCGGAACGGCGCACCGTTGCCAGCCCACGCCGCTCGCAGAGCTGGGCCACCCGATCGAAACGCTCGGGATGCCTGGGCACCAGCACGAGCACGGCATGGCCCAGGGTCCGCAGCACCTGCTCGTGGGCGTCGAGCACCTGCTCGTCCTCACCCTCGTGGGTGCTGGCGGCCACCCAGACCGGACGATTCGCGCCCCAGAGACGCTGCAGCACCTCGCCCTGCTCCCGCACGCTCGGCGGCAACCGGACGTTCGAACTTGATGCTGTTGGTCACCACCACCCGGGAAGGGTCGGCCCCGAGCTGAGTGAACCGTGCGGCATCATCCTCGGTCTGGGCCGCGATCACCGAGAGATCCCGGATCACCGACCTGGAGAAGCCCCCGAAACGGGCGTAGCCCGACGCCGAGCGGGGCGAAAGCCGCGCATTGGCCAGAACGGTCGCGATGCCGCGCTCCCGACACGCGCGCAGCATGTTGGGCCAGATCTCGGTCTCCATGAACACGGCCAGCCGGGGCCCGACCCGGTCGAGAAACCGATCCACCGCCGCTGGAATGTCGTACGGCGCATAGACATGGACGACCGTATCCTCGAACAGCTCACCGACCCGCCGGGACCCCGTGGGTGTGGTGGTCGTGATGCAAACGGACAGCTGCGGGTGCTGCTTCAGCAGATGCCGCACCAGGGGCACGGCGGCCTGGACCTCACCCACGGAGACCGCATGGACCCAGATGCCGGCCTGCCGGAGCTGCGGGGCCCCGTACCCGAAACGCTCCTCCCAGCGCAGCCGGTAGGCGGGCGCCCGCAAGCTTCGCCACAGCAGGCGCGCTGCCGCCAGCGGCAACAGCAGGTACAGGATGAAGGTGTAGAGGCGATACATCGCGCGTTCCGGGCTGCATGGTATCGGGCGGAAAACCCTGCAACAATACGCCGTTGTGCCGCTTGGCCCCGTCGGCGCCAGCCGATTGTCGATGTGAGGTCCCCGCATTGCTCCTGTCAGCCGTCAAGCGCACCCTCTACTGGCGCCTGCTGACCCACGTCTTCCCCTACTGGAAGATCTTTCTGCTCTCCTTTGCCAGCACCGCCGTGGTGGCCGCCACCGAGCCGGCGCTGCCGGCGCTGCTCAAGGTGCTGCTGGACGACAGCTTCGTGGCCAAGGACCAGGCGGTGATCCGCCTGATGCCCTTCGCCATCATCGGGCTGTTCCTGGTGAGAGGCATCGCCGACTTCATCAGCAGTTACTCCACCGGCTGGATCGGCACACGGCTGGTCACCGATCTGCGCGAGCAGATGTTCCGGCGGCTTATGACCGTCCCTATGGCCTTTTTCGACGAGCACAGCTCCGGCGTTCTGCTGTCGCGCTTCACTTACGACGTGGTACGGGTATACCGGGCGGCCACCAGCGCCTGGGTCACGGCGGTGCGCGACTCCCTGGCCGTGGCCGGCCTGCTGGGGTGGATGTTCTGGCTAGACTGGCGGCTCACGCTCGCCACCCTGGTCATCGTACCGGCCGTCGGGGCCCTCATCAGAAACGCTAGCCGCCGGCTGCGGGGTCTCAACCTGACGGCACAGCACCAGATGGGGGATCTCAACCAGATCATCCGCGAGACCCTCGGGGCCCAGCGCGAGATCCGCATCTCCGGCGCGGAGGAGTACGAGATCGGGCGTTTCAACCAGCGCGCCAACAAGGTCCGGCAGATGGAGAACAAGCTGGTCGTTACCTCCTCGTCCAACGTGTCGCTGGTGCAGTTCCTGGTCGCCGTCGTGCTCGCCGCGCTGGTGTACTATTCAACCCGGCAGTCCCAGGACAACGCCTTCACGGTCGGCGGGTTCGTATCGTACTTCGGCGCCCTGGCCATGCTGTTCGGCCCCACCAAGCGGCTCACCAAGGTCAACGACGACATCCAGCGCGGGCTGGCCGCCTCCGAGAGCGTCTTCTTCATGATCGACCAGCAGCGCGAGGAAGACAGTCCCGAAGCCGAGCCCATCGGCAGGGTCCGCGGGGAGATCCGCTTCGAAAACCTGGGGTTCCGCTATCCCGGCCAGAGTGAGCCCGCCCTGGACGGTATCGACCTGGTGATCCCTGCGGGGCAGACGGTCGCGTTGGTGGGCGCCTCGGGCAGCGGCAAGACGACGCTGGTGAGCCTGATCCCGATGTTTCTTCGGCCCCAGTCGGGGCGCATACTGCTCGACGGGCGCGACCTGCGCACCCTGTCCCTGCGGGATCTGCGCCGCCAGATCGCGCTGGTCAGCCAGCAGGTGGTGCTGTTCGACGACACGGTCGCCTCCAACATCGCCTACGGTCGCCGCCGAGACGTGGCGCCTGAGGAGCTCGTTGCCGCCGCCGAGGCGGCCCACGTCAACGAATTCGTAGACCAGCTGCCCCAAGGGATGGAGACAGGGATCGGCGAGAACGGTGCGCAGCTCTCCGGGGGTCAACGCCAGCGCATCGCTATCGCCCGGGCCCTGCTCAAGGACGCACCGATCCTGATCATGGATGAGGCGACATCGAGCCTGGATACCCACTCCGAGCGCCATATCCAAGCGGCCATGGAGGCGGTATCCAAAGGGCGCACCTCGGTGGTGATCGCCCACCGGCTCTCCACCATCGAGAACGCCGACCGCATCCTGGTTCTGGACCACGGGCGCATCGTCGAGACCGGCACCCATCAGGAGCTTCTCGCCCTCGGCGGTCAGTACGCGAGCCTGCACCGCGCACAGACACGCCAGGCCGAGAGCCGGGTGGCGTGAGCGCACCGGACGCCTCCGCAGTGGCGCCGACGCTTCTCGACCGGCGTTTCTTCGCCGTCCGCTACTGGCCGACCTGGCTCGGGCTCGGTTTCCTGCGACTGATCCACGCTCTGCCTTTTCGCCTGCAGCTCGTGATCGGCGCAGCCCTGGGCGGCCTGGCGGGCCCCCTGCTCAGTTCCCGCCGGCGCATCATCGCCATCAACCTCCGATTGTGCCTCCCCGAGCTATCCGAGACTGAGCGGACGCAGCTGCTGAAACGCCACATTCGCGCGCTGGGCATGGCAATGCCCGAGACCGCCATGAGCTGGTGGGCCTCCAACGAGCGGCTCGCGAGGATGGGCGAGGTGCGCGGGGTCGAGCACCTTCACAAGGCTCTCGCCGCGGGCCGGGGCGTGATCCTGATGACGGGGCATTTCACGACCATGGAGCTGGCCGCCCATATCCTGTTCCAGCACGCCGAGTTCGACGCCATGTACAAGGCGATGAAGAACAAGCTCATGAACGCGGTGGTGGAGCAGGCCCGCAAGACGCGGGGCAACGCGGTGTTCCGCCGCGACGATGTACGGGCCATGCTGCGCAGCCTCAAGCAAGGCCACGCGGTCTGGTTCGGCCCGGACCAGGACTACGGGCGCCGGCACAGCGTGTTTGCGAAGTTCTTTGGCGTGACCGCCGCGACCATCACCAGCACGGCGCGCTTCGCGGCCATGAGCGGTGCGGCGGTGGTCCCCTTCTTTCCCAGGCGGCTGCCGGAAGGCCGCTACCTCATCGAGGTGCTGCCGCCCCTGGAGGGTTTCCCGAGCGGAGATGACGTCGCCGACGCCCAGCGCATCAACGACCTGATCGAGGCAGCGGCGCGCTCCGCGCCGGACCAGTACTTCTGGATCCACCGCCGCTTCAAGACCCGCCCCGAGGGCGAGACCTCGCCGTACGCGCGCTGAGCGAGGATGCCGACGAGACAAGGGGTTGGCGTCTGGTACGGGCCTTGCGTTTTTCCGCTGCGGCGCAACGATGCGCGGAGACCGGCCCAAGCTGCTGTTCGACGATACCCTGCACACCGCCATCGGGCAGGCCCGCTCCCGGGCGCGGGCGCACCCGGGCACAACGTCACGCGGCCAACCCCCGCGGATGCCGCGGCGAGTCTGCGACAAGCCAACCCGCGTCCGCTTTTGTAAGCTTACGGGCACTCCTCGGCAACCCCGATGCGACATGCCTGCCACCATCGACCGCCCCCTCGCCGTGCACTGCCGCGGCCTCACCAAGGCCTACGGCGCGGGCCCCGCCCGGGTGTTCGCGCTGCGCGGGATCGACTTGGACGTCTACCGCGGCGAGCTGCTCATGCTTGCAGGCCCCTCGGGCTGCGGCAAGACCACCTTCCTTTCGATCGTCTCGGCCATTCTCGACGCGGACGAGGGCCTGTGCGAAGTGCTGGGGCACGAGCTGGGGTCCCTGAGCGAGGAAGCCCGGATCGGATTCCGGCGCCGGTCGGTCGGCTTCGTCTTTCAGGCATTCAATCTTCTGCCGGCGCTGACGGCAGTGGAGAACGTCGCGGTGCCCCTGCTGATCAACGGCGTCCCGCGTGGGTCGGCGACCCAGAGGGCGCAGACGCTCATCGAGTCGGTGGGCCTGGCGGCACGGGCCGGGAGCCTGCCGGCCCGACTGAGCGGCGGCCAGCAGCAACGCGTCGCGGTGGCCCGGGCACTCGTCCATGACCCCCAGCTGATCCTGTGCGACGAGCCGACGAGCAACCTAGATCACAGGGCGGGACACGAGACGATGAGCCTGCTGCGCGGCATTGCAGGGGATCGGCGCCGCACCCTGATCATCGTCACCCACGATACCCGCATCTTCGAATTCGCCGATCGCGTCGCATACATGGATGACGGCAGAATCGTGGAGATCGGCCGCGGCGACGCGGCGGCGAGGCAACCGTGAAACGTCCCTCCGGTCTGGCGCTCCTCGCCTTGCTCGGGCTCGCCATCGGCCTCGCGGCGGTGATCCGCGACAGCCGGGTACCACCGGCACGGCGCTTCCCGGCCCTTGCGGCCTTCCAGCCCCCGTTTCATTCCTACGTGGCGGGTGCGGGCCTGGTGGAAGCACTCAGCGGCAATATTGCCATCGGCACCCCGGTCTCGGGCGTTGTTCGGGAGATCTACGTCAAGGTGGGCGACTCAGTCGAGAAAGGTGCCCCGCTGTTCAAGATCGATGACCGACATCTGCAGGCCCGGATGCTGACCGCGGATGCCCAGGTGAAGGAGGCCGCGGCTGAGTTGCAGGGTCCCACGCACCGTCTGGGGTACGCCGAGCAGCTCAGCCGGCGTGACCGGGGGGCCGTCAGCTCCCAGCATATGGCGGAGCTGCGAGACAAAACGGATCAGGCGCAGGCCGCGCTGGGGCTGGCCAAGGCCAAGCTCGCCCAGCTGCAGCTCCAGGCGCAGTACCACATCGTGCGCGCCCTCCTGGACGGAGAGGTGCTGCAGCTGAGGATGCGCTTGGGCGAGCTCGTCGAAAGCAGCGCCAGCTCGCCGCCGATGTTGATCCTGGGCGGCGGCGACCGATTGGGCCTTCGGGTCGACGTCGATGAGTACGACGCCTGGAGGCTGCGCCCCGGCGCGCAGGCCGTGGCCAGCCTGCCGGGGCACCCTAGGCCGAGCATCAAGCTGCGCTACGAGTACACCGAGCCGTACGTCGTGCCCAAGACCACATTGACGGGCCGGGGCACGGAGCGCACCGACACGCGGGTGCTGCAGGTGGTCTACAGCTTCGAGCGTCCGCGGCTGCCCGTGTACGTCGGACAGCAGCTGGATGTCTACATCGATGCGCCGCCGGCTGATCAGCCTCAGAGCAGACCGTAGATGCTCCGAGTCGCCTTCAAGATGCTCAGGGGCGACCACGCCAAGTATGCCGGGCTGCTGCTGGGCATCGCGTTCACCGCCTTTCTCGTGACCTTCGCCGCCTCGTATTTCGCCGGATTCATGACCCGAGGGTTCGCGCTGATCAGCGAGAATCCGCTCGCCAACGTCTGGGTCATGGACCCCGCGGTCGAGTCGCCCGAGCTCACGACCAACATGCCGGACTCGGCCCTGGGGCGGGTACGCAGCGTGACGGGGGTGCGTTACGCCTGGCCGCTGGCGCTGGGCAGCGTCGACGTTCGCTTTCCCGACGGCAGGTTCCAGTCGTTCCAGGTCATCGGGGTGGACGACGCCACCCTGTCGGGGGCGCCGTCGATCGATGGTGCCGGGGCGCCAACCGCCTTGCGTGCCCCGGACGCGGTAATCGTCGCCTCGGGCGGGACCACCGGCAAGCTCGCCACACCCGCCCTGGCCAAGGACCAGTGGCCGCACGACGGGCTGCACCTCGCCGCCCCGACGCGCGAGCTGGCCGCGGGCGACGAGCTGATGGTCGACGACCGGCGCATCCGGGTCGTGGGACGTGCGGAGACGATGCCCAGATTTCCGCCACGGCCGTTGATCTATACGCTGTACTCCGACGCCGAGCGCATCCTGCCACGGGTGCGCAACCGGCTGACGTTCGTGCTGGTCAGCGCCAAGCCCGGGGAGGCTCCGAGGCTGCTGGCGCAGCGCGTCGAGCGGCAAACCGGCCTGCGCGCCCGGGCCTCGGACGACTTCAAGGCGGACACCGTGCGCTGGTACCTGGTCAACTCCGAAGACGTCGGGGACATGGGCGCCATGCTGACCCTGGCCATGACCGTGGGCTTCGGGGTGACCGGGGTGATGCTCTACCTGTTCACTTACGACAACCTGAGACAGTACGCGGTGCTGAAGGCGATGGGCGCATCGCGGCGAATGCTGGTCTCGATGGTCTTCGTTCAGGCGGGCGCGTGCTCACTGCTGGGCAGCGGGCTGGGAGTCGGGGCCTGCGCGGTCGCCGGCCAGATCGTAGGGCTCGCAGGATATCCGTTTCGGATGATGTGGCTCGCCCCGGCGGCCGGAGTCCTGGGCGTCCTGATCGTGTCCCTGACAGCAGCGCTGATCAGCGTTCGGCCGGTACTGAAGCTGGAGCCGGGACTGGTCTTCGCCGGTCGCTGAAGCGCGATGGCGCCATTGGGCCGGCTCCGGGCTGGCAGGCCGCCGAGGAGCCCAGCCCGGACCCAACCATCCACCGGACCTCCCGTAAGCGCGGCTATCCCAGGGAGGCGTCGGTCATTTCGACCCGCGGCCCGCTTCCTGAGAGTGGGCGGGGGCTGGAGTGGTCACTGTGGAGCCGCCGCGCGCATGCCTAGGGCTCACCAGCGGAACAGCACCCACTGGTTGATCGAGAGATTCCGCGGGTCGTTGCTGCGCGCATCGAGCTGGCCATCCCCATTGGTGTCGAAGAAATAGTACGGAGGGCCGACCGACGGCGTCACCTTAACCATGTAGAGCCGGCCGGCCACCCGGTACTCCTCGACCTTGCCCCTCGCTGTCTCGATGATCGTGACCTCGGGCTCCAGCTCCTCCCCGCTCTGGACCGGAGCCGGGATCGGCGGCGGCTCGATCGGCACGGCCTGGGGGGGCGCAGCCCTGGCGAGGACAGGCGTCGCCAGCGACGCACACAGCAGCGCAAGCATTCGGGCTCTCATCGCGCTTTCCTTCGAGTTATTGGTGTTGTGACGGACTCGCCGCGGCGGCGACGGGCGCTAAGCCCCCATTTCTAACCAAGCCCCGGTAAGAAATGCGGGCTCCGTCGATGGTATTACAGATCCAGCAAAATTTCCCGTTCCGACGCGGAAGGCTCGAAACAACGCGACCCGTAATGATCGAAGATCGCCTCGAGGATCTGGGCCGGCTCGTCGCAGACCGTCAACAGATCCAGGTCCTGCGAGCCGATGGACCCCTCGGCACAGAGCGTCGTGCGGAACCAGTCGAGCAAGCCGGTCCAGTAGGGGGCGTGGACCAGGATGATCGGAATGCGGCGGGTCTTGCCCGTCTGCACCAGCGTCAGGATCTCGGCCAGCTCATCCAGGGTGCCGAAGCCGCCAGGCAGCACCACGTAGGCCGAGGCGTACTTGACGAACATCACCTTGCGGGAAAAGAAATGCCGGAAGGTCAGTGCCACATCCTGGTATTCGTTCGCCTTCTGCTCCCTGGGTAGCTCGATGTTCAGGCCGATGCTCGGGGACTTGCCCGCGAACGCGCCCTTGTTGGCCGCCTCCATCACTCCCGGGCCGCCCCCGCTGATGACCGCGAATCCTGCATCGGAAAGCAGCCGGCATATCTCCTCGGCCAGACGATAATAGGGGTGCTCGGCGGGCACCCGCGCGGAGCCGAAGACACTCACCGCCGGGCGGATCGGCGTGAGGCGCTCGAAGCCTTCGACGAACTCGGCCATGATCTGGAACACCTTCCAGGATTCCCGGGGCAGATCTTCCCGGCCACCCTGCCCTTCGACTCGCTGAATTTTGGGGGTCTTGTCCACGGCGGGCCTCGCGGCGGCTGCAAAGGAAACGGGCGGCGCGCATAATGGGCGCGGCACGCCGCCCGCTCAGGATGATAGCCGAGCAGGCCGGCGGGCCGACAGCTTCACCCCCCGGTCGAGCCGCCACCAGACCCGTCGACAGCAATGAGAGCCGGAATCATCGGATTGGGCTTCATGGGCGCCTGGAACCGCACCCGCGAGCGGGCCGAGGCGGTGGCCCAGGAGCATCGCATCCCGCTCCTGGACGGCCCCGCGGAGGTCGCACGGCGCTGCGACCTCATCCTGATCTCGGTAGCCGCCGATGAAGATGTGCTGGAGGTCACCGAGGCTCTGCTCCCGGGCCTGCAGCCCGACAGCATCGTGATGGACACCTCCACCGCCGGCGCCGATGAGTGAGCTCAACCCCCGCCAGCGCGAGGCGGTGCACTACATCGATGGGCCGCTGCTGGTGCTGGCCGGGGCAGGCTCGGGAAAGACGCGGGTGATCACCCGCAAGATCGTCTACCTCATCGAGCGCTGCGCGATAGCCCCGCGCCACGTCACCGCCGTCACCTTCACCAACAAGGCCGCGCGCGAGATGCAGGAGCGCGTCGGCGCACTGCTCAAAGGCCGCGACGCTTCCGGCCTGACCGTATCCACCTTTCATACCCTGGGACTCAACATCCTGCGCAGAGAGCACGCCCTGGCGGGCTACAAGCCCGGTTTCAGCATCTTCGACACGCAGGACAGCGAGGCCCTGCTCAAGGAGCTGCAGCGGCGCGACGAGGGCCCGGAGGGCGGCGTCGCCGGGCAGCAGTGGCGGATCTCGGGCTGGAAGAACGACCTACTCGATCCGGTGCAGGCCCTCGCCGCTGCCAGCGACCCCTCCGAGGCGGCGAGCGCCCGGCTCTATGCGGCCTACCAGCGCAGCCTGCGCGCCTACAACGCCGTGGACTTCGACGACCTGATCGTACAGCCGGTGCAGCTGCTGCGCGCGCACCCCGAGGCGCTGGAGCGCTGGCAGGGGCGGATCCGACATCTGTTGGTCGACGAGTACCAGGACACCAACCAAAGCCAATACGAGCTGGTCCGGCTCCTGGTGGGGGTGCGCGGCGCCCTCACCGTGGTGGGCGACGACGACCAGTCCATCTACGCGTGGCGCGGGGCCCGCCCCGAGAACCTGGCGCAGCTGCGCGAGGACTTCCCCCGCCTCAAGCTCATCAAGCTGGAGCAGAACTACCGCTCCACCGGGCGCATCCTCAAGGCCGCCAACCGACTGATCGCCAACAACCCTCACGTGTTCGACAAGCGCCTCTGGAGCGAGCTCGGACCGGGGGACCCGATCCGCGTCATCGAGTGCCGCAACGAGGAGCAGGAGGCCCAGCGCGTGGTGAGCGAGATCCTGCACCATCGCCTCACGAAGGACGGACGCTGGGGCGACTACGCCATTCTCTACCGCGGAAACCATCAGTCCCGGGGCTTCGAGAAGGCCCTGCGCGAGCAGCGCGTGCCCTACTACCTGAGCGGCGGCACCTCGTTCTTCGCCCGGACCGAGATCAAGGACCTGATGGCCTATCTGCGCCTGGTCACCAACCCCGAGGACGACGCGGCGTTCCTGCGCATCGTCAACACCCCGCGCCGGGAGATCGGACCCGGGACCCTGGAGAAGCTCGGCGAGTATGCCGCGCGGCGCGGCACCCCCCTGCTGCAGGCGAGCACCGAGCTCGGCGTCGCCCAAGTGCTCAACCCCCGCGCCGCTGAGCGCCTCTCGGAGTTCGCCCGCTGGGTCGATGAGCACGCCCGCGACACCGCGCGCGCCGATCCGGTTCAGACCTTCCGCACCCTGCTGCGCGACATCCGATACGAGGACTGGCTGCGCGAGACCGCCAGCTCGGACAAGGCCGCCCAGCGCCAGTGGGAGAATTGCGAGGAGCTCATCGGCTGGCTGGAGGCCCTGCAGCGCGGGCGGCTCCATGAGAAGACCCTGGCCGAGATGGTCAACCATCTCACGCTCATGAACATGCTGGAGCAGCGTGACGAAGAAGGCACGGACGACCGGGTGCACCTGCTGACCCTGCACGCAGCCAAGGGGCTGGAGTTTCCCCACGTCTTCCTGGTCGGGGTCGAGGAGGAGCTGCTGCCCCACCGCACCAGCATCGAAGAGGACAGCGTCGACGAGGAACGGCGCCTGGCCTATGTCGGCATCACCCGGGCTCGGCGGACCCTGACCCTGACCCTGGCCGCAACCCGTAAGCGCTACGGCGAGGCCCGGGCCTGCCAGCCGAGCCGGTTCCTGGAGGAGCTGCCTGCAGAGGACCTCCAGTGGAGCGGCGGGAAACGGGAGACACCGCCCGAAGAGCGCCGCGAACGGGGCTCGGCGCACCTCGCCCAGATGCGAAGCCTGCTGGGAGGGGGCTGAGAAGGGAACATGACCGGCCCGGCGGGTGCCGGACCGGTCCGGCGGGCTTACTGGCTCTGACTGCTCATGTAGTCGATGGCCGCGGAGACCTCGTCGTCGCTCAGATAGGTGGCCCCACCCTTGGGCGGCATCGGCATCTGGGCCGCCTTGCTCGCGAAGCCGTGGAGGGCGTGCTGGAGCAGCGTCGCCTTGCCCTGGGCGATGCGCGGGGCCCAGGCCGCCTTGTCGCCGAGCTTCGGGGCACCGCCAACACCCGCAACATGGCATGCGAAGCAGACTTTCCCGAACACCGCCTTGCCGTCGATTGCACCGGCGGCCGGTGCCGCAGCCGCGGCGGGCTCGGCCGGGGCAGCAGCCGCTGCGGGGGCCTCGGTAGAAGCGGCCGCGGGGGCCTCGGTGGGAGCGGCTGCAGGGGCCTCGGCTGGAGCGGCCGCCGCAGGAGCCGCTGCGGCCTCCGTGCCGGGGGTGATGGCCACGCTGCCAATGGGCTTGATCCGTTCGAGCACGTCCGCCCGCGATTCATCCTGGGCCCAAGCCACCCCGATGACGGCAGCGGACAGGATCAGAGACGCTGCCGCCCGGGCGGCCGCCTTGCTCAGAGCGCTGAGATCTAGCTGGTTCACGACATCACTCCTCGGTCAAGCAGGTCGACGACGGCCCAGGGCGTGCCGGGCCACGAAATGGGCGCCGAGTATAACCGGCTTTGGCCCGCGGCCAAAACGGAGGCCGGCCCAGCGCCGATCCGTCGACGTGCAGCCCGTTCGCATTGCGCTCGACGGGGATCAATAATCGTCCGTGTGGCCCGCGACAGGACAGTCCATGATCGCTGAGAAGATACGCGTACGCGGCTTGGTGCAGGGCGTGGGCTTCAGACCCACGGTCTGGCGCATCGCCCGGGAGCTCGACCTGTGCGGCGACGTGCGCAACGACGGGGAAGGCGTGCTGGCGCGGCTTTGGGGAGAGGCGTCGCAGATCGGGCGCTTCTGCGAGCGCCTCCTTGCCGAGTGTCCGCCGCTGGCGCGCATCGACCGCGTGGAGCGCTCGGCGCTCCTCGGCGAGCCTCCGCCGGGCGCTTTTCGGATCCTCGCCAGCGATGCCACGGCCGTGCACACCGGGGTAGTGCCCGACGCCGCGACCTGCGCGGCCTGCCGCACGGAGATCTTCGACCCGGCCGATCGGCGCTTCCGCTACCCGTTCACGAACTGCACCCACTGCGGCCCGCGCTTGTCGATCGTGCGCGCCATCCCCTACGACCGGTCCAACACCAGCATGTCGGTCTTCCCGATGTGCGAGCGCTGCCGGGCCGAGTACGAGGACCCTGCGGACCGCCGCTTCCATGCCCAGCCCAACGCGTGCCCCGAGTGCGGGCCCCGCGTGTGGCTCCAGGACCGATCGGGCCGGCGGGTCGATCCGGCCAAGCGCGGGGCGCCCGATGCCATAGGCGCGGCCAGCGCCCTGATCGCCGAGGGCCGGATCGTCGCGGTCAAAGGGATCGGCGGATTCCACCTGGCCTGCGATGCCGCCAACGAAGAGGCGGTCGCGGAGCTTCGCCGACGCAAGCGCCGTTACCGCAAGCCCTTCGCCCTGATGGCCTGGGACCTCGGCGTCGCGAGCCGCTACGCCTTTGTCGGACCCGAGGAGGCCGAGCTGCTGCGCTCGCCCGCCGCCCCCATCGTGCTTGTGGAGCGCCGGTCCGGGGCGCCGCCGCTGGCATCCCAGATCGCGCCCGGCCAATCCACCCTGGGCCTCATGCTGCCCTACAGCCCCCTGCATCATCTGCTGCTGGCGGACTGGGACAGGCCGCTGGTGATGACCAGCGGCAACCTCTCCGACGAGCCCCAGTGCATCGACAACGCCGACGCCGGTGGGCGCCTGGGCGACATCGCCGACTATTTCCTGCTCCACGATCGCGTGATCGTCAATCGTGTGGACGACTCGGTGCTGCGTCCCATGGACGGCGCGCCGCGGTTCCTGCGCCGGGCCCGCGGCTTCGCCCCCTCGCTGATCGCGCTCCCCGCTGCCCTGGCAGGCGCTCCGCCGATCCTCGCCCTCGGCGGCGAGCTGAAGAGCACCCTGTGCCTGGTGCGCGACGGCCAGGCGACCCTGTCCCAGCACCTGGGAGACCTGGAGGAGGCGCGCACCGCCGAGGAGTACGAGCGCACCCTCGCCCTTTATCTGGAGATCCTGCAGGTCACCCCCGCGGTTCTCGCCGTCGACGCCCATCCCGACTACCGCCCAACGCGCATTGGACGCGCCCGCGCCGCCCGGGATGGCCTTCAGGTGGAGACCGTGCAGCACCACCACGCCCACATCGGCAGCGTGCTGGCCGAAAACGGATGGGCGCCGGATGCGGGCCCGGTTCTGGGCATCGCTCTCGACGGTCTGGGCTACGGGGAGGACGGCAGCATCTGGGGCGGGGAATTCCTACTCGCGGACTACCGGGGATTCGAGCGGATCGGACACCTGAAGCCCACCCCGATGCCCGGCGGCACCCGCTCGATCCTGGAGCCCTGGCGCAACACCTGGGCCCAGCTGGCGGTGCATCTGGGCTGGGAGCGGGTCCTGGGGCGCTGGCCGGACCTCCCACTCGTTCGCTGGCTGCAGGGGCACCCCCTGGACATGCTCGCCGCCATGCTCGCCAAGGGCATCAACTCACCGCCGGCCAGCTCCTGCGGTCGCCTGTTCGACGCCGTCGCGGGGGCCCTCGGGGTCTCGAGCGAGGCGGTGACCTACGAGGGGCAGGCGGCGATCGAGCTGGAGGCCCTCGCGACCCGGGCGAGCGGCGCGCCCGGTGCCTATCCATTCGGCACCGCCTGGGGGGACGGACCGGGGCTGCTCGATCCCGCCCCCCTATGGGAGGCCCTGCTGGACGATCTTGCCGCGGGCCTATCGGCCGAAACCATCGCCGCGAGGTTCCACCAGGGGCTCGCCGAGGGCGTCGTGCGCCTGGCACGCGGCCTTGCATCAGGCCATGGGATCGATCGGGTCGCACTGTCCGGCGGGGTCTTCCAGAACCGCACCCTGTTCGAAGCGGTCGCGAACGGACTGCGCCAAACCGGTCTGGACGTGCTCACCCATCGGCTGGTGCCCGCCAACGACGGAGGTCTGTCCCTTGGCCAGGCCGCCGTGGCCGCGGCGCGCCGGATCGGACCCTGAAGGCCGAGACCCCGCCGCAGCCCGCTTCGCTCACTCCATGTAGGCCTTCGCCTCCTCCCCGGGGTTCGGCAGCCCTGCAACGATCCAGAGCTGGCGGCAACTGCCGAACAGCTCCTTGACCTCACCGGGGTGCAGGCCGAGCCGACGGCACATGCTCGCCACGGGGGGCAGGGCCCCCAGGCGCAGGTACTTGTCGCGGATGAACTCGATGGTCTGCCAGTGCCGGTCCGTGAGCGGCGCCAGCCCCATGGCGGCCGCGACCTCGCGCGCCAGGTCCGGTGACCATTCCTCGGGGTGGATCAGAAAGCTGTCGTCATCGAACGAAAAGGCGGGTGCCGCCCCATTTGGGGACTCTTGAACTTGTGCGCTGTACATGAACGACCCTCCTCCGGGTGCTCGCCGCCCCACCCGCAGATGCGGCGGCCTTGGCGCCCGGCATCCGGGCACCCTCTCTTGGTCAGACCCCTTCAATAGACGAATAGCACCGGTTTCCGCCGGCAATCGGTGGATTGTCCGGCAAAAAACAGGGCAATCACCCTGGCGCTAGGCAAAGACCGACGGGGGCCTGCGCCATCGGACTCGGTCACAGGTCGTCCGCCGACGTGTCTCCGTCACGGAAAATGGGGAGCGCCCCGGGGTCTGCGGCACCCTTCCACGTGGACGCCTCGCACCATCCGCGGTATCCTTGCGCGCTCCCAAGCGGCGTTAGCTCAGCTGGGTGAGCCGGGCGAGGTCAGCGAAGCACCGCTTCGCGCCCGGCGAACGCCCGCGAGCCACGCGAGCGGGCCGGGGAAGCGGCGAAGCCGCGTGAGCGCAGCCCGACACAGTCCGCAGGACCGTTTGGCTCCGGGCTCCCAGCGACATGAAGACAGAATTCAGCGCCCTTAGCTCAGCTGGGTGAGCCGGGCGAGGTCAGCGAAGCACCGCTTCGCGCCCGGCGAACGCCCGCGAGCCACGCGAGCGGGCCGGGGAAGCGGCGAAGCCGCGTGAGCGCAGCCCGACACAGTCCGCAGGACCGTTTGGCTCCGGGCTCCCAGCGACATGAAGACAGAATTCAGCGCCCTTAGCTCAGCTGGGTGAGCCGGGCGAGGTCAGCGAAGCACCGCTTCGCGCCCGGCGAACGCCCGCGAGCCACGCGAGCGGGCCGGGGAAGCGGCGAAGCCGCGTGAGCGCAGCCCGACACAGTCCGCAGGACTGTTTGGCTCCGGGCTCCCAGCGACATGAAGACAGAGTTCAGCGCCCTTAGCTCAGCTGGATAGAGCGCAGCCCTCCGGAGGCTGAGGTCAGAGGTTCGAATCCTCTAGGGCGCGCCATCAAGCGCGAAGGCCCTCCCCCAGGGGCCTTCGCTTTTTCCAGATACACCCGTCGATCCGGCAGGTCTGAAGCGTTCTCCGATCGGACCCCACGAACGATGGCGCAATATCGTGTCTGACCCCGTTTACTAACCCCCGGGCGGGATTCCCACCCGCTAAAGTACGCGGCATAGCCAAGCCGCACTGACCCCGTTTATTTAGCCAAGCCGCACTGACCCCGTTTATTTGAGCCCGCGTTTACCCACAGACTCTGCTGAGGAGGCGAAAAAAACAGACCCCGCCGCAGCGGGGTCTGTCGTGGAGAGCGGTTGGTCTCAGCCTTGGCGACGCCGGGTAAACCCGAGTCCGGCGAGTCCGAGTCCGAGCAGCGCCAGCGTAGCGGGCTCAGGGACGGAGGAACCGGTGCCGCTGTAGCCTTTGCTGCCGTAGTCCTCGCCGGTGATGTTGTCGGCGCTGCAATCGTTGGAGATGGTGTTGCCAATCATCGTCACTGCGGCATTCAGCGAAATGGCCCTGCCGCACAGAATCGTTGCGGCCGAATCTAACGCGACGGTATCCAGGGCAAGAATATTTCCTACGAACGCAGCATTGTCAACCAGAGTCGCGGCCCCAGTGCCAGACCCGCCAGTGACCCCAGTCAGCCAATACACGCCGTAATTTGAAGTTGGTGAGCCATTGATCACGTTGACGACCGAGTTGGAGTTGATCGTGAGCGCGGTCCCGATCTGGAAAACGAAGAGCGCATTGGGGTTGTTGCCAAAGTCAAGCGTGAACGTTCCGCCCCCTGCCAAGTCGGCCGTACTCGCAAATGAGTAGACACCTGGCGAAAGTACCACTGTATCCAGCTGCGCACCCAGCGGGGTGCTCGTCATGCCTGCCAGAGCGTTGTACGCAGCGAGGGCATCACTCTGAGCATTCTGCGCGACGATATCGCCCTTGTGTACGAACACGGACCCCGTTGTATCCGCAGGATCCCCATTGACGGTAATGGAGGATGTGCCAGTGATCGAACTCGCTGGGTAGACACCAATATCTCCCCAGAGGGTCGTCGTTCCGGTATTGGTCACGGACGGGGTGGCACCCAGGACCGAGAAGTTCTCTGCCGCACCCAAACCCGTAAAGGGCAGAGCCCATGCCGGGGCGGCGCCGCAAAACACGCCCATCACCGCCAATGTCAGAATCGACAACGATTTAAGCGAGTTGGCATTGGGTGTACTTCTTGCATGTTCGGACGCGATCTTCATGCCGGTCTCCTATGGGAGAAATCCGTAATTAAGCAACGATGAGGTTCGACGAACCATCCCGGAGTACCTAAATAAGTAGGCAATATTTGTGCCGTATTCAAGTTAACCTTTGCTATCAACCGATTAGCTACGGTGATGAGCACCCGGATTGAGGTCTGTGGCTGGAAGTGTAAAATTTCTTGACAAGACAACCTGAGCAAAGCGGGGTCACACCAGCCGGGTCACAAGAAAGCGGGGTCAAGTCTTGCAATCAAGCATTCCTGAACCGAGCGGCCTTCGACATCAGGCCTTGCAGTCAACGGTCTTCGCGTAAAGCCACGCTGTTCGCAATAATGGGGCGCAGCCTTCCCTTGCGCGTCTCTCTCACGGCTCGCGGCATGGCCAGGTTACCCTGTTCTCGCCTTGTTGCAAGCTACGACGGGCGGGAGACCCCGTCCCCTGCCTCGTCCGGCCGCCCCCCGACAGTACTCTCGTGAGCCACGCCTCGTCTTGGAACGAGCCCCGGCCACTCGGCTTCGCCCCCTCGTCCGAAACACCCCTAAGACCCTAATCGCGACTCCGCTTGCTCCGGAAACAGCCCCCGCATCCAACGCGCAGCCAGCTTGGCCGGGAAGGTCAGGCGCAAAGGAGCACGGCCGGGTGCGGACACGATCACCCCTCGCCCGATGAGCGCCTGTGGGGGGCTTCCGAAGGGCGGGCCGGAAAGGGATCGCCTGCGGCGTTGTGGCTCTTGGCAAGGGCTCGGCCATTTCCTGCGAGACACGCCTTGCGCTCAACCCCTTTCCGACCCGCTGCATCCGTAATTCTCACCTGGACGGACCACTAGGCCTATACCGCATTGCTTTCGCGCGCCTCTTTCGCTATAGGTGGGGCGCGTTCCGGAACCGGCGTCACAAAAAGGGGAATCCTGGCACTTACCAGACGCCGGTTGCAGCCGGGCGAGCGCAGCGGATTGAAGAAGATTAATATTTTCTGAATTTTGAGTGGAGAGCTCAACCCATGAATCGGCTCACTCCGGAAGAACAGCAGCGCATCCTGCACGGCCCTCCGAAGGGGACTTTCGCGCTGCTCATGGTGTTCGCCGCCCTGTTCTTCGGCGCCTGGCTTTACATGTACTTCGGGATGTTCCTGCCACACGGACCTGTGAGATAAGGGTCGGCCCATGCACATCGACGCGACGGAAAGAAAATGGCTGTATGTCTCGCTGGTGATGACGGCCGTGATGGTCTTCGTTCTCGCATTCTATGCAGTCGCGAGCAACATTCGCCCTCCCAGCAACGTCGAGACCATCGACTCGGACAGGCTCCACCTCACCAAGGAGTTTGCCGAGGACAATCTCGGCGTCAAGCCCGATCCGGACGGCAAGGGCCTGGTGGTCACCATGATCGCGGCCCGATACGGGTTCTATCCCCAGCACATCAAGGTGCCCGCTAACACGCCGATCCGGTTCCGGATTGCGAGCTTCGACGTGCTGCATGGTCTCGATGTGCCGTTCACCAATCTGAGCACCATGGTAGTCCCCGGCTACGTATCGGAGGTAGACACCGAGTTTCCCAAGCCCGGGGAGTACCCGATGTTCTGCAACGAATACTGCGGCCTGGGACACGACCATATGTGGTCCCGCTTGACCGTGGTCCCGAAAGGCTCGGTGGAGGCCCAGCAGAAATGAATGACTCACACGTGAACCGCCTGAGTCTCGCCAATTACTGGGTCGGATTCCTCGCGCTCGCGGTGGCGGTGATCCTGGGCGTCTTCCAGGTCGCCGAGCGCGCGGACTTGCTGCCTGACGGACTGGAGTCGCCGGTGTTGTATTTCGCATCCATGTCAACCCACGGCGTGCTCATGGCCTACGTGCTCACGACCTTCGTCGTCATGGGCTTCGGCTACCATACGGCGGCGACCAGCCTGAAGCAGCCGTTGTGGAACGGACCCCTTGCCTGGGCGGGCTTCTGGGTCACCCTTCTCGGGGTACTGCTGGCCGCCTCCGTGCTGCTGACCGGTCGCGCATCGGTGTTGTACACCTTCTATCCGCCGTTGCGCGCCAACCCTCTCCTGTACATCGGCGCGGCGCTGCTGGTCGTAGGCTCCTGGGTCTGGTGCCTGCAGATGATCATGATGACCCTGACCTGGAAGAGGGCCCACCCCGGGGAGCCGGTCCCACTGGTGCAGTTCGGCAACACCACAAATGCGACCCTGTGGCTCTGGACCAGTCTCGGCGTTGCCGCCGAGGTGATCTTCCAGCTCATCCCCTGGTCTCTGGGCCTGAAAGACACGGTCGACGTAGGGATGTCGCGAACGCTGTTTTCCTGGACCCTCCACGCGATCGTGTACTTCTGGCTGTTCCCGGCCTACATCGCCATGTACACCCTGGTGCCCAGGGCGGCGGGCGGCCGGCTGTTCAGCGACGAGATGGGCCGGATCGCTTTCATCCTACTGCTGGTCTTCTCGGTGCCGATCGGCTTTCACCACCTCTTCATGGATCCCTTCCAGGCAGCGGGCTGGAAGTTCCTGCACATGCTGGGCACGTTCATGGTGATGCTGCCGACTCTGCTCACCGGCTTCACGATCATCGCGTCCCTGGAGATCGCCGGCCGCCTGCGCGGCGGTCGCGGCCTGTTCGGCTGGATCGCTGCCCTTCCCTGGAAAGACCCCCTGGTGCTCGCTGCGATACTGGCACTGCTGGTGCTGATCGGCGGCGGTTTCGGCGGTGCGGTCAATGCGAGCTACGCCATGAACACCATGGTGCACAACACGCAGTGGGTCACGGGGCACTTCCATATGATCTGGGGCGGGACGGCCGTCTTGATGTATTTCGGCATCGCCTACCACTGCTGGCCCAAGCTGACCGGGCGCCGGCTCGCATCGGCCGGCATGGCCAGAGTCCAGCTCTGGCTCTGGTTCATCGGCATCAACGTGCTGACGATTCCGTGGCACGTCCTCGGGTTGCTCGGGCAGCCACGCCGTATCTCGTCGACGCCCTACGACAGCCCGCTGGTCGCGCAATGGTATCCCTTTGAGCTTGCGATGGTCGCCGGCGGGCTGATCCTGCTGGTCGCGGCCCTGCTGCTCGTCATCAACCTGGCGCGCTCCCACGCCAGCGACGCCGAGGGGGACCGCGAGATGCTCTACGCCGAGCCCGTACACCCCGTGCTGAGCCTGCCGAAACCGCTGAACAGCTTCGCTCTGTGGAACTGGATCATTCTGATCTACATGGTGGCCAGCTACGGCTATCCGATAGCACAGTTCTTCGTGCTGAAGACGTACGGCACCACGCCATGGGGGATCTGACGATGAGCCCGAGAATCCTGGCAGCCACCCTGCTCGCGCTCGCCTCGGCCGCCTCGAGCGGACAGGCGGGACCTTCCTCGCTGGTCGCGTTCGATGCGCCCACCCGCGCCTTGCTCAACTCCGCCGATGCAGCCAGAGGCAAGGAGACCGCGGCCAACTCCAAGTGCAACAGGTGCCACGGCGAGAAGGGCATCTCGGAAGACCCGGAGGACGTGAGTCTGGCCGGCCAGCGGGCGGACTATACGTTCAAAGAGCTCATGGACTACAAGTCCAAACATCGGGACGACCGGGAGATGTATAACAGGGTCCGAAGCCTGGACGACAAGCAGCTCGCCGATCTGGCCGTCTGGTACGCCTCCCTGCCGCTGCCCCCCTCAGCGAAGGTGGCCGAGGCCAGCGCGGCGACACGGCAGTTGGTGTTCAAAGGCGACCCCAAGCGGATGATCAAGCCCTGTGCCAGCTGCCATGGACGCAGCGGCCAGGGGAGTAAACGCGATTTGGCCGCGATCACCGGTCTGCGGCGCGGCTATTTCATTTCTACCCTGAAGGCCTTCAAGACCGACGACAGGGCCAACGACATCTATTCGCGGATGCGGCTGATCGCCGGGGCCCTGACCGACGAGGAGATCAAAGGCCTGGCGGATTACTATGCCATGGCCGATTCGCAGAAGTGATTTCGCGGGCGCGGGTCACCCCGACCGACACCTGGGTCGGGGCGGCCGCAGCGTCTCGGGAGCGGCTCCATGACCGGCCTGGCCCGGGCTGAGGCCGACATCCGCGAGGAGCAGCCTCGGGCATCGACCTGCTTCCACTGCGGGCTCGAGATCGCCGGCAGGAGGGCGACCCCGGGTCTGCGGGTGCTCGGCGAGGAGCGCGCCTTCTGCTGCACCGGCTGCCGGCAGGTGTGCAAGGCGATCGTCGACGCAGGCCTGGAGGACTATTACCGCCATCGCTCCCACAGCGACGCCCGCACGCAGCGCCGGGACCTGTCCGAAGTCCTGGAACGGCTCGCGGTCTTCGATCGCCCCGAGGTCCAGCGCGGCTTCGTGCGTGAGACCGGACTTTGGCGCGAGGCCTCGCTGCTCCTGGAGGACATCCGTTGCCCGGCCTGCCTGTGGCTGAACGAGCGTCACCTGCGTCGCCAGCCGGGCGTCCTCGACGTCAGCATCGACAGCGCCACTCAGCGCATGCGGGTCCGCTGGGACCCCGACGGGGTGCGCCTGAGCGAGATTCTGCGTGCCGTCGCCGAGATCGGCTACATCGCCCATCCCTATGACGCAGCCCATAGCGAGCGTCTGAGCCAGGCGCGCCGTCGCCGCAGCATTGAGCGCCTGATCTTCGCGGGCGCTCTCGGCATGGCGGTGATGCATTTTTCCCTCGCCACCTACTTCATGGGCCGCCCCGATGCGGCGGGCGCCCTGCCGCTGTGGGTCGGCATCGGGCGCTGGACGAGCCTGTTCGTGTGCCTGACGCTCCTCGTCTACCCCGCGCAGGACTTCTGGGTCGGCGCCTGGACAGACCTGCGCAACCGGCGCCTCGGCATGGACATTCCCATCGCCCTTGCGCTCGCCCTGGCCTTCCTCGGCAGCCTGCACGCCACGGCGACCGGGCGCGGCGAGGTCTATTTCGACTCCATCGCGATGTTCGTCTTCCTCGTGCTGCTCGCCCGGCATTGGGAGACGCGGGGCCGCATCAGGGCCGCAGACCGACTCGACCGGTTGGCGATGGCCGTGCCCTCCATGGCCTGGCGCAAAGGGCCCGGCGCCGACCACTGGCAAAGCGTGCCGGTGATGGACCTCGGCCCCGGCGATCTGGTGCGCGCGCTTCCGGGCGAGAAGGTCCCGGCGGATGGCTTGATCGTGGAGGGGCGCTCCAGCTTCGACGAATCGCTCCTGACGGGCGAGTCCGACCCGGTGCTGCGCGGTCCCGGAGACAAGGTCGTCGCGGGCGCGGTGAACGGCGATCAGCGGGTCGTCGTGAGAGTGACCGAGGCGGGTGAAGGCACCGCCATCGAGCAAATCCGCCGCATGGTAGAGAACGGCCTGGCGCAGCGCCCGCGCTCGGCGCAGCTCACCGAGCGCCTCGCAGCCGGCATCGTCGGCGCCGTGCTGCTGATCGCCGGGGCCGCGGCGCTGATCGGCTGGCATGTCGCCCCCGATCACTGGCTCGATCGCACCATCGCCGTGCTGATGGTCACCTGTCCCTGCGCCCTGGCCCTGGCGACCCCCGTCGCGCTCGCGGTCTGCGCCGGACGTTCTGGTCGCCCTGGGCATCCTCCCCCTGCGCATGGCGGCCCTCGAGGGGCTGGCCCGGGCGGACGTCCTGGCCTTCGACAAGACCGGGACGCTCACCGCCGGCCGCCCCAGCCTTGCGGCCGTCCGCACCTCGAACGACCTGACCGAGGCCCAGTCGCTGCGCATCGCCGCGACTCTCTCAGGGCTGTCGGAGCACCCGCTTGCCAAGGCGACCCGGGCAGCTGCAGCCGGAGCGCACCTGCCCCTGGAGAACGGCGAGAACGCCCCCGGCAGCGGCGTGAGCGGGAGGATCGGGGGCAAGCGCTGGGCCTTCGGCAAGCCGGCGTTCGTGGCCGCCACGCTTGGTCATCCGGCGCAGGAGACGATTCCGGCCGATCTGCTCCGGGCCGGCTACAGCGTCTCGGTGCTGGGCAACAGCCGGGGCGCCCAAGCGCTGCTGGCCTTCGTCGACGAGCTGCGACCCGGGGCGAGAGACCTGGCGCCCAGCCTCGCGGACCTGGGAATCGCGCACGTGGCGCTGCTCAGCGGCGACAACCGCCAGAGCGTGGATCGGCTCGCGGCGGACCTGGGCCTCGGCGAGGCGCAGAGCGGGCTCTCGCCCCAGGACAAGCTCTCCTGGCTACGGGCGAGACAGGGCGAAGGCCACCGGGTCGTCATGATCGGCGATGGGATCAACGATGCGCCGACCCTGGCCGCGGCGGATGCCTCGGTGAGCTTGGCCGATGCGACGGATCTCGCCGGAGCGAGCAGCGACTTCCTGCTGCTCAACAATCAGCTCTCGGCACTCGCCCCCGCGATCCGCCTGGCGCGGCAAACCCGACGGGTGATCCGCCAGAACCTCGCCTGGGCAGCCGCCTACAACCTGCTGGCAGTGCCGCTGGCCGCCGCCGGTCTGATCCCCCCCTGGGCGGCCGCCCTCGGTATGTCCGCGAGCTCGCTGCTCGTGGTGCTCAACGCCTTGCGCCCGCAGAAAGAGGCGCTCCCGGCGCGGTGGGGCGCTAATGACTCCGCGGGGCCCCGGCGGGTCCCGACTGCTGTGTCAGCCAGCCGATGATGTCGTCCGGCGGAAACGCCGCGCCTAGGTGAAAGCCCCGGTGGGCATCGCAGCCCATAGCACTGAGCAGCTCGACGCTCGCGGCATCCTCCACGCCTTCGGCGATGACCTCGAGCCCGAGCTTGTAGCCCAGCGCGATGGTCGCCTCGACGATCAGGCGATCCTGCTCGTTGCTCGCCATCTCGGCGACGAAGCTGCGGTCGATCTTCAGTGTGGTCACGGGCAGCAGGCGCAGGTAGCCCAGGGAAGAGTGGCCCATGCTGAAATCGTCGACCGCCAATCTCACCCCCAATGTCGCCAGGCGGTTCAGCGCGGCGGCGACGTTCTCCCCATAGGGCACCAAGGCCGTCTCGGTGATCTCCAGCTCGAGCCGAGCCCGATCGGCGGTGAGCTGCTCGATCAGGCTCACGCAGCTGTCCTCCAGCAGGTTGCGCGCGGAGACGTTGACCGCCATCGGGTAATCGTGACCCTGCTCGCCCCACTCCTGTTGCTGGCGGGCGGCGGCGGTCAGCGCGTAGCGGGTGAGCTCATGGATCGCATCGGAGCGCTCCACCATGGGCATGAACGCGCCTGGGTAGAGCAGTCCGTGACGGGGGTGTTGCCAGCGCACGAGCGCCTCGAGCCCGACCACCCGGTTGCGGCGCAGGTCGAACTTCGGCTGGTAGTAAAGCAACAGCTGCCAATCTGCCAGGGCCTTCCGGAAATCGGCCATCAGCCCCAAGCGCTCCGGCGTATAGCGGGCCAGCGACGCATGGTAGACACAGACATCGGTCCCGGCACGCTTGGCCTCGTACATCGCCACGTCCGCGCAGCCCAACAGGCCGTGGCTGTCATCGCCGTGATCGGGGCAGAGCGCGACCCCGATGCTCGCTCCCACTTGTATGGATATCTGCCCGATGACGATCGGCTTCGCGATCGTCGCGACGATTTTCCGGGCGGAGGCTTCGACCCGGTGTGCATCGGCCATGTCACCGACCAGCACGGCAAACTCGTCGCCCCCGAGGCGGCAGATCAGGTGTGCCTGCCCGGCCAGCGCATCGGACAGGCGCGGCGCGATCTCGCACAGCACCCGGTCGCCGATCTCATGCCCGAGCGCATCATTCACCTCCTTGAACCGATCAAGCTCCAGCAGCATCAGGGCGAGATTCCCGGTTGACCCACGATGAGCGGCGCAGCGCCGCGCGATCTCCCGGTGCAGGAGCTTGCGATTCGGCAGGCCGGTGAGGGAATCGTGAGTCGCCTGGAGCTCCAGATCGATGATATGGCGGGTATTGGCGATGGAGCTCAGGGTCTCCAGCTCCGCCGCATCGAACGGCTGGGGACCCTCGAATACCAGATTGAGCGTGCCCAACGCAGTATGGGCCAGGAGATGGGTGATCCGTTGCAGGGCGAGGTGGAGCGGCTGCGCCCAGGAAACCCAGTTCCTGGAAAGCCCCATGTAGGCCTCCTCGAGGGAGGAGCCCTGTTTCGACCGGTGGGAGAGGCTCGCCTCAGTCATGGGGGCCCGAACGCAAAAGATGCAGGCACGTCGTCCCTGAATAGGATGGTGCTTCGTTGTGCCAGAGCGGCACGCGCCCTGTCAAGGCGCCCACTCCTGAGCCATCCGTAGTCGTCGGCTCGCCCAGGCCGTCCCCGCCGCCTGCCCACCGACCTGGGCCCGGCGATCCCCCGGAACGAGGAGATCGGCTTCGGCAGAGACCGGGGCGAGCCTTGACGCGGCAGACGAGCGGACCAAGACTGAAATGATCGCGGGGCCTTTTTCGGAAACGGCCACCGAGACCCGCAAGCCGCAGCACGGCGAACGCGCCGTTCGACTTAGAACCTGTCTGTTGGTCCCGCGCGAGCCGCGTTACCGTCCGAAGCTCGTGCCGGCACGACGCACGAGACAGCACTGGCTCTACGGGCGGGTGCTGCAACACCGCAGGCCCGGAGGATCGTGACACAGATGCCGTCGGCGACGGACCAACACCCGTGCTGAAGCTCTTTCATCCTATCTTCGGTGCCAGCGAGGAGCGGGGGCGCCATCCCGAGGCGCTCATCGAGATGGCAATCGAGCGTGTCGCGGACGGGACCGATCCGCGGATCCGAGCCTTACCGGGCTATCGGAAGCGGATGCACGCCCCGGTCGTCCACGCCGTCGAGCACGTCATCGCGCTGGTGGACCGGTTGTCCGCGCCCGTCCCGGCGGGCAGGAGCAACTTCGGGGCCGACCCGCGCCTCGCCATGCTGTTCGCTTCGCCCGAGCACATGCGGGAGATACTGTGCGGCGACGCCGTGCTGGGCGAGTTCCGCGATGCTCATTCGGCCTCCGACCGGATCACGGCACTGCTGCTTGCCGAGCCCGTGGAAAAGAAGGTCCTGGGCATGGATCTGTCAGGCGAGATACTGCGCCGCGAAGTGGCCCAGGTTGCGGTCAGCTTCGCGCGCAAGCGGCTGTTGGATCCAGCCCTCAGCGAGCGCGAGACGCGGCGCTACGTCAAGCGACGAGCCTTCGATCACCTGCTGAGCCTGGCACTTCGGCAGATCACCGAGTCGCACAACGGGCGTGCCGATCTCAATCGGCAGCGCGACCTGCTGGGACGCAAACTGAGCGCCCTGGAGCAGGCTGGCTGGAGCTTCGAGGAAACAGGCTCCACCCACCCGTACCCCGCCGTGCTGCGGACGGAGCTCAGAAAGATCGAAAATCAATTGCGCGCGTTGGGCGCGGACCGCGGAACGCTGAACGCACATCTGGACGTCGCTGCCGGCGTGCTGCGGGAGGCCGAACGGCAGCTCTGGGGCAAACGAGTCGAGCTTCACCTGGACCCGATGAGCATCCAGCGCGACGCGCAGGATGCCTCGGCCCGAGATGTTATCTTTCAGGAGCTGCGCAGCGCGCGCGGCCGGCGCGCCCTGATGCTGCTGATTGCGATCGATTCCGCAGCCTTGCCACCGCGGGGGGACTTCCTCACCGCGGCGGGGCGCTATCTCACCTGAGCACGTCCGAGTGCACGGGGCCGGTCGAGGGGCCCTGTGCGGGGAAGTATCGGCCCTCTGCAGCCGGCATTCGGCAAGGCAATCGCCGTCATCGACGATCGTGGAAGGCGATCGACACCCCGGCGGCGCAGGCCGCTCAGCGCTTGATCTCGTTCGCAAGCGCCCGCTCCACGATCTCCTTGTAGAGATGAATCATGCGTGCAACCAGCGCCTGATACTCGGGGTGCCGATCGACCATCGGTCGCATAGCCCGCGCATCGGAAAAGACACCTGCCAGGAAACGCAGGTCGAAGTCATCGAGCACTTCACCTGCATCGACCTTCTTCCTCAGATCCAAGGCGCGCGGCAGCCCCTGATTGTTCAGGCGATCGAGCATTGTCTGAATGACGCCGGCGTCGTGCCGTGGATCGCTCATGGGCGTGTCCCCCGCGCTCGCCATAGCCGAAGATTATGGCACGCGGTCCCCGCCAGGCCGGGCGCCGGGCTGGGACTCTTCTCCCGCGTGTCGTCGACGGTCGGTCGATCGAATTCGCCGAAGCTACGCTGGGAGATGACGCCGGTTGCCGGGCCTTTGGCCGCTCGCAGCGGGTCCGCGTCCCGCAAAATCCAGGATACGGAGTCTCGGTGGCAAGGAGACTCGATCGGTGGCAAGGAGACTCGAGGTTTGACGACGTTTACCGCGTTGTCAGGCGAGGGTAGGGGGAGCAGGGGTGTCCTGCGGCTGGGCCCATTCCCGCAGAATGCTGTAGGTCAGCGCGAGCAGCGTCGGGCCAATGAACACCCCGAGCGGGCCAAAGCCGATGGCCCCGCCGAGCACCCCCAGCATCACCAGGAGAAAAGGCATGGCACTGCCCTGACTAATCAGCAAGGGCTTGATCACATTGTCCACCATGCTCACGACACCGGCACCCCAGACGACGAGAAAAATCGCCCAGCCGGTGGCGCCCTCATGGAACAGCCACAGGGCTGCGGGCAGCCATACGAGCACGGGTCCCATGGGCAACGCGGACAGGAAGAAGGTCAAGAACCCGAGCGCCGCCGCGCCGGGCACCCCTGCCAACCAGAGGCCCAGGCCCACCAAAGTGCCCTGGGCGAGGGCAGTGCCCAGGATCCCGTAAACCACACCGCGGACCGTGCCTCCGATCAAGGCGAGCAGACGATCGGCGCGATCGCCCGCGATGCGCACCATGCCGCCGCGCAGCCAAGCCACCGCCGCCTGGCCGCCGCGATATAAAAAGAAGGCGATCAAGATCGACAGCGTCAGCTGAAGCAGCCCCTGCAGAACCGCGACCCCGGCCTTCAGCAATACCTTGGCTCCGGGAGCGGCCAGCTTGCGCAGCTGGCTGATCAGCTCGGCGTTGTCGCTGGTCAGGCCGTCCCACCCGGTACCGATGCTGGGACCCACCACGGGCAAATCGCGGATCCACGCGGGCAGCGGCGGCATCCCCTTGTCCACCACCCGTTGCATGAAGGCAGCCGCATCATCGGCACGCCCGGCGAGACCCATCCCCGCATACACCAAGGGGCCGAGCAGAACCGCCGCGCTCAGGAGCACCATGAGGGCGGCCGCCAGATTGCGGCGCCCCCGCAGCCGGCGCACCAGCCACTCGTAAGGGCCCCAGGAAGAGTAGGCGAGGATGACACCCCAAAGCAGGGGGGCGGCGAAGGGGGCGAGAACCAGCAGTGATCCGCCTACCAGAACCACGACTGCGGCGACTGCCGTCAGGCGTTCCACCATGGGCCCCGAGCGCACGATGACCTTCCCCTCCGCGATTCCGTCCTGGCCGGCCACAGTTGTCCGGCTCAACATAGCACATGCCGCGCTCTGCAGCCCGATCTGGGGGCTGCCCCGAGCAAGAGCTTGAAGCCAGCGGGACAACTGTCGTGGTGGACGACCGCCGAGAGGACAGCCAACCGGGCCTCGACGATGGGTATCAGTTGTGCCGGCCGGGCACCCGTCAGCCGCGCGGAGCAATTCCGCGTGGCTGGTATCCGATGGCCTCGCCGACGTGGACCGCGCGGATCTGAGCCTCGCCGGCAAGATCGGCGATGGTACGCGCCAGCTTGAGAACGCGATGGAACGCCCGGGCCGAAAGCCCGAGCTGTGCGCCTGCCCGGTTTAGAAGGGCGCGACCTTGGGCATCGGGGCGGCAGTCGTCCTCGACCTGGGCCGGCGCAAGGACAGCATTGCAGACGCCTGCACGGGCCAGCTGGCACGCCCGGGCACTCTGGACCCGGGCTCGCACCTGGGCACTGCTGGGGCCCTCGGGCGCACCTTTTTCGAGCACCTCGGCAGGGACCCGCGGCACCGCGACATGGATGTCGATGCGGTCCAGCAGCGGGCCGGAGATGCGGCTGCGGTACCGGGCGATCTGGTCGGGAGAGCAGGTGCACGCCCGGGGGCCCGAGTCTCCCAGGTAGCCGCACGGACAAGGGTTCATCGCGGCCACCAGCTGAAAGCGGGCCGGGAACTCGGCCTGGCGGGCTGCCCGGGAGATGTGGATCTGGCCCGACTCCATGGGCTCCCGCAGCACCTCCAGGACGCGACGGTCGAACTCCGGCAGCTCGTCGAGAAACAACACCCCGTTGTGGGCGAGGGAGATCTCACCGGGCCGGGGATTGCTCCCGCCCCCCACCAGCGCCACCGCCGACGCCGTATGGTGGGGTGCCCGAAAGGGGCGGACGCCCCACAGCGTCTCATCGAGGTCACCGTCAACCGAGTAGACCGATGCCGTCTCCAGCGCTTCTCGCTCGGTAGGGGGCGGCAGCAGGCCAGGCAGGCGACTCGCCAGCATGGACTTGCCGGTGCCCGGGGGGCCGATCATCAGCAGGCTGTGGCCACCGGCAGCCGCCACCTCCAGGGCACGCTTGGCCTGGGCCTGTCCCCGAACCTCGCTCAGATCCGGATAGGCCCCGGGGGCCTGAGCGGGAAGGGCCGACCCTTCCCGGGCGGTCAGGGGACGCTGCCCGCTGAGGTGGGCGCTGACGTTCCAGCAAGTGGTCGGCACCGAGAACCCTCAGATCCGGGACCCGCGCCGCCTGGTCGGCATTCGCGCTGGGCAGGATTAGCGCTCGCCCCGAGTCGCGGGCCGCGAGGGCCAGGGGGATGACGCCACGCACCGGCCGCAGCTCCCCGGAGAGCGCCAGCTCCCCGGCGAGCTCATAGCCGGCCAGGATGGCCGCCGGCAGCTGCGCGGAGGCCGCCAGCATCCCCACCGCAATGGGCAGATCGAAGCGCCCCCCTTCCTTGGGCAGGTCCGCCGGGGCCAGATTGACGGTGATACGCCGCGTCGGGAACTCGAAGCGAGAATTGAGCAAGGCGCCCCGCACCCGGTCCTTGCTCTCCTTCACCGCGGCTTCCGGCAAACCGACGATAGACAACGAAGGCAGCCCGTTGGAGATGTGGATCTCCACGGTGACCAACGGTGCCCGGACGCCGGCGTTGGCGCGGCTATAGAGAACGGCGAGGGACAAGGGACGCGTCCATGCGCGGTGGGCTTCAGCCCGGCGGGTGGCCCGATTCTTCGAGTTGGTGCTCTAAGTCGGCGACGCGTCGCTGCAACGCATCGAGCTTCTGGCGGGTCCGCGAGAGGACCCCGGCCTGCACCTCCAGCTCTTCCCGGGTAACGAGGTCAAGTCTCCGCAGTGCGGCTTCGAGCCCGGCGCGCAGACTGCGCTCGAGATCGGCCTGGAGCACGCGAATCCCCTTCGGGAGTCCGTCGGCGAGACGGCGAGCGAGATCGTCGAGCAGCTTGGGATCGCTGAATGACGGGTTGGGGTCGGTCATGGCCGTTCAAGGGTAGCGCCTATGCCGAGGCTGCGCCAGCCCGCCGCAGTCCGACATGACTGGCGGTCCAGCGCACCGTTTTGGTGCGACCCGATGATGCGCCGCTTGGCGAGGCCGACTTTCTTGGTGCATGTCGGTCGCTCGGGCGGGCGTTGGAAACAGGCGATATGTCGGGCCACCGCAACGGAATGCTGTTGGCATGTATCCTGCTTTTTCTCAGGCTGCGAGGCGGGTCGACTGGCACATCGCCGAACGACTTACTGTCAACCTGAGGAATGAAAAATGAAGCTTCGAAAGATGAGTGCATTGGCCTGCGGTCTGGTGTTGGCGGGGTCGGTGGCCCCGGCGATGGCGGATCTGAGTGGCAACATCGGACTGACCTCCGATTACGTCTGGCGTGGTGTGTCGCAGTCGAACAAGGACTTCGCGGCCAGCTTCGGGCTGGATTACAAGCACAGCAGCGGGCTGTACGTGGGCACCTGGGCGTCGAGCGTGGATTTTGGCTCGGGCAACGATGCGGAGTGGGACCTCTATGGGGGCTACTCCAACAAGATGGGCGATTTCAGCTATGACCTGGGCTACATCCACTATTCCTACCCCGGAGAGACCGATCTGAACTTCGGCGAGGGTTATGTGAGCCTGGGCTACGGTCCGGGCACGGTGAAGATCTCCCACGACTTCGACAACAGCAACACCTATTACGAAGGCGCGCTGGCGATTCCCCTGACCGCGGGCTTCGGTGCGGATCTGCACCTGGGCCATTACAACTTCGACAAGGCCACCGACTACACCGACTGGCGGGTGGGGGTGACCAAGAGCGTGGGTCCAGTGGATCTCGAGCTGGCCTATACCGACACCGACATGAGCAAGGACGAGTGCGGGAACCTGTGCAGCGCCCGCGGCTGGCTGTCGGCCAAGTGGAACTTCTGAGCAACCGGCGAACCTAGGCGCCCTGAAGTACAGGGCGCAGGAGACAAGTAACAATGAAACTGATCACAGCAATTATCAAGCCGTTCAAGCTCGACGACGTGCGCGAGTCGCTCTCTGAGATCGGAGTGACGGGCGTGACCGTTGTGGAGGTCAAGGGTTTCGGCCGGCAGAAAGGCCACACGGAGCTGTATCGCGGCGCCGAGTATGTCGTGGACTTCCTGCCCAAGATCAAGGTCGAGGTCGCCATTGACGACGCATTGGTGGACCGGGCGATCGAGGCGATCTCCTCCGCCGCAAAGACCGGCAAGATCGGTGACGGAAAGATCTTCGTCTACGACCTCTTGCAGGCGATCCGGATCCGCACCGGCGAGTCCGGCCCGGACGCCCTGTAACCGAAGCATAGGAGACCGAGAAGATGAAGATCCTCAACCACAGGCGCTACCTGATTGCTGCCCTGACCGGCCTGATCGGCTTTGCGCCGGCGCTCGCCATGGCCGCCGACGCGCCCAAGCTCGATTCCGGCGACACCGCCTGGATGCTGACGTCCACCGCACTCGTGCTCATGATGACCATCCCCGGCCTGGCGCTGTTCTACGCCGGGATGGTACGGGTCAAGAACGTGCTGTCGACGATGATGCAGTGCTTCGCCATCACCGCACTGGTGACCGTGCTTTGGGCGCTGTTCGATTACGGTGTCGCCTTCGGTGATGCCACACCCTATTGGGGCGGCCTGGCTAAGGCATTCATGAAAGGCGTCGGGGTCGACGCGTTGAACGGAACGATCCCCGAGACCGTGTTCATGACCTTCCAGATGACCTTCGCCATCATCACCCCGGCACTGATCGTCGGCGCCTTCGCCGAGCGCATGAAGTTCTCGGCAATGCTCTGGTTCATGGGCCTGTGGCTGACCCTGGTCTACTCGCCGATCGCCCACTGGGTCTGGGGGCCCGGCGGCTGGCTCGGCACCATGGGCGTGCTCGACTTCGCGGGCGGTACCGTGGTGCACATCAACGCCGGTATCGCCGGCCTGGTGGCGGCTCTCGTCCTCGGCAAGCGCAAGGGCTATCCGGGTACCCCGATGATGCCGCACAACCTGGGCTACACGGTAATCGGTGCCTCGCTGCTGTGGGTGGGCTGGTTCGGCTTCAACGCCGGCAGCGCCGTGGCCTCCAACGGCTCCGCCGGTATGGCCATGGCCGTCACCCAGATCGCCACCGCGGCGGCGGCCTTGGGCTGGATGTTCGCGGAGTGGATCGCTCACGGCAAGCCGAGCGTTCTGGGCATCGCCTCCGGCGCGGTCGCGGGCCTGGTCGCCATCACTCCGGCCTCCGGCTTCGTCGGCCCGATGGGAGCGCTCTTGCTCGGCATCATCGCCGGCGTGATCTGCTTCCTTGCGGCCACCAAGATGAAGCGTGCCCTGGGCTATGACGACTCGCTGGATGCCTTCGGCGTGCACGCCATCGGTGGAATCACCGGTGCCCTGCTGACCGGTGTCTTCTGCTGCACCCTGGACGGCCTGAAGCCGGAGCTGAACGTCGGCAGCCAGGTCTTCATCCAGTTCGAGGGCGTGATGGTGACCATCATCTACGACGCCGTCGTCAGCTTCATCATCCTCAAGGTGCTGGATCTGATCATGGGCCTGCGCGTCACCGAAGATCAGGAGACCGAAGGGCTCGACATCGCGCTGCACGACGAGCGCGGTTACATCCTGTAAGCCACCCACCGCAACCTGTGGGGCGCAGCGGCCGGCACATGCCGGCCGCTTTTTTCTCTCCGGGATCGCTCGCTTTCGGGGCTGCGGCGCGACGAGGCTCAGGGAACGCCCGCGAGGCTTCCTGAGATCGGTTGGCGGGCGCGCCGCCCCGCCCTCGTGCGTGTCACATTGATCTCACGAGATCCGAGTGGCTATGATCGAGCGGGGCCAAGCCCGACCGAGGTGCACCGTGCGAATCAGCTGCAGAGTCGCGACGATTCTCCTGCTTACCGCGATGGAGGCGGGGGCGGGGGAGGTTTATCGGTGGGTCGACGCCCAGGGCCAGGTGCACTTCGGCGATCGACCTGCGGCGACCACCTCAGCGACCCGGATCGACGTACCCTCGGCCCCACCTCGACCGGGCACGGAGGACGCCGATCGCAACCAAGCCCGCTCGCGGCTGCTGCAGTACTACGACGAGAAACAGGCCGACGAGCGAAACGCGGCGGCCCAGGGCCGGCGCCGACAGGAGGCCCAGGAGCATGACTGCAACAGGGCCCGCCGGAGCCTCGCCCACTACGAGTCCTTCGGCCGCATCTTCCAGGAAGGCCCAGACGGACAGCGCCACTACCTGAGTGCCGAGGAGCGCGACCAGATGATCGAGCACCTCCGCGAACAGGTTGCCCAGCTGTGCGAGGACTGAGGCCCGAGGGCTAGCGCCCGATCCGCCGCCGGAAGAATTCCGGCATCGCGCTCGCCGCGCGGTGGACCTCGGCGTTGTAGTACTGGGTCTCAAAGGGGCGTCGGTCCACGTCTTCGATCCGAAAATCCGGGATCGACCCGCCCTTGCAGCCGAGCGTAGCGCTCCACCAGCCCGAGGGGTAGACGCACTGAGGGAAGAACAGCGTCCGGCACTCGCCGAACCCCGCCGCGCCCAGGCTCCTGTGCACATGCGCCAGGAGATCCATGTGGAACAACGGGGACTCGGATTGTCCGCACATCAGTCCGCCCGGCCTCAGGGCCCGGTGACAGGCGGCGAAGAACTCCTCGGAGAACAGGACCGCGGCGGGACCCAAGGGGTCGCTGCCGTCCACGATGATCAGGTCGTAGCTCTCGGGGGCCGCGCGCCTGACCCAGTCGATGCCGTCTTCGAAATGCAGCGACGCCCGGGGATCGGTGTTGGACTCGCACAGCAGAGGGAAGAAGCGCTCCGCGGCCCGGGTGACCTCCGCGTCGATCTCCACCTGCTGCACCCGCCGCACCTGGGGGTGCTTGAGGACCTCTCGCAGGGTGCCGCAGTCTCCACCGCCGATGATCAGCACCTCGCCGGGTGCGGGGTGGGTGAACAGCGCGGGGTGCGACAGCATCTCGTGGTAGATGAAGTTGTCGCGATCGGTGAGCATCACGAGACCATCCAGCGTCAGTAGCCGACCGAATCGCTCGGTCTCAAACACCTCGATTGTCTGAAAGTCCGAGCGCTTCTCGTAGAGCTTGTGTGCGAGCCTGAAGGAGATCGCCGAGCCCTCGCCTCTCCACTCCTCGGTAAACCATCCCGTCGCGTGCAAGTGCATCTGTTGACTCTCCTAAGGCGATCGCCCGCCAGGCCGGATTCCGAAGCAGCAGGCATGGTAAAGAACATTGGTCCCGGTGTGAATCGGGTCCGCGGCTGGTGGCGGGCTCCCCCGGGTGCGCGGCCCGGCATGCCTGGACCGGGGGAGCGCGTGCCGGGTCGCCGTCTCGGCGTTCGGCCGGCTTCCCCCCAGGTTCGCTGGCCGAGCACCTCGGGTTGCGCAAGGGCCCGCTCCTGCACCGTGCAAGGATCTCGAAAACATGTTGCAACATCCTGCTAACATGACGACGATCCCCGGACCCGGAGAGCCCTCATGCGGTTGTTTTTCGTGCGCCTTCTGCCGATCGCCCTGGCGGTGCTCAGCTTGGCGGGCTGCCTGACCAACGAGCGCCGCGACATCAGTCTGGAGCACACCCTGCGGGCCTACGAAACGACGATCCGCTGGGGCCGGCTGGAGAATGCCTATGCCTTCGTTCAGGGGGCCGACGAGAGCCCGCCGAAGATCCCGCCGGGGCTCGGCGGCGTCAGGGTGACCGACTACGAGGTCATTCGCCCGCTGGCCCATCCCGCGAAGGACCGAGCCACACAAACCGTCGAGATCCATTACCTGTTCAACGACGAGCAGGTGGTTCGTCGCGTCGTCGACCAACAGACCTGGGCGTACGACCGGAAATCCGACCATTGGTATCTGGCCTCCCCGGTCGCGCACTTCCGCTGACCGCTTGTCATGCCGCTGTCGCCGGACTGCGCTGTAATGGGCCTCGCGGCCTGATCTATCTGGAGTGCGGCGCCTCTCGCCGCCAGACCATCCGCCCGAGGAGTGAGCCGGCATGGCAACCTTAGCCCGCAGATTGTCACTTGACCCGTTGGTCGATGAGGCGCTGACTTTCGCCGAAGGCTTCTTCCACGCTCACCCGGGCGACACCCTCGTGGTGGGATTCCGCGCCGGTCTCTCCGTGGTTGCATTTGCCGCCGGCCTACCGACCGACGGACACAAGGCGCATCTGCGGATGTTGGCACGTTACCTGTTCGCCCGGCGCGGGGTCGACGCCTATCTGGTCGTCACCCAGGCGTCGCTCCACGGGTGCGACCTGGTCACGGTGGAGTGCGCGCAAACGGGTGGCCGCCGTCTGTACGCCGCACCGTTATTCCATACGGCCGTCAATCAGGGCGGATCGCTCGGGAGCCCTCAGCCCATGGCCGGACAGGAGCCCCTGCTCGGCGACCTGCTGGCGCCGGGCCAGCCTCTGCCCGGAGTCATCCGGCGCGAGCTCGATCGAGCCTACGACGTACTCCGGGTCGACTATCCGATCGGCGCCTGAGCCCGAGAGCGGGTAGCCGCGCGGCCCGGCGATCCGCCCGCCGGCGAGGGCCGGTGCGAGACCGTTGATCTCGGCCCCCCCTTGATGTTGCTCAGCCTGGGGAAAGCTCTCCAGAGTCCAGCCTGTCGTTTCGCTGCTGGGCAGGCCAGTCGTGGGAGGGCACATCGGTGAAAGAATCTACCGGCCGGCGCCTGGGGCGCCGAACCGATCGTGGTAAGCTGCGCATGCCGATCCTTCAGGACCATTTCGTCATCCCCCGGCCCTGCCCCATGCGCGTTCCGTTCAGCCAGCTGCCCGGCGCCCACGAGCGCCATTACCGCAGAAAGCTAGCCAACCCACTCTTCCCCGATGGCCCGGGCGCTGTCGACGACGACGCCTTGCTCGAGGTCCAGCGGCTGGACCACGAAGCGCTGGTGGCCTTCATCGCGGACCTGCGGCGGCTTATCGCGGAGGCGGTGGATCTGCCACCCACCGCCGAGAGCGATCAGGTGCTCTCGCTCAAAGAGCGGTTGGATAAGGCCTACGAGACCGCCTGCGGGCTCGCCGATGAGCAGGAGCGCAACAAGGCGGCGATTCGCCGCCTGCTCGAGGTCATGATGAGGGCGGTACGAAAAGGGGCGAGCGGCGACCCCCGCGCTGAGGCCGAGCTCGAGCAGGAGACCCAGGCCCGGGACTTGCACTACAGGCTCCTGGAGCACCCGCTCGTAGCGGATCTGCTGGCTCCCGAGTCTCCCATCGGGCCCGACGAGCTGGCCCCCACCCTGCTCAGCGCCGAGCCGGAGGGTCTCGAGGCCGCCCTCGATCTGTTCGACACCGGGCAGCTCGCGCTCATCGTCGCGCAATCCCGAGACCTGCTGAGCCGGTCAGATCCTGGCGGCGGGCTTCTGGCCGAAGCCCGGGATCGCCTGGCGCGCCTCGAGGCGCGTCTCGCGGACTGCGCCGGGCAGCCCTTGCCAGGCGGATACGAAGGGCATTGAGCATGGTCTCCAGACCGGGCTCTGCACACCATCAATGTCTGCTCTCGGATGACATCGGCCGCCCCGGGGCGCATATCCTTGCCCCCCGGTGCCGAGACCGATCCGACCTCGCGTCCGGGACCGGGCCCGTTCAGCCAAGTCTCTTTCTTTGCCGATAAGGGCACCGCCGACCCGTCATGACCCGCGCCAACATCATTATTGCCACCGCGATCGCCGCGGTCACCATCGCCATCCTCGCGCTGCTCAACCAGCCGGCCGTAGAGCCCGCCTGGCCTTCCCGTATCCAGGGATTTTCTTTTTCGCCTCTGCGCGCGGGTCAAGACGCATCCAAACGCATCTATCCGTCGGTCGAGCAGATCGATCAGGACCTGCAGCTGCTGGAGGGGCGTTCCAACGCGGTGCGCACCTACACCATGGACGGTACCCTGGCAGAGATCGCCCCGCTAGCGGCCAAGCACGGGCTCAACGTAGCCCTGGGCGCGTGGATCAGCACCGATCTCGCACGCAACGAAGAGGAGATCAAGAAGCTCGTTCAGGTGGCCGAGGCTAACCGCAATGTGGTGCGCCTGATCGTGGGCAACGAGGTGCTCTACCGCCACGAGATTCCCAAGGAGCAGTTGATCGCGTATCTCGACCAGGTGCGAAAAATGACCCGCCGGCCGGTCAGCGCAGCCGAAACCTGGGACATCTGGCTGCGCAACCCGGACCTGGCGGACCACGTCGACTATGTCGCCGCCCATATCCTGCCGTACTGGGAGGGCATCGACGTGGACGTCGCCGTGGATTTCGCCGTTAACGCGGTCAACGCCCTGAAGCTCGCGTTCCCCAACAAGCCGATCGTCATCACGGAGGTAGGCTGGCCGAGCAACGGGCGCACCCGGCAGAACGCCGTGGCTTCGCTGGCCAATGAGGCCACCTTTCTGCGCCGTTTTCTCGCGCGCGCCGAGCAAGAGGATTACGTGTACTACGTGATGGAGGCCTTCGATCAGCCGTGGAAGCGCATCTCGGAGGGTGCAATCGGTGCGTACTGGGGCGTATGGGACGTGGATCGGCATCCTAAGTTCAGCTTCGACCAGCCGATCGTCGCCCAGCCCCACTGGAAGTTCTTGGGAGGGGTATCGATCCTGATCGCTGCGATCACGTTCGCCCTGATGGTGGTGCCGAGCCGGACCCTCCAGCGCCGCGGGCGCAGCTTCCTCGCCCTCATCGCGTATGCGGCCGCCACCGCGGGGGTGTGGATCGTCTACGACTACATGAACCAGTACCTGACGGTCAGCGGCGTAATCGTAGGCGTGTTGCTGCTGGTAGGCATGGTCGGCGTCGTCATGGTGCTGCTCGCCGAGGCTCATGAGTGGGCGGAGGCCCTCTGGGTGACCGAGCGGCGCCGCGAGTTCAAGCCCCACGAGGTCCCGGATGACCAGCTGCCGATGATCTCGGTCCATGTCCCGGCCTACAACGAGCCGCCGGAGATGCTCAAGCGCACTCTGGACGCGCTCGCGACCTTGGATTATCCGCGCTTTGAAGTGCTGTTGATCGACAACAACACCAAGGACCCCGCGATCTGGCAGCCGGTGCAGGCCCATTGTGAGCAGCTGGGCGAGCGCTTCCGGTTCTTCCACGTAGACCCACTTTCGGGATTCAAGGCCGGAGCCCTGAACTTCGGATTGCGCCATACGGCGCCGGAGGCCGAGATCGTCGCGGTCATCGACAGCGACTACGTGGTCGATCCGCGCTGGCTGCGTCAGCTGGCACCGCAGTTCGTGCGCCCGGAGGTGGCGATCGTCCAGGCCCCCCAGGACTACAGCGACGGCACGGACAGCGCATTCAAGGCGATGTGCTACAGCGAGTACGCGGGGTTCTTCTATATCGGGATGATCACGCGCAACGAGCGCAATGCGATCATCCAGCACGGCACCATGACCATGGTCCGTCGCGCGGTGCTCGAGCAGATCGGAGGCTGGGCCGAATGGTGCATCACGGAGGACGCCGAGCTCGGTCTGCGCGTATTCGAAGAGGGCTATGAGGCGTTGTACGTCTCCCGAAGCTACGGCAAGGGCGTCATGCCCGACACCTTCTTGGATTTCAAGAAACAGCGGTTTCGCTGGGCCTACGGCTCGGTTCAGATTCTCCGCCGCCACCTGAGCAAGCTGATCGGCTGGAAGGGTCGGCTCACGACCGGGCAGCGCTACCATTTCGTAGCCGGCTGGCTGCCCTGGTTCGCCGATGCCTTCAATCTGTTCTTCAATCTCTCCGCGGTGGGCTGGTCCGTCGCGATGGTCTGGAATCCCAAGCAGTTCGATCCGCCGCTGATCGGCTTCTCGATCCTGCCAATCGCATTGTTCGCCTTCAAGACGGCCAAGCTTTTCTACATCTACCGTACCCGGATCGGCGCCTCCACCGCCCAGACGCTTGCCGGCGCCTTCGCGGGCCTGGCACTGGCCCACACCATCTCTCGCGCCGTCCTACAAGGAATGGTGACCAAAGGTCTGCCGTTCTTTCGCACCCCCAAGCTCGCCGACCGCCAGGGTTGGCGCAGGGCACTCGCGGCTGCCCGCGAAGAGTTGGCCCTCCTGCTGGCCCTGCTGTTGTCTGCCTTGGGAGTTGCCCGGGTCCAGGGTACGGACTCGAGCGATCTGCTGCTTTGGGAGATCGTCCTGCTGCTCCAGTCGATCCCTTATCTAGCGGCGGTGCTGGTGTCCTTCGTCAGCAGCTTCCCGCGGCTGTCGGCACGTCGCATCGGCGTGCGCGAGATGGAAGGGCCCGTGGACGCGACAGCCCCCTGACCGACCGCTCGTCCGCGAGGCCTTGGTGAGCCCGAGCGGGTCAAACCCCGTGTCGAGCCAGCCACCCGGACACCTGCCTGTGGAGCTCGGCGCGCTCCTCGGCGGTGAGCCCCCCCGGTGAATACCGATAGCGGTTATGTAGCCGCGCCAGTGACAGCAGCTCGTCGGGGCTCCACGGAAGATGCGGACTGAGGCTGATCCGGGCGATCCATCGGTGGAGTGGCTCTCCAACGTCCCGTGGCCAACCGGTCTGCTCGACGCGGCGGGCGACGGCGAAGAACGCCGAATCGGCTCCGGGAAGCGGCAGGCCCCGGGCATTGGTATCGGGGGCCGAGCGCACCTTCGCCCGCTTCCCGCGCAGAAGCCGCCACGCCAGCCAGGTCACCAGGGGCACCAGCAGCCAGGCGTAGACCGGGATCCGCGTGCTGCCGGGGTCTTCCTGGTGCCATCGCCAGTATAGGAACGCGTGCCGAGCCCAGCTGGCCAGGTCGGCCAGGGGACGCAGCACCGAGTCCCGGTTTGAGTCGCGCTGGGCCCAGACCGAGGGGGTGGTGTCGATCGTACGCCAGTGCCCTTCCACGAAAGCCAGCGCCCAGGCATGGGCATGTCGGCCGCGCACCCGGTAAGCGCCTTCGAGATAGCTGTACTCCCGGACCGAATACCCGGTCACATAGCGTGCGGGGATACCCGCCTGGCGCAGCAGCAGGACGGTGGCCGTGGCAAAGTACTCGCAATGTCCGGCCCGGCTATGCAGCAGGAACTGCTCGAGCGGGCTAACGCCGGGGGGCGGCGGAGCAAGGGTCAGTGAGTAACCGAAGTTGTCCCGGAAGAGCTCCTCGATCCGCACGATCTTGCCCACCGGCGTCAGGTTGCGGGTGCCGAGCTGCTCCAGAATCTGCGCCATGACCGGCCGATCGCCCGGAGGCACATCGAGGTCCGAGCGGCCCGGCGGTGCCTGCGTGACGATGTTGGGATCGCGGTACAGCCGGAACGTCACCAAGGGCGGGCCGTCCTTTACCTTGAGGGTGCCCAGACCGTTGCGCCAGAGCTCGGGCACCGGCAAGCGGTCGATCAGGTAGGTGCCCAGGGCATGGAGGATCAGGCCTTCCCCTTTGGGATTGAGCTCCTCGGATATCTCGATCCAGGTCCCCCTGGGACCAGGTCCTTGCGCCGTCAATGGCCAACGGGCCTCGTTATCGGCACTCGGGCGGACCTGAGTGAGCTTGGCCCGGTCGGCGTACCAGAATCCGCGGTTGTAGATATCATAGACGGCGTCTTCCAGCAGCAGCCCCTCTCCGCTGGTGTCTCGCGTGCGCACCCGGAACAGAATCTGGCCGGATTGCTTGAGCTTGCCGACATCGCCGATTGCCGTGTAGGTGTGGTAAGGATCGTGCAGCGACCTCCGGTAATCGCGATACCAGCTCACGAACATGCCCTGCAGCGCGCGGCTGACCGCCTGAACGCCGAGATTTCCCGCCAAGCTCAGCCCCCCCGCTACCAGGATCAGGCCCGCGCAGAGCGCGGCGCGGAACCTTGGCGAACGATTCAGCCAGAGCAGCCACGCGAACAGCGCCAGGGCGGCCGGCCAAAAGAACGGGCGCGCAGCGGGCATCGCCCCCGCCGACACCAGGAGCAGCCCGAGATAGGGCGCGCGAACGTCGATGTCTTCGTAAGCCTTGCCGACGCCGTTGCGCTGAAGGCGGCGCAGACTCAGGAACAGCGAGCTCAGAGGCATCCTCTGGCGCACGCTGTAGCCTTGGGCGAGAACCAAGGGCAGAAAGAACACGGGGAGCCAGACGAGCAGGGGCCGCAAGTCGCTCAAGGAGCGGTTCCGAATGCCCAGGTAGATGAGACTGGCGATCAGGGCGAGCGTGGTGAAATCGGTGATCCGGTCGAGCTCCCGAGGTCCCAGCTCCCAGCGTTGGCGAATCGACCAGGGGGACTCGAGCACCGGGGCCAGCAGCAACCCTGCGATCCAATAACCGCTTTGCCATCCCCAGAACAGGGCGGCGCAGCCGAGCAGAAAACGCCCGATCTTCATGGCTTCGGAAACCGGGTGCTGAGCTCGCCGACCCGAATGGGGTGGAAGCGGCGGGGCTCATCGGCCATCGGGCCAGCGGCCGGCAGCCCGCCGCCATCGACGAGCGTATACACCTCCACGGCGAGCCCGAGCCCGCGCAGCCATCCGACGAGCCCCTGGCGCTCGCTGTCCCAACCGAGCAGGATGCAGACGCAGCCGCTCAGCAGGCCCACGCGCTGGCTGAGCAACGCCCTCAGCGCCGAGAAGGGCCGGCCGTGGGTCGGGGACAGGGATGCGAGCGTCTCCAGGAGCTGAGCATCCCCCTGACGCCCCCGGTCGGCCGTGACGCTGTAGCTACCTTCCCCCACGAAGATCAGGTCCAGCAGGACATCGCGACTCGGCATCCGCGTGACCAGCGAGGCGGCGACCGAAATGGCGTCCTCGAACGCTGCGGCCTGCGCGGGTGTCGCGAAGGTGTCTAGCACCAGGGCATGGCGTACGAAGTATTCCTCCTGAAATTCCTTGACCACCGGATGGCCGGTCTTGGCCCAGCTGCGCCAATGGATACGCCGTAGCGGGTCGCCCGGTCGGTAGTCGCGCAGGGCGTGAAATTCTTCGGCGTCGCCGACCGTGGAAGCCGGCATCAGGCCACCGCGCTGGTAGTGACGCTGGCCGGGAAGCTCTGGCACCGGAATCGGGTACCGACGGGGCAGGACCAGCAGGGTCGCGGCCAAGGGAAGCTCGCGCACGGCCCTGGTCAGACCCAAGGGGTCTGTCCGCCACAGGCTCAGCGCAGGCAGTCGAATGTGACCCCGGCGCCGGGGGATGAGCTCCATCTCGACCTCGCCGGTCGCTCCCGGCGGGATAATCGGGAGGGGGCGGTCTCTGACGTCAGCCCCTTGCTTCTGGGCGATCAGCCACTCCCAACGCGGGTAGCCGAGCTTGCGGTCGAACCAGTTGCGAAACTCCTCGCCGGGCTCGTGGGCCTGGCGAAGCTCGGCCGCCGTCGGCAGCGCCGGGTCGAGCGATTCCCGCACGCTGAGGCCTTTTTCTGGAAAGAGCCCTTCGTTGCGGATGCGAACACGGTAGCGTAGCGGCTCACCGGCGGTGGCGAGCTCCGGCAGGCTGCGCTCGGCGGCAATCCGCGGCGCAAAGCGGCGGCCCCCGAGCAGCCCGACCAACAGCGCCGCCCCGGCCAAGGTGGCGATCTGGTAGATCAGCGTAGAGTAGGTGTCCGCGCCCAGCACGGCCGAGGCGATGAACAGTACCAGCAGAAACAACCCCAGCGGGGTGAAGCGGCGCCTCACCCAGCGGCTCGCCCGGTAGGCCCGGGTGAACGCCCGATGGATCAGATCGCTCAAAGCGGGGCGACCCGGACTCGGGCCGACTCAGGTCGGCACCGGCACCCGGCGCAGGACGTCCTCGACGACGCGCTGCGCAGTCAGCCCGGAGAAGCGCGCCTCCGGATCGATGGAGAGCCGGTGGGCGATCACCGGCTCGGCGGCCTCTTGGACCTGATCGGGGGCTACGTAGTCCAGACCGTCGAACAACGCCAATGCCTGAGCCGCGCGCATCAGGGCGAGCGATGCCCGCGGGGAGCCACCCAAGCGCACGCCGTTCGCGCTGCGGGTAGCCCCGACCAACTCCACGAGATAACGCTTGATCTCCGCACTGACCGCGATCTCCGCGACGGCCTCGCGCAGGGCGGCAACCTCCTCGGCGCTCGTGCAGGGCTCCAGGAACGTCCAAGGGGCGGCGGCGCCCGTGCATGGCCAGCACCTCCACCTCGTCCTCGGCCGAGAGGTAACCGAGCCGGAAACGGACGCCGAACCGGTCGAGCTGGGCCTCGGGCAGGGGATAGGTACCGTGGTACTCCACGGGATTCTGGGTGGCGATGACGAAGAAGGTATCGCCCAAACCGTGCATAGTCCCGTCGACCGTGACCTGATGCTCGCCCATAGCCTCGAGCAGGGCCGACTGGGTGCGCGGGGAGGCCCGGTTAATCTCGTCGGCAAGCAGGATGTCCGTGAACACGGGCCCCTTGTGAAAACGGAATACCTGTTCCTGCTGGTTGAACACGGTCACGCCGAGAATGTCGGACGGCAGCAGATCGGGCGTGAACTGGATGCGCTGGAAGACGCCGCGCACGGAGCGGGCCAGCGCCTTGGCCAGAGTCGTCTTCCCGGTCCCGGGCACATCCTCGATCAATGCGTGCATGCCCCCGGCGAAAGCCGCGAGACACAGGCGCACCGCCTCGGGCTTGCCGGTGATCACCCGGCCGATGTTGGTGGCGAGGGAGAGCAGGGTCGAGCGTGCCTGAGCTGGATCGGCCATCGGTGAGGGGGGTGCCGGGAAGACGGAAGACTCCCAGCACGATACCCGCCCCTGCCCGGCGACGGCAACCGCCCCACTCCGGACCCCGGGTTTGGGGCTAGCCTGAGACTATGGATTGGGAGATCGAGAAGGCCGCGTTCCGACCGGACGGTTTCTGCCGTCACATCCGGGTGGAGGGGGTGACGCTGACGGACTGGAACGTTTTCTTCCGGCTCCTGCGCCGCACCGAGGCGCGGCTGGGCTTCTACCGCGACGGCGAGGTCCTGCCACTGCCAGCGAGCATCGACGACCGCCCGTTTCTCTCGGCGCATCGGTATCTGCTGCTGGTCGAGCTGGGGGGCCTGCGGCTCGCCTGGCGATTCGAGGACATCCGCACCCTGGACTTCGAGCTGGTCCCGGACGCCGTCACCGGGCCCGCGCAGGCTAAGCTGGTGCTGCGCGTCATGGCCAGCCTGGGGCGGCGCCTGGGAAAGGAGGTGCTCCTCCTCCACCCCCAGGACGAGCGCGCGCTATATCGGTACCGGCCGGGCACAGGCGGCGTTGTCTACCTCGGCCCGCCGGCAGGGCTCACTGGGGGATGACGACGAATCGGCTAACGATCCGCGGGCGCAGCGCCGACACCGTTGTGGGGTCCTGCTCCATCTGGGCCTCGGTGTAGTAAGGGATGCCGTAGGTGGTGATCCGGAGGCGTCGGGTCACGGGCTCGATATCGAGCTCGGTCCATCCATAGCTGAACGCGGCGGCATAGAGCCCACGGTGCAGCCGGGCCTTGACGTCGGGCGCCAGGGTCAGACCGACCGGCGAATAGTTGAGCTCGGCGAGCAGCTGGTTCAGCGCCATCTTCATGACCAGGTTCTTGACGAGGTCGGGCAAGGCCAGGAATTGGTCGAGCGAGCTGAGTCCGAGGGTGCCCAGCAAGCTCTTGAGCAAGTCTGTCCCCCCAGGAACAGTGGACACCAGGTCGAGAACCGTCGGCGCCAGGGGGGCGTCGAAGGCCACCGGCCCCGTGCTGATCTCGAAGGCGTTGATCGGGATGGCGGGGGCATCCAGGGCATTGCCGGTGCTCGCCAGGGCGGCCGCCACATCCTCGCGTCGCCTGTAGCTCAGGTCGTTGACCAGCGTACCGTGGATGTCGGCCGTGACGAACACCACGTTGCGGATGCCCTGCTCGTCGATGAAGCGCAGCAGCGCGGAGCGCTCCTCCTCGTATCCCTCATAACGGTCCGGGGCGAGCAGCACACCGATGTTCTGAATCGGCTCCGGCACCATGACGAACTTCCAGAGGATCCCCGCCTTCTGGGCGGCGACCAGATCAGCCTCCATGCGTGCCAGCTGGGGATTGCCCAGCAAGGTCCTCGGCGGCAGCTCGTCGTGGGTGACGGGATCGAATCCGAAGGATTGCGCGACGAACGCCTCCGCCTGGTTGGGGTCCAGCGGATCGGCGACATCGGGCAGCTCGGTGTCGCGAAACGAGCGGGCGTCCGGGATGAAGATCGCCGCCAGGTTGCCGAAGGTGCGGTAGCGATACAGGTCCGGCCGCCCGTCGGTGCGGGAATCGCCGGTGCCCGAATAGGTCGAATCGACGATGGGGTTGTACTCGGAGAAGGCCTCGAGGCCGTTGCGGTAAAGGGCCGTCTCATTGATCAGCCCGCTGACCTCGGGAAAGCGTGAGTCGGTGCTCGCCGGGGCCCCGCCGGCGAAGTTGTCGTTGACCTCGTGGTCGTCGATCATCGAGTAGACGGGCGTGGTCCGCTGCACCGCGGCCCAGGAGGCCTTGCCGAAGTGCTCCGAGTACACCTCGTTGTGCTTGGCACGGAATTCCTCGATCGTCGTGGCCTGGGCGGCGGGGACATCGGGTGAGGGATAATCGGCATAGATCGTGTCGCCCAGCTTGACGAAGAAGTCCAGCAGCTTTCCGGGGACGTTGGAGACGGCCGGATACGGCGCGAGCTCACCGCGCCAGTCCCCGCTCACTCCGAAGCGCAGCCCGCGCAGGCTCGCTCCCGCGGCGGCCGTCTTGAAGGTGCCCGACAGCGACTCCCCTTCCGGCGAAGTGGCCCGGTAGAAATACCGCATGTCAGGCGTCAATCCGGTGACCCGGATCTTGGCCGGCACGGATGGATCGGCCACAGCCACGTCGGCGCTCCAGTCCGGGGTCCGAAAGTCGGGGTGCCGGGCAAGCTCGAAGTGCACAGGTCCTGCGCTGCGGCTATGCGTCCAGAGCACCGCGGAGCTCTGGTCAACGTCGCCCGAGGCCACCCCATTGGGGAGGCTGTCGCGGACCGGGGAGAGAGCCCCCGCCAAGGGAGCCGACACCGCGAGGCTGGGCGCAAGCACCAGGACCAGGAAAGGCCAAGAACGCAGACGCATGAGATTCTCCGGTTGCTGATATCGCGGATGGCTGGGCTGCGCAGTCGGCAGTTTACTCCGAATCGGCACCGATGCCGCGACGAGCTTCGTTCGTTCCGAGCCCGCCGGCCGGGCCACGCCGCTACACCTCCCCGGCGTCGAACATCGCCAGCTCGGCGAGCGCGGCTCAGCGGCCCTCTCGAAGAAACTGGCGCAGCTGGTGCAGCTCGTTCTTTCCGACCGCCGCCCCGTGATGGGGCCGGTGCAGCGTGGTCTCCCGGCCGTTGAGGCAGACCACGAGCCGTGCACCACGGCACTCGCGTAGGTCCGCCCCCAGATGGGTCAGCAGCGACTCGATCTCCTGCCAGTGGATGTTGGCGCTTGGGTGATCGGCGAAGATCGCCTCGAGGACTTTGTCGTGCTTCTTGGTCATGCGTTATTCCAGCCCGTGCCGAGCCGGGCGGGCACCCCTGCGGAAGCCGTCGGCCGGCCTCCCGACGCCCACCCTGTCTCAACCCACGGGGCTTGAGGATGCCTCGAATCTGCCCCTCCGTAAAGGTCCTTGCGGCGTGCCTGAACAATGCCGGATATGGCTCATTGGGCGAGCCCGGGGTCGAGGTATTCCAGCAGGGTCATCTCCCGTAGCAGCGGCTCTTCGACCAGGAACGCATCGACGGCGACCGGATCGAACTGGCTGCCGGACATCCTTAGAATCTCCGCTTTGGCGGCGTCGAACGGCTGCGCACGCCGATAAGGTCGATCGAAGGTCATCGCATCGAGCGCATCGACGACGGCGAACAGCCGGGCCGGCAAGGGAATGTCATCACCCTTCAACCCCCTCGGATAGCCGGTCCCGTCGTAGCGCTCTTCGTGACACAGGACGATCTGTGCCGCCAGCGAGAAATACGGCACCTTTTCCAGTATGCGGCTCCCGTACTCCGGATGCCGCCGCATGACCTTCCATTCATCGTCCGTCAGCGCCTCGGGCTTCAAGAGTATCGCGTCCGGGAGGCCGATCTTGCCGATGTCGTGCAGCAGGCTGCCCCAGTAGATCTCGCGCAAGGTGGCCAGGTCGGAAAGCTGGTGTCGAGCGAGTATCAGGGTGTGCGCCGCCACGCGCTTGGAGTGCAAGCCCGTCTCATGCTCACGCAGGTCAAGGGCCGCGGCGATCGCTTCCGCAAACTCCTCGTAGGGATGAGCTTCGGCGAGCCCGGCAAGCGCCTTGCGCGCATCGAGCAGGCAGTGCTCGCACATCAGGCGATCCGGTGTGGCCTGGTACTGCCTTTCCCTGGAGCTTGTCCCGCAGACAGAGCATTCGATGGCTCGGTGCTGCCGCGGTCGGCCAGGATGATCAACGCGCATTTCTCACCGACCTCCTGATGCGGCCCCAGGCCGGAGGCATGGAGGGCGCTCGACCCAATTTTAACCGCGCGGCGGGCCAGAAGGCGGTCCCGGCTTCGCCGCCGGTTCGGCGTCCCGACCGACGCAGAGGTGTACGATCCAAGCCCGAACAGACACAATGTGGGCGATGATCCCGCAAATCGGACAGCTTTGGATTTCCGCGCGCTTGGCGGTCCCGCTTTCTGAGATCGAGCTCACGGCGATTCGTTCCCAAGGCGCGGGGGGGCAGAATGTGAACAAGCTGTCCACCGCGGTGCACTTGCGCTTCGACATCCGACGCTCCTCGCTTCCGGAAGAATACAAGGAGCGCCTTATGGCGCTGCGTGACGCACGCGTCACGAGCGACGGGGTCGTAGTGATCAAGGCGCAACGCCACCGCAGCCAGGCGCAGAACCGGGAGGATGCGCTGGCCCGTCTCGCCGAGCTGGTCCGCAAGGGGACTGTCAAACGACGACTCCGTATCGCGACCCGGCCCAGCCGCGCATCCCAGGTCCGGCGCGTCGATGAGAAGAAACGTCGTGGAAAGCTGAAGGCGCTACGTGCCAAAGCGGACGACTGAGGGAGCCGGATACGGGGCTCGAACGAGGTAGCGCAGCTACCGCAAAAGAAAACCCCGCCGGCTGGCGGGGTCTGAACAAAGCCGGTATTGCGTGCCCCCGTTACTGGGCTACGACGTTCGCGGCCTGGGGGCCTTTTGGGCCCTGCTGGATCTCGAAGGAAACCTTCTGACCTTCGGCCAGGGTGCGAAACCCCGAGCCCTGAATCGCGCTGAAATGCACGAACACATCCGAGCCGCCGGCGTCCTGGGCGATGAAACCGTAGCCTTTGGACTCGTTAAACCACTTCACAGTACCTGAGGCCATTACACTTAACCTTTCAAAGCCGATCAAACAAAATGAGTTCTGGCTTGCAGATCATGGAACAGGTCACGCGTGGGTGAACCTTCGGGGCACTGGCACAACGGCCGGTTACACAAGCTGCAGCGCGAGGCGACTATACGCGACTTCGTGGGCGGTGACTATAGGGAATTCCCGTATTTCCAATCAGTTACCTTGCGTTGCATCAATTCGCCCCGGTCGCCGTCCGGGTCACGTGGCCTCAGCGGGGCCGAAATTAAAGGCGACCGATAAACGCATCCGTCCGCTCAGGTTGGCCTCGACCTCGTGGGCCAATGTCGGCTCGAAAAATACGAACAGCCCCTCTTCGGGGTGCAGCCGCAGCTCCACTCCGCGTTGAATCAATACCAGATCGCCGCTGTCTGCCGGCGCGCTCGCGTAGTAGACGCCGACCAGCAGCTCGTCATCGTCGTCGTGAGTATGGCGCGATGTCGACTGCCCCGGTTCCATGGCATTGAGCCAGAAACCGAGCGTCAGGCGCCGTTCGCCGAGGATGCGCCGGGCATGTTCCAGGGCGGCCTTCACCACGGGTCGGAGCTCGGGCAATACGGATTCCGGCACGTACAGATTTTCGTAGCGGCCCGCTATCAGATGGGTGCGCCGCAGCTCCGGCAGATAGCGGACCTGTTCGAATCGCTCCAGGATGGCTCGGTTGATCTCCTGGGCGTCGTCCAGGCGAGCGCAGTGCAGCGCGGGCAGGCTGAAGGCGGAGGCACTCAATGTCGGTGACCGATAGGGGCTCGGCCGTACGGCTTCAGCGTGGGAGAGGGGCAGCGCGGGTCGATGACGGACTCGTCCAAAGGCCTGGGGCAAGCCGATGTCCCTCCTGCCCTCGCTGGCGGCCAGGAACGGGGCGCCCGCCAAGGCCAATGCGCAGGTCCGCCGACTCAAGCCTCCTCAGCCTCGTCCCACTCCGTCTCGTCGGTATCAACCTCTGGGAAGTCCTCGGAATCCTCCGTGTCGGCGGCCTCCCTGCGGCGGTTAGTCTCTTTGGTCGAGCCTTCGAAACCTCGCCCGATCCGGCCGGAAAATCCCGCCCGGACCTTGCTATAAGCCGCCTCCAGTTCCGCCACGAAGGCGTTTTCCTCGTCGCGGAGCCGGCGCAGCTTCGGCTCCACGATCTCACGGCTGTACTCCAGTATCTCGCCGCGGACCAGGTTGAAGATGAACTGGGTCTTCGGATTGCCCGTATCCAGCCGCGCGTCTATCAGCACCGGCGAGCTCTTGGTGCCCGCCTCCAGATATCCCAACCACAATTGCTTGTCGCTCATGCCTACCTCGCGAGACCGAATCCACATCTTGATTCCGTCGCTGGTACCGCCCGGTCTGGAGCACCGGGTGCCCCGCTCTGGTCGTGCAGAAATATGGCCGCAGAGCCGGGATTTGTCTACGGCTTTTTTCCATTGTGTGCGGTGCCCGCCGCCTGCCTCGCCGGGACCGCCACGCCGTCGGTAGGACGGGGCCTGCGACTGGGAACCTCCTTCTCGCAGACTTGTCCACTGACGGGCGCCAGGATAGCGAGCGCATTGGTCTGTCGGTGCCCAGGCAAGGCGGAAGGCGGTGCCTCCCTTCCCATCTTGGTGAGCGGCCGAACACCCGGGACACCGAGGCGCCCTTGCTTCGACTCGGGTGTGGGACTGGGAAGACGATACCGACGCCTTCCCTCGATGTTCAGTCCGGGGGCCGGGCCCATCGCCCGGACCCGACCGCGGGGCCTTCGTGCAAGGCGGGGCGAGCGATTGTCCGAGCATGTTCAAGCGCTTTGCGATAGAATCGCGCGCCCTCGCACGGCCCTCCCCGGGAAGGCACCTCGCTCTCGGCGTTACAAACGTCGCCCGACGCCAAGGGCGCTCGGGATCGGCGCGGCGATGTCCACTCGGAGTCGGAACGCTTTTCGGTGGGTCCTCGCCGAGCGGGGTGGCCGTCCGCACTCAGCCAGCGCGGATCGGACAACAAATTTTCGCCAACACAAGCACTAAGGCGACTTTTGTGACCTAAAATAGAAGTATCGGAGGGGTGTTGGCCCCTTTGCCAACGACGACTGCTCAATGCGGGAGAACAGAATGCAAGCGCAAGCCGGGTCACTCGAATGTCGGGTGTGCCGCAATCAACTGGTCGCGGGAGTGGCCTGCGACGGACAATATGAAAACTGCCCTCATCGGGTGAGGCAGGCGGGGACCAAGGTGAAGACATCTTCGCAGGTCTACTCCCAGGTCATGTCGGACCTCGCCCAGCCGGGGGAATTCGACGCCATCCGCAGCGACAGCTGACCCGTACGCTTGGTCCGTCGTGGGGCCGGGGCGCCCCGCGGAGCCTTTAATACGTCCGCGCCAGGAAGCGGCGCAGCGCCTCGCCGGTGCGCGATTTGCGCCAAGCGGCAGCGACCTGTTTCGGGGTTCCTTCCACCACCAGCGAGCCGCCAGCGTCCCCGCCCTCGGGTCCGAGATCGATAACCCAGTCCGCCTCCGCGATCACGTCCAGGTTGTGCTCGATGACGAGCAGAGAGTGTCCGGCCTCCACCAGGCGGTGGAGCACCCGGACCAGGCGCTCTACGTCGGCCATGTGCAACCCAACGGTAGGCTCGTCCAGCACGTAGAGGGTCGGAGTGGGGCGGCGTCGCGCACCCTCTCTCGCCTTGGCCAGCTCCGTGACCAGCTTGATGCGTTGGGCCTCGCCGCCGGACAGGGTTGGACTCTGCTGACCCAGGGTCAGGTAACCCAGCCCGACGTCCTGCAAAAGCGTCAACGCGTGGTGCACGGCGGGATGCGGTGAGAAGAGCTCCACCGCCTCGTCCACGCCCATGCCGAGCACGTCCCCCACGGAGCGCCCTTTGTAGCGCACCAACAAGGTCTCCGGGTTGAAGCGCGCCCCGCCGCACTCCTCGCAGACCACTTTCACGTCCGGGAGGAAGCTCATCTCCACCTTGCGGACGCCCTGCCCTTCGCAGGCCTCACAGCGCCCGCCCGCCGTGTTAAACGAGAAACGCCCCGGTCCCCAACCATGGATGCGCGCCTCCGTGGTGGCGGCGAACAGACGGCGGATGGCGTCCCAGAAGCCAATATAGGTCGCCGGGCAGGAGCGCGGTGTCTTGCCGATGGGCGTTTGATCCACCTCCAGCACGCGCTCCAGGGCCTGCCACCCGCTCATGCCGCCGCAGCCCCGCAACAGCCCGGTCGAGCCAGGTCCCCGTCGCGGCCCGGCGGCCAGCAGGCCGCGTAGGTTGCTCGCCAGCACATCGCGCACCAAGGTGGACTTGCCGGAGCCGGAGACCCCGGTCACGCAGACCAGCCTGCCGAGAGGAATCGAGACATCAAGGACCTTCAGGTTGTTGAGCCGTGCGCCCTCGACGCTGAGGTAGGCACCCGCCTTGGAGGGGCGACGTCGGACCAGGGGATGCCCCAAGGGTCGGGCCAGACAGCGGCCGGTGACCGACTCGGGCACCGCCATCAACGCCTCCACGCTGCCCTCGGCCACCACCCGTCCCCCCAGCCTGCCCGCCCCAGGGCCCAGGTCGATCAGGTGCTCAGCCCGCCGGATGGTCTCCTCGTCGTGCTCGACCACGACCACCGTGTTTCCCTTGGCCCCGAGCTTGTGCAGGGTGTCGAGCAACATCCCGTTGTCGCGCGGATGCAGCCCGATGGTCGGCTCATCGAGGATGTAACAGACCCCGCGCAGGTTGGATCCGAGCTGGGCGGCCAAGCGGATGCGCTGGGCCTCGCCGCCGGAGAGCGTGGGCGCCCCCCGGTCGAGACTCAGGTAGCCCAGGCCCACTTCCTGCAGAAAGCCCAGCCGCCCCAGGATCTCGCTGAGCAAGTCCTGCCCGATGGCGCGCTCGCGCCCGGTGAGGGCGAGTGAGCGCAGCACCTGCGCGGCCTCGTCCACACTGCAAGCCGCATAGTCGGCGATGGTCCAGTCTTTGAAATACACCGACAGCGCATCGGGGCGCAGACGCGCCCCCTGGCAGCTTGGGCATTCCGCCTGGGGCTCCGCGCCCTGGGCCAACCACTCGCCCTCCTCGCCGGTCTGGTCGGCCGCGAATCCGGCGAGCACCACCCCGGTACCGAAGCAGGTCCGGCACCAGCCGTGCTTGGAATTGTAGGAGAACAGACGCGGGTCCGGCTCCTCGAAGCCCCGTCCACAGCCAGGACAGGTCCGGTGGGTGGAGAAGCTCCGCTCGCCCTGCTGATCGCTGCCGTTGGCGCGCAGGTCCGCCACCCGCACCACTCCCTTGCCATGGTCGAGAGCGGCGTCGACCAGGGCACGCAGCTCATCCTCGCGGGCCGATTCCACGCGCAGCTCCCCGACCGGCAGATCGATCGAGTGCTCGCGGTAACGGTCGAGGCGCGGCCAGTCATCCGTCGGCAACAGCTCGCCGTCCACCCGCAGGAAGGTATGGCCCTTGCGGTCGGCCCACTTGGCCAGCTCGTTGTAGACGCCCTTGCGGTTGACCACCAGCGGAGCGAGGATCGCGATCCGCCGCCCCCGCAGCTCCCGGCCTATCCGCTCCAGGATCTCGTCCCGGGATTGGGGCTGGATGGGGATCTCACAGTCCGGGCAATACTGGGTGCCCAGCTTGACGAACAGCAGCCGCAGGAAGTGGTGGATCTCCGTCAGCGTCCCCACGGTGCTCTTGTGGCCCCCCCGGCTGGTGCGCTGCTCGATGGCCACGGTCGGCGGGATGCCGAGCACCGCATCCACATCGGCACGCGCCGCCGGCTGAACGAACTGCCGCGCATAGGCGTTGAGCGACTCCAGGTAGCGGCGCTGACCTTCGGCGAACAGGATGTCGAAGGCGACAGTGCTCTTGCCGCTGCCCGAGACCCCGGTGACGACCGTGAAGCGCTCGCGCGGGATGCGCAGGCTGATGTCGCGCAGGTTGTGCTCGCGCGCGTGAAGGATCTCGATCGCGTCCGCGGGCGGCGGCCGGGGCTCCGCCCCTGCCGCCGCAGATGTCCGGGACAACGCCCGCTGTGCCAGCTGGGCCTCGTATTCGCGCAGGGCCCGGCCGGTATGACTCACCGGGTGCCGGGCGACCTCCTCCGGGATGCCGACGCAGACGATCTCCCCACCCCCCTCCCCGCCCTCGGGTCCCAGGTCGATCACCCAGTCGGCGGAGCGGATCAGGTCCAGATTGTGCTCGATCACGACCACCGAGTGACCCTGGCGCAGCAGTCGCCGCAGCGCGCGCAGCAGCACCGCGATGTCCTCGAAGTGCAGGCCGGTGGTGGGCTCGTCGAGCAGAAACAGCAGCTCGCCTGCCCCGGCCTTCGATTTCGCCAGATAGCCGGCGAGCTTGAGTCGCTGGGACTCCCCGCCCGAGAGCGTCGGTACCGGTTGCCCGAGCCGCAAGTAAGACAGGCCCACCGCCTCCAGGGGCTCGAGGGCGCGTGCCACCTCGGTGTTGCCGGCGAAGAAGACCCGCGCCTCGGTGACGGTCATGGCGAGCACATCGGCGATGGAGCGCCCCGCCACTCGGACCTCCAGGACTGGGCCGCGGTAGCGCCGTCCGTTGCAATCCGGGCAGCGCAGATACACGTCTGAGAGGAACTGCATCTCCACATGCTCGAAGCCGGAGCCGCCGCAGGTCGGACAGCGCCCGTCACCGGAGTTGAAGCTGAAGGTGGCGGGGCGATAGCCGCGCTCGCGGGCCAAGGGGGCGGCGGCGAAGACCTTGCGGATGGCATTCCAGGCGCCGACGTAGCTCGCCGGGTTGGAGCGAGAGGTGCGCCCGATGGGTGACTGGTCGAGCAGACTGACACCGCCCAACTGCTCGTGGCCACGCAGGGCCCGGTGCGCCCCGGGGATCTCCTGCGGACGACCCTTAAGCCTGGCGAGCGCGTTGAACAGGACGTTCCTGAATCAGGGTGGACTTGCCCGAGCCCGAGACCCCCGTGACGCAAACCAGGCGGTTGAGCGGGATGCGCACGTCCAGATCCCGCAGGTTGTGATCGGCCGCGCCCAGCACATCGAGCCAACGGGTACGGGAATCCGGGGGAGCCACCTCCTCCACACCCGCCACCGAACGGCGCCCGCTCAGGTATTGCGCGGTGAGCGAGGGCCGCTGCAGCGCCCCCGTCAGCTCCCCCGGCGGGCCGAAAAACATCACCTCGCCGCCGTGCTCGCCGGGCCCGGGTCCCATGTCGAGCAGCCGGTCCGCGCCGAGGATGATCTGGGGGTCGTGCTCCACCACCAGGAGTGAGTTCCCGGCATCGCGCAGCCGGCGCAGCACCCCCAGGATGCGCTCGATGTCCCGCGGGTGCAGCCCGATGCTCGGCTCGTCGAGCACGAACAGGGTGTTGACCAGCGAGGTGCCGAGCGCCGTGGTCAGGTTGATGCGCTGCACCTCCCCGCCCGAGAGGGTGCGCGACTGTCGGTCCAGGGTCAGGTAGCCGAGTCCGACCTCCCGCAGGTAGCGCAGGCGCGAGCGGATCTCGCTGAGCAGAAGGCCGGCGGCCTGGTCCAAGGGGGCCGGAAGGCGAAGGTCCTGAAAAAAAGTGAGCACCCGCTCCAGCGGCAGGCACATCAGATCGTGGATGTGCAGGCCCGGCAACGCCCTCCAGGTCGCATCGGGCATCCCCACCGCGCGACCCCGGAACCGCTGCGCCGGGATCAGCACCGCGTCGGCGTCGACCCGCTCGCCCAGCCGGAAGTCCAGCGCCTCGTCCCGCAGCCGGGCACCCCGGCAGTGGGCACAGCCGTCGTAGGAGCGATACTTCGAGAGCAGCACCCGGATGTGCATCTTGTAGCTCTTGCTCTCGAGCCAAGCGAAGAAGCGGCGCACCCCGTACCAAACCCGGTCGTCCCAGTCGCCCTCCCCCTCCATCACCCAGTGCCGGTCTTCCTCCGAGAGCGCGCGCCAGGGCCGGTCCGTCGCCACCCCGCGGCGTCGGGCAAAGCGCATGAGGTCGCCCTGCACGTCGAGAAAGCTCTCGGACTGGAAGGGCTTCACCGCCCCCTCGGCGAGACTCTTCCCCTCGTCGGGCACGACCAGGGCCGGGTCGATGCCGATGGTGCGCCCGAAACCGCGGCAGGTGGGACAGGCCCCGACCGGCGAGTTGAAGGAGAACAGATTGGGGACCGGGTCCCGATAGTGGATGTCGCAGTCCGGACAGTGCAGGTCGGAGGAGTAGCGGAGTAGCGCCACCGGCTCCCGGGCCTCGTTCAGGACGTGCACCGCCAGGCGGCCCTGGCCGCGGGCGAGCGCCGTCTCCGCCGCTTCGGCCAGACGGTCACGGCGGGCCGGGTCGATGCGCAGCCGATCCTGAATCACCTCCAGCGCACCGTCGCGCTCGGCGTGGATGCGGGTGTAGCCCTGCTGGGCGAGCAGCGCGCGCAGCTCCGCGATGGAAAAGCGCGGCGGCAACGGCAGCTCGAAGGTGATCAGTGCAAGCGGCGCCTCCTGGCCGAAGTCAGCCAGCAGGTCCTCGCAGACGCTGGCGGGCGTGTCGCGCCGCACCTCTCGCCCGCAGCCGCGGCAGTAGAGCCGCGCCGCCCGAGCGAACAGCAGCTTGATGTGGTCGTTGAGCTCCGTCATGGTCCCGACGGTGGAGCGGGAGGTGCGCACCGGGTTGGTCTGGTCGATGGCGATCGCGGGCGGTATCCCTTCGATGCGCTCGACCTGGGGGCGGTCCATGCGGTCCAGGAACTGGCGGGCGTAGGGCGAGAAAGTCTCCACGTAGCGGCGCTGGCCCTCGGCATAGACCGTGTCGAAGGCCAGCGACGACTTGCCGGAGCCGCTCACCCCGGTGACCACGATCAGCTCCCCCAGGGGGAGGTCCAGGTCCAGGTTTTTCAGGTTGTTCTGGCGGGCGCCACGGATGCGGATGCTGCCGGACATGGGCGACTGAGGCGGTGCGGTGACCCCGGGGGCGAAGCGAGCATTGTCGACCCCGCAGGATCACCCTTCAACCTAGAACAAGCAGTTAGCCATTAGCTGTTAGCGATTAGCTTAGCCAAATTAGCAAGTTAGCTCGCTCGGAGTCCGCCGCAGGTCTCACCCGCCCGGTGAGCGGCTGAGGTCGCCAATTTGGCGATTCAATCAATAGCTAACGGCTAATTGCTAACAGCTAACTGCGCTTTTCAGGTTCAAGCACGGCAACGTCCTCGGTTCGCGGGTCCCGACCAACCTCCGGTAACATGCCCTGGCCCCGAGCCCGCGACAGCCGAGCACAATGCGCCCAAGATCCCGCAAGCGAGTCCTGGCAGTGCACTTCTCCCAGACCGGACAGCTCACCCGCGTCCTGGACGCCGTGCTCGCCCCCCTGGAGGCCGATCCCGGGATCGAGGTGGTGCACGAGACCCTCAAGCCCGAGCCGCCCTACCCCTTCCCCTGGCCGCTGGGGCGCTTCTTCGATGTCTTTCCCGAGAGCGTCTATCTCGATCCGCCCCCGCTCGCCCCGCTCGCGTTCGATCCGGAGGGCACCTACGATCTGGTCGTGCTCGGCTACCAGCCCTGGTATCTGTCGCCCGCACCGCCGATGACCGGCTTTCTTCAGTCGCCCCAGGCCCGCCGGGTGTTGCACGGCCGGCCCGTGGTGACCGTCGTCGCCTGCCGCAACATGTGGCTGATGGCCCAAGAAGAGGTGAAGCGGATGCTCGCCGACGTCGGCGCACGGCTCATCGACAACATCGTGCTGGTCGACCAGGGCCGCCCCGCAGCGACCTTCGTCACCACTCCCCGCTGGCTGCTCACGGGTCGCAAGGATCGGTTCCTGGGATTGTTCCCCGAGGCAGGGGTCGCCGAGGCGGCGATCCATGGGCTGAGCCCCTGCGGGGAGCGCCTTCGCGACGCGCTGAAGGCCGAGCGCCTGTACGTGCCGGTGCTTGCCGACATCACGCCTACCCGCGTGGACGCCCGCTACATCGCCGCCGAGCGCCTTGGCCGGCGCAGCTTCCGGATCTGGGGGGCCATCCTGAGGGCCGCCGGCCCGCAGGGCAGCTGGGCCCGTGTCCCGCTGCTGGGTCTTTATGCCCTGTTCCTGGGCCTCGGCATCCTCACCGCAGTGCCCCTGTCCCTCGCGGTGCGCAAGCTGCTCGCCCTGAGCCCGGTCTACCGGCGTGGGCTCGAGGCCCGAGCAGCGCCGTTTCGCGCGCCCTACGGCTGATCCCGCATCCGGATGCGGCGCCCGGATTCAAGGCCTCAGTTACTCTTCCCGCAGCACATGCTGGAAAAGAAGAAGGCGACCACCGCGAGGGTCACCGCCATGGCGCTCAAAGTGAATGTGTCGATGATCATGGTGCTCTCCCGGAGCTCGGCTCGAACCGCGGTGGGATGTGGTTGACATTTAGGAAGCACGGATCGGGCCGGATCGGCGGACCTGGTCGAAAAGGAGGGGCTCCCCGACGACCGGTCCCACGGAAACTCCAAGCGGCGCATTTCCGGCGGGCTGTCCCGATCGATCCGAGACCGGGCTGCGGTTGGAAACAGGGCGGCAACGCCCGAAGAAAAAGCCGGTCCCGCCCGGTTGGCGGGACCGTCCGCACGGCGCCCGAGCCCGGAGGAGTATGCCCGAGGCAATCGGAAAAGGTGGGGCGTCCCTGCCCCGCACGGCCGGATCTGGTGCGCGAGGCCTTGCTTAGCTGTGGGGCTTCTCCTTGAGGTGCGGGTCGACGGGCGGGATCACGCTGAAGTTGGGCGTGGCCGGCAGCCGCGGCATGGTCTGCGGCGGGAATTCGCCGGTGAGCGCATCGAGGAAGGCGACGATGTCGGCCACCTGCTCGTTGCTCAGGTCCTTGTCGAGCTGGACCTTCGCCATGACCCGGACGGCCTCGTCCAGGGTCGGCACCTGTCCGTTATGGAAATACGGAGCGGTGAGCGCAATGTTGCGCAGCGTCGGAACGCGGAACATGTGCATGTCCTTGCGATCCTTCGTCACCTGGTAGCGTCCCGTATCCTCGGAGAGCTTGTACTTGACCTCGTAGGCGCTGCCCGGGAAGGTCGGGAATTTCTGGAAGAACCCAGTCCCCGCAGGCAAGGCCGGGCCGCTGAAATTCGGGCCGGAGTGGCACGCGGTGCAGCCTACGGCGGCGAAGGTCGCCATCCCCTTGATCTGCTGTGCGCTCAGGGCCTTGGTATCGCCCTTCACGTAGCGGTCGTAGGGAGCGTTGGGCGTGACGAGGGTACGCTCGTACGCGGCCACCGCCTTCGCGGCATTGTCGGCGGTCACCGGATTGCGGTCGTCGGGGAAGGCGGCCTTGAACATCGGGGCATAGCCAGAGATCTCCTTCAGCCGCCGCATGGCCTCGTCGAGGCTGCCCATCCCCATCTCGATGGGATTGGTCACGGGCCCCTTGGCCTGATCCTCGAGGGTCGCGGCGCGCCCGTCCCAGAATTGAACGGACTGAAACGCGGCGTTCCAGACCGTCGGGGCGCTACGCCCGCCCCGGGCGTCGTGCATGCCGATCGAGTTGGGGCGGTTATCGTCCCCACCCGACATCACGTTGTGGCACGAGTTGCAGGATACGGTGCCGTGCTCCGAGAAACGCGGGTCGAAGAACAGGGTCTTGCCGAGCGCAACCTTGGCCTCGCTCTGGGGATTGGCCTCGGGGATCGGGGGGGCGTCGGGCAGCGCCTCCCAGGCCGCGGCCAGGGCGGGCAACGCGGCGAGGACGCCGGCAAGCAGCAGGCTGGATGGTTTACGCATGACGAGGGCTCCTTGTGTACTGCAATCTCGATGGAGGGCGAATCGGTGGCGGGTGGGGCGAAGGCCGGGACCCGGCTGCGAAATTCCCGTCGCGCGGTGGAGGGGCGACCCTCCTAAGCGCGAAGGAGACTCTATCACGCGGAGCTGAAATGAAGCTGAAAACCCGGGGGGTCGATGCGAGGATGGACGCGGGCGCCCCTCAGCACACGGTGAGCAGCATGCCCGCCATGGTGAAGCGGGCACTCTCGGGCACCGCGCAGAAGATACGCTGCCCCTTGGACAGGCGCCCGGAGCGGTAGAGCTCGTCCAGCATGATGTAGATCGATGCGGCGCCGGTATTGCCCTTGTCGGCGAGGTTGGTGAACCACTTTTCTTCGGAGATCTTCACGCCGTCCCGGAGCATCCGCTCCATCAGCCGGCCCTTGAAATACATCGAGGACAGATGCGGCAGGAACCAGTCGACGGTGCCGGGATCGAGCCCGCGGGTCTCCGTCAGGTGCTCAAGCGCCCGGGCGGCCACATCGACCATGTGACGCTCCAGCACCCGGGCGTCCTGCTGCAGGAGCAGGTAGCCCTTCTCGACCAGGGTGGCGCGCTCCGGCTCGTCCGCCCAGTAGGCGAAGCTGCCGTCGGGCTGCTTGTTCATCCCGGCATACATGCAGACCGGTAGCTGCCCGGCCCAGGAGCGCACATCCAGCAGATCGATCCGCAGGTTCAGCCGGTCCGCCCGTAGGGCGGGCTCCAGCAGGACGGCTCCGGCGCCATCCGAGAGCATCCAGCGCAGGAACTCCTTCTCGAAGCTCACCATGGGCGCAGACTGGAGCGCCGCCTCGTCCCGGGCCTCCAACATCGGGCCGAAGCTGGCGCGGTCGAGGAACGCCGAGGCCCGTTCGGAGCCGCTCGCCGCGAAATTGTCGGCCAGGCCCGAGGCAACGTTCATCCAGCCGTATTTCAGGGCGGTCATCCCCGAGGCGCAGACGCCGGCCGTCGAGACGATCTCGGCGGGCTCCATGCCCAGCTCGCCGGCCACCATGTTCGCGTGGGACGGGATGATCTGGTCGGGAGACGAGGTGCCGCAGGCGAGCCCCTGCAGGGCGGAGACGGGCAGATCGACGGAGGCGAGTAGCCGGCGCACTGCCTCGGCCGCGAGCTGGGCGTTGGTGTGGGTGCGTCCCCCCGTGGAGGGGTCAATGGCGTAGTGACGCGTCTTGATTCCGTTGCTGCTGAGCACGAAGTTCTTGACCCGCGCGGGCTGGTGCTCGAGCTTGCCCAACACGTCCTCGATACCCTCGTTGGGCACCGGATCGTTGGGCAGGAACGCGGACAGGGCGGTGATATAGACGCTCTTCATGGATCTCGGCGCGTAGGTCTCACTCGGTCCGGTGCCTGCGCAGCACCAGGATGGCATTGCATCCGCCGAAGCCGAACGAGTTGGATAAGACTGTCTCGACCTGCGTACGCCGCGCCTGGTGGGGGACGTAGTCCAGGTCGCATTCGGGATCGGGGATGTCGAGATTGATGGTGGGCGGGATGATCCCGTCGCGCAGGGTCAGACAGGATGCGGCGCACTCGATCGCACCGGCCGCCCCGATCGTGTGCCCGATCATGGACTTGATCGAGCTGACGGGCACCTCGTACGCGTGGGCGCCCAGCACCTCTTTGAGCGCCTGGGTCTCGGTGAGGTCGTTCGCCGCCGTGGCAGTGCCGTGGGCGTTCACGTAGTCGATCTCGTCCGGCCCCATGGCCGCGTCGGCAAGGGCCAGGCGAATCGCCCGGATCTCCCCCTCCAGGCTGGGGCGGGTCGCATGATATCCGTCATTGTTCACCGCGTACCCCGCGATCTCGGCGTAGATCGGCGCGCCGCGGGCGAAAGCCGCCGAGCGCTCCTCCAACACCAGCATCGCGGCGCCTTCGGCCATGACGAACCCGGTGCGATCCTTACTGAACGGGCGCGAAGCGCCGGCGGGATCGTCGTTGCGGGTAGCCATGACCCGCAGCGCATTCCAGACCGTGAAGACCCCGGGACTCAGCGCCGCCTCGGTGCCGCCGGCGACCATCGCGTCCGCGTAGCCGTGCTCGATCATGCGGAACGCCTCGCCGATCGCATGAGCCCCTGAGGCGCAGGCGGTGGAAATGGTGAGCGAAGGGCCGCGCAGGCTGTGGCGCGTGGCCAGGTGTCCCGCGGCCGCATTGTGCATCACCATGGGCACGGCGAGCGGGTTGATCCAGCGCGGCCCCTGCTGGTGCAAGGCGTGATACTGCTGGTCCGTGGTGGTGGCGCCGGCCATGCCGGAGCCGACGATCACGCCGGTGCGCTCCGCGTCCGGACGAATCCGGCTATCGGCGAGCGCCTCGTTGGTGGCGGCCAACGCCAGCAGGGAAAACCGGTCGGTCCGGGAGACCTCTTTCTCCTCGACCACGGAGCGCGGGTCGAAGTCGAGGCACTCGCCGGCCATCTGGCTGCGAAAGGGGGACGGATCGAAGCCCTGGACGCGCCCGATACCCGAGCGACCCGCACAGGCCCCTTGCCAGAAGGCGTCCCGGCCCACCCCCAGCGGGGTGACCATGCCGATGCCGGTGACGACGACCCTGCGGCGCGTCATCGGCTCTTCAGCGCGATCTGTTCTTTCACCATCCTGGCAATGGTGTCGAAATCGAAGTCCTGGTTGCCCTGAGTGTCTGGGAAGCTGATGTCGAAGTGCCGCTCGATGGCAAACAGCGTGTCGATGAAATCCAGCGAATCGCCGCCCCAGTCCTCCAGACGGGAGCTGCGCCGGATAAGCTCCTTATCGATCTTGAGCCCCTGGGCGATCAGCCCACGTAGTTGTTCTTCGGTCTCGTCGAACATCCAACCGCCCTCGGTCTTGTCGATACCGGTCTGCGCCGGTTAGAGGTAACCATAGTGGCGCAGATGCTCGCCCGCTATCTGCTCCACGATCTCGAACCCGCTATAGCGGTTCTGGTGGTCTATTCGACCCACCCGGGCGATCTTCGCGTCGTACAATGTCCGCCCGGTCCCCATGGGCGGCAGCTCGCAGAAGTCGAAGATCCGGTCGAGCTCCCCGCGCGGGTCGGCAAGGATATCCTCGAAGCGCACCTCGTAGAAGTGCGTCAGCTCACCGGCGACGCCCTCGACGAAGGACAGGCAGTCATCCCAGACATGGGCGGCGGTGCGCAGGTCCTCGGGCCCCCACTGCTCGATGTACTGGCCGAGCCGCTGGACCCGGGGATAGGGAATCAGGTGGCGGTCCTTGAAGAGGGGGTGGCCCATGCGTACGTCCTGCTCGGCCTGACGGCGGTAGAGCTTCACCAGCGAGTTGGCCACCATCCGGCCGTCGCGCACGAGGTGCACAAAGCGCGCATCGGGGAAGATTTGCTGGAGCAGCCGCGCCTCTGTGAGCAGCCCGGGGGACTTGTTCAGGAAGCGCTCGGCGCCGCGCTCCCGGAAGCAGTGGATCACGTGCCGGATGTAGGTCTTCGCCCCCTCGATCTCCTCCGGCGTGAAATCGGCGAGCTGCCGCTCCGGCCAGGCGAGATCGAAGGGGTCGCGCCCGAGGAGCTCTCCCCAGAAGCGCATCCCCTCGGAGGGCGAGGTGGCATCGACCTGGATGCTGTCCCCGAGGTAGCGCTCGCCGCGCACGTTGAGATTGAGTCGTTTGCGCACCCACTCGACCGCATAGAACACCTGCGGGTCCCGGAATTGGTCCATAGTCGCGGTGATGTAGGCGACCCGCTCATGGCAAGCCAGCAGCTCGTGCAGCATCGTCGAGCCGCAGCGCGGCGTGCCCAGGATGAAGATCGGGGCTCGGATCTCGATGCCGTCGACGTGGGCTTTGAGGACGGTGCGGCCAAGCAGCCGGAGCATCAGCATCCAGGCCCGGGGAGGGTCGAGTGGAATCAGGTTTTGCTTATGCCAGAACCTGCCGAGAAGCAATCGGGATGCGAGGTTGGAGAACTCCATGTCCCGTGTACGAGTCTCGGAAGAGGGATTGAGGCGACCGTAAGCGATGGGCCGCGAAGCGGTCAATACGCCGGGCCGACCGCCCGAGACGACGCCCCTTCCGGTTGATCGAGGTCAACCTAGAACGACGCCCGCGCCCGCCCTGGGTCTTGCCCTATTGAAATTTGATCTCGGACCGGGTGTAATCCCCGGCGATTTGCGGTGTCGCCGCGCTCCGTGGCGGCCGAACCTTGACCTGATTGCGCAACCGAAGAGGACGCATCATGCGGGATTCGACCAAGACCCGGAACACGAACGCAATCGATCGACGCCGTTTTCTCGGTCTATGCGTCGGGATTGCGGGAACAATGATCATCAAGCCGGCCGCCGCCTCCATCGCCTCGCGGCCGCGCGAGCTATCCTTCGACCACCTGCACACCGGCGAGAAGATCAAGCTCGCTTATTGGGAGAACGGCTCCTACGTGCGGGACGCGCTCAAGGCAGTGAACCATGTCCTGCGGGATTTCCGCACCGGCGACGTGCACCGGATCGACCCCACGCTGCTGGACCTGCTCTACCACCTTCGCACCAGGCTCGGAACCGCCAAGCCGATCGAAGTCATCTCGGGCTACCGATCCCCCAAGACCAACGCGATGCTTCGCCGGGCCTCGACCGGGGTAGCGAAGCACAGCATGCATCTGCAGGGGAAGGCCATCGATATCCGAGTGCCCGGCCAGGATCTTAGGCAGGTACACCGCGTCGCGCTCGCGCTCAGGGCCGGCGGCGTCGGCATGTACCCCAAGTCCGATTTCGTCCACGTCGACACCGGGCGAGTACGGTCCTGGTGATCGACGGCCCGGGACGTCTGCGTAATTCGAATTCGCCCCGACGCCGCAACCCGTCATCGGGTTAGAACCTGTCTCAAAATCCCCCGCGAGCCGCGTCGGCAGCCGAAATGCGGGCTAGAGATCCGCCATGGGCGGAACCTCGTCGATGGAGACCTCGCCTGCCTCTTTCACCAGGACCTGATGCAGGAACGCCATGCGGCCCGCCGGGGTGCGGCACCGATGATCTTCGGCATCTCCAGTCCCATTTTCCGTGAGAGACCCTTCTCCCGCCCGACTTCAGCCGCCCGCCCGCCTCAGTCGTAGAACAACTCCGACCAGCGGCCCTCCGCCACCATCTCCTCCTTCTTCCAGCGCCAGAGCGCGGCGGAGGTGGCGAGGTTCGCCAGGGTCTTGTCGAGCGTAAGGGCGGTGCGCGTCAGGCCCGCGACGTAGACGTGGGTGCCCGGAGCCCGAACCAGGTCCCAGACCTCCTGGGCGTTGTCCTCGAGGCTGCGCTGCAGAGCCGAGTCCTCTTCGGCCAGCGCGCGTGGGGTCAGGGCCGCGAAGGCGCGAAAGGTCTCTTGCGTGTAGTAGTGCTCCAGATCGTTTCGCACCTGGTTCATGTACAGCAGCTCCATCCCGACCCGGGCGCCGTAGAACAGGCGTACCCGACCTTTCCAGCCCCGGTGCTGGTCGAAGATGCGCTTGATAAAGGCGCGGAAAGGCGCGATCCCCGTGCCGGTCCCGATCATCAGCACGTTGGCCGTCTCGTCCTCGGGCATCTGGAACGCGGTGCCGTAGGGTCCCGTGAGCGTTATCGTGTCGCCCGCCCTGGCGTCGCACAGATAGTTGGACGAGATGCCTTTGTAGCGCTCGCCGCTCACCTCGTCGATGTAGAAACACCGCCTGACGCAGATGGCGATCTCTCCGTCAGCGCCGCCGCGGGGCTCGGCGATGGAGTACAGGCGCAGGTGCTGGGCATTGCCGAAGGGATGAGGGCCAGGCGTGAGCACGCCCAGGCTCTGGCCCTCGGTGAACGAGAACCCCGGGGGTACGCCGAGCACGATGTGGCGAACCTCGGCGGCACCCTCGGGGGTGATCCGCGTGGTCTCCCGAACCACCGCATGGTACGGGCTCCGGGTGTCGTATTCGCGAACGTTCATCGAGTCTTATCCCCCATTGCGTCGACAGGTATGTCCATTGCAGTGGCAGCCCAGGCCGCAGCCGGTGCCTTCCTCCCGATACGGCCCCGTCTCCGGATGGCGCTCGGCGAAGCGCCGCGCCAACTGCTGGACCCCGATCCAGCCGCCGAGCGCCGTCAGGATGAGGGCCACGGAGAGCAGGTAATGGTACACCGGTCAGCCTCCGAGGCCCGCGAAGCCCATGAAGACCAGCGACAGCAGGCCCGCGAGCATCAGCGACAGGGCGGCACCCTGGCTGACGTCGGGCACCCGGGCGAGCTCCAGCTTTTCTCTCAGTCCTGCCATGAGGATCAGGGCCAGGCTGAAGCCCGCGCCGGCGCCCAGGCTGTAGACCAGGCTCTGGGCGAAGTCGTAGGCCTTGGCGGTCTGAAACAGGGCAAGCCCGAGGACGGCACAGTTGGTGGTGATCAGCGGCAGGAAGATGCCGAGGCTGCGAAACAGCGCGGGGCTGAGCTTCTTGATCACCATCTCCACCAGCTGCACCGCTGAGGCGATGACGGCGATGTAGCAGATGAGCCGCAGGGACTCGAGATCCAGGATCAGCAACAGGCTGTTGATGGCATAGGCGCAGGCCGAGCTCACCAGCATCACGAAGGTGGTGGCCAGCCCCATATTCCAGGCGGTGTGCAGCTTGCCGGACACGCCGAGAAACGGACAGATGCCCAGGAACATCGCCAGCACGAAGTTATTGATCAGGAAGGCGTTGAGAAAGATGAAGCTGAGGGATTCATGCCCCATGGGGCACCTCCTGGCGGCTGCGCTCGCGCCGCCGCCTGATCCAGGCGAATGTGAGCAGCCAGCTGCCCAGCACGAAGAAGCCGCCCGGGGGCAGCACCATGATCACCCAGGGCTGGAAGCTCGGGCCGAAAAGATGCACGCCGAACAGGCTGCCGTTGCCCAGGATCTCGCGCACCGCCCCCAGACAGAGCAGCGCCAGGGTGAACCCCCCGCCTATGCCTGCCGCGTTGACCACGGCGTTGGAAATCGGCTGTTTGGAGGCATAGGCCTCGGCCCGGCCGAGGATGATGCAGTTGACCGCGATCAGCTGGATGAAGGCCCCCAGGGCGTTGTAGAGGGTCAGGCTGATGGCCTGGATGGTGTAGTCCACCATGGTCACAAAGGTGGCGATGATCACGATGTAGGTAGCGATGCGTACCTGCTTGGGGACCAGGGCGCGCAGCAGCGACACCAGGGCGCTGGAGCAGATCAGCACGAAGGTGGTGGCCAGACCCATGGCCAGGGCGTTCATGGCCGAGTTGGTCACCGCGAGCGTCGGACACATCCCGAGCAGCATGACGAACACCGGGTTCTCCTCCCAGAGCCCGCGCAGGAAAGTGTCCGCCGACAACTGCTCGACCTGAAGGGGATTGGTGGGCATCAGCGGGCGCCTCCCAACAGGTCCAGGTGATGCTCGATCGCCGGGACGGCGCGCTCGGCGCTCGCATCGATCGCGCGGCCGACCGCCTTGGAGGTGATGGTGGCACCGGAGATGGCGTCGATCTGCCAGGGCGAGCTCTTGCTGCCGTGCTTGACGGTCTGGATCGCATGGGCAAGCGCCGAGCCCTTCTCGTTGAGCGACGCATCCAGGGCGCGGAAGTTGGCGAGGAACGCCGGGTCGCTCTTCGCCCTGTCCCCCAGTCCCGGCGTCTCGGCCATCTGCAGCACCGTCATGCCGACAACGCAGTGGCAAGCCAGCGAGTAGCCGAACAGCACCCGGACCAGGTCCTGGTAGCCGCGGGCCGCCCCTTGCACGGCCACCCCGACCAGGCGTCCACTCGCGTCATAGCCTGCGTAAACGGCCTCGCCCTTTGTGCCGGCGCTCGCCGGGGCGAGCCCGCCGTCAGGGGTGAGGACGAAATCGGCCCGCCGCACCGCTCCGGGCAGCACCCGGGACACGGCTTGCTCGACCGCTGCGCGACGATTCGCAGCGATGTACGGCGCGGTGATCCGGTCGGTGAGCACCACCAGCAGGCCCGAGACTGCGGCCACCAGCCCCAGGGTGCGGATCAGTCTGGCCCCCGGGGCCGAGGCGGGGATGCTGGGGCTCGGCGTGCTCACGGCCGTCGCATTCCCCGGCGCGTGCCGTAGACCCGGGGCTGGGTGACCGAGTCGATCAGGGGCGAGAGGGCGTTGCCCAGCAGGATGGCGTACATCACCCCCTCGGGCAGGCCGCCGAACAGGCGGATGATGACGCTGACGAAACCGATCAGCAGCCCGTAGACCCAGACGCCGAGGGGGGTAACCGGTGAGCCCACCATGTCGCTCGCCATGAACACGGCGCCGAGCATCAGCCCCCCGGAGAACAGCATGAACAGAGGCTCGGGGAAGCGTGCCGGGTCCGCCAGGTGGAAGGCGCCGCTGGTGATCCCCGCCCCCGCGAGCACCGCGACGGGGATCTTCCAGTCCATCATGCGGCGCGCCGCGAGATAGGCGCCGCAGACCAGGATCAGGACCGCCGGACCTTCGCCGGCCGAGCCCGCGGTGGTGCCGAGGAACAGGCTCCAGAACGTCCGTGAGCTGGTGCTGGAACTTCTCGAGCGCCAGTGGCGTGGCCCCGGTGAACCCGTCCACTGCTGCTTGGTGGATCCAGGCCTCCAGCCCCGGCGGTGTGGTGAAGGGCGCCGTGAAGCTGGTCGGGATGAAGCTGGTGAAGCGCTGTGGGGCAAACGCCGGCGTCCAGGTGGTAATCGCCGTGGGAAAGGCCGCCTGGACGAAGGCGCGGCCCACCAGGGCGGGGTTCATGACGTTGTGGCCCAGGCCGCCGAACAGGGCCTTGCCGAGCGCGACGGCGACGAACGCCGCCACCGCAGTCATCCAGAGCGGAAAGGCCGGCGGCAGAGTCAGGGCGAGCAGCAGTCCGGTGATCACCGCGCTGAAGTCGCCGACGGTGCTCGCTCTCGTGGACAGCCGGCAGGCGAGCTGCTCGGTGAGCACCGCCACTGCCACCGAGACCAACATCAGGGCCAGGGCGCTCAGTCCGAATTGCCAGACCGCGTAGCCGGCCACCGGCAGCAGGGCGTAGACCACGTTGCGCATGATCTGCTCCACCGAGCCCGCCCGGCGGATATGGGGGGAGGTGCGCAGCTCGACGCGCGGGGCCGGGGGGGCCATCAGGCGGTCCTCAGCCCGGTATCGCGGTTGATCGACTTGGCGATCCGGAAGTACTGGACCAGCGGGATGTTCGACGGGCAGACGAAGCTGCAGCAGCCGCACTCGAAGCAGTCGTTGAGGTGGAACGCCTCCTCCATCCGTTCGTACTCCCGCTGGGCGGCCAGCAGACCGAGCATGGAGGGATTGAGATGCATCGGACAGGCCTGCACGCACCGGGCGCAATGGATGCAGGGGTAGACCCGTCCGGGGCGCTCCCGGCTCACCTCCTCGTCGTTGAGGACGAGGATGCCCGAGACCGCCTTGGTCACGGGCACGTCGAGGGATGCCACCGAGGTCCCCATCATCGGGCCGCCCAGGATCAGGTGCTGGGCGTCACCCTGGTAGCCGAGCTGCTCGAGCACGAATCCGATGGGTGTGCCGAGCGCGATCAGGTAGTTCCCGGGCTTCTTGATGCCCGGGCCGGTCACCGTGATGACCCGTTCGATGAGACCCCGCCCTTCGGGCACCAGCTCGCCGACCTGGGCCGCGGTGCCGACGTTGAACACCGCCACACCCACCTGGTAGGGCAGCCCGCCCGACGGAACCTCGCGTCCGAGCAGGCTCGTGATCATGAGCTTCTCGGCACCCTGCGGATACTTGGTACGGAGCACGCCGACGCTCACCGAGCGGTCGGCGGGGAGCCTGGAGCGCACCGCGGCCACAGCGTCGAGCTTGTTGTCCTCAATGCCGATCACCGCCCGGCGGGCGCCCAGGGCGCGCATCAGGATGTGCGTCCCGAGCATCAGGTTGGCGGTCTGCTCGAGCATCACCCGGTGGTCGGTGGTGAGATAGGGCTCGCACTCGCAGCCGTTGATCAGCAGCGTGTCGATGGCCCCACCCTCCGGGACGCGCATTTTGACGTGGGTGGGGAAGCCCGCGCCACCGAGGCCCACCATGCCGGTCGCCTGAACGGCACGGACCAGCTCCTCGCGGCTCATGGCGTCGGGGTCGCGCGGCTCCCCGTGCAGGACCTCCTGGCTGGAGCCCGGGTAGAGGCGGATCAGGATCGACTCCGTCTTGGGCCCCCGCACCGTGGGCGTGAGCTCTATACCCTCCACCACGCCGCTGGCCGGGGCGTGCATGGGAACCGACATGAAGCCGTCCGCCTCGGCGAGAGGCTGGCCGCGCAGCACCTCCTCGCCGGGGTGCACGATGGGCCGGGCCGGGGCACCGACGTGCTGGGAGAGCGGGATGATCATGCGCGGCGCGAACGGCAGGCGCCGGATCGGCCTGCCGGCCGTGATCTCCTTGAGCTCCGGCGGGTGAACCCCGTGGGAGAAGGAACGCCTGAAGAGTGCCGTCAGAACCATGGCCGCGCGATATCGATTACTGGTACTTGGTCGCCCGCTTCACGAGCTTGTCGAGGTCCTTCTCGCTGGGGTCCCAGGGCGTGCCCGGGTGGATCACCCGCGCCGTGCACTTCTCGGCCGCCCGGACAATGTCTTTAAAGGCGCCACCCCGGGGATCGACCACATAGGCATGCTTTCGCTCGTCGTAGGCGAAGATCTTGGGGTTGATAGCGATGCACGCGTCGCAGCCAGTGCACTCCGGGGTGGCGATCCAGACCGGCTCGTAGCCCGCGGCCTGGGGTGCGGGACTTGCCGCAGACGCCTGCGGGGAGCCGGCGATCGCAGGTGCGGCAGCGCCCAAGGCGCCACCCTCGGCACCGACCATCGCCATCAGGCCGGCGGTGATCTTGCGCACCGCATCGAGCCGCGCCTCCCGGGCGATGGCGCCCAGGTCCTGACTGCGGTCGGCGCCAGCGAGCGACCGTAGCAAGCGCCAGTAACCGCGCCGCTCCTCGGCGGAGGCCGCCATCTCGGCCGAGACCATCACCCGCATCAGCCGGTTCTGCTTGTCCAAGGCCCAGATGTAAGGAAAGCGTCCCTCGCGCTCGTCCGGATCGAGGTCCAGTAATTCCGCCAGCGGGATCATGCTGTCGTTCCAGGCGTCCTGTGGCACCTTGCGGAAGTGCTTGCGAAAGCGCCCTTCGGTCACGGCGAAGTCCGCAAAGGTCATGGGCAGATCCAGACTCGCCTCCCGGCCCTCCTCGTCCAGATAGCTCAACCGGTAGCTCGGCCAGTCCGCGTCCGGCGCCGGATTGCCCTCGACGTCGCAGCATTCCTCCAGGGTGGTGCCCCGATCCGGATCGTAGCGGAACAGCGGGTAGGCCCGGGACTCCACGGCGAGCTTGCTCTGCAGGGCAGACGCATCGTCCGCCACGCCGTGCTCCGGCTGACAGACCGCGTAGACGTTGAACAGGGCTGGACGGCGGCTGTTCAGGCCCTCGACGAAGCCGTCCAGCAAGTGGGTGACGGTGGACATCGACCCCTGCAGGACGTAGGCGGTGCGGTGGGCCGCCGCGATCAGGCCCATCTCCTTGCGGGTCTCCTCCTTGCCGCGTCGCCGGGAGCCGAAGGGGGCCATGTCCGAGACCTGGGAGATGAAGCCCGAAGTGCAGGCCTGGCCGCCGGTGTTGGAGTAGACCTGGGTGTCGAGCACCAGCACCTTGATCGGCATCCCGGACATCAGCATGCGCGACAGGTTCTGAAAGCCGATGTCGTACATGGCCCCGTCGCCGCCCACCGAGACCACCGGGGGGCAGAGCCGGAATTCCTCGTCACTGAATTGGCGCCAGTCGAAGTACGTGAAGAAGGGCTCGTCGCGCTCGGGCTTGTACCCCCCTGCGAGCTCCAGCTCCGCCATGCGGATGGCCTTGAAGCCATCGGCCATCTTTGCCATGTGGCCCTCGAACAAGCCCATGGCCATCGAAGGGGAGTCCTGGAACAGGTGGCTGGTCCAGGGGAAGGGATAAGGGTTGTAGGGAAAGGTCGAGCCCCAGACCGAGGTGCAGCCCGTGGCGTTGACCATGCCCATCACGGAGCGGCCGGTCCGGGTGGTGCCCTCCTCGTACTGCCATTTCAGGTGCCGGAGCCGGGCCAGCAGCTGGGTGACCCACTTGAGCCAGTCGGCATCCAGCGGTTTGCTCAGGGTGCGCGCCTCCAGGCTGGCCGAGAGCCGCGAGAGGGTCAGGTCCACGTCCCGGTGAGCATCGGCAGCGGACATCACCGCTTCGGGGTCGCTGAGGTCCATGGTCTCGGCGAGGCGCAGCCGCACCTGGGCCTCCAGGCGCTCGATCAGCTCGCCGATGCGCTGCACGTGCCGCTGTACCCTGCCTTGCATCAGGGCGTACACCGTGGCGGTGAACAAATGGATGGTGGTCTTCTCGCCGCAGCCCAGGCAGGCGCCGTCGCCGCAGACCATGGAGCCGTAGCTGCGCTTGTCGAGCAGCAGGGTCTCCAGGGCGCCGATGCGCTCGTCCAGATCGTCGATGCGGATGTATTGCGGCGGGGTGGTGGGCAAGTCCTGCCAGAGCTCCCATTCCTGGCGCAGCCGGGCGACGCTCTCCGTGGTCTGACGCTCTATGCCCAGGGCGTTGTCGGCGCAGACGGCCACGCACTCCATGCAGCCCTTGCAGGTGTACGGGTTGATGGTGATCGAGAACAGCCCGCCCGAGCCCGCCGCCTGGCGCTCGTGCACCACGTGGTAGGGACGGGTCAGGGCGAAGCGGAAGCTTCCGATGGCCTCGCGCAGCCACCCCAGCTCGGTCTGAAGCTGGGCCTTCTCCTCGGCCTCCAGCACGGCCTCAGCGAAGGTCTCGTCGATCGCCTGCTGCAGATGGGCTGAGACGTCCGTGCCCTCGCCCAGGGGCCCGAGGCTCGCGTGCAGCTTGCGCTCCATGGTGCGCAGGGCCCGGCGCAGGTGGCGGGTCTCCCGACCCTTGGTCTCGACGCGCTTCAAGCCCGTCTCCAGCACCTGGGCGACGCTGTTGACCAGGCCCGGGATGGCACTGTCGGGACAGACCGTGTAGCACTCGCCGCAGGCGGTGCAGTTACCCGGAATCCAGGTCGGGTGCTCGAAACGGATCTGGGTCATGTCCCGGAACAGGCCGCTGGCCGCGGGTATCAGGCTCAGGGCGATGAACGGGTCGGCCAGGTTCTGGCTGCCCTTGCCGCCGACGTAGAAGCGCCCGGTCTGCTCCCAGAAGCGGTGGATGTCCGAGGCGCGCGCCTCGCTCGGGCGGGTGCGCTTGAGCAGGCTCGGCATCAGAACTTGCTTGCGCTCCAAGCTGACTGCGGACTGGCCCGGCGTCTTGTCGGTGATCTCGCGCAACTCGTCGTAGCCGCGGCGCACCACGCGCAGGTTGTCCTCCACCACCCGGGCGCCCTTGGCGCCGAACTTGCTCTCAATCTGGTTGCGGATTGCCTGGAACAGCGTGTCCTCGGTCAGCTCGGCCCGAGCCATGACGTCCGAGGCGTAGAAGAAGGCGCCCTGAAAGGCGTTACCTTGCATCCGGAGCTGCAGCTCCGGGTCGGTGGCCTCCTCCCGGGCGATGCGAAAGGCGTCCAGGTAGAAGACGCGGATGCCGCTGTCCGCAATGGTCTTCTGGGCCTGGGGCGGGAACGAGCGCCAGACCGCCGTCGGGTCCTCCAGATCGCTCTGGATGATGAAAACGCCGCCCTTTTTTAGCCCCGCCAAGGGGTTGGAGTGGCCGAAGACGTTGGGATCAGGCGAAAGCACGACGTCGACGTACACATACTCGCAGCTCACTCGGATCGGCTCCGGGGCGGCGGAGAGATAGTAGGTCGTGGGCTGGCCCTTCTTCTCCGAGCCGTACTTGGGGTTTGCCTTGATCTCGAAGTCGAGCAGGTCGAACAGGGTCATCGCCAGGTTCTTGCCGGTGGTGATGGCGCCCCAGCCACCCACCGAGTGCATGCGCACGGCGATGCTGTCCCCGGGCATCAGGTTCGGGTTCTCGCTGCCGTGCACCGCCAGCTCGCGCACGCCCGGGTAGGCCTCGGCCACCTGCTGCTGGTAGATCTCCTGCTTGGGCGTGTCGGAGCGCTCCCTCACGAAGTCCACTGAGAGATAGAAGAACCGTTTGTGAGCGCCTTCCGGCAACATGTTCTCCACCGCCCCGATGATGCCCTCGGGCTGCAGGTCGCGGCTGCCCAGGCCGAAAGCGCCTGAATACAGGGGCGGCAGGTCCCCGGGCTTGGAGTACACCGCGTATTGCGGGTACGGGGCGGTCTCCTTGCGGCTCACGTTGTTCTCCAGGCACTTGCCCAGGGCGGCGCGGATCTCGCGCATCAGCGGCAGATCCTCCGCGAGCGGCTGGTCGGTACGCTCCAGCACCGCCACGCCCTTGCGTCCTTTCAGCGCATGGCCGATCAAGTCGCCGGGGAAGGGCCGGAACATGGTCAGGTTGACAACGCCGACCTTGAGTCGGCGGCTCTCGCGCAGGTAATCGGCCACTGCCTCGGCGTTGCTCACCACACTGCCCTGGCCGACAATCACATAATCGGCGTCGTCGCAGCGGTAGGTGGCGATGCGCCCATAACGCCGGCCGGTGAGCGCGTGGAATTCCGCCATGCACTGCTCGGCGAGTGCCGGGATATGGGCGAAGAAGAACGGGCGTTGGGCGGCCACCGCCTGCATGTAGGCGTCCTGGTTCTGCACCGGGCCGGACAACAGCGGGTTGTCCACATCCCAGATTGCCGGGATGCGCCGGCGCTTCTCGCCGTAGATCAGTCGCTGGGCCGGGGTGGGCGTATCGATGATGTCCTCGGGACGACCGAGATAATCGGCCACCAGCTCGCGCTCCGGCGCCCGCACCGACTCGATCAAATGGGTGGTGAGAAAGCCGTCCTGGGCCAGGATACCGGGGGTGAGGGCGAGCTCGGCCAGGCGGTGGGCGACCAGGTTGAGATCCCCCGCCTCCTGTGCGTTCTTGGCCATCAGCTGGAAGAAGCCGGTGTCGTCGACGCTATGGTAGTCGTCGTGGCCGGCATGCACGTTGAGGCTCGCCTTGGTGATCGCCCGGCAGCCCAGGTTGAGCACATAGGTAAGGCGCTTGCCCACCGCGGCGTACAACGACTCGTGCATGTAGGCCACGCCCTGGCCCGAGGAGAAATTGGCGGCTCGAAGACCGGTCATCGCGAGCCCCGCGGTGACCGCCGCGGCCGCGTGCTCACCCTCGGGCTCGATGAAGATCAGTGGACGTCCGGAGACATTGACGTGCCCGCGGGCCGCCTCCTCCGCCCAGTACTCGCCCATCTGGGTGGAGGGGGTGATCGGATAGGCACCTGCGCCGTCCGAGGCCTCGCGCTCGGCCAAGATCACCGCTCCGTTGCCGTCGGTAGCCAAACGGATGCCCGGATATTTCACTGCCGTATCCTGTTTCTTCACTTTGACTTGCCCTCCGCCCGGCGCGCGCCCGGGCCGTCTAGATCTCGGATGTGCCGGCGCCCGGGCGCTGGCCCGGAGCCGCCAGGGCCTCCTTGCGCACGATCTTGCGGGCCTCGCTACCGCGCAGGGCGCCCCGCTTGTCGTCCAGCCAGACGATGGCGCCGGTCGGACAGCGCTCGATGGTCAGCTTGGAGGCCAGGGCGTTTTTCGCATAATCGATCACCGCCAGGTTCTGCTCGATCGTGATCAGGCCCTCGGGCGCGTAGGCGGCGCAACGACCGCAGCCGGTGCAGGTCAGCTCGCAGTCGGCCTCCGCCTCGTCCTGCAGATCTCGGTTCTTGCATGCCACCCAGAGACGGTGGCTGATCCCGTGAATCGAGAACAGGCCTTTGGGACAGGCCTTGACGCACTCCCCGCAGGCAGTGCACTTGTCGGTGTCCACCACCGGCAGGTGGTACTTGTTCAGGCTGATCGCGCCGAAGCCGCACGCGGTCTCGCAGTCCCCGAAGCCCAGGCAGCCCCAGACACAGCCCTTGCCGCCCCCGGCCACCACGTTCGCCGCCCGGCAGGACTCCAAGCCCTGGTAGCGGGCCCGGGTGTGAGCGACATGCACACCCCCCGCACAGGCCAACCGGGCGACGCGCTTCTCATGCCGGCCGAGCTCCACGCCCAGGAAGTCGGCGATCATCCGGCTCATCTCCCGGGAATTCACCGTGCACAGCGCCGGGTCCTTCCCGCCCTTGACCATCTGCTCGGCGAACTGCCGGCAGCCCGGGGTGCCGCAGGCCCCGCAGTTGGCGTGCGGCAGCATCTCTTCCACCGCGTCGATGCGCGGGTCCTCGTAGACGAACAGGCGCCGGTTGGCGATCGCCAGCACGGCGGCCAAGGCGACCCCCAAACCCCCCATGAACAGGACGGCAGTAGCGATCTCGATCATGGCCTCGCCTCTGAGGGAGCCGAATCGTCCCTGCCAGGCCCGCGGAACCACTGACCCCCGCGGCCGTCGCGCCGGGAACAAGACGCACGCCCGCGGCGCATGTTGCGCTGCAGCAATTTCAATGTTGATTGAAGCGAGGCCCGCCGTCAAGGACTGGGACCGTCGTGACGGCAAGGCTTGGGGGACACGCGACGGCGCCCGGTCAGATCTCCACCTGGGTCCCGAGCTCGATGACCCTGTTTGTGGGCAGGTTGAAATACTCGACCGCGCTTCCGGCGTTGCGTGCCATCCCGGCAAAGAGCCGCTCCCGCCAGAGCGACATGCCCTTGGTGCGCAGGCTTGGAATCACCGTCTCCCTACTGAGGAAGAACGAGGTATCCATTGGACGCACGTCGAGCCCTTCAGCGGCACCCAGCTGCAGAGCCCCGGACACGTCCGGGTCGTCCTTGAAGCCGAAGCTCAATGTCAACCGATAGCAGTCGTGTCCCAGGTCCTCCAGGGTGAACCGCTCATCCTCCCGCACCCAGGGGACGTCACGCACCACGACCGTCAGGAAGATCACGCGCTCGTGCAACACCTTGTTGTGGAGCAGGTTGTGCAGCAGGGCGTGGGGCACAGCCCCCGGCGTCGAGCTGAGGAACACGGCGGTGCCTCGGATGCGCGTCGGCGGATTGAGAAACAGCGACTCGAGGAAAGCTTTGAGCGGAACCGACGATTGCCGGACCTGCCCGAGCAGCAGCGCCCGACCGTGCCGCCAGGTCACCATGATCGTGAACATGGCGGTGCCCACCGCGATAGGAAACCAACCCCCGTCCGCGATCTTGATCAGGTTGGCGCAGAAAAACGCCACGTCGATGAGCAGCAACAGGGTCGTGGCGGCAAACGCCAGGGCCGGGTTGTACCCCCAGACATGGCGGGTGACGACGAAGGTCAGCAGGGTCGTGATGAGCATGGTCCCGGCGACGGCCACCCCGTAAGCCGACGCCAGCTTCGACGACGAGCCAAACCCGACCACCGCCGCGACCACTGCAAAGAGCAGCACCCAGGTGAGGACCGGCAGATAGACCTGTCCGATCTCCTGCTCGGAAGTGTGCTGGATGTTGGTGCGCGGCAGATAACCGAGCTGCATGGCCTGCTTGGTCATAGAGTAGGCGCCCGAGATGGTCGCCTGGGAGGCAATCACCGTGGCGAGCGTGGCAAGGCCGACCATCGGGTACAGCACCTGCGGAGGAAATGCCAGATAGAAGGGGTTGTCGATCGCCTTGGGGCTCGCGATCAACAGCGCGCCTTGGCCCAGGTAATTCAATACGAGCGCGGGCAGCGCAAGTCCGAACCAGGCAATGCGGATCGCCCGCCTGCCGAAATGGCCCATGTCGGCGTACAACGCCTCCGCCCCGGTGACGGCCAGAAAGATGGCGCCCAGCACCACGAACGACGCAAGTCCGTGCCCGGTCACGAAAGTCAGTGCGTGCCGGGGATCGAGTGCCCGCAGGACAACCGGATTTCCGGCGATGTTGAAGACGCCGACCGCTGCCAGACTGAGGAACCAGATCGCGCAGATCGGCCCGAACAGCCTGCCTACCGCGGCAGTGCCGTGGCGCTGGACGGAAAACAGCCCGACCAGCACCAGTAGCGCGATCGGAATCACGTAGGGCTCGAAGGCCGTGGTCTCCACCTTGAGTCCCTCCACAGCCGAGAGCACGGAGATCGCGGGGGTGAGCACGGCGTCGCCGAAGAACAGCGCGGCGCCGGCCAAACCGAGCAGAACCACGGGATTGTGCCAGCGGGCAGGTGTCCGACGCGCGGAGGCCGCGAGCGCGAGCAGCGCCATGATGCCCCCCTCCCCTTTGTTGTCCGCCCGCAGGATCAAGGCCACGTATTTCAGGGAGACCACGAGCATCAGGGACCAAAAGATGGCCGACAGGCCGCCGAGGACGTTCTCCTGAGTCAGGGCGATACCGTGGGTCGGGGAGAAGGTCTCCTTGACGGCATACAGGGGACTGGTGCCAATGTCGCCGTAGACGACGCCGAGCGCGAGCAATGTCAGGGTGGCTGTGGAGGAGCGCCGAGGCGCTTGGGCCGAACCGTTGTTGTTCAAGCTGGCTGGGTGGGCTCTGCGGTCTCGAATGATGTTAAGCGCAGCGCCCCGGCTCCTACAAGCCGGGGTCGCGCCGCTTGAGCCAGCCGGTCACGCTCATGCGCGCGCGCCGGACGGGTAGAACCTCGTGGAAGAAACGGGCGCTGAGGAACGTCACGAGGCGCCCGGCCAGGGGCTCGAACGTCCAGATACACGTCCTCCCGATTGCCCTCGGTATACAGCCGCAAGGTGCCGCCGTCTTCCTTTGTCCAACCCTCGTTGAGGTAGAGGACGCACGTCAGGGTGCGCGAGCCCATTCCCACGAACTGGTCGAGGTGGCGACGATAGCGTGCCCCCGGGGGATACAGTGACAAATGCCCCTCGAGCTCGGAGAGCCCCAGGAACAGGGTCCGGTTGAGCGCTTGGCGCAGCTGATCCAGCGCGGCCATATACTGGGCGGTTGCACCAGTCTGATCCTGGGACGACAGCCAGAGCACCTGATCCGAGCGCACCTCCGGCTTGACCTGAAAGCTCTCGCCACGGCCTATGCCTGCCTGGCGGAGCTCCCCCGCCTCCCACGCCTCGCGCACCTCGCGCGCGAGCTGAGCGACGAGGATCGGCGCCGCGAAGTCGTCTGTGATGCACCAGCCGCGCTCGGCGATCGCCGAGGCGATCGTCTCGGCGGGATCGCAGGCCTCTGGGACCACAGAGTCGTTTGTCAGAAGGCCCATGGACGGCGGACCGGTGAGGAGGGGTGCCGAAATCTACTCCATGTCCCGCTGCACCGCCAGACATGCCCGGGCGGTCAACCGACAGGGGGCCGGCGCCGAAGCGGGTCTTGACGGTAGAAAAGACGAAGCTGTGCGTAAACCTCCGGGTACGCGTCCACGAGTAGGTCCGGGACCTCGAAAAAGGACTCGCTCACCACTGCGAAGAACTCCGCCGGCGATTCGCAGGCATAGGGGTCGACGACGGTGTTCTCGCCGGCGATCACCCGCCGCTCGAGGTCCGCGAACGCTTGTCCGAAGGCACCGCTCCAGGCGGCGGGACTCATGTCCCGGTGCAGGGGGGGCATGCCGTTCAACGCCCCGTTGAGGGCATCGAGCTTGTGGGCAATCTCGTGGATCACGACGTTGTAGCCGTCGGCCTCGCGGCCCGCCTCCACGTCCGCCCAGGACAGAATCAGCGGGCCGCGCTCCCAGGACTCGCCGCTGCGCGCCTCGCGGATATGGTGGATGACCCCGGCCTCGTCCTGGCTCTCGAATTCGCTGATGAAGGTATCGGGATAGATCACCACCGACACCCAGCCGGCGTGCCAGTCGGGACCCAGAGATAGAACCGGCAGCGAGGCCTGCAACGCCAGCTCCCGGGCCATCCAGGGCTCTATTCGCAGGTCTCCCGTGGGCTCCAGGGCCTTCTCGGCGAGAAACAGGGTCGCCAGCTCGCGCAGCCGCCGAGCCGCGCCGGCATCGAGCCCTTTAAGAGAAGGCAGCCGGCCCCAAGCCTGCGCCCAGCCCTCGGGCGAAGTGTCGGCGGAGGCCAGCACCCGGCGGCGACGCCACTTGCGACAGACGGACCACATGGGAGGACGCTCGCAGGTCGACAGGGAATGCCCCGATTATTGGGTCGGCGGATAGATGAATCCAGCGTCCCTCCTGTGCCGCTCGCATAGGTCGATGAGCTGCTGGCCGACAGTTTTTCTGTCATGCCGCTGCCCGCAACCTCCCCAGCAGGCCCCGCCCGTCGAGCCACAGGATCGCGGCGACGAACACCGCCATACACAGGGTCCCGATCAACAGCGAATGAGTCCCGGCAACCGCGATGAGCTGCTGGTCCGCCCCATAGAGCCCCAGCCCCAGGGCGATATAGCCCAGGAGGCGCTTGAGGTCGTAGGGCACCGGGTAATAGCGCCGTCCCAGGAGCCAGGAGAGCAGCACCATGGTCGCGTAGCAGACGAGCGTCGCCCAGGCCGCCCCCATATAGCCGAACAGGGGCACCCACCAGAGCAGCAGCCCCACCGTTACCGCCGCCCCGGCCAGCGAGACCCAGGCCCCCATCAGGGTCTGGTCGGTGAGCTTGTACCAGATCGAGAGATTGACGTAGATGCCGAGCATCAGATTTGCCAGCAGCAGCACCGGCACCACCTTCAGCCCCACCCGGTAGGGCGCCCCGATGAAGTATTTGAAGACATCTATATAAAGGGTCACCGCCAGGAAGATCAGCACGCAGAAGATCACGAAGTAATTGAGCACCCGGGCGTAGGTCTCGCGCGCGCCGGTCTGTCGGGCATAGGCGAAGAAGAACGGCTCCCCCGCGTAGCGGAACGCCTGGATGAACAGCGACATCAGGATCGAGAGCTTGTAGCAGGCGCTATAGATACCCAGCTGCGCCATGTTGGTGGTCATGTCGTAGGGGAGCAGATACTTGAGCGCCGCGCGGTCGAGCATCTCGTTGATGATGCCCGCGAAGCCGATGACCACCATGGGCAGGGAGTAGCGGATCAGCCGGGCGAACAGCGCCCGGTCGAAGCCGTCGAGCACGCCGACCAGAAGGGGGCCCAGCAGCACCAGCTTGACCGCGCTGCCCGCGAGGTTGGCGAGAAAGATGTAGCCGACCCCCACCGCCGGGCTCCAGAGCGCGCCGAGGGCGGAGTGAGGATTGGTCTCGAAGGCCCTGCGGCAGAGCACGATGAAGAACAGATTGAGGCCGATGTTGACGCCGATCTCGATAACCTTGATAGCGGCGAAGCGCGCCGCCCGCTGCTCGGCGCGCAACCGGGCGAAGGCGACCGCGCCCACGGAGTCCATAGCGAGGATGGCGCCGACCCACCAGATGTACTCGGGGTGGGCGCCGTGACGGAGCAGGTCCGCGACGGGCTGGCGCAGCAGCCAGGCGGCCAGGACGAAGGCCCCGTTGGTCAGGATCACGAAGCGCAGGGCCGTGGAGTAGACGTGCTCGGGCGTGCTCCCGTCACCGTCGCGAAAGCGGAAGTAGCCGGTCTCCAGCCCGAACACCAGAAGCACCGCCAGGAACCCCATGTAGGCGTAGAACTCCGAGACCAACCCGTACTGCGCGGGCGCGAAGGTATAGGTGAACAGCGGGACGAGCAGATAGTTGAGAAAGCGTCCGACGACGCTGCTCACGCCATAGACGGCGGTCTGGGAGGCAAGGCGCTTCAGGGGGTTCAAGTTGGCTCCGGTCGCTGGTGGAGACTCGATCGACGGGCGCGGCGCCGGAGCCCACCGTTCTATTGTGCCCCAGGCCCGCCCGCATTTCTCACCGGGCTACAGCCGCGGCGCTTCCCCCGAGGCCACCCCGCAACCTCCTCCCCCGTTTCTGGTCAAACACTGGGACACCCCAACCGCTACCCAGGGCCAAGTCCCTCGGCGCCGAGGAGCTCGCCGCGACGGACGCCTGGTGGCGGGCAGCGAGCCGGACGTGGTGATGGCCTGCGCCGGGGACGTCCCGACCCTGGAGACCCTCGCCGCCGTGTCGATCCTGCGCGAGCGCATCCCGGAGCTGAGTATCCGGGTGGTCAACGTGGTGGACCTGATGACGCTCCAGCCCCGGGAGGAGCACCCCCACGGCCTGCCCGATCGGCATTTCGACGACAGCTTCACCACCGACCGGCCGGTCATCTTTGCCTATCACAGCTGCCTCTGGCTGATCCATCGCCTCCCCTACCGCCGGACCAATCACAAGAACCTGCACGTGCGCGGCTACAAAGAGCAGGGCACCACCACGCCTTTCGACATGGTCGTGATGCATGAGCTGGACCGCTACCATCTGGTCGCCGACGTCGTGGACCGGGCCCCAGCCGCGCCAACGGGCCGCCTACGTGAAGCGGCCTGTGCGCGACCGGCTCATCGGCCACCGCGAGTCTATCCACCAATACGGCCAGGGCCCGCCGGAGGTGCGAGAGTGGACATGGCCCGTTCCCAAGGATCGACGCCCGGGGTACCCGGTAGAGCGACTGCCAGGTGGCGAACGGACGGCCTCAGAACAGCAGGTGCAGATGCTGGCCTAGCATGTCGGGAGTGACCAGCACCACGCCGCCGGGGGTGACCCGGAACTTGCGGAACGTCTTCCTTGGGATCGAGGCCGATGCGGGTCCCGTCGGGGATGCGGCAGCCGCGGTCGAGCACCGCGCGATGGATGTGGCAGCCGCGTCCGATCTCCACCTCCGGGAGGACTACCGAGTCGTCGACAACGGAGCCGACCTGCAGCTTGACGTTGGAGAACAGCAGCGTGTTGCGGAGGCTGGCCGCGGAGATCACGCAGCCCCCGGAGACGATGGAGTTGATCACTGTGCCCTGGGCCTGGCCCTCGCCGAGCACGAACTTGGCCGAGGGCAGCTGGGGCTGGTAGGTGCGGATGGGCCAGAGCCGGTCGTAGAGATCGAGCTCCGGCTCGGGCTCCACCAGCTCCATGTTGGCGCCCCAATAGGCGTCCACCGTGCCCACGTCGCGCCAGAACGCCTGCTGGCCGGTCACCGGGTCCCGGAACGGGTGGGCCTGCACCCGGTTGCGTCCGATGATGGCGGGGATGATGTCCTTGCCGAAGTCGCGATGGGAGTCGAGATTGTGCGCGTCGCGGATGATCTCCTGGTACAGAAATTCGGTATTGAACAGGTAGATGCCCATGGACGCCAGGGCGATTCCCTGGTTGCCGGGGATGGGCTCCGGGTCTTGGGGCTTCTCGTCGAAATGCAGCACCCGACCGCTGGGGTCCACGGTCATCACGCCGAAGCCGCGCGCCTCTTCCAGGGACACCTCGACACAGCCCACGGTCATGTCCGCCTGGGTCTCCAGGTGGTGGGCCAGCATGGTGCCGTAGTCCATCTTGTAGATGTGATCTCCGGCCAAAACCAGCACGAACTCGGGCTGGTAGGTACGGATGATGTCCAGGTTCTGATAGACGGCGTCGGCGGTGCCGGCGTACCAGTTCCCGGAGGTACGCTGGGAAGCCGGCAGCACCTCCATGAACTCCCCCAGCTCGGATCGGAACGAGCTCCAGCCCTGCACCAGATGTCGGATCAGCGAGTGCGCCTTGTACTGGGTGAGCACGCCGATGCGGCGGATACCCGAGTTGACGCAGTTGGACAGGGGGAAATCGATGATGCGGAACTTGCCTCCGAAGTACACCGCGGGCTTGGCACGCCACTCGGTGAGCTCCTGCAGCCGCGATCCCCGGCCGCCGGCCAGGATCAAGGCCAGGGTGTTGCGGGTCAGGCGGCTGACGAAACGCGGGTTGGTCTCATACTGCATCGCGAGTCCTCCTTCAGACATCGGATCTGCGGATCAGGCGGGGGAGCAACAGCCCTTTGCCCTGTCGCTCCTTTCGCTTCGCCTGCCAATGCACACAGTCGGAGTACGGCCATTGTCTCAGATCGCAAGGCCGGGTGTGCGGTCGGTGTCGCACCGCGATGAGTGGGAGATCGGCTCGCCCGGCTCGCCGAGAAGGCCCGTCTCCTCCAAATCCGCGATCGACGCTTAGACGTCCGCGGCCAAGCGGCGGCGCAGGTCGGCCTCGACGGCGGCGGCATCGCCGCTGAAGACCACCCGGTCCCGACTGTTGGCGATCTGGTAGTCGTACATGGGGTCGTAGTAGTCGACCAGCAGGGTCCGGATCCAGGCCCGATGCCGATCCACTTCGCCGCTTTGGCGATGCTGCTCCAGCGCCTCGGTCATCGCGGAGCGCACCGCCCGGTGGCGTCCCCCCCCGAGACGCCGGGTGATCCGGTCCAGGCTGTCCAGCAGCTGGGCCGACCAGCTCGCGAATCCCGCGTCCGGCCCGTGCAGGGCGCGGTGCTCCGCCAAGGCCTCGACGACATACTCCTCCAACGTGATCTGCACGCGCTCCTCGAGGGACGCCTCCAGCACCACCAACGGGGCGCGTTTCAAGGCGTCATAGATCAAAGGAGGCAAATGGCGGGAGCCGATGGCACGGCTCTCGTCCTCCACGGGCAGCAGGCGGTTGCCCCGGGCACGGTGTCGGAGCAGGGCGATGGACAGGGCATTCTCGAAGGCGATCTGACTCGGCTGCGGACTCGCGTGGCACCCGAAGGCCGAGCCCCGGTGCCAAGCCAGTCGCTCCAGGTCCAGAGCCGGCTCTACACGGGCCAGGATTCGCGTCTTGCCGACGCCGGTACGCCCGCCGATGACCAAGGGGCGGATCTCCCGGGCCGCGTGCTCCAGCTCCTGCAGCAGGAACCTGCGCAGCGCCTTGTAACCGCCCTGGACCCGCGGATAGGCGATCCCGGTCGCCTCGTAGAGCCACTGCTGGCTGATCTTGGAGCGCATCCCGCCGCGGAAGCAGTAGAGCGCCCCCTCGGGGTGACGTCGGGCGAACGCCGCCCAAGCCGCCACGCGTTCGGCCTTGGCTGTGTCGCGCACCAGCTCATGGCCCAGCTCGACGGCGGCTTCCTGCCCCAGCTCGGCGTAGCGGATGCCGATCTCGTGGCGCTCGGCGTCGTCGATCAGCGGGTGATTCTCGGCCACCGGGAACGCGCCCTGGGCGAACTCCACCGGGGCCCGCACATCGAGCAGGGGGACCTCCTCCAGGAACAGGCGGCGGTAGTCGTCGATGACCCGGGGATTCATGGGCAGTCAGCGTAGTGCGTCAGGTATTCGCCGCGCGCCAACCTACACTGGGCGGGATCGCGAGAGCCGCCCATAGGTGGGGTCGCGAAGCTACCCGAGGCGTCAGGCGAGCGCGCGGACTCACGGCGGTCATTCAGACCACGCTGATCAGGGGCCCTTCCCCCGGCTCCAGAAGCCGCCCGATAGGGGCCAGATCCAGGCCAGCCTCGCCGGTCAGCGCGAGGAACCCCCCCTCGCCCTCGGGGGCAACGGCCACCAGCAAACCGCCGGAGGTCTGGGGGTCGCATAGCAGCTGGCGTTGGACGTCGGTCATCGGGCCCACCCGGTGACCGTAGCTGTCAAAGTTGCGCCGGGCCCCGCCCGGGGAGCAGCCCAATGCCAGGTAATCTTCGACATGCGGCAGCTTGGGCACCGCGGCGTAGTCGATCTCGGCCCGCACCCCGCTGCCCTCGCACATCTCGCGCAGGTGCCCGAGCAGCCCGAAGCCGGTGACGTCGGTCAAGGCGTGCACTGCTGGGAGGGCGCCGAGGGACGTACCGATGCGGTTGAGCCGGCACATGGTGTCGGGCGCGAGGCGCGCATGCTCGGGCCGCAGCTTCTTCTGCTTCTGGGCGGTGGTGAGGATACCGATGCCCAGGGGCTTGGTGAGGTAGAGGCGGCAACCGGGCTCGGCGGTGCTGTTGCGCTTGAGGTGTGCGTTGTCGACGATGCCGGTGACGGCCAGCCCGAAGATCGGCTCCGGCGAGTCGATGGAGTGTCCGCCGGCCAGGGGGATGCCGGCGTCCCCGCAGGCGGCCCGGCCCCCGTCGACGACCTGGGCGGCAACATCCGGCCCCAGCTTGTCTATGGGCCAGCCGAGCACCGCGATCGCCATCAGCGGCTGCCCGCCCATGGCATAGACGTCGCTGATGGCATTGGTCGCAGCGATGCGCCCGAACTCGAATGGGTCGTCCACGATGGGCATGAAGAAATCGGTGGTGCTGATCACCGAGCGCCCGTCCCCGAGGTCAAAGGCGGCAGCGTCGTCCCGCGACTCGTTGCCGACGAGCAGGCGGGGCTCGGGGCTGACCGCAAACCCGCTGTTGAGGATCTGCTCCAGCAGATTGGGGGCGATCTTGCAGCCGCATCCGGAGCCGTGGCTGAGCTCGGTCATGCGCACCGGGGACTGGGCAGGGTAGGCAAACGGTTCCATGGCGGAAAAGGATCGGTCAGGGGGACGGCGATTCTAACATCCCGCGAGCCTGACCCCGGGGAGCCGGTCCTCGACCAGTGGGATTGGGTACGAAAACGGTGATCGGCCCCCCCGGCCTTCTCCGGCGGGGAGAGGGAGGGAAAACGGCCAAACGGGGGAGCTAGCGCAGGCGCTCCAAGCGCGCCCGCAGGCTTGCGGCCTGGTCGGGCGGCAGCGGGCCGGTGAGCAGAATCTCGCGTTTCAGGGCGTGCGCCTGCCGGGTCGCGTCGTCGCGCTCGCGCTCTGCCATAGCGCGGGCGAGTCGCTGCACCTGGTGGGCGAGCCGGGACTCCCGCTCCTCTGGGGGCGACTCGATCCCGAGCAGGATCTCCAGATCCAGGCAGAGGGAGCGGTAGTGCTCGTGATTACGCGCTAGAGACTGACTCAGACGCTCGCGCGCTGCCGCGTCCGCGGTCGCCGCCAAGGCCGATTCGAGCCGCAACTCCAGGAGCTCCAAGGCTTGTTTGTCTTCAAGCGGCGGCAATTCCCGCCATGCGTCGCTCAGGCTCGCGCCGACCTCGCCGGGCACTTCACCCCGAAGGGCGCCCTGCTCGGCACGCTCACACAGGTCGGCGTAGGCCCGCAGGGTCTGCAGCTCTTCAGCCTGCCGGGCCGCCAGTGCGGACTCGATCCGACGCTCCAGGGCACGACTCGCCCGCTCCAGTCGAGTCTCCAGGGTCTTGCGCTCCTTGGCGGGCAGCGGCCCCAGCCCCTTGAAGGCCTCCGTCAACCGCTGAGCGTCGCCGCGGCGGGCGAGTACCTCTGCATGTCCCAGCTGGGCCAAGGACTCCATCTGGGAACACACCTCTACTGCCTGTGCCAGGGTCTCCTCCCGGTCCTTGCGGGCGACCTGTCGCTGGGCATGCTCGCGCTGGAATACCCGGTCCAGGGCCGAGTGGAAGCGCTCCCAGAGCCGCTTCTCGTCGCGCTGGGAGGAGCTGACCGTGACCTGCCAGGCCTCGCGCAGGCGCCTGGCCGCCTCTCCTGCTCCGTGGGCGTCTTCGGCCGTGGCCAACGCCTCGGCCTGCTCGGCGACAGCCTGGCGCTGGAGCCAGTTGCGGCGGCGCTCGGCGTCGAGGTGCTCTTCCAAAGCAGCGATGGCCTCGTCGTAGCGGGCCTTTACCACCTGCCACCCCGCCCGGTCCACGGCGCCCTGCTGGCGCCACTCGCGCCGGAGCCGGTGCACGGTCTTGTCGAGGTGCCGCCAGTCCGGCTTCTCCCAATCGGTATCGTGCTCCAAGCGCTCGAGCTGCTCGCAGATGTCCCCGCGACGCTCCAGATGCTCCCTGCGGGCCTCGGCGGCCTTGCGCCGTTCCTCGAGCACCGGCTCCATGGCACGGTTGCAGGCGGCGTCGAAGCGCTCCCACAGGGCCTTGCCGCCGTGATCGAGGCGACCGAGGCGGGTCCATTCTTCGCGCAGCCCCTTCACGGCCTCCGCCACCTTTTCGGCCGCCAGGCCGGGATCATGCAGGCCCACGGCGCGCCCGATCAGCTCTTCGCGCGCCTGGTCCGAGCCCCAATGGCGCCAGGAGCGCAGATCGGCGAGGCGGGGCCCTGCGGCCTTGAGGCGCGCCTCCAGATTCTGGCGTTTGGCGGGGGGCACTCCGTACAGCGTGCGCACCAGGTCCGTGGCACGCTTGTGACTGCGCAGGGCCGGCTCCAGGTTGTCCTGATCGAGCGCCTGCTCCAGCTCGTTCACGGCCGACTCCGCGGTGTCGAAGCGCTCGCGCTCGTATTGCTTGTGCTCAGCCAGCTCCTGCTGAAGCGCACGGACGCGGCGCTCCAAGACCCGATGACGCTCCGCAAGCGACCTCTCCCCCGCTACGGGCAGCTGGTCCAGATCCCGCGCCAGAGCCCGCACCGACCGCTCGTCGGGCATCTCCCCGGCGCCCTCAGCCGCCCGAACGCGGTCCTCGATGGCGTCCAAGGCCTGGGCCCGGGCGATCTCTGCGGAGACGAGGCGTAGGCCCTCCTCGATGCCGACCACCAGCGAGTGGAAACGCTCCTCCGTTTGTGCGGAAACCGCAGGCGTGTCATCGCCGAGCAGCAGCCTCCAGGCCGCCTGGACCTCCGCCAAGCGGGCCTGGCGAACCCGGGGCGGGTGCTCGTCCGCCTCGTCGCGCAGCTGCTCGAGCTCGACGCAAAGGGCTTCTCGGTGGCGCTGGATCTCGGTCGCCCGGGCGCGCTCGGCCCGGTAGGTCTCAAGGCGCACCTCGAAGGCCTGCACCGCTTCTGCATATGCCTTGCGCTCGAGGGCCCCGGCGTCCGATTCGATCTCCGCCCAGCGAGTGCGGATGCGTAGCCAGGCGGCCTCATCCGCCGGCCAGCTCTCGCCCCGGCCCCGGGCAGACAGCTCCTGGGTAAGGGCATGACGCTCCGCCTGGCGCTCCCGGGCCTCGTGGATCGCTGCCAGGCGCTGACGGACGCTCTGGGCGACCCGCTTGTCCCGGTTGCGCGCCGCCTTCTCGATCTCCTTCAGTGCCTCCTCGGTACGCACCCGCTCGGCGGCGGCGAATCGAACCTCCGGCGCGCTGTCCTCGCGGGCCAGCCGGGTCAACGCCTGCTCGTCAGTCAGGAGGCCGACGGCGGACAGCCGCACCCGCGGCAGAGGGCAGTCGCGAGCCATCTGGGCCGTGAGGGCCGGGTCGTCGCACACCGGGAGGGCCTCGATCAGGAGGTCCTCGGGTGCCGTGCCACCGTCGGGCGTAGCCCGCAGCAGCACGCGCAGGCGCTGTCGGGCGGCGTCGCTGACCGGGGACCCGACCGCAGCCAGGCCCACCAGGAGGTGCAAATCATCCAGGCGGCGGATCGCCGCACGGCGCACATCCTGGGAAGGGTCGTGCTTCACGAGCTGCGCCAGTATCCCTGGTTCCAGCTCCTGCTCGCCCACGGCCTCCAGCCGGACCAGGGGATCGGAATGCTGCCAACGGGGTTTGATCCACTTCTTCAGCATGGCTGTCGAACGCTCGTGCTCGCTGTCAGGGGGCGGCCGCGGTAAAGCCGGACGCGGCGGGCTGGCGCCATTGTAAACCGGGGCGCGGCCGGCGCATCGGCCGGGGTGTGACTCAGCGCCAATATTTCCAAGCGAGCAACGCGCTCAGCCAAGGATGCCCGCTGGTGTGGCTCGGGATGGAGGTCGGGTCATAGGGCTGCGTGCCGGCGATCGCCTCGGCGGCCAGCAGCCCGCCGCTGTGGTCATGGTCTTGGGGTTCAACATGGTCTTTCTCCTAAAAGTCCCGGCTTGGATCGAACAGGCCGGTTCGGCCGGGCTTGAGGTCGACTCTAGGGGCACCGTAATCATCAAAAGATCGTTTGATATTATTCAAACAATCGTCATTGACGATCATTGGCTGCGGGAGCCACCGGCGGTACGCGGCGGATGACCTGCGGACAGGGTAAGCTTCAGGTATCGGCGAGGGCCCACGACCTGCAGGAATGACCCTTGGACGTCTGCAACATCCGCACCGAGACCGACCTGACCGGCATCGACCTGGTGGAGATCGATCCGGAGACCCCCCTCCCGGACTATCTCGCCGCCATGCGGCTCGCCAACCGAACCGCCGACGAACGCCTCGGCGAGCCCATGCTGCTGTCTTGGTACGACCGGGACCGGGATTTCGAGTCGCCGCAGCACTCCAGCGAGTGCCATTCCGCCAGCGCCGTACCCGGCTACGTGGACTACGGCATCTACCACGGCGCCAAGCTCAAGGTAGACATCGAGCGGGGCCGTTTCGTGTTCTTCTACCTGCCGCTGGATCTATGAGCCCGCGGCTGCCGCCGGGCGGGCGAGCGCGGGCACCCGCCTGAAGCAGTAGACTTTCCGTCCGCTTCGATGCTGCGAGATCCTCGCCTTGTCCTGCACGCCCGCCCAAGAGCGCAATGCCCCCTCTACGGCCCACACCGCCGGGGCGCCGCGGCCTCGCCTGCTGGTGTACACGCACGTCTTTCCAAACAGCGTTCAGCCCCAGATGGGCGTGTTCGTGCGCGAGCGCATGTTCCGGGTTGCCCGGGAACTGCCCCTGGTCGTAGTGGCGCCGGTACCCTGGTTTCCCTTCCAGGGGCTGATCCGCCGCTTCCGCCCCGGCTTCCGGCCCGAACCGCCGCGCCTGGAGATACAGGAAGGGATCGAGGTCCTCCACCCCCGCTTTCTCTCGGTCCCCGGAGCATTCAAGTTCCTCGACGGGCTGTTCGAAGGGCTGGGCAGCCTACCTACGCTGTTGAGGCTGCGCCGGCGCTTCGGCTTCGACCTGATCGATGCCCATTTTTCCTACCCGGACGGGGTGGCCGCCATGGTGATCGCCCGGCTGCTCGGGCTACCCTACACGGTGACCCTGAGGGGGCCCATCACGCGCATCCGCAAGACTCGCGTGCGCCGCATGCAGACGCGCATCGCTCTGAGCGGCGCCGCCCGGGTGTTCTCGGTGGCCGACTCTCTGAGGCGCGACGCCATCGCCATCGGAGTAGCGCCGGATCAGGTCCAGGTGGTCGCCAACGGCGTGGACCTGGACAAATTTCATCCGGAGCCGCGCGATGCGTGCCGCCGCAAGTTGGGGCTTCCCGCCGACGCCCGGATACTCATATCGGTCGGCGGCCTCGCCGAGCGAAAGGGCTTCCATCGCGTGATCGAGACGCTGCCCCGGCTGATCGAGCGCTACCAAAACCTGCACCTCATCATCGCTGGGGGCGACAACCCCGAAGGTCATTGGGAGCAGCGCCTGCGCCGGCAGGTCTCCGAGGCCCGCCTGCAGGACCGTGTGCATTTTCTGGGGGTCGTTCCGCCGGATCGGCTGCGCGAGGTCTACGCCGCCGGCGACGTGTTCGTGCTGGCCACGCGTTTCGAGGGGTGGGCGAACGTCTTCCTGGAGGCCTCCGCCTGCGGCTTGCCGATCGTCACGACCGACGTGGGGGGCAACCCGGAGGTTGTCTCCTCCGCCCAGATCGGCATCCTGGTGCCCTACGGCGATTCGGCTGCACTGGCCGGGGCACTCGACGACGCCCTGAGCCGCGACTGGGACCGCCAGGCGATCCTCGGCCATGCGAGGGCCAACGCTTGGCAGACCCGTATCCCGCTGCTGGTGGAGGCGTTCCAGCGGCTGCACAGGGCGGCTTTGGAGTAGAAAACGCTCGATTCCCCGATCGATCGGCGCGGACCGGTACTGCGTGCCTGTCTAGACATCCAGTATGGCGGCGGACGAGCCATCCAGGGGCACCAGGCTTTGGTCCAAGCATAATGCACGGAGCAAAGCCCCGTGGCCGGCGCCTACGCGGGGGTTGATCCGGGGGCAGGTCCGCAGCCGGTAATCGGCGTATCGGCCCTTCAAGGTCGATCAGCGGCCCGTTCTACCCAGCTCGCGCTCGGCCATGGCGTAGCCCAGCTCGATGAGCTCCTCGGCTCGGTAGAACTCGAACAACCCGCAGGCATTGATGGGAATCTCTACCAGGTAGTCGGGACTGTAGGCGGCCAGCTTGAAGCGGGCGATCGTGTTCTGCATCGACTCCAGGGACCGAGACATGAGCTCGAGCATGTTGACCGGCTCCCGCTCCTGGCGCTTCCAGCCCGGAAAATAGCTCTGGAGGCCCTGGATGAAGTCGCGTATCGCCGCCTGATACGAATCGTCCCTTTCCGCACGTCCCCGGTGACTTCGTTTCAGCTGCGTCTCCGCCGACTCCTCCTTCCCGCTCAGGCTGACCGCGACCCTGATATCGGTAAGATCCGACAGGGTCGGTGCCATGGGCACTGGGTTGAGCAGCCCACCATCGACCAGCAGGCGTCCTTCATAGACCACGGGGGTGAATACGGTGGGGATCGCGATGGAGGCGCGAATGGCGTCGAACAGCAAGCCTTTTCTCAGCCAGACCTCTCGCCCCTGGTCCAGATCGGTAGCGACCGCCGTGAACGAGATGGGCAGATCCTGAATCTGCACGTCGCCCAGCATGTCGCGCAGCCGCTGGATGATACGGTCGCCGCTGAAGATGCCGGACCGGCTGAACGCGAAGTCGAGCAGCTGCATGACATCGCGCCTCCTGAGCGCTTTCACCCAGGTCGCGTAGGTATCCAGCTGGCCAGCGGCGTAGATCCCCCCTACGAGGGCACCCATGGACGATCCGGCGATGGATCGAATCTCGAAGCCGTTCCCTTCCAGCCATCGGATCACGCCGATGTGGGCCAGGCCGCGGGCCCCGCCGCTTCCCAGCACGAGGGAGACAGACCTGGCTTGCTCGTTGGGCGGGGACGGCTTCATCGGGTTCTGCGGGGAAGGGCGAGGATGGACCGGGCCGGGAAGGCGCCGCACGACGCGCGAGGCCCTCGTCGCCGTGGCATAGGCTGGACCTTGGCCCGGCTACTTGCGCACCCGCACCCCCAGCTTGGTGTCCCAGCGCAAGATCTTAGCGCTCTTCGGCAACGGCGCCTCCGGCACTTCGCCCACCGAGACTCCGTATTTCCAGTCCGGGGAGCAGATCGCGATATAGCGGGCATAGCCGCCTAAGCCCCCCTTGAACTTGGGGTAACCGACGGTCACCAGACAGCCGGTCTCGGGCACCTTATCCAGGTTTGCCACGCCTTCGGCCTGGGTGTAGCCGTGGTGCATCAGCCAGGCTTCGCCTTCCAGCGTCGGGGTGGTGTCGGTGTCGAGCGGCTCGTGGCCGTGGAACAAGATGTGGCGTTGCAAGTGCAGAAACTTGAGCGCGGCCAGCGACACGCCGGGGAAGACCGCCTCGGTCGCCAGCGCGGGATCGGGCCAGCGCTTGGACCAGTCCGAGCGCACCATCACCACCGATCCAACCGGGATCCTGCCGTTGCGGGCCTCCCAACGCTCGATGTCCGAGACCTGCAGGTGATAGCCCGGGTCCCGCGCCACCTGATCCACGATCGAGATGACCACCAGGGGCCTGATCGCATAGGTGGCCGGCAGCTCGTCGATGGACGGGTATTCGGGAGCCCAGTGGGCGGGCGGGTCGAGCTGGGTGCCCAGCTGATCGGTGCTCAGGTCGTAGTGGGTCGCCTCGAACCCGTCCTTCGCGTACTCGTACGGCTTGCCCGTCTCGGGGTTCAGGGTCGGCCCGAAGGTCGATCGCCCGAAGCCCTTCCAGACCGGGATCGACGGCGAGAGGGTGTGCGTCAAATCGACGTATTTCGCGCGCTTCAGCGCGCGATCGTAGAGCGACCACAACCCCGGAGCCCCAGCCGCGGATGCGCCCGTTTCGCGCTCGAGCGGCGCAGGGGCGCTAGCTGCCCTTGCGAAAGCCGGCAGAAGGAGGCCCGCAAGAGCCGCAGCGGCAATTAGCCAGCCTCCCGGCCGGCCTCGAAGAGGGTTCCTGGATCGGCTTGACCACGGCCAAGCGGGCATCCTACCCGGAACCCTGGCTCCGGCCCTATTCACCGGCCTCACTGACTCTCCCCCCTCGTCGGCGACTCCGCTCAAGCATACAGCAGCGGCCCGATCCCCGTTGGACGCAAGACTGGCGCAGGGGTTCTTACTTGTCCTCGTCAGCAATCACTGCATGACTAGGGGCCCTTGACACTTGTCTGAGCGAGGGCGATTGCGAGCGATTCTTCGTGCTGCCAAGGCGCGGTGAGGAGGAATAGTGGACCTATGGCGACGAGCCGCAACACAGTCAGCGCGGAAAAGGGCCGTAATCGGACCGCGAACGGCAATTGTCAACAGCCCCTAAGGCTTAGCCGCTGGCTTGAGCTCCGCTCGAACAGGACCCGACGCCTCACCACCCGTCTCATGCAAATCCGGGCGCCAGATGGTATGGCGAGCGCGGGCCAAACACCCACCCTTGTCCGATCAGTCTTGTTCATGCCTCGAGGGCAAGTGCCGCATCGCCTCTTTCCAAGGCGGCGTCTTCCATTCGGGATGGGCTCGCCAAATATCCTTCAGCGTCCTGATCCACGCGAAATAGCTGGAGAGCGAAGGCACCATCGGCGTGTGACTCAGCTCAAAATGAATCCCTGTTATCGGGTCGTCGAAGAACACGGCGTAATAGCCGGGGCTGTAGGTCGGGTACTCGGCCGGCGGGTCGGTCACATTGACGTCGTTCTTCAGCAAGAAACGCGTGTAGAAATCGTCAACCTCCTTCCTGCTTCTCGCCCACAGGGCGACATGATGTATTCCAGTGGCCTGATCGGCATGGGCCAGCTTGCTTCCGGTCTTGGCGGGCTGAATGCCGACGTAGCTGTGGAAGACGGGGAAGCGAGCCATGTCATAGGTCGACGTATAACCGATGTCCAGCGTCCAGAAACTCTTGTATCCAAGCCATCCGAACATTTTGTCGAAGAATCGAATCGACTCGTCGTGGTCAAGCACGGATAGCTCGATGTGGTGGACGCCCTTGAATCTCATGTTCCGCCGATGAAGTATTGTGCCCAGGGAGTCAAATGCCCTTGACCCAGATTCCATTAGGCGACGTGGGAGCTCGATGGCCGGGCAGCCGCCAGCGGGGAACGCAGGAGGGGCGGTGCAGCGAGGCCACAAGGCCGGGCCGACGGAAGAAAGAGGTGGGCGAGGGGAGGTCCGTCGCATAATGAGGCCCCTGTGGATGGCCTTAGCCGACGACATGCAGGAGATCAGCTGCTCGCAGTGCATCTGGCGCCAATAGCACCATACCAGAAACAGACGAACCGACACCGCCCTGGCCAGAATCGCGGCGGCCGTCACGTAAAGCGGGTGGCCGCGTACGTCAGCGGTCGAGGTCGTGGGGCATCTGCCGCATCGCATGCGACGCCCACTAGAGGAAGCGGCGCCGAGCAGGCGAATGCACAGACGAGCGCGAGCTTCCACGACCAGTCGACTTTCCGGGCGGTCGCAGACCCGCACGCGGGCCAAACGGTCTCCTGCGACCAGCCCAGCTCCTCGTCGAGGGCCAACTGGTACTTTCCCGCCCGCAGATCGGCCATCACCGCAGCCGCCTGGGCCGCGTAGCGGGCCGGGACCTGGACCCTCACCCCCCGTAGGGCGACCGAGATCGACCAGTTCGCCCAGACATGCTGATCGAAAGCCACAAAAGCCGGAATGCCCTCCGCCAACAGGCGGCCTCGCACGATGTAGGCCTCGATCGCGGTGTGTGTGCAGACGGTGACGATCATCCCTGAAGGTTTCCCGGAGACGTTTGGCTAGTCGAGCCAGCGCACGAGGTAGTAGATCTTCTGGCTTTCGGAGGACAGGGAAGGACCGTATACCACGGCTGCGTGAAGGTTCTTCGCCAAGTCGGCCCCAACACGGGCGTCGGCCTCGGTCGCGACCGGCGTGACGCAGCCGGCCGGAAAGCGCACACGCGAGCGACGCGGAGTCTTGATCAGGGCGAAGCGCTCCTTCAGAGAGGCGGACTCGGGATCGACGATGACGTGAGGCATGGTCGGGTGGGGCCGTCGGGCGTGGTTGAGACTACGATTTCAGCATAGCGCATTGCGACAGGTCGGGCCCGAGGGCGGGCCTGCCGCTGCGCGCCTTCCGATCCGTCTGTACACTAGACGCCCTTTCCGCGGTGGCCTGCGACGATTCTCCGGGTGTCCCTGCTGCGCTGCATTGTTGGCATCTGCGTGTTGCTTCTGCTCGTTGCCGGCGGTGCCGACGCGAGCGAGACAGACAACTTTACGGAGCGCGATCAACCCATGCCGGACGTGGCAGAAGCGCTGAACCGGCGCAGCAATGAGCTACTGGATCAGGCGATCGCCGCGGCCAACGCCCCTGAGCCCACGACTGCCTTGACCGACGTCGTGCCTAGAGAGCCGCCCTGCAGCCGGCGCCGACTGTATGATGAGATCAACCGTAGCATGGGTGGACCGCTTGTCGGCACGCTCGAAGAGTTCGCGAACGACTCCACCTCGATCTCGCAACGCAAATTGAGCCGGCGCGAGAGCATCTACCACGCATTCGGGATCTTCGAGACACCGAGCATGGGGGGCGACCAGGGCCACCTCGCCGCGGTGGTCAGTATCGGCGGGACGCTGGTCGGGGCGGACAAGCTCGGCCACTTCTTCTCCCAGGGCTATTCCTATTTCGACAAGGCATACCTTAGCGATGGCGGGCTGGAGGCCGCGCTCGACTACGGAGATCTGGCCGAGCGGACCTATTACGGCGCACTGCTGACCGGCGTGTATTCTTATGCGGATCTGACGGCCAACTTCGAGGGCATGCGGTTCTGGATTCATCTGCTACGGGAGCACCCTGATCCCCTGGGCGACGACGGAAGGGGACCCTATGTGCGCTGCGAGCGGGAACGGTGGGTCCGCAAGCGCGTGTTTGATTGGCGTGATTACGTAAGTGCCGCTTGGGACGAGGGCATCAACTGTAGCCTGTTTCGAAATGAAGGGCTTCAGGCCAAGGTGCTCGCGGCCATCGCGGATCTGGAGCGCCGGTACGGCGAGCGTCTGACCTGCCCGATCAGCCGGGACGCGGGGCCGGCGCTGCATGCCCGGTACGGGGCCTATTTCCGCCGGCTCGTCAATCTGGACGGCCAGGGTGTGCTCGGGCCGCTGTTCCCGTTGACGGGATTCTCGATTTTTTCGGGCGGGAACGGAGCGCCGGCGCCCGCCGGTGCGACGGGTAGTCCGACCCAGATCGGCGTACCTCCCGCCGCTGTTGATCCTCATTGAGCCCCCGCCCTTGTCCCTGCTCCGTTACCCGATCTGGCGGCGAGCCGTATGACTTTCGTTTCGGGGCCCCGCTCAGGCCAGGAGGCGAGTGACGTTCGAGTCGGTCGTCGCGTCCCGGGCGCTGCGGGCCCATGCTCGATCCAAGCTGATGCTCAGCGGAGCCTGAGCAGCCCACGTTCTCACGCATTCTGCTGATCATCTGCCCGTTGTTCGCGGTCGTCGCCGTGGGCTTTCTGTATGCCCGGCGTCACCGCCCGGACATGACCGCGGTCACCAAGCTGAACATCGACCTGTTTGTGCCGGTGCTCGTGTTTTCGGCGCTCTCCTCCAAGGACGCTCATCTGGGCGACTACGGGTCGCTGGCGGGGCAGGCCTGCTGCTCGTGCTCGGGTCGGGACTGATCGCCTGGCCCATCGCACGGCCGGCGCGGGTCGAGCTGCGCACCTTGCTGCCCCGGATGATGTTCGTGAGCTCCGGCAACCTGGGCATATCGCTGCTGGTCCTCGCGTTCGGCGATCAGACCATGCCCGCGGCGGTGGTGCTGTTTCTGATTGAGAACTTTCTGCATTTCTCGCTCGGCGTGCGGATGCTCGACCGCAACGCCCACGTGCTCCGGGTACTGCTTATCCCGGTGACGCTCGCCTGCGTCGGCAGGATGGTGGTGAACCCTGCGGGCCTGACCCTGCCATGCGGGCTGGGGACCGCCGTGGAAATGGTCGGGCAGGTCGCGGTCCCGATCATGCTGGTCTCCCTGGGTGTGCGCCTGACCGACGTGGATCTGAGCGACAGGCACGTTGGACTGCTCGGGGCCCTGTCGCGTTCCCTGAGCGGCGTGCTTCTCGGCGGGCTGCTGGGCTGGGCGTTCAATCTTTCGTCGGAGCAAGCGCGCATCCTGGTCTTGTTCGGCGCCCTGCCCCCTGCGGTGCTGAACTACATCTTTGCCGAGCGTTACGGTTAGAAGCCGCAGCGGGTGGCGCACATCGTGTTGCTCGGCAACAGTGCGGCCCTGGTGACGCTGCCAGCGGTGCTGTTCCGGGTGCTGTGAGTTCTGCAATGCCCCTTGGTCCGAAGTGCGTCAGCCAACCGCTCCGCCGCAACCTTCTATCAGGCGCCTCCTGCCAAACGCACATCTGTTTGCGTCTTTTCGGCCTCGCGGCGAAGCACCGCGCTTGAGGGTGACACGAAGGGGCGTCCACACATCTACACGGACGAAGCCACCTTCAGAGCGTCGCCGCGGCCGGTGGGCAAGGTTTGAGTACCGCCCCCCTGCGCTGTGCGCTGCACTTGCGGCCGTCTCGATCGGCGGTGGGGCGACCCGCGGGCCGGTGAACACTTATTGTCCGCGCCGGGTGAAGCCCGAGCACTTAGGGGCTGCTGACCATTGCCGTTCGCGGTTCGATGACGGCCCTTTTCCGCGCTGACTGTGTTGCGGCTCGTCCCAATAGATCCACTATTCCTCCTCACCGCGCCTTGTCAGCACGAAAAATCGCTCGCAATCGCCCTCGCTCAGACAAATGTCAACAGCCCCTAGAGCAGCGTGGCGTATACGCCGAACCGATACTCTGGTATCAGCACTAGGTGCAGCGCCGGCGTGGATTCGCTACCTCGGTGTTCGAGGATGTTTCCCATCTTCGTCTCCTCGTCGGGTCGGCCCCGGGCATGAGGTGAGCTGATGATGACCCTCATCGGTTCTCAGTCGTCGCCTTTCCCACCAATCGGATGAACAGCAGTGGCTAGCCCTGGTGCGCCGCAGCATAGAGCACCGCAAGCATATTTCTTCGCAATCGACAACATCTCTGTCTAGCATTTTGTAATTGGTTGTTTATACTCAACACTGTCCCATGTTGGGCACCGGGAGGGATGAAAGATGGCTCTGAAAAAGGCCGCGAAAAAGAAGGTCAGTAAGAAGAAGGTAGCGAGCAAGAAGACCGCTGCGCGTTCCACCAAGAAGACCGCAACCAAGAAGTCAGCCGTGACGAAGAAGAAGGTCGCGAAGAAGAAGGCTGGCAAGAAAGCCGCCGCCAAGAGGGCGCCTGCGAAGAAAGCTGCAAAGAAGAAGGCCGCAAAGAAGAGATCCGCGGCGAAAAAGAAGGTGGTGAAGAAGGCTGCCAAGAAGAAGGCGTCGGTGAAGAAGCGGGTGTTGCGGCCACGCAAGGCCACTCCACGAAAGAAGGCCGCTGCCGGCGAGTCAGCCTCCGAGGCATCCAGGGAGCCGAAGATCGGCTGAGAGAGTCCGGAAAGCCTGCCCAGGGCGGGCTTTCTGTGTTCACGCCGGACCGCCGTCAAGAAAGCCCCGCTAGTCGGGGAGATGTTGCGGTCGTCCCGCGAGCCAGGCGACTGAGCGACAGCTCACGCCGGCCGGCGGCGTTGCCGCCTCGATAGGATGTCGGTCAGGAGCGCTCGGCGACGGGAACGAATCCTCCCGTACCCGCAAACAGGCGATAGGCCAGGTTGTCGCTCTCCTCCCAGAAGGGATAGCCGAGCTCCTCCAGAAACGCCCGGAATCCGTTGCGGTCTGAGGGACCCACCTGAATCCCCATGAGCACGCGGCCATAGGCCGCCCCGTGATTCCGATAGTGGAACAGGCTGATGTTCCAGCGCCGTCCCAACCCCGAGAGGAAATTGAGCAAGGCGCCGGGACGCTCAGGAAACTCGAACCGGTAGAGCAACTCGTTGTCGAGGCTCGGTGCCCGACCGCCGACCATGTAGCGAATGTGCAGCTTGGCGGTCTCATTGTCGCTCATGTCAACGACGGGATAGCCGGATTCGGTCAGCCGCGCGATCAGGGCACGGCGTTCTTCGTCGCCGCCGGTCAACTCGATGCCGGCAAAGACATGGGCCCGCACGCTGTCGGAATATCGGTAGTTGAATTCGGTGATACCCCGCTTGCCCAGCGCGCGGCAGAAGCCTATGAAGCTGCCGGGGCGCTCCGGAATCTCGACCGCGAGCAATGCCTCGCGGCGCTCACCGAGCTCCGCGCGCTCGGCAACGTGGCGCAGCCGATCGAAGTTGATGTTCGCGCCGCTCGCGATCGCGATCAGCGACTGGTCCTTGAGGCTTTCACGCTGGACGTATTTCTTGAGCCCCGCGACGGCCAAAGCGCCCGCCGGCTCGGCGACGATGCGGGTATCGTCGAACACATCCTTGATCGCGGCGCAGATCTCGTCGGTGCTCACGAGCAGCACCTCGTCGACGCAGTGTCTGGCAAGCCTGAACGTCTCCTTCCCGACTTGGCGGACCGCAACACCGTCGGCGAATATGCCCACCTGCTTGAGGGTCACGCGTCGACCCGCCTGCAGGGCTTCATACATGGAAGGCGCATCATCCGGCTCCACGCCGATGACCCGGACATCCGGGCGGACGTACTTGAGGCAGACCCCGATCCCGGCGATCAGTCCACCACCGCCGACAGGCACAAACACGGCATGGACCGGATCGGGATGCTGGCGGAGGATTTCCATGCCGATGGTCCCCTGCCCGGCGATCACGTCGGGCTCATCGAACGGATGGATGAAGGTCATGCCCGTCTGCGCCACCAGTTCTTGCGAGTGCGCGAACGCCTCGTCGTAGGAGTCGCCGTGGAGCACCGTTCGGGCGCCCATCGCGCGCACCGCCTGGACCTTGATGGGCGGCGTTGTCTGGGGCATCACGATCAGCGCCCGGATGCCGAGCCGGGATGCCGCGAGGGCAACGCCCTGGGCGTGGTTGCCGGCCGAGGCCGCAATCACACCCTTGGCCCTCGCCTCCGGCGGCAAAGCCTGGATGCGGTTGTAGGCGCCCCTGAGCTTGAAAGAGAAGACGGGCTGCAGGTCCTCGCGCTTCAGCAACACTCGGTTGGCGAGGCGCCGGGACAGCCGGCGCGCTTCATCGAGGGGGGTCTCGACCGCGACGTCATAGACCCGGGCTCGAAGAATCTTCTCGATGTATTTCTGGGGCATGGGGGACCAGTCGGGCAGAGGACCTGGAGGCCGGGGTGGCGCCATGACAGTCTCGAGGCCCCGCGGGTATCATAGCGCGCTGCGCATCCCCATTGGAGACCTCCATGACGCAGGACGAGATGAAGAAGCTCGCGGCCGCGGCCGCGCTGGACTATGTCGACGGCGGCATCATTGGCATCGGCACGGGCTCGACCGTCAACCATTTCATCGACCTGCTGGCCGGGATCAAGCACAAGATCGATGGCGCGGCATCGAGCTCGGAGGCATCGACCCAGCGGCTGCGAGCCCACGGAATCCAGGTGCTCGACCTCAACGCTGCGGGCGATCTGGAGCTTTATGTGGACGGGGCCGATGAGTCGAACCATCAATTGCAGCTGATCAAGGGTGGCGGCGGCGCGCTCACGCGGGAGAAGATCGTGGCGGCGGCCAGCCGAAAGTTCGTCTGCATCGCCGACGAGAGCAAGCTGGTGGACGTGCTCGGCAAGTTTCCGCTGCCCGTCGAGGTGATCCCCATGGCCCGCAGCTATGTCGCGCGGGAGTTGGTCAAGCGCGGCGGCACTCCGACCTGGCGGGAAGGCTTCGTCACCGACAACGGTAACCTGATCCTGGATGTGCACCACCTGGATATCCTGGAGCCGATGAAGCTGGAGCAGGAGATCAACAGCATCGCCGGCGTGGTGACCTGCGGTCTGTTCGCGCTGCGCCCCGCAGACGTGCTGATCCTGGGCACCCCCCAAGGGCCGCGCACCATCAAACCCTAGCGCGCATCGTCGACCCAGGTCCGCGACAGCTCACCGCAGGGGGCACAAAAAAGCGGGGCCCGAAGGCCCCGCTCTGCTTTGCCTGAGTCCGCTCGTGCCCGATCAGAACAGGTGCTGCATGCCGACCGAGAAGGTCTCGTTGTCCAGAAGGGTCGGCTGGCCGAAGCCACCCATCAGGCCGATCGGAGCGATCAGAGCGCCGCCGACGCCGGTTCCGCCCACAAGCGGGAACCCGTTCCAGCGCCCGAGGCCAGTGTGGGAGTCGACGTTCCAGTTCAGGTGGGTGTACAGGGCATAGATCTTGGTACGCTTGCTGAAGTTGTGGTCGACACCAACGCCCCAGGCATCGCCGGTGTAGTCGCCGCCGAAGTCGTAGCTCGGGGTGCTGCCGTCGAGCCGGTGGTACACCGCCTTCAGGACATTGTTGCCGAAGGCGTAGGTGCCGGTCACCCGCCACTGCTTGATGTCGTAGTCCTTGATGTAGTCCACCCCAGTGCGGTCTTCGTAGCGCACGCCCAGATAGAAGGGCCCACCGCTGTACGCGAGGCCGGCGCCCCACAGCGCGTCGTCAGTGCGGTAGTGGCTGTCGAGGTAGGGCGCGGTGTTAAACGTGGCCCAGGTCAGGGGGTTCCAGCCAAAACCCGTGTCGATGGCCTTGTTGAGGTTCAGGTCGTTGAGGATCTCGTAGCCCAGGGTGGCCTGGATCGGGCCCCAGACGCCGTTGCCGGCCAGCGACCAACCCGCACCATTCGAGAACACGCCGCTATCCGAGTTCAGCTCGGCCGGGACGACCGCACCCGCGACGGTGACGCCGGCAAAGGTCGGCGAGACGTAGGCGATGGCGTTGGAGGCGCGGCGATCGGCAAAGCCCTGGGTATCCTGACCGTTGAACTCTCCGATCAGCGTGCGGTTCGGGGCAGCACCCTTCATCAGCTGGTCGTCGTCCGCCATGGTCTCCGCGAACTTGTCATAGCTGTTGAACATGATCTTGTAGGGGGTGTCATGCTTGCCGGCCACCACGGTACCGAATTGGTCGCTGCTCAGGCCCAGGAACATGTTGCGGGTGCCGAGATCGGCAGGACCGCCGGCGGTGGATAACACGTTGTTGTGGTTGATGCCCAGCGAGCCGTCGCCCGCGACGTCGACCTGGAGCTCGATGCCCCAGATCGCGCTCAGGCCGTTGCCCAGGTCCTCGGTGCCCTTGAAGCCGATGCGCGAGTTGTTGCTGTTGAGCTCCCACGCGTTGTCGCTCATGTAGATGTTGCCGCGGCTGCCCGGGATGGACCGGCACGGGAAGCTGCCGCGGGTCAGGATGCCGAAGGCGCCGCAGTTCATGCTCGGGTTGGCAAAGAACTTACCGACCGGCCAGGTGTAGTAGTCGGAGGCCGTGTGGGTGTTGACGCTCGAGAACGTCCATGTTGATGTCGCCGTAGATGGTGACATCCGCCTGGGCGGCCAGAGGCGCAGCCATAGCGGCCGCGACGGCGAGGGAAAGAATCTTCTTGTTCATGTCGAACTCCCGCTATTGTGGTTGAAAAACCGAAAGCTCGGTTCAGCAGAGGTCACTATAACCACTCGGCCGGCGGATTGCAACCGTTTTCATGGAAAAAGAGACCACAGGTCATGTTGTATCTATTCTGCGACACAGCTCCTGGACGAACGACGTCGATACTCAGAAACACTCTATGAAAATCAAGCTGTTGATACGCTGTGCTTACGAAGCCGGTTAAGAAGATGGACTGCGATGAGGCGGGGTACGGGCGGGGGCGTCACCGGCAGAAAGCCCGGTGGGGGCCGCGCAGGCGCAACTCTTTGGCGGGAGCCACATCGGGGCAGACCGAGCGCGTGCGGGCAACACCGGAGGGACAAAAAACAAAAGGCCCGGAAAGGGCCTCCCGTTGAATTGGCTGGGGGACTAGGATTCGAACCTAGGTTAGCGGAGTCAGAGTCCGCTGTCCTGCCGCTAGACGATCCCCCAGTGAACCGGCCAGATCCGTTCGGAATTCCCCGCCGGCTGCGGCCTCGGCCCGATCAGCGCTTGGAGTACTGCGGACGCTTGCGCGCCTTGTGCAGACCCACCTTCTTGCGCTCGACCGCCCGCGCATCACGCGTCAAGAACCCGGCGCGGCGCAGCGGCGAGCGAAGGCTCTCATCGTAGCCAACCAGGGCACGGGCAACCCCATGACGAATGGCACCGGCCTGGCCCGTGGTGCCGCCACCGGCGACGCTCGCCTGCACGTCGACCTTGTCGAGCATCTGCACGACCTGCAGCGGCTGGCGCACGACCATGCGCGCGGTCTCGCGCCCGAAGTACCGGTCGAGCGGCTGACCGTTGACCGTGATCTTGCCGCTGCCCACAGTCAGAAAAACGCGGGCGGACGAGGTCTTGCGGCGCCCGGTGCTGTTGATAGTCTCGGCCATGGGGTCGAATCTCCTGCTGATCTCAGATGTCCAGCGGCCGGGGCTGCTGGGCCTGATGACGATGCTCAGCGCCCGCATACACCTTGAGCTTGCGGAACATGGCGCGGCCGAGCGGGTTCTTGGGCAGCATGCCCTTGACGGCATGCTCGATGGCGCGCTCCGGAGCGGTCGCCAACAGCTTGTCGAGGCTGATGGACTTCAGGTTCCCGATGTAGCCCGTGTGCCGGTGATACATTTTGTCCTTCAGCTTGTTGCCGGTCACCCGAATCTTCTCGGCGTTCACCACGACGATGTAGTCGCCGGTGTCCACATGGGGCGTGTAGAGGGTCTTATGCTTGCCCCGCAAGCGATGGGCGATCTCGCTGGCGAGCCTACCGAGGGTCTTGCCCGTGGCATCGACCAGGTACCAGTCGCGCCGAACTTCGGCGGGCTTTGCACTTACAGTGGTCATCAGGATCTCTCCGAGAGAGAATTTCGATACAGCAACCGAAAAAAGAGCGGGAATGTTACCGGAGCGCTCCGGCACTGGCAAGCCCGATCATCGCGTCCACCACCTGCCGCCGGGGACAGGAGACGGCGGGCGGTACATCGGGATCGTAGGAGCGAGCTCCAGCTCGCGAAAAGGCCCGCCGGGTGCCCGCGGGGTTACCGGCAAAAAAAAACGCAGCGAGGGGGTCGCTGCGTAATACAAACCACCAAAGGAGGATGGAGGAATGCTGGACCACCGGGAGGCGATTCAGCATGTGAGTATCCTCTTATATTATCTAGCATCTGTCAAGCGGTTTCTTGCACACGGCGCCGTCGGGGTGGGCTTCTACCGGCTGCATCTCCCTCGTCGAGACTTATCTCGTTGATTCAACGTCGGTTTCTCGTCTGCGCCCAGGCTGCGCCAAGCGACGGACAGCCCCGAGTTGGATCCGGGAGGGCCGATCACCGGGCGGCTCCCGTTTCGTTTCTACCCTGACGCCCCTGCGCCCTCGGTTAGCGGCCGGGCTGCAACCTACACCGTTTTACTCAGACCTCGTGGGTCCAGGGGGCGCGCCGGCTCCGGCAGACGCAGCCGCTCGACGATGCGTCCATTCACCAGATGCTCGCCGATGATCTCGTCCAGATCCTCGCGGTCGATATAGGTGTACCAGACCGCCTCCGGGTAGACGACCAGCACCGGCCCCAGCTCGCAGCGACCGAGGCAGCCTGCAATGTTCACCCGCACCTGCCCCGCCCCGTGCATGCCCATCTCCTTGGCCCTGCGCTTGACATAGTCGCGCGCCTCCCGCGCCCCGTGTTGCTGACAGCAGGCCGAGCCGTCCTCGCGGACGTTGGTGCAGAAGAACAGATGGTGCCGGTAGTACGCCATCGGGGTTGCGCCGGGAACGGTGGGGATCGAGTGATATGATGGGTCATTCGTTGCCGGACATTCTCCTCGGAACCGCGCGCAGTGACCAGCCCCGCCCAGCTGCTCGACCTAGCGGACCACTGCGTGAAGTGTGGCCTTTGCGTGCCCCATTGCCCCACCTACGGTCTCAGCCGTGACGAGAATGAATCACCCCGCGGCCGTATCGCCCTGATCCAGGGCATCGCGGAGGGGCGGCTGAGCAACGACCCCGGCCGAGCATGGCGACACATCGAACGTTGCCTCGGTTGCCGAGCCTGCGAGGCCGCCTGCCCCTCCGGAGTCGCGTATGGGCGCCTCCTGGACGGCGCCCGCGCCCTGGCGGTCGCGCGGCAGGGCTGGCTGAGCTCCGTGCCCGGCGGCCTGGCCCTGGCCAGCCTCGCAAGAGTCCCCACCTGGCCCGTCACGAGGCGGTTCCTGAGAGCCTTGCAGCGGATTGGCTTGGTCGAACTGGCGGGCCGGGTGGCGCCGACTCCCCTTGCTCGGATCATCGGGTTGCTCCCGCCGCTCGGGCCCGGGGAACGGTGGCGATCCCGGTACCCGGCGCCGGGAGCCGAGCGCACACGGGTGGCCCTGTTCCTCGGCTGCGTCGGCCGGGTGGTCGAGCAGGACAGTCTTCGAGCAGCGATTCGCGTGCTCAATCTCTTGGGTGCGGCCGTGGAGGTGCCGCGCGGCCAGGTCTGCTGTGGGGCGATGCACGAGCACGCGGGGAGAGCCGGGCGCGCAGACCGGCTGGCGGCGATGAATCGAAGGGCCTTCGCCAACCTGCGCGCCCAGGCGGTGGTCTCGGTGGCCAGCGCCTGCGCCGCTCAGCTCGCCGAGCATGGGCAGACCCCCGAGGACCCGGGGCCTCCCAACCCGATCGAGATCTGCTCTTACCTTGCCCGGCTCGCCTGGCCCGAGGACCTGAAGCTCGCGCAGATGCCGGGCCGTGCCCTCGTCCACGAGCCATGCAGCCTGCGCCATCCGCTGGACGGAGCGGCATCCGCCTACCACCTCCTGACCCGGATACCGGGGCTCGACGTTGCTCCCTTGCCCGGCAACGATCGCTGCTGCGGGGCCGCCGGCACCTACGTACTGACCCAGCCAAAGAGCGCCGATCGCCTGGTTGAGCCCAAGATCCGCAGCCTCGCCGCTTTGAAGCCGCGTTGGCTGCTCACGTCGAACACCGGGTGCGCCCTGCACCTGAGAGCGGCCGCCAATCGGGCGGGGATCGACGTGGAGGTTCTCCACCCCGTGCAGCTCCTGGACCGCGCCTTGTCCCATCAACCGATATAATGTTGATCGGCCTTTCGCTGCGGGTCGGCATCAATCGGGAGCCCTACCAGTGAAGCAACGCAACCACACGCCTTTCGACCGGCTGTTGATCGGCTTCGATCAGGCCCTGCGCACGATTTTCGGCCGGCCGCAGGTCACAGAGCGCGCCAATCCGGCCGAGGACATTCCGGACACGGAGCTCGACAGCGAGGAAAGGGATCAAGTGGCGCGCCTGATGCGCATCAACCATACCGGCGAGGTGTGCGCACAGGCACTCTACTCCGGGCAGGCGCTGACAGCGCGACTCACCGAGGTGCGCGACAGCATGGAGCGCGCCGCCAAGGAGGAGAACGATCATCTGGACTGGTGCGAACGGCGGCTCGAAGATCTCGGAAACCGCAAGAGCTATCTCAACCCGTTCTGGTACGCCGGCTCATTCGCCATCGGCGCCGTTGCCGGCCTCGCCGGCGACAAGTGGAGCCTGGGCTTCGTCGCCGAGACCGAGCGCCAAGTCGAGCAGCACCTCGACGAGCATCTTCACCAGATCCCGACGGCAGACCGCAGAACGCGGGCGATCCTCGAGCAGATGCGCGACGACGAGATGGCTCATGCCACGAAAGCGTTAGCGGCCGGCGGCGCCCGCCTCCCCGCCCCCGTTCGCCTGGCGATGAAGCTGACCTCGAAGCTCATGACCCGAAGCGTCTACTACCTCTAAGCGGCGACTTGAGGCTCCACGCTTCAAGCCTACTTCAGCTTCATCCCTTTCTGGACGTTGCGTCCGTAAAAGATCTCGATCATCTCCCGCTTGACCCGCTCGACGATCCGCGCGCGCTCCTTGGGCCCCAGCTCCTCGGCGCGAATGCCGAACAGATAGTTGTCGAGGTCGAACTCCTTCAGCACCATCTTGGTGTGGAAGATGTTCTCCTGGTAGACGTTGACGTTGATCAGCCGGAACTTGTCCTTCGTGTCCTTCGCCAGATAATTCTGGATCGAGTTGATCTTGTGGTCGATGTAGTACTTCTTGCCGTTGATGTCCCGCGTGAAGCCGCGCACCCGATAGTCGAGGTACACGATATCGGACTCGAAGGTATGGATCAGGTAGTTGAGCGCCTTGAGCGGTGAGATCCGGCCACAGGTCGAGACATCGATATCTGCCCGGAAGGTGCTGATGCCGTTGTCCGGATGGCTTTCGGGGTACGTATGGACGGTGATGTGACTCTTGTCCAAGTGGGCCACGACCGAGTCAGGCAGAGGACCCGGCGACTCGGTGTTGGACAGATACTCCGCTGCCACCGGCTCCTCGGAGATCAGCATGGTCACGCTGGCCCCATAGGGCTCGTAGTCCTGATGCGCGATGTTCAGGATGTTCGCGCCGATGATGTCCGCAACGTCCTTGAGGATCTGGGTCAGCCGCTCGGCGTTGTAGGCCTCGTCGATGTAAGCGATATAGCCCCGCTCCTGGGCGGGGGTGGCGGCGTAGCAGATGTCGTAGATGTTGAAGCTCAGCGACTTCGTCAGATTGTTGAAGCCATGAAGCTTCAGGCGATTGAGACGCTGGACCATGACATCCCTCCCCCGGAGCCTTGGCAAAACGTGCCAAAGTTTAATGGATACCGGCGCCGATGTAATCCGACGCCCCCGCCACAGGAATCAGGCGCGCCCGTCGCGCTCCCACGCGAGCGCCGGCGGGTGGTAGATCAGCTGCACGACCGTTCCGTCGGGATCGAAGCAATAGAAGCTGCGCGCCCCGTCCCGGTGGGTCCGTGGCTCGGTGCGCATGCGCACCCCCTGGTCCCGCAGGAATGCGAACCAACGATCCACTTCGTCGGGTGTCCCCAGGAAGAAACCGATATGGTCCAACCGCTGCCCCATGGCGGACCAGCCCTCTCCCCCGCACTCCCGGTGCAGCGCCAGATTGTCCGAGCCCGACGAGAGATAGAGGTTGTCGGCGTCGGGGCGCCATTCGACATGCATGCCCAGCAGGTCGACGTAGAACCGCTCGCAGGCCTCCAGATCACGGACACTGAGCGCCACATGACGCATGCCCAGGGTCTCACGGGGCCGGCTCACAGCAGCTCCAGCCGCTCGAGGGCAGCGTCCCAGGTGGGCTGCCCGAAGGTGCCCTGGATCGCGAGCGGCAGGGCGGCAGGCCCCTGAGCCAACAGCTGGGAGTGGAAGGCGGCCGGCCTGTGGCCCGGGTCCTGGGCACGCAGCAGATCGCGCACCGATTCGATCAGGAGCCACCCCGCCAGCGTAGCCATGGCGCGGCCGGGGCCACGCGTCAGCCCAAGCACCCCGGCGCGAGCCGCCTCGGGCGTCGTACCGGGCACGCTGCTAAGGCGCTCGACGGCGCTCTCGGGCGCCAGTCCCTCAACATGAATCTCGGCGTCGAGCTGGGCGTTGAGGGCACAGCGATAGCGATTGGCCAACACTGCCAAACGGGCCCAGGGTGTCCCGTTGAAGCCGTTCTCCAGTAACATCCCCTGGGCATAGAGGGGCCAGCCGCCCAGAAACCCCGAACAGGGATTGATCCGGCGCACCAGGGTACTCGCGGACGGGCTCGCCGCGGCCATCACCGACTGAAGATGTCGGCCTGCCCAGCCGAGCGCCATGCACGCATCGAAGACCCCAAGCTGGGCGGCTAGGGAGACGTCACCGGCCGGCAGGCATATGGCCCCGATCAGCGCCGGGTCGCCCAGCAAAGGCGCAACGTACGCCGGCAACGGCGCCGCGGACGAGATGAAAGCAGGGGCACGGGCCACCCGCAGCCGGGAGGGCACGGGAAGCTTGGCCAGCTCTCGCTCCTCGACGAACCTACGAACGCTCTCGCAAAGCTCACGAGCATGCTCCTCGTGCGCGCCCGGCTCGACGGCTTCGATCCCGCAGAGCCAGTCCTCGGTACGCTCCGAGCCACAGACCTCGCAGGAGAGCGCGACGACAGCCTCGTGCAGCTCAGAGACCTTGCGCCGAGCTAGCGCCTGGAGGCGCTGCGGATCGACGGTCAGGAAGTAACGCTGGCGCAGCAGGAACTCGTACAGGGGCTGTCCGGTAGCAGTGACACCCCGGGCGATCGGTGCAACATCGGTCGCGAGAGTGTCGATATAGGCGCTCGCAGCCTCGGCTGCGGTCTCCAGGAGGGCCGACAATCGGGCGCTGCGGCGCGCCACCGACCTCTCACGCAGGGCGTACAGGCATCCCAGGCCGGCGCGCCCCTCCTCGACGGCCGCGTCCACCCAGAAGCGCGGGATCAGCTCGGGCACCGTCCACACTTGGCTTCGGGCATGACGCAGGAATTCCGGGATGGCCGCGAGGCACGGCTCCAGCGCGCCCGTGACATCGCCCTGCGAGTAGAGCAGAAGCTCCCTCAGGGTTTCGAACGGGAGGAAGGCGCCAGGATCGCGGTGACGCCAGTCCCTTTGCAGCAGGCACTGATGCTCCGCCTGCGCCGCCCCGAAAAGCATCTGCAGGTCAGTCTGCCGGTCGTCATCCAGGCGGTGGAAGTCGATCTCTTCCAGGCCGACTATCAAGCTCTCGAGCAAGGTGCAGAGGGCGCCGAAATCGTCGTCGTCAACTGCCGGAAACCGCCCTTCGTACCCCGAAATGCCGGCTCGCAAGGCGCGAGCGGGATGAAAACGCAGCCAAGCCTCGTAGAACTCTTGGACCAGGGCATCGAAGGCCCGGCTAGCCTTTGACATCCCGGATCTCGAAGTCGTGGGTGATCTCCGCGACCTTCCCGAGCATTATCGACGCGGAGCAGAACTTCTCGGCGCTCAGGCGCACAGCCCGCTCCACCGCCTTTTCGGTCAGCGCCGGGCCCGAAACGACGAAATGCACATGGATGCGGGTGAACACCTTCGGATCTACCGGCGCCCGCTCCGCCTCGAGCTGGACCTCGCACCCGCTGACTTCGTAATGCCCGCGGGTCAGGATGTGCACCACATCGAACTCGGTGCAGCCGCCCATACCGAGCAGCAGCATCTCCATGGGCCGAACCCCGAGGTTGCGGCCGCCGTGCTCGGGCGGACCGTCCATCACCACCGCATGACCGCTGGGCGCCTCTCCGACCATCAGGGCACCATCGACCCACTTGACCCGTGCCTTCATCACACCTCCGACTCCCATGGCGCGGGGCGCAGCCTATCACAGATCGACAAGCGGATGGAGGTCGCCTAGACTTGCACTGGATTGCAGCCAATTCCCAGAGAATTGCACAGCCAATGCCCCAAACCATGGTCATCGCGCGTACCCCCCATGAGGAACCGGAGTATCTGAAAAGGCTGCTTTCCTTCTGCCACATCAGACGCTACCCGGCGAAGGCCGATTTCATCCACCCCGGCGACCCGGCCGATGTGCTGTTCTACGTAATCGACGGCTCCCTCACCGCCATCATGGAGGACGAAGAAGGGCGCGAGATCATCCTGACCTATCTGAACAAGGGCGAGTTCATCGGCGAGATGGGGCTGTTCTCTCCCATGAAGCAGCGCAGCGTGCTGGTTCGCACGCGCACAGCCTGTTCGCTCGCCGAGATCACCTATGGCCGATTGGAGCAGCTGTTGCAGACCGACCTGCGGGAGTACACCAGGGACATCCTGTTCGCGCTCGGCCGCCAGCTGACCCAGCGCCTCCTCAATACCAGCCGCAAGGTGGGACATCTGGCGTTCCTGGACGTGACGGGGCGCATCGCAGGCACGCTGCTGGAGCTGTGCAGACAGCCCGACGCCATGACCCACCCGGACGGGATGCAGATCCGGATCACCCGTCAGGAGATCGGACGCATCGTGGGGTGCTCCCGGGAGATGGCGGGCAGGGTCCTGAAGAACCTCGAAGAGCAGGGCCTCATCGGCGTCAAGGGGAAGACCATCGTCGTGTTCGGGACCCGCTGAGCCCCACCCCGATCGCCCCGCCCTCCTGGCCTATCTCGCGGCGCCTCGCGATCGCGTCGCTCTGCTCATGCCGTCCCGAACAGCTCCGCTAGGCGGGCTCCGGGATCGGGGGAGCGCATGAATGCCTCCCCGACCAGAAAGGCGTCGATGCCGTGGGAGCGCATCAGCCCAACGTCCCCGCTCGAATGGATACCGCTCTCGGTCACGAGTATCCGGTCCCCCGGGACGCGGTGCCTGAGCCGCAGACTGGTCTCCAGACTCACCTCGAACGTGCGCAGGTCGCGATTGTTGATGCCGACCAGACGGCAAGGCAAGCCCAGCGCCCGATCCAGCTCCGCCTCGTCGTGCACCTCGACCAGCACATCCATGCCCAGGTCGTGAGCCGTCGCGCTGAGGTCGTGCAGAGCCGTATCGTCCAGGCAGGCGACGATCAGCAGGATGCAGTCGGCACCGATCGCCCGCGCCTCGATGACCTGGTACGGATCAACGATGAAGTCCTTGCGAATGACGGGCAGATCGCAGGCCGCCCGGGCCTGCGCGAGGTACTCGTCGGCCCCTTGGAAAAAATCCCGGTCGGTCAGGACCGAGAGGCAGGCCGCTCCGCCTGCGGCGTAGCTGCGCGCAATTTCGGAGGGGCGAAAATCCGCCCGCAGAACACCCTTGCTCGGCGATGCCTTCTTGATCTCGGCGATCACCGCCGGCCACCCCGCGTCGATCCGGGCATCCAGCGCCGAGGCAAAACCCCGCGTGGGAGGGGAGCTGGCCAGCACCGCCTCCAACTCCGCCAGGGGCGTGCGTGCGCGGCGCTCGGCGATTTCCTCGCGCTTGCGCGCAACGATCCTTCTGAGGATGTCGGGTGTATCGTCCATCGGCAGGGGCGCTCCGCGATCCCGCAGGGCACTCAGTCAAGGCTCTGGGTCAGGATAACCAGCCGGTCGAGACGGCGCCTTGCCTCGCCGCTCGCGATGGCGGCGTCAGCAAGCCGCACGCCCTCTTCCAGACTGGCGGCCACGCCGGCGACATAGACCGCAGCCCCGGCGTTGAGGATCACGATGTCGCGCGCCGGGCCGGCGCGGTCTTCCAGCACCCCGCGGATGGTCAGGAGGCTGTCGGCGGCATTGTGCACGCGCAGCTGCGAGATCGGCGCCCGGATGAGCCCGAAGTCCTCGGGGCGAACGGAGAAACGATGGATCTGCCCATCGCGAAGCTCGGCCACCTCGGTCTTGTCCCCGATCGAGATCTCATCAAGGCCGTCGCGCGCATGCACCACGAGCACGTGGCGGCTACCAAGTCGCTGCAAGACCTGCGCGAGCGGCTCCAGCAACTCTTGGTTGAACACGCCGAGCACCTGGTTGGGCGCTCCAGCCGGATTCGTCAGCGGTCCCAGGATGTTGAAGATGGTGCGGACGCCCATCTCTCGCCGGGGCCCGATGGCGTGCCGCATGGCCCCATGGTGGGCGGGCGCAAACATGAAGCCCACGCCGACCTCGTCGATACACCGAGCCACCTGGGCAGGGCTCGAGTCCAGTCTGACCCCGGCGGCCTCCAGAACATCGGCGCTGCCGGACTTCGACGACACCGACCGGTTGCCGTGCTTCGCCACCCGCGCGCCGGCCGCGGCGGCCACGAAGGCACTCGCGGTGGAGACGTTGAACGTCCCGCAGGCGTCGCCCCCCGTGCCGCAGGTATCCACGAGACGGTCGGCGGCCACCTCTACCCGCATCGCGAGATCCCGCATGACCCGGGCGGCCGCGGCGATCTCCCCGACGGACTCGCCCTTCATGCGCAGCCCGACAAGAAAACCGCCGATCTGCGCGGGGGTGGCCCCACCGGTCATGATCGTGCGCATGACCTCTGCCATCTCGTCCGAGCCCAGCTCGTGACGACCCAGGACGCGCTCGATTGCCTGCTTCAGGTCCACTCTTGCCCTTTCGTCAGCGCCTGGCAGGTCGAGCGCATGGAGCCAATCTGTGGCGAATGCGCCACTGGTCAGGTCCCCTTGATGAAATTGCGGAGCAAATCGTGGCCTTGGCGAGTCAGAATCGACTCAGGGTGGAACTGCACGCCCTGTACGGCGAGGTCCTTGTGCCGCACCCCCATGATCTCGTCAACCCCGCCGTCCTCCCGGGCCGTCCACGCGGTCACCTCCAAGCACTCCGGCAACGTTTCCTTTTCTATCACCAGGGAATGATAGCGGGTGGCCTCAAACGGATTGGCAAGCCCATTGAACACGCCCTGACCGGCGTGATGGATAGGGGATGTCTTACCGTGCATCACGTCTCGGGCATGCACGATGCGCCCACCGAAAGCCTGGCCGATAGCTTGGTGGCCGAGGCACACGCCGAGGATTGGAATAAGCCCTGCGAACCGCTCGATCACCGACACCGAGACCCCCGCCTCGGTCGGCGTGCAGGGACCCGGCGAGATGACGATCTGGTCTGGCCGGAGCGCTTCGATCTCGTCGGTCGTGATCCCGTCGTTGCGATGGACCCGCACCTCTGCGCCCAGCTCGCCGAGGTACTGGACCAGGTTGTAGGTGAACGAGTCGTAGTTGTCGATCATAAGCAGCATATTGGCTGCATCCATTTGATTTTATCTAAGATATCTGTCTTAGAGGAGCGGCTTTACCCGCTTTATTACCCAGAAACGCTAGAGCGACGGTCGATTATCACACGGAAAACGGGAGCAGGGCGATACACCATATATTATGAGGTAGCGGTACTGCGACCCGCCCCCGTTGAGGGCGTAGGTGGTCGCAGTCCAGGGTCTCGTTGGGCCAGCTCGGGGCCCGGAAATAGAGATGCCGGCTCGATGAGGGATCGTGATCGGCAGCGGAAACGTCGGCGGCGCCCGAGTCGGCGCCGCCTTCAGTGTCCAGGCCCAATAAATACAGCCAGGTCCTTATTGCGCTCCGCTGATAGCTTTCAACTGCTTCAACGAAGTCTTGGCGACAACGCTATACGTGTACAGCGCATCGCTCTCGACAACGGAGTGGCGCCTTGCCTGCTCCCCTTGCGCCTGCGAGGTTTGCGGTTGCACGGTATCGTGCCCACTAGCCGGAGCTTCTTGCGGTTTCATTGTGTGTTCTCGGACGTATGGTTGTAGTTATTGGCCTGCTTTTTGCCTTAGCAAGCGCAATCGGTCTTCGAGCAATATGCGCTGCGCGAAGGGTTCGATTACCTCCCGAAGATAGTCTTTATCCTCGAAAACACCAGGTTCGTTGATAAATATGCTAAGTACATAGGGCACCTCATCTCTCTCCGAGTCCCGCAATGGCATACAGAGTACCGAGCCATTTCGGGGGACGCTAGAGTTGTTCGTCACAAAGTACGTAGGCGCATCCTTAGCGAGGTCTTCCTTTACGTCTGCAACAACGACGATATCGTTTCGCCGCAGGGCTGCGCCGGGCACGCCGCTGTCAAGCCCAAATTGGCCCTCGGGAATCGATGGGCGCTGATCAGTCGGATAGTAGAACGGATAGCCGAAATGGCGGGCAGCGTAATCCGGTGCAAACAAGACCACGTTGACTGACCTGCCTTCTCTTCCGTGTGTGAAGAACCTGGAAATCTGCTCAATGATATACGCAATCTGCAGGTCGGGCTGAGTGATGGTGGAGAAGATCTCCGCCCGCGACAAAACCTCGCCAGCTTTGATTTTCTTGCACACTTGGACGAAACGGGATGACTTGTGGTGAACGATGTCCTTGATGTGCGAGAAAATCCGAACTTGCTCGCGGAGAGCAAGGCCCAGCCGCTGTTTTTCCTGATCGGCCTCCGTCGCCGCCTTCTGCAGTTCTTTAACGTAACCCTTATCAAGGTTAATGTATATGACCGCTAAGACCGCCGATACAACCGCTCCCGCAAAGTAGACGGTCAGCCTCGCCCTGGGTTCAAACAAGTGCAACTCGTAGACGAGTGGTATTGCGAGCGCGAAAAGCGGTGAAGCAGCCGGGAGGATGTACGCACGAAGCGCTTTAGATTCTCGAAACTGGGCTCGCAACCACCCCATCGGACCATCCTGGATGATGGTAGACCTCATAGCGACGCGGCTAAATCTAAAGAAGAACCTGCTGATTGTCAACGAGATTTGTCAGCTTTGGCCGAGCCCCAGGATCAGGCCAACCTGTTTCAGCAGGCGGAACCGACTGCGCGGGCCCCGGGGCATCAGCCCCTCCTCTGACCCCAAGCCTGGCATCCTCCAAGAGCGCGATAGCGTACTTACACCGACAATGGGCTGGCCTGGCCCCCCCGGGTCTGTCGGGCCCTCCGCGAACCCCCCAAGAACCGTGGGTGCACCATCCCTGCGGTGGATGAAATACGGTTGCTTCCCGTGCCCGGCCTCCCACTCGTAGGACCCGTCGGCGGGGATCAGACAGCGCCGATGCCGGAAGGCGTCCCGATATGCGGGCTTCTCGTGGACGGTCTCGGCCCGGGCATTCATCATCGAGTAGCGGGAGTCCGGCCCCTGCGACCAGTGAGGCACCAGACCCCAGCGCAGGATGCTCAGATCACGCCGCCCTTCTTGATCGGTGGTGCATGCCCACATCGGCTGTGTAGGCCACGTTGTAGCGGGGCGTCAGGTTCCCCAGATTCCGCTCCTCGACGCCGAAGAGTCGGGCGTAGTCCTCGGCGAGGGAAGATTGGGCGCGGCGATTGACCGGGGGTGGTAAGGAAGGTAACTGGTCGGCATGCGCTATCCTCCCTCAACTACCCCGATTAGTCTTCTGCCGCGCAGACTGCTGGGAGCAAAGCATGAACGTGTTCGACCTCCGCGACCGTCTCGTGGGCGACTACGCCCGTTACACGGCCAGCTTCATCAGGATCGCGGACCTGCGGATCTCCGGCAAGGTGCAGTCCGAGCTAGCGGCCGGCGCTTTCTGGCCCCAGCCGATGCTCCAGCTCAACCCCAATTTCTTACCGGGCGGCACGATTGAGGACCTCGTTTCCCAGGGGACGCTCCACCCCGAGTGCGCCAGGATCTTCAAGCTCGACAAGTCCCAAGCGGACCACATCGGCAAATCCATCCAGCTTCACGCCCACCAGCGCGACGCGATCCTCAAGGCCAAAGAGGGCAAGTCCTATGTCCTGACCAGTGGCACCGGGTCCGGGAAGAGTCTGACCTACATCGTTCCCATCGTGGACCACGTGCTCCGCAATGGTTCAGGGCGGGGTATCCAGGCCATTGTGGTCTACCCGATGAACGCCTTGGCCAACAGCCAGGAGGAGGAACTCGGCAAGTTCCTGAACCCCGGCTACCCGGAGGGCAACCCGCCGGTACGCTTCGCCCGCTACACGGGCCAGGAGAAAGGCGAAGCCCGCGAGCTGATCCGGAGCAATCCGCCCGACATCCTCCTCACCAATTACATGATGCTGGAGCTGCTGCTGACCCGCACCGAGGACCGTGAACTGGTGCGAGCGGCAGAGGGGCTGCGCTTCCTGGTGTTCGACGAGCTGCATACCTACCGGGGGCGTCAAGGTGCTGACGTAGCCCTCCTGATCCGGCGCTGTCGCCAGGCGTTCGGCGGCCACGACATCACCTGCGTCGGCACTTCGGCGACCATGGCCAGCGGTGGGACCACAGAAGAACAGAAGCGCGAGGTCGCGAAGGTCGCCCAGATGCTGTTCGGCATCCCGTTCGATGCCTCGCAGATCATCGGGGAAACGCTGGAACGTGCAACCCCCGAGGTGGACCTCGACGACCCAGGGGTCCTAACGACCGTTTGGAACACGGTGACCTCGGCGGCGCCCCCACCCGAAAGCTATGACGAGTTTCGGACCCATCCCCTGGCATCCTGGATCGAGTCAGTCTTCGGTATCCGCAGGGAAGAGGGTACCGGTCGACTCGTCCGCCAGGCGCCGCAACGTTTGGTGGGGGATTCCAGTGCCGGCGAAGAACTCGCCAGGCTTACCGGGACAAATCCCGAAGCATGCAGTAGTGCCCTACAACGTTTCCTGCTCAAGGGCTCCGCCCTGTACCGCGGTTCATCGAGCCGCTTCCCGATTTTCGCCTTTCGGCTGCACCAGTTCTTCACACGCGGCGATACCGTCTGGGCCACTGTCGAGCCAGAGGCGGATCGACACCTGGAAATGGCTAAGCAGGTGGCTAAGCCTGGGGAGCCGGACAAGCCGCTGTTCCCGCTGGTCTTCTGTCGGCACTGCGGAACCGCCTATTACCGGGTCAAGCATGTCGCGGGCGATCAAGGCGCATCCCTGCTGCCACGAGATGACCGCCGGGAAGAGGGCGACGACGGCAGCGGCGACGCCTATCTCTACATGTCGGCGTCCTCCCCCTGGCCACCGGCAGACGGCCCGGACCTCCTGGAACGCCTGCCGGCCTTCATGAAGGAGTTTTCGACCCAAGGAGTGGAAAGGGTTCGAGCGGATTCTCGGAAGGACCTACCTTTTCCCGTGTTCGTCGATGCCGGGGGCCGCCTGGTATCCGAGGGGCAAGGCGTCGATGCGGCGCTGATTCAGCGCAACTTCCTCTTCTGTCTCGAACCGACTTGCGGTGTTGCCTACACCAGGAATCAGCGCTCCGAGCGCGCCAAGCTCGCAACGCTTGGCGTGGACAACCGGAGCACGGCGACCACCATCCTCGCCGTGCGCTCCTTGATCGAATTGCAGTCGGATCTGGACCTCGAACCTGAAGCCCGCAAGCTCCTCAGCTTCACCGACAACCGGCAGGATGCCTCGCTCCAAGCCGGCCACTTCAACGACTTCACCCAGGTCGCGCTGCTCCGCTCGGCCCTGCATCGGGCCACACAACAAGCCGGTCCCCTTGGTCTCGGCCACGGCGAGCTGTCCCGCAGCGTCTTTGCCGCCATGCAGCTTCGCTTTGACGAGTACGCCGCCGACTCGGAGGTCCGGGGCCCTGCCAGAAACGCGACCAACGACTCGCTGCGGCGGGTCATCGACTACTACCTGTACCGTGACTTGCAACGCGGCTGGCGGGTCACGGCCCCCAACCTGGAGGACTGCGGGCTCCTGACCTTCGACTACCAGGGCCTGCACGGGGATGACGGCCTCCTCGCCGAGACCGAGCTTTGGGAGTCAGGCTTCGATGTAACCCCCGACAGGCACACGAAGGAATTTATCGAAACGCCAGCTCCACTTCGGGCATGTCCGCCAGCGCTGTGCGAAGAGCTACTGCGCACCCTTTTGGACGTTCTGCGGCGGGCCCTGGCAGTCAAAGTGGATGTCCTCGACCCGGAGAAACAGCTCGACCTCGTGGAGCAAACACAGCCCCGGCTCTTGGAAGGGACGGTCTGGTATCTCGAAGACCATAGAGAGCTTGTGAGGTCGGTGGTTGCGTTTCCACGCTCCAGGCGGCAACAGGACCGCGCCGGGTTCTTTATCTCGTCCTACGGCGGCTTTGGGCGCTACCTGAAACGCCGGCTGGTGGATCACGTGCCGCCAGGCCAGCCATTCGGGCGCGACCAGGTGGATCAGGCGATCCGCTTCCTCTTGCTGGCCCTGAAGCGCTACGGCATTGTGGAACAGGTGCGCGGCGGTGATGACCCCGGCTATCAGATCAACGCGGACGCCCTGCGTTGGTTACCGGACCAGGGCGACATTCGGCCGCTGGACCGGACTCGGCTCCTGGAGGCAGGCGAGGTCCCCCCCGAGGTCAACCGGTACTTCGTCGAGTGCTACCGCCGCTTCGTCGATCTCAAGTGCGTACTCGAAGCGCGCGAGCACACCGCCCAGGTCACCGCCGAGGACCGCGAAGAGCGGGAGGACCGATTCCGCAGCGGCAACCTGCCGCTTCTGTTCTGCTCCCCCACCATGGAGCTGGGCGTGGACATCGCCCAGCTCAACCTGGTCAATCTACGCAACGTCCCCCCGACCCCCGCCAACTACGCCCAGCGAAGTGGTCGCGCGGGGCGCGGCGGCCAGCCGGCCCTCGTCTATACCTACTGTGCCGGACGCAGCCCACACGACCAATACTTCTTCCGGGAACCGAACAAGATGGTCGCCGGGGCCGTTGCCCCGCCCCGCATCGATCTGCGCAACCATGATCTGGTGCGTTCACACATCTACGCCATCTGGATGGAGGTGGCGAAGCCCGACCTGGGCAAGACCCTCACCGCTGTTCTGCGTCTGGATCGTGACGACGGGAAGGTGCCCCTGGCCGTCAAGGAGCCCCTCGTCCAGGAACTGCGAAATCCCGCGCACCGTGCTGCGGCCCTGGCCAAGGCCAACATTCTAGTCGCCGGAATCGGCGCGGAGCTGGCCTCCGCGGGTTGGTTCCACCCCGATTGGACCCGGGAGGCCCTGGACCAGATCGAGCGCGCCTTCGACAACGCCTGTGACCGCTGGCGCAGCCTCTACCGTGCGGCCGTCCGCCAACGGGAACTGCACCACAAGATCATCGGCGATCACGCGCGGCCGGACATCGAGCGCAATCACTCTCGGCGCCTGCGTGCCCAGGCCGAGAGCCAGATTCGGCTACTCACCGAGGCGGGGGGCATCTACGAGGGCGATTTCTACTCCTACCGATATTTCGCCGCCGAGGGTTTCCTGCCCGGCTACAACTTCCCGCGCCTGCCCCTCTCGGCCTATGTCCCGGGACGCCGCAGGCGCCGTGGTAGGGACGAGTTCATCTCCCGCCCGCGCTTCCTTGCCGTCTCCGAGTTCGGCCCCCGTGCGCTGATCTACCACGAGGGCGCCCGTTACCGGGTCTACAAGGTCAATCTCGACTTCGGCTCCGACGACATCGAGGACACCCATGAGCTGCTGACGGCGGTCATGAAGCGCTGTCCAGAGTGCGGTTACGCCCACCTTCAAGTCGGCCACAACCTCGCCGAGGTCTGCGACCGCTGCGCTGCCCCCCTGGACGGCCCCGCCCAGATCGAGAACCTGGTCCACCTTCAGAACGTCAGCCTTAAGCTGGCGCAGCGCATCACCTGCGACGAGGAGGAACGCCAGCGCTTCGGCTACAAGATTGTCTCCGCCTACCGATTCCCGGAAGTCGGCGGCACCCTGGACCGCAAGGACGCCGAGGTCTACTGCGGCGGAGTCTTGGCCCTGCGCATCAGCTACGGGGATGCCACGGACCTGTTTCGCATCAACCTTGGCTGGGCCAACCAGCGCGGCAATGTAGCCCCGGGGTTCCAGCTCGACCTGGAGCGTGGCTATTGGGCCAAGAATCAGGCGGATGCCGAGGACCAGGACGACGCCACTGCCGAGGGACGAATCCAACGTGTGGTGCCCTATGTTCAGGACACCAAAAACGCCCTGATTTTGCGCGCCGAGCCCCCGCGTCCAGTCCCTGAGATGGCGAGCCTACAGGCCGCCTTCAAGGAGGCGATCCAGAAGCACTTCCAGCTTGAGCCCAGGGAGCTGTCCTGCGAGCCCATGCCGACCGCGCGGGAGCGCAAAGAGATCCTTTTTTATGAGGCGTCCGAGGGTGGCGCCGGCGTGCTGCGCCAGATCGCCGAGGACCCCACCGTCCTGCCGACCCTGGCCCGCTGTGCCCTGGAAGTCTGCCACTTCGACCCGGACACCCTTGAAGACAAGGGGGCACACACCTGCGGCAAGGCGTGCTACGAGTGCCTGCTCGACTACGGCAACCAACCCGACCACAAGGACCTGGATCGCCACCTCATCCGCGATCTGCTGGCCAACCTGGCCCGGTCGGAATGCCGGCCCGCGGGCGGTGCCGGTTCCCGGGCCGAGCGCCTGGCGGCGCTGCGCAAGCGCACCGACAGCCAACTGGAGCGACGTTGGCTCGACCTGGTGGACAATCTCATGCTGCGCGCGCCTAGTGACGGCCAGTTCCTAATCGAATCGTGCTCGACGCGGCCCGACTTCTATTACCGAGAGCACAACACGGCGATCTACATCGACGGTCCGCACCACGACCAGCCTGACCAGATCCGCGAGGACGAGGCCATCAGCCAGCGGTTGATGGAAGCAGGCTACGTCGTCATCCGTTTCCACCATGGTGCCGACTGGATGGAGGTGATCCACCGCCATCCGGACATCTTTGGAGCACCCCGCACATGACCGCTGCCGTTCTCTCCAAGCCCGGCACCCTGGTCCACGCCCGCGGTCGCGAGTGGGTGGTCCTGCCCGAGTCTTCGGACGAGCTGCTGCTGGTCCGGCCAGTCGGTGGCCTGGACGAAGAGATCACCGGCATCCTGCCGGTTGTCGAGCCGGTCCGCTCCGCCGCCTTTTCCCTGCCCAGCCGGGACGACCTCGGGGACTTCTCCGCCGGGCAACGCCTGCGTGACGCCGCCCGTCTGTCCACCCGCGCCGCCGCCGGGCCCTTCCGCAGCTTCGGGCGCATTGCGGTGGAGCCGCGCCCCTACCAGCTCGTGCCACTGATGATGGCCCTCAAGCTGGACCCGGTACGCCTCCTGATCGCCGACGACGTGGGCATCGGCAAGACCATCGAGGCCAGCACGATTGCCCGGGAGCTGGTTGACCGCGGGGAGATCAGCCGGCTGGCCGTGCTGTGCCCGCCACAGCTTGCGGAGCAGTGGCAACAGGAGCTAGCCGAGAAGTTCCACATCGACGCCGAGCTGATCCTGTCCAGCACCATCCAACGCCTGGAGCGCGACCTGCCGGTGGGCGTCTCCGTCTTCGACCGCCACCGCTTCACGGTCGTCTCCACCGACTTCATCAAGTCCGCCCGACGGGCCGAGGACTTCATCCTCAAGTGCCCCGAGCTCGTCATCGTGGACGAGGCCCACGGCTGCACCCTGGCCGGCGGGGTCGGGCGCGGTCGCCAGCAGCGCTACGAGCTGGTGCGGCGCATCGCCGAAGACCCGGCGCGCCACCTGGTCCTGGTCACCGCCACCCCGCACAGCGGCAACGAGGAAGCCTTCCGCTCGCTGCTCAGCCTGCTCGATACCAGCTTCGCCAATCTCCCCACGGACCTCGACAGGGCGGAGCGCGAGGGCATCCGACGGAAGCTCGCCGCCCATCTGGTCCAACGCCGCCGGGCGGACATACGCCACTACCTGGAGACGGACACCGCCTTCCCGACGCGCCTGGACAAGGAGGCCACCTATACCTTCAGCAAGGAGTACCGCGCCCTGTTCGAGGACATCCTCGCCTTCGCCCGAGGCTACGTCTCCAGCCCCGGTGGTGGGCGCCGCCATCAGCGTGTGCGCTATTGGTCGGCCCTGGCCCTGCTCCGCTGCGTCTCCTCCAGCCCCGCCGCGGCCGCCGCGACCTTGCGCAACCGCGCCGCCGCGGATCAGGCCGACGAAGTCGACGTGGATGAAGTCGGCCGCCGCACGGTCCTGGACCAGGGCGACAGCGACGATGCCCTAGCCCTGGACTTCAGCCCCGGTTCGGATACGGAAGCCAGCGGCGAGGGCACCCGCCGTCGCCTGCTGGAATTCGCCCGCCGTGCCGAGGCCCTACCCGCCGCCAGCGACCACAAGCTCCAAGCGGGAACCCGCGAGGTCAAGGCCCTGCTCAAGGACGGGTTCCAGCCCGTGGTCTTCTGCCGCTTCATCGATACTGCGGACTATCTGGCCCGCGAGCTGCGCGAAGCCCTCCCGGAGAGGGTGCGGATCGAGTCCGTCACCGGCCTGCTGCCCCCCGCCGAGCGCGAGGCCCGCATCGCCGCCCTGGCCGCCGAGCCGGGTCAGTACGTCCTCGTCTGCACCGACTGCCTGTCTGAGGGCATCAACCTCCAACAACAGTTCAATGCCGTGCTCCACTACGACCTAGCCTGGAACCCGACCCGCCACGAGCAGCGCGAGGGCCGAGTGGACCGCTTCGGGCAAGAGAAACCGGAGGTCCGAGTCATCACCTACTACGGCACCGACAACCCTATCGACGGCGTGATCCTCGATGTACTCATCCGCAAGCACAAGGCCATCAAGAGCGACTTGGGCGTCACCGTGGCGGTGCCCGGGTCCAGCGAGCTGATCGCCGAGGCGCTGTTCGAGGGGGCCCTCTTTCGGGAGAAGAGCGCCTCCCACCCCATGCAGTTGGGATTGGACTTCATCGACGACCTGGAGCCCAAGAAGCAGGCGCTGCACGCCGAATGGGACAACGCCCGCGACCGCGAGAAGGCCAGCCGCTCGCGCTTCGCCCAGCACACCCTCAAGCCGGAGGCCGTCGCCGCGGAACTGGCCGAAGTGCGCGGCGCCATCGGTCGCAGTGAAGATGTTGCGCGGTTCTTCCATGCCGTGCTCCAGGCCGCGACCGTGCCAGCGCAGACCGCCGGCAAGGCCGTGACCGTCCACCTGAGCCCCGAGACGCCCCGCGCCCTGCGCCAGGCCATCGGCCGCGACGAGCCGTTCACCGGCCGTTTTGACCTCCCGTTGCAGGAGGGCGAGATCTATCTGGGGCGCACCAGCCCGGTCATCGAAGGTCTGGCAAGCTGGACCCTGGACCAAGCGCTCGACCCGGTGGCCCGCGAAGCTCGCCCCGTTGCCGCTCGCTGCGGTATCGGTTCCTTCTCCACAGTCAACACCCGAACCACCCTGCTGGTCGCCCGCTTTCGTTACCACTTGCAGATCGCCCGGGTGGGCACCGGGGGCGAGACGCTCCTGTGCGAGGAGATCCTTCCCCTGGCCTATACGGGCCCTGCCGACGCCCCACAATGGCTCGTCCCCGAGGAAGGGGAGCGCCTGCTCGGCGCCCGCCCGGACCAGAACCTGGGGCAGACCGCGATCGACCAACAGCTTGACCTCTTGCTCTCGGCTCTGCTCAAGCTACAGCGCGCCCTGAAACCCCTGGCAGCGGAGCGTGCCGCCCGCCAGCTTGCCGCCCATGAACGCGTCCGCGAGGCCGCCCGCACCAAGGGACGAGTGAGCATCGAGCCTGTGCTCCCGGTGGACATCCTGGGAGCCTATGTCCTGCTGCCAAAGCTGAGCTGATCGCCATGGCCCGCCGAGTCAGCGAGTTCCAAACCATCCGCTCCGAAGGCGGTCTCCTCCCTCCTGACCTGTTGCGGCGCGTCATCGACCCCAAGGCCAAGCTGGACGGCACCCGACCGGAGGACTACGGCCTGCCCCAGGGCGAGCGCCTCAACGAGGTCATCACCCAGTCCTGGAACCGGCTGCGCAAGCACTGGGCCGAGTTTCGCGCCGCGGCCGAGCACCTCCCTCCCACCGAGACCGGCACCGGCCTAACCAACGACAAGTGGAGTCTGCCACTGCTGCGCGAACTGGGCTTCGGCCCGCTCCCGGCCGGCGCCGGCCCCGAGATCAACGGCCGCACCTACGCCATCAACCGCTTCGTTGGCCCGGTCCCGATCCACCTGGTCGGCTGCCACCTGAGCCTCGACCGCCGTGCGGCGGGGGTCCGCGGCGCCGCTGCTGCCAACCCCCATGGGTTAGTGCAGGAGTTCCTCAATCGCAGCGATGGCCACCTCTGGGCCATCGTCTCCAACGGCCTGCATCTGCGGCTCCTGCGCGACAATCAGGCCCTGTCGCGCCAGTCCTTTCTGGAGTTCGACCTGGAAGCCATGTTCACCGGCGAGGTCTTCTCCGACTTCGTCCTGCTGTGGCTCACCGCCCATGCCACCCGCTTCGCCCCCCAGGGCGAGGGGCAACGCCCCGAGACCTGTTGGCTGGAACAGTGGACCAAGCTCGCCGAGGAGCAGGGCACCCGAGCCCTTGGCGAGCTACGCGGCGGCGTCGAGAAGGCCCTCCAAACCCTCGGCGAGGGTTTCACCAGCCACCGGTCAAACACCGCTCTACGCGATAGCCTGCGCACTGGCCAGGTCACGCCCACTGACTTCCACGGTCAACTCCTGCGCATTGTCTACCGCCTGATCTTCCTGTTCGTGGCCGAGGACCGCACCCTCGATGGTCTGCCGTTGCTCCACCCCCGCGACGACTCCGACCCCGCCCGCACCGCCCGCGAGTGCTACACCGCCCACTACAGCACCGGGCGACTGCGTGACCTGGCCGGCAAGATCAAGGGCAGCCGCCACGGCGACCTGTGGCGCCAGTTCCAGATCCTGGTCGGTGCGCTCTCCGGCGCCACCGCCTTGGAGTCTGTCCGCGAGCACCTGGCCCTGCCCACCCTCGGCAGCTTCCTCTGGGACCCCGCCAACACCGCCGCGCTAAACGACGCCGAGCTGGCCAACCACGACCTACTCGAAGCCCTGCGCCACTTGGCCTACACCCGCCAGGGCAAGATCCTCCGCCCGGTGGACTACAAGAACCTCGGCGCCGAGGAGCTGGGCGGCGTCTACGAAAGCCTGCTGGGCCTGACCCCCCAGATCAGCGCCGACGGCGCCCGCTTCGGCTTCGCCGAGTTCGCAGGCAACGAGCGCAAGACCTCTGGCTCCTACTACACCCCCGATTCCCTGGTCCAGTGCCTGCTCGATTCCGCCCTGGACCCGGTGGTGGACGCGGCCATCGAGGGCAAGACCGGCGTCGAGGCGGAGCACGCCATTCTCGCCCTCAAAGTCTGCGACCCCGCGGTGGGCTCCGGCCACTTCCTCGTCGGCGCCGCGCACCGGCTGGCGCGGCACCTGGCGCGGGTCCGCGCAATCGCCCAGGGCGACAGCCAGCCGTCCCCGCTGCTGTACCAGCATGCCCTGCGCGACGTGATCGGCCGCTGCCTCTATGGGGTGGACATCAAACCTATGGCCGCGGAGCTGTGCCGCGTCAGCCTGTGGCTCGAAGCCCTGGAGCCGGGCAAGCCCTTATCGTTCCTCGACCATCACATCCGTGTCGGCAACAGCCTGATCGGCGCGACGCCGGAGCTGATAGCGGCCGGCCTGCCCGACGATGCCTTTAAACCCATCGAGGGTGACGACCCGGCCTTCTGCCGCGAGTACAGGAAACAGAACAAGCGTGAGCGGGAGTCGGGGGTCGACGACCTGTTCGGCTATGACGCGGCACCCTGGGAGCACCTGGGCAACCTCGCCGCGGCCATGGTCGACCTCGAAGATCTGGACGACGCGACCTTGGAAGGGGTGCGCGAGAAGCGGGCGACCTACGAGGCTCTGGTGCGCGGCAGCGGCTATCTCTACAGCCATCTGCTGGCGGACGCCTGGTGCGCCGCCTTCGTCTGGCCCAAGTGGGAAACGCCGGAGCATCCCTTCCCGATCACCACGGACATGGTGCGCAAGATTGAGGAGAACCCCTTCCACTGTCCGCCCTGGATGCGCACGGAGGTCGAGCGGCTTGCCCGGCACTACCGGTTCTTCCACTGGCAACTTGAGTTCCCCTCGGTCTTTGGCCAGCGGGGCGAAGGGGGCTTCGACTGCGTGCTGGGGAATCCGCCCTGGGAGCGGGTCAAGATCCAGGAAAAAGAGTGGTTCGCCCAGCGCAGCCCGGAGATTGCGACTGCGCCCAACGCCGCCGCCCGGAAGCAACTGATCGCCAACCTCAAGACCGGAAACCCCGCCATGTATCGGCAGTTTCTGGACGGCTCCCGCCTGGCCGAATGCGAGAGCCATTTTTTGCGCAATAGCGGGTGTTTTCCCCTCTGTGGAACCGGCGACATTAACCTCTATGCCGTATTTGCCGAGAAAATGCTCGGGATCTTGGATGCGGATGGACGGTCCGGTTTCGTGGTCCCTTCCGGAATTGCAACGGACGACTCGACCAAGGCGTACTTTTCCCAAGTCATGCGCACCCGGCATCTCGCCGGCTTGTTCGACTTCGAGAACCGGCAGAACCTGTTCCCTGGAATCGGGCACGGGCGGATGAAGTTCAGCCTAGTCACCCTGGGCCGTTCTGAAAGCCCGATTTTCGCCTTTCAGCTCTGGAATGTAGGTGACCTCAAAGATCCGGACAGAATATTCGCCCTTACCACCGCCGAAATCGACTTGCTCAACCCCAATACGCGTACCTGCCCGGTCTTCCGAACAAGGCGCGAGGCGGAAGTAACGAAGGCTATCTACCGCCGCATCCCTGTGTTGGTGCAGGAGACCGCGGGCGCAGAGAACCCGTGGCAGGTTTCTTTCGAAAGGATGTTTGACATGACCAACGACGCGGCGCTCTTCCGCAACGCCAGCGAGTTGGTCGCCGATGGTTACAGGCTCAGGGGCAATCTGTACAAAGATGGCTCGCGAGGCCGCTTCTTGCCGCTTTACGAAGCAAAGATCGGCTTCCACTACGACCACCGTTTCGGAACCTTCGAGGGGCGGAGCGAAGTGCGAGAGTCGACGGCCCTCGACACCCCCACCACCGCCCGGCACCAAGACCCGCTGTTTGTCGCCCTGCCGCGTTATTGGGTGAGCGAAAGCGCGCTGTCGCAGCCTGTTCCCATGCTGTCGGTCCGCAATGTTTCCCACGCGACCAACGAGCGGAGCCTGATTGCGCAGATCATACCGCCGGCGGCCGTAGGAAATTCGCTGGTCGTGTTGCGTGTCCCCCGCCGATCCGATGCGCCGTTGCTCTATGCGGCGTTGTGTTCATTCGTCTTGGACTTCGTCGTCCGCCAGAAGATGGGCGGGCTCAATTTAAACTTCTTCATTCTCAGACAACTACCGGTTCTCAGCCCTGTCGGTTTCTCCGTGCCGCCCCCCTGGGATACCGGAGTGCAGCAGGCCGGGGAGTGGATTTCGTCGCGAGTGCTGGAGCTGACCTACACCGCCTGGGACCTCCAACCCTTCGCCAACGACTGCGGCTGGTCCCGTCCCCCGTTCCGCTGGGACGAGGACCGCCGCTTCCTGCTTCGCTGCGAATTGGACGCCGCCTTCTTCCACCTCTACCTGCCCGCCGACGAGACCGGCGACTGGCGCTCGGCGGAGAACGAGACGGCGGAAGACCTAGCGCGACTCAAGGCCAGCTTCCCCACCCCCCGCGACGCCGTGGCCTACATCATGGACACCTTCCCCATCGTCCGCCGCAAGGACGAGGCCAAGTACGACGGCGACTACCGCACCAAACGGGTGATCCTGGAGATCTACGACGCCATGCAGGCGGCGATCCGCACCGGCGAGCCCTACCAGACCCGCCTCGACCCGCCCCCCGCCGACCCGAGGTGCTGCCATCCCCCGCTGCCCATGGGCATCCTCGCCTACGGCTCCCTGATCCAGGACCCAGGCCCGGAGATCGAGCCGCACATCCGCTTGCGCATCGACACCCAAACCCCTTTCCCGGTGGAGTACGCCCGCTTGAGCAGGACCCGAGGTGGCGCCCCGACTCTGGCCCCCCATCCGGCCGGCGCCCCGGTCAAAGCCCAAATCCTGGTCCTCGACGACACCCTATCCGTCGAAGACGCCCAAGACCGCCTCTGGCGCCGCGAGACCCGAACCCAGGACCGGACCAAGCCGTATCCTGCCGGAACAACCGCGAACAGCATCCGCGTCGAGCAAACCACCCACCCCAGCGTCGCCATCGTCCTCTACACGGACTACAACCCGGAAGGAAAGATCGAGCAACCAACCGCGGACCTCCTCGCCCAGGCCGCCATCGCCAGCGTTGCCCCGGCCAAAGCCGGCATGGACGGCATGAGCTACCTGCGCGACATGCTGGCCGCGGGCATTAAGACCCCCCTGACGGACGACTACGCGAAGGAAATCGGCCGTCAGACCAGCAGTGAATCCGTGGGAGACGCCTTGGCGAAGCTGCTCGCCGGTAACGGCCCGCATTCACGATCAAAGTGCCCGCCATTCGAGAGTTGATTCGGCCCACCCTGCCGCGTGCTGCTCCTCAGTCAGGGTGGACCGGATCGCCAGCCCCTACACTGGGCGAGACCTCGAAGAGTTTCGGTGTCACTTACACGGATAGAGGCGGCTTCGGCTTTCTTTTTTTACGCGGAACGATGGCGACGGGCGCGCGCATACCTGCGGCGGCAGCCCGACGGAGAGCCCGTTCCGTCGTTTCGTGTGCTTCGACATCAACACCGCAAGGAAATGTCTGCGAGGGGGGCGGAAATCGTTTTGATTGGCCGTCCCTGGTCTCTTCAGATGTCACTGCTGGGCCACGGGAACATAGTTGTATAGCGTTTGCCGGCTGATTCCGAGATCCGCAGCAATAGCCTTCTTCGGCTCTCCCGCGGCGATCCTGGCCTTGAGCTGCGCGACCTGCTCATCCGTCAGCTTCGGGGGCTTGGTGTACTTGCCGGCCTTCTGGGCCTGAGCGATCCCTTCGCGCTGCCGCTCAAGGATCAGGGACCGTTCAAACTGGCTGATGGCCCCCAGCAACTGCAGCATTAAGGTGTTCATGGGACTGTTGGCGTTGCCGAAGGTCAGGGCCTCCTTGTGAAATTGGATGGTCACGCCCCGGCCGGTCAGGTCGGTGACAAGGCGCTCCAGGTCCCCAAGATTCCGGGCCAGGCGGTCGATGCTGTGAACGTGCAGGGTGTCGCCCTCCCGGAGATAACGCAGGCACTCCTGCAGCTGGGGCCTCTTCGTGTCCTTAGCCGATACCTTGTCCTCGAAGACCCGATCCAGCTTGACGTTGATATCCGTGAGCTGGCGGCCGGTGTTCTGGTCCACAGTGCTGACCCGGCGGTATCCGACGTGGGCGGTCATGGTGGCGCGTCTCCCTGGCCGTGGGCGGTTGTTGTGTCTAATGACACTATAGACACCGGCGGACATAGTGTCCACTTGTCTGATATCCACGTTGGTGGACACGGTGAATCAGGCACTTGCAGAGCCCGTCCCGGTGTCCATTAGGGTATACCCTGCTGGACAGGCCCGCCGGACCAAGTTTCGTGGTTCCGAAAACAAGGGATGCGAGCCAATCGTGGCTCTGCTGGGCTCGCCGATGGTCCTCGAAGGAATGGTGGCGGATCTTGTGCGCCTTTTCCTACACGGACTTCAGATCCGTCTGACAGACTGCGTCCAAGCCGCCGCCGTAGGCTCGTCCTCGGGTCATGCGCCAGGATGGCAAAGGGACTGCCCAGCCAGAATGGAAGCCCCGACCCTGCGTCGCCCCCTTCGGGGGCTTCGCCTTTTCTGCGGCTCGGCCGTTACTGTTTTCCCAGCCCGAACCAGCGCCTATGCGGGCCGTCCGCGGCCAGCAGCCTGGATGCCGGCAGCCGAGTCTCATGACCGGGGTGCGTTCAACAGGGGAGGGAACGGGGTGAAGTTGTGCTCGTGGCGGGCACAGGCGCCGAACTCCAGGACCTCCCCGCTCGCGACCCGCTTGCGGATCATCACCAGGGTCTCGCCCTGGCACCGGCCGCCCTTGGCGGTCGCGCATTCGCAGCGCACCCGGTCATAGGCGCGTTCTACATGTAGAGCGGGCCCGGCAGGCGCCTGGACTCGCTCGGCGTGCTCCCGGATCAGGGCAGCCAGGGCCTCGGCCCTGCCCCGGTAGCTGCCGGCTACGACAACGGCGTCCAACTGCTCCACCAGGGCGGCGGGCAGATAGGCCTCGATCTTCCGCCGGTCCGTGTTTGACCGCCATTTGGCCTGTGTGATGCTCCGCTTGGTGGTCATAGCGCTGCTATCTACATGTAGTTCCCATTACTCTAGACGACGTTGGGCTACCTGTATACATGTAGACTTCCGCCGGAGCAGTTGGCGGTATAGAAAAAAGGTTCCGACCCCTGTCCGGAAAGCGAAACCCCGTGCTCCGAGCCTGTTTACCCCCGCATGGTCACGCGCATATTTCAGGCTTGTTTTCCGGAATTCTTATGATATCATCGGCGCATCCACTGCAGCACTGAGAGCGACGACGTGGCCGTCCCTTGCGAAAACGATGTCCGGCAACTCTTGGCGATCCGCGACCGCGGACGCCTTCTCTATGCAGCCCTTCTCCAAGCTTGGACGACCGTAGCGACGACCTACCCCGACGCTGCTTGGTGGCGGAGAGGAGCCACCAGAGCCGGTCTCGTCTGGGAGTATGCAGTCCGTAATGCCATCAACGCCTTCGAATGCGATCCCGGTGTGCAAGTAGTCCCACATGACGACACGATAACTATCGTGTTCGATGAACTCGTGGTCGTTAGGGTGAAAAAAGCCGATCTGAGCTTACGGACGCGGAACTATCCAACGACAACCGCCCGCTTGTTTCATGACCATGAGGCCGATCTTTTTGGGTTCACCGGCGCGCAGCGCGTCGAAGCTGTCTATGTCTTGAATCGATTCAAAACCCAGATCGAATGGATAGGCATCGTCGCCAGGGACGAAACCAGCCCGCTCTGGGAGATCGAACTTCGTGGAGAGTCCGATGTGATACCACTGCCGCTCTCTCCAACGACCGAAAAGCCCGCGTCGTCCGAAGTATTGCGCCCAAAGGGCCAACGTGGGCGCGGCGATGCGCCCCCTGATAAGGCCGAGTCTCATGACGACTGAGACATTCAATCCTGGATTATTGCGGCTTGCCCGCCAGTACCGGCAGGAGAGTCAAGCCTACGTCGCTGAGCAAGCAGGCTTGAACCAAGGCCACTATTCCCGAATAGAGAACGGCTTAGTGGTCGACGGACCGTCCTCAGATAACGTCGACCGGATTGCAAAGGCTCTCAGATTTCCTCCCGCTTTCTTTTATCAGGAAGACGGGCTAACCGGGTTGCCGCTGAGCGTTCACCCCATGAACCGCAAGAAGGCGGGTGTCAGCGAGCGGGCACTTCGCCAGATCCATGCTGAGCTGAACGTTCGGCTAATCCATCTCCGTCGATATATCCGAGCGGTCGATATTGATCCCACCCTTCCACTTCCTTCTCTCGATGTCGATGAAGACGGCGGACCGCAAGCTATCGCGCGGATAGTTCGAAAAGCTTGGCTGATTCCCGATGGCCCACTTCAGGACCTTACTAACCTGTGTGAACGAGCCGGCGTGCTCGTAATCTGGTGCGATCTCGACGCTCCCGTCGACGGAGTCACGATGAAGGTCCGTGATCTCCCGCCATGCATTTTTCTGAATAGCCGCGCGCCAAGTGACCGGATGAGATTTTCCCTGGCGCATGAGCTTGGCCACGCGATAATGCATAGCATTCCTACAGACAGTATCGAAGACGAGGCGAACGCTTTCGCTGGTGAACTTCTTGTGCCAGAGCGGGACCTTAGGCGGGCCGTCATAGGCCACCGAATTACGCTTGAGTGGTTGGCCCGTCAGAAAGCTTTTTGGCGAGTATCGATGGCGTTCCTTGTCTATCGGATCAGCGCCCTCGATATGATTACCCGACATCAAGCGGAATATCTATGGAAGAAGCTGAGCGCCCTCGGGTGGCGTACACGCGAGCCCGAGGATACCGAGTTCCCTCCGGAGACGCCTTCCGTATTTCCGGCGCTCGTGCGAATGCACTCGGAGCAACTGGGGTACGATATGATCGGGTTGGAACGTCTTCTTAATATTGACACGTCGGATATTCGCCGCATGTATGGGTCTTTTCTTACTAAAAACCGCCTTTACGCCGTAACGTGACCTGGCCGAACATTTGGGTCAGACTCGAATGGCACTTACTTAATACTTCCCCTCGCATAAACGATGACTTACGCACGGCTCGGCCGGGGCGCCGGCGTTGCAAGTCCCCCGTCATCCGAGTGGAAGTCGGCGCGGGGAAATGGGGTTAGACCCGAATAGTCGTATCCCGCATAGACTCGCTCGGGCCGGGTGACATCTCGCGGAGCAGCCCGGATTCTTGGGCGGAATGCTTACTTGCTTTTCTTTCCGGAAGTGGGTTCAAGCCCCGGTGTTCCGTAGCGCGCGCCGGCCATTACCCTCCGGCTGAAATGGCAGTCTCCTCTCCGCCCTTGTCTGCAACCACCTTGTGCCAAGCGATACCTTTTTTGTAAATATCCAAGTATAGAAAGCAGGCGACGATGTAGCGGTGGAGCACTTCCTTATCTTTTTCTCGGCTAACACCAAGCTCTCCGTCAAAGGCCTTGGCTTTGATAAACTCCGTTTTGGCTTTATCCACGCTGACTATGACATATGAACGAAACGTTTTGTCTCCGGAGCTATCGAAATATCCTTTCTCTATCTTCTGGGAAAGGTCCTCGTATGCCCGATAGCAAAACAGCTTGGCTACATCGAGAACCGCCCGCTGGATATGCCCTTCCATTCGATGGATCTGCGGATCTTCTCCGGATGTTACATATCGAAAGAAATGGTCTAACGCATTTCGATATTCGTTCCAAACCTGAATCGGAAGTTGTAGGAAGTTGACCTCAAATAAAGAGACCAAGTATCTAGCAAGAAAATACAAATACACAGCATGAGAATATTTCTCGTCAGTCGCCCGCCTTGCGAAAGCGTCAGCCGCTCGCTCTAGCGAGACAGGGTCTGCGAATATTCCCATAGTGTCTGCGGCTTCGGTCTTCATACAGGTAAGCGCACTTGGCTAGCAGTCGCGCGATCAAACACTGCCTGAGCCATTTTCACCGGTTTAATATCCAGCCTTCCTGATAACTTCATCAAGATCAATGAAGCGATTCAAGAATACATGTCCCTGTTGCGGCACGCAGCCGTCCAAGATCTTCTCCAATTGCGTTTCTTTGACTTGCCCCAAGTACGACTCAATAAACTCCTGAATAGGAGTAGCCCAAAACCTCTGGGCTTCTCCACCCGCTCCATCTAGATCGCCATGAGACGACAGGCGCATTTTCTTGTAATTAGCCTTAGGCACAAATACTTCAATCCAGAAAGGCGCCGATAATACCAGCAGCACAGGAGCAAGATAAAAAGCCCACGCTGGCGCCGATACATAAGCTAATAAAACGGCAGTGACAACATAGCCGATAGCCACTGTTAAGTACTTAATCAATGTCTGGCCGCCGTTCGCAAATTTGTGTAGGCGAACCAAAAGAGAATTCAGTAGCTTGTTCATTCCCCCCTCCCATGCTGCATTTCTGTTAGGATATGAACTAGATTCCTGTATATTTCCGGCGCGGCAAGGGAAACGTACAGAAGCACCATATATCCTTTCCTAAAAAGCTCCAGCCATGGCTCAATAAAGCTAAGAGATGGCCAATGCCCGATCCAAAGAGATACTGGATATAATACGGCTATTAATGCCACGGCAGCCGCCTCTATCGTCATGCGTCTGATATGCTGGATAGCTTCGCAACAGAACATGCTGCGTTATTCCCCAACGGCCTTGGTTAAGCGAATAATCGTTAGGAACGCCAACTCAAAAAGTACTGTCATAACGACGACCACATGGATATAGCTGAACAACTTCATGAACCCTTCAGCATCGCGACCCGAAGCCCACGCTACAGCCTCATGAGTGGCCGATAGTAAGGCCAAGATGTATGCGTAAACCACGACTTCGAGCACGATAGAAACTAGGATGAACCGTGCACCGTGTTTTACGCATAACCAGTCTTTCAGTCGCTCCCCCAGGGTCCTTGCGCGCATAGTCAGTCAGCTTTATTAGCATTGCCATACTCAGATACAACGGACAATTGAACATTCGGATCTAGCTCTTCGACGCCGAGTTCTTTATAACGTCGGTTCAAAGCATGGAATATCCGCCATACCTTTTCCGCGGTTGCTTTCTTGTGGTTCTCCAAGTCGCCAACGAGATTTCTTCCCACCTCAGCCGAAGCGGCGAGCTTAGAGATAGACAGGCCGGCTCGAATCCGCAGCGTCTTCAAGTCGTCAAAGTACAACATGTCGCGAGCCGGCTTGCCACCCGTTCTGCCGTCACCTGCGTCGACACCAACCACGCCAACGACCTTGGGTTCCGATGAACTCATACTCAGACAACGCTCGCGATTCAGATTGCAAAGACCCATCAAGGGGATGCTGTAAACATTAGCGCAACATTATATTTAGCATAGACCTTGTATACAACGATTCGAACTCCTACTAGGCAGTATAGCGCAGGAAAGTGCATGAGCACGCAATAACGAGCATAAACAGGCTGTTTCCGGCAGGAACATGCAGAGGTCACTTTTAAGCGGCTGCTTATTGAACAGCAAGGCGGCGTACTGCGCATCGGGGGTGCTTGCCTAGACGCGGCCGCGCCGATCAGTGTTTCGCCTAAGTCGGTCAGGGATCGCCGCTTAAAAGGTGGGAATGAAGAGCCCCGCAGTCGGCGGGCTCGGTTGTATTCCGATCAGGCACCGCCAGTCACGATGGAGCGCCCGCGCCTGTAGCCTGCTTCGACACGTCGGACACGAGCGCGTGGATCTTGGAGAACGCTTCGCTGGCATCGTGGATCTTGCCGGCGGCAAGGCCCCAGATGTCGCAGTCGTAGTCGTCGTCGAAGTCCCGGGCGCTGGGCGGGATGCGGGCGGACAGCACGGACGGCCGGCAGAGGATGGACCCGCGATACGGAGCTGCTCGACCTGGTCGTCTACGATGAATAATCAGGGACGTACCGCGATTTCGGGCGAGTGGGCATGTCCGCAGTTGGCCGGAAGTGACCTCGGCGAGCGCCTAATATAAGCGCGCCCTTAACGACTCTTCTCGACCCGGAGGAGACAGGGCCTAGCTGGGTAACACGACGACCGGGTGCTCGTGGACGATGCCCCCGCAGGCTCCCGTTTCTGGCTCGTGATCCCGCGTCGGGATTAGCCTGCTGAACCATATGGGAAGAGTCAGTTAAACGCCCGTGCTTAGCGGCTTCTCGGGTATTTCGACAATACCGCGGCACTTCGGGAACGTGCTGCAGCCCCAGAACTCCTTGCCCGCGTTGCTTCCCCCTTTGACCTGTCGACGTACCATTGGAGCAGCGCACTTAGGGCAGGGCGGAGCTGGTGCCCCACTGACAGGCTGCGCTTGCTGCCCTGCCTGCGTCTGAGCTTCTGAGGGCGACCGGGCCGCGGAGGTTGCGACTTTTAATGGTTCCACGGCGTTTGCTTCGGATGTCCGGTACGGTCCTTCCCCGATAGCCGCACGAATATTGTCCCTCAGCTCTGGAATTGCGTACCCGCGCTGCGCGGGCACTTGCAATAGCGGCACCCCAACGGCTTGGCAGACACCTGCTAAGAACGCGTCTCGCTCTTGGCGCTTTCGCCGCTGATGTGACTGATCATTGAGCTCGATGGCGCAGATCACCGAGAGATCGCTCTTTCGACACAGCACGAAATCGAAGTGCTTGTTGGTAACGCGATTAAGTGCCGTTTGCCGGCCGCGTGCATCCAAGCCCTGTTGAGCATCGACGATGTCGGCGACGCGGACTTTGCCAAAAATCCGGTATTCCTCTCCTACGGCTTGGTCGAGCACACCCAAGAAAGATCGTTCGGCGGGCGAGAACAGAATCGGCCTTTTCGTATAAGGGTAGTCTTCACTTCGCCGTCCCGGCTGCTTGACCTTTAGGGCCAGCACCGTTAGTGCGAGCAGCACCAAGGCAATCAGAACCCACCACGGCATGTCATTCTCCTATGACGCGTAATGGCCGACAAAGGCCCAGAAGGTTTCCCGAATATAGGCCGTTCCTAAAGGACTCCTCTCGACTCCTCTCGACCCGAAGCGGTTATATAATCGGGATAGGGGGACGCCTCACGGCGTCCCTCCTCCCACACCACCGTGCGTACGGATCACGTACACGGCGGTTCGATGCATTGAATCCCTACCTCGCCGCCAGGGCGGGTAGCCCCATTCCGCTGAAGTACCGCGCCGGCAGGGCCAGCGCGAGCGCCGGGGTGCGCGATAGACGCCAAAAGCCGTGGGCCGACTTGCTGGTGTTCCATGCTTCTCGCACGCTCACCCCGCGTCGGCGCAGCTCCCGGTATCCCGCCCGTCCCCATTGCTTCCACTGATAGCAACGTAGCTTGCGTCGTATCCATTTGTCGATATCGCGCAGAGGGCTCAGTACCTCGGCCAGACCGAAGTACGCTTTCCAACCAAGCAGGGCCTCTCTCAGCTCCGCTACGATACCGGCCAAACGACGGCCTCTCGTACGACGGGTCAGCCGCCGGATCTCTGCCTTGAGCTTGTCGATGGCCTTGTCCGCCACCTTCAGCAGCGCACCCTTGCGACTGACCGTGAAGCCCAGAAACTTGCGCTTCCACGGGCGATCCACCGCGCTCTTTCGCGTATTCACTGTGAGCCCCAGTGATCCTTCGAGAAAGCGCTTTACGCTTGCCATCACCCGCTCGCCCGCGCGCCGACTCTTGACGACGATGTTGCTGTCATCGGCATAACGGGCAAAGCGGTGGCCGCGCCTCTGCAGCTGCCAGTCCAGCTCATCGAGCACGACGTTAGCCAGCACCGGCGAAAGCGGGCCGCCTTGCGGCACGCCCATCGCGCTCGGCTCCAGGCGTCCGTCCACGCTCACCCCGGCCTTGAGGTAGCGGTTGATCAGGCGCAACAATGCCCGGTCGTCGACGTGGCCCTTGAGCCGCGCCATCAACCGGTCGTGGCTGACCCGATCGAAGGAAATCACAACACACTACCCGTCTCGAAGACATTCCCGACGCAGTCACGATCCTTCGCAAGGCCCATCCGTTCGAAGGCAAAACGCTGCCGGTCCTGAAGCGCGCACGTCGCCAGGGCCAGCTCCAACTCCTGCTGATTCTTCCCAATGGCAGCCGGCAGTTTGTGCCGTTGGCCTGGACCGATGCGTCTGAGCACCACCGGCGGGATCAGCATCATAGTCCCACACCGAGCCTTGCTATCCCCTCGGATTTGCTCCATGCACGGGTAATCGTCGACGCTCTCCTCGACCGTATCACGACTGTGGAGGAGAAACCCCGTGCAATTGGATCTGGCGTTCCTGGACATCCCGAATCCGGGCCAAACAGTGTGGGCGCAGCTCGGCGAGGAACAACGCATCGCCGCTCTCGACATCTTGGCGAGACTGATCGCACAAACCGCACAGAGCACGTTAAGCGTGGAGGGAAACAACGATGACTGATCCGAAGGTTAACTCCGAGCATCTGCGCCGCGGCGCCTTTGTCTACGTGCGCCAATCTACCCCCACCCAGGTCGAGCACCATCGCGAGTCTACCCAACGCCAATATGCCCTGGTCGAGCGCGCACGCACGCTCGGGTGGGCGTCCGAGCAGATCACCGTCATCGACGAGGACCTCGGACTGTCCGGTGCCACCACCGAAGGACGCAGCGGCTTCGCTCGCATGACCGCCGAGGTGGCCCTCGGACACGTCGGCATCGTGCTCGGCCTGGAGGTCTCGCGCTTGGCGCGCAACAACGCCGACTGGTATCGCCTCCTCGACCTGTGCGGCCTGACCAACACCCTCATCGGCGATGCCGACGGCCTCTACCACCCCAGCCTGTTCAACGACCGCCTGGTCCTCGGGTTGAAGGGGACGATGTCCGAAGCGGAGCTGCACATCCTGCGCGCGCGCCTCGATGGGGGGATCCGCAATAAAGCCGCCCGCGGCGAGCTGCGTCGAGGACTGCCGGTGGGCTTCGTTTGGGGCGACGATGAAGGCGAGGTTCGCTTGCATCCCGACGAAGCCGTCACCGCCACGATCCGAACCGTGTTCGAGCGCTTCGCCGAGCTCGGGTCGGTGCGCCGCGTCTGGCTGTGGTTCCTCTCCGAGCACTTGAGCTTTCCGCTGCGCTCGCACAGCGGCGCCGAAATCCGCTGGGTGCCCCCGACCTATGTCAGCATTCACCAAGTGCTGAGCAATCCGGTGTATGCTGGCGCCTACGCGTATGGCAAGAGTCGACACGAACGCTACGTCGATGCAAACGGTGGGCTTCGCAAGCGCGTGCGCCAGCTCCCTCGCGCCCAATGGGCCGTGCTCATCCGGGAGCACCACGAGGGCTTCATCGACTGGGAAACCTATGAGGCGAACCTGGCGCGCATCGCCCGCAATACCCGTCCTCGCCCCCACGGATCGGGAGGCGCCGTGAGAGAAGGCACAGCGCTGCTGCAAGGCATCGCCACCTGCGGTCACTGCGGGCGTCGGCTGCGCACTCACTACCAGGGTCGCAACGCCGCCCCAGGCTACCATTGCCCGGGCAAAGACATCGTCGAGGGACGCGGTCTGTATTGCCTGAGTATCGGTGGCGTGCAGCTTGACGAGGCCGTCGCCCAGGCCGTCATGGATGCACTTCAGCCGGCCGGCCTGGAAGCGGCCCTGCTCGCCGCACAGCGCATCGAGAGCGATTATGACGCGGCCCTGAAGCAGTGGCACCTTAGCGTGGAGCGTGCACGCTACGAGGCCGAACGTGCCGAGCGCCGGTATCGGGCCGTCGAGCCCGAAAATCGCCTCGTCGCCCGCGGACTGGAGGCGCAATGGGAGCAGCGCTTGCGCGAGCTCGAGCAAGCCCAGAGCGAGCTTCGCAGCCGTGCGCAACGCCGCCCCCGCGAGCTCAGCGCCGATGAGCGCAATGCCGTGCTGCGTCTCGCTGAGGACCTCCCGCGCGTATGGCACGCCCCCACGACCAGCGCGCGTGACCAAAAAGAACTGCTGCGCACGTTGCTCGAGGAAGTCATCATCGCCGACCATCGGGAGGCCTACCGCGCCCACCTCACGCTGCGCTGGCGCGGCGGTATGCTCACAGAGCTCGACGTTGAGCGCCCACGCTCGCGCCCCGCCCCGATACGCACGGAGGAAGATACCGTCGAGCTCGTGCGCCGCTTGGCTACGCATTACCCTGATGCCGTGATTGCCGGAATCCTCAACCGCCAAGGCAAGTACACGGCCTACGGTCACCGCTTCACGACCAACCGCGTGGGCAATCTGCGTCGTCATTGGAACATCCCTTGTTTCGAGCCCACGAGCCAGCCCGCTCACGGGGAGCTGGTCAACATCAAACAAGCGGCCCACATCCTCGGCATCGCGCCATCGACCATCCACCGTTGGCTCAATGATGGGTTTATTGCCGGGCAACAGCTGACCCCCGGCGCCCCATGGCAAATCCGCATCACCGAAGAGCTCCTCGGGCGCTTCGTCGAGCACGCCCCCGAGGGCTATGTCCCGATGCAGGAGGCGACGAAAATTCTGGGCGTCTCGCGCCAGACCGTATTGCAGCGTGTAAAGCGCGGCGAGCTCGACGCCGTCCATGTCTATCGCGGGAAGAGAAAAGGCCTGAGAATCAAAGCGCTGGACCACCACCCAGACCTCTTTCACCATCCCTCATGAACCAGGGGGCAGTATGAAGACACGTC